>JBGATB010000033.1:54352-104251 GCA_044229415.1 Myxococcaceae bacterium | reverse complement strand
CTCCAAGGGGCGGCTCAGCGCGAGGCTGGCGAGCGGCGCCTGGCGCCGGGTCCACCGTGGGGTCTTCGTGGTCGGCCCTGCGAGGCTCAACCGAGACCAACGGGAGATGGCGGCCCTGCTCGCGGGAGGGGAGGGCGCGGCGCTGTCACATCACAGCGCGGCGGTCCGGCACTGGATCTCCGTGCCCAATGTGCCCCAGGTACAGCTGCTCTTGCCGCACGAGAGTCAACGACGCGGTGCGCTCCAAGGAATCGTCCTCCACCGCTCCCGCGGGGTTGATCTCAGGGCAGACGTGACCTCACACGGCCCGATGCGCGTGACGAAGGTCGGCCGCACGATGCTGGATCTGTCCTCGGTGCTTCAGGACGGAGAGCTGCGCATCGCGCTGGACTCCGCCCTCCGGGCACGCGGGACGAGCCTCAAGTGGATGCAGCAGGTCCTGGACCAGCAAGGCCAAGGCCTTCGGGGCGCGGCCCGCCTGCGCGCATTGATGATCGAGTACTCCGAGAACGACGAGGTGCCTGACAGCGAGCTGGAGTCGATGGCGATGGAGCTTGGGCTGAACACCGGCCGCAAGCCGATGCTCCACTACGACGTGCTCTCAGGCGCGGACTTCGTGGCGGAGATTGATCTGGCCTGGCCAGGTGTTCGGCTCGGCGTGGAGCTAGACGGCTGGCGTCACGGCGACAAGGCCGCAAGCCGATGCTCCACTACGACGTGCTCTCAGGCGCGGACTTCGTGGCGGAGATTGATCTGGCCTGGCCAGGTGTTCGGCTCGGCGTGGAGCTAGACGGCTGGCGCTTCCACGGAGACAAGGCGGCATTTCAGCGCGACCGGGAGCGGGACAGGTGGCTCGCTCTGTTGGGGTGGCAAGTGCTCAGGTACACGTGGCTGGACGTCACCCGGAATCCGGATCAGTTCGTGCGAGAGGTGCGGGAGATTTACGAAGGTCGATTCGCGATGCTCTCCCAGCCAGGGCATTGAGGGACTGGGATGGTTCAAGGTCGCGGTCGCTGGAGGCTTCGTGCACCCCGCGGCGGAGCGCTCTGGCCTCGGTGAAGTCCGTGACCAGGCGCATTCCGAGGGAGCACGTCGCCGCCAGGCATTTCCCGGAAGTGGGGTCACTCAGTTCCAACATCAGGACTTAGTGACCCCACTTCCGAACGAGCGCCCACCCAAGCTCGCCGAAGCCGCTGCAACCCACCGCGGTGGGAGCGCCGCGCCGCGGGGTGCATGCGTGCAGGGCACCGCGCGACCCTGAGCCCACTGTGCTCCTATGGGCTGTTCGGTGTTCGTTGTCGGCTCACGCAGCCGTTCCGAGGAACTGGGGTCACTAAGTTCCAACATCAGAACTTAGTGACCCCACTTCCGAACGAGCGCCCACCCAAGCTCGCCGAAGCCGCTGCAACCCACCGCGGTGGGAGCGCGGCGCCGCGGGGTGCATGCGTGCAGGGCGCGGCGCGACCCTGAGCCCACTGTGCTCCTACCTGCTCTTGCGCGCTCGCATCCACCACTCGCCCGGGAGCGAGCGCCGGGCGAGCTCACGCCCCCTTGCCGAGGTCGAGCAAGCGGACGATGTCCGCGCTGGGCCCCAAGGCGCGGCAGAGCAGCTGGGCGGAGGTGACATCGGCCATCTGGAACGGCGCGCGCTCGGTGACCATCACCAGGGTGAGCGCGCCGAGCACCTGGCCGCGGGAGCGCAGGGGGCAGATGAGCGCGGAGCGCGGGGCGTACCAGGCGGGGAGCTGACGAACGCTCTCTCCGAGGAGCTCCGCGCGGACCGCGTCGTCCATCTTGGAGATGAGGAAGGGCTGCCCGGTGGAGAGGACGCGGGCGATGGGGGGCCAGAGCACCGCGGAGCAGATGTTCATCAGCTCCTGCTGCTTGACGGGGTCCTGGTGGACCAGCTCCTGACAGCGGAGCGCGCCGTGGCGGTCCACAAGGTCCAGGCGGACGCAGTCCGCGAGCGAGGGGACGGTGCGCCGGGCGGCCTCGCGGAGGGCCACGAGCAGGTCTGTGGCGTCCGCGAGCTCGTCCACCACCTGCGCGCGCAGCGCGGTCCAGGCGGGCTCGCGGTTGAGGGCGGCGCCGTCAGGCTCGAGCCCGCGCAGCGCGCAAAAAACGGTGATGTCGGTGACCTCGAGCGACTGGCTCTCTCCGAGCTGGTAGCTCAGGCAGTACCCATCATGGTGCAGGTGCGAGGAGAGGCCGGGCTCCCGGCCTTCCACGGTGAAGCACCGGGCGACGCCGTTGAGTCGGCGAAGCAGGTACGCGCGCGCAGCCTCGCTGAGCGAGTTCCACGCCTCGTTGGCCCGTGGCTGAAGCTGGATGCGGCGCTGGGTCATGGCCTAGAGGAGGCCCCTTCGACCCAGCATTCTCTGGAAAGTTCCAGGAAGGTTGCGTCATCAACCCGGGCGAGCAGCCTCTGTCAGCTCTGGGACACCTCGAGCGCGGATGATTTCCGAAAATGTTCGCGCGCCGCTCGTCTCGGCGAATGGGCGGGCCGGGTCGGCGAAGTCCACGCGCAGCAGCCCGAAGTGCGGCTCGAAGCCCTCGTTCCACTCGAAGTTGTCCATCAGGGACCAGTGCAGATAGCCGCGCACGTCCGCGCCCTCCCCGAGCGCGCGCTGCACCTGGGCCATGTGGTCGAGCAGGAACTTCGTGCGGCGGGCATCCGGCGTCTTCGCGTCCGCGATCCCGTTCTCGGTGATGAAGATGGGCAGCTTGTAGCGGTCCGCGGCCCACTTGATCGACTGGTACATCCCCTCCGGGTAGACCTCCCAGCCCATGTCCGACCGGTCCGGCGTGCGCAGGAGCCGGCCGATGACGGGCAGCATGGGGAGGATCGCCGTCCAGGGCACGCCCTTGAGCTTGAACGGCCCGAGCGGGAGCTTGAAGGGGAGGGCGCTGACCTTGTCGCGCGTGTAGTAGTTGATGCCCACGAAGTCGAGCCGGTGGCGCAGGGCCTCCACCTCGTGGCCGTCCAGCTTCCCGTTCCCGTTCCAGTCCACGTTGCCGCTGGTGATGGCGTCCAGCGCCAGCGCGTTGTTGAGGTAGTCCAGCTGCGCGGCGGCGGCGCGGTCGCGCCGGCTGCGCGGGTTGGCGGGCTCGAAGCGGCGGACGTGCTGGGCGAGCCCCACCTGCGCGTTCGGGTCCTCCGCCTTGATCGCGTCGTACGCGCGGGCGTGGCCGTAGGCCATGTTGATGAAGGCGCGGCGCAGCGCGGCCGGGTCCACGCGCCCGGCGCCGGGCTGCATCCCGGCGAGGTAGCCGCCGGTGGCGAGCAGGTTGGGCTCGTTGAGCGTCAGCCAGTGCTCGACCTCGCCCTTGAACTCCTTCGCCATGTCCCCGGCGTAGCGCGCGAACGCGTCCACGATGGGGGCCTGGCCGGGGGTGCTGTCCGCGGCGCCGGCCCAGCCGCCCAGCCCCTTCTGCGGCGCGTGGATGTCGTTCACCCAGCGAGGCAGGGAGAAGTGCTGGAGCGTGACCATCGGCGTGAGGCCGTTGGCGCGGCACTCGGCCAAGATCGCGTGGTACAGGCGCAGCGCCGCGGGGTCGTACGGTCCGCCGGGCTCAGGCTGGATGCGGGACCACTCCAGCGAGAAGCGGAAGGAGTTGTGGCCCATCTCCCGGGCCTTGGCGAGGTACTCCCGGAAGTGGCCGCCGGGCGTCCCGTCCGGGTTGACGTGGGCAAAGTCCGGCCCGTCCTCGGCGCGGTCGCCGTTGGCGATGCGGGGCTGGCCGAACCACTTCGTCGTGCCCTCCCAGTCGCGCCAGTCGCTGGTGGTGAGCCCTCGCTCCACCTGGTACCCGGCCACCGCGGCGCCGAAGAGGAACCCGTCCGGCACGGGCTTCAGCGGGGCGGGCTGCGTGGGCGGTGGGGCGAGCCGGAGCTTGCGCTCGGCGCGCGCAGCGCGGGCTCTGGACGACCAGCTCTCGTGGGGGCGCGCCGCCGGCTCGGACGCGCGCTCCCGGACGACGGGGGGCATGACCCATTCTCGGGATGCCCCGCGGTGCCGTTTCGTAAGGGGTTTGAGCGCGGGGGTGCCAGCGGCCCACCCCCCGCGTAATCCGGCGTTACGCGACTGGGGGTGTGGCTACCGCGACCATGCTGTGGAGCAGCCTCCCGCCGATCTCTGGAGAGCCCATCCATGACCAGACCCGTGTCCCAAGCCGGCTTTACCGCCGCCAGCGCGAGTTACGTGGCCGCGTCCGTCGACAAGGCGAACGCCGACGGCAACGCTTTTCTCACCCGGCAAGAGGCGCGCGCCCTCCCCGTGGATCTCCAGGACAACTTCGACTCCTTCCGGGCGCGCGGGACCTCCCGGGGCGTGGTCGGAGCGCAGCGCTTCGTCGAGGCGTACGGCGCCTATGTCGCCAAGGAGGCCGCGAGGGCGGATCGGAACGGCAACGGCTACCTGAGCGCGGCGGAGGGCGCGACCCTCCCGGCGGATCTCCAGGACAACTACGCGAACTTCCGCCTGGGCGGCCCGGCTCCTGCCGAGCAGAGCCTGCAGACGCAGCAAGAGCGGTTGGACGCCATCTACAACCGTCAGCTGCCTGCCTCGAGCAAGCTGGGGGAGACGGCGCGCCAGCTGGACCAGGAGCTCGCGGACCAGAACATCATGTCGGGCGTCGTCGGCGCCGCGAGCGGCAAGTTCTCCACCGCGAACCCGAGCCAGGCGCAGCTCGAGAGCTGGGCCACGGCGATGGCGGGCGACTATTTGGGAGAGACCGACGGCGTGAAGCTGCAGGACGCGAAGGTCGAGCTGCTCGATCCCAAGGAGGCGCTGGAGCGCGCCGGCCTCGCCGTCGCCGAAGGCTTCGCGTACGACACCAGCAACCCGGACAACGTCCGGGGCGTCATTGACGGCGCCGATGACGGGAACGGTGGCCGGCTGCTAGGCCTGGCGGATGCCATCAAGCTCCTCGGCCCGTCGGTCAAGGCGGTCCTCGTCACCGGCAAGGCGGAGGATCCGAACGGCGGCTCCCGGCCCAACGGCGTGGGGATGGGGCTCTTCGTCGACACCCAGAGCGGCGAGTTCGTGGGCTTCTACGGCCGCGAGGGCCGGGTCTAAGAGCGGCGAGGCGCGCGAGCCGAAGGGGGTTGCCGAGACTCAGGCGCCCCTCGACTCCGCTCGGGGTGAACGGGGTGGGCCTGCGCTCGACCTGGGCTGCCCCGCCGCTACTCCCGGAGCGGCAGCTCCACGGTCAGCCCGTCGTTGGCGATCTCCACCTGCCCGCTGAACTCCTCGCGCGCCTGCACCAGCAGCCGCGAGGGGTCCACGTCGTGCCGGGAGGAGAGGTGGGTCAAGATCAGCCGCTTCACCTTGGCCTCGCGGGCCACGCGGCCGGCCTCGCGGGCCGTGGAGTGGCGCGTCTCCAGCGCCCGCTCCTGCTCGTCGTCCGAGAAGGTGGACTCGTGGATGAGCAGATCCGCCTCGGAAGACGCCGCGATCAGCGCGTTGCACGGGCGGGTGTCCCCGGAGAGCACCAGCCGGCGCCCCGGGCGTGACGGGCCGAGCACGTCCGCGGGCAAGACCTGCTTCCCTTCGCGCGTCTTCACGGCCTCGCCCCGCTGCAGCCGGCCGAAGTCCGGGCCCTCCGGGACGCCCAGCTCGCGCGCCTTGGCGATGTTGAACTTGCCCGGGCGCCCGTCCTCCTGGAGCACGTACGCGAGCGCGTTCACCCGGTGGTCCACCCCCACCGCCTGGACGCTGTAGCCATTGCGCTTCACCACGTCCCCGTTGCGCAGCTCGGCGATCTCCACGGGGAAGGGGAGCTCGTCCACGCCCAGGTGGATGGCCTGGTGCAGCAGCCGCTTCGCCGGCGGCGGGCCGTGGAGCGTGAGCGGGTGCTCGCGCCCCGTCATCCCCAGGGTGCGCAGAAAGCCGATGATCCCGAGGTAGTGGTCCGCGTGGAAGTGGGTGAAGAACACCGCGTCCACGGCGAAGCCGGTGCCGAACTTGATCATCTGCCGCTGCGAGCCTTCTCCGCAGTCGAACAGCAGCAGATCCGAGTCCGCCTTCACCGCCAGCCCGGAGAGGTTCCGGTGGATGGTCGGCTGCGCGGCGGAGGTGCCGAGGAACGTGAGCCGAAGGATCGACATTCCGCCCGTGCTCACGTTCCTCCACGCTCCTTCTTCACCCTTGGCCGTTCTGGGACGGCCAAGGGGGTCCTACTCCTGACTGACGGCGGTCAGGCGGCCTTGCGGGCGCCGACCTCGGCGCTCTTCACGCCGGACTCGATCCGCATGCCGTAGAAGCTGCGCCACACGAAGACGACCGAGATGGCGAAGAACACGGCCGCGAGGATGCTGGTGGTGCGCGGGTTGGACTTGTTGATCTCGTGCGCCAGCTCCACCGCCAGCAGCCCGAACAGGGTGGTGAACTTGATGATCGGGTTCATCGCCACGGACGAGGTGTCCTTGAACGGGTCGCCCACGGTGTCACCGACGACGGTGGCCGCGTGCAGCTCGGTGCCCTTGGCCTTCAGCTCCACCTCCACCAGCTTCTTGGCGTTGTCCCAGGCGCCGCCGGCGTTGGCCATGAAGAGCGCCTGATACAGGCCGAACAGCGCGATGGAGATGAGGTAGCCGATGAAGAAGAACGGCTCGATGCAGGCGAAGGCCAGCGTGCTGAAGAAGACGGTGAGGAAGATGTTGAACATCCCCTTCTGCGCGTACTGGGTGCAGATCTCCACCACCTTCTTGCTGTCCTTGATGGAGGCCTTCTCGGTCCCCTCCAGCTTGATGTTGGCCTTGATGAACTCCACCGCGCGGTAGGCGCCGGTGGCCACGGCCTGCATCGACGCGCCGGAGAACCAGTAGATGACCGCGCCGCCGGCGACCAGCCCGAGCAGGAACGGGGCGTGGACCAGCGAGAGCTTCTCCATGTCCCGGGTCAGCCCGTCCGTCAGCATCATGATGATCGAGAAGATCATCGTGGTGGCGCCGACGACCGCCGTGCCGATCAGCACCGGCTTGGCGGTGGCCTTGAACGTGTTGCCCGCGCCATCGTTCTCCTCGAGGTAGTGCTTGCCCTTCTCGAAGTTGAGGTCGAACCCGAAGTCCTTCTTCACCTCGGCCTGGACGTTGGGGACGTTCTCGATCAGCGACAGCTCGTAGACCGACTGCGCGTTGTCCGTCACCGGACCGTAGGAGTCGACCGCGATGGTCACCGGGCCCATGCCGAGGAAGCCGAAGGCCACCAGGCCGAAGGCGAACACCGGGGACGGGTCAATCGCCGAGCCGGGGATGGGGAAAAGCGCGCCCACGCCGGACTGGCTGACCAGGTAGGCCACGCCCATCAGGACCACGAAGACGACGCCCATCCAGTAGCCGGAGAAGTTGCCGGCGACCAGACCGGAGATCACGTTCAGCGAAGCGCCGCCCTCGCGGGAGGAGTTCACCACCTCGCGCACGTGCCCGGACTCGGTGGAGGTGAAGACCTTGATCACCTCGGGGATGATCGCGCCCGCCAGCGTGCCGCAGCTGATGATGGTGGCCAGCTTCCACCACAGCGTGGCGTCGCCGTGCAGCGTGGGGATGAGCGCGTAGGAGACCGCGTAGGTCAGCGCCACGGAGACGATCGAGGTCAGCCACACCAGCACGGTGAGCGGGGCCTCGAAGTTCATCTTGTCCGCGTTCCCGTACTTGGCGCGCTGGTAGACGTCATTGAGGGTGTACGAGAGGAAGCTCGCGACCACCATCACGATGCGCATCACGAAGATCCAGACGAGCAGCTGGACCTGGATGACGGACTGGACGGAGGCGGGCAGCCCCTTGGTGGCGAGCAGGATGAAGGTGATCAGCGCCACGCCGGTCACGCCGTAGGTCTCGAAGCCGTCCGCGGACGGGCCGACCGAGTCACCCGCGTTGTCGCCGGTGCAGTCGGCGATCACGCCCGGGTTGCGCGCGTCGTCTTCCTTGATCTTGAAGACGATCTTCATCAGGTCGGAGCCGATGTCGGCGATCTTGGTGAAGATGCCGCCGGCGATGCGCAGCGCCGCGGCGCCGAGCGACTCGCCGATCGCGAAGCCGATGAAGCAGGGGCCCGCCAGGTTGGGCGGGATGAAGAGGAGGATGGTCAGCATCAGCAGGAGCTCGGTGCTGATCAGCACCATGCCGATGCTCATGCCCGCCTTCAGCGGGATGTCGTAGGTGGGGTAGGGCTTGCCGCGCAGCGAAGCGAACGCCGTGCGCGAGTTGGCGAAGGTGTTCACCCGGATGCCGAACCAGGCCACGCCGTAGCTGCCGGCGATGCCCACCAGCGAGAAGCCGAGGATGATCGGCACCGAGACCGCCGGGGAGACGTCCGGGATCGGCTTCAGGAAGCCGAAGTACGCGACCATGATCGCGCCGATGAAGATCTCCAGGATCAGGATGAACTTGCCCTGCGTGATTAGGTACGTCTTGCAGGTCTCGTAGATCAGCTCGGAGATCTCCAGCATCGCCTTGTGGACGGGGAGGTTCTTGAGCTTGGTGTACTGGTAGAGGCCGAAGAGCAGGCCGAGCACCGAGACCACGATGCCGGAGAGCAGCAGGGTCCGGGCGCTGGTGCCGCCCTCGCCGGTGCTGCTGAGGAACGTGGTGGCGTTCCAGTCAGGGAGGATGAGATCCGCCTCGCTCGCGAAGGCCGACTTGCCTGCGAGCACGGCGAAGAGTCCGGCGGCCCAAGAGAGGCCCCGGAAGGCGTGAGCGCGAAGCCCGGGTGAAACCTTCAGATTCATGTGTGCAACTCCTCGTTTTGACGTTTCGAGGGGTTGGCCGCCTGCGGAGGAGAAGGAGTCACTCGCTCCGTAGACGCTTCAGCTCGGCCTCGCCTCCGGGGGGACCCGGAAGGGCGCCCCACTTAGCACCTCACCCCCAGAAATAGAAGGCCAAGCTCACCAGGGGCAGATAGGCGAAGAACGTGACCAGCAGGAAGCCGAGCACGTCCTTGAACTCCAGGCGCGCGACCGCCAGCAAGGGCAGCGCCCAGAAGGGCTGGATGAGGTCGGTGGCCATGTCTCCCCAGGCGTAGGCCAGCACCACCTTCTCCGGCGCCACGTTCAGCTGCGCGGCCGCCTTGAGCAGGTAGGGCGCCTCAATCGCCCACTTCGAGCCGCCGGACGGGACGAAGTAGTTCACCACGCCGCTGTACCAGTAGACGACCAGCGGGAAGGTCCGCGTGGTGCACAGCGAGACGAACAGCTCGCCGATCTTCTCGGTCAACCCGGTCCCCTTGAACACCCCGTAGATCCCCGCATAGAGCGGGAACTGGAGGACGATCCCGTGCAGCACGCTGGCCGCCTCTTCGGACGCGCGCAGCAGCGCCGCGGGCGTGCCGTGCAGCAGCACCGCCGCGGTGAGGAAGGCGAAGTTGACGGTGTTGATGTCCAGCCGCCGCCAGCCCTGCGCGCTCAGGTGCAGCACCAGGTACGCCAGCCCCGCGGCGCCGAACGCCAGGTTCAGCCAGCGCGAGTGGTCCAGCCAGGTGGCCAAGCTCCAACTCCTCTCCTTCTCCGGCGGCGGCTCGGGCGGCCGGTAGGTGTCCAGCTTCTCGAGCACCGCCGGGTCCACGCGCACCTCGCGGCCGGGCGCCGGGTGCAGCGCCCAGGCCAGCGCCGCCAGCAGCGCCACCGTGAGCGCCACCAGCGCCAGGTTGAAGGGCGAGAAGAGCGTCCGGTCGATGGGGATTACCCCCAGCTGCGCCTCCAGGAAGTGCTTGGGCGTGGCGACCAAAAGCGGCGCGGAGGCGGAGAGGCCGGCGTGCCACGTGGCCCCCAGGCCGAAGTAGGCGCACGCCACCAGAAGCCGGTAGTCCACCGCCGGCTGCCGCTTCGCCACGAAGCGCACCAGCATGGCCGAGCCGACGATGGAGAGCCCCCAGTTGACGTAGGCCAGCAGCATGGAGGCCAGCGCCATCACCACCGCCGCCCCGCGCGGGCTTTTCGCCAGTGACGCCACCGCCTCCAGCGCCCGCCGCACCGGGCGCGAGAGCGCCAGCAGGTAGCCGGTGAACATCACCAGCGCCATCTGCATGGAGAAGGTGAGCAGCTCCCAGAAGCCGGCGCCCCAGCTCTGCAGCACGCCGGGGACGGTGCCGCCGCCCCACGTCAGCGCCATCACGAAGGTGAAGGCGGTGAGCAGCACGGCGATGGCGAAGGCGGACGGGACGAAGCGGGCGGTGAAGCGGCCGAGCGCTTCGGCCAGGCGGACGAGCGAGCCCATAAGTGGCCCGCTCCTTAGCCCGTTTCAGTGCCTGCCGTAACGAACCGCCTGCGTGGTGACGGTCACCACGATCGCCCCTACGAGCGCGAAGAGGAGGGCCAGCACGGTGGAGTCGGGCGACATGGGCGAATGCTCCTTGCTGACGCTCAATCTCCGTCCGCGCCCAGCCCCCGGCAGCCGGCGCCTGCCCGCTTGTCCGGTGGCGTTTGAAGCGCAGGGCCAGTAGAGAGAGCGGCCCTATGGCCCAGACCTCCCCCGCCTCCTCCCACCGCTGGCGGTTCTTCCGCGCCGGCGGGTTCGACCAAGTCGTCCTCGAGTCCGGCGCCGACCTCGCGGCGCTCGGGGAGCTGGATCAGAAGCTCTGGGTCGCGCTCGCCTGCCCCACCGTGGGGCTGGAGTTCGACGCCCGCACCCTCCAACTGGTGGACGCGGACAAGGACGGGCGGATCCGCGCGCTGGACGTGATCGGCGCCGCGCGCTTCGCCACGCGCAACCTGGTCCGGCCGGACGACCTGATGCTCTCCAAGGGAGAGCTGCCGCTCGCCTCCATCCGTGTGGACACGCCGGAGGGCAAGACGCTGCAGGAGGCCTCCAAGGCGGTGCTGGAGAGCCTGGGCAAGCCCAACGCGCCCGCGCTCACCGTGGAGGACGCCACCGCCGCGGCCAAGGCGTTCGACGCCTCGCCCTTCAACGGGGACGGCGTGGTGCCGCCCACGTCCGCGCCGGACGCGGCCACCCGCCAGCTGGTGGAGGAGCTGCTCGCCACGGTGGGCGGCGAGCCCGACCGCGGCGGCAAGCTGGGCGCTACCGCCGCGAAGGTGGAGGCGTTCTTCAAGGAGCTGGAGGCGTACGTGGCCTGGCTGGGCACGGCCAAGCCGGAGAACCAGCCGCTGGGCGAGCAGACCGCCGCGGCCGCGGACGCGGTGGAGGCGGTGCGGGTGAAGGTGGACGACTACTTCGCGCGCTGCCGGCTCGCCGCGTTCGACGCGCGGGCGCTCGCCGCGCTCAACCGGGAGGAGAAGGAGTACCTGGCGCTCGCGGCGAAAGATCTCTCCATCACCGCGCAGGAGGTGGCGAGCTTCCCCCTGGCGCGGATTGAAGCGGGGCGCCCGCTGCCCCTGCAGGAGACCGTCAACCCGGCCTGGGCGGACGCGGTGGCCAAGCTGCGCTCCGCGGCGCTGCTGCCGCTCGGGGAGACGGGCGCCACGCTGGGCGAGGCCCAGTGGAAGGCGGTGCTGGCGAAGCTGGCGCCGCACTTCGCCTGGCGCGCCGCCAAGCAGGGCGCGGCGGTGGAGAAGCTGGGGCCTGCGCGCGCGAAGGCGCTGCTGCAGTCGGACGCCCGCGCGCAGCTCACCGCGCTGGTGGAGAAGGACCTGGTGCGCAAGCCGCTGGCGGACGCGATCGAGTCCGTGGAGCGGCTGGTCCGGCTGCACCGAGATCTGCGCACGCTGTGCACCAACTTCGTCTCCTTCCGCGAGTTCTACCTGCGCAAGGACAAGGCGATCTTCCAGGCGGGCCGGCTGTTCATCGACCAGCGCAGCTGCGACCTCTGCATCCGCGTGGAGGACGTGGCCAAGCACTCCGCGCTGGCCACGCTGGCCCGGACCTATCTGGCCTATTGCGAGTGCGTCCGCCGCGGCACCAACGAGAAGATGGTGATCGCCGCCGCCGTGACGGACGGGGACTCGGACAACCTCTCGGTGGGGCGCAATGGCGTCTTCTACGACCGCTCCGGGCGGGACTGGGACGCCACCATCGTGAAGATCGTGGACTCGCCGATCAGCGTCCGCCAGGCGTTCTGGGCCCCCTACAAGCGGCTGGTCCGCTTCGTGGACGAGCAGGTCTCCAAGCGCGCCGCCGCCGCGGACGCCGCCGCCAACGAGCGGCTGCTCGCCGCCGCCGGGGACGTGGCCAAGGCCGGGGACACCGGCAAGGCGCCGCCGCCCCCGGCCAAGGTGGACGTGGGCGCGGTGGCCGCGCTCGGCGTGGCGGTGGGTGGGATCACCGCCGCGCTCGGGGTGATGCTCCAGGCCTTCTTCGGGCTGGGGCTCTGGATGCCGCTGGGGCTCTTGGGGCTGCTCTTCGGGATCTCCGGGCCCGCCATGTTCGTGGCCTGGCTCAAGCTGCGGCAGCGCAACTTGGGGCCCCTGCTGGATGCGTGCGGCTGGGCGGTGAACGCCTCGGCGCGGATGAACGTCCCCTTCGGCGGCTCGCTCACCCAGGTCGCGGTGTTGCCCAAGGGCGCCAAGAGAGACCTCGCGGATCCCTTCGCCGAGAAGCCGCTGCCCTGGAAGGCCTGGGCCGCCGCCGTGCTGCTCCTGGTGATTGGGGCATCCTGGTACCTGGGCAAGCTGGACCGGCACCTGCCTCAGCGCGCCCAGCGCGCGAAGGTGCTGGGCCCGCTGGACGCGGTGGCCGCGCCCGCGCCTCCGTGACCAGCTGAGGGGGTGCTGTCAGCTCCCTTGACCGAAACGCCGCGAGGCCTCGCGGCGAGAACGGAGCAGAGGACCCCCATGCTCCGTGAAGTCACCTTCCAGCTCCAGAAGCTGCTCCCCAGCACCTTCCGCGCGTCGAACTCCACCGCGTTCGACCAGGACATCCTCGAGCTGCTCTTCAACTACTCCCGGCGCAGCGACCGGGGCACGGTGCTGAAGGACCTCGCGGCCCTGCGCGAAGACCCGGCGGGCACGCTGCGGCGGATGGGCTTTTCGGGCGACAAGGACGGCGTGCGGCCCGAGGCCTCCACCCTGTTCCGCAACGGCGGGCAGGGCGTGCGCATTGGCCGGGACGGCAAGCTCACCGCGGTGATGGTGCAGACCAACGCCGAGGGCAACAAGTTCCGCCAGACGGTGAAGCTCTTCCCGGACGGGTACGCCACCAACGTGGTGCGCGATCTCGGCGGGCGTCGCACGCTTCCCTAGCCGCACGCCCTTGCGCGGCGCAGGGCGGCCCCGTCTTATCGGGGCGTGTCGCTCCCGCCGAAGGGCCGCTTCGCCCGGTTCCGCAAGCTCGCAGGGCTCTCCGCGCAGCTCTCGGGCGAGGTGCTCACCCGCGGCGTGAAGAAGCTCGCGGGGGCGGATCCCACGGGGCTCTCCTCGGCCGCGGCCGAGCGGCTGGTCTCCACGCTCGGCGAGCTGAAGGGCGCGGCCATGAAGCTGGGCCAGGCGCTGAGCATGGACAGCGAGCTCTTCACCCCCGAGGTGCGCGGCATCCTCTCCCGCCTCCAGAACCAGGCGCCCTCCATGTCCTACGACACCGTGCGCGAGGTGGTGCGCGACGAGCTGGGCGCCTGGCCGGAGGCGCTCTTCGCGCGGTTCGAGCCGGCGCCGCTCGCCTCCGCCTCGCTGGGGCAGGTGCACCGCGCCACCCTCCACGACGGGCGCGAAGTCGCGGTGAAGGTGCAGTACCCGGGGATCGTCGAGGCGCTCACCTCGGACCTCGATAATTTGGGCCTGCTGGTGGGGACGGTGGCGCGCACCTCGCGCTCGCTGGACGGGAGCGCGTACTACGAGGAGCTGCGCAACGAGCTGGTGCTGGAGGTGGACTACCGGCGCGAGGCGGCGTTGGCGCTGGGCTTCGCGCGCGCCAGCGCGGCGCAGCCGGAGCTGAAGGTCCCGGACGTGATTGAGGAGCGGACCGCGGCGCGGGTGCTGACGCTGGAGCTGCTGCCGGGCAGGACGCTCAGGGACTTCCTCGCGCACGAGCCCTCCGCCCCCGAGCGCTTCCGGGTGGCGCGGCTGCTCATCAGGGCCATCTACGGGCCCTTCCTCTCCGCCGGCGAGCTGCACGCGGATCCCCACCCGGGCAACTTCGTGGTGCTCCCGGATGGGCGGCTGGGCGTGCTGGACTTCGGCTCCATCAAGCGCTTCTCGCCCACCTTCCTGGACGTGAACCGCCGGCTCTTCCTGCGGGCGCTGCGGCAGGAGCCGCTGGACGTGCTGGCCCTCTGCCGGGAGGTGGGCTTCTCCATCGAGCTGCCGGACGACGAGGCGCGCGCGCTCATCTCCGAGGTGCTGCACATCGCCGGCCGGCCCATGCGCGCCGCCGAGTACGACTACGCCGCCTGTGAGATCTCCCGGGACATGAAGCGGCTCTTCGCCACCCACGCCGCGAGCCTGCTCAAGGTCCGGCCGCCCTCGGAGGCGGTGATGTTCTTCCGCTCCACCGGCGGCCTGTCGCAGAACCTCAAGGCGCTGGGGGCCAAGGGAGACTTCAAGGGCGTCTACGCGGAGCTCGCCGCCTTCGCGTCCGCGGGCGTCTAGCGCGCGCCCGTAATCCACGCCCGCTCGCCGAAGCCGTAGCCGCCGTCCGGGAGGGTGACCAGCCGGCGGGGCGCCTTGGGGTCCTCCTCCAGCTCCGCGCGCAGCCGCCGCATCGCCACCTGGAGGCGGTTGTCGTCCCGCAAGGGGTGGTAGTCCGGGAGCTCCCAGGCGCGCCGGACGATCTGCTCCTTGCTGGCCACGCCGCCGCCCTCCGCGATGCAGGCGAGGATCCGCCAGAAGAGCGGGCGCGAGGCGAAGGAGATCCTCGCGCCGCCGGGGAGCGAGGCGGTGCGCTCGCCGGTGTCCAACCCCCAGGCGGCCCAGGGCGCCGCCTGCGCGCCGGACCAGGCGAACCCGGTGCCGCGCCGCGCGGCCAGGGCCGCCACCACGCGCGCGTCCACCGCGTCCAGCGGCTCGTCTCCGCCCAGCAGCGCCCGGGCGCGCCGCGCGGTGGCGGCGTCCGCCCCTCCCTGCGCGAAGGGGACGAGCGCGGCCGGTGCGAGCGGCCCGCGGGCGGCGAGCGCGGCGAGGCGCCCGGCCTCCGCCAGGCGCGGGCTCGGCGCGCTCTTCGCGAGGCCGAGCAGCCGCTGCGCGGTGGCCGCCGCCCGCTCGTAGTTGCCGCTGGCGAGCAGCGCGTCCGCCTCCAGGAGCCAGCACTCGGCCGTCCGAAAGGTCAGGTGCGCGCGCTCGCAGGCGAGCGCCGCCTCGCGCAGCTCCTCCAGCGCGCGCGGCAGCTCGCCCTCCACCAGCGAGGCCACGCCGCGCACGCGCTGGGCGAGCAGCTCCGCGTCCCGGAAGGGGGCCAGCGCCTCCAGCGTGGCCCTCGCCTGGCGCGGCGCCACGGTCCCGCGGCGCAGGCCCAGCTCGGTGGCGGCTGCCACGTAGAAGGCGGTGACCACGGAGAGCCGCTCGGGCACGGGCAGCGGCTCGGGGGGTGGCAGCGCGGCGTCCGCACAGGCCAGGGTGTGGCCCACCGCGCGCACGCCCCAGCGCAGCTCGGGCCGCTCGTCCGCGAGCAGGCTCTCCTCGGCCTCGCGCCACAGCTCCAGCGCGCGCGCCGGCTCGCCGGCCCAGAGCGCTACCTCGCAGAGCGCGAGCTGGATGTGCACCTTGCCGCCCGCGGCGGCGTGGAAGAATGGCTCCAGCTCCCGCATCGCCTGCTCACCCTCCGCGAGGTGTCCCAGCTCCAGCAGCAGGCTGGCGCGGAAGAAGAGCAGCCGCCGGCCGCCGTACGTGTAGGGCGTCACCGCTCCGCGGCGCGCGCGGCGCAGGACCTCGTCCACCACCCGGAGCGCCTCCTCCCGCGTGGCCAGCCGGGCGTAGACGGTGGTCAGCGCGTGGCCCACCTCCGCGAGCGAGTCCTCGTCCGCCGCCGCCAGAGCGCCGCGCGCGAGCGCCGCGCTCGCCAGCGCCTCCTCGGCGCGCCCCAGCATCATGCGGAACACCGCCCCCAGCGCGTGCACCAGCACCGCGCGGCCTCCCTCCAGCGGAGGCAGCCCCTCCAGCCGCTCCACCGCGGCCTGCCATTGGCCCAGCCCCGCCAGGGCGCGCGCCGCGACGAGCGCGGCCTCGGCGCGCAGCGGCGCGCGCCGTGCGAGCGCGTTGGCGTGCTCCAGCGCCGCCGCGAAGCGCTTGGCGGCCAGCTCCGCCCGCGCCCACTCCAGCCGCTCCTCGTCGGTGCGCAGCGGGGTGGCGGGCGGGGCGGGCGCCGCGCCGCCGAGCTGGGTGGCGCAGCGCAGGCGCCACAGGGTCAGCGCCGGCTCGTCCCGGTCCCGCAGCAGCGCGTCCAGCGCCCCCGCGTGGCCCAGCCGCAGCAGCTCGGCGCCGCGCCGCTCCAGCGCGTCCTGGAGGCCTGCGGCCTCTCCGTGCGCCGCGAGCAGCGAAAGCCCCTGCAGCGCCTCGCGCGCGGTGCCTTCGAGGAGCGAGGGGGCCAGGGCCAGGCTCCGCTCGCGCAGCGGCTGGGACGGGCCCTCGGCCTCGAAGAGCGGGCGCAGCGGCTCGGCCAGCCGCAGCCCGCCCGCGGCCGGCTCCGCCCATCCCCGCCGCACGGCCTCGTCGAGCAGGGGCGCTGCCCTGCGTGGGAGCGCGCGGCGCAGCGCCTGCGCGGAGATCGGCAGCTCACAGGCGGCGAGCAGCCCCAGCACTTCGAGCAGCTCCGGCGAGGCGCCCGCCAACAGCTGCTGCTCGTTGGGCGCGAAGCCGGCGCCAACGGCCGCGAGCGCCAGCCGCAGGCGCCGCGGCGAGCCGCCCGCCGCGCGCGTGGCGAGCAGCCGCTGACCGGGCTTCAGTTTCGGCGCGAGCGCGCGGGCGAGCCGAGCCAGCTGCGGCGCGGGCAGCGCTTTGAGCTCGAGCGCGGGCGCGGCGCCCGGCGGCAGCGGGGCGGCGCCGCGGGTGAGCGCGAGCCAGCGCGCCTCCCGGGCGTGGGCGCCCACCGCGGTGAGCAGCGCGCGCAGCTCGGCCGGTGGCGTGGCCTGGAGATCTTCGAGCACCAGGACGTATTGGCCGCGCTCGGCGAGCTCCAGCGCCACCGCGAGCAGCGCCTGCGGCTCGAGCAGCGCGGAGGCCCAGTCGAACGAGGTGAGGGCATGCGCGGCCACCAGCGCGCGCGTCGCCCGCAACGTCAGTGGCTCGCGCTCACCCGCGGACGGGATGCAGAGGATGGATTCGGGGCGCCGCTTGCGCAGGGCCGCGGCCGCGAGCGCGGACTTGCCGCAGCCCTCCGCGCCGTGGATGACCGCCAGCGGCTGCGCCTTCAGGGTCCGGCGCAGCCACGCCAGCTCCTTCACCCGCCCCACGAAGGGGGAGGGCGGGTTGGGGAGCCTCCAGGGCAGCGCGACGCGGGCCATGCGGTGCGTGCTTACCAGCAGGCAAGGGGCCGTGCCGGGAGATCAGGGGATGTCAGCGACCCTTGGGCCGCGGCCGCGACCATCAGAGGGTCAACCCACGTTTTCAGAAGGAGCGGTCCATGGTCTCGAAGATTCAGGGCAGCGTCGTCTCCCTCCCCGCATCCCAGCCGGCGCCGGCCGCGCAGCCCCAGCCCACGGCCAGCGCGGCGCCGGCCGCGGCGCCGGACTCGTTCACGTGCACCACGGGGCCGATCATCGACGCGGGCGGCGCGGGTGGCGTACCGCCGGGGAGCGGGCCGATCATCGACGCGGGTGGAGCGGGCGGCGTGCCGCCGGGCACCGGCGGCTGGTGGACGAACGTGGACGGGCCGATCATCGACGCGGGCGGCGCGGGCGGCGTGCCGCCGGGAAGCGGGCCGATCATCGACGCGGGCGGCGCGGGCGGGGTGCCGCCGGGGAGCGGGCCGATCATCGACGCGGGCGGAGCAGGCGGGGTCCCTCCGGGGAGCGGCGGCTGGTGGACGAATGTGAACGGGCCGATCATCGACGCAGGCGGAGCGGGCGGGGTGCCGCCGGGGAACGGGCCGATCATCGACGCGGGCGGAGCAGGCGGCCGGCCGGTGCGGTGACCGCAGGTAGGGACTCGGCCAACTGAAAGGGTCGCGCTCGCCCTGCCCGGAGGGCTCCCGCGCAGGCGCGCTCCACCCGCGGTGGGGAGCAGTGCCCTGGTCGAAGACCCAGCGCGGCCGGCCGTACTGGGTAGGTCTGGGGTGGGCGGATCCACCCTTTCCTACCCAGTTCCCGGCGAGGAGGGGGAGCGCCCACCTCAGCCGGTTCGGAGCTGTGCAACCCAACGCGGTCCGAAGCGCCACCGAGGGGTCCATGCGACCTCCGCGCTGCGCGACCCGAAGCCACTGGGTCCCTCTGGGCTGTTTCAGCGTTTCGCGCAGCCTGCGCAGCCCCTTCCACGCGGGCGGCGGGGGGCGTGTACACTCCCGCGCGCATGCCGGGTCCTGACACGCTCGCCTCGCTGATTGACCGGGGGGCCTTCCTCTCCGAGCTGGCGGCGCTGGCGGACGGGCTGGGTGACGAGGAGCGGGTGCGCGTGGTCCGAGCGCTCTCCGGCCGCCAGATCAAGCGCCTCTACGCGCGCGCGGAGGGGAACGCGGAGGCGGTCTCGGTGGACTTCCTGGTCCCGCCCTCCACGCCGAAGGGACACTCGGTGGACTGGCCGGGGATGAACAGCCTCCCCGCCTTCCGGAAGTTCTCCAAGCGCTTCACCCGCTCCGCGCAGCCCGGGACGCTGGTGGGGCAGAACACCGGCGCGTGGAGCTGGTTCGCGGGTCCCGGCTACTTCCTCGCATCGGCGCGGCCCGGGCGCCCGAGCGAGCTCTTGCTGGACTACACGCGCTACCCGGAGGCCGCGCCGCCCGGCTGGCCCACCCTGCGGCGCAACAGCTTCGGCGGGGCGATCTTCGTCTTCTACAACATGCACGACTACGTGCGGCCGGTGGGCAGGCACCTCGCCGTCGGCGCCGCCTTCAACCCCAAGGGCAAGTTCAAGGGCCAGTACTTCGCCATCGCCCGCGGCGCCACGCTCCCCATCGGCAACTGAAGCGCTTGCGGCGTTGGCGCCCGTGCCACATGGTGCGCCCTCTCGTGTCCACTTCCAGCGAGTCCGCACCTCTCCCGTCTCCCCCCGCGCCCGAGGCGCCCGCCACGGCCCCGGCGGCCGCGCCTGCGCCCGCGCCGCAGGACGCGAAGGCCCGGCTCTTCGAGTGGCTGCCGCCGGTGGTGGTCGGCGTGTTCGGGCTCTTCTTCGGGCACCACCCGATGATGCTCACCGGGCTGGGCCGGACCCAGCGCGACTGGGGCGACACCCGCTTCGTGAACTACCTGCTCGAGCACGGCTACCGCTGGCTCCTGCGCCGGCCGCACCACCAGAGCTTCTGGGACGCGCCGTTCTTCTATCCGGCCAAGGGCGTGCTCGCCTACGCGGAGTCGATGTTCGGCGCAGGGCCCTACTACTGGATCTGGCGGTTGGTGGGCTTCCCGCAGGACACGGCCTTCCAGCTGTGGATGCTCACGCTCTCGGCGCTCAACTTCGCCACCGTCCACCTGCTGCTTCGCCGCTGCCTCAGGCTGTCTCCGCTGGGCTCCGCGCTGGGCGCGTTCTTCTTCGCGTTCGCCAACATGCGGGTGAACCAGGTGATGCACCACCAGCTGTTCCCGCACTTCTATTCGGTCATCTGCGTCTACGCGCTCTTCCGCATCTTCGAGCCGGTGACGGACGCCTCGCCGAAGCAGCCGCTCCCGCGCGCGCTGCTGCTCGGCCTCACCTACGGCACGGCGCAGGAGAAGCGCCGGGTCCGCTGGATCGCCGCCTTCTTCGTCTCAGCCTCCCTGCAGCTGTACGCGTCGTTCTACCTGGGCTGGTTCCTCGTCTTCTGCACGCTGCTGGTCACCGTGGTGGTGCTCGCGCTGCGCGGGCCCCGCCAGCAGCTCTTCGACACGCTGGTGCGCTTCGCGGGGGCGATCGCCCTCATCGGCGGGGTGGTGGCCGCCGTCACCGCGCCGATGGTGCTGCGCTACATGGGCGCCAGCCGGGAAGTGGGGATGCGCCCCTTCGAAGAGGTCCTGAGCATGCTGCCGCCGCTGCATGCCTGGTTCGACCTGGGCCCGGAGAACTGGCTCTACCGCGGCTGGCAGCGCTACTTCGCCAACATCCCCATGGAGCACGAGCAGCGGCTGGGGTTGGGCGTGCTGACCACGGGCCTCTTCCTCGTGGGCCTGGTGCTCGCGCGGAAGCGGCCGGGGGTGCGGCTGCTGGCGCTCGGCGGGCTCGGCCTCTTCCTGCTCGTCACCTTCTGGGCGCCCAACTTCATCCCGTGGAGGGCGGTCTACGCGGTGGTCCCCGGCGCGGGCGCGGTCCGGGCGATCAGCCGGATCGGCCTGCAGCTGCTGCTGCCCGTCTCCATCGGGCTGGGCGCGCTCTGGGACTTCTTCGTCTCGAAGAAGCTCTGGTGGCTGGCGCTGCCGCTCTTCGCCTTCGCTACGCTCGAGCAGCTCAACGACGGCTTCTCCTTCAGCAAGGAGCTGGACCGGCGGGACGTGGCGGCGATCGTCAAGGAGATCCGCCCCGGCTGCGAGGCCTTCTTCTACACGGCGGTCGGCGGGCAGGGGTACATGTGGAAGTACCAGAACGACGCGATGATCGCCTCGCTGGTGGCGGACGTGCCCACGCTCAACGGCTACTCCGGCAACTTCCCCGCCGGCTGGGCGCTGGGGAACATCAACATCCCCAACGCGCTGGACGACGGGATGGTGCGCCCCGCCTACGATCAGTGGATCCGCGAGCGCGGGCTGGATCCGTCCAAGGTCTGCTGGGTGAAGGTCCCCACCAATGACGACGAGAACGCCGCCGAGGTGGTCTCGGTGGAGGCGCCTTCGCAGGTGATGGCGGGCCAACCCTTCCAGGCCACGGTCGTCTACAAGAACTCCGGCTCGCGGGTGTGGAGCAGCAAGACGGTCCACCGGTTGGGCTCGCAGGCGCCGCGCGACAACACCCACTGGGGGCTCAACCGCGTGGAGCTGCCGCACGACATCGCGCTGGGCGAGACCCTCACGCTGCACCTGCAGCTGCGCGCCCCCGCCCAGCCGGGCGTCTACCCGTTCCAGTGGCGGATGGTGCAGGACACCGCCACCTGGTTCGGTCAGTTCACGCCCTTCAAGCAGATTGAAGTGGTGGCGGCGCCGGTCCCGCTCGCGCCGCTGCGCTAGTCACCCGGCCTGTCAGCTTTCTCTACAGAGACCTGGACATGCGCGCTCCAGTCCTTGCTCATCTGCTGAGAGCGCAGTTGAAACCTGTGTGGCTCACCACGGGGGGCCTTCCAAGCAAGTGGCTGACGGCGGCGTCTAGCATCCGCCGCCATGCGCAGATTCCTCCCCCTTCTGCTCGCGCTCCTCGTCGGCTGCAACCAGTACGCGGAGATCTGGGACGCTGATCTTCCCAATGACGATCCGAACGACCCGTATCCCGAGCAGTTGGACGGCGGGGACGAAGTCGAGATCGACGTGGACGAGGACGGCGGCTACGAGATCGACGAGGACGCCGGCGAGGTGGAGGAGGACGCGGGCGAGCCGGACGCGGGCGAGCCGGAGGACGGTGACGCCGGTGTCGACGCGGGCGTCCGGGACGCCGGGCAGCCAAAGCCCCCGGATGCCGGCTTCCCCATCAAGTACATCGTCGTGTTGATCAAGGAGAACCACACCCTCGACAACTACTTCACCGGCTTCCCCGGCGCGACGACCAGCACCACCGCCAAGCTCTCCAGCGGGACGATCATCAACCGGCCGGTGGCGCCCTCGCCGCTGGTGGCCACCCCGCGGGACGTCTGCCACTCGCACAAGTGCGCGCTCACGTCCTTCAACAAGGGGGCGATGAACGGCTTCAACTTGATCAAGGGCGCGGTGCCAGCCTCGGGAACGAACGACCGGCTCAACTTCGTCCGGTACACCGAGTCGCAGATCCCCAACTACTGGGCCTACGCCCGCAACTTCGTGCTGGCGGACCACTTCTTCTCCACCACGTTCGGCCCCAGCTTCCCGGGCCACTTCGCGATCACCACCTCGCAGGCGCGGCCGCTCAACAACGGCGAGTGCCCCGGCTGCACCAAGCCCATCCGCGGCTGCCTGAGCCAGCCGGCGGCGCGGATGATCACCTACAACCCGGCCACCTGCGTGCAGAAGTCCGAGTTCCCCTGCTGGGACATCCCCTCGGTCACGGACTCGCTCCCCGCCGGCTTCACCTGGGCCGAGTACGGCTGGGACACGCTGCTTCACATCAAGTCCGTGAGCAAGCAGCCCAACGCGCTCAGCCACTTCAAGCCCACCTCCGCCCTGATGGCGGATCTCACGTCCAGCAAGCAGCCCAACTTGATCTTCGCCCACGTGCTCGGCGCCAACGGCGAGCACCCGCCCCGCCCGGTCTGCCCGGGCGAGTCCGCCACGGTGAAGTGGGTGAACGCGATCATGAAGGGGCCGCGCTGGAAGGAGACCGCCATCCTGATGACCTGGGATGACTGGGGCGGCTGGTATGACTCGGTGAAGCCGCCGGCGAAGAAGTGCGCCAACGGCGACTACATGAACACCGGCTTCCGCGTGCCGCTGATCGTCGTCTCGCCGTACGCCAAGAAGGGCTTCGTGCTCAAGACGCCGGCGGATCAAGCCTCCATCCCGCGGCTGATCGAAGACCTCTGGAAGCTGCCCCGCATGTCCGCGAAGAACGCGAGCGCGCGGGACGGCGTGGCGGGGAGCCTGCTGGGCGCGTTCGACTTCAAGCAGGCGCCCCGGCCGCCGCTGCTCCTCACGCCCCGCGCCTGCAACTGAGTGTGGCGCGCGCTCCTCCCGCTCGCGCTCGGCGGCGCGCTCCCGCCGGCGGAGCTGGCCGCCCGCTATGAGCGGGCCGCCACCTACCTGGACCACGTTTCCGCCGAGCTGCGCGAGGCCGTGGTGGACGGCGACTACCACGAGCTGGTCCTGCTCACGGAGCTGGTGGCGCAGGCCGGGGAGGGGCTGCGCGGGACGGACAAGGCGGGGCAGGGGTACGCCGCCCAGATCGCCCAGCTCGCGCTGCGCGTCCCGGACAGCGCGCGGCTGGGGCAGAACGAGGCGCTGCTGCTCAAGCTCCCTCCGGAGCTGATGCGGGTGGGGAAGGTGCCCCTGGCCCCCGCCGTCCGGCCGGACCTCGCCCGCGGCGAGGCGCTCTATGGCCGCGCCTGCGCCGTCTGCCACGGGACCCGCGAGCAGCCGATGGTGGATCTGGCCCTCTCGCTGGAGCCGCCCCCCTCCAGCTTCTTCGCCCCGGACGTGATGGGCGCCCTCTCTCCGCTGCGCGCCTACGGGGTGATCACCCACGGGCTGCCCTCCACCTCCATGCCGTCCTTCGAGGTGCTCTCCGCGCAGGAGCGCTGGGACCTCGCGTTCTACGTCTTCGCCCAGAGGCAGCTCCCCTGTGCCGCCCCCGCGCCCGTCCTCTCCCTGGAGGCGCTCGCCCGCGCCACGGACGCGGAGCTGGTGGAGCGCTATGGAGAGGCGAAGCTCGGCTGCTTCCGCACCGCCCTGCGTTAGCGCCTGGCCCAAGGCCGAATGTCCCAGCGTTCTGGGCTACCGTGTCTGTCTTCACGAAGGGCGCAAGGAAGACGACGAAGGAGCGATGGCGCAGGGGCTCCAGGGCACGGAGGTGCGGAAGCTCTACGAGGCCTATGCGCCCGTCGTGTACCGGCGCGCCCTGCAGCTGCTGCGCCGCGAGGCGGACGCGTGGGACGTGGTTCAGGAGGTGTTTGCGCGCATGCTCCAGGCCGGTGAGCACTTTCGGGGCGAGGCCAGGCCCATGACGTACGTCTACCGGGCCACCACCAACGCCTGCCTGAACCACCTGCGCGCCCGCGCGGTGCGCGAGCCGCTCAGCCAGGAGGACCTGCCCAGCGGCGAGGCCAGCTTCGCCCCGGGCGCGCCCGAGGCCGCCAACTTCCTGCGCGCGCTCGCCGCGGAGCTGGATGAGCGCTCGCTCCAGATCGCCACGCTCCACTTCCTGGATGGCCTCACGCAGGACGAGGTGGCCCAGCTGCTCGGCGTCTCCCGCAAGACGGTGGTGCGCGCGGTCCAGCAGATCCGCGCCCGGGCGGAGACGCTCGCCACGCCCAGGGAGGGGCGCGAGCATGGCTGAGCACCTCTCCGCGCTGGTGCTGGACGAGCTCGCCGCCGGGCTGCCGGTGGCGCCGGCGGATGCGCGGCACGCCAAGGAGTGCGCCCCCTGCGCGCAGCGCCTGGACGCGCTGCACACCGAGCGCGCGCAGATCGCCGCCTCGCCCCGGTTCGAGGAGGCCTTCACCGCAGCGGTGGCCCGCGGGAAGGTGGTGCCCCTGCGCCGCCGGGCGCTGGCGGTGGCCGCGCCGCTGCTCGCGCTGGCCGCGGCCGCCGCGGTCTTCGTGCTCCGCCCGCCCGCGCGGCCCTTGTCTGACGGGGACCGGCTCAAGGGCGGGCCTTCGGTGGAGCTCTTGTCGCAGGCCGGCGCCCCGGTGACGAGCGCCCGCGTGGGGGACACCCTCACGCTCGCGGTGGGCTCGGCGGGCTTCGCGCACGCGCTGGTGCTGGCGGTGGACGCGCGGGGCGAGCTGACCGTGCTCTGGCCGGCGGGGCTGGAGAGCGAGCCTCTCCCGCCCGGCGCGCGGGTGCGGCTGGGGGCGGGCTTCCAGGTCACCCCGGGGGACGTGGAGGTGCTGGCGCTCTTCTCGGACGAGCCGATCTCCCGGGTGGGCGCCTACGCGCGCTTCGCCGGGGAGCTGGCGCGCGCGCGCCGCGAGGGGCGGCCCCCGCTGGAGGCGGTGCTCGAGCCGCTGCCGGGTGAGCGTGGCCGGGCGAGGGTGCGCCTGTCGGTGACGGCGCCGTGAGCCTGGCGCGCCAGCTGTGCGGCGCGGGGCTCGTGGTGCTGCTCGGGGCTGCGCCGGCGCGCGCGGGCGAGGTGGGGCGGCGCTGGGCGCTGGTGGTGGGCGAGAACGCCGGCGAGGGCGCGGACGAGAAGCTGCGCTACGCCGAGCGAGACGCGCGGCGCGTGCTCCAGGTCTTCCAGGAGCTGGGCAGCGTCACCCCGAAGAGCACGGTGGCGCTCTACGGCGCGAACGCGCAGGCGGTACGCGCGGCGCTGGCGCAGCTGGGGGAGCGGCTGCGGCAGGAGGCGGGCGCCGGAGATCAGCTCATCCTCTACTTCTCCAGCCACGCGGACGAAGGCGCGCTCCACCTCGCGGGCAGCCGGCTGCCGGTGGCGGAGCTGACGGACTTCCTCGCGCGGGCGCCGGTGGGGGTGGCGCTGCTGGTGCTGGACTCCTGCCGCTCGGGCGCGGTGACGCGGCTCAAGGGGCTCACCCCGCTGGGCGGCGCGCAGGTTCAGGTGGACGCGGCCTCCATCGAGGGGCGGGTGGTGCTCTCCAGCTCCGGCCCGGACGAGTACGCCCAGGAGTCCGAAGAGCTGCAGGGCTCGTACTTCACGCACCACCTGGTGGCCGCGCTGCGCGGCGCGGCGGATCGCTCGGGGGACGGGCGGGTGACGCTGGAGGAGGCGTACGGCTACGCGTACGCGCGCACGGTGGAGTCCACCTTCGCCACCCGCGGCGGCATCCAGCGCCCCAGCTACCGGGTGGATCTGCGCGGCCACGGCGAGCTGGTGCTCTCGGAGCTGCAGGGCGCGCGCGGCCGGCTGGCGATCGAAGTGGCGGCGCCGGGGCAGTGGCTGGTGGTCTCCGCGGACGGCACGGACGTGCTGGCGCAGCTGGACAAGGGGAGCGGACCCTCCGCGCTGGCCCTGCCGCCGGGCAGCTACGAGGTGAGGGCCCGCGAGGAGGGCGGCTTCCGGCGGACGCGCGTCACCATCCCGGCCTCGGGCACCGCGGTGCTGCGCGAGCAGGATCTGCGGGCGGCGCCGCTGGTGAAGGTGGCGCGCAAGGGCGCGCCGGAGGCGATCTGGGTGGCGGGCGTCTCGGTGGGCGCGGCCTCGCCGGTCGTCTACGGGCTGGGGCTCCTTCCCGGCGTGGACGTCTCGCTCGCGCGGGTGGGCACCGGCTGGGGACGCCCGCGCTTCGCGCTGACGTTGGGCTACCGGGACGCCGCGGCCCCGGGTGAGGCCGGCTTCCGGCAGCGAGAGGTGGAGCTGTCCGTCTCCGGCGCGCTCACCGCCCAGCTGGGGCGCTTGACGGTGCTCGCCGGCCCGTACCTGGCCGGCCTGCTCGCGCTGCAGACGGAGGTGGCGGACGGCCAGGCGCGCACTGCCCTGGCGCCGTCCGGCGGCGTGCTGCTCGGCGCGCAGCTGCCGCTGGGCGCGGGCTTCGGGCTGGCGCTCTTCGGGCAGGGCGGCGGCGTGCTGGTGCGCACGGTGGAGGGCACCCGCGTGAGCCCGCGCGCCGCGGTGAGCGTGGGCGCCACGTTCGAGCTGTAGGTCCCCCCGTTCACCCCGAGAGGCTGTGAGCCTTTCAGGCCCCCCCCGGTTCACCCCGAGCGTAGTGAGGCCGCCGCCCCTTGGGCGGATCAATCAGGGATGAAACTTCCCCCGTTCACCTCGAGCGTAGCGCCGTAGGCGCGTAGTCGAGAGGCACGCACGCTCGGAATCACCTCTGGGCGAACCGAGCGTGCGTGCCGCCCCCTCGACTACGCGCCTACGGCGCTACGCTCGGGGAGAACGGTGGAGAGCTCGCCGGGCGGCAAGTTTTAGGTCAGGGCCGTGGGCCCGTAGTCGAGGGGCGGCACCACGCTCGTATCCTCTCCAGCCCCTCCTGTGACTAGTCTGCGCGCCGCATGGACCGCCCCTGCAGCTGCCCGTTCTGCCTCACCCCGCTCGAGGGCGATGGGCCCCAGCTGCACACGGGCGACGAGGAGAGCGCGCCGGGCGGGATGCTCAACGTGGAGACGCTGCGCTGCCCTGGCTGCCAGTGCGAGCTGCGCCATGAAGTGGCGCGCAAGTGGGGCCGGGTGCGGGAGGAGTGGACGCTCCAGCGGCCGCCCGAGCCCAGCGGCGCGGCCTCGCGCGGCGCTTGGCGTTGCCCGCGGTGCGACAAGCCGCTCGCAGCGGTCTCTCCGCACGATGCGAAGCCCGAGCCGCCGCTGCCCGCGCACGCGAAGCTCCCGTCCATCGAGCGCTCGGTGGACTGTCACTGCCGCGGCTGCGCGCTCACCCTCAAGCGCTTCGAGTCGCTCGAGAAGGGCGTGAGCGTTCGCGGGTGGCTGGCCCTCCAAGGGGAGGAGGGCCAGCCCCTCACCTGGAGCCAGACGAGCGAGCCGGTCGAGCGGGGCTGAAGGACGTGCCGCCTCCTGCGTGCGCGCAGCGGGCGCTCGCCCGCTGCATCCTGAGAGGGCCGGCGGCCGGCCGGGGTCCAGGTAAGGCCCGCGTCCAGAAATGTCATCTGGTTTGTAGAATCAAGCCTGGATACGGGGCTTTAGCTTCTTGGTGGTCACGTATCGTCACGAGCGCACAAACGATCGAAATCAGGCCTCGGTTCTCAAACCAGATGACATTTCCGGACGCGAGCCCCAAATCGAAACCGAGGCGGGGTCGGACAGTCTCGGAGGGGAGACCTTGGGGCTCAATCTGGAGACGGCTCGCCGAGCACGCGCCGCCGAAGCGGCCGAGAGCGGACCCGGGCTCAGCAGATGTTCGCCCGCTCCCGTGCATCGTGGCAGTGCAACCCAACGCGGTGGGAGCGCCGCGCCGCGGGGGGCATGCGTGCTCTGGCCACGCGACCCTGAAGTCACTCTGCTCCTACGGGCCCTCCGCGTCCTGCTTCATCCGCCCAACGGTCTCGCTCAGCGCTTGGGCCTGGGCGTGTTCCCTCGCGAGCCGGCCTTGGGCAGCACGGCCGTGATCTTCTGCCCCTGGCGCGGCTTCACCTCGTAGAGCTTCTTCGTGGTCACGTAGCCGCTCTTCACGAAGGTCAGCTCGAAGAGAATCCCCGTCCGGAAGCGCATCAGGATGGGCGTCTGGCCGAACACGCGGTCGCCCACGCTCACCACCGCGCCCACCGGGTTGCTGTGCACCAGCACGTAGACGGTGTCCGGCCGCTCCGCCTGGGTCTGGCTCTTCTGCTCGCCCTTGTTCTCGGGCGGCTTCTCCGCGGGCGGCGCCTGCGCCACCTTGCTGCCCGCGTCCGGCTCCGCGCCGACGATGGTGTTGGACGGGTCGGAGACCGCCGCGCGCAACAGCTTGCGCTCCTGCTCGTCGTCCGCCACCTCGCCGGTGGTGCGCTCGGTGGCGCCGCCGTCCGGGAGCAGCGCCGCCTCCTCCTCCGCGCCCGCGTCCGCGCCGGCGACCACGTTGGTCTCCACCAGGGAGATCTCCGGCGGCGGCTTGGCCGGCGCCACCGTGGGCGGCTTCTCCGTCAGCGGCCGATCGGTCTTCGCCGGCGGCTCCACCGGCTTCGTCGCCGGCTTGGAGAGCCGGCCCAGCGTCCACCACGCGCCCGCGAGGATCACCACGAAGGAGACCGCCATCGGCCAGCGGCGCCGCGGCTTGCGCGCGTCCTTCGCCGAGGGCGGCAGCGGCATCGGCGGCAGCGCGGAGAGCGCCGGCGTGGCGTCCTTGCCCGCCTTCATCGGCGGCAGGGTGGGCGGGATGATCGCCGACTCGTTCACCTCGGCCCAGTCCGAGCCCGAGTCCTTGGTGGTCTTCTCGTTGGCCGGGTCCCGGTGGATGGGCGGCACCCGGTCCTTGGCGTACAGCTCGTCCAGCCACTGCTTGAGCTCGGTCTGGCCCGCCGGCTTGTAGGCCGTGCGCATGACCTTCTCGACCTCGAGCAGCATCTCCTCGGCGCTCTGGAAGCGGTCCTGCGGCCGCAGCCGCATCGCCTTCAAGATCAGCTTCACCAGCTCCGGCTTCAGCTTCGGCTTGTACTTGGTGGGGGCGGGGAACTCGGCCGCCTGGATCCGCACCATGGACTCGAGATCCGTGGCCGCGGCGAAGGGCAGCTTGTCCGTGGCCAGCACGTAGAGGACCGTGCCCAGGGAGAAGAGGTCGCTCCGGGCGTCCAGCTTCGCCCCCTGCGCCTGCTCGGGGGACATGAAGGCGATCTTCCCCTTCACCACCCCGGCCGCCGTCATCTCCGTGCGGTTGCGCACCTTGGCGATGCCGAAGTCGGTGAGCTTCACCTCGCCGTGCTCGGACACCAGGATGTTCTGCGGGCTGATGTCCCGGTGGACGATCCCCATGGCCTCGCCGTCCCGGCGCATCTTGTGGGCGTAGGCGAGCGCCCGGCACGTCTGGGCGATGATGAAGAGCGCGACCTCCGGCGGCAGCTCCAGCTTGGCGTCCCGCGAGCGGCGCACCAGCTGCGCCACGCTCCAGCCCTCCACCAGCTCCATCGCCAGGAAGTAGCTGCCCTTGGTCTCCCCCAGGTCCAGCACGTGGACGATGTTCCCGTGGTTGAGGCTCATCGCCACGTGGGCCTCGTCCACCAGCATGTTGCGGCTGTTGGAGTCCGGGTAGAAGTCCGCGCGGATCCGCTTGAGCACCACGAGCTTCTGGAAGCCCTTCGCCCCGGCCAGCTGGGCCAGGAAGATCTCCGCCATGCCGCCGTCGGCGATCTTGCGGAGGATGGTGTACTTGCCGGCTGTGGTCATCAGTGCGGGGCGAAGGAAGCCCCATCCTTATCACCGAACAACCAGGACGCGCGTTGCCCCTTTCCTCCCACCCCGCTTGTGACTAGAGGGGCCCCATGTCGAAGCTCGTGGTGGGCATGAAGGTCCGCTACCTCCCCCAGCTGGAGTGGGGGACGGGGCACCTGGTCTCGTTCGAGGACGCCGGCGCCAAGGCCCAGGTCGCCTTCCCCGCCCGGGAGGGCGGGCCGGTGCTGGTCTCCACCAAGCAGGGGGCCCTCGTCGCCCACCCGCTCCAGGTGGGGGACGCCGTGCGCACGTCCAAGGGGCAGACGGGCGTGATCGTGGCCGAGGTGGAGGGCGGGCGGGGCCTGCGGCGCTACGTGGTGAAGCTGGAGGGCTCCACCGCCGAGGACGACGAGTGGCCCGAGTCCGAGCTGCGCGCGCTGCCCCCCAAGCCGGACGCGCTGACCATGCTGCGCGAGGCGCGGGTGGGGGACGCGCAGAGCTTCCTCCTGCGCCGCCAGGCCCTGAAGCTGGACGATGAGCGCCGCTGCGACGCGCTGGGCGCGCTGCTCGCCAGCCGGGTGATGGTGAAGCCGCACCAGGCCGGCGTGGTGCAACGGGTGCTCTCCTCGCGCCGCCCGCGCTTCGTCCTCGCGGACGAGGTGGGCCTGGGCAAGACCATCGAAGCGGGGATGATCTTCTCCGCTCTGCGCCTCTCCGGGCTGGCCAAGCGCGTGCTGGTGGTGGCACCCAGCCACCTCACGGTGCAGTGGCTCGCCGAGCTCTTCCACAAGTTCAACCAGCTCTTCACGCTGATGGACGGGGACCGGTACGAGTCCTCCCTCAAGGAGCGGCCGGACGTCTCGCCCTGGGAGCGGTTCGACAAGGTGGTCACCTCGCTGGAGCTGCTCTCGCGCGGCGAGGAGCACCGCGCGCAGGCTGGCGCGCCCGGCGCGTACTGGGACCTGGTGATCATGGACGAGGCCCACCACCTGAAGGGGGAGCGGGCCTTCGAGGCCGCCAGCGCGCTCGCCGCCAACAGCTGGGGCTTGCTGCTGCTCACCGCCACGCCCATGCAGCTGGACCCGGCCGAGTACCGCGGCCTGCTCACGCTGATCGACCCCGCCACCGCCCCCAGCCTCGAAGGCTTCCAGGAGCGGCTGGCGCGCCAGGAGGAGCTCTCCAAGGCGGTGCGCCAGCTGCTGGACGGGAAGAAGCTCCCGGACCTCCCCAAGCGCTTCCCCAAGGACGAGCGGCTGCGCGCGCTCAAGGACAAGGACGCGCTGCTCGCCCACCTGGCCGAGACCTACAGCCTCTCCGACCGACTGGTGCGCAACCGGCGCGCGGTGGTGGGCGGCTTCTCCGAGCGCAAGCTCCTCCGCCACCCGGTGACGCTCTCCGAAGGGGAGGCCCAGGCGCGCGAGGCGGCGCTGGCCAAGCTGCGCGAGGACGGCTCGCTCCAGGGCGCGCCGCTGGCCAACCTGGTCCGCCGGCTGGAGTCCTCTCCCGCGGCGTTCCTCGAAGCCCTCAAGGGCACCAAGGCGCTGGCCCCGCTGGTCTCCCAGCTGCGGCTCGCCCCGCGGGACTCCAAGTACGCTGCGTTCCTCTCCGTGCTGCGCGGCATCTGGCAGGCGGAGCCGGGCGCCAAGGTGCTCGTCTTCACCGAGGCGCGGGACACGCTGGAGAGCCTGCGCAAGGAGCTCTCCTCGGACCGGATCGAGGCGCTCGCCTACCACGGAGATCTCCCGCTGGTGGAGCGGGACCGGCAGGTGGCGCGCTTCCGGGATCCGGATGGTCCCAAGGTCCTCATCTGCACCGAGGTGGGCGGGGAGGGGCGCAACTTCCAGTTCTCGCACCACCTGGTGAACTACGACCTGCCGTGGAGCCCGGCCACCATGGAGCAGCGGATCGGCCGGCTGGACCGGATTGGCCAGACGCAGCCCGTGCAGATCCACGTCTTCGACCCGCCGGGCACGCTCGCCTCCTACGTGCTGTCCCTGCTGGCGGACGCGGTGGGCGTCTTCGGCGAGACGGTGGGCGGCCTGGACGCGGTGCTGGAGGAGGTGGAGCCCAAGCTCACCGAGCTGGCGCTCACCACGCCGGCGGAGCGGGACGCGTACGCGAGCGCGCTGGCGGCCAAGGTCCGCGCGGCGCGCGAGTCGGTGCGGCGCGCGTACGACCCGCTCCTGGACCTGCGCAGCTTCGATGAAGGCGCGGTGCGGGCGCTGGTCACCCGCGCCGAGTGGCGGATGGGGCTGGCGGAGGAAGAGGAGGAGCCGGACGACGACAAGACGATGGCCGGCCCGGGCGTGGGCTCGCTCGAGGACGGGCTGTGGGGGATCGCCCGCGACCTGGACGAGCGGCTGGAGGAGACGGTGACCGAGCTGGCCCGCAAGGTCGGCATCGGCGTGGACACCGACGAGCAGGTGGAGGCCTTCCAGTGCGCCTTCCACTTGGGCAAGGAGCTCAAGGTGGAGGCGCTGCCGGGCTTGAACCTCCAGGAGGACAAGGTGGTCCTCGGGACGTTCTGGCGGGACACGGCGGTGGAGGCGGAGGAGATCGAATACTTCGCCACCGGCCACCCGGTGGTGGAGGCGCTCTTCGGCTTCCTGCGGGACGGCCCGTACGGCCGCAACGGCGCCCGCTTCATCCAGAAGCGCAGCGCCCCGCGCGCGCGCGGGCTGGAGGTGCTCTTCCACGTGGTGCCGCCGGAGCCGGAGGACACCTCGGCCGGGGCGCGCGTCCCTTCGCGGCAGCTCTCGCGCTTCGTGGAGCGGTGGCTCCTGCACCTGGCGGTGGTGGAGGGGCCCAACGGCGTGCCTCGCCTGGAGACGGGCGTGCTCCCGTTCTTGGAGCACGAGGGCCAGTCGCTCAAGGGAGACGCGCTGCGCACCGCCTTCCCCACGCTGGCGGCCTTCGTCGACCCCGCGGTGACCGCGGCCACGCTGGCGGCGGAGGTGGAGCTGCGCAAGCTCGCCCAGAAGGCGAAGGCGTCCATCGAGGCCGAGCGCGACGCGGCGCTGCGCCGGATGGAGCTCTCGCTCAACCACCAGGGGCTGCCCGCCGCCGCCGTGGCCGCGCAGCTCCAGGCGGAGCGCGAGCACTACGAGGCGCTGCTCAAGGCCGTGGCCGGGCTCTCCGTGACGCTGGACTGCGCGGCCGCGTTCATCCTGGACAAGTAGCCGCGGACTGGCTTTCCGCCCGGGAGCGGAGAAACTCGGGGCTCCCATGGGGGGACTCCTCACCGCAACCGCCGTCCTCTGGCTCGCCGCCGCGCCCGATGCGGGCGTGGACGCAGGTGTGCTCCCGGTCGTGGAGCTGCTCCCCGCGAACGCGCCGGTGGCGAAGGTGGATGGGGGCACGTTCGGTCCCGCCGGCTTCGCGCGCAGCGCCTTCCCCGCCGCCGGCTACAAGCTGGACTGCGGCGCCGAGGCGGGGGGCTGCTCGTGGAAGCCGCCCAAGGGCGCGAAGCGGGCGCTGGAGTTGCCCGGCGACGGCCAAGGCCTGGATGGCGAGGATCTGCTCTTTCCGCCCCAGGGCCAGCGTGGGCTCTTGGCGGTGCGCGAGAACACGGTGGCCGCGCTCGGGGTGGACGGCGCGCCGCGCGCGGTCTACGCGCTGGGTACCCGGGGCCTGCCGGGGCCGCCGTACCTGGACGCCGCCTTCGAGCCGGAGCGGCTGGTGCTGGAGCAGGAGGCGACCCGCGCCACGCCGCGCTCGGTCTTCAAGCTCTCGCTGGCGCGCCTGTTCGAGCCGGCGAAGTGGCTCGCCGTGCCTGTGTGCGGGAAGAAGCCGCGCGAGCTCTCGCCCATCCCGCGGGTGGAGCTGGCGCCGGAGGTGCTCTCGGAGAGCTGGCGGAAGGATCGCCGCCTTCTGGTGCGCAGCCAGTGCACGGTGAAGGCTGAGCACCGGGGGAAGGCGCGGATCGCCAGCGCGGCCAACCTCAAGGCCGTGATGGTGGGTGACAGCGAGCTGTGGGTGGACGTCTGGGTCAACACCAAGGAGGTGAAGGCCCCCGCCTCTGGGCCCAAGGCCTGGCAGCTCGCGCCGCATCTGGAGGTGTGGGTCACTCCGCCGGACCGGCCGTGCGAGAAGGCGGCGATGGTGCAGTGGGGCGTGACGCTCGCGGACGGCGAGGTGCATGAAGGCTACGGCAACCCCAAGCAGAGCTTCATCGCGCAGCAGGCTTCCTGGGTGGAGCCGACCTCGGGGGACATCCAGACGCGCTTCAAGCTGCGGCTGCCGTTCGCGCCGGCGGGGCTGACGGTGAGCCTGGTGGAGGCGGATGGGACCAAGCCGCTGCAGGTGACGTCGACGAGCCCGGTGGTGGCGGGAGACCCGGGGACGCTCGGGAGGGTGGTGGAGGTCGCGCGAGGGGCGCCGGGCCCGTCGTGTGTGCCGAGCCGGGATGGGCTGGTGCTCGCGCCGGGGGCGCTGCTGCCCAGGTGGCTGCTCGTGCCGTGACCCGCGGCCGCGGCCCTTACGGCTCGCCGCTGCCCGTGGCCTCCTTGTCCGCCGCCTCCCGCTCCGCCTCCTTCTCCGCCAGCCCGTGCTGCCAGAGCAGGCGGTAGAACTGAGAGCGCGAAAGGCCCGACTCGCGCGCGGCCGCGGAGATGTTGCCGCCGTGCCGCTCCACGATCGCCATCAGGTAGTCCTTCTCGAACTGCTGCACCAGCCACTCGCGCGCCCGCTTGAAGGTGGTGCCGGTGATCGCCGCCGCGGCCGCGCTGCGCCCGAGCTTGCCCAGCGCCACCAGCCGCTCCACCGCGTTGCGCAGCTCCCGCACGTTCCCCGGCCAGCTCTCGCACTGCAGGGCGGCCAGCGTGCTCGCGTCCAGCTGCACCTCTTCGCCGCGGCAGCTGCTGGCGAAGTGCTTGGCCAAGAGCGGGACGTCCTCCGGCCGGTTGCGCAGCGGCGGCACGTCCACCACCGCCACCGCCAGGCGGAAGTAGAGATCCGCCCGGAACCGGCCGGCCTTCACCTCCGCCTCCAGGTCCCGGTGCGTGGCGGCGATCACCCGCGCCTGCGTCCGCCGCGTCTGGGTGCAGCCCACCCGCTTGAACTCGCGCGACTCCAGCGCCCGCAAGAGCTTGGGCTGGAGGTCCATGGACAGCTCGCCAATCTCGTCGAAGAAGATGGTCCCGTTGCTGGCGTACTCCAGCGCCCCCATCCGGTCCGTGGTGGCGTGCGTGAAGGCGCCCCGCGCGTGGCCGAACAGCTCGCTCTCGATCAAGTTCGGGTTCACCGACGCGCAGTCGAAGACGATCAACTTGTTGTCCGCCCGCGGGGAGAGCGCGTGCAGCGCCCTGGCCACCGCGTCCTTGCCGGTGCCGGTCTCCCCGCGGATGAGCGCCGTGGACTCGGTGGGCCCCAGCCGCTCCAGCACGCTGAAGAGCTGCCGCATCGGCCGGGACGTCCCCAACAGGCCGTGCAGCTCGCTCCGCTCGCTCTCCGGCTGCTGCCCCGGGTCCAGCGGGGTGAAGCGCAGCGTGGTCTTCCCCACCACCAGGGTCCCGCCAATCGGCACCCGGGCCTCGTCTATCCGCGCGCCCAGGTAGAGCGTCCCGTTGCGGCTGTGCAGGTCGCGGATCCTCACCGCCCCCGGCAGAAGCTCCGCGCCGCAGTGGCGCCGGCTCACCTTGGGGTCCGCGAGGATGAGGTCGCACTCGGCGCTGCTGCCGATCACCATGGTCCCTACGCGCAGGGTGATCTGCGCCCCCTTCGCCGGCCCGTCCACCGCCTCGATGCAGACCGGCCGGATCGGCTCGGAGTGCGGCGTGCTGGAGCGGGTGTTGGCGTGGGTCTGCCTGCTCTCTGCCATCATCATTGGAGGTCCTCGCGGATGAAGCTCTCCCGTCCGCTTCGGACGGTGACGGTCCGGACCACTTGCCGGTTCGTCGTGGGACTCCTCAGCAAGACGCGTACCTCGCCAGGAGGCAGGGTCAGGGGGCCCAGGGGGGTCTCGCCAATCCTCCGTCCGTCCAGGAAGACCTCCGCCCATGGGAGTGCGTCCAGCGAGAGCAGGCCGTTCTTGCCCTTGGGAAGGGATGGACTGGAAGGCGCCTTGTGCTTCTTGAGTGGAGCAACCGTGCGCGTGGTGATGACACGGGGTAACAGCAGGGCAGTTTGCGATTCGGCCTCCGCCGGCGCCGGAACGGGCTCGGCCGCCCCCGGCTCCGGGGCCGGTTGTGCCGCGGGCGCAGGCGCCGCCTCCGGGTCCACCACCGCCACCGCCACCGGCTGCGCGGCGAGCGGCGGCTCGTCCGGCAGCGGAGCAGGCCCGGCCACCCCCACCGAGAGCAGCATCGCCGCCTGCGCCAGCAGCACCACCACCCGCTCGGGCAGCGAGCGCGCCGGCGGGCGCACCGCGGTGGGCATGTCCTGCGTCCCGCGGGTCTTCGGCGCCAGCGGCGCCGCCTCCGTGAGCGGGGGCAGGTTCCCAAGCAACGTGTGCGCCAGGGTCCGGGCCTCGCCCTCCCGCTCCGCGGTGTGGGGGGCGGTCACCGGCGCCGGCGCGAAGGACGGCATCGACCGCGAGCTCGTCCACGGCAGCTCGCGCGCATCGGACTCGGGGGCAGAGATCCTCTCCACCGCCACCCGGCAGACTTGCCGGACCAGCTCGCCCAGCGCCTGCGCGCACCCCGGCGGCGGTTCCGGGAGCGCGTCCCGCAAGGCCAACGCGGTGGGGAAGCGCGCCGCCGGGTCCTTCTGCGCCGCGCGGGCCAGCGCCGCCACCAGCTTGGGGTGGAGATCCGGGCGGGACGCGGAGAGGTCCGGGAACGGCTCGCGCTCGATCGCCAGGAGGCTGGCCACCTCCGGCTCGCGCCGGAACGGGGAGGCGAGCGTGGCCAGGTGGGCCACCGTCACCGCCACGCCAAAGAGGTCCGCGCGCCGGTCGACCTCCTCCCCGCGCGCCTGCTCCGGGGCCAGGTACTCGCACTTGCCGCGGATGTGCCCCGGCCGCGTCTGCGGGAAGGAGTAGCGCGCCTTGGCGATCCCGAAGTCGTTGAGCTTGACCCCGCCCTCATCCGAGACGAGCACGTTCTCCGGGGAGACGTCCCGGTGGACGATTTGAAGGTCCTCCCCGCGCTCCCCGCGCTGCTCGTGCGCGTGGTGCAGCCCATCGCACAGCGCGCGGGTGACGTAGAGCACCAGCTCCGGCGGCAGCAGCACCCGGGCCTCCGCCAGCGCGCGGATGAACGCGGAGAGCGCCACCCCCCGCACCAGCTCCATCGCCAGGTAGTAGCGGCCGTCCCCCGCACCCACGTCCAGGATGTGGACCACGTTCCCGTGGCTCATCCGCGCCACCACCCGCGCCTCGTTGAGGAACATCCGCACCGCCGCCGGGTCCTCGGCCAGGTGCGGCAGCAAGAGCTTCAAGGCCACCGGCTGCGGCGCGGGCTCGTCCGAGCGCGTGGCGAGGAACACCTCCCCCATCCCGCCCAGCCCCAGCCGCCGGCCCACCCGGTAGGGCCCCACCGTCATCCCCCCCGCCATCACCGCCACCGCCAGAAGAGGATGCCGGAGCCCACCCCCGCCACCACCGCGCCACCCACCAGCACGTTGGCGCCCAGCGCCTTCTGGTGGGCGCTCTCCACCAGCGCCGGCGCCCCGCCGGCGTCCACCGCCCGCAGCGCGTCCGAGCTGGAAGAGGCCGCCAGCGCCCCGCCGGCCCCGCCCGCGAGCACGGCGAGCCCGGCCAACGTCCACGCCACCCAGCGCGGCGGCGGCGCCTCCACCGCCGCCACAGGCGGCGCGGCCTCCACGGCTCGCGGCGGGGCAGGGCGCGGCAGGGGCGGCGGGGCCTCCTTCGCGGCCACCGGCGCCGGGGCCGGCGGCTTGCCCAGCACGAGCGGCCGCTCACTGGAGCCCAGCTGCGCCAGCAGCGCGCCGGCCGCGCTGCGCGCCTCCACCACGTACCGTCCCGGCGGGACGCTGCGCAGCTCGAGCAGCGCGCGGCCGTCCTTGCGCTCCAGCGCCCGCTCGGGCTGCGCGCCGTCCAGCTCCTTGAGGGTGAGCGCCGCCACCGCCTCCCAGGGGTCCTGCACCTCCAGCTCCAGCGCGTCCGGCCCGGTGGCCAGCGGCGCGAGCACCACGTGCTCTGGCGGGTAGAGGCGGACCTTGGCGCGCCGGTAGGCCTCGGAGATTTTGGGTGCCACCTTGTCCGGCGGGGGGGCGTTGGGATCCTTCGCCAACAGCTCGCCCCAGACGGCCTCCGCCTCCTCCAGCTTTCCCTGCGCGGCGAGCGCGCGGGCCAGCAGGTCGTGCGCCTCGTACCGCTCCGCCCGGCTGTTCTCCGGCCGCGCGGCCGCCGCGCGCAGCGGCTCCTCCGCCAGGCGGTAGCGCATGGCGCGGTACAGCTCTCGGCCTTCGCTCAGCTCCGGGCTCGCGCCCGAGACGGCGAGCAGGACCGCGGCGAGCACGCTTCCCAGTTCCACGGTGGGGCGGGCTGCACGAACCATTCCCCCAGGTGACTCCGCGAAAGCTGGGGGATTACGCTGCCTCGCGCGGTCGGTGTTGCATCAGCGGTGCACAGGTGGACCGTCGGTGCTCCAGCTGTCTGTTTCTCCAGACACGAAGCTTCGGATACGAGCGGGGGACCATGGCCTGCCCGGACGAAAATGCGCTCAGCGAGCTCGCGCTCGGGCTGCTCGCCTCGCCCGCCCGCGAGGCCGTCACCGAGCACCTCGCCACTTGTGACGGGTGTCGGGTGGTGGTGGCCCGGCTGGTGGCCTCGGCCACGCCGCCGCCGCTGGAGCTGGCCCCCACGCACCTGAGCCCCCGCGCGGACGATGACGCAACGCCCTTCCTGCGGCCGGACGGCGCCTTCCTGGAGAAGGGCTCGCTGGTGGGGCGCTACGTGGTGCTGGGGCCGGTGGGGGCCGGCGGGATGGGCGTCGTCTACTCCGCGTACGATCCACAGCTGGACCGCAAGGTGGCGCTCAAGCTGATGCACGCGGACGAGCGCCGCAAGGTGAGCGTGGAGGAGCTCAAGCTGCGGCTGATGCGCGAGGCCCAGGCCATGGCCCGCCTCTCCCACCCGCACGTGCTCCCCATCTACGACGTGGGGACCTTCGGCGCCGGCGCGCAGGAGCAGGTCTTCGTGGCGCTGGAGTTCGTGGAGGGCGGCAGCCTCCGCGAGTGGCTGCGCACCCGCCGCCACTGGCGAGAGGTGCTGGAGCTGTTCCTGCGCGCGGGCGAAGGGCTCGCCGCGGCCCACGCGGCCGGACTCGTCCACCGGGACTTCAAGCCGGACAACGTGCTGGTGAGCCCGGACGGGCGCGTGCGGGTGACGGACTTCGGGCTGGCCGCGCTGGTGAGTGACGACGAGCCCTCCCTCACCCCTTCACCCCGCCCGCCGCGCCTGGCGCTGCCGGTGCCCCCCGAGCTGACCCCGGACCGGCCGCTCTCGCTGGACCACCCGCTCACCGTGACCGGCACGCTGCTGGGCACCCCCGCGTACATGGCGCCCGAGCTGCTCTACGGGCGGCCGGACACCCGGAGCGATCAGTTCGCCTTCTGCGTCTCGCTCTACGAGGCGCTCTACGGCGCCCGCCCCTTCGCCGGCGAGAACGTGGTGGCCTTGGCCCGCGCCGCCAACCTCGGGCAGGTGGCCCCCCCGCCAGAGGGCGCCGCCGTCCCCGGCTGGCTGCGGCGGGTGCTGGTGAAGGGCCTCTCCGGCACGCCCTCCTCCCGCTACCCCACCATGAACGCGCTGCTCTCCGCGCTGCGCACCCGCCCCCGGCGGCGGCGGGCGCTGGTGGCGGCGGGGGTGGCGGCGGGGCTCCTGGTGGTGGGCGGGCTCGGGGTGAGGGAGGTGCGCGCGCAGCGGGCGCAGCTGTGCCAGGGCGGCCCCCGGCAGATCGCCCGCGTCTGGAACGACGAGGCCCGCGCGCAGCTGCACCGCGCCTTCCTGGCCACCGGCAAGGCGTACGGCGAGGCCGCCAGCCAGAGCGCGCAGTCCCTGCTCAACCGCTACGCGGCGGACTGGGTGGCGATGCACCAGGACGCCTGCGAGGCCACGCGGCTGCGCGGGGAGCAGACCGAGGCCCAGCTGGCCCTGCGGATGGAGTGCCTGGACGGCGCGCTCAAGGCGCTGGGGGCGCTCTCGCGCGTCTTCGGCCAGGCGGACGCGCAGGTGGCGCAGAACGCGCGGGTGGCCGCCGCCGCGCTGCCGCCGGTGGAGGCGTGCGGGGACCTCGAGGCGCTGGGGCGGGCCGGCGGCCGCGCCCCGCCGGTGGCGCTGCACGCCGCGGTGGAGGCGGGCGAGGCGCAGGTGGAGGACGCCCGCGCTCGCCGCTGGGCGGGGCAATACAAGGAGGGGCTCGCGCTGGCGGAGAAGGCGGTGGCCGACGCGCGGCTCACCGGCTGGGCGCCGCTGCTCGCGCGCGCGCTGGAGGTGGAGGGGGAGCTGCGGGTGCAGCTGGCGGACTACCCCGGGGCCCAGGCCCGGCTGCTCGAGGCCGCCGCGGCGGCGGAGGGGGCGCGGCTGGACGAGGCGAGCGCCCAGGCGCGGCTGGAGATGGTGGACGCGCTGGCGCTGCAGAACCGGATGGAGGACGCGCAGGCGTGGCTGACGCTGGCGCGCGGCGCGGTGGATCGGCTGGGGCCCGGCCACGAGCTGATGCGGGCGCGGCTGCGCTTCGCGGAAGGAAGGCTGGCGCGCGAGGGCGGCAAGGTGGAGCAGGCGGTGGCGGCGCTGCGCGAGGCGGCCACCCAGGCCGAGCGCGCGCTCGGGCCGGACGACCTCACCGTGGCGGACTACGCCTATGAGCTGGGCGTGGCCCTGATGGAGGCGGACCAGCTGGATGAGGCCCAGCGGGTGCAGGACCGGGTGCTGGCGCTGCGGCGCAAGCTGCTGGGGGAGGAGCACCCCACGGTGGCCGCGAGCCTCTCGGACCTGGCGATCATCCTCAAGCGCTCGGGGAAGTACGAGGAGGCGGAGCGGCTCTACCTGCGCGCCTTGGCGATCGACGAGCGCGCGGTGGGGCCCTACCACCCGGACATCGCGGTGGACCTCAACAACCTGGGCGCGCTCCACAACATCCAGGGGCACGATGCCCAGGCGGAGGCCTACTACCGGCGCGCGGTGGAGGTGCAGGAGAAGGCGCTGGGGCCCGAGCACCCCTCCTTCGCGTTCTTCCTGCTCAACGTCTGCTCCTCGCGCGCGGACGACGCCTCGCTCGCCACCTGCCGGCGGGCGCTGGGGATCATCGAGCGGAAGCTGGGGCCGGAGCACCCGAGCGCGGCCCACGCGCACCGGATGGTCGCCTCGGTGCTCGCCGCCCGCGCAGACGTGGCCGGCTCGCTGGCCGAGCACCAGCGCGCGCTCGCCATCTACGAGAAGGCGGTGGGGCCCACCCACAGCGACACTGCGCGCGAGCAGCTGGCGGTGGGGGAGGCGCTCTTCCGCCTCAAGGGGATCAAGGAGGCGGCGCCCTACTTCGAGAAGGCGCTGGCCACCCTGGGAGAAGGGTCCCACAACCCCGAGCAGCGCGCGCTCACCCGCTACTGGGTGGCCTACGCCCGCTACGAGCTGGGGGCGCAGCGGGGGCCGGCGCTCGCCATGGCCGAGGAGGCCAGCCGCGCGCTCGCGCCGGTGGCGCAGACGCCGAAGCTCGTCTTCCTCAACGGCTGGCTCGCCAAGCGCCAGAAGGAACGCTGAGGCGTCAGCTGCCGAAGTCGTGGGTCAGCCCCACGCGCAGCATGATCTCCAGCGGGAGCATGGGCAGCGGGAGGTGGCCGCTGGCGTAGGGCTGGACCACGCGGAAGTCGGTCCGGGTGAGGTTGTGGATGCCGATCCCCGCCTCCAGCCCGCGCTGGCCGAAGAGGTTGGTCTTCTGGACGTAGAGGTCCAGGAGCACCGCGGGGCCCAGGTCCGTCACCACGTAGGCGCCGTCCGCGTCCAGCCCGGTCACCCCGTAGCGGCTGCTCAGGAAGACCAGCGTGGGGGTGATGGCGAGGTCCTCGATCACCGTGAGGCTGCCCTGGGCGGTGAGCTTGTGGGCGGCGAAGCCGAGCAGCGCCTCCGGGTGGCCGGGCACCTCGTAGGAGTCCACCGTGTTCTTCCCGCCCGGCGAGTAGAACGAGTACGACAGGCGCAGCGAGCCGGCGCGGTAGCGCGCCCGCACCTCCGCCTCCAGCCCGCGCGAGCCGGTCCGGGTGAAGTTGCGGTAGCTCTCGCTGTCGGTGGCCGGGTCGTACGCGTAGACGATGGGGTCCGCGAGCGTGAGGTCGAACGCGTTGACCGCGGCGTAGAGGTTGTCGGTCAGCTGCACCCCGAGCTCGCCCTCCAGCACGCTGGTCCGCTCGGGCGTGACGTTGGTCCCCAGGCTGATGTTCTCCACGCCCGGGGCGCGGAAGGCGTTGGCGTAGAGCAGCTTGAAGTGGAAGCGCCCGAGCACCTTGGTGAGCCCCACCCGCGGCACGAAGGAAGGGCCGAACACGCTGTGCAGCTCGTAGCGGACGCCGGCGGTGACGTTGACGATGGGGTTGGGGAAGAGCACCTGCGCGTAGAGCGCCAGGTTCCGGTAGGCCACGGTCGGCTCGCCGGTGACGTTCCCGTCCTCGTCCGTCACCGCGTTGAAGAGCGTCTGGGAGCCGGCGAGCTCCAGGTCATCCAGGCGCGCTTGATCGAACGTGGCCTCCACGCCCGCCTGCACGTTGAGGTTGCTGAGGATGTCGTACGAGGCGGAGAGGCCCGCCACCAGCCGGTCCACCGTCTTGGCGTAGAAGAGGTCCGAGCCCTTGTCCTCCACCCCCCAGGGCGTCTGCCGCTTCCAGGTCAGCCGCGGGGTCACCACCAGCCCCTCCACCGGCACCGCGTCCCAGGCCACCTCGGCGAGGAAGCTGTTGAAGCGCTGGTGGGCGGTGGCCGCGAGCACGGCGTCGTACCCGTCCCGGGTGTCCAGCCCCAGCTGGTGCACCAGCACCCGCGCGCGCAGGCCGCGCCACTGCGCGGCGAGGTTCAGGTAGCGCGAGTCCATGCGGGACTCGGTGGCCAGCTCGTACGCGGAGCCCCCGAGGTCCGTGAACTTGCCGTCCGAGCGCAGCCCCTCGCCGAGCGCGCCGGAGAGGGAGAGCTTCAGCCCGTCCTGCCCCAGCAGGGTGTGGCCCACCTGGAAGGAGAGCTTCTTCTCCGCGAAGGCCGCCGGCGTGACGCCCGCGGTGCCGCCCACGTAGACGCCCTTGAGCCCCGCGCCGCGGGTGATCACGTTGATCACCGCCAGCTCCGCGAACCCGCCGTACACCGCCGAGCCCGGGCCGCGGATGATCTCCACCCGTTCAATCTGGTCCACCGGCAGCTCGTGGCCGAACTGGGTGGTGGAGTAGAGCGGCTCGTTCATCTCCAGGCCGTCCACCAGCAAGAGCACCTTGCCCTCGTGGCCCCAGACGCCGCGGAAGCCCACGCCCACCACGCCGGAGACGTCCACCCCGAAGGAGAAGCCCTGGACCTGGTGGAGCACGTCCACGAGGTCTCGGGCGCCCGCCGCCATCAGCTCCTCGCGGGTGACCACGCTGACGATCCCCGGCGACTCGCGCGGCGTGAGCAACTTGCGCGAGGCCACCGCCAGCTCGGTGTTGAGCAGCTCGTCCAGGGAGACCTCGCTCACGTCCGTGGCGGGCGGCGCGTCCGCGCTCGGCGGCGCGGCCTGCGGCTCCGGCGCTGGCGTTGGTGCAGGCGCTGCGGCTGGCGCAGGGAGCTCCTGCGGCACGCCCGCGTCCTGGGCGAAGGCGGACAGAGAGGACAGCCACACCCATCCCGCGAGCGCGTGGACCGCGCGGAGCCGAGGAGCCATGCGCGAGAGTCTAGGGGCACCTGTCGCGGCTGTGCGCCTTTCAGACCGCGCTCGTGGGTGGGTCCGCGCGCACAGTTGCCCCGCAGGTGCGCAACTTCCTCCGCGCCGCTCTCGAAAAGCGAGAGGAGATGAGAACGCTACGACTCTTCGTCCTCGCGGCGGCGCTGCCGGCGTGTCTGACGCTGCCGCCGGTGAGTGACAGCTCCCGCCAGCTCAACGGCGACTGCGTGGCGCTGCGCGCCCAAGGAGACGCGGAGCGCGCGGAGGCGGCGTGCCAGAAGGCGCTCGAGTACAGCCCGAACAACGGCGAGGCCTGGGTGAACCTGGGGCTGCTGCGGTACGACCGCAAGGACGTGCGCGGCGCCAAGGACGCGCTCCGCGAGGCGCTGCGGGTGAACCCGGATCAGCTGCAGGCGCTCTCCACGCTCTGCGCGATCTACCTGGTGGAGGAGCGCAACCTGACGAAGGCCGAGTGGAGCTGCCGCGCGGCGCTGCGCGTGGATCCGGCCTACGCGCAGGCGCAGCACAACCTCTTCGAGGTGCTCTGGGCGAAGGGGCAGAAGGACGCCGCCCGCGCCGTGCTGCTGTCCATGACCGTCACCCACCCAGAGCTCGCCGAGCCCTGGTGCCAGCTCGGCCACCTGGAGGTGCTCGCCAACCGCCCCCGCGAGGCGCTGCGCTACCTGGATCAGGCCGTGGCGCTCACCCCGGGCTACGCGCTCGCGCAGCAGCTGCTCGGCGTGGCGCACGAGCAGCTCGGGGAGCTGGCGCTGGCCGCGGATGGCTACGGCGCGTGCTTGGACGCGGAGGCGGGCGACGAGGTCTGCCGCCAGGGGCTCACGCGGGTGAAGCGCACGCAGTCGCAGGAGCCATGAGCCCCCCGTTCACCACGAGCGGCTGTGAGCCTATCGAGGTCGTAGCTCCCCCGTTCACCCCGAGAGGCTGTGAACCTTTCGGGCGCGTCGCTCCCCCGTTCACCCCGAGAGGCTGTGATTCTTTCTCGGGACCCCTCCCGTTCACCCCGAGCGTAGGACCGAAGGTCCGTAGTCGAGGGGCGGCACCGAGATCGTGATCACCGAAGAGACTGCTTCGAGTTCTGTGGCGCCCTCGACTACGCGCCTGCGGCGCTGACCTGAAACTTGCCGCGCCCCGCTCAGCCCGAGCGAAGTCGAGGGCCCGCCGATCGTGGACTCTCGCTCGTGGGGCCCTCGACTTCGCTCGGGCTGGCTTCCGTTTCTTGCCTTGATTGATCCGCCCGACGGGCGGCGGACTCACTGACCTGAAACTTGCCGCGCCCCGCTCAGCCCGAGCGAAGTCGAGGGCCCGCCGATCGTAGGGACTCTCGCTCGTGGGGCCCTCGACTTCGCTCGGGCTGAGCGGACGGCTCACGTTTCTTGCCCTGATTGATCCGCCCAACGGGCGGCGGCCTCACTACGCTCGGGGTGAACGGTGTGGACCACGGCCTCGATAGGCTCACAGCCTCTCGGGGTGACCGGGGGGGCCGGATCGGGCGGAGGATCTATGGCCCTGCGCTACCGGATCTTCTCGCGCAGCTGCTTGGCGCGGGTCTGCATCTCGGGATCCATCGACGTCAGCTCAATGGACTTGAGCCGCTCGTCCAGGCTCTTGGGCAGCTTCGCCTTCAGCGTCCCGGCTTCATGCAGCGCCTCCAGCTTCGCCAGGGACTTGTCGACGATCCGCTCGCGTGGGTGGTCCAGCAGCGAGTCCAGGAAGTACGGGTCCTCTGGCAGCTCCGGGTACTTCTCCAGATAGTCCACCACGCCCTGCACCCAGGCCTTGCGGTCGGGTGCCTCGCGCAGCTTCATCATCGCTTCCTTCTGGGCCTTGCGTTTCCCCTCGGGGTCGAACGTCTTGGCCAGGCCCTCCGGAAGCTCCCCGCCGGTGAAGAGCGAGTCCGCGGCCTGCTTGTACTTCTCGTAGCTGGCGCTGCGCTCGATCCGCTGCTGCTTCGGGTCGTCCTGCCGCGAGTGGTACTTGCTGCCCTTGCCACGGCCCGCGTCAATCTCCCGCCAGCTCTTGTTGCGCTTGCCGGAGAACCCGCCGCCTTCGTCGTCTTTGTCTTTCGCCATGTGCTTCATCGCCTCTGCGCCATGCGCCCTCACGCGCGGCGCGCCTTCCACAGGGCCGCAAGGCCCCGGTTCACCGCGTCCTGCACCCGCGCCAGCTCGTCGGCGCGGAGCGGCTGCTCCTCGTCGTGCTCGGCCTCGAACAAGACCTCGTTCGCATAGGCCGCGAGCGCTGCCGGGGGCTGCACGTCCCCGCTTCCCAACAGGTCACCGAGGGCGACGCTCGCGACTCCCGGAGGCCAGCCCAGCTCGATCATCGCGAACAGCTCGAAGAGGAGGTGCCGGGCGCAGGCGTAACCATCGTCGGACAGCCCGCGCTCGTCAAGGAAGCCCAGGAGCGCGTCCTGCCGGTTCTCGAACGCGTCGGACAGCTTGCGCCGCTCGCGCTCGTCGATGTCCTCCAGGTAACGCCAGGCGGCCTCCACGTAGTCCGCGGCGGGCTCCCCGGAGAAGGGCGGCGGCCGCACCGGCGCCGGCGGCTTCTCCTTCGGCTTGCGGACCGGCTTGGCCGTGAGGCGCAGCGGTCCGCCGCCGGCCACCAGGTCCCAGAGCCCCAGCAGGTTCTCGAAGAGCTGCCTGGCGTAGGAGGGATCCGGGAAGCGGGGCTCCCCGTCGAACAGCGTCGGGATGAAGGCGTGGGCCTCCATCCCGTCCCGCTGCGCTGCCTGCATCTGCTCGAGGACCTGGGGCGTCTGGAGCGGGCAACCACACAGCGACAGCAACCCGTCCAGCGCCTCGGCCCCGTCGAACCTGTGACTGAACTCCCTCGACACGGTGTACCTCGCGGCGAGGGCTTCTAGCAGAAGCCGCTAGAAGCGCGCGCCCACGGTGAGCTCGCCGCTCATCAGGCCGCCGCCCGGCTCCTGCCCGCCCGCGGCGGGCTTGGCGAACTCGTCGAAGAACATCACGCGGTAGGTGCCTCGCAGGCCCGCGGTGAGCGCCCCCCGGTTGACCTCCAGGCCCAGGGCCAGCGGGATCTCCCCCAGGAAGTCGTTCTGGTAGGGGCCGTCCGCCTCGTCGTTGGCGTTGATGTAGCTCACGCCCAGGCCCGCCCCCACGAACGGCCGGAAGATGCCCAGCGGGAGCCCCGCCTTGGCCAGGGCGAACAGGTCATGCCGCCACAGCGCCCCGCCCACCGGGCTGACCGCCGAGTCCAGCGGCGTGCGCGAGCCTTCGTACCCGCCCTCGAAGCCGATGATGTCCGACCACGACCCGCCCGCGCTGACGCCGTAGATGGGGCCGGTGCCGGTCAGCCCGCCGAGCCCGCCCGTGAAGGCCGCGACGCCCGCCGTCCCCTGGACCCGCAGGGTGTTCAGCCCTGTCGTCTCCTTGAGCTCCCGCTTGCTCTCCCTGAACCGCTCCTTCGTGTCCGAGGCCCAGTTGTCCACCGCGCTCGCCGACTGCTGCGCCTCCTGCTTCGCCTCGTGCCCCGCCTTGTCCACCTGCTCCCCCGCACGCTCCGCCGGTCCCTCTCGCGGATCATCCGCGAACGCTGGCACCGCCAGAAGCCCTGCCGCGAGCACTCCTGCACTCAAGAATCCACGCACCATGACTCCTCCTCATCGTCGTTCCCGGCCCAATCTGGTCACCGGTCGACAGCGCGGGGAGCCTTGGCCGCTAGGGGCGGCCGGCCGCCTGCCCGCGGACCACCTCCACGTTCGTGGCCTTCGCGTCGAAGCCCTGGACGTCATAGGTGGCGCGCACCTCCATCCCGGGCTCGAGCGCCTGGGCACCGACCACCCGAGTCTGCGCGTCCGTCCTCAGGAAGTTCGCGCCCGGGGGCGCATTCTTGAGCTCGAAGCCCCCGCCGCCCACGCGGCCGACCGTGGCCTGGACCACCAGCTCCCCGGAAGGGCCGCTGCCCAGCTGGTCGTACACCCGCCCCAGCGCGGTCACCTGACCCGGCTTGGGCGCCGCGAGCGAGACGTGCTTGCTGCGCGTCTTCGGGTCGTAGTCGCAGCCCACCAGCAGCAACAGCAGCCCTGCTGCAATCAAGAGCGCTCTCATCTAAGGCCACTCTCCTTCCTGCTCGTCCTGCGCCTGCTTGGGTTGGCTCGTCCATTGGTAGCTCTCGGGGACGTGGCCCTCCCCCAGCAGCTCCGTGCGCAGCCAGTCCACGTCCGGGAACCGCTCGTCCGCGTCGCCGCGCGGCTGCGGCTCCGAGGTGATCCGCTCGCGCCTGCGCGGGTCGGTGAGCAGCGGTGAGGCATCGTCGAACGCCACCCAGCCGGGCTCAATCAACGGCAGCTCGTCCATTTCCATGTGGCACCCCTTGACTCGCAAGGTGCGCATGCAGGGGCGGGCAGGGGCGCCCGCGGATGCGAGCGCCCGGGCGTCAGGCCGCCGGGGGCGGCAGCGCCTTCAGCTTCGAGGGCGCGAGCTGGATGTAGAGCGCGCGGATCAGCCCGGTCTCGTCCAGCTCGCACTGCATCACGAAGCGCGGGGCGAGCTTGGGGTGGAGCGGGGTCTGCAGCACGTCCACCGCGGGCAGCCCGTTGAGCGTCCGCAGCGAAGGCCAGGTGTCCGGCGGCGCCTTCTTCCGCAGCGAGACGAGGAAGCGCTGCACCTTCTGCGCCCCGTCCACCAGGTTGAGCGCGGCGAAGTACTCCCCGCCGCCGTCGGAGGCGAGCCTGACGTCCGCGGCGAGCAGCGCCTCCACCGCCTGGGCGTCCTCCTCCATCACCGCGGTCATCAGGCGCTGGAGCGCCTGCAGCGTGCGCTCCTGCAGCGCGGCCGTGGGCTGGACCCGGCGCCGGTCGTAGCCCTCCATCGCCTTGCGCGCCCGGTGGTGGGTGACGCGGATGGCGCCGGGGGTGGTGGTGAGCGCCTGCGCCGTCTCCTCGGCCGAGTAGTCGAACACGTCCCGCAGCACGAGCACCGCGCGCTGCACCGGCGTGAGCCGCTCGAGCGCGAGCAGGAAGGCGAAGGTGGCGCTCTCGGCGAGGTCGTACCGCGCGTCCGGCGGACGCTCGGGCGAGGCGGGCTCCGGCGTGTCGAGCGGGGAGGGGAGCCACGGGCCGGTGTACCCGCGCCGCTGCCGCTGCCGGAGCGCGTCCTTGGCCAGGTTCACCGCCACCCGCAAGAGCCACGGTCGCAGCGAGCCCTCCGCGCGCGGCGGCGGGTGCGCGAGCGTGCGGCTGAAGGTCTCCTGCACCAGGTCGTCCGCGTCCGCGGCCGTCCCGGTCATCCGGTAGCAGAGGTTCCAGAGCGCGGCGCGGTGCTCCTGGAAGGCGCGTGAGAGCGCCTCGGCGGGCTCGGGCGTCATGGCGGCCCCTATCCTGCCCTCCGCAGAGCGCCTTGCCACGTGAGTCGGCGCGCCACCTCGCGCGCGCTCGCCAGGGACGCGTCCAGCAGGTGGCCTTCCTCGCCCACCCAGTCGCCCACCAGGTAGAGCCCCGGCGCCGCGGCCACCTCCGGGCGCCGTCCGCCCCGCGCGGCCTCTGGAGTCGCATTGCTGGCGATGAGGTTGGGCAGGAAGCGGTGGTGCACCACCTTCTCCCGCCACCCGGGCTGGAGGAGGTCCAGCTGCGCCTCCAGCTCGGGTTGATCTCTCGCCGCGTCCGGCGCCAGCGGCCCCAGGTACTTCATCAGGTGCACGAGCGCGCCGCCCTGGGGCGCGAGCGCCGCGCTCGCCGAGGCCACCGAGAAGTAGGTGGGCCGGTCCACCCCGAGCACGAAGTTGGCCCGGGGGTTGGGCAGGGCGCTCAACGCCACGTCCAGGCACGCCACCCGCGCCGGGGCGAGCGCGCGCACCTCGTCGCTCAGCGCGGGGACGCCGGCCAGCCGCGCCGCGTCCGCGGGCGGCACCGCGAGGACGACCGCCGCGGCGCGCAGCCGCCGCCCACCGCTGATGGCCAGGCTGAAGCCGCGCTCCTCCCGCGTCAGCGCCTCCACCTTCGCGCGCTCGAGCAGCGCCACCCCCGCCTCGGTGGCCGCGGCCGCCGCGCCGTCCACCAGAGGCTGCCAGCCGCCGTCCAGGTAGAGCACGTTGTGGCGCGCCGCCAGCGCCAGCTGCCGCAGCGCCGCGCCCGCCGAGCACCGCTCCGCATCGCCCACGTAGGTGGCGACGCGGAAGAGCGCCAGCGCCAGCTTTCGCGCGCCGGGGCTGCGCAGCCGCCCCTCCACCCAGGCGGCGAGTGGCACGGCGTCCAGGGACCGGGTCTCCAGCCGGGGCAGCGCCACCAACAGCCGCGCCAGCTCCAGCTTGGCGCCCGCGGGCAAGAGCGAGGAGCTCAGCATCGTCCCCAGCGAGCGGGGCAGGGTGTGCAGCCGCCCGCCGTCTTGCGCCAGGTTGTGCGCCGCCGTGGGGAGGTGGCCCGAGTACTCCACGCCCAGGCCGTCCAGGACCTCCCGCGCCGGCCCGCCCCGGTAGAGCGCGTGCGCCCCCAGGTTGAACCAGAAGCCCTGCTTCTGGGTGCTGCGCGCGCGGCCGCCCAGCGTGCTGCCTTCGTCCAGCAGCGTCACCTTGCGCCCCGCGCGGCCCAGCAGCGCCGCGCAGCACAGCCCTCCCAGCCCGCCGCCCACCACCGCCACGTCCACCGTTTCGTCCAT
>JBGATB010000033.1:0-54294 GCA_044229415.1 Myxococcaceae bacterium | reverse complement strand
AGACACGTCCGGGGCGGCAACGGCGTTACGCCCGAGGGAAAAGTCGGTGGAGGTGGGGGTTTTCGAAAGGCCCCGTGGTAAGGCGGGCGGATGCTCTCCCTCCGGTGGCTGTTGCCGTGCGCGTTGGTGCTGGTGGCCTGTCCCGGGTCGAACGGGGTGGACGGTGGAACCCCGGGGGACGCGGACGGCGGGCAGCTGTGGGCCGAGTGGTGCGATCAGCTCGCCGCCAAGCGCTGCGACGCGGCCATCGCCTGCAAGCTGCAGGAGCCGACGCTGCGGGAGGACTGCCTCAAGGCCGAGAAGGCGGGCTGCAGCCAGACCTACCTGAACGGCGCGCTCAAAGAGGGTCTGCTCACCTTCAACGCCGCGGCGGCCACGGCCTGCCTGGACGCCCAGGCGCTGGTGGCCTGCAACCCGGCCTTCGGCGCGCCCTTCTTCAGCACCAGCTATCCCCAGGCCTGCGCGGGCGTCTTCACCGCCGCCGGCACCCCGGGCAGCCAGTGCACCACGCAGAACTTCGGGCTGACCTCCTTCCACGTCCCCACCAACACCTGCGCCGCCGGCTTCTGCAGCCAGGCCCCCACCGCCTGCGGCGGCACCTGCTCCGCCCTGGGCAAGCCCGGTGAGCGTTGCCGCACCAGCTCCCAGTGCCAGGCGGACGCCGGCTTCTGCGACTTCTCCGACGGCGGCATGGACTCGCTGGGCGCCTTCTTCACCTGCGCGCCGCTGCGCAAGAAGGACGAGCCCTGCACCGGCGCGCGCTGCGAGGCCGGCCTGCGCTGCGCCACCGCGGTGGGCGCGGCCAGCACCTGCCAGGAGCTCATCGCCGCCGGCCAGCCGTGCCCCGCCGGCACCGGCTGCGTGTCCGGCGCCTTCTGCGATGCGCGCGCGGACGCCGGCAACTGCACCCAGCTGCCCGCCACCGGCCAGCCGTGCGAGGTGGGCGGGCGCTGCGCGAGCGGGAGCTACTGCCAGAGCGACGCCGGCACCTGCCAGGTGCTCAAGAAGCTGGACGAGGCCTGTGACTTCGACATCGACAACTGCGGCTTCCCCAGCTTCTGCGGCGAGCTCACCAACACCTGCGTGAGCTCGTTCGCGGTGGTGAACGGCAAGCCCTGCAACGAGGACGGGGACTGCGTGCTCGGCTCCTACTGCAAGGGCGTCACCGCGACGGCGGCCGGCGTCTGCGCGCCGTACGAGCCGCTCAACGGCGCCTGCGTCCGCAGCGACGACTGCGTCTGGAGCGCCTTCTGCGTGGGGGACGCCGGCGTGGCCACCTGCATGGAGATCGGCTCGCTCAACCAGCCCTGCGCCACCGCCAGCGGCTGCAAGACGCCGCTCGCGTGTGACGTGACGGCCAACGCCTGCAAGAAGACGGTGAAGCTGGACGAGGGCTGCGCCTTCCGCAACGACGCCGGCCAGCTGCGCGCGGCGATCGACTGCGAGACCGGCTTCTGCAACACCGGCGTGCGCGAGCCGGACGGCGGCTTCTACGTGGCGCCCAGCGACAAGTGCGAACCGCTCAAGGCGGACGGCGCGCCCTGCGGCACCTCCGGCAGCTGCACCTCCACCTACTGCAACGTGGCGGGCATCCGCCCCCCTGACGCCGGCGAGGTGCTGCCGCCCAACCGCACCTGCGCTCCGCTGCGCGCGCTCGGCGAGTTCTGCAGCGTAAGCGCCCAGTGCAGCGGCGGCTTCTGCAACACGCTGGGAATCCGCGAGGCGGACGCCGGCTACGCGCTCGAGCCCACGAACCGCTGCACGGCGTTCCGCACCTTGGGCCAGCGCTGCACCAGCGGCAGCACCGTCCACTGCGGCCCGGGGAACGAGTGCCGCGGCAGCACCTGCATCGCCGCCTGCAAGCAGTAGCGGGCTGCTGAACGAATGGGCTGTCGGTGAGCGAACGCTCGCCGACGCTCCTCAGGCGAAGCACGGCCGGGATGGGCACTGTTCGGGGAAACCCGATGAGCACGCCCATCCTCCGCGCCGTGTCGAGAAGGCTCCCCGCGCACTACGCGGACCAGGAGGCGCTCATCGCCGCCTTCAGAGACCTCTGGTCCAAGGCCCACTTCAACGTGGAGCGGCTGGAGGAGCTGCACCGGGCGGTGCAGGTGGGCGGGCGGTATCTCGCCCTCCCGCTGAACGCCTACGCGCCGCTGGTCACCTTCGAGGCCCGGAACGACGCCTTCATCCGCGAGGCCACCTCGCTCGGCGAAGGAGCGGTGCAGGCCGCGCTCACCGCGAGCGGCCTGGCGCCCAAGGACGTGGATCACCTCTTCTTCGTCACCGTCACCGGCCTGGCCACCCCTTCCATCGACGCGCGGCTGGTGAACCGGCTGGGGCTTCGCCCGGACGTGAAGCGGACCCCCATCTTCGGGCTGGGTTGCGTGGCGGGGGCGGCGGGCGCGGCCCGCGCGAGCGACGTGCTGCGCGCCTTCCCGGACGAAATCTCGGTGCTGCTCTCGGTGGAGCTCTGCTCGCTGACGCTGCAGCGCGAGGACCTCTCGGTCGCCAACATCATCGCCTCCGGGCTCTTCGGAGATGGCGCCGCCGCCGCGGTCTTCGCAGGCGAGCGGCGCGGCGGGGCAGGCCCGCGCGTGGTGGCCACGCGATCGGTGTTCTACCCGGACACCGAGCGGATCATGGGCTGGGACGTGAAGGACTCCGGCTTCAAGGTGGTGCTCTCCTCCAAGGTCCCGCAGCTGGTGAAGCAGCAAGTGCGCGGGGACGTGGACGCCTTCCTGGGCGCGCACGGGCTTGGCCGCCAGGACATCCGCCACTGGGTGGCGCACACCGGCGGCCCCAAGGTGCTGGACGCGTTTCAGGCCGCGCTGGAGCTGCCGGAGGCGGCGCTGCGCCGCTCCTGGGAGTCGCTGCAGAGGGTGGGGAACCTCTCCTCGGCCTCGGTGCTCTTCGTGCTCTCTGAGCTGCTGGAGTCCGGCGAGGCCCGTCCCGGGGACTGGGGCCTGATGATGGCGATGGGGCCGGGCTTCTGCGCGGAGCTGGTGCTGCTGCAATGGTGACCTCCCAGGCGCTCTTCCTCGCGCTGCTCGCCGCGCTCGGCCTGGAGCGGCTCTTCGAGCTCTCCCTCTCGGCGCGCCACGCGCGAGCGGCCTTCGCCCGCGGCGCGGTGGAGACCGGGCAGCGCCACTACCGGGTGATGGCGGCGCTGCACGCGCTCTTCTTCGTCTCCTGCGCGGTGGAGGTGCTCTGGCGAAGGCCTCCGTTCCACCCTGCGCTCGCCGTGCTCGGGCTGACTGGCCTGGTCTGCTCCATGGGGCTGCGCTACTGGGCCATCCACGCGCTCGGGGAGCGGTGGAATACCCGCATTCTGGTGCTGCCCGGCGAGCCTCCGGTGACCGGCGGGCCGTACCGCTACCTGCGCCACCCGAACTACCTGGCCGTGGTGATGGAGCTGGCCTGCGTGCCGCTCATCCACACCGCGCTCTTCACCGCGGTGGCGTTCAGCCTGGCCAACGCGGCGGTGCTCTTCGTGCGGATCCGCGCCGAGGAGGCCGCCCTGGGTGAGCGCTACCAGCGCGCGTTCGCCGGAAAGCGGCGCTTCTGGCCGGCGGGGCAGGGCCGCGGTCTTTAGAAGGGGGGCTTCGTGGACGAGCTGACGCAGGCGGTGGTGGTGGAGATCCAGCGGATCTCCTCGGGTGAGCTGGAGCTGCCGCTGGCGCGGGAGGTGCGCCCCACGGACCGGCTGGTGGAGGACCTCCAGCTGGACTCCCTGGGCCTCACGGTGCTGGCAGTTGGACTGGAGGACCGTTTTCGCATCAAGCTCACCGAGGAAGATGCGGCGCACGTGACCACGGTCCATGAGCTCGCCGCGCTCGTGGCGCGCCGCGCACAGGAGGCGAAGGAGGAACGGGTATGACGCTGGCGGGGGCTGCGCTGCGGATGACGCGCACGCAGACCGTGAACGACGTGCTGCTCCAGGCGGCGCAGTCGGAGAGCGGGCTCACCTTCGTGGACCTGCGCGAGCAGGAGCGCTTCCTCTCCTTCAAGGAGCTGCACCAGCGCGCCCGCCGCGTCGCCGCCTCGCTCTACGGGATGGGCATCCGCCGCGAGGACCGGGTGGGGATCATCCTCCCCACCGGCGAGCCGTTCATGGACGCCTTCTTCGGCGTGCTCCTGTGCGGCGCGGTCCCGGTGCCGCTCTACCCGCCGCTGCGGCTGGGGCGGCTGGACGAGTACCACGTCGCCACCGCGCTCATGCTTCGCAAGGTGGACGCGCGGCTGGTCATCACCGACACCCGCATCAAGCGCATCCTCGGGCAGACCATCGCCGGGGCGATGCCGGAGCTGGGCTGCGAGCTCGCCTCGGACCTGCTCGCCACCGAGGACACGCTGGAGCTCTCGGTGGACGGCGGCGCGCTGGGGCTCATCCAGTTCTCCTCCGGCTCCACGGTGGACCCCAAGCCGGTGGCGCTCACCCAGCGCTCGCTGGTGGCCCAGCTGGGCAGCCTGCGCGCCGCGTTCCCGCAGGCGGAGCGGCACCTCGGCGTGAGCTGGCTGCCGCTGTACCACGACATGGGGCTGATCGGCTGTCTGCTCTCGGCCATCTATTACCCCGGCCCGCTGGTCCTCATCCCGCCGGAGAACTTCCTCGCCAAGCCCGCGCTCTGGCTGCGCGCCATCTCCCGCCACCGCGCCACGCTCTCCCCCGCGCCCAACTTCGCCTATGGGCTGTGCCTCAAGCGGGTGAAGGACGAGGAGCTGGTGGGGGTGGACCTCTCCTGCTGGAAGGCGGCCCTCAACGGCGCCGAGCCCGTCTCGGTGCCCACGCTGCGGCGCTTCGCCGAGCGCTTCTCGCGCTACGGCCTCTCTCCGTCCGCGCTGATGCCGGTGTACGGGATGTCCGAGGCCGCGCTGGCCGTCACCTTCAGCTCGCCCGAGCGCGGCTGCGAGTCCCTCAAGGTGGACCCCGAGGCGCTCGCCCGCGAGGGCGCCGCGCTGGACGGGACCCGCGAGGTGCCCTCGGTGGGGCGGCCGGTGCCCGGCGTGGCGGTGCAGGTCCGGGACGAGCTGGGGCGCGAGCAGCCGGACCGGCGGGTGGGGCGGATCTTCGTCCGCAGCGTCTCCCTCATGGCGGGCTACTTCGGGGATCCGGTGGCCACCGACCAGGCGTTGGCCGGGGACTGGCTGGACACCGGGGACCTCGGCTTCACCCTGGAGGGCCAGCTCTTCATCTGCGGCCGGGCCAAGGATCTCGTCATCGTCCGCGGCGCCAACCACGTCCCCCAGGAGTTCGAGGAGTGCCTGGAGGGGCTGGAGGGCGTGCGCCAGGGCTGCGCGGTGGCGCTCGGCTTCAACCCGGAGGGCGCCGGGGAGGAGCTGCTGGTGCTGGCGGAGCGCGCCACCGGCGAGAGCGTCCCCGAGCGCGAGCTGGTGGAGCAGATCCGCGCGGCGATCCTGGCCCGGACCGGCGTCCGCCCGCACACGGTGAAGCTCCTCGCGCCGGGGACGCTGCCGCGCACCTCGAGCGGCAAGCTGCGCCGGGGCGAGGCCCTGCGCCGCTACCTGGCCGGGGAGCTCAAGCCTCCGGCCTCGGTGGGCGGAATGAAGCTCGCCGCGGAGGTGGTCCGCTCCAAGCTGGCGTTTGCCCGGCTCCGGACCCGGTAGGTACAGGTAGGCGCGGGAGGTGCGACCCGCGTGAATCCCCCGCGCCCACCCCGGCACCAAGCCGTTCGAATGCACGCAGCGGCCACAGCCCCGTCGCTGGACGCCAGGCCACCCCGGCGGTTACATCGCGGACGCCGTGCGGCGCTGCGATTGGGGGAGGTCTTGAAAACGGGGGAGGGGCGGGCCCGCCCGCAGGCCGACGCCCCCGCCGCGGCGGCGCGGCTGGTGGAGCGCTGCAAGGCCAAGGAGCCGGCGGCGTTCCGCGAGCTCTACGCGCAGTACAGCCGGCAGGTGGCCTCGCAGCTGATGTTCCTGGTCCCGCGCGCGGACGTGGAGGACGCGCTGCAGGACGTCTTCGTGGAGGTGTTCCGCTCCATCCACCGCTTTGAAGGGCGCAGCGCCTTCACCACCTGGCTCTACCGGGTGGCGGTCCACGTGGCCATGAAGTCCCGCCGCAAGGCCACCCGCGCGAAGGTGGACGTGAAGCTGCTGGAAGACCCGCAGGCGGCGGACCCCGCGCCCGGCCCGGGCGAGGTGGCGCTCTCCCGCGAGCGGCTGGCCCAGGCGGAGCTGTTGCTGGAGCGGCTCTCCCCCAAGAAGCGCACGGTGCTGGTCCTGCACGACCTGCGCGGCGTGGACGCGCACGAGATCGCCGAGCTCACCGGCACCAACCTCTTCACCGTCCGCACCCGCCTCTTCTACGCGCGCCGCGAGTTCGAGCGGCTCGCCGCGCAGGACCCGGCCCTGCAGGAGTTCTTCACCCCGGCGCCGGAGGAGAAGCCGTGAGCGCGCACCTCTCCCCCGAAGAGCTCTCGCGCGCCGCCGCCGCCGGCGAGCGCCCCGCCCACGCCGCGGCCTGTCCGCGCTGCGCCAGGGCCTACGGGCGCCACCTGCTCCTGGCCGGCCTGCGCCAGCAGGAGGGGCGCCGGACGCTGGAGGACGCCGCCTTCGCCCGGGTGGAGCGCCGCGCGCTCGAGGCCGCCGCGCAGCCCACGCCGCGCTGGGGCCGGGGTTGGGTGGCGGTGCCTTTGGCCGTGGCGGCCCTGGCCGCGGTGGCCTACGTGGCGCTCGTGCCGCCGCGCGCCGCGGCGCCCAGCGCGCCGGTGGCGGAGGCCCCGCCCCGCGCGCCCGCGCCGGCGCCCGGGGTCCCCGCGGCCACCGCCTCGGTGAGCTGGGTGGAGGGTTCAACCCGCAGGGACGGCGCAGCGCTGGCGGTGCGGGAGGGGCTCCACGAAGGAGACCGGCTCTCCACCGGCGACGGCGTGCTCCGGGTGGAGCTGCCCTCCGGCGGCCGCTGCGTGCTGGAGGCGAACACCACGGTGGCGCTGGCCTCCCTGAAGCCGGCGAGCGTGGCCTTGAAGGTGGAGGCAGGGCGGCTGGGCTGTCAGGTGCCGGCCCTCCAGGCGGGCCAGACGCTGACGGTGGACGCGGCCGGGCGGCGGGTGAGCGTGGTGGGGACGCTGTTCGCGGTCGGTCGGTTCGCCTCCGAGGTGGTGGTGGACGTCTCCGAGGGGACCGTCTCGGTGAGCGACGGGCCGCTCTTCGGCGCGCCGCGGCTGCTGCGGGCGCCCGCGTCGCTGCGGCTGGCGGACGGCGCGCCGCTCTCCGGTCCCGCGGCGCCGGCTGCGGGGCCGCTGGCGCGGGCGGGGCTGCTCTCCGGGCCGCTCCCCGCTGGCGAGCCTGCGGCGGTGAAGGTGGCGGGGCTGCCCGCGGGGGCGGAGGTGCAGCTGGACGAGCTGGGGTGGGGGCGCGCGCCGCTCGAAGGGTTGATCTCTCCCGGACGTCACAGGGTCCGGGCGCGGCAAGAGGGGAAGCAGGGGGCGGAGAGCTGGGTCTCGGTGGCTTCGGGGGCGGGCCCCTTCGAGGTGAAGCTGCCGGCGCTGCAGCCGGTGCTGCCGGACCGGACCGCAGATCCAGAGGCCATCGCCGAGGTCAACGCTGCCTTGCGCGCGCACGCCCCCCAGATGCGGCTGTGCTACGAGCGCTGGCTCAAGCGCAATGAGGCGGCGGGGGGGCGGGTGGTGTTGACCCTGGAGCTGTCCGCCCACGGCGCGGTGGTCTCGGCCAGGGCGGACGGCGCGGTCATGCCGGAGGTGGCCTCCCGGTGTCTGGCCGAGGCCGCCCGGAAGTGGGCGCTGCCGGCGCTCGGGGCGCCGGTGGAGCTCGAGGTCCCGCTGGAGCTGACCGCCGCGCCAGAACGCTAACGCCCGGAGTGCGGGCGTTGTGTGCGTGGGTAAGCGCACGGAGCGCTTTGCGGATGGCCGGAAAGGCGGACTTCGGCTCTAATGCCGAAAGCCTGCCTCGCTCACGTCCATGATCTCCGCAAGATGGTGGAAGGCAGCCCTCGCGCTCGCGCTGTTCGCGATGCCGGCCAGGGCAGTCGAGTTGGCCGACGTCCGTTGGGCGCTCCCCGTGTTTCTGCGCGTGCTCAGCCTGGACGCCAAGTACGCGGAGCACGTGGTGGGCCCGGCCTTCGTGGTGCTGGTGCCCGCCCCGCCGTCCCGGGCCGCCGAGCGCGCCGAGGTGGTGAAGGCCACCCAGGCGCTGAAGATCTCTTCGGTGAAGGGCAAGCCGCTCAAGGTCATCGAGGCCGAGCTGACCGACAAGGCCGCCCTGGCGAAGGCGATCAAGGACACCCAGGCCAGCGCCCTCTTCCTCGTCCCCGGGCTCTCCCGCGCCGAGGTGAAGACGGTGGTGGACGCGGCCGTCCCGCTGCGCACGTACACGCTCGCGGTGAAGGACGACATGCTGGAGGACGGCGTGCTGCTGGGCGTGCTCGCCAAGGGCGAGATGCGCCGGGTGCTGCTCAACACCAAGGCGGCCACCGAGCTGGGCGTCAGCTTCAGCGAGGACGTCCTCAAGTACGTGAAGACCGTGCCCTGAGGGAAAAGGGGACAGGCTACTTTTCCAGCCGGAAAAGTAGCCTGTCCCCTTTTCTGCGCGGCCCGCCATTTGCGTGGAGGGCGGGCGCTGTGGGATGTGGCGGCGTCCATGTCGCCGCTGCGTCTCTGCCTGCTCCTCCCGCTCGCGCTCTTCGCCGCGGGCTGCGCCTTCGAGTGCGGCCCGGCCACCTGCGCGCAGGGCTGCTGCGAGCAGAACGTCTGCTACCAGGGGGCGGGCCGGACCGGGGGCGGCACCTGCAGCGTCCCCCCGCTCCAGGACGGCGGCAACCTCCCGGCCGGCTGCAAGAAGGCGTACGAGCTGTGCTCGGGCAACAACTGCTGCGAGGTGCAGCCGGGCTCCGGCAACCCGCTGGTCTGCGAGACGACCTGCAGGGAGCGGTGCGGGACCTACTCGGACCCGTGCAACGCCTCGCTCCCGTGCTGCCCGAGTCTGGAGTCCACGTACGGCTACGTCTGCCAGAGCGAGCGCTGCGCCATGTGCGTCAACCGGAACAAGGAGTGCAACCCTTCTTCCTCCACCAAGTGCTGCTTCGGGTTGAGCTGCAAGCTCAAGCCCGGCTTCACCTCCGTCTATGAGTGCCAGTAGGCCCCTGCTCGCCGCGTGCGTCCTCACCGCGCTCGCCGCCCGGGCCGAGCCGCCGCTCACCGGGCTCACCTGGTCCGCGCCGGAGGGCTGCATCCAGACGGGGGAGCTCGCCCAGCGGGTGGAGCAGCGGCTGGGCTTCACCACCTTCGCCACGCTGGCGCCCCGCCACGTCCACGGGCAGCTCCAGGCCAGCGAGGCCAAGCCGCGCTGGCGGGTGAAGCTGACGCTGGTGGACTCCGGCGGCACGGTGCTGGGCAGCCGCGAGCTCTCCAGCCACCAGCCGCAGTGCCGCGCGCTGGACGAGTCGTTGGTCTTCGTCCTCGCGGTGATGATCGACCCCCAGAGCGCGATGCGCGCCCCGGTCCCCCAGGCGCAGGAGCCGGCGGAGGTGGCGCCGCCGGTGAGCGATCCCCCCGCGCCGCCGGTCACGCCCCGGGCGCCGGTGACGCTGCTCCCGCCCTCGCAGCGGCTCCGCCTGGAGGGCGGCCGCTACCTGCTCAATGGCGGCGAGCTCACCTCGCCCGCCTTCTATGGGTTGGTGGGGCGCGAGGACCTGCGCGAGGCAGCGGCGAGCCGCGGGCGGCTCAAGGTGGCCGGGTTCACCGTGGGCGGGATGGCCGCGGGTGCCGGCGGGGTGCTCTTCCTCGCCCAGGCGCTGGGGGTGGGCTGCGTGCGCTACGCGGGTACGCCCGAGCAGCCCGGCGGCTGCGTGGAGGGCGGACCGGAGCTGCGCACCGCCGGGTTGATCAGCCTCGCCGCCGGGGCCGCGCTGATCGTGGGGGCGGCGATCCTCTCCGAGCGCCCCACCACGCCGCAGGAGGACTCGGCGCTGGTGGACGCGTTCAACGCCCGCGAGCGCGAAGCCGCGGGCCACCGGATGTAGCGCACCCGAGCAAGCAGGGGAGGGAGCGCGCTTCGCTTTTGCGGCGGCCGTTGTTATGGAGCCGCGCATGGCGAAGAACGCGAAGAAGTTCAAGGTCGGGCTGGTGCAGATGGCGATGTCCAAGGACCCGGACGAGAACCTCCGGGCCGCGGCGAGCTGGGTGGGCAAGGCGGCCAAGGCGGGGGCGGAGATCGTCTGCCTGCCGGAGCTCTTCCGCTCCCCGTACTTCTGCCAGAAGGAAGACCCCGCCACGTTCGACCTGGCCGAGCCCATCCCCGGCCCGTCCACGGAGCTGCTGGGCAAGGCCGCCAAGGACGCGAAGGTGGTGGTGGTGGCCTCGCTCTTCGAGCGGCGGGCCGCGGGCCTGTACCACAACACCGCCGCCATCATCGACGCGGACGGCAGCCTCACGGGCGTCTACCGGAAGATGCACATCCCGGACGACCCGGCCTACTACGAGAAGTTCTACTTCACGCCCGGCGACCTCGGCTTCAAGGCGATGGACACGCAGGTGGGGCGGATCGGCACGTTGGTCTGCTGGGACCAGTGGTACCCGGAGGGCGCGCGGATCACCGCGCTGCAGGGCGCGAACATCCTCTTCTACCCAACGGCGATTGGCTGGCACCCGCACGAGAAGAAGGAGGTGGGGGCGGCGCAGCGGGACGCGTGGAAGACCATCCAGCGCTCGCACGCGATCGCCAACGGCCTCTACGTGGCGGCGGTGAACCGGGTGGGGCTGGAGAAGCCGGACCCGAACCAGGCGGGGCTGGAGTTCTGGGGCACGTCCTTCCTGTGCGATCCGTTCGGCGTGGTGCTCGCGGAGGGCTCGGTGGACAAGGAGGAGGTGCTGGTGGGCGAGGTGGACCTGGCGCGGCTCGAGGACGTGCGCCGCAACTGGCCCTTCCTGCGCGATCGCCGCATCGACGCGTACGGCGGGCTGGATCGCCGCTTCCTGGACGCGCCGCTCGGGAAGGATCGGGCGTGAAGCGCTCGAGTGCCGCGCTGAGGGCAGGAGCCGAAGACGTGACCGTGCCCGCCAGAGCGGGCTACGCGATGCCGGCGGAGTGGGATCGCCACGAGGCGACCTGGCTGGGCTGGCCGCACAACGAGAGCGACTGGCCGGGGAAGCTGGCGCCCATCCCGTGGGTGTACGGAGAGATCGTCCGCAAGCTCACGCCGGGCGAGCGGGTGCGGTTGATCACCCCCACCGCCGCGCACGTGGCCGCGGCGAAGAAGCTCCTCCGGCGGGTGGGCGTGGACCTCTCGCGCGTGGACTTCCTGCGCTTCCCCTCCAACCGCGGCTGGACGCGGGACTCCGGGCCCATTTTCGTCCGCCGCCAGCAGGCGCTGGCGATCGCCCGGTTCCGCTTCAGCGCGTGGGCGAAGTACTCGGACTGGAAGAAGGATGATCAGCTCCCGGTGCACGCGGCGAAGAAGCTCTCGCTGCCGCTGCTGCCGGTGGTGCACCGCGAGCGCGAGGTGGTGCTGGAGGGCGGCAGCATCGACGTGAACGGCCGCGGCACCGTGCTCACCACGGAAGAGTGCCTGCTGGACCCCAAGGTCCAGGTCCGCAACAAGGGCTTCACGCGCGCGGACTACGAGCAGGTGCTCAGCTCGGCGCTCGGCGCGAGCAACGTCATCTGGCTCAACAAGGGCATCGCCGGGGACGACACCCACGGCCACGTGGACGACCTCTGCCGCTTCGTCAACCCGCGCACCGTGGTGTTGATCCGGGAGAAGAACGCCCAGGACGCGAACTACGCCTTGCTCGAGGAGAACCGCGAGCGGCTCCAAGGCGCGCGGCTGGAGGACGGCACCCGCCCCGAGGTGGTGGAGCTCCCGTGCCCCGCGCCGCTCGCGCTCGAGGGGCGCCGCCTCCCGGCGAGCTACGCGAACTTCTACATCGCCAACTCCGCGGTGCTGGTCCCCACGTTCAACGACCCCAACGACCGCGTGGCGCTCGGCACGCTGGCGGAGCTCTTCCCGGATCGGCCCGTGGTGGGAATCCACGCTGTGGATCTGGTCTGGGGCCTGGGGACGCTGCACTGCCTCACGCAGCAGGAGCCGGCGCGCCCCGAGAGGCTGTGAGCATTTCGGGCTCGTAGTCCCCCCGTTCACCCCGAGAGGCTGTGAGCTTTTCAGACCCGTAGTTCCCCTCCGGTCACCCCGAGCGTAGGGCCGTAGGCCCGTAGGCCCGTAGTCGAGGGGCGGCACCGAGCTGGTGCTCGGGGAAGACGCGGCGCGGTCACGGCACCACGTAGAACAAGAGCGGGTGCTGGCACGCCCTGAGGGACCGGGAAACAGAAAGGGGCGCGTTCGCCGCGGCCGCATGGTTCCCGCGGCGCCGCGCTCCGGCCTCGGTGGAGGCGGTACCAGGCTCGTCGTCCGCGGGAGCACGTCGCCGCGGTACTGGGAGGTTTGTGGCGTTCCGGTCAGGTGCAGTGCAACAAAACATGGCGGTGCAACTCGCCGAGGAGGTCCCATGCTTCACCGCGCCGTCTCGACTACAGCCCTCGTCGCCTGGCTCCTCCTCCCGGCGCAGGCCGCGCAGGCGCGGTGCATCTCGGCAGCGTTCTGCCTCTGCACCGGGAGCTCGACCCTCTTCGACGCGACCGTGACCAACGTCACCTCGGGGAGCACGTTCGCCGCCGTCAACACCACCTTCGGCACCCCGGTCGACGGAGGATCTCCGGCGACGCTGGAGCTCTACCCGCGGCCAGGCGATGCGGTGGGCCAGCGGTACTTGGTGTTCGGAGACAGCTTGTTTCGAACCCGGATCAGCGGCGCGGACCGGGTGCAGTGCAACAACATCGAAGTGCCGCTCGCCGAGGCGGTGGAGATCTCTTTGGCCGCGGACTGCGATGCTCAGCTCGTCTCGCGCGGACTCGTGGAGCCACCCTGCCGTGACACGGGGTGCGCATGCGGTTCATCTGGAGCTCTTGAAGCGGCGGGTGTGCTCCTCATCCTGGGCGCGTTAGGTTTTCGCACCAGGAAGCGGCGGCGCGACGTGGTCCTCACCCAGAAGGAACCTGCGCGGTAGGGAGGTCTCATGCTTCACCGTGCCATCTGGAGCACAGCCGTCGTCCTTCTCCTCTTGCTCCCAGCTGGCCCGGCACGCGCCAGTTGCCTCTCGGCCACGAGTTGCCTCTGCAACGGCGAGGCGACGCTCTTCGACGCCACCATCACGAGCGTCACCGCAGGTGGCACCACCTTCAGCGTTAGTGCCACGCACGGCGCTCCGGTCGACGGGGGAACCCCGTCGCTGCTGATCCTCGAGCCCTGGCCGGGCGATGCAGTGGGGCAGCGGCACCTCGTGTTCGGGACCGGCGGCCGCAGGACCCAGATCTCCAGTTCGAGCCGGGTGCAGTGCAACAACCTCGAAGTCCCCCTCTCGGAGGCGTTGGAGCTCGCCCTGGCGCCGGACTGCGCAGCGCAGCTCGTCTCACGCGGGCTGGTCGAGCCGCCTTGCAACGATACCCGGTCCGGCTGCGGGTCAGCGCCTGGCGCGCTCGGAGGGGCCGCAGCGCTCTTGATTCTGTGGGCGCTGGCCTTCCGGAAGAAGCGCGCTCACGGCACCACGTAGAACCAGAGCGCGCACATCTCGTCGTCGGAGGTCTCTCCGTACCTGACCGGCAGCGTCCGGCTCAGGGTGTTGTAGTGGCACGTGCCCTTCACCACGTCACCCGGGTAGGCGATGAGCGGCTGGCTGTACACGGCCAGCTGCTGCCAGCCGAAGCTCCAGCGAGGCACATCCACGAGGCAGGTGCTCTCGCCGTTGCGGTGGAGCAGCGAGCCCTGGAACGCGCTGCCGAGCATGTGCATGTGCGGCGTCAGGCCGTAGACGGTAGCGGGCTTGAGCAGCCACCAGAGGCTGGACTCGAAATGGGCGGTCGCGTCCCGCTGGCCGGGCATCAGGTTGATCTCGTTCGTCCCGAAGCCGACGACCAGGCCTTCGCGGGCGACGCTCGGCGCCAGCTTCAGGCGCAGGGAGGTCTGGTCGCTCAGCGCCTGCGGCGACAGGTGGTAGTGGATCTGGAAGATCAGCTTCTTCCCGCCCTCCAGCTTGATCCCCGTGCCTTCGGGGAGCGTGGTGAGAGTGCGTCCCGGCCCGGACGCGAAGAGCAACTTCGCGGAGACGCGCGGGCCGCCCAGGCAGTAGTAGCCGGGCCGCGCGTCCTGCGCGTCGAGCGCGAGCGCGTCCCTCTCGCCCTGCGCGTCCGCCTGGAAGATCCCCATATGGTGCACGACGCGGTCCTCACCCGGCACCACCTGGAAGGCGGTGAGGAAGGAGGTGGCGGAGATCTTCGCGTCGACCACGAAGCAGCGGTAGTCCTCGCTGGCGCCGTAGCTGACCGTCGGCGTGTAGGGCTCGGGCATGGTCCCCACCGCGTCCGCGGGCATCAGCGGCGGCGGCGCGGGCGGTAGGGACGCGCCCATGCTCGGGCCGCGCGGCGTGCCGCCGGAGACCCACGCGTCGAGGGTGGCGATCTCCCGCGTGGTGAGCCAGCGCGCATCGAGGAACGTCTGGCAGGCGCCGCTGTTGTCCGGGTTGAAGGGCGGCATGCTCCGGTTCGCGGTGGCCACCCGCATCCCCGCCGCGTGCGTCACCGCGTCCTCGTAGGTGAGCAGCGAGAACGGCGCGACCGCCCCGGGCTGGTGGCAGGAGACGCATTGCCGGGAGAGGATCGGCGCCACGTCCTGCGTGTACGTCACGCCGCCGTCCGCGCCGGGCCAACCGGCGTCACCGGGCTCCTCCGTCCGCCCCGAGTCTGGCTCCGGGTACTCCCGCTGCGGCGGCGGAAAGCAGCCGGTGCTGAAGATGAGCAGCAGCAGAAGCAGGGTGCGAGGGCTCATGCCGCCCAGGCGGAGCAACGGCTGTGCCCCTCCCGAGCGCTCGATGGGCCAACGGGTTGTGCCACCTCCCTCGCTACCGCGGTAGTGGGGCGCGCGACCGCGGTCGCGGCTGGGCTACAACGCGCGCATGTTCGCGCTGAAGGTGGGCCTGGCCGCGGTGATGACGTTCGCCGGCGTGATGCACTTCCTGCGTCCGCGCGTGTTCGAGCGGATCGTCCCCAGGGCGCTACCGGCGCACCGGGCGATCGTCTACGTGAGCGGCGCGTTCGAGATTTTGGGAGGGGTGGGGCTGCTCGTTCCGCCGGTGCAGCGCGCCGCCGCGTGGGGGCTCATCGCACTCTTCGTCGCGGTCTTCCCGGCGAACATCAACATGGCGGTGAACAAGATCCCCTTCGGCGGCCTGCGCGCCCCGTGGCTCGCGTGGGCGCGCTTGCCGCTGCAGGCCGTGCTGATCGCCTGGGCCTGGCTCTTCACGCGCTAGTCATGCAGCGAGATCCCGCTTGCTCCCCGGACTCGAGCGCAGCAGGGCAGATAGGGCTCGAGTGGGTTCGGTTCGCCCTCGGGCTGCACGCATGGGTCCCGCGGTAGCGAACCGCGGCCGCGATGGGTTGCACAGCCACGGCCGCGGCAGTGCGCGCTCGGCCGACTCACTTCGGATTGGCTCGCTCGGCCCCCTCGGGGAGGGCGCCGACCCCCTTTTGAGTTGTCAACGGCATCTGGTTGACGACGGAGCGCGGGTTCCCCGCTTCTTCGCGCCCTTGCGCGACAAGTCCGAGATGAGATCGCGTTGACGGCCTGGCGCCGGGTCCAGTCACGCGAGGACGCCGAACATCGCCCCAGGCGGTCAACGACATCCTGTTGACGGCGGCGCGCGGTCCGCCCCGGCTGTCGCGGGCTTACGCGGCCGGCCGGAGATGAGATCGCGTTGACAACTCAAAAGAGGGGTCTTCACCCTCCCGGAGGGGGGCGAGCGAGCCAATCCGAAGTGAGCCGGGCGAGCGCGCACTGCCGCGGCCGAGGCTGTGCAACCCATCGCGGCCGCGGTCCGCTACCGCGGGACCCATGCGTGCAGCGCGAGGGTGAACCGAACGCACTCGAGCCCTAGCTGCCCTGCTGCGCCCGAGTCCGGGCACCAGGGCGCGAGCACCTCACTGCGGCGCGGCGGCGCGGCGGGCGAGCAGGGCGCCGGCGGCGATCCCGGCGATCGGCAGCGGGAGCAGGGCGAGCGTGACCAGATTCATCACCACGCCCAGCAGCGCCCATGGCGCGAGCGCCAGCGCGTCTCCGAGCGTGGGCGAGACGGGCGCGTCCAGCCCCAGCTCCCGGCGCACCGGCTCCACCTCGCGCTCCAGCAGTGCGTCGTCGTACTGCTGCCGGTAGAGGTTCCGGCCACGGCGGCCGCGGGCGAAGGCGCGCAAGATTCGCCCCGGCCACACCGGCAGGCCGTGCGCGAGCGCGAAGAGGTTGAGCACCCACGCCGCGCCGAAGCGGCCGCAGCCGCTGGCCACCTCCCACGCGCCGATCTCGCACTCGCCGCGAAAGTCCGTGGCGTAGCCGGTGAGCACGTGGTGCAGGTCGTGGAAACGCACCGCGGCCACGCGCGCCGGGACGTTGGGGAAGGCCACCGGCAGCTTGAAGACCCGCACCAGCACGTAGGGGCTGGAGTAGCCGCCGTCCGCGCCGAAGTGGTTCTCCGCGAAGTACGCCTCTCGAGCCTGCTTCAGCGTGAGCGCCATGGGGGAAGGCGTACGCCCGGCTCAGCGTCCGCGCAAGGCGGTGCGCCAAGCGCGCTCATGTCCGGCAGAAGCGCCCGCTTAAGGCGCCGTCCAGGTGAGCGTCATCGTGTACGTGGCCGCGGCGTAGCCGTAGACCATGAGGTACGCCTTGGTGGCGCCGGCGGGCACGGTCACGCTGCAGGTCTCGCTGGCGCCGTCCAGGTAGGGCCGGCAGTCGAACGCGGTGAGCGAGGGGGCGGCGTCGAAGCGGAGGTAGAGGTCCGGATCTCCCGTCCCGCTGAGCGTGGCCTTGAACTGGGTGCCGGGGACCACGTCCACCGGCTCGTACTGGGCCTGCTCACCCTTGGCGACCGCATCGTTGGTGACGTCCGTCTTCGGCGTGCCGGTGCCGCCGCCGCCGCCAGCCGCCTTCGTGTACTCGACCTTGAGGGTGTACGAGGCAGCGGCGAAGCCCACCACGTTGATGAACGCGGTGGTGGCCGTGGTGGGCACCGTGAGGGTGCACTCCTCGGCGCTCCCGTCGAGGTACGGCCGGCAGTTGTACGCGGATGCGGTGGGCGCCGAGCCGAAGCGCACGTAGAGGTCCGCGTCGCCGGTGCCGGAGATGACCGCGTGGAAGGTGGTGCCGGGCTTCACCGCGAACGGCCCGTACGGGTTGGTGGCGCCGCGGGCCACGCTGCCATTGAAGCTCTCGGTGTTCGGGAAGGTCGTCCCGCCGCCGCCACCACCGCCGCCGCCGCCACCGGCCGCGCCGTAGATGGCGGCCACGCCCTGCTTGTCGAGCGCGGTCAGCTGCAGGCTGGCGAAGGACCCGGTGCCGTTGCACTGCGGGTAGTGCATCACCGAGGCGGAGTCATACGCGGTGAGCACGCGCCAGTTGTTGTCCTCGAAGCAGGTGCCGGCCTCGGGGCGGGTGTGCTCGTGGCGGAAGCCGAGCGTGTGGCCCAGCTCGTGGCGCAGCACGCCCACCACGTTGACGCTGTTGCCGGAGGTGAAGGCGGTGTTGTCGATGAGGACGTTGCGGCCGGAGCGGCTGGTCGAAGGGAAGAAGGCGCGGGCGAGGTAGTTGCCGTTCACGTTCACCGGGCGCACGTCGAAGAGGACGTTGTTGTTGCTCGCGGTGCAGGTGGCGTCCTGCGCCGGGACGTAGACGTACTTCACGTTGGCGGCGGCGGCCCAGGCGCCGGTGGCCTCGGCCATGGCGGAGACGACGGTGGCCTTCCGGCTGCCGAAGGTGTCGGACACGCAGTAGGTGAGGTTGAGCTTCTGCGCGTCGCTCCAGCGGTCGTCCGCGTTGCCCACGCGGTTGATGATCAACTGCCCCTGGGCCACGTTCAGCTCGTAGAACTCGCGCAGCTGCTTCTGGGAGAAGAACGCGGTGTCTCCGTCCGCGACCATCACCCCAGACTCCGGCTCAACGAAGATCCGCTCCTGGAACTGCTCCCAGGTCAGCCCCGCGTTGGTGGAGAGCGGCTCGTCCCCGGCATTTCCGACGGACTGCTCAGCCACTCCGCATCCACCAACCAGCAGCGCCACGGTTGCAGTGCCAAGAAGTAATCGCATCAGGGTGGTCCTCCTCGCAGGCGGCGCCCCCGGGTACGCATGCCGCGCGCCAAGCGAGTAGGTGGCTGATCTAATTGGGAGGATGAGCAGAAGCCCTCACCCGGGCCCGCTCCATGTAGGTGTACCCAGCGCTTACATCCACTCCGTCAGCGCTGGGTGTTTCACGCGCTATCGCGCGGACTTGAGCGGGCACTGCTCCATCCCGGCGACAGCTGCGACTGCTCGCCCCACTGGAGCCTCCCAGGACACGGAGAGCGGCGTATTTAAAACGGAAAACGACGTTTCCAAAGTTGATTTCAATGCGTCAACACGCGCTTGGTCAGCGCCCGCGGATGTACGCGCGGATGAACTCCTGATCGCGCGGATTGAGGGTGAAGAGCCGGACGCCGAAGCCGGAGGGCTGGCGCGGGTCGTTCCCCGAGTTCTCCCAGAAGACCTTGCCGCGGGTCTGCACCTCTCCGTCCGGCGCTTCGAACTGGAGGACGAGCTCCATCAGGGTCCCCAGCGGCACCACGTTCGTCCCCGGGACGAACACGCTGTTCATGTTGAAGTTCGCCAGCGGGTGGTCGGTGAACATCGGCACGTGCTTGCGGCGGATCCGCAGCCGCGCCTCCACCCGCTCGTTGGCCCACTTGAGCCCCACGAACTCCGCGGGCTCGTAGCTGGGCGCCTCGCGCCCGCGCAGCAGCGGGCGGTTCGGCGAGGTGGTGGGCGGGCGCGGCGTCTGCGGCAGCGCCACCGCGGGGGAGGTGATGGGCGGGCGCGGCGTGGTGATCACCGGCGGCGGCAGCGGCGTGCTGCGCTGGCTGCGCTCCAGGTTCACCATCAGGCTGGAGAGGTAGAGGAAGACGTTCTCACAGGCCCGGCGCAGCTCGCCCTCGGGCTGGCGGTCCGGGTAGAAGCGCTTGACCGTGCCGAAGAAGGCGGCGCGGTACTCCGCCAGGCTGGCGGACTCGGGCAGCTTGAAGATCTCGTGCGGCGCCTGCGACTGGATCTGGTGCAGGTACGCCCGCACCGTGCGCAGCTGCTCGCCCTCCCAGGAGGCCACCGCCTCCGGCGTGCGCTCGGACTGCAGCTGGAGGATCTCCGGCACCTGCGCCACCGGCATCCAGCTCCGCCCGTCCCGGGAGACCTGGGCGATGTCCACCAGGCGGCCCGCGGCGACCAGCTCCCGCACCGTGTCCAGGTGGGTCGGTCCGAGCACGCGTCCTTTCGAGTCAGCCACCCAATACATGTTCAGTGCTCGGCGCGCAGCGCGCGCTCCACGGCCGCCGAGATCTCCAGGGGATGAAACGGCTTGCTGATGAAACCATCCGCGCCCGCCGCCACCGCCTCGGAGACCAGCGCGTCCACGTCCATGCTGCTGATGATCAAGATCCGGCAGCCCACGCCCGTCGAACGCACCTTGCGCAGCACCTCGAGCCCAGAGAGGCGCGGCATGACCAGATCCAGGAAGACGACCGCCGGGGGCTCCGTTTCGATCATCTCCAACGCCTGCTGCCCATCGCTCGCTTCCCGCACCTCGCAGTGCACGTTGGCCAGGCAGTCGCGCAGCGTCACGCGCACGAAGCGGTCATCGTCCACGATCAGGATTTGCGGGGGTGGGGACATCCGGGGTGCGCATACTAACGACCTGCCCCCAAAAGGTCGAAAGCACCCCTGGGCGGCCTCTCGCCCGCCCTCCCGCCGGCCAGAAAATTGTGCCCGCACAGCCCTGTGGCACCGTGTTGCGACCCACTTGGGTCCCATTGCGGAGGTGCCTCCATGAACCGTTCTGTCCTCGCGGCGGCAGTGCTCGTCTTCTCTCTGGTTGCCCCTGGCTGTGCCCGTCAGCTCAAGGCCACCCCGGCGCAGCCAAACACCCGGGTGGAGGTCGTGCCCTACCAGCCCACGCTCGAGGAGAAGAAGGAGCTGGACGAGGTGCTCGCCAGCGCCGTCCTCCACTTCGACTACGACGAGGCCAGCCTCACCGAGCAGGACCGGCTCACCCTCCAGCGGGTGGCCTCCGCCCTGCGCGTCCGCCCCTGGGCGGCGATCCGGATCAAGGGCCACTGCGACGAGCGCGGCACGCTCGAGTACAACATCGCGCTCGGCCAGCGCCGCGCGGAGGTGGCCCGCGGCTACCTGATCGCGCTCGGGATCGACGAGCGCGCCGTGGAGTCGGTCAGCTACGGCTCGGAGGTCCCCGCGGTGGACGGCCATGACGAAGAGGCGTGGGCGCACAACCGCCGGGACGAGCTCGAGCCGGCGCCCGAGCCGCTCGCCTTCGAGGCGCAGTAGCGCGGGTTAGAGGCTCGCCAGGAGCGCCGCGTAGCGCCCCGAGCGCGCCGCGAGCTCCGCGTGGGTGCCTGTCTCCACCACCCGGCCCTCCTCCAGCACGCAGATCAGCTCCGCGTCGCGCACCGTGGCCAGCCGGTGCGCGATCACCAGCGCGGTGGTGCTGCGGAGCAGCTCCGCCAGCCCCGCCTGGACCTCCTGCTCGGAGGCGGCGTCCAGCGCGCTGGTGGGCTCATCCAGGAGCAGCAGGGAAGGGCGGCGCAGGAAGGCGCGGGCAATGGCCAGCCGCTGCCGCTGTCCGCCCGAGAGCCGGCCGCCGCGCTCGCCCACCTCCTCGTCCAGCCCGCGCGGCAGCGCCTTCACGAAGCCGTCCGCGTGCGCGCGGCGCAGCGCCTCCCACAGCTCGTCCTCCGTGGCCTCCACGCGCCCCACCTTGAGGTTCTGGCGCACCGTCCCCGAGAAGAGCACCGGCTCCTGCGGCACCCACGCCACCTGCGCACGCAGGGAGCGCAGCGACAGCGCCTGGGCGGACACGCCGTCCCAGCGCAGCTCCCCGCGCGTGGGGCGCAAGAAGCCCAGCAGGAGCGACACCAGGGTGCTCTTCCCGGCGCCGGAGGGACCCACCAGCGCCACCTTCTGACCGGCGCGCACGGTGAGGCTCAGGCCGCGCAGGACCTGCGGGGCGGCCTCGCCCTCGCCGTAGCCCGCCCACACGTCCGAAAGCTGCAGGGACTCGCGCAGCGGCGCCGCCTTTGCCCCCGCGTCTACTTCGGCCGGGTGGTCCGTCACCTCGAAGAGGCGCTCGGCGGCGGAGAGCCCCTGCACCACCAGCGCGAAGGTGCCCGAGAGCGCCTTGAGCGGCTGGTAGAGCAAGAGCGCCGCGCCCAGGAACTGGAGCAGCTTGGTGGCCAGCCCCGGGTCCCCCGCCACCGCGCGGGTGCCGGCGATGATCGCCCCCGCCACGCCAAGCACGCCGAGCAGCTCCACCGTGGGCGAGAAGGCGCCGCGCACGAAGAGCGAGCGCTTCATCGTGCGCAGGTACTGGGCCTGCTCGCCGTCCAGCTCGGCGAGCAGCCGCCCCTGCGCGCGGTAGGCCTGCACCACCGGCAGGTTGTTGAGCACGTCCGCGGTCAGCTCGGTGATCCGCCCCAGGCTGGCCTGGGTGCGGGTCGCCAGCTTGCGCACCGCGCGGGCGAAGCGGGAGACGGGGATGATCGACCCCGGCAGCAGGATGAAGGTGACCAGGAAGAGCTTGGGGTCCAGCGCGAGGCAGAAGAGCAAAAGCCCCAGCGCCTGCAGGCTGTCCTTGATCCACGAGCTGAGCGCCTGCGCCACCGCGAACTCCACCTGCGCCACGTCCGCGGTGAAGCGGGAGAGCAGCTCGCCGGAGTGGCGCTCCTCGAAGAAGCGGGGAGGCAGCTCCAGCAACCGGCTGTAGAGGTCCCTGCGGAGATCCGCCACCACCCGCTGCCCCACCGGCTGCATGAAGCCGGCGTGCAGCAGCGTGGCCAGCGCCTTCACCGCGGCCACGCCCACCACCAGCAGCGGCAGCGCCCAGCGCAGCTTCCCCGCGTCCAGCGGCTCGCCCGCGAGCACCACCGGCCGGCCCAGCAGCACCGCCTCGATCAGCGGGCCCACGAGGTAGGCGTAGGCGCTCGTCGCCCCCGCCGCCGCCAGCGAGGCCACCAGCGCCACCGCGACTCTCGCCCAGTACGGCCGGACGTAGGCGAGCAGCCGTCGGTAGAGCCCTTCGCGCTTTGGCACGGCGCGGCACTCTATGCGCTCTGTCCGGCAGGAGGCACTCGCTCGCAAAGCGTCCTCCGCTCGACTCGGCAGCGCGCCGTTTTCGTTGGCGCTCGGCGATCGACGCTCGCAGAGCGGACGACCGAGGCGCGAGGGCCGGCCGCTCGCGTTGCTCCCAGCCGCCGCGAGAAAGAGCTTTAGGGCGTGATGGAAACCAACGAAGAGACAGAGGCGACGTACGCGTTCGGCTGCGAGCCGATCGTCGGCGAGGACGACCGCCGGCGGCTGCTCTGGCTGATGGCGGAGTACTTCCGCACCGTGGGGTACACCGACATCAAGGCGCGGCTCCCCGGCTTCCTCTCCCCGCCCGTGCTCTCCGGCACGCTCGAGGACCACCGGCCGGACTTCACCTGTCGTCAGAGCGACTCCGGACGCACGCCGCTGATCATGGAGGTGGTCACCCCCGAATCGGTGGACGACCCGCGCTCGGAGAACCGCTGGTCGCTGCTCTCCTCCGCCGCCAAGCTGTACAACGCGGAGCTCCACTTCGTGGTCCCGAAGTGGGCGAGCAACGGGCCGGTCGACCATCTCCTCAAGCGCCGCCTCGCCCGGATGGACCTCACCCCCAACCGGGTCTGGACGGTGTAGAGCCGCCCGCGGATTGCCGCTCCAGAGTGCTGCGTTATATTCGCGCCGCTCAGCTCGCCAAACCGGCGGCTGAGCGCCAAAAACGCTAGGCAATCTGAAGGGTTGGGCTGATGTCGGCGGCTGCGCAGAAGCGAGACTATTACGAGGTGCTCGGAGTTGAACGGTCCGTGGATCCGCAGGCGCTCAAGAGCGCCTACCGGAAGGTGGCCCTTCAGTTCCACCCGGACCGCAACCCCGGCAACCAGGAAGCCGAAGAGAAGTTCAAGGAGGCCTCCGAGGCGTACGAGGTCCTCTCGGATCCAGACAAGCGCGCCAAGTACGACCGCTTCGGCCACTCCCAGAACCTCTTCGAAGGCTTCGGCCAGGGGTTCTCGGGCGCCTCCATCAACGACATCTTCGGAGAGATCTTCGGAGACATCTTCGGCGGGCGGGGCCGCCAGCGCGGCGGCCGCCAGCGCGGCGCGGACCTCCGCTACAACCTGGAGATCTCCTTCGAGGAGGCGGCGTTCGGCTGCGAGGTCCAGGTGAAGATCCCCAAGCCGCGCCGCTGCGAGCGGTGCGAGGGGACCGGCTCCAAGGACAAGCAGCTGCGCAACTGCCCCACCTGCGATGGCTCGGGGGAGATCCGCTTCACCCAGGGCTTCTTCGCGGTCTCGCGCCCCTGCAACCAGTGCGGCGGCGCCGGGCGGATCGTCTCGGACCCGTGCGCTGACTGCCGCGGCTCGGGCCGCGTGGAGAGCGAGTCCCAGCTGTCGGTGAAGATCCCCGGCGGCGTGGACACCGGCACCCGCGTGCGGCTGGGCGGCGAAGGCGAGCCCGGCGAGGCGGGCGGCCCGGCTGGAGACCTCTACGTGGTGGTCCACGTCCGCGAGCACCCGCTCTTCGTCCGCGAGGACTACGAGGTCCTCTGCGAGGTCCCCATCTCTTTCACCCAGGCCGCGCTCGGGGCGCAGGTGGACGTGCCCACGCTGGATGGCAAGGTGAAGATGAAGATCCCCCAGGGCACCCAGACCGGGAAGGTGTTCCGGCTCAAGGGAAAGGGGATCCCCCACCTCCACGGCGGCGGCCGCGGAGATCAGCACGTGCGCGTGGTGCTGGAGACGCCGAGCGAGCTCACCCGCGCGCAGAGAGATCTCCTCGAAAAGTTCGCGGAGATCTCCGGCGAGGAGACGCATCCCCAGTCCAAGTCGTTCTTCGCCAAGGTGCGCGAGCTGTTCGGCTAGCGCGCTCGGGAAGTCTGGCTTGTGACCGGAGGTTAGGGCGGGTCAAGGTTCCCTACCCATGCCCTCTCTTCGATCCTGCCTGGCGCTGACGCCGATCGCCTGTCTGCTCTCCTGCGCGACCGCGCGGCCCACTGTCGAGCTGACCTCGTCCGCTCCCTCCTCCGCGGAGCTCGCCGCCGCGCTCGAGGCCTTCTACGGCGCCCCGGACGCGGCCGGGCTGGACGCGGCGGTGGAGCGGGCCCGCGCCGCCGCGCCGCAGAGCGCCGGCTACCACGAGCTGGCGGCCGAGCTGGCGCTGCTGCGCGGGGATGACGCCGCCCGCTTCGACCACCTCGTCGCCGCGCTGGCGGACCTCTCCAACGACGCGCCGCTCTACCACCTGGAGCTGTTGGCGGACGTGTCGCTCACCCACGCGCAGCGCTCGCGCTTCGAAGGGCTGCTCGAGGCGCTGCTCGTCCGGCACCCCTCCAACGACGTGCGCGCGCGCGCGGCGGACGCGCTGGCGGTGAGCTGCCACGTGCGCGCGGACGCCGCCTGCGAGGCGCGCGCGAAGGCCGCGCTCGGCGCCCCGCTGCCCATGGCGCTCATCGGCAGCTGGGACAACGACCAGGGCAAGGGCTTCGACGCCGCCTCGCCGCCCGAGGAGGGCGTGGACTTCAAGGGGCGCTACGAGGGCGCGGTGGTGGATCTCCGGTGGCGGCCCCAGGCGCCGCTGGACCACCGCGGCCAGCTCCCGCTCGGCGAGGCCTTCACGCCTTCGCGCTGGGCGGTGGGCTACGCGGCCGGCGCGGTGCAGGCCCCCGCCGAGGGCGACTACCAGCTGCGCCTCTCCAGCACCGACGGCGTGAAGGTCTGGGTGAACGGCGCGCAGCTCTTCGAGGCGCGGCTGGTGAACAGCTACCTCTTCGACCAGTTCATCCTCCCCGTCCACCTGCGGGCCGGCGCGAACACCGTGCTGATCAAGTCCGCCCACGGCGAGGGCGAGTGGGCGCTGCGCGTGCGCTGGACGCGGCCGGACGGCGCGCCCGCCGCGGAGCTCTCGCCGCTGCCCGCGGACAGCAAGGCCGCGGCCGGCGCGGCGCCCGGAGCGCCGGTGGCGCTGGCGGCGCTGCTCAAGGCGCGCGTGGCGGGCCTGCCGGCGGGCTCGCTGCGGCGCGCCTTCCACGCCACCGCCTGGGCGCGGCAGATGCTGGCTGGCTCGGAGACGGTGGCTGGCGCGCAGGCGCTGCTGGGGCGCGCGCCCGGCAGCCTCACCGCCACCTACCAGCTCGCGGTCTCGCTCTGGGGGAACGGCGAGCGGGACAAGACGGCGGACCTCCTGGGCGCGCTGGACGCGGCCCACGGCAAGGAGCTGCCGTTCCTGCGCGTGGCGCAGGCGCGCTTCTGGCGGCAGCAGGGGCTGCGGCAGAAGGCGCGCGAGGCGCTGCTCGCCGTCACCTCCACCCGGCCGGACGTGAGCTCCGCCTGGCGCGAGCTGGCCGAGCTCTTCGAGGCGGAGGGCTGGACCGAGGACCGCTGCAACGCGCTCGCCGAGGTGGACCGCCGCTGGAGTGGATGGACCGGCGTCCAGCTCGAGCTGGGGCAGTGCTTCGAGCAGCTGCGGCTGCGCGAGAAGGCCCGCGCCGCGTACGAGGGCGTGCTCGCGCAGCTCCCCTGGCACCCGGACGCGCTGCGCCGGCTGGCGGATCTGACCGCCGCCAACGAGGACCTCCCCACCGCGCGGCGCCTGCTGAAGACGCTGACCTTCGCGTACCCCACCTGGAGCGCGGGCTGGCTGCGCCTGGCGGAGGTGGAGCGGCGCGGCGGGCAGCGCGCGCAGGCCGAGGCTGCGCTGGCGAAGGTGCTCGCGCTCAACCCGGACTCGGTGGAGGCCCACGGCGGCCTCGCCGCCATCGCCTACCAGGCGGGGGACAAGGCGCGCGCGGTGGAGCAATGGCAGGCCGCGCTCGAGCGCAACCCGGATGACGAGCGGCTGGCGAACCGGCTGGCGTACCTGGCGCCCATCGAAGGCGGCGCCTGGACGAAGGACGTGCCCACCGAGGCTGACCTCGAGGCCGCGGTGGCCGCGCGCAAGACGCTGGCGCCGGTGCCGGGGGCGAACGTGGCCTACCTGCTGGACCACGAGGTCTCCCAGCTCAAGGCGGACGGCAGCACCGTCAACGTGGTGAGCGTGGTGCTGCACGCGCTCAATCAAGAGGGGCGCGACCGGCTCACCGTGCAGCGGCTGGGCAGCGGCCGCACCCGCATTCTCCACGCCTACGCGGTGGAGCCGGGCGGGCGCCGCGCCGAGGCCTCGTCGATTCGGGGCCGCGAGGTCCGCTTCCGCGGCCTTCAGGTCGGCTCCACGGTGGTGCTGCAGTACCGGCTGGACGCCGCGCCCATGGGGTACCTCTCCAAGCACCTCGCGCGCAGCTTCTGGTTCCAGGGCGTGGGCGAGCAGCGCCGCTTGAGCCAGTGGGTGCTCTACGTGCCCTCGGGCACCAAGCTGAACGAGGCGAAGACGGGCGAGTTCACCCGCGAGGAGCGCGAGGTCGGCGACCAGACGCGCGTGGCGTACACCGCCCGGGACGTGGCCCCGGTGCTGCCCGAGCCGGACATGCCCACCGCGACCGAGACCTCCGCCAACGTGGCGGTGAGCACCGTGCCGGACTGGGACACGTTCCTGAAGTGGGAGGACGCGCTGCTGCAGGACGCCTTCCGGGACTCGCCGGAGCTGGAGGCGCTCGCGGGGCGGCTCTTCAAGGACGCGCCGTCCGCGCAGGAGAAGCTGAACCGGCTGCACACCTTCCTGATGGAGGAGATCCGCTACCAGCAGGACTACGAGAACTTCATCGCCGGGGTGAAGCCGCACGCGGCGCCGGTGGTGCTCGAGCGCGGCTACGGGGACTGCAAGGACAAGGCGGTGCTCTTCATCGCGCTGGCGCGCAAGGCGGGGCTGGAGGTCCACTTCGCGGACGTGCGCACCCGCCCGAAGGGGCCGGTGCTCAAGGGCATCCCCATGCAGCAGTTCGACCACGCGATCGTCTACGTGCCGCCGCAGGCCGGGCTCCCCGAGGGGCGCTTCTACGATCCCACCGCGGACGCACTGGACGTGGAGAGCCTGCGCGAGGACGACGCGGGCAGCCTCTCGCTCACGTTCGATCCGTTCACCCGCAAGCACGCCTGGCTGCAGATCCCCTACCAGGACCCGTCCCGGAACGAGACGAAGAGCCAGCTGACGCTCGCGCTGTCCAAGGAGGGGTCCGCCACCGGCACGCTGGAGCTCTCCGGCGTGGGCAGCTCCGGCTCCGGCATCCGCCGCAGCGCGCGCAACTCCGAGCAGCTGCGCAAGGTGCTCCAACACCTGGTGGGCAACGGCTACTCGGGGGGGACGTTGAAGGGGTTCGAACTCCTGGAGGTGAAGGACCTCCGCCAGCCGGCGAGGCTCAAGCTCGACTTCGACGCGCCCACCCTGGCGCGCAAGGAGGGCGAGCAGCTCCGGTTCAAGGTCCCCATCGAGTGGAGCCCGCAGCGCCGGTTCGCGCTCGCGGAGCGGCGCTACCCGCTGCTCTTCGGCGTGCCGCAGCGCTCCTCCTGGACGGTGGAGGTGAAGCTGCCGGAGGGGCTCACCGCCGCGCGGCTGCCCACCAGCGCCACCGTGGACGCCGGCTGCCTCAAGCTGGAGCGCGCGCTCTCCGCACAGGGGGACACGGTGAAGATCCGCCAGACGGTGACCCAGTCCTGCGAGCGGATCTCCCCCGCGGAGTACCCGGCCTACCGGGCCAAGGCGGAGAAGATGGAGCAGCTGCTGGAGGAGGAGATCGTCCTCGCCGCCGCGCCTGCTGTGCCGGTGAAGAAGCCGAGGGTGAAGGCGCCCGAGACGACGTTTCGAAGCGCCACGGTTTCGCCGCCGTGAGCGCCCCCGTCACCCGTCACCCGTGACCCGTGACCCGTGACCCGTCAGCCGTACCCGTACCCGTACCCGTGGGCGAACCCGAACCCGGCCGTTGCCTCAAACGGCTCCGAGGCTGTTCGTGGCTGGGCCTCGGTCGGGTTCGGGTGCGGGTTCGGGTTCGCCCACGGGTACGGGTACGGGTACGGGTCACGTCGCACGGGTCACGTCGCACGGGTCACGTCGCACGGGTCACGTCGTACGGGCGACGGGTCACGGGGTGATGGGACTCACCCCTTGAGCACGGCGATCGGCTCCAACCGCAGCACCGGCCGCACCAGCTCCGCCTCGTCCTCCAGCACCTCGCCAATCGGCCGGTAGGCCGCGGGAGCCTCCTCCACCAGCGTCCGCTCACGCGTGGCGTCGTACACCACGCGCCGCAGCTCGTGGCGCAGCCGCTCCGGGGTGACGCGGGCCCGCGCCTCGGTGCGGGTCAGCACGCGCCCCGCGCCGTGGGACGCCGAGCCGAAGCTGAGCGGATGGGCCAGCCCCTCCACCACGTACGACGCGGTCCCCATCGAGCCGGGGATCAGCGCGCGCTGCCCGTACGGCGCGGCGATGGCGCCCTTGCGGTGCACCCAGAGCTGCCGCCCGAAGTGGACCTCCGGCTGCGCGAAGTTGTGGTGGAGGTCCACGTAGGTGGAGCGGTCCGGCGCCACCTGCGTCTGCTCCGAGACGACCTCCACCGCCGCCGCGAGCAGCGCGTCCCGGTTGGCCCGCGCGAAGGCGAGCGCGAACGAGAAGTCCTCCACGCAGTTGCGGCCTTCTTCTTCGTTCAGCGCCAGCGCCCGCACCATCCCCACGCCGCGGGTGTGCGCCACCGCCGCGTGGTGGTTGCCGATCGCCGCGCCCAGCCCGCGCGAGCCCGAGTGGACCATCACCCAGAGGTTGCCCCCCGCGTCCCGGTCCAGCTCCACGAAGTGGTTGCCCCCGCCCAGCGTGCGCAGCTGCTTGGGCAACAGCCGGTCCCGCGTGCTCTCCAGCGCGCGCGTGGACAGGCGCGGGTGGATGAGCGCGTCCGGGAGCTCCACGGTGACGCCCCGGCGGTGCGTGCTCTCGCCCACGGGGATCTTCGCCGCCAGCGCCGTGAGCAGCTTCTGCAGCGTGGCGGTGTCGAGCGAGGCGGCGGGGTAGTCGAAGCCGATCGCCGCCACCCCGCACCCCAGGTCCTCACCCAGCGCGGACGGGACGAGGTGCCGCTCGGTGGCGAACACGGTCCCCACCGCGACCGTCTGGGACTGGTGGAGGTCGGGCATCGCCGCCACGTGCTCGGCCACGTACGGCTCGCTGGCGAGCGCGCGCAACATCCGCAGCGCCCCCTCCGGCGGGTTGCGCCCCCAGACACGCAGGGGGACGCGCATCTCGCCGGTGGGCTCGTGGAGCTCGCTCATGGCGCCTCCCCGGTGACGCCCACCAGCCGGAAGACGAGCTCGGGAGAGCGCTTGTGGGCCACCCGCTCGGCGAGCTCGCGGCGCAGCCACCCGCGCGCGCGCGCCAGCGCCTCGCGGGCTTCGCGCTGAAGCGCCGCCGCGTCCTCCAGCGGCCCGTGGATGGCGTACGGCACCAGCGCGCGGCCGCCGTCTTCAGAGAGCTCCACGGCGAGCGGGTGAACGGCGTTGAGCGCCTCGTCGCCGGTGCCGCTGGCGAGCAGGGAGCGGAGGGCCTCGAGCATCAGCTGCTCGAGGCGGACGTGACGGGAGAAGAACTCGGGTGAAGCGGTGCCTGCCGCGCGGCGCGCGGGGCGGTTGGAACGTCTGGACATGGGTGAGCGGATTCCTGCGACGGACGGCGTGCCTGTGACTGGCTGCGCACGGAGCCGGGCCGGTGCAGGGAGCCCTACTGCAGGACCACCCGTCAGGCGCGCTCCGAGGAGCATCCCGGGAATTCGCTTGGCTCAATCCCCATGGCACACCTCCCTTGGAAGCAGGAGCTGACAGAAAAGACGTATCCGCCCCTCACGTCAAGCAAGCCGCCCGCCTGACTCAGTTGATGATCGGCACCACCACCTGGGTCCACTGCGCGATGTGGTTGGAGGTGGAGAGGTCCTGGAACGGAAGGCAGAACGCCGGGTAGCTGGCGTCCTCGCCCGCGGCCACCTTCGCTGGGTCGATCGCCACCATCCACAGCCACATCAGCGTGCCGGGCGTGCGCAGCCCGTACGCGCGGGTGGAGGAGAACGTCAGCCACTGCAGCCGCGAGCCAATCTCCCCGGTGCGCTGGAAGTTGAACGGGCTCCACTTGGGGAAGGAGTTGGTCAGCTCCTTCTTGCCGCCATCCCGCTTGCCGGGCGCATTGGCGCGCACCAGCTCCACGCGCGCGGCGTTCGCCTCCAGCTTGGCGGCGAAGAGCGTGGCGGAGGGGTCGGCGTCTCCATCGCAGGAGTAGTCCTGGTCACCGGTGCCGGCGATGCAGGTGGACTCGTTGAAGACGACGAAGTCGTTCGAAGGCGAGATCGCCGGGTAGTACCGGTTCTTCCCGGCGACGGCGGGGGCGATCTCCACCGGCGCGCTCCAGCTGCCGTTGGGCTGCTTGGTGACGAGGTTGATCTGCCCGTGGGTGGGCCACTGGAGCGAGACGCCGCGCGGCCCCTTGCGCGAGACCCGCGCGTAGACGATCGCGTTCCCGTCCGGGGACCAGTCCGGGTGGTTGGCGGCGCGCGCCATGTCGCCGGTGTTGGCGATGCTCTCCACCAGCTGCCCGGTGCTGCCGTCGAAGATCCGCAGGTTGAAGTCCGCGGCGCGATCATCCACGCCCACGTACCGGGAGGCGTCCGGGTTCCACGAGGAGAAGAAGCTCTTGTTGGGGGCGGGGAAGGGCACCATCTTCGACCGGGTGGCCACGTTCATCAGCGCCACCCGGCCGTCCGTGGAGCCCTGCGCTTCAATCACCATCTTCCGCCCATCGCGCGAGAGCGCGTGGCAGCCGATGCAGTCGGTCCCGCCGCCCACCGTGGCCGCGTCCGCGAACTTCTCCGCCACCAGCTGCGTGGGCGCCGCGAAGTCGAACCGCATGATCGCCTTGGTGGTGGTGGTCCAGTAGTAGAGGCCGCCCTGGATGTCGTCGTTGGAGAAGAGCAGCTTGATCGGCGCGGACTCTCCCACCGCCGAGCCCGCATCGTCGGTGCCCTTGAGCGTGAGCGTCACCTCGCCCGCGCCCCGGTTGGTGACCGCCATGGCGCGCCACACGGCGTTGTCCGGCTCGTAGATGCAGCCGCCGTTGAGCGGGGTGGCGCAGCGCATGTAGATCTTCAAGTCGGTGTACGTGCTCTTCAGCGACAGCTCGAAGAGGGTGTTGCTCGCCCCCGGGAGGAAGTGGATCTCCAGCCGGCCCAGGTTCGGCGGGAGGAGCACGCCGTCGTTCGGGTAGACGAGGTCCGGCGCCCGCGCCGCCACCGGGGTGCCGGTGAACTTGGCGCCCGGGTTGGTGGGGACGTTGGTGGACTTGGGATCCACCGCGCTGCGCCGCAGGGTGACGGTGAGGTTCGTGGCCGCGTTGAGCGAGCCGAAGATCGCCGACACCCGCACCTTGCCGCCGCGGTCCAGCGTCGACGAGAAGTTCGCGCCGGTGAACGCGCCGATGTCCAGGTTGTCGCTGTAGAACGCCGTGCGCGCGGTGACGTCCTCGGTGCGGCCGCTGCGGTAGGTGGCCGTCGCGGTGTACGTGCCGGTGGCGGGCGTCACGCCGTCCGTGACGTACGCGGCGTCCGCCGGGGAGAGCGCCAGCAGCACCGGCTCGTCCCCGCCGTTGTTCGGGTCCACGCCGCCGTCCGGGAGCAGCTTGACGCTCCCGCCGCACTGGCAGGCCGTCCCCGCGAAGAGGACGAGTGAGTAGGTCAGCAAGGTTCGCGCGGTCATGGTGTCCGCCCAGTCAGAGATCGGCCGTGGCTCTGAGGGTGAGTGGGGCGCAAGGCTAATGAACTGACACCTCGCTCGATAGTTGTTGGACGTCCCCCTACAGCGCCGGACAGGTGGCGAGGTGCGCCGGCGAAGGCGTCACCGTTCCTCATCTCGCTGGAATTCATGGGGATTCACTCCCGCTTGCCGAACCTCTCGAGGTGCCCTCAAGCACGCGACGAGGACTCAGCCTCAGGGCCCGAAGACGACCTCGCCCTTCGGGCAGCGCAGCGTGAGCCGGAAGGCGGGCCCCTCCTTCGCGGAGCGGCTCGTCGGCACCTCGAGCGCGAGCGCCTGCAGCAGCTTGTCGAGGCCGGAGAGCTCCACGTCCGAGGCCTCCAGCCGCGCCAGCGTGCAGCCCTGCGGCGAGGTGGCGCTCGGGTGGGCGCTGCCAGCCTCCCACTGGATGAAGAACGGCGCAGCGGCGAGTCCAGGCCCGGACACGTCGAACGTCCGCCAGCGCAGCGTGCTGCCATCCGGCTTGACCCTCGAGCCGGCCTGCAGCTCGGAGACGGCGAAGCCGCGCGCGCGCAAGAGCTCCCGCGTGGCGGCGAGGTCGCTGCTGCGCACCGCGAAGAAGACCGGCGTGGGCGTGGTGAGCTTGGCGAACTGCGCGAAGTCCGGCGACAGGGTCGCCCCGGGCAGCGGGGAGATCAGCTCCAGGTACGCGCCGTCTCCCAGGCTCATGAGCGCGTTGTGCGTCCCCAGCCCGGGGTGGGCGCCGCCGGCGGCGGCGGTGACGCCGGTGCGCTGGGCCACGAAGTCGGTGGCGAACGCCAGGTCCGCCGCGGCGATCCCCACGTGGTCGATGGAATGGGTGGGGGAGCTCACCGCGCGCCTGGCCGCGCAGCCCGCGGTGCACAGCAGGAGGACGAGCGAAACGCGCAAGGCATGGGCCATGGGCCCTTCTACCTAGAACTGCGCGTAGATGTACGGCCGGACCTCGAGCGTGGCCACCTGACGCAGGGCGATCGCCAGGAGCACCAGGAACGCCGCGCGCGCCGGGATGGGGGCCCTCACGAACCAGCCGCAGCTGCGCTCGTACCAGTCCTTGGGGATGAAGTGGCTCAGGAAGGCCGCCGCCAGGGCGATCCACGCCAGCTCGCTCACGTTGGCGAACCCCACCGTCCGCTCGGCGATCTGCTTGAACATGTCCACCGCGTGGCCGATGTCCTTGGCGCGGAAGAAGATGCGCGTGAGCACCACCACGGTGAAGGTGGTGAGCATCCCGAAGATGGTCCCGGGCAGCGTGTACTTCTTCGGCTTGCCCTTGATCATCCACCACACGCGGGTGAGCGCGAGCCCCACGCCGTGGATGATCCCCCAGAGCGCGAAGCGCCAGTCCGCGCCGTGCCAGAGCCCGCCCAGCAGCATCACGATCTGCACGTTCACCATGGACCGGAACTGTCCGGTCCGGTTGCCGCCGAGCGGGATGTACAGGTAGTCCCGCAGCCAGGTGGAGAGGCTGATGTGCCAGCCGTTCCAGAACTCCTGCAGGTTGCGCGCGAGGTACGGCTTCTTGAAGTTCTCCGGGAAGCTGAAGCCGAACAGCCGGGCGATGCCGATCGCCATGTCCGAGTAGCCGGAGAAGTCGCAGTAGATCTGGAAGGTGTACGCCACCGCCGCCACCACGCACTCCGCGGAGGTGTAGATGGCCGGGTTCTCGAAGACGCGGTCCACCAGCTGGTTGGCCAGCACGTCCGCGAGCAGCAGCTTCTTCGCCAGCCCCACGGCGATCCGGTAGAGCGCCCGGGCGCCTTCGTCCGGGGTGATGCGGGGCTGCATCCGCAGCCGCTCCAGCAGGTGCTCGGCGCGGGTGATCGGCCCCAGGGAGAGGTGGGGGAAGAAGATCAGGTAGAGCAGGTGATCCGCGAAGCGGTGGTTGCCGCGCAGGTCTCCGCGGTACACGTCCACGGTCAGGCTGATCGCCCGGAACACCACGAAGGAGAGCCCCACCGGGAGCGGGAGGCTGATCTTCTGCTCGGGGAGGACCACGTGGAAGAGCGCCATGAACTGCGCGCTCGTCCGCATGAAGAGGTCCGCGTACTTGAAGATGCACAGCACGCCGAGGTTGGAGATGACGGAGATGGCCAGCAGCACCTTGTGGGTGCGCTGCACCGTGGTCCGCTCGATCCCGCGCACCGCCAGCCAATCCACCGTGGTGCACCAGAGCACGACCAGGATCGGCAGGAACGGCCGCCAGAGGGACACGGCGAGGATCGCGAACGTCTGCGAGCCCAGGTACAGGTTCCCGAGGACCGCCGCCGCGCACACCGCGAGCACCGGGTAGCGCACCGCCGCCTTCTGGCGCAGCGCCCAGCGCCCGCCCGCCACCACCCCGGCCAGCGTGGCCGTGAGCAAAAGCACGTGGCCCAGCCCCTTCCACTTCACCTCTGGAGACAGCGCGGTGAGCGCGTCCAGGATGGGGTAGAGGGAGAACATCACGAAGAAGATGGCGGACGCGGTGAGCAGCACGCCCACGCGCGCGCTCGGCTTGCGGCGCAGCGCCCAGTAGCCGGCCCAGGTCACCAGCACGAAGACCAGGAACTGGAGGCTGTGGAAGTACATCGCGCTACGGCGCCTCGACCTTGCCGACCACCTGCTTGAACGGCGCCTCGTAGGCGCCCAGCACGTCGTCGAGGAACAGGCGCGCCAGCCACTCGTAGCCGCGCGGGGTCAGGTGCACGCCGTCCTGGTTGCCCAGCGGCGGATCCGTGCGGCGCCAGCGCAGCATCGCCTTGTTGCCGCCCATCGCCGCGCGCGCGGACCAGAAGGCGCAGCCCTGCGTGGTCGCCACCTCGCGGTAGATGCGGATCACCTTCATCTGCGAAGGCGCGTCCGCCCAGCTCCCGTCCGGCAGCTTCTTGGCGCGGTCGGTGGGGCCGATCACCAGGCAGCTCGCGTCCCCCGAGGCCTTCTTGAGGGTGGTGAGCAGCGAGGTGAAGTGGGTGCGGAGGTTGTCAGGGTCGAGGTCGGTGATGCCGGCCTCGTTGGTGCCGTAGAAGAGGACGAAGAGGTCCGGCCGGCGACCCTTGAGCTGCGTGCCGAAGCTCTCCTTGTCGAAGTTGTCCGCGACCATCGCGGTGGCGCCCGGCAGGCCGAGCGCGTCGTAGATGATGCCTTCCTTGTCCAGCTCGAAGGCCGCGCCGAAGACGGTGGCGGGCGCCGGGCCCAGCACCTTCACCTGGATCCGGTGGCTCTGCCCGGTGACGGAGAACGTCTCCACCGCCGCCGCGGTCGCCTTGGGCGGCTTGCGCGGCAGCTCCGCCACCTGCACGCCGTCGATGAAGACCCCGAGCCGGCCCATCTTCGGGTCCTCGAGGTAGTAGATCTCCACCTTCCCCTTGTCCTTGGTCGCCTCGCAGCCGTCGCAGAAGTAGATCTCCATCACCGCGCCCGGCTTTCCTTCGGGGCGGCTGCCGGTGAGGCTCCACGGCTGACCCGGCTCGGCGTTGATCGCGTCCTTGATCGTCCAGTCCCCGGCGAGGTCCCGGAAGATCTTCGCCTTGGCCAGCCGCGGCGAGCCCTTCCCCGCGGCGATGAAGCCGCGCCCCGCGCCGCCGAAGCGCTTCACCATCCGCTCGCGGACCTCGTCGGTGAACATCAGCGCCGCGGTGTGCGAGGCGCCGAGCTGGGCGATCCCCACCCGTCCACCCTGGCCCGCCTCCAGGCGGTGGAGCTTGTCGAAGACGCGGTCCAGCGCGCTCGGGTTCACCAGCCCCGGCGGGTCGTTGTTGTCCGAGGCGGCGACCGTCTTCTCTTCGCCCTTGGGCGTGGGCGGCGGCGCGTTGAACGCGCGCTCGATCGCGAAGTCGATCAGGTGGCCGATCAGATCCGCGCCCTTGGCGCGCGGGTGGACCAGGTCCTCGTTCATCAGCGAAGCGGCGGTCCAGCGGCGCACCGCGCCCTCGCCGCCCATCGCCGCGTACATGTTCCAGAAGGCGCAGCCGTTCTTGAACGCCACCTCGCGCAGGATGTCCGCCACCTCCTGCGTGCCCTTGCGCAGGCGGATGTCGCTGCCCACCGTCTTGAAGCCGGCGTCCATGGGCGAAGTGACCAGGCACGAGGCCTGCGGGACGGCCTTGCGAATCCGCTGGAGGAAGCGGTCGCTGGTGTCCTTCACCTTGTCCAGCTTGTCCCAGCCGTGATCGAACCGGTACGCCTCGTTCCCGCCCAACATCACCATCACCAGCGAAGGATCTCTGCGCGCCAGCTGCCGCGCGAAGTTCTTCTCGTCCGCGCGCAGGTAGACGTCCGCGGTGGCCCCGGGCAGGCCGATCGAGTCGTAGACGATGCCGGCGGACTCGCTCTCCAGCGCCACGCCGTGGATCTGCACCGGACCGCCGCCAGTGGAGAGCGAGAGCTTCTTCGCGCCCTCCGGCAGCGGCACCTTGGTGAAGGCGGGCTCCGGCTTGTAGCCCTGGGTGAGCACCTTGGTGAGGACCTTGCCGTCCGAGCTCACCTCCACCGTGCCGCCGTTGGGCTGCGCGAGGAAGAAGAGCTCCGCCTCGCGGGAGGCCGGGTCCACCTCGAACTCGGTCCGCTCCTGCGCGCTGCCGGCGTTGAAGGTCACCCCGGAGAAGCCGATGTCCCGCGGGGGGCGGTTGTCGGTGAGCTTGGCCACCTTCCACCCGCCGCTCGCCTCCCCGGTGCGCACCTTGCGGCCGGCGAAGCGCGTGGGCCGGTCCACGAAGAGGAAGCCCTTGCCGCCCGAGCCGTAGCGCCGCTGCAGCCGGGCGCGGACCATGTCCGAGATGTGGTCCGAGGCGATCAGCGAGTCGCCCAGGTGGACGATCCGGATCGGCTCGGTGCGGCGCTCCGCGAGCAGCTGCTCGAGCGCATCGAAGAAGAGCGTCATCCCGGCGTACGTGCAGTCGACGTCCCGCCAGTAGCCGCAGCCCTGCTCGATGTCCACGTGCCGCGCGCCCACCGACTTGGCCAGCGCCTCCAGCTTCTTGGCGCGCAGCAGCTCCTCGTCCGTGAAGCCCGTGGCGGTGCGGCCCCACTCGCCGCTCTCGGTCTCGGAGACGGGCAGGGCGATCTCCGCCGCCGCGCCGGTCTCCTCGGTCACCCCGCCGCCGGGGAACTCCTCGGCAGGGCCGGCGGGCTTGGCCGGCACCACCATCTCCGCCAGCGCGGTCCGCAGCGGCTGGTCCCGTAGGGACGGGATCGGCCGCAGGTTGGCCGGAAGAGGAAGGAGGGAGAGGAAGACCGCGAAGAGCGCGGTGAGGGCGATGGTCAGACCCGTGCTGTGCCGGCGCAAATCCACGTGGAGGCGGAGTAAAGCGGAGCGGCGGTGAGGAGGTCAAAGCTTCGGCTCGCTCGTGTTGCGGGCGGGCGGGCCACCCGCTGCGCTCGGAGGTTGACATCCCGCCGCGGCTTCTGATCGCGCGAGCGTGGCCGCACGCCCCACGCTCCGTGAAGCCCCTGTGAGGACCGGGGTTTGGCGAGCAACCGCGGGATTCCGACTACACCTTCGCGCCTGCCCGTGTCGTAGCGGCCATGAGCCTGCTCCGCCGATCGTGCCTGCTGTTGATCGCCTGCCTGACGCCCGCCGCCCATGCGGGCGACCACGCGACGAAGGACGCGCTCCGCGCGGCGCGAGCGGCCGCCGAGCTGCTCGAAGGCGAGGGCGGCGCGTGCGAGCGGAAGGTGGGCGCGCGGATCGACGATGTGATCGAAGCGCTGAAGGACCTGCGCGACGAGGGCGGCGGCCGCGCACGTAAGGCGGTGCGGCAGGCCGTGGAGCGCGCCACCGACGCGGCGGACGAGCACTGCGGCGCCCGGCTCTCCTCCCGCGTGGCCAAGCAGCTGCGGCGGGCCGTGGAGCGGATGGACGGAGACGACGAGCTGGAGCGCCCCGCCTCCGAGCAGCGCGAGTCGCCGCGCACGATGGGCTTCGGGCCGTTTCAGTTCCAGGTCGGCTCGCAGACGCGGGTGGAGCAATCCCGTGCGGCGAGCGCGAGCGTCTCCACGCGGGGCGGCGGGATGGACGCGGACGCGTTCGACGGCTTCTTGCAAGCGCTGCGCGCCAATCGGAACGAGCTGCTGCGCAAGGACGCCGCGCTCTCGACGCTGGAGCGCAACCGGATCTCCGCGCGCCAGCTCGGCAGCGTGCTGGATCAGTTCAACAACGAGATCCTCAAGCTCGATGTGGCCCGCGCCGCGGCGCCCCGCGTGGTGGATCCGCGCAACGCGATCGGCCTCTCCACCAAGTTCCGCAACGCCATCCACCAGAGCGAGTTCGTCGCCCTGATGAACCAGCAGCCGTAAGAGAGGTCACCGCACATGAAGCTTCTATCCCTGATCCTTGGCCTGTTCGCCGCCCCCGCCTTCGCCCAGGACGCGGCGCTCGTCATCAACTGTGGCACCTGCAACGCGTTCCAGGGGATCGAGGTGCTGATCGACGGCGCCCCGGTGAACACGGGGAACATCCAGTCCAGCGTCCGGGTGGAGGTGAGCCCCGGAGATCACGAGGTGAAGGCGATCAAGTGGAACAGCCCCTTCAGCCGGGACGAGCTGGCCAGCGGGGTGCTCAAGTTCCCCAAGGGCGTGGAGCTGCGGGTGCGCGCGGACGCCGGGAAGCTCAACGTCTACGGGCGCGGCAAGCTCGAGCCCGCGCCGCCGGCCGGGCCGTCCGCCGACGCACTGCGCGCCGCGGGGGACCTCATCTCCGAGGCGCGCGACTACTTGAAGGAGGCCATCGAGTACAACGACGACGAGGAGAGCAAGTGCCAGTCGAAGGTCTCCGCGAAGCTGGAGATCCTGGACGAAGGGCTCAAGGAGCTGGGCGGCGAGCTGGACCCGGTCGCGCTCAAGAAGACCACCGGCAAGGCGGGCGAGGCGCAGAGCTTCATCGAGTCACACTGCCCCGGCCGCGTCTCGGCCTCGCTCGGCAAGAAGCTGGGCAAGGTGGTGGCCCGGCTGGAGAAGGCGCGCGCCGAGCTGCGCTAGCGGCTCCCGTTCACCCCGAGCGGAGTCGAGGGGTGGGCGAGGCGCTCGAGACGTAACGTCTGGGCGCTTCGGCTGGAGCGTGGCAGTGTGCGCGCCCCTATGAAGACGCTCGCGTGGTGGGTGCTGGCAGCGGCAGTGGTCGGGTGCGTGGGTCCGCGGAGGACGCTGGACGCGCCGGGGGGGCCGAGCCTGCTGCAGCTCTCGAGCGGCGCGCGGGTGGTCCACGCGGAGGGGCAGCTGGACACGGCGGACGGGCTGAAGCTCTTCCGCCAGTCCTGGCGCCCCGAGCAGAGCAAGGCGCGCGCGGTGCTCGTGGTGGTGCACGGGCTGCGGGACCACTCGAGCCGCTACGCGGACCTCGCCGTGGCGCTGGCCGAGAAGGGCTTCGCGGTGCACGCGTTCGACCTCCGCGGCCACGGCCACTCGGAGGGCATCCGCGTCTGGGTCAGCCCGTTCGAGCAGTACCTGGACGACCTGAACCTCTTCCTGCGCACGGTGGCGAAGGAGGAGGGGGGCGTGCCGGTCTTCCTCTTCGGCCACAGCATGGGCGGGGCGATCGTCACCCTGGACGTGCTCACCCACCGCCCGCCCATCGCCGGGCTGGTGGTGAGCGCCGGCGCGCTCGAGCGCGGCAAGAACGTCTCGGGCGTCCTCGCCGCCAGCACCAAGGTGGTCTCGGCGCTCTTCCCGCACCTGGATGCGTTCAGCCTGGATCCGGAGAAGTTCTCCCGCGACCCGGCGGTGGTGCAGGAGAACAAGACCGACCCGCTGATCTTCCAGGACCCGGCGCCGGCGCGCACCGCGGCGGGCTTGCTCGGCGCGCTCAAGGAGATCTCCTCCCGGCGCGAGGAGCTGATGGTGCCCGTGCTGGCGCTCCACGGCACCGCGGACGAGGTGACGGACCCAGACGGGAGCCGGCACCTCATTGCCGCGGCACACTCCAAGGACAAGACCCTCAAGCTCTACGAGGGGCTCTTCCATGACCTGCTCCACGAGCCGGAGAAGGCGCAGGTGCTCGCGGACGTGGTGCAGTGGCTCGACGCGCGGGCGCCCCGCGCGCCGTAGCCAGCTCTAGAAGTCAGCTCCGCCGCTCGGGGCGCCGCACCGGCAGATACTCCGGCCGCCACATCCGCGCCTTGAGCCAGGCCTCCGGCTGCTCCGGGATCTCCGCCCTGGCCAGCCCGTCCCGCTGCGCCGCCTTCAGCACCGCCACGGCCACCCGCAGGCTGGCCTCGCGCAGGTCGGTGATCCGCGGGTAGAGCGCGCCCTTCGCCAGCCGCTCGGCTGACGTGAAGTCCGCCAGCGCCTGCGAGGCGGCCAGCAGCATGCCGTCGGAGACCCGCCGCGCGCCGCTGAGCAGCGTGGCCAGCCCCAGCCCGGGGAAGATGAACGCGTTGTTCCCCTGGCCCACAGCGCGCACGTCGCCGCTGGGCAGCCGCACGTCCGGGAAGGGGCTCCCCGTCGCCACCAGCGCGCGCCCGCCCGTCCACCGGAGCACGTCCTCCGGGAGGGCCTCGGTGTTGGAGGTGGGGTTGGAGAGCGCGAGCACCAGCGGCACCTTCGCGTGCTCCGCCACCTGCCGCACCACCGGCTCGTCGAACGCGCCCTTCTGCCCGGAGAGGCCGAGGAGCACCGTCACCTTTCCTCCGCGCACCGTCTCCAGCAGGGAAGGGACGGGGCCGGCCACCTTCCAGCCCGCGACCGCGCTCATCGGCTTGGCGAAGGGGCGCTTGTACGGCTCCAGCTCGGCGCGGTCCTCGAGGATCAACCCCTTGGAGTCGAGCAGGTAGATCCGCGCGCGTGCCTGCTCCGCCGTGAGCCCCTCCTCCTGCATCCCCGCCGCCACCTGCCGGGCCACGCCCACGCCGCCCGCGCCCGCGCCGTGGACGAGCACCACCTCTTCAGAGAGCTTCCGCTTCGTCCGCCGCCGCGCCGCGAGCAGCCCGGCGAGCACCACCGCGCCGGTGCCCTGGATGTCGTCGTTGAAGGAGGGGAGCGAGTCCCGGTGCCGCTCGAGCTGGTCGAAGGCGCGCTGCTTGGAGAAGTCCTCCCACTGCAAGAGCGCGTGGGGGAACCGGCGCCGGAGGGAGTCGACGAAGCCGTCCACCACCCGCTGGTAGGCCTCGCCCGCCAGCCGCGGCTTGCGGACGCCGAGATAGCGCGGGTCCTCGAGCAGCGCCTTGCGCGAGGTGCCCACGTCGAGCACCACCGGCAGCGTGCGCGCGGGGTCGATTCCGGCCGCCGCAGTGTACAGGGAGAGCTTGCCAATGCTGATCGCCAGGCCGCCCACGCCCTGATCGCCAATGCCGAGGATGCTCTCCGCGTCCGTCACCACCACCAGCTCCACCTCTGGCTGCGGCAGCACCTCGAGCGCCGCGTCCAGCCGGGGGAGGCTCTCCTCCGTCACCACCAGCCCACGCGGCCCGGCGTAGAGGGAGGAGAAGGACTCCACGGCCTCGCCCACGGTGGGGGTGTAGATGATCGGCAGCAGCTCTTCGATGTGGCGGGCGAGCAGCGCGTAGAAGAGCACCTCCTGCCGGTCCTGGAGCCCGCGCAGGAAGCAGTACTGGGAGATGGGGGAGCCGCAGGCGCGCAGCCCCGCGTAGGCGCGCTCCACCTGCTCGTCCAGCGTCTCGACCTTGGAGGGCAGCAGCCCCCACAGCCCGAGCGCCTCGCGCTCCTCCCCGCTGAAGGCGGTGCCCTTGTTGAGCAGCGGGTGCTTGAGCAGCAGCGGACCGGGCAGCGTGGACTCCAGCACCTGCGACCCTGTCGCGTCCGTTCGCTTGGCGTACGTCGATCTCATTTCGCGGCCCCTCGCTGTCATCCTGTGGACGACGGAGCCGCGCGTTCTCGCTCGTTTCCAGCGCAGATGCACGCGGACGCCGCAGCGGCGAACGCCGCGCCGCGTCAGGGTGCCCGCATCGGGACGCGTTCAGCGACAGCGGTGTCGGAACGATGAGGCGCTACACGCTCGTCATTTGCGGCCGCGAGCAGGGCTGAGACGGATGGACGGCGCTCTGTCTTGGCGTCATGCGACCCGCGACCTTCGTCTTGCTCTGCTCGTTCCTCTCCGCCTGCTCTTCCCAGCCCGGTAGCCAGGAACCGGACGCGGGCGCGCCCGACGGTGGGGCCGGCCCGGTGGTGAAGGGGCCGGGCACGCGCTTCGAGACCACGGTCACCGCCTGGTCCCTGCCGGCGGGCGGGCTCAAGCTCAACGGCTTCAACGCGACCGCGAACCAGACGACGTGGGAGCAGCTCGGCGATCAGTACTGGCTGACCAGAGACCTCACCGGTGACGGGCTGCCGGACCTCGTGGTGACGACCGTCATTCGCACGCAGGACGCGCAGAACGACTACGACGAGCCGTTCGACTACCCGGCGAACCCGCACTGGCTGGTCTACCCGGGCACGGCCACCGGCTTCGCGCCCACCGCCGTGCGCTGGAGCGTCCCCAAGGCGGGCGGCGTGGTGGACAGGGGCTTCAACCGCATCCAGAACCAGGAGGCCACTGGCGGGCTGGACGCGCGGATCAAGAACGACCACGGCGAGTTCAACTTCGTGGGGGATCAGGCGTGGCGGGTCTTCGACATCGACGGGGACCGCAGGCCGGACCTCGTCGTCACCGGAGTCGCCCAGGAGATCGTGATGGTGGGGCCGGTCTTCCGCGTCTTCGGAAGCACGGGCGCGGCGTCGTGGAAGGTCTACAAGAACAACGGCTCGGGCTTCGACGCGGCGGCGGTGGACTGGCACGTGCCCTCCAACCCGCAGTGGGACACCAGCTCCGGCCTGGCCAACGCCGCGTCTGGGTTCGTGACTTCGTACCGGACGAACCTCTGGACCTACGGCGATCTCGACGGGGACGCCAAGCCGGAGCTGATCGCCTACGCGGACGTGCAGATGGTGGGCACGGGCGCGTCAGCGACCTGGCGGTCGATCTCTCCGGGCTTCCCCGCGGCGCCGCACTGGAACGTGTTCAAGAACACCGGCTCCGGCTTCTCGGACATGCCGCAGAGCTGGGCGCTGCCGGTGCAGCGCGGCCTCAAGAACGTGGGGCTGAGCAGCGTGACCGGCAGCGGCAAGGAGGTGGGCGAGCACGCGTGGACGGTGGCGGACCTGGATGGGGACGCGAAGCCGGACCTGCTGGTGACCGGCTCGGTGGTGGGCGGAGACATGAAGGCGATCGGCTACCCGGGGGACGCGCACTGGGAGCTCTACCCGAACACGGGGAGTGGCTTCGGCGGTCAGGTGCTCTGGGCGCTGCCGCCGGGCGGCACCGGACGCGGCGGCTTCTTCGCCACCGCCAACACCGCGGCCACCCAGAACGGCGACATGTCCTGGTCGACGGTGGACTTGGACGGCGACGGCAAGCGCGACCTGGTGGTGACCGGTCAGCTCTTCGCGACCCCGGCGCAGAAGGTGTTCCAGTACGGCCGCCAGGCGAATGATCCGCAGTGGCTCCTCTTCAGGAACACCGGCGCGGGCTTCGCGCAGACCAACGTGAAGTGGGTGACGCCGGCAGGTGGGCTGCTCGAGGTGGGCTTCCCGTCCGTCTCCGGCGCGGGGGCCCAGGTGGGCGACCAGAGCTGGGAGCTCTTGGACCTGGACGGGGACAAGCACCCCGAGCTGGTCGTCAGCGCCACCACGATCGAAGACCCGGAGAACCCCGGCGGCGGGCAGAACATCAAGGTGGTCCCGGGCTACGGGACCACGCCGCGCTGGATGATCTACTGGAACCGGCCGTGAGCTACCGGTTGTTGAGCCACAGGGGCGCGCTCATCAGGTACTGCGTCTCCGCGTGCGGGATGCCGGGCCCGGTGGAGGCGTAGGCCACCACCCAGCGCAGGCCCGCGGTGTCGAGCACCGGCTCCCACTGCTGCTCGTTGCCGCCGGACACGACCGTGGTGGCGCCGGGGCCCGCGGTGAGCAGCGGCGCATCGAAGGTGTCGTCCCGGTTGGTGTAGAGCTTGAAGAACCAGCGCTCGGTGCCGCCGGAGATGTTCGCCTTGATCCGCAGCCGCAGCTGGGGCCGCGGCGGGAGCGTGGAGCCCATCATCCCCTCCGGCGCGCCGGCGGCGGTGAGGGAGATCATCCGGATGAAGTTCTTCTCGTCTCCGGGGTGGTTGGCGAAGCTGTTGTGGCTGCGCACGGCGGCCCGGAGCGTGGCGCGCTGCTTCCCCGCCACCCAGTCCGTCCGGTTGATCCACAACCCCGCGCCCTTGGCCTTCTCGGGGCCGGAGTAGAAGTGGTGCATGTCGCTGTCCCAGACGGGCGAGACCTGCCAGCCGTCGTTGAGGAAGCGGAAGTAGACGTTGATTCCGTCCAGCAGGTTGTTGCCGTTGGAGTCGTCGTCGTCACCGCCGTTGAGCTCAATCAGCTCCACGTTCGGGTGGTTCGCGGGGTCCGTGTCGCGGTAGGCGGAGTCGTCGTCCCCGTACCAGGCCGTGGGGCCGGAAGGGTGCGTGAGGGTGGCCCAGGCCTGCGAGTCGGCCAGGTCGTCCTGGTACCGCTTCCAGTTGACGTAGCCCTCCTCGTTGAAGTGCTCGCCGAACTCGTCCTCGGCGATGTTGTGCACCACCTGGTGCCAGGCCTCGTAGACCTTGGTGCCGTTGTCGCGCGTGTAGCCCAGCCGGTACTCCACCCCGCAGCCGGCGAACTGGTTCGCGTCGCTCGCCTGGCGCCCCTTGGCGCTGCAGGTGTCGAACTCCGCCGCCGAGACCCCGCCCGGGTTGTTGGGCGTCTTGGTGTGGTCGGTGATCCACACGAAGTCCGCGCCCAGCTCCTTCGCGCGGTTCATCATGTCCAGCGCCGGCCGGGTCCCGTCGCCGGAGAAGTCCGAGTGCACGTGGCCATCTCCCCAGAGGGCGTTCGGGACGTCCGCGGGGTCGAGCACCTGCGTGTCCCACCAGAAGCGCGGCTTCGGCGGGCCTGCGTCGCGCCCGGCGTCGTTGGGCTCGCCGGCGTCGTTCGGCTCGCCGGCGTCCTCGCGAGTCCCCGAGTCCACGATGTTAGGGCCCGCGTCGGGGCGGCCTGCGTCTGGGCGGCCTGCGTCTGGCCGGCCTGCATCGGGTGCCGGGTGTTGCGGCTCGGGCTCCGGGGTGGAGCAAGCGAGCAGGGACAGCGCGAGGAGGAGGGAGGACCGCAGCGGCTTCAAGGCATGCCTCTTTCGGGGGAGCTTCCCCCGGGAGCGGTAGCAAGAGCGGCTCCACCCCGCGCGTGCGCCTAAGAGGGCGCTCAGACCCGCGGATCTCCAGGCTGCGATGCGTCCTGGAAAGGCGCGTGTCACCGCTGGAGCGTCCCGGCTCCTCCAGCCGTTCCCTGCCAGCGGACATTCGCCCCCCGGTCTTCCGAGCCTTAGAGGCCACCGTCCGTTGGGCGGGTCGATCTGAGTGCCGGGGCTCTTTAGGGCTCGAGTGGGTTCTGGGTCGCGTGGTGCTGTGCACCCATGGTTCCCGCGGTGGCGCGCTCCAACCGCGGCGGGTTGCAGAGTCCTCACGGACACGCGAGGGCGCTCCTCCGTTGGTTCTGTGAATGGTTTCGGGTGCCGGCGCCCCGGAACCATTCACAGTTCCTCCCGGGCGCCCGCCCAGGAACGCCGTGACTGTGCAACCCGCCGCGGTTGGAGCGCGCCACCGCGGGAACCATGCGTGCACAGGCGAGGCACGACATCGAACCCACTCGGCGCCCTAAAGAGCCCCCGTCACTCACGCGCGGTCCACGCAGACATGATTCCGAGCGCGGGTGCCGCCTCTCGACTACGCGCCTACGGCGCTACGCTCGAGGTGAACGGAGGGGTCGGCTGACTGCTTTCAGCAGCGACTCACAGGGCCTTGCGCAACAGCCGCAGCGCCGCCCGGATGTGCTCACCCGAGCCGAGCATCACCGCGGCGGTCTGCCCCTTCGAGACGCGGGCAATCCGCCGGCGGACGGACTCGCGCAGCGCGTCCGCCTCTTCGGCATGGCCGGCCACGGCCGCCTGGTGCGCGAGCGCCAGCTCCAGGTGGCCGCGGTAGAGCGTCACCGCGGAGAGCAGCGAGACATCCCCCGCCACGGTGAGCAGCGCCTCGGCCTCGGCGAGCGCGCTCTTCGCCGCGGGGATCTGCTTCTGCGCCGCCAACAGCGCGCCCAGCCCGCCCAGCACCAGCCCCTCCTGCCGGCGGTCCCCCACCTCGCGCAACAGCTCCAGCGCGCGCTGGTACTTCTCCCGCGCCTGCGCCGCGTCCGAGAGCTCGAAGTCGATCCCCGCCAGCTGCCCGAGCACCACCGCCTCCTGCCGCCGCTCGCCGGCCTCCCGGTGCAAGGAGAGCGCGGTCTCGAAGTAGGCGGTGGCCTGGTCCAGCTGCCCCAGGTCCCGGCTCACGCTCGCCAGCGACTCCAGAGCGGCGGCCTCGGCGCGGCTCTCGCCCAGGTCCGCCGCCAGCGAGAGCGAGCGGTGCAGCGCGCTCTGCGCCTTGTCCACGTGGCCGAGATCCCGCTCGCACTCGCCCAGGTCGCGCAGCGAGTAGGCCTCGTAGCGGCGATCTCCGCTCTGCCGGTGCAGGGCGATGGCGCGCAGGAGCAGCCCGTGCGCCTGCTCCACCGAGCTTCCGCGCTCCACCAGCGCCAGCTCGCGCAGCACCCGCGCCTCGCCGCGCCGGTCCCCGGCCTCGCGCAGCGCCTCCAGCGCTCGCGCCAGCCGGCGGCGCGCGTCGTCCACGCGGCCCTGGAGCCGGAAGACGGCGCCGATCTCGCCTTCAATCCGCCCCTCGAGCCGCAGGTCCGGGTTCGCCTTCACCAGCTTCAGCGCCTGCTCGAAGTCCGCCAGCGCCTCGCTCAGGCGGCGCCGCGCCTGCCGCGCCCGGCCCCGGCTCTCCAACGTGCGCGCCAAGAACAGCGGCTCGACCTTGCCGGACTCCACCTTGGTCAGCGCGGAGTCCAAGAGCCCCAGGTATGCGCCGGCGGGGCCGTACTGCGAGAGCAGCGGGTCCAGCACCAGCACCGCGAGCAACCCAGTGGTGAACGTCTGCGGCGCGGCGAAGGAGCGCTCGGCGATCACCCAGAGGTTGTCGCGCTCGGCGGCGAGCCAGCCGCGCACGTCCCGCTCCAACTGCTCGTCGAGGAAGAACTCCGCGTGGCGCTCCTCGGTGGCCACCTGCTCGCCCGCGGCCGTCAGCTCCCGCGCCGCGAGCGCGCGGATCCGCTCGTGCAGCCAGTAGCGCGCGCGGCCGGTCCGCACGTCCGGCCTGGCCTGCACCAGCCCGTGCGCCTCCAGCACCCCCAGCGCGTCCCCGGCGGCCGGGTGCTCGGGCGAGCCGGCGAAGGAGACCACCCGCTCGAACGCCTCCAGCGAGAAGCCGCCGCGGAACACCGAGGCCTGCGCCAGCGCCGCGCGCGCGCCTGCGGGCAGCAGGTCCAGCGTGAAGCCCACCGCCGCGTCCAGCGCGCCCTGCGCGTCCAGCTTGAGCAGGCTCGCCTCCGCCTGCAGCACCCGCGCGCGCGCCGGCTCACCCGCGCCGCGCACCACCTCCAGCGCCAGCGGGAGCCCCTTCAAAGCCGCCACCACCCGGGGCGCCGCCTTCGCCTCGGCGGGGGAGGGCGCCAGCAGCTGCAGGCCGGCCTCGGCGCCCAGCCCCTCCACGTGCAGCGAACAGGCCGCGTGCTCCGGCGGCGCGGTGCGGGAGATCCACACGAACCGCGCGGAGGGCGCGAGCGCCAGCCAGCGGGGGAGCGCGCCGTCCAGGTGGGTGCCGCTGGCGCCCTCGTCGAGCACCACCAACAGCTCGCCGCGCGCCCCCAGCGCATGGCCGAGCTGGCGGATCGCATCGTCCGTGGTGCGCCCCAGCGGCAGGGGGATCTCCAGGGCGTGCGAGAGCGCCGCGCAGGCGTCGTCCGTGGAGCGCGCCTCGGTGAGGTCGCACAGCCAGGTCCCGCCCGCCGCGGCCAGCTCGCCCGCGCGGGCCCGGGCGTGCTGGATGGCCAGCCGCGTCTTCCCCGCGCCGGCCGGACCGTGAAGGCAGAGCACCCGCTCGCCCCGGGCGGCCCACGCGTCCAAGAGCGCCAGCTCGCGCGCCCGGCCGAAGAACGGCCCGCGCTCCGGCGGCAGGTTGGTCTTGCGCGCCACCCGCTCCGGCAACAGCGGCAGGGTCCGCATCGAGTGCGAGTCCCCGCGCTGCGTCCGCTCCGGCTCGGCGACGCCCGCAGGGAGCGGCGGCACGTCCACCGACAGCTCCGCCGAGGTGAGCTCGTCGGTCAGCGGCGGCGGGCCTCCGTAGAGCGCGCGCAGGGACGTTTCCAGATGCGCCGAGCTGGAGGCCAGCTGCTCGGAGAGCATCAGCTCCTCGAGCGCGAAGCGCAGCGCGCCGGCGTCCCCGTAGCGGTCCTTGGGGCTGCGCTCCAGCGCGCGCAGGGTGAGCGCGTCCAGCGAGCCGGAGACCTCCGGGTTGAGGGAGGAGGGCGGGGGGACGGTCCCTTCCACGATCTGCCGCAGCACTTCGCGGTCCGAGTCTCCGCGGAAGAGCCGCCGCCCGGTGAGCGTCTCCCAGAGCACCGCCCCGAGCGAGAACACGTCGCTGCGCGCGTCCACGGGCTGACCGGTGGCCTGCTCGGGGGACATGTACGGCGCCTTCCCGCGCAGGAGCGCCGGCCGGTGCGGCTCGATCAAGTGGGTGGCCTTGGCTACGCCAAAGTCGATCAGCTTCACGCCGCCGTCGAACCCCACCAGCACGTTGTGCGGGGAGACGTCCCGGTGGACGATCCCCAGCGGGCGCCCCTCTCCGTCGGTGGCGCGGTGGGCGTGATCCAGCCCGGCGGCGGCGTCCGCGATCACCCGGAGCCTGGCCCCCAGGGGGATGGGCTTGCCCTCGCTGCGGGCGCGGTAGAGCACGCGCTGCAGGTCGTGCCCGGCCACGTACTCCATGGTGAGGAACCAGTCGTTCCCCTCCTGACCGAGCTCGAAGATCTGCGCGATGTTCGGGTGGTTCAGCCCCGCGGCGATCCGCGCCTCCGCCAGGAACAGCTGGAGGAACTCCTGGTTGCGCGCCAGGCGCGGGAGGACGCGCTTGATCACCACAAGCTTCTCGAAGCCCGCGGCGCCCGCAGAGCGCGCTAGGAAGATCTCCCCCATCCCGCCGGTCGCCAGCCTGCGCATCAGCTGGTACCGCCCGAAAGCCACCGCCATGGCCGCGCACGATACAGACTCCCAGCCGGGCCGTGTCGCGTCCGGAACAGGCTGCCCAGGTCGCCTGAGTGCACACCGACCGCATGTGGGCGCGCGGGCGTCCCCACTCTGGCCGCTGGGGCGGTGGGCCGGCTGGAGGATTCGACGCCGGCTAGAACACGCTGCCTGCAACTTCAGGGGAATCCCGGCAGGGCTTTTGCTATTCAGCGCCAGCCATGACGCTTCGTACGCTCGCCCCCCTCCTCCTCGGCGGAACGCTGCTCCTCGGCTGTCCCCCCCGGGCCACGGTGCGGTCCGACGGAGACGGCACCCCCACGGGCAAGCCGCGCTTCGAGGCCAAGCAGGATGACGCCGCGGACGACGCGCTCGGCCGCGCCAAGCGCGTGGCGGAGACGTCCGGGAAGGCCCAGGCCGTGGAGGCCTACCTCGGCGTGCGCAAGGCCTACCCGGAGACCACCGCCGCCCAGGAGGCGCTCTACCAGGCGGGCGTCGTCTACTTCGAGTCCGGGGACTACGTCAGCGCCCGCAAGGTCTTCAACGAGCTGCTCTACGAGAACCCGCTCTTCGACAAGGCGGATGACGCCAAGCTGAAGCTCGGCCTCTCCGCGCTGGAGGTCCGCGCCTTCCGGGACGCGTACCAGACGCTCTCCTCCATCCTCGAGCGCGTCCCCGCCGAGCAGAAGCCGAAGGTAACCGAGGCGGCCACCCGCGCCGCCGAGGGCGCCCAGCTCTACTCCGAGGCGCTGCGTCTGGCCCTGCGCGTCTGCGAGAACGCCACCAGCGCCGAGGAGCAGGCCGCCGCGGTGCAGAAGGTGACGGAGCTGGTGGAGGGGCGCGCGCCCTTCCTGGACGTGGCCACCGTCCAGCGCGAGCTGCCCGCCAACCACCCGGCGTGGCCCGTCCTCACCTTCAAGCTCGCCCGCATCTACTACCACCTGCGGGACTGGGCCCGGCTCGAGGAGACGCTGGCGCTCTTCCTGCGCACCGCCCCGCAGCACCCGTTCGCGCAGCAAGCGCAGGAGATGCAGGCGCGCGCCAACCGCCGCACCGCGGTCCGCCCGCGCACGCTCGGCGTGGTGCTGCCCATGTCCGGCAAGTACAAGCAGTTCGGCGAGACGGTGATGCGCGGCCTGCAGCTGGCGCTCAAGGGCAGCGACATCGAAGTGATCGTCAAGGACAACCAGGGCGACGTGCAGCTCTCCGGCAAGGCGGTGGAGGAGCTCGCCTTCGACGACGGCGCGATGGCGATCATCGGCCCGCTGCTCGCGGAGGACTCGAAGCGCGCGGCGCTGGTGGCCGAGGAGCTCCAGGTCCCCATCCTCACGCTCACCCGCACGGAAGGCATCACCGACATCGGGCCGCACGTCTTCCGCAACATGCTGACGCAGTCCGCCCAGGCCGAGGCGCTCGCCGACTACTCCACGCGCGTGCTCGGCTTCAAGACGTTCGGGCTGCTCTACCCGAACATCAACTACGGCGTGGAGCTGGCCAACGAGTTCTGGGACGAGCTCAACAAGCGCGGCGCCGCGGTGCGCGCCGCCGAGACCTACGAGCACGACGACACCACCTTCACCAGCCCGGTGAAGAAGCTGGTGGGGCGCTACTGGCTGGATGACCGCTCGGACTACCTCGAGCAGTTCCGCGAGGTGATGAACGGCCCCGGCGACGCGTTCCGCAAGCGCAAGGCGGTGGAGAAGCTGCGCTCCTCGCTGGAGCCGGTGGTGGACTTCGAGGCGCTCTTCATCCCGGACGAGTGGCGCCGCGTCTCCCTGGTCGCCCCCGCGCTGGCGGTGGAGGACATCATCACCAACGCCTGCGACCGCAAGGACATCGAGAAGATCAAGAAGACCACCGGCAAGAAGGACATCCGCACCGTCATCCTGCTCGGCACCAACCAGTGGGGCACCTCGCCCAAGGGGCAGAGCGGCCTGCCCGAGCTGCTCGAGCGCGGCGGGAAGTTCGTCCTCTGCTCCATCTACGTGGACGGCTTCTTCGCGGACTCCTCGCGCGCGGCCACCAAGCGCTTCGTCGCCGCCTACCGGGACGCCTACAAGGCCCAGGGCGCCAAGGACCCCATCCTGCTCGAGGCGGTGGGCTACGACTCCGCCCTGATGCTCCGGCAGATCCTGGACAAGCAGAAGCCGCAGTCGCGCGAAGGCCTGCGGGACGCGCTCGCCACCTTGAAGAACTTCGAAGGCGCCACCGGCCGCACCACCTTCAACGACAAGCGCGAGGCCGAGAAGCCGCTCTTCTTCCTCACCATCGAGGACAAGGGGATCAAGGAGCTCTCCCCCGACAAGCCGCCTCCGGGGTTCGTCGGCGGGATGCCTTGAGGGAGCCCGTTCAGGGCCAGCGGAGCCCCTCCGTTCACCCCGAGCGAAGTCGAGGGGCGGCTCCGGGCGTCGACTCTCGCGCGCCCCTCGACTTCGCTCGGGGTGAGCGGAGAGTGCCCCGCGCGCTCGCCGCGGCCCTGCTCCTCACCTCCTGCGCCCACGCGCCGGCGGCCGTGGACCGCACCGTGCTCGAGGCCGTCCAGCGCTCCCCCGGTGCCTTCGTCTCCGGCACCCTCACCGGCCTGAGCGAGCCCTGGGTGCTCGAGGACCGGGACTTCGCCTACGCGATCGGCCTGGCCCCGGACGGCAGCCGCGCCGCCTTTTCCGTGCTGCGGGCGCCGGAGACCAAGCTGGTCCTCTCTCGCCTGGCGCCGCTCGTGCCCGAGTCCGCGGTGGCATCGGTCAACCGCTACGAGTACGACGTGGAGTCGGTGGACTTCTCGCCGGACGGCAGCGCGGTGGTGACGGTCTCGCGGGACGGCGCGGTGCGCGCCTTCACCGCGGAGGACGGCAAGGCCACCGGGGTGTACGTCTCCGACGAGCCGCTCGTCTCCGTGGCCTTCCACCCGAGCGGCCGCTTCGTCTTCGCCGGCAGCGCGCGCGGCACCGTCACCGCGCTCCACTTCCCCTCGCTGGTGCTCGCGGCGGACGCGCGGCTGCACACGGACGAGGTGCGCGGCCTGGCGGTGGGGCCGCAAGGCACGCTCTACAGCGCCAGCTGGGACAAGACGGTCGCCGCCACCTCCACCGCCGAGGCCGCGGTGGTGCAGACCTCCGCCCGCTTCCGCTACGAGAAGGAGGGCACCAGCGTGCTGGTGCGCGGGATGGTCAACGGCCGCGCCGCCGGCGCCTTTGCGCTGGACGCGCGCAGCCCGCACGTCTTCATCCACAGCACGCTCGCCCGCGCCGCGGGGATAGACCCGGCCGCCCTCACCGAGCTGCTCAACCTCCCCACCGCGCTGGGCACCACGGTGGCGCGGGTGGCGCGCGGGCAGTCGCTCACCCTCAAGGCGCTGCGCTTCACGGACGTGCCGCTGGTGGTCTGCGACAGCTGCCTGCCCCCGGGCGCGCACGTGGTGCTCGGCGCGCCGGTGATGGCCAACCTGGACGTCCGCTACGACGACGCCACCTCCGAGCTGACGCTGGCGCTCAAGCCCTCCGCGCCGCAGCCGGAGCCGGCGCCCACCCTGGTGCTCGGAGAGACGCAGCGCAGCGCGCTGCCCGGGGCGCTCAACGACGTCACGGTGGACCGCGCAGGGAAGGTGCTCGGGGTGGCGATGTCCCACGAGAAGGCCGAGCGCACCGTGGCCGGCCGGGACCGGGAGAAGCGCGGCCTCAAGCCCCCCGCCAGCCCGGACGACGCGGGGCTGCGCCTGGACGCGCGGACCTTCGCGGTGCTGGACAAGTGGAACCTCCACGAGGGCGTGGTCTCCACCGCCGCGGTGAGCCCGGACGGCAAGACGCTCGTCACCGGCGGCTGGGACAACCAGCTGCTCGTGGTGCGCAGCGGGGAGGTGGCGCCCTCGGTGCGGCGCAGCTTCGGGTGGATCCTCCGGCGCGTCCGCTTCTCCCGGGACGGGCGGCTGCTCGCCGTGGCCGCATGGACGCCGCCCAAGCCTTCGCAGACGCAGCACAGCGACCCCGCCGCCGTCGTCTACGAGGTGGGTTACGACAACGCCCGGGTGGAGCCCGGCTCCTGACAAAGGGCGTATGGCGGACGGCGTCCCCTTCGGTCCGTACTTGATCCAGAAGCGGCTCGCCGCCGGCGGGATGGCCGAGGTCTTCCTCGCGCGGCGGGCGGCGGACCCGGGGAGGCCGCTCGCGCTCAAGCGGCTGCTCCCGCTCTTCTCCAAGGACCCCGAGCGCGCCGCCATGTTCCTCGCCGAGGCGCGGGTGGCCGCGCAGGTGAACCACCCGTACCTGGTGCGGGTGAACGAGGTGGGGCAGGCGGACGGCCAGCTCTACCTCGCCATGGAGTACGTGCACGGCGTGCCGCTGACGCAGGTGCTGGCCGCGCGCGCCGGCCTCGGTGAGCCGGGGCTCCCCTGGCCCATGGCCACGCGGATCTGCTGCTGGCTCCTCGAGGCGCTGCAGTACGCGCACGCGCTGCGCGGGCTGGACGGCCAACCGCTCGGGCTCGTCCACCGGGACGTGAACCCCGCCAACGTCATGCTCAGCTTCGCCGGCGAGCCCAAGCTGATCGACTTCGGGATCGCCAAGGCGAAGCCCGCCTGGCACAAGACCGACCCCGGCGTGGTGAAGGCGAAGCTGGAGTATGCCGCGCCGGAGCAGTACCGCCGCGAGCCGCTGGACGCGCGCGTGGACGTGTACGGCGCCGCGCTCACGCTCTACGAGCTGCTCTGCGGCGCCAACCCCTTCCTGCGCGACGGTCCGGTGGAGACGGTGGAGGCGGTCCTGCACGCCGCGCCGCCGCCGCTGACCGCGCCGGGGCTGCCGCCGCGGCTGCGCGAGGTCATCCACGCCGCGCTCGACAAGGAGCCCTCGCGCCGGCCCCAGAGCGCGCAGGCGCTGCGGCGCGCGCTGGAGCTGGCGCTGGTGGACGCCAAGGCCCCGGTCGGCGTGGAGGACGTGCGCGCGCTGCTGGACGCGCTCTTCCCCGCGAGCTCCCGCCCCGCGCCCGCCGCCGAGCGGCCCGCCGCCCCCGCCACCCGGCCGCTCTCCGGCGCGGACGCCTCCAGCGCGGTGACGGTGCTGGACGGGCTCGCCTCGCAAGTCACCGTGCCGGTGCTCGCGCCGCCCACCGAGCCTTCGCTGGGCGGAGGCGCCGGCCGCCGTTACCGCTGGCGCTGGTGGTGGTGGGGCGGGGCGCTCGCCGCGCTCGCGCTCGGCGTGACGGCGCGGCTCGCCTGCGGCTGAGGGGGGGTGAAGAGGCCGTCGCCCGGTGGGCGGATCAATCAAGGCAAGAAGCGTGAGTCGTCCGCTCAGCCCGAGCGAAGTCGAGGGCCCCACGAGCGAGAGGCCCTAC
>JBGATB010000001.1:0-374826 GCA_044229415.1 Myxococcaceae bacterium | reverse complement strand
CACCCGAACCCGAACCCGACCGAGGTAGCGAGAGGTCCAACACCAGCGTCTATGAGCGCGGCGCCGCGATGAGCAGGGCCTCAACGAAGCCCGCTCTGCAGTTCGGGTTCGGGTTCGGGTTCGGGTTCGGGTTCGGTGACGGGTACGGGTACGGGTACGGGTACGGCTGACGGGCAACGGGCTACGGGCTACGGGCTACGGGCCGCGGCCGCTGCTACCGGGCCAGCTGCTCGCACAGCCGCTCCAGCGCGGCCTCCACCGACTCGCGCGCCCGCGTCTCCTCGGCCAACGCCGCTTCGATCGACTCGCGCGTCTCCCGCTCCCGCCGCAGCTCGCGCTCGCTCACCGTCAGCTGGGTCTGCAGCGCCGCCAGCTGCGCCCGTAGCTCCCGCTCGTTGCGCTCGTGCAGCTCCTGCAGCTTCGCCACCTGGACCCGGAGCGCCTCCAGCTCGCGGCGCGACTCGTCCACCAGCGTCTCGGGCTCGGTCTTCGCTTTGCGCGGCTCCCGCTTGCCCGCGGGCGGAAGGTGGATCACCTGCGCCGGCGCGGGCCGCGGCGGCTCCTCGGGGAGCGGCTCCACCAGGCGGCGCGGATAGGCCGTGGCCGGCGCGGGCATCGGCTCGAGCAGCGTCACCGGCTCGGGCGCCGGCGCGTGGCCCTGCGTCACCACCGCCAGCATGTCCGGCGTCTGCCGCGGCAGCAGCTGCGCCAAGATCTTCTGAACCGGATAGTCCACCACCGTCCGCGCCGCGGTCCGATCCACCTGCGGCTCCAGCGGCTGCAGCGCCTTCTTCACCTCCACCTCGTCCGGCGTCGCCCCCTGGTCCTCCGCCTTGAGCGCGTGCAGCAGCGCGGTGAGCAGCGCCGCCGTCTCCTGCGGAGGAGGGTGGAGCTGGATCCGCACGGCCGAGTCGCTCGACTCCACCACCCGGCCCCGCAGCGTCAGCACCCTCGTCCAGCCGGGCATGGCCAGGTTCAGCCAGACCTCCGCGGGCGCCGCCACCGGCTCTCCCGCGAACAGCGCCAGCCCGCCCGAACAGATGTTCTGGATCCGGCACGGCACCGAGCGGCCGTCATGGCAGAGGTGGGCGAAGACGCCGCGTGCGGGGAGGCGCGGCTCCTTTCGCCGCTCTTGCTCGGGTGCCATTGCACCCCTGGTCTAGCGGAGAGCGCGCTGCCGCGCGAGAGGGGATCCATGCCCCCACGTACAATCTTCGAGGAGTCGCCAACTCTGCAGCCACGCTGCACGGCGCCCCTTGACAGGGACCGCCCGGGCGATGAGCCTCCGGCGCCTCTATGAGCGACTCCGAACTGCCAGTCACCCTCGCCGTCAGCCGGCCCGACGGCACCGTCGAGCACGTCCGCGTTGGCACCGCCGTGCGCGACGGCGACCGCTTCATCCTCCAGCTGGGCGAGCTGTCCATCGGCGGCGCGCGCGGCGCCTCCGCACGCCCCGCCGCGTCCGCCTCCCGGCCCTCCGGCGGAGGGGGCGCCGGTGGCCCCGTCTTCCCCAACTACGGCCGCAGCAAGGGCGCGCCCATCTTCGGCGCCACCGAGCAGGACCTCGAGTACTACGCCGCCGGCGCCAAGCGCAGCCTGGCGGACCCGGGCAAGGCCCGCTTCCACGACAAGGAGCGCGCCCTGCTCGCCGCGATCGACGCGGAGCTCGCCCGGCAGCGCGGCGGCGGCGGTGGCGGTGGCGGCGCCGGCGACGAGCCCCCTCCGCTCACCGACGAAGACGCCCCCTTCTAGGTCGCGCGGCGCTTAGGCCGCCGTTAGTTCCAACACCCCACTTCTTCTCTAAAAGGAGAGCTGTCATGGCATTGCGTCTGGGAGACACCGCGCCGGATTTCACCGCCGAGACCACCGAGGGTCAGATCTCGTTCCACGACTGGTTGAGCACCAGCTGGGGCGTGCTGTTCTCGCACCCCAAGGACTACACCCCGGTCTGCACCACCGAGCTGGGCACCGTGGCCAAGCTCAAGGGCGAGTTCGACAAGCGCAACGTGAAGGTGATCGGCCTCTCCGTGGATCCGCTGAAGGACCACCTCGGCTGGACCAAGGACATCGAGGAGACGCAGAACTGCAAGCTGAACTTCCCGATGATCGCGGACGCGGACCGGAAGGTCTCCACCCTCTACGACATGATCCACCCGGCCGCGAGCGAGACCCTCACCGTGCGCTCGGTCTTCATCATCGGCCCGGACAAGAAGGTGAAGCTCATCCTCACCTACCCCGCCAGCACCGGCCGCAACTTCGACGAGCTGCTCCGGGTGATCGACTCGCTCCAGCTCACCGCCAAGCACAAGGTGGCCACCCCTGCCAACTGGAAGCGCGGCGAGGAGGTCATCATCGTGCCGGCGGTCTCGGACGCAGACGCCAAGGGCCAGTTTCCCAATGGCTGGCGGACCGTGCGTCCCTACCTGCGCTACGTCCCCCAGCCCAAGTAGCCGCCAAGCAGGCTTCCGGGCCTTCGCGCAAGGCGCTTAGGCAGCGCGAAGGGGGTTAAGGCGGGCGCCTTTTGCTACGCTGGCGCTCCGCCCCCCATGGACTGCCTGTCCGACCGCCAGCTCCGCAAGCTGAAGTCAGGCGCGCTCAAGCCCGAGCTGCGCGAGCTGCGGATTCCCTGGGAACGCCACCTCGCGCGCTGCGAGAGCTGCCAGGCGCGGATGGAGAAGCTGCGGGCCATCACCAACCCGGGCAGCGGCAGCAAGAAGAAGCGCCGCCGCACCGGGGAGCATGACCTCCCGCAGGGCGCGGACGCGGTGACCGACCCCACCGCCGCGCGGGCGCCTTCCCCCATCATCGAGGTCACCGTCCCCGCAGGCTCGCGCGCGGAGGGCCCGCCGCCCACCGGAGAGCGGGTGCAGGGCGTGGCGGTGATCATCCCGCTGCCCGTGCTGGCGCCCGGCGTCTCCGCCAGCGCCGGCACCCCCGAAGGCCCGCTGCAAGATCCCTCCAGCTCGCAGGGCCAGCCGGCGGTGGACGCGCCGCCCTTCGCGGCGCTGATCGACGAGGCCACCAACCCGCGCGGCCGCCCCGCCCAGACCCAGACCGAGCTGGCGCGCGTGGAGCGCCCCAAGCGGTCCGAGCAGCCCTCGAGCGACTTTGGCTACGAGGCCACCAAGCAGGAGGCCAACCCGCAGCAGCAGGGCCCGAGCTGGAACGACTCCACCCAGCTGGAGGCGCCCCGCGCCGAGCGGCGGCCCGAACCCCCGACCAAGGTCGAGGTGCGGCGGGTGGAGCTGCCCCGCGCGGAGCCCCCCCGCGAGAGCGGTCCGCCGTCTCAGGGCCCCGCGCCGGCGTACGGTTCCAACCTCGGCGAGTTCCTCATCCTGGAGCCGCTCTGGGCGGAGGAGCCGTGCGAGCTCTTCGCCGCGTTCGATCAAGCCAACGACCGGCGCGTCACCCTGCGCGTGCTGGAGCTGGAGGGGGACTGGGCCAACGGCGCGGCGAAGATCCTCGCGGACGCGCGCGCTCTCAACGAGCTCTCGCACCCCGCCATCCCGCGCGTGCTGGGCATCACCACCCGCGGCTCCCAGGCGCTGATCGCGCTCGAGCCCGAGGATGGGGTGAGCCTGGACGTGTGGCTCTCGGACCGGAAGCGGAGCCGGGCGGAGCGGGTGCAGCTCTTCGTGGGCGTGGCCAACGCGCTGGCGGTGCTCCACCACGCGGGGCTGGTGCACGGCGCGCTGCGCCCCTCGGCGATCCGGATCACCGCGGACGGCTCGGTGCGGCTCTCCGAGCTGACCGTGCAGCGGCCGGTGCGCGCGGACGGCCGCAGCGGCCGGCGGGACACCGGCGGCGTCAACAACGCCTCGCGCGCCGCGCAGATGTACGCCGCGCCGGAGCGCAAGGACCTCTCCAACGTCGACTGGCGCGCCGAGCAGTTCAGCTTCTGCGCCGTCTTCTTCGAGGCGCTCACCGGCCAGCTGCCGTACCCCTCCGAGGCCAGCGCGCTGCAAGAGCCGGTGGCGAGCCGGAAGGTCCCGTCCTGGCTGCGGGCCATCCTGGTGCGCGGGCTCTCCCGCGTGCGCGAGCAGCGCTTCGAGTCCATGCGCGCGCTCTCCGCCGAGCTGCGCCAGAAGCGGCGGCGCCGGCTGCCGCGCGTGCTGCGCGCCCTAGCGGTGGCCGCGGCGGTGGCGGGGGTCGCCTTCGGGGTGTGGCGCTTCCGGGGCGAGCGGATGCCCGCGGCCACCTCCTGCTCCGAGGCGAGCGCGCGGCTGGAGAAGGCGTGGAACCCCGACCGCAAGGAGCAGGTGCGCACCGGTCTGCTCGCCACCAAGCGCGCCTTCGCGGCGAAGACGGCGGACGGGGTCATCTCCTCGCTGGATGGCTACACCCAGACCTGGCAAAGCAGCTTCCGCGCGGTGTGCGCGCTGGCCAACCCGCGCGCCACGGCCTCGGTGCGGCTGTGCCTGGAGCAGCGGATGCTGGACGTGGAGGCGCTGACGGAGGCGCTCAGCCACGCCGAGGCCCGCGCCGCCATCCGCGCGATCGACGCCTCGCGCGCGCTGCTGGACCCCACCGAGTGCGCCACCGGCACCATGCTCTCGCGCAAGCTGCCGGAGAGCCCCGGCGCGGGGTGGACGGCGGCCGTGAGCGAAGGGATGCGCCACCTGGCCCGCGCGCGCGCCTTCGCGGAGACGGATCAACCGTGGCGCGCGCCGGTGGAGTTGGCGCGGACGCTGGAGCTCTCCTCCACCGCGCCGGACCCGTGGCTGGGCGCCGAGGCGCTGGTGCTGCAGGGCACGCTCAAGGCGCGCCAGGCGGACGGCCCCAACGCGGAGCGGGTGCTGCGCAAGGCGCTGCTCGAGTCCCAGAGCGCCGGGCACGCCTCGGGCGCGGCGCGCGCGGCAGGGCAGCTCGGCTATGTGTACGGCGTGTTGCTGGGCCGGGGCCCGGAGGCGGAGCACGCCTTCGAGCAGGCCTTCGCGCACGCCGGCTACGTGGCGGATGACGTGCTCACCGCCCGGCTCCTGCTGCTGCGCGCCTCGGTGTACGAAGTCCTCCGGCAGCCGGCGAAGGGGCTGGAGGACGCCGAGCGGGCGCTCTCGCTGCTCAAGGGGCGGGGTGAGGCCACCGTGCACTCGCAGGCGGCCGCGCTCAACGCCATGGGGCGCGCGAGCGCCGCGGCGGGGAAGACCGAGGAGGCGCTGGCGCACCAGCGGGCCGCGCTGGCGCTGCTCGAAGGCACGCTCGGGCCGGACCACCCGGAGGTGGCGCGCGCGCTGGAGGCGATCGCCCTGTTGCACCTGCAGCGGCGCGAGCTGGAGCTGGCCAAGCCGCTGCTCGAGCGCGCCACCAGCATGAGAGACCAGGCGCTGGGCGCCGAGGACCCCACGCTGGGGACCACGCTGCGGCTGCTCTGCGACGTGTACGGCAGCCAGCACGCCTGGGCGAAGGCGGAGGAGTGCCTGGCGCGCGCGGTGGCGGTGGAGGAGAAGCGCCAGTCCGATGCGGGGCTGGTGCCGGCGCTGATCGACCTGGCCCGGGTGCACGAAGCGCAGCAGAAGACGCAGCTGGCGCTGGCCAGCTACCAGCGCGCGGCCATGCTCTCCGAGCGGATGGCGAACACTTCGCAGCCGGCGATGTCCGCGGCGCTGCGCGGGGTGGCCAGCGCGTACCTGGCGCTCAAGGAGCCGGAGAAGGCGCGCCTGGCGCTCGAGCGCGCGGTGGCGCTGGCGGACGGCAGCGGGGACCTGGAGCAGACGGTGCGGGCGCGCATCCAGCTCATCCGCCTGCTCAAGGGGCCGCAGCAGCGCTTCATGGTGGTGAAGGCGCGGGAGGAGGCCTCGCGGTGCGGCAGCCCGTGCCTGGCGCTCACCCGCGAGCTGGACCCTGGGATGGCCCGCGCCCCCGCAGGCAACGGCGGCGCCCTGCGCGCCCCCATCCGGCGGTGAGCGCGGCCCCGTTCACCCCGAGCGAAGTCGAGGGGCGCCCGTGGCCGGCACGGGCTCGGTAGCGGCTTGGGGGCTCTGCCGGTCGGGTGCGGGCCACGGGTGACGGGGAGGGTACGGGATTGGGACACGGATGAATGGGGTACGGCGGACGCTCCGAGTCACTCCGGGCTCAGCTCCAGGCCCAGCCGCAGCGTCCGCTCGGAGGCAGGCAGCCAGTACCCTTCCGCGGCCAGCGGCACCCGGTTGGGCATGCCCGGCACGTTGTCCAGCGCCACGAAGACGCGCAAGAGCGAGGTGAGCGCGTAGCTCACCGAGAGGTCCAGCCGCAGGTGCGGCGGCGCGGAGGTGCCGTCCGGGGAGATCTCCACCGGCAGCGCGCGCGGGCCCCTGAAGTACCCGGAGAGGTTCGCGTTCAGCCCGCCCCGGTGCAGGTTCACGCCCGCGCCGACGTAGACGGACGGGAGGAACGGCGTCCGCTGCGTGAGGGCGAGATCCCGGCTGTGCAGCACCGAGCCGAGCAGGAAGAGGTAGTTTCGGGCGTCGAAGTACCACCACACCTCTGCCTCCGCGCCCAGCGTCTCGGTCCGGCCGGTATTCATCGCCTGCACCGCGCCCATCGGGGTGGTGGAGAGCTCGATGCGGTCGTTGAACTCCTCGTAGAAGCCGGTGAGCGAGGCCTTGAAGCGATCGCGGCGGAAGAGCACGGCGAGCTCGGTGTTCTCCGCGCGCTCGTTCACCAGCTGACCCTCTCCGCCGAGCTGCTCGCTCAAAGACGGCGGGCGTGGCGCGGAGGCGTAGAGCAGCTTGAGCATCAGCTCGGGCGTGGCCCAGAAGTGGAGCGACACGCGCGGGTTGAACGCCACGCTGCGCGCCGCGCTGAACCCGGCGTAGTACCCGAGCGCGAAGCCGGCGAGCACGGTGAACCGCTCGTGGACCTTCCAGGTGTCCTCCAGGTAGCCGCTGAGCGCGTGGCGCGCGCCGTTGGCGGGCGCCTGCGCCGTCTCCTCCACCAGCGCCTCGCCGTCGAAGCGGGAGGTGGCCGCGTCGTGCTGGCCGTCCCGCTCCACGCGGGCGCCGGCCAGCAGCTGGTGCTCGCCCAGGAGCGTGAAGTGGAACGGCCGGTTGGCCTCGAGGAAGAGGTGGTGGTCGGAGACCCTCAGGCCGCGCGGCCCGGCCAGGTCGATCACGCGCGCGCGGTCGGAGAACACCGCCCCGGCGCGCAGCTCCACCCCGGCGCCGGGGCGCAGCCCGGCGGACGCGGTCCACAGCGAGGAGGCGCTGCCGTACGGGGGCAGGCTGGGGGAGACCGCCAGCGCGCTGAAGAGGGCGTCCTGCGCGTAGCGGCGGTAGGAGACGTGCGCGGTGAAGGTGTCCGCGGGGGAGCGCAGCGCCACCGAGGAGAGCAGGGCGCCGCGCGTCCCGTCCCGCAAGAGCTCGTTGGAGTAGCGCGTGCGGAACCCCACCGCCGAGTCCGGCACCTCCGCCGCGGCGCCCCGGTCGTCGTACGCCTGGAGCGCCGCTGCGGCCTTCCAGCTCCCCAGCGCGCCGCCCACCGCGAGCGAGACGCGGTGCGCGCCCCCAGCGCTCAGCACGTCCGCGGCGTGCGAGGCCGCCAGCTCCACGGACGCGTGCACGCCGTCCAGCGACTGCTCGCGGGTGATCAAGTTCACCACGGTGATCGCCCCGCCGCCGTAGAGCGGGATGGGGGTGCGGCTCACCTCCACCCGCTCCACGTTCTCCAGCGGCAGCTCCACCGCCGCGAGCAGGGAGGACGAGGTCGCGTCGTTCAGCTTGACCCCGTTCTGCAGCACCAGGACCTGCTGGCCCACGTCCGAGAGCAGTCCGCGCGAGTAGATCCCCTCGCCCACGCGATCTCCCGTGCGGAAGTAGGTGGGCACCACGTCCATGCTGGGGACGAACAGGTTCAGCACCTGCCGCAGGGTCACCGCCCGCGCGTCCTCCATCTGCTGGCGGGTGATGACCGTCACCGAGCCCGGCGCCTCGTCCAGCTTGGCCGGCGCCTTGGAGGCGGTGGTGACGTAGGCGTTGAGGAGGAACTCGAACTCGTCCTCCGCGGACGCGAGCGCCTCCTCCTTGGAGCGCGGCTCGATCACCGCGGGCTCGGCGAAGGCGAGGGACGCCCAGAGGAGGCAGCCAACCAGACTGCCTGTCCTCGGACGACGAGCCATGTCACCCCTGGTCCGGTTCGATCAGACCACAGGTGTGGCGGAGGACCTGCGTGGGTGTTGCGTCCACTCCTGCCTACCAGGGCGTCCAAAGGTGCCCGGCGCAGTTGCACCGTGGCCCGGCGTGACCATCTTCCGCGCCATGAACGCGATTCAACTCTTGAAGAACGACCACCGCACGGTGGAGGCGCTGTTCAAGCGGTTCGAGCAGGCTGGGGACGAGGCCTACAAGGTCAAGCGGGAGCTCGCCGACAAGATCGTGAAGGAGCTCTCCATCCACGCGGCGATCGAGGAGCAGCTCCTCTACCCCGCGGCGCGCGAGCGCGACGAGCGGCTGGACGACCTGGTCCTCGAGGCGCTGGAGGAGCACCACATCGCCAAGTGGACGCTCCGGGAGATCGAGCGCATGGCGTCCGACGACGAGCGCTTCGACGCCAAGGTGACCGTGCTGATGGAGAGCATCCGCCACCACGTGGAGGAGGAAGAGGGCGAGCTGTTCCCCAAGCTGCAGAAGGTGATGGGGAAGGACGAGCTGGAGGCGCTCGGCGCGGTGATGGCGCAGGCGAAGAAGGCGGCGCCCACGCACCCGCACCCGATGTCGCCGGACACCCCGCCCGGGAACGTGGTGGTGGCGGCGCTGGCCAAGGTGCTCGACACCGGCCGCGATGTGGCCCGCGGCGTGGGCAAGTCCGTCACCCGCACCGCCGTCCGCGCCGCAGCCAAGACCGTTCGCCGGGCGACCGGCGCGGTGAAGGGGCGGTCCCGGCGCGCCAAGCGGTAAAGCCAGCTTCCAATCAGGCGAGAAACGTCACGGGGCGTGCGGCCGATACTCTCCTGTTGAGCCTGTTGCGCCGATGCCTCCATCGGCCGGAGAGGTCGAGATGGTCAGCCTGCCGCGGATTGCCCTCTTCGGGCTGGACAACTGCAAGTACTGCGACGACGTGACGAAGGCCCTGGCGCGGGTCAGGTTGCCCACGGGCGGGACCGCGGCGGAGAGCATCGACAAGTACGTGCTGCCGCGCGTGGGCGGGAAGGGGCAGCAGGCCCTCTTCGATGCCTCGGGGATCAAGAGCTTCCCCTACGTGGCGGTCGACCGCGGGGGCGAGTCCGGGCTCGAGTTCCTGGGCGACGTCCACACCCTCCTGAAGGCCGCGAAGGAGGGCAAGCTGGGGTCGATGTTGGAGAACACCGTCCCGCTGGACACGACGGCGGCCCACGTGGACGAGCTCGTCCAGAAGGTGGAGGCGGGCTCCATCTGGGACATCGAGAACAACGCGCCGATCCTCCACCAGCCGGTCCCGGCGGGCTGGCGGGAGAGGCGCCTGGCCGAAGGCATCAGCTTCCGCGAGCCCAAGCCCTAGAGGCTCACACCAGCCCGGGGAGCGGCCCGGGCACGGACTTCGTCACCACCGTGGAGCCCTCCGTGTAGTCGGAGTAGCTGCCGCCGAAGGTCGTATCCGGGTAGCCGAACAGCTGCAGGATGGACGTGAACAGGTTCCCGAGCGTGGCCTGGGTCGCGTAGGCGCGCGTGGCCGGGTTGCTGGCGGCGCGCAGGTTGAAGTTCAGGTGCCGGCCGGTGCGCAGCTTCCCGCCGGCCTTGCCCGCGAGCATCACCGGCAGGTCGGACACCGAGTGGCGGACGCCGCAGGAGAACTCGCTCGTCCAGAGCAGCACCGCGTCGTTGAGCAGGTTGCTGCTGGGGACGGAGGTGTCGCCGCGCAGCCCTTCGATGATCCGGCGCGCCAGCTTGCTGCGGTACTGCCGGTTGTCGACGATCGTCTTGTACCAGTCGTCGAAGCGGTCGTGCTCGGGGCCGGTGGCGCCCACGTCGCCCGCGGCGTGGTGCAGCGAGTGGCCGATGTCGTAGCCGGCCTGGTAGGGCGGGTTCATCCAGCTCGCGTGGAAGTCACCCAGGTTGTAGGTGGCCACGTTGGTGAGGCCGCACCGGAAGGCGGCCACGAGGATGTCCGCCTGCACCTCGGCGATCTTCGGGAAGTAGGCCTTGTTGTAGTAGTCCGTGTCACCGAACGGGCCGGTCACCGTGGGCTTGGTGCAGGCGGCGCTCATGGGGACGGGCGTGAGCTGCTGCTCGATGGCGCGGATGTGCTCGAGGTGGGCCTCCACGTTGCGCCGGTCCTCGGCGGAGAAGCGCTTGTCGTAGAGCGCCAGCCCCTCCTTGGTGCCGTCCAGCACGCTCTTCTTCAGCGCCCGGGCGCGCAGCAGCGCCAGGTTCGGCGTGGGGGTGCTGTTGGAGACGTTGGCGAAGAGCAGGTTGAAGGCCGCCGTGGGGTTGCCCTCGCCGTTCACGCGCTGGTTCGCCTCCCGGAAGAACGGCGCGCCGTAGTTGTCCGCGTTCGCCGCCAGGTTGATGGACGAGAACGGCACCGGGTTGCGCTGGGCCAGGCGCGCCGCCAGCTCGAAGTCGATGGAGCGGCCCTGGGCGCGGTAGTCGGTGTCGCTGACCTTCACCACCTTGTTGTGGGTGAGGGCCGCCGCGTTCGCCCAGCCGTGGTCTCCGTTGTAGGGCGAGTCGTGCTTGCAGGCGAGGTTGTCTATCCCGCGCAAAAGCAGCAGGTACTCTTCCAGGCCGGCCAGCGGCAGGTGCTGGGTGCCGAGCTTGAGCGCCTCGGTGTCCGCGGCCGGCTTCCAGGCGTCCACGCCCTGGTAGTTGGTGGAGCCGTCGAACTTCTCGCCGTTCTTGTCGGCGTTGCTGATGTAGCCGCCGTGCTCGAAGAAGACGATGAAGCGCTTGGCCACGCCGCTGCCGGTGGACTGCGCCCACGCCTTGCCGTGCGTGAGCTCCAGCGCCGGCAGCGTGACGAGCAGCCCGCCGAAGCCCTGGATCATCAGGCGGCGGCTGAAGGTGCGATCTCTCATGGTGCGAGGTCCCTTCCTCACAGCGGTGGCGTACGGGTGTAGAGCGCGGGCGCGCTGGTGATCACGTCGAGCACCAGCGCGCGCATGTCGCCCGACTTCTTGAAGGCGGCCTGGAGCTTGTAGACCGAGCAGAAGTCCTCGGCGGCCACCTCGCGCTGGGTGACCTCGGAGAACCAGCGCTCGGCCATGCAGCCCTGCGCGAGCGGGCTCTGGGAGAGCTGGCGCGAGAGCTCCACGCCGCCGTTGACGGTGCCGGAGAACGGGAACTCGAGCGCCACGTTCGCGTCGATGTCCACCGCGAAGGGCGTGCCGGCCGAGGTGGTCCCGGTGTCCTGGGTTTGCCAGCGCCCCATCGCGTCGTAGTGCTCGAGCGTGTAGCCCAGCGGGTTGATCCGGATGTGGCAGCCGCGGCAGGCCGCGTCCTGCGTCTTCACCTCGGTCAGCTGCCGGGTGGAGAGCGCGGCGCCGGTGCTGCCGGGGATGGCGGGGACGTTGTTCGCGTTGGGCGGCGGCGGCCCCAGCGGCTGGCAGAGCACCCGCTTGTAGAGGTGCACGCCGCGGTGGATGGGGGACTGGTAGCGCTGGTTGGCCTTCTGGGTGAGGAAGGCGGCGCGGGTGAAGACCCCAGAGCGCTGGGACGCGTCCAGCTCCACCCAGGCCTCGGGCTGACCGCCGGAGGGGAAGGGCACGCCGTAGAGCGCGGCGAGCTGGGGCGTCACCAGCGCGCGGGTGGAGGTGAGCAGCGTCTCGAAGCGGGCGCCCTCGTCGTAGAAGACGCGCTCGAAGAGGCTCTCGCTCTCCTTGCGCATGGCCGCGCGCAGGGTGGGGGAGTCGAACGGGAAGCGCGCCGCGTCCTTGGGGTTGGTCTCCAGGGACGGGTGGTTCACGCTGACGTCGAGGTCCAGATAGCGCGCGGCGAAGCGGCGCACCGTGGCCTTGCCGGCGGGCGTCTCCAGCAGCCGGTTGGCCTGCTCGCGGATCCCCTCTGGAGCGTCCAGCGCGCCGGCGCCGGCGGCGGCCAGCAGCGGCTCGTCCGGCATGTCGCTGGTGAGCAGGTAGGAGAGGCGGGTGGCACGCTCGAAGCCGGTGAGCCGCTTCAGCCCCGCGGGCAGCGTGGCGTCCGGCTCGCCCTCCTCGCGGAGGAAGATGTGCTGCGGCGCCTGCACCATCACCTGCGCCACGGTGTCCAGCGCCTCCTGGAAGGTGATGTTCGCCGGCTGCCCGGGGGCGAGCTCCGGCAGGGCGCGGGTGCGCTCATAGACTCCCACCAGCCACGCCTGCTCCTCGGCGGTGACGGGGCGGCGGAAGGCGCGCAGGCCGAAGTCCTGGATGAAGCGCTCCACGCAGGCGCGGTCCTGGGTGCCGGAGGGCAGGCACGGCGCGAAGCGGTGGTGCCCCTTGGTCGCCACCAGCGTGCTCGCTGCGCCGTGGAACTTCTCCACCTCCAGCGCGGTGAGGATGGGCGCGTCCGTGGTCTCCAGGGTGAGCGGCACGCTGGTAGAGAAGAGGCGGCCCGCGGTGTGGCGGTACTCCTCGGCGTTCAGGCGCCGCAGCGGCGCCACCGGGACGTCCACCGGCGCCACCGCGCAGGCCACCGCCAGCGGGTCCGTTGGATCTCCCAGGTCCTGCGGCGGCGGCGGCGCCTCTGGCTGAACGCCCGGGTGGGTGAAGGTCGCTTCGCCCGTGCACGCCGCGGCCAGCAGTCCAATGGCCGCCAGAGAGAGCAGTCTCATGCGCGGGGCATGAGCAGGGTTTGTACCGCTGCAACCCTTTGAATGTTGGGCGCCTGGCGCGTGGCCGAGCGTGGGGGCGCGTCCCCAACCTGTGCTCACCGCGGGGACAGGATTCGCGTTGCGGCTGGCCAGCTTGCGCGGTTACTCCACGCACATGCGAATCGTGATCACAGGGGCGAACCGGGGGATCGGCTTGGAGCTCACGCGGCAGTACCTGGAGCAGGGGGACGAGGTCATCGCCTGGGTACGGGAGCCGGCGAAGGCGAAGGAGCTGCAGGCGCTGAAGGAGCGCCAGCCGAAGCTGACCGTCGTCACCTGTGACGTGGGCGACGAGGCGAGCGTGAAGCGGGCGGCCTCCCAGACGCCCGGCCCGGTGGACGTGCTCTTCAACAACGCCGGCGTGATGGGCCACTACGCCAGCCTCGAGGAGGCGGATCTCGAGGACGCGCTGAAGACGTTCTCGGTGAACGCGCTCGGGCCGGTGCGCGTCACCCGCGCGCTTCTTCCCAAGCTGCGGACAAGCGGCGTGAAGAAGGTGATGAACATCACCAGCGGCATGGGCTCCATCGGGGACAACCGCTCGGGCGGCGCGTATGCGTACCGGATGTCCAAGGCGGCGCTGAACATGGCCACCCGCAGCATGGCGGTGGACTTGAAGCCGCACGGCGTGCTCGTGGCGGCGATCAACCCCGGCTGGGTGCAGACGGACATGGGCGGTGCCGGCGCGCCCACCGCCGTGAAGGACTCCGCCAAGGGGATCCGCGCGCAGCTGGACGGCCTCACCGCCGCGCTCTCCGGCGAGTTCCTCGACTTCTCCGGCAAGCGCTGGGAGTGGTGAGGAGACGGTCCTCGACGGACTGAAGCTCCACACCGTTCACCCCGAGAGGCCGTGATCCTTTGGGCCCGCGTCGCTGGGCTCTCAGCAGCCTTTAGGGACGGGTGAGGTCAGGGTCGCGTTTCTTGGGTGCGCGGCTGGGCCCCTCGGTGCTGCGCTCCACCCGCGGCGGGTTGCACAGGCAGAACCAGCGCCGGGGGCGCTCGAACGGTCAGAGCTCAACGCGGACCGTTACGAAACGAGCAGAGAATGCCGTGCGAGGCCTCTCCGAGGCGCTTTCCGGCATTCCCTGCTCCAAACGTATCGGTAGGCGGAGTTCGCGCCGCGCAAGTGGCTCCCGACAGCGGGAGGTGGCAGCGCAGCCCGACGCGGTCCGAAGTGCTACCGCGGGAACCATGCGTGCGCCGAGGCCGCGCAACCCAAAGCCCTCAGTGCCCTCGGCGGTGGTGCGGGCGCCACCGGCCGCCCCTCGACTTCGCTCGGGGTGAACGGAGGGCGACCTTCCGAAACGGTCACAGCCTCTCGCGACGACGCCGCTACCGCTTGATCAACCCCTCGGCCTCGAGCGCGGCGTGCACCGACGGCCGCTCGCGCAGGCGGGAGCGGTACTCCTTGAGCTTGGGCCACTGGTTGAGGTCGATCCCGGCGGCGCGCGTCCAGTTCACCACCGTGAGCAGGTACGCGTCCGCCACGGTGAAGCGCTCGCCCATGAGGAAGGGCTGGTTGCCGAGCTTCTGCTCCACCCAGGCGAAGCGCCGGTTGAGCTTCTCGAGCGCGTGCTGCTTCTCGATATCGGCCCCGTCGTGGAAGAGCGGCCAGTAGATCTTGTGCAGCTCGGTGGCGATGAAGTTGAGCCACTCCTGAACGCGGTAGCGGCCCATCGTCCCCGCGGGGGGCGCGAGCCCGCTCTCCGGCCGCTGATCCGCCACGTACTGGAGGATGGCGGTGACCTCGGTGAGGCGCTGCCCGTCGTCCAGCTCGAGCACCGGCACGTAGCCCTTCTCGTTCACCGTCTCCAGCTTGGCGCCGGTCTCCAGCAGCTGGGCCTTCATGTCGAAGCGGACGAGCGTGAAGGGCAGCCCCGCCTCGCGCAGCGCGATGTGGGCGGCGAGCGAGCAGGTCCCCTGGGCGTAGTAGAGCTTCATGCGGGCCGACCCTACTTCAGTCGAACCAGCGGCTGAACAGCCCCTTCGCCTTCTCCTTCACCTCGTCGGTGGAGGGTGGGTGCACGGCCTGCAGCGCCTTGGCGGCGGACTCCAGGAACGAGCGCACCGCGACGAAGGGCGGCGAGTCCGCCACCGCGTCGTCCAGCCCGGAGCGGTCCAGCTCCTGGAACGCCACCGAGGAGAGCAGCTTCGCGAAGGCGTACCGGTTGAAGTACTTGCCCAAAAGCTTCTGGTCGTTCGCGTCCACCGCGACGAGCAGCCGGTCCAGCTCCTCGCGCTGCTCGGGGGTGGTGCGCGCGGCGGCCTTGGCGGCGAGCAGGGCGCTCTTCGCGCCGGCGGTGTCCTTCTCCTCGAGCGCCAGATACGCGGAGATGAGGTGGACCTCGCGCCCCACCTCTTCGATGGACTGCATCCGCGCGATGAACTCCTTGAGGTGGACGCGGGCCTTCGCCTTCTCGTCGCGCTGCAGGTAGCACAGCGCGGTGGAGCCGTGGCCGAGCGCGAAGAGCGAGTTGTCCGCCGCGGGCATGGAGAGCTGCGAGAGGTCGACCTTGGCCGCGCCCAGCCGGCCGAGCAGCTGCGCGAGCGCGGCGCCGTCCAGCATCTGGCCCTGCGTGGGCAGCGCGGAGACCTCGGTGGCGGCGAGGTCGCACAGCGCGTTGGTGGCGTAGATGAACGCCTTGAGCGCGCGCAAGAGCGGCGCGGCGGGGGCGACCACCGGCCCGTCCGGTTGCGTCCGCGAGGCCTCGTAGAGCAGCAGCTCCTCCGGCACCGGCACCGGTGAGCGCGGGTGGCTCTTGAGCAGGAACAGGCCGGTCATCAAGAGCGCGTGGTCCAGGTCCCGGTCCAGCGGCGGCGAAGGCTTCTTCAGCCAGAGCGCGAGGAGCGACTCGGTGACCGGGGCGAGCTGCGCGTCGCCGCCGCTGCGCAACAGCTCCGCGCCCTGGCCCTTGAGCTTGAGCAGCGAGAGCCCCAGCCGCGCCGCCACCCGCGGGTCGAGCTCCACCTTGGCGGCGGCCGGCGCGTCCGCGGCAGGCTTCTGGGAGAGCGCCGCGGCGGCGCTGAGCAGGGAGAGCACCTGCTCCCGGGCGGAGAGGACGTCTGGATCCGTGCTGCCCTGGGTGAGCGCCAGCTTCGAGGCCAGGTAGAGGTGGACCGGGGTGCGGTCCAGCTTCTCCTTGAGCCGCTCCTCGTCCGTCTTCTTGCCGCACCGGCAGGAGGTGAGGCCCAGCAGGAGCAGCGACAGGAGCAGGCGGGGGCGGGTCATGGCTGGCTTGATGGGGACCCTACTCCGGCTGGGGCCGCGTGATTGCTGGCCTAGCGCGGCGCCGCCGCGGCGGCGAAGCGGAAGGTCTCCCCAGGCACGGGCAGCGCCCACGTCGCCCCGCGCGGTCCGCAGGCGCGCTCGGTGCAGCTGCCCTCCGGCGCCACGCCCCGCGGCGTGGGCAGCGTGCGCTCCACCACGTCCACCAGGCGCTCCAGGGCGGCCTCGTCGAGCACGTTGCGCAGGGGGCTGAGCGGCGCTTCGCGCGGCTGGAGGAAGTCCTCCCAGTGGGCGAGCAGCGCGTAGCGGGCGTGCAGGTGGGTGAGCAGCCCGTCCGGGTACTCCACGCTTTGCTCGAACCCGGCGGCGCAGGCGATGTGCACGTCCACGTCCCGCTCGGCGAGGAGCGCCGCGGGCGCGAAGCCGTGCGGCGGGCTGTCGGAGGCGTCCACGTAGTGGATGCGGAAGGCCACCGCCCCCCGCTCGTCCAACAGGTCGATCAGGAACGCCCAGGTGCTGCCGAGCACGTAGTCCTCGGGGCGGGAGGGGAGCTGCTCTCGCGGCGCCTTCACCGAGCCCGCGAACGCCGCGACGTTCAGGCCCAGGAGCTGCTGGTGCGGCGCGTGACCGTGGTGGAGCGGGGTGATCCGCACGCTCGGGGTTGGGCAGCGGGCGGCGGCGTGGCCGTTGTCCTCGTGGCCCAGGGCCTGGACGCAGCCGAAGCGCTCCTTGAGCGCGGCGAGCTCGTTCGTCGTGGAGCGATCCGCGATGAGCGTGGGGCGCCCAGAGATGAGCCCCTCTCCGAAGAACGCGGGCACATCGCCGGTGTGGTCCACGTGCCCGTGGCCGATCAGCACGAGCTGGGTCTGCTCCACCGGCGTGCCTTTGAAGCCGGCGCGCACCTCCGACAGGTTGGGGACCACCGGGAAGAGCGCGGCGGTGGGCGAGGAGAGCAGCGACAGCAGCGTGTGGTTGGAGAAGTAGGGCGCCGTGAGGACGTAGGTGTCTCGCCAGCGGATGCCCCAGCCGCCGGCGCCGTAATAATGGAGCGCCACCTTTCCGGCGGGGAGCTCGAAGTCCGCGGGCCGCGGGTCCAGCACGTGCCGGGGGACGTTCTGGTGGCGCAGCACCAAGGGCGGCTCCTGCTCGGGCGCGGCGCTGCGCGTACCGGCGCAGGCCAGGGTGCCGAGCTGGATGATCGCCAGGAGCTGCAGGAGCCGAAGGTTCATGTCCGTGAGAGTTGCTGGGGGCCGGAGCCCCGTTAAAAGAATCGTCCTTTTTTCCAGTAGCCGCATTCCGCCTGCCGTTTCTCCGAGGCGGCAATTCCCGCGCCTGGTCGCCTCGCAACGCCCTTGCCCGCACTTCGATAACCCGAGTCTCGTTGCTGAAGAGGGAGTTAGGCCAATGGGTGGAGTGAAGTCTGCGGACGGGTCGAACCGCACGTTGGAGAGCGTGGTCCGGGCCTTGGAGGTTCTCTCTCCTCCCCCAGAGGTCGCTCAGCCCGCGGCCTCGTCGGTCCCGGTGCGGCGCCCTGACACGTTCGGTGGCTCGCCCATCATCGCCGCGCCGCTCGGCCCGGACGTGCAGGCCGAAGCGAAGGAGACGCTCCTGCGGAAGATCCAGGCGGATCCACCGGAGCCCGGGAGCCCCCTCACGTACGAGGAGGAGCAGTACCTCGCCCTCTGCACGCCGCAGGAGCGGGACGCCTTCTATCGCCAGCGCACGCGTCCGGCGCCGCCCCTGACGCCCGCGGAAGAGGCGCAGATGCGCGCGCTCCCGGATCCTGCCGCTCAGAAGGAGTGGCTGCTGAAGCGGAACGCGGCCGCGTGTCCCTCCAGCCCGGGTGGGCCCCTGACCCCGGAGGAGGAGGCGTACGCGGACTACCTGGGGCGCCGAGATCCTTCCGTGGAGAAGCAGTACCGCCTGGAGCGCGCCGCTGTGACGCACGCCTCCGGCCCGGGCGAGCCGCTGACGCCCGAGGAGGAGGCCTACGCGAACTACATCGGCAGTCAGAATCCCGCGGCGGAGAAGCAGTACCGCCTGGGTAGAGCCGCCCAGAAGAACCCCTCCGGGCCGGGCGAGCCGCTGACGCTCGAGGAGGAGTCGTACGCGAACTACCTCGGGAGCCAGGATCCCGAGGAGGAGAAGGAGTACCGCCTGGAGCGAGCCGCCCAGAAGAACCCTTCGGGCCCCGGAGAGCCGCTGACGCCCGAGGAGGAGCAGTACGCCCACTGGCTCGGGATGCAGGACCCTGCCGCGGAGAAGGAGTTCCGCGTCACGCGGGCGGCCCACACGCACGCGTCCGGCCCGGGAGAGCCGCTGACGCCCGAGGAGCGGGCGTACGCCCACTGGCTGGGGCGCGAGGATCCGGACGCCGGTCACGAGTGGGCGCTGCGCCGTGAGCTGGAGAACAACCCGCCGCCGCCCGGCTCTCCGCCCACCGATCAGGAGCGCGCGCTGTGTGCGCTGCTCTCGCCCGCCGAACAGCAGGAGTATTGGCGCGCGCGCCACGCGCGGGACGAGGCCGCGCTGCTCGAGCGAATCGCCCAGAGCCCACCGGCGCCAGGGAGTCCGCTCACCGCGGACGAGAAGGCGCTCCAGGCCTTGATGAGCCCCAAGGAGTGGCGCCGCTACGTCTGGGACCGCGATCACCCCCGGCGCACCCCGGCGGAGATCGAGGCCGCGATCACCCGTTTCAAGACGTTCGTCCCTTAGACGCGCCAAGCGCCGGTCGCCCCTGTTAGAGAAGCCGCACCCTGGAGCAAGCGAGGTGCGGCGGTGACGACCGAGGTCCTGGTGGTGGGCGCTGGCGCGGTGGGGCAGGTGTTCGCGCTCCACCTGCAGCGCGGGGGCGCGAAGGTGAGCTTCTTCGTTCGGCCGCAGCACGCGCTGCCGCCGCAGCTGACGCTCTTCCCGGAGGTAAAGGGCCGGGCGGTGCTGGAGGGCTTCGAGCGCCTCAGCGCTCCGGCGGAGGTCTCGAAGCGGCGGTTCGATCAAATCTGGCTCGCGGTGCCCTCCAACACGCTCCACGGCCCGTGGCTGCCGGAGTTGCTGCGCGCCACCGGCGACGCCACGGTGGTGGCGCTCGCTCCAGAGAGCGAAGGCAACGTCCCGCCCGAGCGCCGGGTGCTCGGCGTCATCACCTTCGTCGCCTGGCAGCGGCCGCTGCCGGGTGAGGCGGGCGAGACGGGCGTGGCGTTCTGGTTTCCGCCGCTGGCCCGGGTGCCGCTCAGCGGCCCCAAGGAGCGGGTGGACGCGGTCTACGCGCTGCTCGAGGCGGGTGGGCTGCGGCCGCAGCGGGTGGAGGACGCGGGGAAGATGGCGGCGCCGCTCACCGCGCTCTTGATGGCCACGGTGGCGGGGATGGAGTCCGCCGGTTGGACGGTGCGCGGCTTCCGCGGCCACTGGGCGAAGCTGGCGGCGGGCGGCGCGCGCGAGGCGCTGCGACTGGCCGGCGCGCCCGCGCCCTTCCGGCTGGCGGCGCACGGCTGGCTGCTGGCCACCGGGCTGGGGCTGGGCAAGCGGGTGGTGCCCTTCGACCTGGAGGGCTACTTCCGGTACCACTTCACCAAGGTGGGCGCGCAGACGCGGGAGCTGCTGCGCCACTGGCTGGCGCAGGCCTCCGCGCAACGGCTCGCCACGCCGAACCTGCAGGCGCTGCTGCAGGGGATCGAAGCGGCGGCGCGGTAGGCTCCTGGCGCACAGCCGCGCCGTGCGGCGGCGTCACACGTTTTCGGTCCTTGGGGACGCTCTCTAGACTGTCCCTCCATGGCGCCCCAGAAGCAGTCCGAGCTCTCCCTGAGCGAGTGGTTGACCGAAGGCCCGCCGCTGTTCCGCGCGCCCCCGTTCACGCCGGAGCTGGTGAAGGCGATCTCCCGCATCGCCCCGCAGTACCCGCTGCGCGCGGACGAGATGTCCCGCCTCTACTGGCAGACCGAGCAGAACGCCACCTGCCTCGGCGAGTGCCAGGCGCTGGACGCGGAGCTTGGGCGCGCGAAGCCGAAGCGGATTCTGGAGATCGGCCCGGGCCTGGGGCGCTCCGTCGTCTACTTCATGCGCCGCTACAGCTGGGACGAGAGCGCGTTCGACCTCTACGAAGGGGAGGGGACGCGCACCCGCTACACCACGCTGGGCCCGCGCTTCCGCGACTCGTTCTGCGGCAACTTCAAGCAGCTGCGCACGGTGCTCGAGTTCAACGGGGTCAAGCGCCACCGCCTCTTCGACGCGCGCAAGACCGCGCTCGGCGAGCTCCCCGGCGAGTACGACCTGCTCTACTCGTTCTATTCGATCGGCTTCCACTGGAAGCTGGAGCACTTCTGGGACGAGCTGGCGCCGCTGCTCTCCAAGAAGGGCAAGGCGATCTTCATCGTGGCGCCCGGCTTCGAGCCCTTCCCCGCGCTCGCGCGCTACCGGTGCCGCCTCATCGCCTACGAGACGCCGTGGCCGCGCGGCCGGATGCTCACCCTGCTCGTCGTGGAGAATCGCCCCCCTCCGAAGGGCCAGACCGAGCCGGAGATCCTCATCTCCGCCGAGCTGCTCAAGCGGCTCAAGCGCGGCGCGTCCTAGCCGCCGCTTCGCCGAGGTGCGTCACAAGAAGGCGCACCAGCGGGCGCGCACGCGCGTGCTAGAAGCACCCCCCTTGGCGCGGAGTGAGGCGAGTTGCCCGCTCTGTCGCGAGGGGGTTTCAACATGCGCAGGCTGCTGCTCACGTCCTCGGCCGTGCTCGTCTTCGCGTGCACGCCGGACATCCCGAACGTCCCACCGCCGTCCGTCGTCACCGCGCAGTTCGATCCTTCGGCGGTGCCGGCCGTGGTCCCCACGCCCAACGACCTGGCCTTCGATCCCGCCACGGGCCAACTGAAGATCGCCCCCGCGGCGACCGCCACGGACGCGGACAAGGAGTTCCTGGGCTACCTGAACACGCTCAACGGCTTCCCCGCAGGCAGCTCCGCCAACGCCACCTTCGACGGGACGCTGGACCCGGCCTCGGTGACCACGCAGAGCGTGCGGGTGCTGGACCTGGGCGGCGGCTTCGCGCAGGTCTCCACCGCGGTGGTCAGCTACACCGACCTCACCGGGAACCCCTCGGCTGCGGGGCGCGTCACCGTGCGCCCGCCGCCCGGCGGCTGGACGCCCGGCAAGAGCTACGGGATCGCGCTCGTCGGCGGAGACGCCGGCCTCAAGGGCAGCAACGCGCAGCCGGTCGTGGGCAGCGCGACCTGGGCCTTCATCCGCAGCAAGGGCTCGCTGGTCACCTGCGAGGACCTCACCTCGCCGGACTGCCGCACCACCACCGAGGTCATCCCCAGCAGCATCAATGACCCGGCGGCGCGCTTGAAGGACCAGACCGCGAAGGCGCTCCAGCTCGAGCAGCTGCGCCGCAAGTACCTGCCCGCCCTGGACGCGCTCGAGACCGCCGGCGTGCCGCGCGCGAACGTGGCGCTCTTCTGGACCTTCAAGGTGGTGGATCTCACCCAGCTCGCGTTCAACCCGGCCGCCAGCCCGCCGCAGGTGCCGCTGCCGAATGATCTCGCGCTGGACCCCACCACCGGCCTGGTGAACGCGCCGGTGGACCCCACCGCCCCCGCCGCGCAGCAGGAGTTCACGCGGGACTACCTCAACACGCTGGACGGCTTCCCCGTCTCCGCCTCGGCGAGCGCCACCGTCCTCAACGGGGACCTGGACCCGGCCACCGTCACCCCCAGCACCGTGCGCGTGGTGGACCTCACCGCGCTCGGCGCAGACGCAGGCACCCCGGTGGCCGCCACCGTCAGCTACAACGCCACCGCCCACCAGGTCGTCGTCTCGCCACCCGCCACCGGCTGGCCCAAGGGCAAGCGCTTCGCGATCGCGGTGGTCGGCGGCGCCAACGGCGTGAAGCGGACCGGCGGCGGCAAGGTGGTGGGCTCGGACGTCTGGGCCCTGGCGCGAAGCAAGAGCTCGCTGGTGACGTGCGCCAACCTCTCCGCGGTGGACTGCGCCCCGGCCTTGAGCGTGGCGCCGCTCTCCGCCGCCGAAGCGGTGCGGCTGGAGGGGCTGCGCCGCGGCCTCTCCCCGGTGCTGGACGCCCTGGAGGCCAAGGGGCTCAAGCGCGCGGACGTGGCGGTGCTCTGGGTGTTCTCCGTGGTCAACCGCGCGGAGGTCACGTTCGATCCCGCGAAGCAGATCATCCCGTTCCCCAACGATCTCTTGATGAACCAGCAGACTGGCAAGGTGAACCTGCCCATCCCGCCGGGCGCGCCTCAGCCGCTGGCGGACCTGCTCGGCGGGCTCAACACGCTGGACGGCTTCTCCACCACCGCGCCCGTCGTCTCGGAGAACTCGGACGCGCTCGGCGCCACGGACGTCTCGCCGATCGACTCCGCCACCCTGCTGGGCAACGCGCTGGCGGTGAAGGTGGCCACCGGGACGCCCGCGCCGATGAAGCCGTGCCTCAACTGCGCCTCGTCCCTGCTCGCGGACGGCGGCACCCCGGCCAGCCCCACCCAGCTGCAGTTCGTGCCGCAGGTGCCGCTGGAGGAGAAGACGCTCTACGCGGTCATCGTCACCACCGGCGTGAAGGACGCCCGCGGCAAGCCGGTGGTCCCCTCGCCCACCTTCGCGCTGCTGCGCTCCTCCGCCGCGCTGGTGGACGCCGGCGGCAAGAGCCAGGTGAGCGGGGTGGCGGACGCGCAGGCGGCCGCGCTCGAGCCGCTGCGCCTGGCCTTCAAGTCGCTCTTCGATGGCCTCACGCTCGCGGGCTTCCCCCGCACCAAGGTGGCGCTGGCCTGGACGTTCCGGACGCAGAGCACCGTCTCCGTGCTCAAGGCGCTCCACGCCGCGCCGGGCGCGCTGCCGATCACGCCGCTCTACCTCTCGGATGCGACCGCCTCGCTCAAGCCCACCATCCAGGAGGACGCCACGGCGATCGACAAGATCTACGAAGGCGCCCTCTACGCGCCCTTCGCGCTCAACGGCCCGGGCGGCACCCTCAACCCCGCCTCCACGGCGATCCAGCGCGCCCCCTTCCTGGTGACGCTGCCCACCGGCACCGTGCCGGGCACCGGCTGGCCGGTGGCGATCTTCGGCCACGGCCTGGGCAGCAACCGGACCGCCGTGCTGCACCTGGCCGGCGCGCTCGCGGCCAAGGGCCTGGCCACCATCGCGATCGACGCCGTGCTCCACGGTGAGCGCAGCGTCTGCACCGGCTCCAAGGCGGCGCTCGGCCAGGCCAGCGACGACGCGGCCTGCGCGGACCCCGTCACCCAGACGTGCGACGCGGCCAGCGGCCGCTGCGTGGCCAGGGACCCGCTCACCCGGCTGGACTGCAGCGCCGGCGCGGGTGGCCAGGCCGTCTGCACCGCCGCCGGGCAGGGGCTCTGCCTCGAGGACGCCAAGTGCGAAGGCGGCGACTACAAGCGCGCCGCCGCCGGCGGACCGCCGATCATCTCTTCCTGGAACTACCTCAACCTCACCAACCTCTTCGCCACGCGGGACAACTTCCGCCACCCGGTGGCGGACCTGGCGCAGGTGGTGCGCGTCCTCAAAGGGACCGGGGCGGGCTCGCTCAACGAGCGGCTCAACGCGTCCGCCGGCGTCACGCTGGACCCGGCGAAGATCCACTACGTGGGCCAGAGCCTGGGCGCCATGCACGGCGCGCTCTTCACCGCCGCCTCGCCGGACGTGCACCGGGTGGTGCTCAACGTGGGCGCGTCGGATCAAGTGACGGTGCTGCTCACCGCCCCGGGCTTCGCCACCCAGCGCGCCGGGTTCCTGGGCTCGCTCGCGGGGCTGGGGCTCACGCCCGGCTCCCCGGGGTTCGATCAGTTCATCGTCCTCGCGCGCACCATCATGGACCCGGCGGATCCGCAGAACGCCATCGCCGCCGCGGTGAACGCCACCCTGCCGGCGGACCGCAAGGTCTTCCTGCAGTACATCGAGCCGGACCTCACGCTGCCCAACCCCACCACGCTCTCGCTGATCGCCGCGGGGAACCAGAACGCGGCCAAGCAGATGGCCGTCTACAAGGTCGTGCCAGGCGCCGGTGAGTTCAGCTCGCCCGGTCAGCACCACGGCTACCTGCTGCGCTTCCCGCAGGGGCCCAGCACCGTCACCGGACAATCGCAGGTCGCCACCTTCTTCGAGACCGGGGTGACGCCATGAAGAGGGGGACTTGGATGAAGCGGCTCGCAGCGGTGGCGGCGGTGCTCTCGGCGCAGGCGCTCGGCGCCGGCTTCGCGATCGACACGCAGGCGGCGCGCGCCACCGGCATGGGGACCGCGGTGACCGCGTTGGTGGATGACGGTTCGGCCGCCTTCTACAACCCGGCGGGGCTGGCGCGCGGCGTGGGGCTCGAGGCCGAGGCCGGCCTCTCCCTCATCGCCCCGTCCATCTCCTTCACCAACCCGAGCGGCGGGGCCACCAACGCGCTGGGGCAGGTGGTGCCGCCGCCCCACATCTATCTGGCGTACGGCATCACCGAGAAGCTCGCGGTGGGGCTGGGCTTCTCCACCCCGTACGGCGCCAGCAGCGCCTGGCCCACGGAGTGGGAGGGGCGCTTCCGCTCCCTGCGCTCCAGCCTCCAGGTCTTCCTGCTGAACCCCTCCGTCGCCTACCAGCTGCACGAGCGGCTGCGCTTCGGGCTCGGCCTCCAGGTCTACCGGGGCACCGTGAAGCTCTCCCGCGCGCTCGGCTTCGTGGACAGCGAGGGCAGCGTGGAGCTCGGCGGAGACGCCTGGGGCTTCGGCTACAACGTGGGCGCCCAGTTCGACCTCGTCCCCGGCTGGGTGGTGCTCGGCGGCGCGTACCGCAGCGGCTCCCGGCTCCCGTTCCGCGGGCGCGCCCACTTCAGCGACGTCCCGGTGGAGTTCTCCTCGCGCATCGCCGACAACGGCGTGGGGACGGACTTGAAGCTGCCAGAGGTTGGCAACTTCGGCATCGCGCTCACCCGCCCGCGCTTCCGGGTGGAGGCGGACCTCCACTACATGGCCTGGGCGAGCTTCCAGGAGCTGCGGCTGGACTTCGAGAACGACGCGCTGGACTCCGCGCTCCCCAAGCAGTGGGGGGACGTGGTGAGCGTCCATCTCGGCGCCGAGTACGACGTGATGGACGCGTGGCAGGTCCGCGCCGGCTACACGTACGACCCGTCCCCTCAGCCGGCGGAGACGCTCACGCCGGACCTCGCGGACGTCAGCCGGAACAAGATCTCGCTCGGCGTGGGCTGGCACCAGGGCGCCTTCCGCGCGGACGCCGGCTACCAGCTGGTGCTGCTCTCCTCCACCACCAGCAAGGCGCCGACCTTCCCGGGCACCTACTCGGGCCTCGCGCACGTGTTCGGCCTGACCGTGGGCTACGCGCCGTAGCAGGGCGCTGTGGGGCGGCGCTGCCAGCCAGCGCCGCCCGAGCGGGCTTTCAGGATGCGGCCTGCGCTTCGGCCATCAGCACCCAGGCGCACGGTCGCCACGCGTCCACGCGCTTCGTGCTCGACCAGCGCGAGCACCCGGTACCCCTCGCCCTGAAGCGTGTGGACGAGCTGCTCGACCTCTGAATCGCTCGAGACAGCGAGCGCGATGTCCACGTCCCGGGTGAACCGCACCTCGGCCCGAATCGACACCGCGAGCCCTCCCACCAGGGCGAAGGGCCGGCCGAGTCTGGTGAGGACCGCCGCGATGTCGCCCAGAGCTGCCAGGGGACTGAAATCAGTGCTCACGTTCGAGCCACTCGCGAAGCTCGCGATCCACGTCATCCTCCGAAGCCGCCGGCCTCCGAGCGCGAATTCCCGCCCGCCTCAGGTGGATGCCCAGCCGCGCAGCCTCGAGGGCCTGACGCGCCCGCTCCGCGAGGGGCGTGCGCCGGGCCCTCTCGATGTCGTCCTTACGCAGGGGATCCACACCCGAAAATTTACCATCCGGTGGCCGAGCGCTCCAAGTTCGCTGGAGGGGCCTGCGGGCGAGCGTGCACGGCTCGTGTCGGTGTCCAACGTTGTCCTAGTGTGCGCCCCGGAATGAACCCTCCGCCGCGCCAGCTGCCGTGGGCCCCCGGGACGCGCCCGCTCATGCTCGCGCCGATGCAGGGCGTGACCAACCGGGCGGTGCGCCGCGTGTTCGCGCAGTGGGCGCGGCCGGACGTGCTCTTCACCGAGTTCATGCGCGTCCGCCCCGGCGCGGCGACGGGCCCCGCGAGGCTCTCGGACGGTGACCTGGACGACGCCCGGCCGCAGGAGCACGGCGTCCCGCTGGTGGTCCAGCTGATCGGCCGGGACCTGGGGCCGCTGGTCGAGGCCGCCACCGCCGTGCAGAGCGGCGGCGCCCTCCACCTCAACCTCAACATGGGCTGCCCGTACGGCCGGATGAACGTGGGGTGCGGCGGCGGCATGCTGGAGCGCCCGGAGGCGCTGCCGGAGATCCTCCATGCGCTGCGGGAGACGATCGCCGGCTCGTTCTCCATCAAGGTGCGCGCGGGCTACTCCGACCCGGAGCAGATCTTCTCGCTCCTGCCGGTGTTCGAGGCCGCGGGCGTGGACTTCCTGGTGCTCCACGCGCGCACGGTGGTCCAGCGCTATGACGGCGAGGCGGACCATGGAGTTACCGCCCGGGTGGTGGCGCAGACGCGCCTGCCTGTCATTGCCAACGGCGACATCCGCATAGCGGTAGACGGGGAGCGGGTGCTTCGAGAGACCGGCGCCGCGGGGCTGATGCTCGGGCGCGGGGCGATGCGGGACCCGCTGCTGTTCGATCGGCTGCGCGGCCGCGCGCCCGGGAATCCCTCCCCCGAGGAGCTGCTGCTCGCGCACCAGGGCTACCTGCGCCGGCTCGCGGAGAGCTACGGCGCGCTGTTCCGTGAGGACGGCCAGGTGTTGGCGAAGCTCAAGGGCTCGCTGGCCGTCATGGACCTGCCGGAGGAGAGCCGCCCCTTCCGGAACCTGCGCAAGGCGAAGTCGGTGGAGGCGTTCTGCGAGGCAGTGGAGTCGCTCGCGTGACCCGGAGCCGCTACCGGGCGCCCGTCAGCCGCAGGAGGGCCGCGAGCAGGTGGGCAGGCAGGTAGGGCTTCTCCATCAGCTCGTTGGCACCGCTCTTGGACAGCGCGTCCGGCCGGACGGAGACGTTGCCGGTGAGCAGCAGGATGGGAACGCCCGGTGCCTGCCGCCGGATCTCCGCGGAGGCGGCCACTCCGTCCATCCCCGGCATCGCCAGATCCATCAGCACCGCGCGGATGCGGCCGGCGTGGGCGGCGAAGAGCTCCACGCCCTCGGCGCCGTCCGCGGCCAGCAGCACCTCGAAGCCGTAGCTGCGCAGCAGCGCGCCGGTGGCCCGCCGGATGCCGGGCTCGTCTTCGACGACGAGGAGCAGGCCGGTGCCGCGCGCTGTCAGGCCGGCCTTGGGGAGCGCGGCGGGGCGATCCCCGTCCGCGGCGGCGGCGGCGGCGGCGGGCAACCAGACGCGGATCCGCGTTCCCCGGCCCAGCTCGCTCTCCACGTCTATCGCTCCGCGATGCCCGCGGATGATCCCGATGACCGAGGCCATGCCGAGGCCGCGTCCCAGGGCCTTGGTGGTGAAGAAGGGATCGAACATCCGGGCGGCGGTCGTCGCGTCCATGCCCGCGCCGGCATCGGTGACCTCCAGCCAGACGTAGTCCCCGGCGCCGAGCTCATCTCCCGAGGCCGTGCGCCCGGGCGCGGGGCTGGCGAGGTGCAAGGCCCCGGTGGCGATGGAGATCTCGCTCGTGGGGGCGCTGGTCGCCTCGCACGCATTCAGGACCAGGTTGAGCAGGACCTGGCGCAGCTGCGTGGAGTCTCCGAGCACCGGCCTGAGCCCGGGTTCGAGCTGCCAGCGCAGGCTCGCGCGCTTGGCCACCGCGGATTCGACCATCACCGACATGTCGGCGATGAGCGCGCTGAGGTCGATGCGTTGTTGGTCGATGTGGGCGCGCCCGCCGTACGCCAGCATCTGCCGGCAGAGCTCGGCGGCGCGCTCGGCCGCTTGATCGATCGCGAGCAGGTTGTCGCCCAGCGGGCGTCCGGTCTCCTTCGCCACCCGAGCGAGCGCGACCTCCGCCATGATGATGGTGAGGATGTTGTTGAAGTCGTGGGCCACGCCGGCGGCCAGGGTGCCCAGGCTCTCCAGCTTGTCGGCGCGCCGCAGCCGCTCGTCGAGGATCGCGCGCGCGGCCTCCTCCTTCTTCCGCTCGCTCAAGTCGCGGACGATGGCGATCCGGGTGGACCGCCCCTGGTGCTGGAGCAACCTCGGGCGGATCTCGATGGGCAGCTGCCGTCCATCCAGCCCCTGCGCGACGACCTCGAACGCCACCGAGGAGCCCGCCTCGATGGACGCCTTCGCCGTCGCGCGGGTCTCCGGCGTGCAGAGCTCGAGGACGGAGCGGCCCACGAGCTGCTCCGGCTGCCCGCCCACCATCGCCGCGCCGGCCTGGTTGACCAGGATGATCTTCCCGGCCTCGTGGACGTAGACGCCCTCCAGCGCCGCCGAGGACAAGGTGCGGAACATCTCGAGCGCGGCCGTCAGCTCGGCCTGGGTCCGCTCCCGCTCGGACACGTCCCGGATGAAGGCGATGGTCAGCGGGCCGTCCGGGACGGCCACCCGGCAGGTGGTGATCTCGAAGGGGAACTCGCTGCCGTCCCGCCGCAGCCCGCGGCTCAGGTAGCTGGTGTCCACGAACTGGCCGTGGGCGCGGCGGGCGATCTTGGAGACGATGTCCTCGCGGTGCGAGGGGGCGATCTGCTCCAGCAGCGAGCGGCCGCGCACCTCCTCCACGCGGCCGTACCCGAAGGTCGCCAGGTACGCCGGGTTCGCGTCGAGCATCGTCCCGTCTCGGGAGAACCCGATGGCCATGGGCGAGTCGTTGAACAGCGCCCGGAGCCAGTGGTGGGCCTCTCCGGCCGTGGGGGACACCATGGCTTGCTACATCCCATGGGCCCAGGGGCGGTGGCCACCCCCTTGCGGTCAAGGGGAGATGATGAAGTCCTCGTGGACCTCGCGCGTGGGCGTGGCGCCCAGCCGGGTGAGGGCCGCGTCCAGCTCCAGCAGGTGGGAGAGGGAGAGGGGCAGTGGGTGCTCCATCGGCTGGTAGGTGGTGCCGATGGGGTAGTCCACCCGCGGGGTGCTGGTCATCTCCACGTGCGTCCCCATCACGCGGGTGATGCTGCGCGTCTGCGAGAAGGCCACCAGGCGCGAGATGCTGGCGCGGTACGCCGCCCAGTTCTGGACATAGAGGCGGCCGGGGTAGAGCGAGTCCCCGGTGAGCAGCCACCCGGTGCGCGGGTCGTGGACGGCCACGTGCGAGGCCTCGTGACCGGGGAGGGGGATGACCGTGAGGGCGCGCCCGCCCAGCTCGAAGGTGGCCTGCTGGGTGGGCCAGCTCTGGATCTGGAAGAACGCCTGCACCGCGGCCACGCTGGTGCCCACCACGGTGGTGCCAGGCTGACCTGCGAACTGGCCATCACCGGCGACGTGGTCTCCGTGCGCGTGGCTGTGCATCACCACCAGCTCCGGCGGGGCGCGTCCCTTCGCCGCCGCCCAGTCGTCCACCAGCTTGCGCACCGTGGCCCGCACCGGGAAGCGCGTGGCGTCCGCCGTGGCCCCGCTGTCCAGGAGCACCGCGCGCTGGCTGCCGAAGAGCAGGTAGAGGAAGGGTCCCTCGTAGTTCACGCACTTGCTCTGGCGGAGGAGGAAGGTGTCCTCGTCGTAGCGGTGGACCTGCAGCGGAGGATCCGTGCTCGCCGCGCAGGAGGGGGAGCCGTGGATCCACTTCACGTCGAGCGTCGGGGTGCCCGCATCCGGGCCGCCGGTGCCCGCGTCCACGCGCGGGGTGCCGCTGTCCGGGAGGCTCTGGCCCGCGTCGACGACCGGTGCGCCCGAGTCCGGGCCGGCTGTGCCCGCGTCGACCACGGGCGCACCCGAGTCCGTGGCGGCGCCCGGTGCGCCTGCGTCCTTCATCCCGGGGAGCGCGTCCACCGTGCCTTCCTCCAACGCACAGGAGGCCGCGAGCAGGAGGACCGCCGCGAAGCGTTGGGGGAGGAAGCGCCGCACGTCCGAAGCATGGGCTTGCGGCGCAGGTGCGCGCCAGTGGGGCTCGGCGGTGGGTGACCCGAGCGCGGCACAGTCAGACTGCGCTCCGAGTGGACAGAAAACGCCTTGAGGGACCGGTAACCAGAAGGGGTCGCGCTCGCCCGGGCTCGCATGGTTCCCGCGGCGGGACGCTCCGGGCTCGGTGGCGGCGGAGCCACCGTTGACGGCAGCGGGAGCTCGGCGGCAGCGCTCGGAGCGAACTGTGAATGAGTTCGGGTCGCCTGCACCCGCAGGCATTCACAGTTCCAGCGCGGCGTGCTCCCACTGCCAAGAGCCGCGCCCTCCACCTTCACCGAGGCCGGAGCGCCCCGCCGCGGGAAGCATGCGGGCGGGGCGAGCGCGACCCTTTCCGTTGCCCGAGTCCCTCAAGGCCGCTCCACTGCGCTCAAAGAAACTCCGGCCGGCGCGAGTCCCGTCCCAAGCTCGCGCCGGCCGGCCACCCTCACGGCCCGATGACGATGGGGCCCGGGTCGACGACGATCCCCTCGAGCGGGCCGCACGCCACGCTGGAGGTGAGGTTGCTGAAGAGGGAGATCATGGGCCAGGCGGGCGCCACGTCAGAGACGCCGCTGTAGAGGTTCTCCACCCAGGAGTCGTTGGCGAACGGCGAGGCCACCGTGCCGAAGAGGTTGCCGCCGACCGGACCCTGCGTGCCCTGCGCGCTCACCAGCGGGATGAAGGTGGGGGAGAAGCGCTGGCGGGCGTGCACGTCGAAGAAGCCGTCCCGCAAGAGCCCATCGATGAAGAAGGGCGAGCGGCTGCCGGGGACGAGGTCCTCGGCGCGGGCGTCGGCGTAGCGGTCGAACCAGTTGTTCACCACGAACTTCAGCCAGCTGTCGCCGACGCTGGGGGTGAAGAAGGTGGAGGAGGTGAAGTCCGACTTGTAGAGGCAGATGTTGTCGCCGGAGCCGTTCAAGTCGCGGTCATCGCCGTAGCACTGGTTGACGTGGCCCGAGCTGCCGAAGGTGATCCCGAAGCGGCGGGGCGCGGTGGGCCAGCCGGGGACGCCGCGCGCGGCGTTGAGGCTGGAGACGGCCGGGCCCGCGGCGCAGGTGACGTCCGCGCCGGTGTACTTCGAGTAGAAGGTGACCGGGGCGCCGTCCACGAAGAAGGCCTTGAAGGCGTTGGAGTTGACCGCGCCGTCCGGGCGCCGCGTCAGCCGCAGCAGCTGGTTCATCGCGCAGGAGTCCAGGTTGTAGAGCTTGTGGATGTCCGCGCCGCTGATCTCGTCCTGGATGAACTTCTGCAGGTCGATGTTCAGGTGCAGGCCGTACTGGGGCGCGTCCACGCTGGCGAGGAAGGAGACGGGCAGCGTCGTCGTGGGGATGCCGAGCGAGGCGCGCCACGCGGCGTCCGCCTCCCAGCGGGCGGTGGCGATCCGCGCCACCACGCCGGCGGTGTTCAGCCCCACCACGCCCACGCGGTGCGAGTTGCAGGAGGGCGAAGCGTAGGCGCGCGCGGCGATGTCGATCGCCTGCGCGAGCTCGGCGGCCTGCTCGTGGAGGTTGGCGCCGGTGCTGGAGGGCTGGAAGAGCCAGACGTCGTAGCCGCGGCTGTAGAGCTCCTCCATCAGCTGGTGGGTCTCCTGCCAGAACTTCGTCCGGGTGCGGCGCCGGGTGGGGTCGTTCTCCTTGAGGTCGAAGTACTCGGGCACCACCACCACCCGGTCGTAGTTGCCGGACTGGTAGAGGTCCATCTGCCCGGCGCCGGCGACGAGGCCTGCGGGGAAGCGCGTGGCGGTGGGCGTGGGGTACTTGGACGCGGTGACGGTCAGCCGTGTCCCGCTGGCGATCTTCGCCGTGCCGTTGATGCTCTTGCCGGAGACGATCGGGTCCACCGTGCTCACCCGGCAGGTGAGGATGTTGGCGCCGCGGGTGCTGAGCGTCATCGCCACCCGGCCGTCCGTGCCCGTGTAGGCGGTCCGCGTGCCCTGGGTCACCACGCCGTCCCGGTTGCACCACTCCGCGCTCAGCGTCACCGCCTGCCCTGACACCGGCCGGCCCAGCTTGTCCGTGAGGACGAGGTCGCACCCATAGGAGGCGGACGTGGTGGGCGGCGCGGCGATCAACCCGGCGCAGCCGGTGGTGGGCAGCGGCTCACAGTCTGGCTCCTCGATCGGGCAGTTGCGGATCTCCTGCGCGCTCGCGGCCAGGTCCTCGCCCTCTGCCTCGTCTCCCGCCAGCTGCGGGCCGCAGCCCGCCATCGCCAGCAACGTGCCCAGCATCCACAGACTTCGCTTCATGGTCCCCCTCCTGTTGGGTGTGAGCCCCGAGCGCAAAGCAGCTGGCGCGCCAAGCGCTGACCACAGGGAGGGCCCGGGAACTGGCACGCCGATTCGGCGCGAGGGCGCGAGTTCGGCACGCCATGTCACGTGCGTTTGCAGGGCTGCGGCCTGTGGCGCTGCAGGGCAGGGAGGGCTCGGGTGGGTTCAAGGTCGCGGGCGCACTGCACGCATGGACCCCGCGGCGCCGCGCTCCACCCGCGGTGGGTTGCACAGTCAGGTCTCGCGCAGCGGGCGCTCGGACGCAGCTGCGCGGAGCCGCCCGCCGTAGGGGGAGGTCCGGGGTGGTACCTGGCGCGCGGCGCGGAGCGCGCCGCCTCCCCCGGGTGGTCCCGATGCGACGCAGGCCCCTCTCGGTTCAACCGTTGAACCGAGTGAAGGGTCTCAAGCGGGTGAGTGGTTCACCGGCGCGGTGCTCGGTTCAAACCGAGTAGGTCCGGGCCCGGCACTCGGTTCAAACCGAGCAACGGGTGCTTCGAGGGACTCAGCCGGGTCGAAGTCGAGCAGGTAGCCCTGTGCAGTCTCACTCGGTTCAAACCGAGCACCGCGGCGCATGGCGTCCATCTTCTCTCGTCCGTACATGCGCTCGGCGCTGAGGAGGTTGTGCGCGGCGCAGCGGAGGGCCATCTGGTCCTGGTCATGGACGCCGGTACGGGCGAAGCCCTCGAGGTGCTCCACCTGGAGGAAGGCGCGCTCTGCGCAGCGCCGCCCGTCTGCCGAGACGAAGCCGCAGGTGAGGCCCTCGCGCTCGACGACGGCGCGAAGCGTCTCGGCGGGGACGTGGCGGGTGGCCTTGGCGGCAGGACGCTCGACGGGCTCCTTCTTGGCGCGTGGCTTGGCGCCGATGCCGAAGCGCTCCTTCTTCACGGCGGCGAGCTCGTGGGTGAGGGCCTGCTTGATGATGGAGCCGAAGTCGCGCTTGTCCTTGCGGTGGCTGAGGAGGGCCTGGAGCTCCAGCAACAGCTCGTAGGTTTCCTTGTCGGCGGTGAAGCGGATGCCGTAGGCGTCGGCGGCGAGGGGCTGCGCCTTCACCTTGAGCTCAGGCGCGGGCGGCGGCGGGCGAGGCGGCTCGGGTGCGACGGCGACGGCCGCGGGCGGAGGCGCGACGGCCACGGGCGAGGGAGGTGGAGCGAGGGGAAGCTCGAGGGGCGGCACGGGCGGAGCGGGCGTAGGCGAGGGCAGCTTGCGAGCGGAGTCAGCGAGGAGGGGCTTGGGCTCGAGCTCGGCGGCGAGCTCGGCGACGTTCTTGGTGGTGAGGCCGAAGGCGCGCGCGGCGATGCGCTCGGCGCCCTTGGCGTCTTCCTTCGAGAGGAGGCTGGCGAGGATTTTGAGGGAGGTGACGTTGAGCCTGCCGGCGGCGAGGTGCTTGAGGAGGTCCGGGTGTTGGTTCGCGAGGCGGGCCACGCCGATGCGGTCGAGCGCGACGTAGGTGCTGAAGCCGAGCAGCTCGGTGCAGTAGCGGTGCATGGAGCTGAAGCCGAGCTCTGCGTAGAGCCGTCGCTTGTCGACCTCGCCGAGGTGGAGGAGCAGCTCGACCTCGGTGGCGTTGGACCGGGCGACGAGGGAGCGGGTGGCAGCGAGCAGCGCTTCGTTATCAAGTGCAGCGAGAGTTGTATTCATGCGCTCACTGTTATCACGGCGATTTTCGGAGGCCGGTGAGGGCCACTGTGCGGCGGCAGCGGGCGAATCGGCGCGCGAGGAGCCCGAGCGGCGAAGCGCTCGCAGGAGCCTGGCTGGTTGCGTTTGAGAGGGGCTATTGAGACAGGTCGCGACCTGTCTCGCGCGGTGGCCCGCAAACATGTCAACAGGAAAATGCGAGCGCTTTGTCGACAATCCGGGCCGGGCGGGGGCGTTGCGAGGGCCGCGTGAGGGGCGGGTGCGAGCGAGCGGGGCCTGCGCCAGGAGGCGGAGGTGCGAGCTCCCGCGTGGCGCGAGCGGGGCAGGGCCGCCGCCGAGGTGTGCGTCGCCACCGCGGGACCCATGCGAGCGCACGGGAACCAACCCTCGAGCCATCCCAGTCCCCTCTGAGCAGCCAGGGGTCGAGACGTGTCCGGCGCCCGGAGCCGTCATGGGCGCGCGACGCAGTTCTCAGTGGCCATCACCGTCCCCCTTTTGAGACAAGGTCCGCATGAGACGGAAGCTCGTGGTGGGCGGAGTGGTGCTGGGCGCGCTCGCGCTGGTGGGCGCGGCGCTGGTGTCGCCGGACGTCACGGTGGAGGCGCTCGCCCCCACCCTGACGGACGGGCGCTCCAAGTTCCTCGAGCTGGAGGGGATGCGCGTCCACTACCGGGTGGAGGGGAGCGGGCCACCGCTGGTGCTCCTGCACGGGTCGTCCTCCTCCCTGCACACCTGGGAGGGGTGGGCGCAGGCGCTCTCCGGGGAGCACCAGGTCATCCGGCTGGACCTCCCGGGCTACGGCCTCACCGGCCCGCGCCCGGATCGCCGCTACGACTCGGACCGGGACGTGGCGTTCCTGGCCGCGTTCCTCGACGCGCTGGGCGTGAAGCAGGCAGCGGTGGCGGGCAACTCGCTGGGCGGGTACCTCGCGTGGCGCTTCGCCGCGCGCTACCCCGAGCGGGTCAGCAAGCTCGTCCTCGTTGACGCGGCGGGCTTCCCTCGGCCGGGAAAGGCGCCGCTGCCGTTCCGGCTCGCCCGGGTGCCCGTGCTCAGTGAGGTGCTTCGCTACGTGAGCCCGCGGCCGCTGGTGGAGAAGAGCGTGCGAGAGGTCTACGGAGATCCCTCCCGCGTGACGCCGGAGCTGGTGGATCGCTACCTTGCTCTCACCCTGCGCGCTGGAAACCGGCAGGCCTTCGTCGACCGCGCCAACCTGGACTGGGTGGACCGGACCGCGGAGCTGGCGAAGGTGACCGCGCCCACGCTCATCCTCTGGGGTGGGCGCGACCACTGGATCGACCCCGCGGACGCTGCCCGTTTCCAGCAGGCGCTCCGCGGCTCGCGGGTGGTGCGCTACCCCGAGCTCGGGCACGTCCCCATGGAGGAGGACCCAGGGCGGACCGCCGCGGACGTCCGCGCGTTTCTGAGCGAAAAGTAGTTTGTTTCCCGGTGAACTTCGGCCCAGATGTGCCCATGCACATCCTTGCCCTGGCCACCTCCCTGATGCTGTCGCAGACCCCCACCCCGGCGCCGGAGCCGAGCGCGGACCGGGCCACCGCCGCCGCCGAGCGCGCCGCCGCCGCCGCTGAGCGCTCCGCGGCCGCCGCCGAGCGCGCCGCCGCCGCGCTCGAGCAGTTGCAGAAGGGTGTCCCCGGCGAAGGCGCGCCGGCCGCCGCCGCGCCGGCCGCCGCCGCCCCGACGGTGTCCTCCTGGTCCGGGACCGCGGGCGTGGCGTTGATCGCCTTGAGCGGCAACGCCTCTTCGCTCACCTTCAGCGCCAACGGCCAGGTGGAGAAGAAGTGGGAGCGCTGGAGCGTGGGGGTGAAGGCGTTCGGCACCTACGGCCAGGCCCAGGCCGAGGGCGACCTGGAGGCGAAGGTGATCGCGCTCGCCGCCGGCGTGCAGGCCCGCGGTGAGCGGAAGCTGCTCGGCCCGGCCTTCTTCGCCCTGTCCGCCGGTGGAGAGACCAACCACGTGAAGAGCGTGGAGTTCATGGGGTTCGTGGACCCCGGCCTCTCGGTCACCTGGCTCGACAGGAAGGTGGACGGCTACCAGAAGGAGACGCTGAAGACCGACCTCTCCATGCGCTTCGCCCGCGAGCTGCGCTACCAGTACTTCCCCACGCCGGCGGACGTGGAGGACGTGGATCTGATCGGCCCCCGGGTGGGGCTCAGCTTCCAGTACGCGCTCAACAAGGACATCGTCTTCTTCGAGACCGCCGAGCTGGTGGCCAGCATCATCGGCCAGTCGCGCTTCCTGCTCTCCAGCACCACCAAGCTCTCCTCCCGCCTCACCGAGGCGCTCTCGCTCTCCGTTTCGTTCGCGCTGGTGCGAGACAGCCTGCCGGCGCCGGGGAAGGTGCCGCTGGACACCGCCCTCACCGTGGGGTTGGACTACACCCTCTAGACGTGTCGCCCTCTCTCGGCAGGCTCTTCCAATCGCAGCTGCGGCCCCTGCCGTTCCCGGACGCGGACGTGGCCGCGGCGGACGCGCTGCTGCGGGCGGCGGTGGCCAGCGCGCGCGAGCAGTGGCCCACGCTCAGCCTCTCGGACGAGGCGATGGTGGGCGCGCTGGCGCAGCGCTTCCGCGCCGCGGGCAGCGTGGAGCCGCTGGAAGGGCTGGCGCTGGCGGACCTCATCCTCGCGGCCGCGTGCTGTGAAGGAGACCCGCGCGCGCTGCGGATCTTCGAGGAGCAGGTGCTCCCGCGGGCGCGCAAGGCGGTGCAGCGGCTCAACCGGGACGGCGACTTCGTGGACGAGGTGCTGCAGCGGGTGCGCGAGCGGCTCCTCTTGCGAGACGGGCGCGCCGCGCCGCGGCTGCTCCAGTACTCCGGCCGCGGCCCCTTGGTCCTCTGGCTGCGCGCGGCCGCGGTGCGCACCGGCATCAACCTCTTCCGGCAGCAGGGCGGCGGCAAGCTGGCGGATGAGCCGCCCTCGCCCGAGCTGCCGGCGGACGGCCCGGGGCCGGAGAGCGGCGCCTTCAAGCGGCAGCTGCGCGGCACCTTCAAGCAGGCCTTCCAGGCGGCGCTGGACTCGCTCTCCCCCGAGGAGCGCGAGCTCCTGCGCCTGAGCGCGCTCGAGGGGCTCTCCATCGACAAGCTGCACGAGCGGCTGGGGCAGCACCGCTCCACCATGTCCCGGCAGCTGGCGAAGATCCGGGAGATCCTCTTCTCCCGCACCCGGCGGCAGCTGATTCAACAGCTGGGCCTGGTGAGCCGCTCCGAGGTCCGCCAGGTGGCGACCTTCGTCGGCAGCCAGCTGGACCTGAGCCTGCGGCGGATGCTGGACCGCGAGTAGCCGGTTTCTACGGCAGCAGCAGGAGCTTGCCGGTGGTCCGGCGCCCCTCCAGGTCCCGGTGCGCGCGCACCGCGTCCGCCAACGGGTAGCGGTGCTCCACCCGAAGCTTGAGCGAGCCGTCCCCCACCCAGCCGAGCACCTCTCCTGCGCGCTCCAGCAGCTCCTCGCGCGTGGCGACGTAGGCCGGCAGGGAGGGGCGGGTGAGGAAGAGCGAGCCCTTCGCGGAGAGCTGCATCGGGTCAAACGGCGGGACCGGGCCGCTCGCGCCGCCGAAGAGCACCAGCATCCCGCGCGGCCGCAGGGACGAGAGGCTGCCGTCGAAGGTCGTCTTACCCACCGAGTCGTAGACCACGTCCGCGCCGCGCCCGCCGGTGAGGTGGCGCACCTGCGCGGGCACGTCCTCGCGGGTGTAGAAGATGACGTGCTCGGCGCCGGCCGCTCGGGAGAGCGCCGCCTTCTCCTCGGTGGAGACGGTGGTGAGCACGCGGGCGCCGCGCCGGCGCGCCAGCTGCGTGAGCAACAGCCCCACGCCGCCCGCGCCCGCGTGCACCAGCGCCCATTGGCCCTCTTTCAACGGGAAGGTGGCGTGCGAGAGGAAGTGCGCGGTCATCCCCTGGAGCAGCGCGGCGGCGGCCTGCTCCGCGCTCACGCCTGGCGGCAACGGCACCAGCTTCTCCGCCGGCACGCACTGCTTCTGCGCATAAGCCCCCAGCACGCCGCAGAAGGCGACCTTGTCTCCGGCGCGGACGCCCGTCACGCCCGTCCCCACCGCCTCCACCACGCCCGCGCCCTCGCTGCCGGGGGTGAAGGGTGCCTTCACCGGGTAGCGCCCCTCCCGCTGGTAGGTGTCGATGAAGTTGACCCCCACCGCCTCCAGCCGCACCAGCGCCTCGCCCGGGCCGGGCGAGGGCTCAGGCACCTCACGGCCGACCATCACCTCCGGACCTCCCGGTGCTTCCACGCGAATGGCGAACATGCGCGCGGACGCTACCAAAGAGGGACCGTTGGCTCGCGGACACCCGCCCGTGTCGGGGCGCCGGGGCGGCAGGCGGGCTACAGTGAGGGCATGGACGACGCAGCGGAGCGCGCCCGCGCCAGGGCGGGATGGCCCATCAAGAGTGCCCGGCTCGAGGATGAGGAGGACCCAGTGCTGGATCTCCCTGCCGAGCGCTGCCTCGCGATGGTGCACCAGCTGACCCTGGACGCCTGGGCGATGAAGGGCACGCCGCTTCCGAGTTACCGGCGGGGAGAGATGCCGGGTCGGCTGAGGAGCCTCGGTGAGCGCGCAGATCCTGAATGACGACTTCAAGGACGTCCTGCGGGCGCTGAAGGCCTCGGGCGCGGAGTTCGTGATCGTCGGCGCCCACGCGCTGGCGGCGCACGGACTGCCGAGAGCCACCGGGGACCTGGACATCCTCGTCCGCCCCACGGACGCGAATGCACGCCGGGTGGCCGCCGCGCTGCGCGCATTCGGCGCTCCGCTCCAGTCCCACGGAATCTCCGAGGCTGACTTCGCCGTCGAGGGGAAGGTGTATCAGCTCGGGCTTCCGCCGAGGCGGATCGACATCCTCACCTCCATCTCGGCTGTCTCCTTCGAGGCTTGTTGGGCCACGCGGATGGAGCACACCGTGGAGGGGGAGGCCCTCCCCTTCCTTGGCTACGAGGCGCTTTTGCAGAACAAGCGCTCCACCGGGCGTGACAAGGACGCGCTCGACGTCAAGGCGCTGGAGCGCCACCGCGGCCGCTAGGCGTGCGCGGACTTCTTCTTCAGCCAGCGCGACGCCAGCCCCGGCAGCAGCACCAGCGCCACCGCGGCGGAGAAGGCGGTACCCAGCCCGGTGGAGATGCCGAGCGCGCGCATGGCGCCGTTCTCCGCGATCGCCAGCGTGCCGAAGCCGGCGAGCGTGGTGAAGGCGGCGAGCAGCACGCCCAGCTGCTCCACGCCGTCCGGCTCGTGCTCCACCAGCCCTTCGAGCGAGAAGATCCCGTAGTCCACGCCGCAGCCGAACACGAGCACCAGCCCGCCGGCGGAGACGAGGTTCAAGGGCTCGCCCATCAGGGCCATGATCCCCACCGTGAGGACCAGGGCAATCGCGCAGGGCAGGCAGGTCAAGATCGCCTGGCCCAGCGAGCGGTAGATGGCCCAGAGCAAGAGCACGTTGCCCAGAATCCCCAGCACGCACAGCAGCGCCATCTGGCGGGGGATCTCCGCCACCGTCTTGGCCGCGAGCGCCTCGCTGTCCACCAGCAGCGCGCCGGAAGGGAGCACCGCGCGCAGCGCCTCCAGCGGGACGCCCTTGGCCCGCTCCAGCGCGGTCGCGGCGCGGCAGCCCTTCTCCCCGCACCGCACCGCCTTGTCGAGCAGGAGCCCCAGCGAGGTGCCCGCCAGCTCCTCCGGCAGCAGCGGCCCAAGCTCGCCGCTCGCCACCTGCTCCACCTCCGCCCAGAACGGCTCGAAGGCCCCGGCGGCGAAGCCGGCGGTCTCCGCGGCCTGGGCCAGCGCGGCGCGGGCGCTCGCCAGGTCCAGCGCCTGCAGCCGCTGGGCGCGCGCGCGCTGCGTGGCAGCGGAGGGGATGAAGCCGGCGGCGCTGGTGGTGTCGGTGAGCTGGCCCTTCGCCTTGAGCGGCGCCAACGCCCGGTCCACCGCGTCGTTCACCTCCAGCGCCTCCTGGAGGGACGGCGCCTGGGCCACCACCAGCGAAGAGGTGGAGGGCTGGCCGAAGAGGGCGAGCACCTGCTCGTGGGCCTGCAGCGTCTGGGGGTGCTGAGAGTCCATCTTGCGCAGGTCCCCGTCGAAGGCCAGCCGCCGCGCCAGGAGCCCGCCGCCCGCGAGCAGGAGCAAGGTGGCGACGAGCGCCGCCCTGGGCGGGAGCGCCCAGCGCAGCAGGTGCGGCGCCACCGGTGAGGCCGTGGGCTGCCTGGGCCCCAGCCGCGCGCACAGGGGCGGCACCAGCAGGAAGTTGGCGCCGAAGGCGAGCACCAGTCCCACCCCGGCGAAGAGCCCCAGCTCCTTCAGCGCGGGGAAGTCCGAGAAGAGCAGCGCCACGAAGCCCACCGCGGTGGTGAAGAAGCCCAGGCACAGCCCCTGGAACACCGCGCGGGTGGTGCGGCTGTAGGCCTCGGCGCGCGCGCCGGGCTCGGAGGCGGCCCGGTTGATCAAGTGCAGCGGGTAGTCCATGGCGATGCCGATCAGCGCGGAGCCGAAGCCGAGCGTCATCCCGTGTAGCCGCCCCTTGAGCAGCGCCATCGCCGCCACGCCGCCCACCACGCCGAACACCAGCGGCACCGAGGCGAGCAGCAAGAGCCGAAGGCCGCGGAAGCGGACGAGGAAGACGGCGAGCATGATCGCCGTGGAGAGGATGAAGTTGACCGAGATGTCCTTGCGGATGAGCCCGGCGCTCTCGGAGGCGAAGCGGGGGCCGCCCACCCAGCGCAGGTGCGCCTTGCCGCCGGAGCTGGCCTTCAGCTCCTCGGCGATCCCCGTCAGCGCGTCCATCAGGGCGGTGGAGGCGTCCACGTCCAGCGCGCGGTGCTTGGGGGTGGTGACGAGCAACAGGTGTGCGCCGTCCAGGGAGAGCAGGTGGCCGCCCTCCAGCCGCACCTTCCCGCTCTGGCGCGCGAGGTTGGCGAACAGCCCGGCGTTGAGCCCGAGCGGATCCGCGAGCAGCTGCTTCTTGAGGCCGATGGCGTGGGGCGAGCCGAGCGACTCCTTGAGCTGCGCGAGCGAGGCCGCGAGCGCCTGGGGCGCGAGGTGGGCCTGCAGCGTGGCCTTGGGGTCCTGCAGCAGGTAGAGCCGCTTGGGCAGGACGATCGCCCCGAGCTTCATCAGCTCGTCCTGCCGCGGGCCGGCGTAGATGTCCGCGAACTGCCCGGTGGCGGAGAGCCGCTGCACCAGCGCGTCCCCCTGCGCGGCGAGCGCCTCGGGGGTGGCGCCGTCCAGCGAGAAGTCGAAGAGCAGCGTGTCCAGCGCGCCGAACTCCGAGAGCAGCTGCGCGGCCTCGCCCGGGGAGCCCGGCCCTCCCGGCAGCAGCGCGGCCACGTTGTCGTCGATGTGGGCCCGGCTGGCGATGGCGGAGCAGGCCGCGAGCACCGCCGCGGCCAGCGCCACCGTCCGCCAGGGGTGCGCGTCGATCGCGCGGTAAAGCCGGAAGAGCCCCTCCGGTGGCTTCATCTCAGCGGCGGCTGAGAGACATCAGGATCCGCAGCACGTACCAGAAGAGCAGCGCCACGGAGGAGAACAGCGCCAGCGCCGCGGCCACGTGCGAGCCCACCGGGTAGTGATGGAGCACGTTGGACGTGTAGTAGAGGATGTAGCCGGCCGCGAGCGCCACCATCAGGCCGGAGAAGACGACGCCCAAGGTGAAGCCGAAGAGCATGGAGCAGATGACCGCGCCCAGGGCGGCCATCGCCGCGATGGAGAGCGCGCCGCGCATGAACGAGAAGTCCGTGCGCATGAAGAAGACGGTGCCGGTGAGGCCGGTGAAGATGAGGCCGGTGTACACGGCGGCCTGCAGCACGATGGAGCCGCTGCCGGTCATCAAGATCGCCACCACGATCAGCGGCAGGGTGATGATCGCCTCCGCCACCACGTAGAGGGCCAACCCCGCGTACTGCATCCCGACCGAGGTGGAGGAGCGGGCCCAGCGCTCCGCCACGTAGCCCACCAACATGAAGGCGCCCAGGACGATGGCCCAGCCCCAGCGGGAGCCGAGCATGCCCCGCGCCAGCACCTCGCCCACGCCGGAGGCGAGCAGCCCGGCCTCGAGCATCACGAAGGCGAAGAGCGCCGCCGCCAGGTGGAGATAGGTCTTGCGGATGAAGTCCGCGCGGGCGGCCGGGGCAGCCTCGGCCGCGACAGAGGGGGAATAGTTGGGGTAAGCCATTTGGGCGGAAGTTCTAACACGGGCTTGGGCGCGAGGCTTTTCGGATGAAATGGGCGTGGTTTTCCCTGTGCTTGCTCGCGGCTGGCGCCGCACAGGCTGGCGCGCGCTCGGCCCGGCTGCTGGAGGGGGGCGCGCAGCTCGTCAGCGCGCAGCGCTCGTCCGTGCGGCTGCTGGCGCAGGCGGAGCCGCCGCCCTCCGCGCCGCCGCTGGTGCAGCCGGACGCGCCCGCGCCGCCCCCTGAAGTGACCGTGGATCCGCAGACCCTGCCCACCGGGATGCCGCTCCTGGTGACCGGCGGGGTGATGATGGGCGCGGGCGCGAACCTCTTGATCCTCGGGGTGGTCTACCTGCTGGGCGGGCTGGCCGCGGACACGCTCGGCAGCGGCTCGTCCGCCACCCAGTTCCTCACCGGCTTCGGCGTGGGCTGCAGCCTGGCCGGGGCGGCGTTGATCGGCAGCGGCGCGTACGTCTTCTTCCGCGGCCGGGCCCAGCGCGCCGCCTACAACCAGGCGCAGGAGGCGGCCGCCGTGGAGGGGGTCACCGCCGGGTACGAGCCGCGCTCGGGGGCCGTCTTCGTCGCGCTGCGCGGGGCGTTCTGAGGCGCAAGGCGCTGTGGGGCGCGCTCGCGCTGGCGTTCCTCTTCCGCCTGCCGCCGCTGCTCAACGCCGGGGCGCTCAACTCGGACGCGGCGGTGGTGGGGCTGCAGGCGCGCCACCTCCTCCAGGGTGAGCTCTCGCCGTTCCTCTGGGGCACGGCCTACCAGTCCTCGCTGGACGCGCTGCTGGCGGCGGCCCTGTTCCTCGTCACCGGGACCAAGCCGCTGGTGCTCCTCTGCATTCCGCTGGTGGGGATGCTGCTGATGGTGGCGCTCGCGTTCGACGTCGTCCGCCGCCGCACCTCGCCGGAGCGCGCCTTCCTCGCGGTGCTGCCGCTCGTCTTCGCGACGATGGCGATCAACACCCCCATGCTCTACGTGCTGCGCCAGACCATGATCACCACCGTGGTGGCCGGCCTCTGGCTGCTGGACGGGGCGGGGCACGAGCGCGGGTGGGGCGCGTACCTGCGCTACGCGGCAGGCTGCGCGCTGGTGGGGCTGGCGGTGAGCATCGACTTCTTCGCGGCCGTGCTGGTGCCGGCGACCGGGCTCTTTGCGTTCGCCTGCTGCCTGGACGGCGGGGCGCCCGGTTGGACTTCGGCGAAGCGCTGGCTTGCCTGCGGCGCGGGCGCTGCGCTGGCAGCGGCGACCTACCTGCTGCTTCGCCCGCCCCAGCCCCTGCTCGAGGCGGGGATCGACCCCTACCGCTACCTCTTCAACTGGCGGCTGCTGTGGCGCCAGTGCCTGCCCTTCGCGCTCGGGTACAAGGTCTTCGTGCCGGGGGAGCAGCTCACCGCCCAGCTCTGGCAGCTCCCCGCGCCCATCCGCTGGGCGCAGGCGGGGGCGGCGGTGTTGCTGGGCGCGGGGATCGTCTTCGGCCTGGTCTCGCTCGCGCTGCGGCGGCTCCCGTGGGAGGTACGCCGGCTGGGCGCGCTCGGCTTCTGCGCCGGCGCCACCGCGGTGGCGGCCTTCTCTCCCCCAAGCCGGAGGACATGTGGGCCGCGCGCTACCTGGCGCCGCTCTTGTGGCTGTCGCCGTTCGCTCTGACGCCTGCGGCGTGGCTGCTCGGCGCCCGGCGCTTCGGCCTTTTGCTGGCGCCGTACGCGCTGAGCGCGGCGGTGGCCGGCTGGGTGAGCTACGGCCCTCTCGTGCGGGGCGCGCTCCCGGTGGTGCACCCGCGCGCCGTGGGCGCGGAGGAGGCGCAGCTCAAGGAGGCGCTGCGCGCCCGCGGCGTGCGCTGCGCCAAGGCCAACTACTGGCTGGCCTACCGCCTCACCTTCCTGTTCGAGGAAGACCCGGTGGTGGTCCCGTTCGACCCGGAGCTCGACCGCTACCCGCCGTACCGCGCCCGCTGCGAGCGCGCGGAGCGCACTGCCGAGCTGTTCCACCCGTCCGAGCCGCGGGACGCGCCGGACCCGCACGCGCGCGCGCTCGACGTGGCCGGCGCGCTCTACGAGCGCATGGAGGTGGGCGGCTTCACCGCGCTCCTGGTCACCCGGTAGCGAGCGCGCGGGAGATCCGCTGCACGGCCTCGGCGAGCAGCGCGTCGCTGGTGGCGAAGGCGAAGCGCAGGTGGCCTTCGCCCGCGGCGCCGAACGCGGCGCCCGGGGTGGCGGCCACGTGGGCCTGCTCGAGCAGCCGCTCCGCCAGCTCGGCCGAGCTCGCGCCGGTGCCGCGGATGTCCGCGAAGGCGTAGAAGGCGCCCTCGGGGAGCGGGCAGCGCACGCCGGGCAGCGCGTCCAGCGCGCCGCAGAACGCGCGCCGGCGCCGGTCCCAGGCCGCCACCATGTCCGAGATGGACCGCTGCTCGCCCTCGAGCGCGGCCACCGCGCCCGCCTGGCCGAAGGAGGTGGCGCAGGTGACCATGTGCGTGTGCACGGTGCGCAGCGGGGAGAGGAGCGCCCCCGGCCCGGCCACGTAGCCCAGCCGCCAGCCGGTCATCGCGTAGGCCTTGGAGAAGCCGTTGAAGGTGAGCGTGCGCTCCGCCATGCCCGGCAGCGAGGCCACGCTGACGTGGCGCCGCCCGTCGTAGATCACCTTCTCGTAGATCTCATCCGAGAGGACCAGCAGGTCCTTCGCGCGCGCGAACGCGCAGAGCGCCTCCAGCTCCTGCGCGTCCAGCACCCTCCCGGTGGGGTTGCTGGGCGAGTTCACCAGCAGCACGCGGCAGCGCGGCGTCCAGGCGGCCTGCAGCGCGGCGGAGGTCAGGCGGAAGCCCTCATCCGAGGCGAGCGGCACCGGCGCCACGCGCCCGCCCGCCAGCTCCACCATCGATCGGTAGGAGACCCAGGCCGGCTCCGGCAGCAGCACCTCCACGCCGGGCTCCACGTAGGCGAGGATCGCCTCGAAGAGCGCCGTCTTCCCTCCGGGCGTCACCACCACGCCGCCGTCCGGGTCCACCGTCACGCCGTTCTCGCGGGCGAGCTTGGCGGCGATCGCCCGGCGGAGCGCGGGCGTCCCGGCGCTGGCCACGTAGTGCGTGTCACCGGCCTCGAGCGCGGCGGTGGCGGCTTGGCGGACGTGGGCGGGGGTGATGAAGTCTGGATCTCCGCCTCCGAGGTCGATCACGTCCAGGCCCTGGGCACGCAGGGCGCGGGCGCGCTCGGAGACGGCGAGGGTGGGGGAGGGGGCCAGGTCCTGCACGCGGGCGGCGGGGCGAACGGGCACGGACTCGAGGTTCTAGCGCGAAGGAGGGGCGGATGCGGATTGCATTCCAGGGCGAGCGCGGCGCGTACAGCGAGGAGGCGGCGCGGCTGGCGTTCCCGGACGGCCAGATGGTGCCCTTCCCGCGCTTCCTGGACGCGTTCGAAGCGGTGACCGCTGGGCGCGCCGAGCGGGCGGTCATCCCGGTGGAGAACTCGCAGGCCGGGAGCATCACCGACACGTACGATCTGCTGCTCTCCCACGCGCTGCAGATCGTCGGAGAGGTGGACCTGCGCGTCCGCCATTGCCTCTTGGCCCTGCCGGGGGAGACGCTGCAGACGCTCGAGGTGGCCTACTCCCATCCCCAGGCGCTGGCGCAGACGGAGGTCTTCCTGCGCCAGCACGGCCTGACGCCGCGGGTGGAGTACGACACCGCGGGCTCGGCCAAGCTGGTGGCGGAGCAGCGGCCGGCCCACGCCGCCGCGGTGGCCAGCCGGGTGGCCGCGGAGATCTACGGCCTGGAGATCCTGGCCGAAGGGATCGAGACCAACCCGGACAACCGGACGCGCTTCCTGGTGCTCGCCAAGGACGCGGCGGCGCGCGCTGACCCGTCGAAGACCTCGCTGGTGCTGGTGCTCAAGAACGTGCCCGGCGCGCTCCACCGGGCCCTGGGCGCGTTCGCCGAGCGCCAGCTGAACCTCACCAAGCTGGAGAGCCGCCCCAACCGCCGGGCCGCCTGGGAGTACGTCTTCTACGTGGACGTGGACTGCCACCAGGAGGAGCCCCGCTTCGCCGCGGCGATGGGCGCGCTGGGGGCCTCGTGCGAGCAGGTGCGGGTGCTTGGGTCGTACCCCCGCGCGAAGTGACAGCACGGTCGGGATGGCAGGCGGGTTGACGCCCGGTCGCCAGAATCGCCCGGGGAGGCGCCGCCGCCGGGGTCGATAACCTCCGTATGACTGGTCCCGTGAGCCCCGCCGCCTTCGCCCTGCTCGCCGCGCGCGTGAAGGGCCTGGAGAGCCAGCTGCTGACCCAGCAGGCGCCGCGGCTGCTCGTCCCCCGCGCCCTGGGAGACGAGGCCCGTAGGGAGCTGCGCCAAGCGGAGGCGAAGCTGACCGAGCTGGAGGGGACGATCTCCGCCGCGCGCGAGGCGCTCAAGGCGCTGGGGCCGAGCGTCTCCGACCCGAACCAGCGCCTCGTGCAGCAGATCCTGGACCGGTCGGGTGGCCTCGGTCCGCAGGAGCAGGCCACGCTTCGGGCAGCGGAGGGCCACGTCGCGGTGATGGAGCGCTCCGGCGAGCAGGTGCTCATGCTGCTGAAGCAGATGCGGGAGCTGGGCCGCAGCCGTGCGCTGAACGCGCCGCTGACGGCGGATGGGCGCTACCTGATCTTCTGAGGGCCTACTGCGCGGCGGCGCTGGTGGCCGCCTCGTACGCCGCGCGCACCGTCTTCACGTAGGAGAGCAGCTTGGGCAGCTGCTCCAGCTTGAGCGCCTGAGGCCCATCGCACAGGGCGCCCTCCGGCTTGGGGTGGAAGTCCACCAGCACCAGGGACGCGCCGGCGATGACGCCCTGGCCGATCGCGTGGAAGATGTCCGGCAGCCCATCCGGCGCGAGGTCCATCCGCCCCACCGAGTGGGATGGGTCCACGCACACCGGCAGCCGGGTCAGCCGCCGCACCACCGGCACGTGGGCGAAGTCCACCAGGTTGCGGTGCGGATCCCCGAGGTGGCTCTTCACCCCGCGCAGGCAGACCACGATGTTGGGGTTGCCCTCGCTGGCGATGTACTCGCAGGCGTTGAGCGACTCGTCGAGCGTGATCCCCATCCCGCGCTTGAAGAGCACCGGGTAGGTCTTCTGCTGCCCCAGCTCCTTGAGCAGCTCGAAGTTCTGCGCGTTGCGGGTGCCGCACTGGAGCATCACCCCGGTGGCGTTGCCGCTGTCCGCGAGCGCGGCGCGGATCTCCTCGATGTGGCGGGCGTGGGTGACCTCCATGGCGATCACCTTCACCCCGTGCTTGCCGGCCAGCTCGAAGACGTAGGGCAGGCAGTCCTTGCCCAGGCCCTGGAAGTCGTAGGGGCTGGTGCGGGGCTTGTACGCGCCCATCCGGGTCATGGTGAGCCCGTGGCGCTGCAGCGCGGCCATGGTGAGCGCCACGTGCTCGCGGGTGTCCACCGCGCACAGCCCGGCGATCACGTTCACCGTCCGGTCGTCAATCCGCACGCCGTTGTAGGTGAATCCGGCCGGGTCATCCTGCCGGCCGTGGCGGCCGATCAACCGGTACTTGGTGGAGACGCGGATGACGCGGCGGACGCCAGGGAGGTTCTCGAACGCGGAGGTGGGGATGCTGCGCGTGTCCCCGCCCACCAGGTGGATCTCCGTCACCGTGTGGCGCTCGCCCTCGAAGACGTGCTTCTTCGGGGTGGTCCCGGGGTAGCGCCGGGCCAGGTCCATCAGCGTCTGGGTGAGCTCGGGGGGCGCGTCCGGCTCGAGCATGATGATCATTGCGGCTCTTTCTTCTCCGGGGCCTTGTCGGCCTGCCCCTGCTTGAGGCTCGCGTGCTGCAGCTCGCGCGAGAACTTGACGATGCTGCGGAAGATCTCCTCCACCGCCTCCGCGTCCAGGCCGGCGGCGGAGGCCCAGGCCTTGCGGATACGGAACATGTTGTCCTCGCGGGACGGGTCGTGCACGCCCACGTTCAAACGGGCCTTGAGCGAGACGATCTCCCGCGCCAAGTGGGCCCGCCGCCCGAGCAGGGAGATCAGCTCCTGGTCCACCTGATCCACCTCCGAGCGGGCGTGGGTGAGGGCGATCTTCGCGTCGTCCGCCTGCGCCGCCGGCGAGGGCGTCTCCACCGGGCTGTCCCCCAGGCCGCGGTCGATCGCCTGCAGCGCCACGAGGATCCGCTTGCGCGCGCCGGTGGCGAAGGGGTTGGCCTGGTAGACGGTGGCGCGCAAGTGGTCCGCCTCCGCCTTCACCCCCTCCATCACCCGCGCCACCGCGCGAAAAGAAGGCGTGACGAAGGGCTGCTCGGTGGAGATGCCGGCGCCCAGGAGCCCTTCGGCCAGGAAGCAGGCGGCGAGGTGGCTCTCCGCCATCACCTGGTCGTGCGCCTCGGGGCTCTGCTCGAGCACCTCGCAGCCCAGCCACTCGTAGAAGGCGCGCGCCCGCCGCGCGCTGTCCGGCTGCGCGGGGTTGGGGCAGACCACCGCCCGCAGGGGCCGCTCCTTGAGCGCCAGGGTGGTGGGGCCGAAGAGCGGGTGCGTCCCCACCCACGGGATACCGGGGGGAAGGGTGGTCTCCAGCAGCGCCACCGGGCGGACCTTCACGCTGCACACGTCCATCAGCAGCGCGTCCCGCGTCAGGTGGGGCCGAAGGGCGGAGAGCGACTCTGGCAGCAGCCCGAAGGGCACCGCCACCACCACGTGGGTGGCCCCCGCCGTGAGCTCCGCCAGGCTCCGGGCGCGGACCGGTTCGGGCGGCTCCTGGTACGGGTCAAACGCGCGCAGCGTCCCCCCGGCGCCCTCCACCAGGCTGGCGAGCGCGCGGCCGAACCGGCCGAATCCAACGAGAGCGATGTGGGGCGAGGCCATGGAGGGCGCGGATTATTGACAGGTTGCGGGGCGCTTGGCGAAGCGGTGTAACGTCGCGCGAACCCCCGTCGCCCCCCTCCTGTACTACCTTCGCGAACGTCCTATGGCCGAGCCCGCGAAGACCCCGGTGGAGGTGGCAAGCCCCGCGAAGCAGGTAGATCCAGAAGCCGAGGCGCTCGCCGCATTGGGGCGCCACGACAAGCGCGGGGCTTTGACGGTGTTGATGCGGGCGTACGGGAACGCGCTCTACCGCTTTTGTCTGGAGATGGTCGGCGAGCGGTCGCTGGCCAGTGACGTGCAACAGATGGTGTTCGTCCAGGCCTTCGAAGATCTCTCCAGCTTCTCCGGGCGCTCGTCGCTGCGGGCGTGGCTGTACGGGATCGCCCGGCACCGGTGCCTGGACGTGGCGAAGGGGAACCGCCGCTGGCTGAGGGTGGTGAGGGCGGAGGAGACGTTGCCGGACGCGGTGGACCCTTCGCCGGGGCCGGACGAGAAGCTGAACCGCCAGCGCCTGGGCGCGGCGATCGACGACTGCCTGGCGGCGCTGCCGCCACACGCTCGGGAGGTGCTCGTGCTGCGCTACCGCGAAGGCTTCTCGTACGACGTGATCGCCGGGCTGGTGAACGAGCGGGCGGGCACCTTGCGGGTGCGCCTGCTGCGCGCGCTGCCGCTGCTGAAGGGTTGCCTGGAGCAGAAGGGGATCGAGCTTTGAGCGAGGCCTGCGAGCGATTCACGCGCGAAGGGCTCGCGCAGCTGGAGGAGGGGGCGGCGCTCGATCCCCACTTCGACGCGTGCGTCGACTGCGGCGCGGCGCGGCGCGCGTACGCGAAGGTGGTGGAGGAGCTGGCCCGCCCCCGCGACGTGGCGCCCGCCCCCGGGTGGGAGGGGCGCGTCTTCGATCAGATCGCCGCGCGCGCCCGCCGGCGCCCCAGGGTGGGCCGGATGGTCGCCGTGGCCGCCGCGCTCGCCGCGGCCGTCGCCGCGCCTTCGCTCTTCAGCAAGGACGCCCCGCCGGCGCTCCCGCTCCGGCTCTCCGTGGAGGTGTTGGCGGACCCCAGCGCGCAGCTGCGCGGCCAGTCCGCGCGCCCCGGAGATCGCCTCGCGCTGCGCGCGCAGGTGCCGGCGGCGGCGGCCCACGCGGAGCTGCGCGTCTGGCGCGAGAACGGGGAGCTGGTCCTGCGCTGCCCCGGGGCGGAGGGCTGCCGCCGCGAAGGGAACCAGCTGGTGGGCGAGCTCAAGCTGCCGGCGGTGGGGCGGTACCACGCGCTCGTGGCCAGCGGGCCCAAGCCGCTGCCCGCCGCGCTGCCGCGCTTCGCGGACGATGCCGCCGCCCTGCTCCAGGCGGGCGCCGCGGTGGAGACGGCCGAGCCGGTGGACGTGTACTGACGAGCGGTGCTTAGGTCCGCCGCCTGATGGCTTGGCGTGTCCTGTTGGCGGTGCTCGCGCTCTGCACCGCCGCGTGTCAGTACAAGGAAGAGATCGGCTCCGTTCCGGACGGCACGCCGGTCTTCCCGTTCGCCAACAGCACCTGCGGCGAGTGCCTGGGCTGCTGCAGCGGCCCGTTCTGCTACGCGGGGAACAGCGAGACCACCTGCGGCAAGCTCTCCGCGCCGTGCCAGTTCTGCGGCGTGAAGCAGCGCTGCGTGGATCAGGCGTGCGTGTCCTGCGGGCCGGCCAACTGCAAGGGCTGCTGCGATGGCTCGGGCGAGTGCGTGGCCGGAGTCACGGAGTTCGACTGCGGCACGGGCGGCGCCGAGTGCGTCTTCTGTGGCGCGAAGACGTGCGTTGCTGGCGCCTGCCGCTGATGGGTGCGGCTGGATCTCCACCGGTCACCCCGAGCGTAGGCCGTCAGGCCGTAGTCGAGGGGCGGCACCCAAGCTCGTGATCACCCAGAGCAGCGTCGAGGGGGGTGCCGCCCCTCGACTACGCGCCTACGGCGCTACGCTCGGGGTGACCGGGGGGGCGTCCAGCCACTGCGCCAGCTCGGAGGCGGTGGGGGTCCCGAGCGTGTGCCAGAGCACCTTGCGCGCCTTCACGTCGATCAACACGGTGGCGGGCAGGCCCGGCACCTCGCCGCCGAAGAGCGCGCGGGTGGCGTCGTGGGCGGCGGCGTCGAACGGGAGCAGCCGGTGCGCCAGCGGGACCTTCTGCCGGTATGCCGCCACCGCCGCCTCGTCATCCTTTGGCTCGGCGGAGAGCCCCACCACGTCCAGCGCTTGGCCGAAGCGGGCCGCCAGTGCGTCCACCCGTGGCCCATCACGCTTGCAGGCCTCGCACCAGGTGGCCCAGAGCGAGACGAGCACCCGCCCGCGCGTGGGCGAGGCGAGCCGCACCACCGCGTCCACCAGCGCGCGCCCCTCGACTTCGCTCGGGGTGACCGGGGGAGCGCTCGGGGTGACCGGGGGAGCGCTCGCTGCTGTGGCGGGGCCTGCCCCTCGACTTCGCTCGGGGTGACCGGAGGGGTCGTAGACGCCGGGCACCTCCTGGGCGCCCACGCCTTCGGTGATCCGATAGAAGTGGCCCGGGAGCAGCGAGCCGAACGCGCGCTGCTGGCCGCTGGGGAAGGTCACCTCCACGGAGGGCTTCTCGCAGGGGAGCCCCAGCGTGAGGGAGAGCGAGTTGGTGGCGGCGAAACCTTCGCCCATCGCCAGCAGCCGCACCGCTTGCCGCTCCTGGCAGCGCAGCTTGACGGTGCTGCCGATGGCGTCGCGGTTGGAGGGCGCCGCGCCCTGGAGCGAGAGCCCCAAGAAGGGCAGCCCGCGCGCGGGGCCGAGCGCGTTCCGGTAGACGCGCAAGAGCGGTGCGTTGCGGTTGACCACGACCAAGTCCTCATGGCCGTCCCGGTCCAGGTCCGCGCGCGCGAAGGTGCGGGCGTCCTCCAGCCCGTCCGCGCCGGAGAGGTAGGAGAGCTCGGCGAAGGAGGCGCCGCCGCTGGAGAGGAAGAGCTTGTCCCGCTCGCGGCCGGAGAGGTCCATCCGCGCGGAGGCTCTCGGCCCGGCGCTCAACGCGTTCTTGCTGGCTTGCGAGGTCACGCCCCGCCAGTAGTCACTTCAAAGGTCCCGGACGGTACTGACGTCCACCCCCACTGGGCTGGTGAAGAAGCCGTTGGGCACGAAGAGGTCGAGGAAGGCGTCGCCGTCCACGTCGATGAACTGGCTGGAGTAGGCCCACTGCCCGCCGCGCAGGTTGGCGAAGGGCGGCCCCGCGCTGGCGTCCGCGAAGCGCCCCTTGCCGTCGTTGCGCAGGAGCGTGTTCCCGCGCGCGGCCTCCTTGCGCAGTCGCCGGCTGGTGGCGTCCAGCTCGTCCGCGAAGTTCTTCTCGTCGGACATGATCCGGTTGCCCGCGGAGCTCTGCATCGCCGAGGCGTACAGGTCCAGGTCCCCGTCGTTGTCGAAGTCCCCGAACGAGGCGCCCATGCCGAAGAAGATCTCCTCGGCGCCGTTGGCCGCGCTCTGGTCCACGAAGAGCCCGCGCTGGTTCACGTAGAGGTTGGCGGGGGCGAAGTCGTTGGCGAGGAAGAGGTCCGGCCAGCCGTCCGCGTTCACGTCCGCGAAGGCGGCCTGCAGGGTGTTGCGGAAGAGGGTGAGCCCGCTGCGCGCGGTGGCGTCCTCGAAGCGCCCCTCGCCGCGGTTGAGCAACAGCGCGTTCGCCGGGCCGAACTGGAAGAGGTTCACGTCGAAGCGGCCGGCGGCCTTCGCCTGCTTCGCCGCGGGCAGCGCCGCGAGCAACAGCGGCCGCTCGCCGGGCGGGAGCAGGTCAAGGACCGCGGCGCCGCCCTCCATCACCGCGGCGAGGTGGCCGTGGAAGTCGTGCGCGGCGGTGGAGAGGAACAGGTCCAGCCGCCCGTCCCGGTTCACGTCCGCCACCGAGATGCTCACCACGTTGGCGGGCAGCGCGCCGTAGCGGGAGGCGTTCCCCGGGTAGAAGCGGCCGCGGAAGCCGAACCAGATCTCCGAAGGCCCGTACCAGCGGCCGAGCACCACGTCGAGCGCGCCGTCCCCGTCCAGATCCGCGAACGCCGCGGAGGAGAGGTCTTTGACGGTCAGGCCGTACTGCGCGGTGCGGTCCGCGAAGCCCTGGCCGCGCTGGTTCTCCAGGAGCACCGCCTCGCCGCGCACGTCCCAGACGAAGAGGTCGTCGAACCGGTCGCCGTTGATGTCCACCACCACCGCGCCGGGGTGGGCGTCCATCGCCACCGGCTCCAGGTGATTGAGCGTGGAGGGCAGGGGGTTGGCGTCGTCCAACAGCCGCGCGTGCAGCTCGTCCGAGGCGGAGCGCCGGCGCAGCCGCTCGCGGAGCTCGGGGCTCACCCCGGAGAGCCAGGCCTCGGTGACGTCCTCGAAGAACTTCTCCGGGGCGCGCTGGGTGGTGAGCTCCTTGATCACGAACGAGCGCAGCCGCCAGCCGCCCTCGCGGCCGGCGAAGCGCGCGCTCGCCACGCCCACGTCGCGCCGCCAGCCGCCGCTCTTCTCCTTGCCGCCCAGCTCGATCGAGATGGCCGCCTCGAGCCCGCCGTCTTCGGTCAGCGTGGCCTGCTTCGGCTTGAAGACCGCGCGCTCCACGAAGGCGAACGGCGCGAACCAGGCGCGCCAGGCGGCGCGGATCTCCTCCGCGGAGCGCTCGGCCGCGGGGAGCGGCTCGTGCTTGCGGAAGGTCACCGTGGCCAGCTTCGTCTCCGAGGCCGGCACCTCCTGGGACAGCGCGAAGGTGGCCTTCGGCGCGAAGTACGGGGCCCCCATGAAGGCGCCCAGGTCCTGCGCCGCGCGCTGCAGGTCCTGGGTCAGCCCCTCCACCACCCGGACGCGGTACTCCACCGGCCAGCGGCGCTCGTAGTCCGGCTCGTCCTTGTAGAGCTCGCGGACCGGCTTCTCGTAGTCCCGCGGCGCCAGCTCCGGGAGCGCGGTCTCCGCCTCGGCGCTCGGCGCCTGGGGCGAGGGAGGCGCGGGCTGCGCCGGCTTGGCAGGCTCGCGGCAGGCGGCCGCGGCGAGGAGGAGCACCGCCAGGCGGGGGAGCAGGCGCGGCATGCAGGGCAACAGCGGAGCAAGAAGCGGCCCAGAGCGCAACCCCGCAGGAGCGCTGGCCTGAAGGCCGCTCGGCCCCGCCCACTGCGCTGCACAGTGGTGCAGGCTCACGGCAGCGGCTTCTTCATCCCCACGTGGCTCGCCGCGTAGCCGAGCCGCTCGTAGAAGCGGTGCGCGTCCGCCCTGCGCTTGTCGGTGGTCAGCTGCACCAGCCCGCAGCCCCGTGCCTGGGCTCGCGCCTCCGCTTCGCGCATCAGCGCCTCGCCCAGGCCCTGGCCCCGCAGGTCCGCGCGCACCCGGACCGCCTCCACCAGCGCGCGCCGCATCCCGCCGCGGCTGAGCCCCGGGATGAAGGTCAGCTGCAGCGTCGCCACCACCGCTCCATCCCGCACTCCGACGAGCAGCTCGTTGTTCGCGTCCGCCTGGAGCTCGCGGAACGCCGCCAGGACCGCGGGCGTCACCTCGGCGGAGTAGCCGCCGCGCGACTGCGCCACCGCGTCCTCCGACAGCAGCGCCAGCACGGCGGGGAGATCTGCTTCCGAGGCCGCGCGGAAATGGACGGTGGGCGCCATGGCGGAGCCCAATCTACCCGGAGCCTCAGGGCGCCGCCGGCCGGCCTTGGCGGCGGCGCCAGGGCGGCTGTCGCGGCCACCCCGCTGCCACTGGCGCGCGGGGAGGCGCCGTCGCCTGGCGGACCTCTGGGTGAGACCTCCATCAGCTACCGACCGCCGCCCGCATCGCTACCTTGCGCGCTGCCCCGATCCACCCCGGACGGGATCCCAAGGAGCAGCGCCATGAACCTCATTGCAGAGCTGTCCTCGAAGCTCGGTCTGCCGACGGAGAAGGCGGAGGTCGCCGCCGGTGCGGTGTTCGGTTCGATCCGGGAGAAGCTCCCCCGGAACGAGACCTCCACGCTCGAGCAACGCTTCCCGGAGACCGCCGGGTGGATCTCCAAGGCCGAGGCCGCCGGAGGTGGCAGCACCAAGGGAACGACCAACGGTGGGAACTCGCTGACCAACGTGGTCGGCAAGCTCAACGGCCTGGGGCTGAGCGGCGGCACCTCCACCCAGGTGGTGCCAATCGTCATCCGCTTCATGCAGACGCGGATGGGCGGTGAGTTCGGCAAGCTCGCCGGCAAGGTCCCGTTCCTCGCGGACCTCGCCGGGTCGCAGCGCGGCCACGACTCGCACGGCAACAGCTGAGCGGGACCCCCACGGGGGACCGCGCGGCTTTTCGGCGCGGTCCCTTGCCCCGGCTCCCCCTCCTGTTCTAGCTGGGCGCGCAGGCCCCGCACATGACCTCCCCCCGCTCGCTCCTGCTCTCGCTCGTCTTCGCCTGCCTCGCGTGCTCTGGAGCTCCGAACGGAGGGCCCGCGGACGCGGGCGGCGACTCCGGCACCCCGACTCCCTCTGACGCGGGCGCTGGGGACGCAGGGGTGGCGGACGCGGGCGCGGCCGACGCAGGCGGGGTCGCGGACGCAGGCCTGGCGGACGCAGGAGTGGCGGACGCAGGAGTGGCGGACGCAGGAGTGGCCGATGCGGGCTCCGCGGACGCGGGCAGCTGCACCGGCCCGTGCCGGCTGATGACCGTCCAGGCCCGCTTCGGCGCGGTGGAGGCGCCCTTCACCCGGGCGCAGTTCGGCCTCACCTCTCCCGCGCAGGGCGGCATCCCCGAGTGGGGGCTGCACGTGGAGCTCCACGCGGGGGGCGACGTGGCCTGCCCCACGCAGAGCTCGCCCACGCCGGACCGGACGGTGGTGCTCGCCGGGCTGAAGCTGCCGCTGGACGCTGGCCAGCTCTACGGAGCGGACGCGGGGCTCAAGTCCACGCTGCTCGACTTCAAGGGGGCGCTCGTGTCCGTCCCCTTCCTGCGGGCCAGAGAGACGAGCGTGCTCGCCGGTGCCTCGCGCGCGTGCGACACCTGCGCCAGCGGCGAGATGTACCTCTCGTTCGAGCTGGACGCCCGCTTCGACGCGGGGACCATCACCGGGCACGTCTACGCCGAGCATTGCCCCTCGCTCGACCTTCGCTGACGGCGGGCGAGCGCGGAAGGACACAACCGGCCCGGGGGAGGTGAACGCCGCGCCCGGGTTGGGCTAAGCAGTCGGCCCGGCCGAACTTCAGGAGCCACCCTTGCGTTACCCACCGCGTCTCTCCCTTCTCGCCTCCGCGGCCTTCGGCGTCCTCTCCGCCTGCGGAGGCTCGCCGCCGCCGGCCACCACGCCGCCGGTGCAGTGCCGCGACGTCCCGCTCACCTCCACCGGCATGGCCGGCAAGGCCGTGCAGGCGCGCGTCACCGGGAACGTCTTCGCGGTCAACGGCGCGGTGAACGGCGTGGACGGCGGCTACTTGATCGTCGACACCGGCGCGCCCATCACCCTGCTCGACTCCGCCTCCTACCCCAACGCGCAGGTGCCCAGCGGCAGCGGGACGGTGAACGCGCTGGAGACGCTGGGGCTCACCTTCGAGAAGGCGCCGGTGGTGGGTGGGGACCTCGCGCTCTCGCTCCCGGACGTGCCGGTGGGCGGGTTGATCGGCGGGAACGTGCTCTGCCACTTCCCGGCCTCGTTCAACTACCGGGACGCGCAGGTGACGCTCGGGGCGACGCAGGATCCCACCGCCGTGCTGAACGCCAGCAGCGTGCCCTTCACGCTCGAGGGCGGCGGGCGCGGGCTGCTCCCGGACGGCAAGACGCTGGTGACCTTCTACAACACGCGCGTCACCGTGAAGGCGCTGGTGGAGGGCAAGGAGCGCGTCTTCATCGTCGACACCGGCGCCAGCCTCAGCCTGGTCACCAAGGAGCTCTTCGACGAGCTGACGGCGGACGGGCGCGGCAAGCTGGACGGCCTGGCGGCCAGCACCGTGATGGGGAACGCGCAGACGCGGGTGACGCGCGTGCGCTCGATGTCGCTCGGCACTGCCGAGGTGACCGGCACGCCGGTGGCGGACGTGAGCGGGCAGCTGTTGCTCGCGCTCGGCGTGGAGGTGGGCCACCCGGTGGATGGGCTGCTCGGCGGCACCTTCCTGCGCGAGTTCTTCGTCACCGCGGACTACGACAACTCGCAGCTGCGGCTGGCCCGCTACGCCACGCAGGCGCACGTGACGGACGAGTTCCGCCGGGTGGGGGCGCTGCTCACGCTGGCGCGCGCGCCCTCGCCGGCGCGCTACGCGATCGGCGCGGTGCTGCCCAACACGGACGCCGCCGCGCAGGGGCTCAAGAGCGGCGAGGCGCTGCTCAAGGTGAACGGCACCAACCTCAACGACCTCGAGGCCGAGGCCGCGGACGCGCTGCTCCACGGCGAGGTCGGCTCCCCCCGCGAGCTCACCCTGGAGACGCGCACCGTGACGGTGAAGGTGGACGAGCTGCTCAAGCTCCCATGATGAAGGGCCCTCCGCTCTCCCGGCTCGAGCTGGCGAACGTCACCTACTGGGGCGCGTTCAAGGTCACCCCGTCCCTGGCGGTGGTGGCGCTGGCGCTCGCGCGCTGGGGCTTTGGCGCCTTCCGCCTGGTGGGCGCGCTCTTCCTGGGCACGGCGCTCTTCCTGGCGCTCGGCGCGCTCGGGGAGAAGGTGCTCCCGGCCTGGCGGCGGCTCTTCGAGGCGCGCTAGAGGCGGCGCTCAGCTGCACATGCCGCTGGCGTTGCAGGTGAATCCGGCCGCGCAGTCGCTGGGGCCCGAGCAGGTGCTGCGGCACGTCCCAGACGCGCCATTGCAGGCGTAGGGCGAGCAGCTCACGGTGCTCCCGAGGAGGCAGACGCCCGCGCCATTGCAGGTGCGCGCGGGCGTGGAGGTGGTGGCGCTCGAGCAGAACGCGGCGGCGCAGACGGTGGCGCTCCCGTAGAGCGCGCAGGCGCGCGCGCCGGAGCAGGTCCCCGTCGTGCCGCAGGAGCTGGCGGGCTGCGCGGCGCACTCATTGGCGGGGTCCAGCCCAGCGCTGATGGGATCGCAGAGACCGACGCGCCCGGGCTGGTTGCAGGACTCGCAGACCCCGCCGCAGCGGGAGCCGCAGCACACGCCGTCCGTGCAGAAGCCGGTGGCGCACTGTCCATCCGAGCTGCAGGACGCGCCGTCCGAGAGCTTGCAGACGCCGGTCGCACAGCTGAAGCCGGCGGCGCAGTCCGCGGACACCGTGCAGCTGGTGCGGCAGGCGCCGGTCGCCGCGTTGCAGAGGTACGCCCCACAGGCGATGGCGCCCGCGGCGCTGCAGGTGCCTGAGCCATCGCAGGTGCGTTGCGGGTTCGAGCTGGTCGAGGAGGCGCAGCTCGCGGCGGAGCACACCGTGCCGCTCGAGTAGAGCTCGCAGGCGCGGGCGCCCGAGCAGTTGCCGGTGGTGCCGCAGGTGCTGGCTGCTTGGGAGGCACACTCGTTGGCCGGGTCCTGTCCCGCGGCGACCGCATCGCAGAAGCCGAGGCGCCCGAGCTGATTGCAGGACTCGCAGACGCCGTTGCAGCGGGAGGCGCAGCACACGCCGTCGGTGCAGAAGCCCTGCGCGCACTGCGTGTCCGAGCCGCAGGACTGGCCATCGAGCAGCTTGCAGGCGCCGCCGGCGCAGGTGAAGCCGCTGGCGCAGTCGCTCGGCACCGCGCAGCTCACCCGGCACGCGCCAGTCCCCGCGTTGCACGTGTAGGCGCCGCAGGCCACGCTGCCGTTGTCCTCGCAGGTGCCGCTGCCATCGCAGGTGTCCTGGACGTTGGCCGTTCCAGCGCTCGCGCACGAGGCCGCTGCGCACACGGCGCCTGCGGCGTACCGCGCGCACGACCGGGCGCCGGAGCACTCGCCCGTCTTGCCGCAGCTGCTCACCGGCTCCAGCGCGCACTCGTTCGAGGGGTCGGTGGCGGCGGGGATGGGATCGCAGAAGCCCAAGCGACCCGGCTGCGCGCACGCCTCGCACGTGCCGGCGCAGGCGGCGTTGCAGCAGACGCCGTCAACGCAGAAGCCGGAGGCGCAGGTGTCCGAGGGCGCGCAGGCAGCTCCGTCGGGGAGCGGAGTGCCGGCGTCGACCCCCGCGTCGGTTCCCGCATCCAGGCCGGCGTCGGCGCCCGCGTCCGTTCCCGCATCCGGGCCCGCATCGACCGCGGCCGTCCCCGCGTCGCCTGAGCCTGCGTCGGTGCCGGAGTCCGTGCCGTCCTCGTGTCCCGAGTCCGGTGCGGGCGGCTGGGGCGCAGGTCCGCAACCGACGACGAGCAGCGCTGCGAGCAGTCCGAGCGTCGTTGTGCGCATGCGCGGATGCTAGCCCGCTCGCTTCCGCGCGCCAGTTCCGCGGCTACTGTGGTCCGAGCACGCGGAAGCGGTAGTTGCGGCCGAAGTCGCTGTCCCAGGTGTCGCAGCTGGAGCCGGCGCCCGTGTAGTTGTGAAACCAGAGCGTGGCCGAGGTGGCGCCGTCCGGGATGGGAAGGTCGACGCGGCGGGTGGTGGCCTGGTTGGTGGGGAAGCCGTTGTCGGTCTTGAAGAGCATCACCGGCCACTCGCTGGTCTCCCCGTTGGGGAGGAACTGGACGGTGGCGTTGATCGCCCACGCCGGCGCGCCGTTGTGGGTGCCGCGGCAGGAGGGCAGGCGGTCCAGGTCGTAGTCGATGCCGAGCACGCCGCCCGCCGCGAGCAGGCCGCGCTGCTGCTCGCTCCAGTCGTCGTTGAAGCGGAGCAGGCCGTAGGGGTGATCTGGCGCCGGGCAGATGTCGGAGTCCTCGGGGACGGACTGGAGCTTCGCCGCGTCCGCGCTGAAGGACTCGTACGAGCCGGTGAGCCGGTTGTGGTCGAACAGGCGGCCGCGGCCCCCGGTGATCTGCATGAAGGCCACGAAGCGCACGGTCTGTCCGGCGAGCGGCTTGGCCGGGTCGAACGTGTGGTTGGCGATGCGGACCTCGTAGCGCTGGAAGTCCGCCGGGGCGCCAGCGATGGCCACCGCGTCACCGGCCTCGTACCAGCCGGCGGTGCCGGAGCTGGTGAAGAGCACGCCCGGCGCGCCGCCCACGGTGAGCAAAAGCTTCGAGACGTCCAGCTGTGCCCGCCAGACGACGAAGCACGTCCCGGTCTGGCACTCCGTCTCCCCGGGCCGCCGGAACACCTGGCGCAGCACCACGCGGCAGCGGCGGTCCGCGGCGTCCGGCCCGCCCGACTCGCCCAAGAGCGGCGCCGGCGCCACGGCCGCGGCTTCGGTCGCGTCCGGACGCGCGGCGGGCTCAGGCGCGGCGTAACCACAGGCCAGCAGGGACGAGGCCGCGAGCAGCAGGGGCAGGGAGGTCTTCATGACGCGGCCGCTCTTAGCCGACCGGACCCTGTCGGACAACCCGCGCACCCGGCGGCGCACACATCCCTCGAGTGCGCGCGCCTTCCGGCGCACCCGCCGTCATTGCTCAGATGGGGGCATCGCTGGGGGAACGATGCGCGCTCTGACGGTGCTCTGTGCGGTGGGAGTGCTCGCGGCTGGCTGTGGCAAGGTCTCCATCTCGGAGATGCGCCCGGGGATGGAGGGTTCGAGCCTGCTGTGCTGGCTCACGCTCACCTTCAAGGCGCCGCCCAAGGAGGGTGACGCGCGGGACGTCCGCGTGATCTTCACCTCCATCGCGCTGGAGGAGCCCGTGCAGTTCGACTGGGACTACCTCACCGCCAACGACTACCTGGTGAAGACGGAGAAGACCTGGCTGGGAGATCAGGACCGCTTCGTGATCGACAACTCCACTACCAGCGCGCTGGAGCCGGGGAACCAGAAGCTGAAGGTGAAGTTCCTGATGGACTCGAAGAAGACGGTCAGCTCCGCCGGCTACACGGACATGACGCTCAAGGCGGACGTGTACTGGGCGGGGAAGCGGCAGGACTCGTCCACGCGCGGGCTGTTCCTCGCGTATCAGAAGCAGTAGTCGCGGTTGCGGGCGGCGCGGCCGGCGGCCTAGAACGCCCGCCCATGAGAAGACTCTCCTTCGCCTCGCTCCTCGCGCTCGCGGTCTGCTTCGCGGCCGGCTGCAACAAGCCCACCTCCACGCCGGTCACCGAGCCCGCCACCCCCGTGGAGCTGGAGGGCGGCCTCAAGTACCTGGTGCTCGCCAACGGCAATGGGGCGGTGGCCAAGGCCGGGGACAAGATCGCCGTGCACTACACGGGCACGCTGGAGGACGGGAAGAAGTTCGACAGCTCGGTGGATCGCGGAGACCCGTTCGTCTTCCGGCTCGGGCAGGGCCAGGTGATCAAGGGCTGGGATCTGGGGATCGCCGGCATGAAGGAGGGCGAGCGGCGCAAGCTCACCATCCCGCCCGCGCTGGGTTACGGCTCCTCCGGGACCGGGCCCATCCCGCCCAACGCCACGCTCTTGTTCGAGGTGGAGCTGGTGAAGGTGTACTGAGCCTTTTGCCCCGGCAACTGCCGCGCGTGCTGCGGCGATATTCATGACATGCCCGTCCAGAACCGGCACGACCCGTCGCGGGTGCGCCTCTCGGTCGACCGCCTCGGTGACCGCGGGAAGCTCCAGCTCGAGGTGGAGACGGACGACCTGGGCACCGACAACCGGGCTTCAATCCACCTCTACGACGGGGTGGGCCACGTGGCGGACGTCGCGCTCGCCTGGTCCGGTCAGCGGGGGAGCAAGGACGTGTTCGGCGGCGAGGTCTCGCTCTCCGAGCTCGAGCGCGCCGGCTTCGATCTCGCCAGCCTCAAGCAGCAGCCCTGCGTCGCCTACCAGGCGGGAGGCAAGGTCCTCTGGGGAGATCCGCAGAGCTACGACGCCCGGCGCTACCGGCAGAGAGTGAACGACGCGCTCTGGCGGGGCAGCTCGATCAACGACGCGGACGACCTGCGCGAGCTGCTCTCTCAGCAGCGCCCGAAGACGATCGTCACGCTGCGCGAGACCCAGGAGCCCCGGTACAACGCCGACGAGCAGCTGGTCGCTGACGCGAACCGGGGCCGGCCCGCCGCCGCGCAGACGCGCCTGGTGCGGATCCCCCTGCGGGACTTCTCCGCGCCGTCCCTGGCGCAGGTGAAGCAGTTCCTCGACCTGGCCACGGACAAGGCCAACCAGCCGCTCTACGTCCACTGCCGCGCGGGCATCGGCCGCACCGGCGTGATGATCGCCGCGTACCGCATGGCGGTGGAGCACTGGCCGCTCGACAAGGCGCTCGCGGAGGCGAAGTCGTACGGGCTGGGCGACGCGGACCAGGAGCAGTTCCTCCAGGCGCTCCCCGGGCACCTCGCCGCGGGGGACCTGCCCGGGTACCCGCGCTAGGCGCGGGCGGTCACCGGCGGCGTCGACGGGCGGCGAGCGCGAGCAGCAGGGCGAGCAGCGCCGCGACCGGACCCGAGCCCGCGCCGCAGGAGCAGCCCACCGCCAGCTCCGCGGGAGCGCCCGGCCCGGCGTCTGGCTCCGGGAGCACGGTGCCGGAGTCGCCAGCGTCCGCGGTCAGGCCCGCGTCCTGCGCCCCTCCCGTCGGCCCGGCGTCTCCGGCGTCGACCGGACCGCCCGCGTCTTTGGCGTCGACCGGACCGCCCGCGTCTCCGGCGTCGGCCGTGCCGCCCGCGTCGCCTGCGTCGGCTGGCCCGCCCGCGTCGGGCAGCGTGACGACCCAGGTCTGCACGGCCGGCGTCGGGTCCACGTTGCCCGTGGGGTCCTTGGCGCGGACCTCGAGCGTCCGGCTTCCGTCGGTCAGGCCGGTGAGGGTGAGGGGATCCGCGCAGGCGGTGAAGACCGCGGCGGGAGTGACCCGGCACTCGAAGGTGGCGAGCGTCTCGTTGGAGACGAAGTCGAAGGTGGCGCTGGAGGAGCTGCTCATGGCCGGCGGGCCGGAGGCGATGCTGGTGTCGGGCGGGAGCGTGTCGCAGACGCCGCAGGCCTGGAGCGGGCGGAGCGCCAGGAAGAGCTGGTCGTCCGGCAGCGTGCTGGGGGTTACCCATGTCACGGTGAAGCCGGTGGCGACCGGGGTCAGCGTCGCGGCGTAGTCCGAGGCCCCATTCAGAGCGCTGATCGTCGCGATGCAGCGCGCCTCGTTGCTCTTGCGCCAGGTCTGGACCGGCGAGACGTTGTCCCTCGCGGCGAAGACGGTGGTGGCTTCTGACACCCCGTCGGACGCGCCCAGGTACCAGCCGGCGTGGGAATTGGTCATCAGGCTGTTGGGGAACTCGTAGGAAGAGAGCAGCACCAGCGAGGGACGGAAGCCGGGGAGCGTGATGGTCTGGCTCGCGCCGCTGTTGCGGGTGAAGCTGGCGGCGTGGCCCTGCACGCCCTTCAAGGCAAGCGAGACCACGGTGCCACCGGTGGCGCTGGCCGTGGTGAAGTCCAGCGTGAAGCCGTCCGCGTCCATGGAGATGAGGTTGGCGGCCAGGGTCGAGCTCCCCACCCCCGACACGGCCGTGAGCGCCTGGCCTGTCCGCTGCCCGGAGTTGACCTCGGAGGGCGCCAGCGCGTCGCTCGCCCCGAACGCGTTGGCCCAGGTGCGGCCCCCGGAGTCCATGGCTCCGAGGCCCATCAGCGCATGCGGGAGGCTGCCCGCCGCGGTGAGGCCGGCGCCGCCGTGCAGGTGAAGCACCACGTCCGGCCGGAAGCCCACGCCGGTGACTGCTCGGGCGCCGGCGACGGTGGGCATCGGCCAGGCCACCACCTTGGCGAGCAGGTCCTCTCCCCCCAGCACCAGGTAGTGGATCCGCTCCGCCACGGCGTTGTTCGTCGTCCAGCGCAACGTGAAGGCGCTGTCGTCCCAGCCGACGAGCGCGGCCTCCAGCCGGAGCACCTCGCCCGGGCTCACCTCCGTCAGCGCCGCGTCCGCGAGGCGGCGGCTGGCGTTGGAGGTGGCGCCGCCGTTGCTGGCGGCGGCGGACACCGAGCGCGCGGTCGTCCCGTCGGAAAAGCCAACGGCGACCAGCGCGTCCGTGGACGTGGTCTGGTCCGGCGTCCCCACGCTCCAGAGGATCAGCGCGCTGGGGGTCGTCCCCAGTCCATGGGGCACCACCTGCACCGCCGGCGCGGCGGCGGTGCTCTTGGAGAACGTCCCGACCTTGAAGACGCCGCCGAAGGCCGCGCTCGGCAGCCAGAGGAGCAGTCCAAGGGCCCAGAGGGGTTTCACTCCGCGCGGAGTGTAGCAACCGGGCGAAGCGGCCTCGCGAGGCGGTGGGTGCGTGTGCGGGCGGGTGCTTCCTGCCGCGGGGCTAGAGCGAAAGCTTGAGCACGGCGGTCTTCTCTCGCGCGTCCGCGCCCTGGGCGCGGGGGCCGTAGCGCTCCCACTGGCTGTTGGCCACGTAGTAGAGCGCGCCGTTGACCACCACTCCGAGCGTGGGCTCGTGGAAGAGGGGATGGGCGCGCTCGAGCACGTCCACCTTCGTCACCGCGGTGAGCGCGGGGTCGAGCGTCAGGCGCAGCACCTTGTCCGGCTTGACGCCGTTCTGGGTGGCGATGAGGGCGCCCTTGTAGAGCCGAATGGTGTCCAGCCCGTAGAGCGTGGTGTCCGCGGGCGCGGTGAGCGTGCGCACCGCGCCGGTGGCCAGCTCCACCGCGTGCAGGCCGCGTCCCCAGGCGGCCACCAGCAGCGTCTTCTCGTCCGGGGTGAGGGCCAGCCCGCCGGGGCTGGCCAGCGTTCCGTCCGGGACGATGTTCTTGAGGACGCCCTTATCCGAGACCGAGTAGATGCCGCCGGACGCGCTGTCCGCCACGTACGCGCCGCCGGCGCGGGTGAGGACGAGATCGTTGAAGCCGTGGCGGCCCCCCGCCGGCGCCTCCGCCTTGAGCAGCGTCTTGCCGCTGCCCAGGTCGAACACGAAGACGGCCGACTGCGGCGGCGCCTCCTCGGAGAAGCCGTTCATCTCCGGCACGTGGTTGCTCACCACCCAGAGGCGGCGGCGCTTGGCGTCCACCTCCATGCCCAGAATGCCGCCCACCCCGTCCTGGGCCGGCTTCACCAAGTCCTTGGCGGCGCCGGTCTTCGGATCCACGGAGAGCACCTTGCGCTGGTGGACGCTGGAGAGCAGGAAGCGGCCGGTCTTGGGGTCGTGGGCGATCCCCTCCACCAGGAGCTCCTTGTCCTCGGTGTGGAAGGCGAGCGCGCTCGCGCCGATGGGCTTCTGCAGCGCCTTGAGCTGATCGACCAGGCGGGTGAAGCCCTCATCGCCCTTGAGCTTGTCGAAGTCGCCGTCCCCGGCCACGCCCAGGTCCACCTGCATGGCGAGCAGGCGCTGCAGCACCGCCAGGGCCTCGGCCTTCTTCCCGTTGAGCGCGTAGGCGCCGGCGAGGTTGTGCAGCACCATGGGGTGGTTGGGCTCGAGCCCGTCCGCCTGGGCGGTGGCCTTGAGGTAGCCCGCCCAGTCCTGCCGCTGGTAGGCGCTGCGCGCCTCGCGCATCGCCGGGCGAAAGTCCCCGCCCGAGACGCCGCCGTCCGGCCCCGCGGCCAGCACACACAGCCACACCGTGAGAAGACCCATCCGCTCCTCCGCCTGCTCGTGGGGGTCCGGGGCTCCCCGTAGGTTCTGGGGTCTACGCGTAGTAGGTAAGGCGTCCATGGGCAACGACGCGGTCAAGGTTGAAGCTCCTGCGCCGCGCCGGCGGGCCCACCTCATCTGCCTCTCGGGCGAGAACGTGGGCCAGGTGTTCGACCTGCGCGAGGTGACGGTGCTCGGCCGCCACAACGGCGTGGACATCCCGGTCTCGGACGGGAAGGTCTCCCGCCGCCACGTGGAGATTCGCATCGTGGACGGCGAGGCGCAGCTGGTGGACCTGGGCAGCCGCAACGGCACGTACATCAACAACCAGATCGTGAAGCAGAGCCCGCTGCGCGAAGGAGATCAGCTCCGGCTCGGCGGCGGCACGGTCCTCAAGTTCACCTGGGGCGAGGAGCTGGCTGGGACCGCGCCGCTCCGGGGCGAGCCGCCGGCGGCGACGATGGCCGAGCTGCGCAGCGCCCAGCAGCGGCTGGTGCAGAGCGAGAAGCTGATCGCCGTGTGCCAGCTCGGCAGCGGCGTGGCGCACGAGATCATCAACCCGCTCTCCGCGGTGATGCACAACCTCTCCTTCATCGACGGGGAGCTGCAGCGGCTGGCGCCCGCGCTCGGCGAGCCCGGGGCCGAGCTGGTCACCGCGCTCAAGGACGCGCGGGACGGCGCGTTGCGGATAAGGAAGATCGTCAGCGACCTGCAGGAGTTCTCCTGGCAGGCGCACGACGTCCGCGAGCCGGTGGATCTCCAGCTGGTGGTGGAGGACGCGATCCGGATCACCCAGGAGGTGATCACCCGCTCGGCGCGGCTGGAGCGGGACTTCCGCCCGGCGCCGCAGGTGGAGGCGAACCCGAAGCGGCTGGGCCAGGTCTTCGTCTACCTGCTCACCAACGCCGCCGAGGCCGTGCCCGCGGGCTCGCCGGACCGCAACTACGTCTCGGTGGGGATCGCCACGGACGTGCTCGGCCGGGCGGTGGTGGAGGTGCGGGACACCGGCATCGGCATCTCCCAGGACATCCTCCACCGGATCTTCGACCCGTTCTTCACCACCAAGTCCTTCGGCAAGGGCACGGGCTTGTCGCTGGCGATGGCGCAGGGGATCGTCACCGCGCTGGGCGGGGAGATCTCCGTGGAGAGCCAGCCCGGGGAGGGCTCGGTGTTCCGGGTGGTGCTCCCCGCGAGCCGGGAGCGGCTGGACTCGCAGCCGGTCACCGTCCCCGCGGCGGTGCGGCTCCTGGCGATCGGCGAGGACTCCAAGGACGCGGGCGAGACCGGCGCCGCGCTCGGGCACACCGTGGTGCGCGCCCGCACCACCGAGGAGGCGCTGGAGCGGCTGCGCGGCGAGAAGTTCGACCTCGTCTTCCTGCCGCTCTTCGCCGAAGGGGTGGACGCGCCGGCCTTCCTCGCGCACCTGGCGAACCTCCCGCCCGAGCAGCAGCGGCGAGTCATCTTCCTGGTGCCGGACCCGCTGGCGCCCGAGCAGGAGCAGTACCTGGAGCGGCGCGCCCACGCGCGGCTGACGCTGCCGGTGGAGCGCGCGCGGCTGGCGCGCCTCATCCCCCAGTGGCTTCGTCTCTGGGAGGACTGACGGCCCCCGGGCGCGCTACCTTGCGCGGCCAAGATGCTCCGCTCCGTCCTGTTCGCCTCTCTCCTGCTCGCCGCCGCGGCCCGCGCCGAGGCGCCCGTCGAGCGCACCTTCAAGACGCTCCCGTCCTCCAACGGCTACGGGGCGCTCTTGGCGGACCTCACCTCCGCCAAGCTCACGCACCTGCGCGAGCACCCGTACGCGGTGGAGGAGCCGCTGCTGGACGGCGCGGGCAAGGAGGTGTGGGTCGGCAACCAGATGCAGGTGGTGCGCTCCCGGGACCTGCTCTACGACGCGTTTCTCGGCCTGCGCTCGGGCGGGACGCAGCGCTGGCTCTCCACGGTGCCGGTGGAGCTGGACGCGAGCGGGTACGTGCCGGGCAGCGGGGTGGTGCAGTGGACGCAGGCGGTGGGGGAGCTGCAGGTGACCACCTTCGCCTTCGCGCCCCGGGAGCTGCCGCGCGCCGGCTTCGTGCTCGCGGTGCGGGTGAAGAACGGCGGCGCGGCCACGCAGAGCGGCGTCAACGTCTTCTCGCTGCACAACTTCCACCTGGGCTTCGGCCGCCCGGGCGTGCTGCAGGACGTGGGAGAGCAGGGCGAGACGGTGGTGGTGGACACCGACGCCGGCAAGCAGGACTTCATCGAGCGCGCCTTCGCCGGGGTGGTGGTGACGCGCGCGCTTGGCGCGCCGGCGCACCGCGCGGCGTGGAACCTGGCCAGCGCGGCCGCCGCCAACGGCTTCACCACGGTGCAGGGCGGGGGCAGCACGGACCTCCAGGACGTCTCCGGCGTGCTCGGCGTGGGCACCGGCTGGGCGCACGCCTTCCAGTTCGACGTAGGGGACGTGCCCGCGGGCGAGGAGCGCTGGGCGGGGGTGGTGGCGGCGCACGACGGGGACCCATTCGCCAACGCGGCGGTGCAGACCGCGCTGAGCGACTACGTGAACGGCCGGGGACCGCAGGCGCTGGTGGAGGGGGAGCGGGCGCTCTGGGCGCAGCTGCAGGCGCGGGTGAAGGTGCCAGCGGGCGCCTCCGCGAGCGAAGAGGCGGTGCTCCGCCAGAGCGCGGCGATGCTGGCGATGGCGCAGGTGCGCGAGGAGAGGGTGTGGCTCCGGGACGTGCTCACCGACGACTCGGTGCCGCGGCGCACGCGGCTCTTGGGCGCGGACGGCGGCGTGGCGGCGTTGCCGGCGGCGGTGGCGCACCGCGGGAAGGGCGCGCTGTTGGCCAGCCTGCCGCCGGGCGAGTGGACGTACTCGTGGTCCCGGGACTCGGCGTACGCGATCGCCGCGCTGGCCACGCTGGGGTTGCAGGCGGAGGCGAAGGACGCGCTCGCCTTCTTCCTGCGCGCGGAGGGCGGGCGCTTCCAGCAGTGGAATGAGCTCAAGCCGTATTCCCTGCCGCCGTATCAGATCTCCCTCACCCGGTATCTCGGCTTCGGGGTGGAGGAGACGGACTTCAACGACTTCGGCCCGAACCTGGAGCTGGATGGGCTGGGGCTCTTTCTCTGGGCGCTGCGCACCTACGAGGCGCAGAGCGGGGACGTGACGTTCGCGGACGCGGAGTGGAAGCAGATCTCCGAGAAGGTGGCGGACCCGCTGGTGGCGCTGGTGGATCCGGCGACGGGGCTCTTGCGCAAGGACTCCTCCATCTGGGAGACGCACTGGAACGGGCGCGAGCGGACGTGGGCGTACACCAACATCACCGCCATCCGCGGGCTGTGCGACGCGGCGGCGATCGCCAAGCGCCGCGGGGACGCCGCGAAGGAGGCGAAGTACGCCGCCGCGGCGGACGGACTGCGAAAGGCGCTGGTGGGGACGCTGCTGGCGCCGGATGGGACGCTGGCGTCGAACCTGGAGGAGCTGAAGTCCGGGGGCGGCTACCTGGACACGGCGGTGGTGGAGGCGGTGTCGATGGGGCTGTTGGCCCCGGACGGGCGGGCCACGCGCGCCACGCTGGACGCGCTGGAGAAGGGGCTGCGCACGGCGGCGGGCGCAGGCTACGCGCGCAACGACGACCGGGCGGACCACGCGGGGAAGATGGATCTCTCGCCCTGGGGCAGCGAGTACGACAGCGCGGAGTGGGTGTTCACGGACTTGCGGGCCGCGGTGGCGCTGCGGCTGGCGGGGCGGACGGCGCGCGCGGACGCGGTGCTGGACTACGTGACGCGGCAGAGCGCGGCGAACTACGCGGCGTTGGCGGAGACGTATGACGAGGCCACGGGGCGCTACAAGTTCAACGCGCCGATGATCGGCTTCGGTGCGGGCGCCTACGCGCTGGCGCTGGCGCAGCGGGGCAGCGCGGTGGAGCCGGCGTGCGGCGCGTTCGCGGTGGAGCCGCTGCCGATGGACGGCGGGACGGTCGCCGACGGCGGTGCGGACGCGGGCGGCGGTGCGGACGCGGGCAGCAAGCTGGATGGGGGCACGGGGATCGTCGGCCGGGGCGCGTGTGGCTGCGGCGCGCTGCCGGGCTCGGCGCTGGTGCTCTGGGCCGCCGCGGTCCTGGCCGCTCGCGCCCTGGGCCGCCGCAACCCCCACACACTTCCGTGAACGCGAACGTGAACGGCTTGTGCCCGCGCGGCTGGCGCTGCGGCTGATCGTCCTCTGCCCCTGACGTTGACGTTGACGTTGACGTTGACGTTGACGTTGACGTTGACGTGAACGTGGACGGCCGTTCGACCGCTGCGCCTCTCGTGGCAAAGGCCGTCACACGTCCACGTCCACGTCCACGTCAACGTCAACGTCAACGTCAACGTCCACGTCCACGTGAACGGCCGTCCACGGCCGTTCACGTTCACGGGGTTTGTGTTGCTACCGCCGAGGCAGGGCGATGCGGAAGCAGGTGCCTTCGGGGCGCGAGTCCACGGCGATCTCCCCTCGATGCGCCTCCACCAGCTGCCGCACGATGTAGAGCCCCAGCCCCAGGCCGGTCCCATCGCGCGTCGGCGGGTGCTCGCCGCGGATCAGCGGGTCAAACAGCCGCGGCAGCAGCGCCGCGGAGATCGGCGGGCCCTTGTTGGAGACCTCGAGCAGCACGCGCTCGGGCTCGCCGCGCACCTCCACCCGGACGGGCAGGGGGGAAGGGCTGTAGCGCAGGGCGTTCACCACCAGGTTGGTCAAGATCTGGCCGATCCGATCTGGATCCCACTCTCCGCAGGTGTCCCCCTCCACCGAGACGTCGATCTCCCTCCCCGCCGCGCCGACGCGCAGCTCCGCGGCCAGCTCGCTGGCCACGGTGCCCAGCTCCACCGGCCGCCGCCAGACCGGGATGATCCCCCCGAGCCGCGCGCGGGTGAAGTCCAGTAGATCTCTCATCAGCCGCTCCGCGCGGCCGGCGGCGGAGAGGATCCTCCCCAGCGCGTCCTGCACCATCGGCGGCAGGCCGGGGACCTTCACGCTCCGGGAGGCGGCCATGGAGATGACGGTGAGCGGGGTGGCGAGATCATGGCTGACGATCCCCACCAGCTGCCGCTCCAGCTCCGCCTTCTGCCGCTGCAGCTCCTCCGCCTGCTTGCGCTCGGAGAGGTCCACGCCGATCCCAATCCACTCGCGCACGCCGCCGGCCTCGTCGAACACCGGCTCGCCCCGCATCAGCATGTGGCGATAGACCCCGTCCGCGCGCCGCAGCCGGTACTCCGCGCGGTAGGTGCACCGGCGGCGCTGGCTCTCCCTCCAGCGCGCGAGCACCTTCTCGCGATCCTCCGGGTGCACCGCCTCCAGCCACTGCTCTGGGTTGGGGGACGAGGATGGCTGCCCGGTGAAGTCCCACCAGGTGGGGCCGGGCGTCCCCATGGTGGGGTGCGTGGACCAGACCAGATCGCTGCTGGCCACCGCGAGCGATCGGAAGCGCGCCTCGTTCTCCCGCAACGCCGCCTCCGCCTGCTTCTGCGCGGTGATGTCGGTCAGCACGGCGATCGCCCCGCTGCCGTGCCCATCCACCCAGATCGGCGAGGCCGCGCAGCGCACCACCAGCCGGCGCCCGTTCAGGCCGCGCAGGCACAGTTCGTGGATCGCGGACTTCCCGCCCAGCGCCTGCGCGATCGGGTTGTCCCGGGGGGTGACGCGTTCCCCATTCTCAGACCAGCGGATCTCCAGCCGTTCGATCAGCTCGCTGGACGGCCCGGCCAGCTCCTCCACGCGCTTGGCCCCGAGCAGCTCGAGCGCGGCCGGGTTGAGATGTGTCAACCGGTCGTTGACGACGATGCACGCCGCGTCTGGCAGTCCCTGCACCAGCGCCTCGAGCTGCGCCGCCCGCCGCGCCAGCCGGCTCACCGCCTCCCGCTGGAGCGCCGCCGCCGCCCGCCGCCTGATCAGCTTGTGCTTCGCCCTGGCCTCGCCATCGATCGTCAGGTTCACGGTGATCACACCGATTACCGGTCTCTGGCGACGACGCCTATTGTCACGTGGGACGCCTCCCCGCAGTGCAAGGACGGTCCGTCAAAACGTCAGGTGCTCGGCGAAGACGGCCGCTACGCTCTCGACTCTCAAGAAGTCGCTCTTGAGCTCGAGAGCGCGCGGGTGGCTGTCGGTGCAGATCACCAGATCCACCAGCCCGCTCGCTTTCAGACGGTCCAGCGCATCACCCGGGAACAGGCCGTGCGTGGTGACCACGCTGATCCGGGTGGCCCCCGCGTCCTTGTACGCCTGGGCCGCCTTGAGCAGCGAGCTGCCCGTTCGGATCATGTCGTCGTAGATCACGACCGCGCGATCTCGGACCACCGCGCTCACGGCGGTGACCTCGGTGCGGGCGCCGTCCAGCCGCCGCTTGAAGACGAACGAGGGGAGCACCCCGAGATCATTGGCGAGCGACTCGACCCACTTGGCGCGGCCAGCGTCGGTGCAGGCCACCACGAAGTCGCTGCCGCCCAGCTGCCGCACCGCGCGCAGCACCACCGGCTTGGCGTAGAGGTGCAGGGGACGAATGCCCCCCTCGAAGTAGTAGGGGATGCCCTCGGAGTGGAGATCCAGCAGGAGCACGCGGCTGCCGGCGCCGGGGACGGGGATGGAGGAGAGCAGCCGCGCCCGCGTCTTGGCGGTCACCACCTCGCCGCTCTTCGCCGCCCGCTCCATGGTCGAGTAGCCGAAGTAGGGGAGGACCAGGGTGAGGCTTCGCGCCCCGCACTCCACCACCCCGCACGCGAGATCGTAGAGCTCCAGCGTGTCCGCGTCCGAGATGGTCCCGCCCACCACCGCCACGTCCCGCCCCTCCACGTCCGTGAGCAGCCGCTGGTAGCGCTCGCCGTCCGGGAAGCGCTGCCGCTCCACTTCGCCTGGCTCGAAGCTGCCGCGGTGGCACAGCTCGGCGCGCAGCGCGCCGTACGCCTCGGTGGAGAAGACCAGGGTCCTCATCGCGTGCCCTCCCGCGCCTGCAGCACCAGCGCGCTGCGCCGCTCGTGGAGCGAGCGCTCCAACCCCACCGGGTACTGGTGCGGGTTCAGGAAGCGGGTCACCCCCGGGTGAAGGCGGGTCAGCTGGGCGCGCGCGCGCTCCCGTAGCTCGGCGAGCGGCGGCGAGGGCGAGACCAGCTGCCCGGCGCGCAGCACCGGCACCAGGAGATCTTCGGACGAAAGCTCCGCGGAGAGCGGGCGGCGGCGCAGGGGATCCAGCGGATCCACGATGGTCCACTCCGCGGGTGCGGGGGAGCTGACGTCGTAGATCGCGTCCGCCACGAAGCCGCCGTCCGCGTCGCTGAAGCGGCGGACCTGGAGCACGCCGGGGGTGGAGATCTTCACCAGCTGCTCCGAGAGCTTCACCCGCATCTTCCAGGGGCCGCCCTTCTCCCGCACCGCCGCCAGCTTGTAGACGCCGCCGAGCGCGGGGTCGTCCTGCGCCGTCACCAGCCGCGTCCCCACGCCCCACACGCCGATCGCCGCGCCCTGCTGCTTGAGGCTTTCGATCACGTGCTCGTCCAGGTCGTTGGTGGCGAGCACCTGCGTCTCTTTGAAGCCAGCGGCGTCCAGCAGCGCGCGGGCCTGCTGGGAGAGGTAGGCGAGATCTCCGGAGTCCAGGCGCACGCCCCAGAGCTGGTGGCCGTGGGCCTTCAGCGCGCGCCCCACCTCGATCGCGTGGCGCACGCCCTCCAGCGTGTCGTACGTGTCCACCAGGAAGACGCAGTTGTCCGGCAGCGCGCGGGCGTACGCCGCGAAGGCGGCGGGCTCGTCGTCGAAGAGCATCACCCAGCTGTGCGCGTGGGTGCCGCGGACGGGGATCCCGTAGAGCCTGCCGGCGAGCACGTTCGAGGTGGCGGCCACCCCGCCCACGTAGGCGGCGCGCGTGGCGGAGAGCGCCCCATCCAGCCCCTGCGCGCGCCGCAGGCCGAACTCCAGCACCGGCTCGCCGCGCGTGGCGTGGCAGATCCGCGCCGCCTTGGTGGCGATCAGCGTCTGGAAGTTGATCACCGCGAGCAGCGGCGTCTCCAGCAGCATGCAGGGGATGATCTCTCCCTGGATCCGCAAGAGGGGCTCGTGCGGGAAGACGGCGGTGCCCTCGGGGAGCGCGTCGACATCCAGGGCGACCGGCAGGCGCCCCAGGTACTCCAGGAAGGGCTTGGGGAAGAGCGGCTTGCCGGCTGGGTTCTGAAGGCTGCCCAGGTACTTCAGATCTTCCTCGCCGAAGCGCAGGTGGCGGATGAGGTCCACCGCGTGGTCCAGCCCGCACGCCAGCGCGTAGCCCCCCTTGAAGGGCGCCCGCCGGAAGGTGAGGTGGAAGACCCCTTCGCGGGTGTGCAGCCCCTCGCAGAAGGCGGCGCACGCCATGGTCAGCTGGTAGAGGTCCGTCGACAGCGCCAGGTTGGGGCGATACAGCTGGGAGGGGACCGACATGGCGAGGATAGTCCCACGTCTGTGACTCTCCCGGGGGTTGGCCTTGAGCCGCCGCCGGTCACCAGGGAAGGTGCGGAGGATGAAGGGAAGACGAGCGCTCTGGCTCGGGGCGGCGGTGCTGGGGTGGGTCCTCTCCTTCGCACGCTGCTCCGGTACCCCGGTCACCCCTCCGGTGGCCTGCACCGATGACACCCAGTGTCCCGTGGAGGCCTCCTGCAAGGAGGGGCAGTGCGCCGCTTGCGCCAGCTGCGGCCCCGGCGAGCAGTGCGTGCGCGGCGCCTGCTACAGCCCGTCCTGTCCCGGCTTCCCCTGCAGCGCCGGCCAGGTGTGCCAGAACGACGCCTGCGTGGATCTGCTCTGCGTGGGCGTGGTGTGCGGCGCGGGCGAGGTCTGCGCGCGCGGCGGCTGCTACCCGCACGACTGCGGCTCGCTCTCCTGCGGCCCCGGGGAGGTCTGCCAGGAGGACCGCTGCGTCTACGCGGCCTGCATCGGGCTGACCTGCGGCGAGGAGGAGGCCTGCGCGCGCGGCACCTGCGCGCCGAAGAACTGCGTCAACGTCACCTGCGCCAACGGCGCGGTGTGCGAGGACGGCCGGTGCGTGCAGCAGGCCTGCTACGGGGTGACCTGCCCGGCCGGCACCGCCTGCGTGCAGGGCACCTGCGTGTCCACCAGCTGCGGCCAGACGCAGTGTCCCTCGGGCCAGGTCTGCTCGGCCGGCGCCTGCGTGGACCGCTCGTGCGAAGGGCTGCTCTGCCCACCGTCCGATGCGGGCACCACCTGCTTCCACGGCGCCTGCACCACCTGCGCCTCGCCCGAGCTGCAGTGCGCGGACGGCTTCGACAACGACTGCGATCAGCTGACCGACTGCGAGGACCCGGACTGCGCCGCCCGCGCCTGCGAGGACGGAGATCGCTGCACCATCGGCGAGCGCTGCACCGCTGGCACCTGCGGCGCAGGCACGCGCAAGGCGTGCAGCACCCCCACCGGCGTCTGCTTCCTCGGCGAGGGCACCTGCGACTCCAGCAGCGGCGACTGCGTCTACGCCCCCAAGCCCGCGGGCGCGCTCTGCGACCTCGGCGCCTCCTGCGTCAACGGCAAGACGTGCGATGGCGCCGGCGCGTGCGCCGGCGGCGCGGCCGTACAGTGCAACACCCCGCCCGGCCCCTGCTTCGAGCCGGTGGGCTCCTGCAACGCGGGCAACGGCCAGTGCCAGTACGCCGCCAAGCCGGCAGGCACGGACTGCGACGACAAGAACGCCTGCACCAGCGGCACCCAGTGCGACGCCGCCGGGAAGTGCGCGGGCGGCACGGTGAAGGCGTGCGCCACGCCCCCCGGCCAGTGCTACGCGCCGGCCGGCGTCTGCAACCCGCTGGACGCCGGCTGCGTCTACCCGCCCAAGGCGGCGGGCACCGCCTGCACCTCGGCCAACGGCTGCGTCAGCGGCGCCACCTGCAACGGCGGCGGCGCCTGCCTGGGCGGCACCGTCTGCCCCAACACCAACCCGTGCGTGACGCTCAGCTGCTCGGCCAACACGTGCGTGGCCGCCAACCGCGGGGACGGCACCAGCTGCGGCTCCGCCGCGGCCAGCCGCTGCTGCGGGGGCACCTGCGTCAACATCTCCAACAACACCAGCCACTGCGGCGGCTGCGGGACCAAGTGTACCTCCGGGCGCAGCTGCGAGTCGGTGAGCGCCACCACCTCCTGCGATCCGCACCCGGCCTCCACCAGCGGCCGCTGCACCTGCGCCGGCGCCAATGCGGAGTGCCCCCGCGGGCAGATCTGCAGAACCGCGTCGTCCAGCTATCCCAACCGCTGCGCACCGGAGAACGCCGGGGACTGCGCGTCCGGGCAGAGCTTCGTCAACGTGAGCCTCTGTCCGAACTACTGCCGCTACTGAAGCGCTACAGCTGCAGCACGTGGGCGGTTCCGTCAGAAATGACAGGTTCCGACAGCGTTCCGGCCGCCCGCCTGGCGCTGCGCCCGCGGACCGCTGAAACCGAAAAGCGTCTGTGTTTCGCGGCTTGGCGCCCTCTCGCCATACAGCCGCGGTGGAAGTAGGGCGAACGGACACCCGCCCGAATTTTGATGGGGGCGTTCGCGCCTGGGGTGGTCCCACCGTTGCTTTGTGGACCGGCGTTCCTTCGCTTCTCTGGAGACGCCGATGCTGACTTCCACTGCCACCCCAGGCGAGTACGCCGAGAGCCCCGCCGAGAACGACGCCCGGGTGGAGGCCGCGGCCTCGAGGGCGGAGGCCAAGCTCGCCCGCGACGAAGCGGTCCGCGCCCAGCGCGAGGCGAAGATGGCCCAGGGCGCCGCGCACGACGCGGTGCAGACCGCGCGCTTCTCGCTCACCTCCCTGAGCTACCGCCGCGGTCAGCTCGCCCGCGCCGCCGCCGCCACCGAGCCCGAGCGCGCCGCCCAGGCCGCGCAGCTGCGGCAGCTGGAGGAGGAGGCCACGCGCCTCCTGCTGGACACCGAGCCGCTGTTGCGCCGCGCCTCCTTCGCGCGCCAGCGCGCGGTGGGCTTGAGCGAGCGCTTCCTGGAGATGGCCCGCGCCGCCAACCGCTCCTCGCACGAGGCGGGGCTGCCGCTGCCGTTCCAGGTGGCCAAGAACGTGCGCGACCTGTTCGACATCCGCGCGCTCGCCGGCCGGGGTCACGCCTACTGCAAGGAGATGGTGGAGCTGGCGCGGCGCCAGCCTCCGTCCCAGCCCCTGGCGCGGCTGATCTCCGCGCTCGAGGGGCTCGCGGCCGAGGAGGCCGCCTGCGTCGCCAAGGACGCGCAGGCCGCCATCGACGCGGCCTCCTGAACACTCCGCCACGCCCGCGGGACGATGCGCCCGCGCCTCCGGCTGGCCACCGTGTGGCGCCTCTCCCTCGCTGGACTTCGCGGAGCGCCCATGGCCACCCTTTTGCACGAGCTGCACCCTTCTCTCGTCCACGCGCCGCTGACGCTGCTGCCTGGCGCCGCGATCGTCGACCTCCTCGCGCTCTCCAGGCGCAGCCGCGGGCTGGAGCGCGTGGGGCGCGCGCTGTGGGTGGCCGGGGTGGGGAGCGCGGCGCTCGCCGGGGTGACGGGCTTCGCCGCCTCGCAGCAGGTCCGCGCGGATGACCCTGCCGCCAGCGACATGCTCTTCCTGCACGGGGCCGGCAACACGCTGATCCTCGCAGGGGCCACCGCGGTGATGGCCTGGCGGCTGGGCCACCGCCCTTCGCTCTTTCAGGTGGGGGTGGGGCTCGCCGCGTGCGGCGCGGCGGTCTACACCGCCTCGCTCGGCGGCCGGCTGGTGTACGAGCACGGGGTGGGGGTGAACGCCATGCCCCCGACCGCGCCGGGCGGCACCCTGAGCAGCCCGCGGCTGTTCTCCCGCGAGGCGCCCAGCGCCCTGGCGCGCGACGCTGGCGCGGGGCTGCGGTGGATCGTCGAGCGGGCGCTGGCGCTGTTCTCCCGGCGGCAGCCGCTGGACCGGCGCGCCACCGGGTTCACCGCGCGGGCCGAGCCGCTCCCGCCGCCGGTGCGCGAGCAGACCTTCAGTCCGCGCCCTTGATGCAGGCGATCGGCCGGAGGCGGTGGGCCACCTTCGCCAGCCCGGCGAGCTCCACCGTCTCCAGCACGTCGTCCAGGTTCTTGTAGCAGGGGCCGGACTCGTCGATCGGCGTGGCGCGGGTGTTGAGCAGGATGCCCGCCGCGGCCAGGCGCGCGTCGGTCTCGCGCTGGTCGAGCACGCGCTTGGCCTCGCCGCGGGAGATCCGCCGGCCCGAGCCGTGGTTCACCGAGTAGATGGACTTCTCCGCCGCCGGCTGCGCGAACAAGATCGCCGAGCCGGTCTCCATGGAGCCGGGGATGAGGATGGGGTGGCCCGTCTTCTCCCAAGGCGTGCCGCGCAGGGCGGGGTGCCCGCCCGGGAAGGCCCGGGTGGCGCCCTTGCGGGCCACCAGCTTGCCGCTCTCGCGCTGGATCAGGTTGTGGGAGATCTCGTAGTAGATCTCCGCGGTGCCGCCGAAGACGGCCTCGAGCGCCTCGCAGACCGCCTCGCCGATGATCAGCCGGTTCGCCGTGGCGAAGTTGGCCGCCATGTTGTGCAGGTTCCAGTAGGCCTTGCCGAGCGCGGAGTCCACGTCCAGCCAGATGTGGTCCTCGCTGTGGCGGGGCAGGCCGAGCGCGGCCGCGCCCTCCACGAAGTAGTGCTTGGCGATGTTCCAGCCGAAGCCGCGGCTGCCGGTGTGCAGCATCACCCAGACGCGGCCGGTCTGGTCCACCTGCATCTCGGTGAAGTGGTTGCCGCCGCCCAGCGAGCCCAGCTGGTCCCGCTTGCCGTTGGCGCGCTCGGGGATGTCCACCCGGTCGTCCTCCACCGGGATGAAGGCGCGCTCGGTGACGCCGCTGGTGCGGCCCAGCGCCTTGGCGCCGTGGCGCACCACCTCCTCGAACGTCTTCGCGCTCACCTTGCGCTGGCGCTGCACGCGCGAGGCCCCCACGCCCACGGCGATCCGCGAGGTGACCTCGTCGATCCAGCGGCGCCGCTTGGCCGCGTCCGCCACGTCCTTCTCCGTCAGGGACGTGCGCAGCTGCACCATGCCGCAGCCAATGTCGTAGCCGGCCGCGGTGGGCAGCAGCACGCCGTCCGTCTCCACGACGGTGCCGATGGGGACGCCGTAGCCCAGGTGGCAGTCCGGGGTGATGGTGACGCGGCTCACGCCAGGAAAGCTCGCCGCGTTGACGATCTGCGAGAGCACGCCCTCCTCGACGCCGCCCGCGCCGTCCACGCCGAAGAGCAGCTTGTCGGAGAGGAAGAGGTCCGCGTGGACCTTCATGCCCTTGCCCTTGGGCAGGACGTAGTGGCCCTCGGCCACCTTCTCCAGGGTCTGCTTCCAGCTCATCTCTTGCCGCTCCTCACGGGTTCGCCGGCCGACGGGGCACAGGCGGGGAGCCTGACGTCACCGGGGGCAGCCGCGCCAGCTCCGCCAGGCCCTCCTCCACCGACACGCGCCCCGAGTAGCCCAGCTCCCGGCGCGCCTTGGCGTCGCTCACCGTCATCCGCTGCCCCATCAAACACACGGCGACCCGCGTGGCCGGCGGGGTGCCCCCGAGCTTGAGGGCCCGCCACGCCGCCTCGGAGACGCTCGCCGCCGCGCCTGCCAGCCAGCGCGGCACGCTGCGCGAGGGCGCCTTCACCCCCTGGCTCTCGAACACGCGCGTCATGAACGCGCGGAACTCCACCGGCGCGCCGTCGGTGAGGAAGTAGACCTCGCCCGGGGTGCCGCGCTCGGCCGCGAGCAGCGCGCCCTCGCAGACGTTGGCCACGTGGCAGGTGGAGGTGAGGTAGCGGCCTCCGCCCACCCAGGCGTAGCGCCCCCCGTGGATGGCCTCGATGAAGCGGACCAGGTTCGAGGTGTCCCCCCGTCCCCAGATCAGCCTCGGCCGGACCACCACCGTCTCCAGCCCCGCGCCGTTGGCCTCCAGCACCCTGCGCTCGCACAGCTGCTTGCTCGCGGGGTAGCCCGGGAGCGGGCGGCTGGGCAAAGGCAGCGTCTCGTCTGCATCGACGAGCGGCTGCCCGTCCGCGAGCACCGCCTCGGTGGAGATGAGCACGAAGCGCTTTACCTTCGCCGCGCGCGCGGCGGCGAGCACGTGCTCCGTCCCCACCACGTTCACCTGGTGGAACGCGGCGTCGCTGTCCCACTCGTCCACCTTGGCCGCGCAGTGGAAGACCGCGCCGCAGCCGGCCATGCCTTGCGCGAGCGCCTCGGTGGCGTCGAGGTCTCCTCGCACCGGGGTGGCGCCGAGGGTCTTCAGCGCGGAATCCGAGCGCTCGGAGCGGGAGAGCGCGACGACTTCGTCCCCGCGCGCCCTCAGCGCCGAGATCAACTCCTTGCCCACGAAGCCGGAACCGCCGGTGACGAAGCTGCGCATGGCGTCCTCTATAGCCGCGCCGTAGAACTTGCGGCCACGATGATTCGCCCGGCGACCAGCGAAGACCTAGCCCAACTGCAGGAGATCGAGCGCGCCGCCGGAGCGCCGTTCCGCGAGGTGGGCATGGCCGTCATCGCCGACGACGAGCCGCCAACGCTGCCCCAGCTGCAGCGCTACGTGGACGCCGGGCGCGCCTGGGTGGCACAGGAGCAGGGTCGGCCCGCCGCGTACTTGATCGCGGAGCTCGTCGATGGCCTGCCCCACATCGAGCAGGTGTCCGTGCACCCCCAGTTCGCGCGGCGCGGGCTGGGCAGGGCGCTGATCTCACACTGCGCCACCTGGGCCGCGGAGTGCGGCCACCGCGCGCTGACGCTGACCACCTTCGTCGATGTGCCCTGGAACGGTCCCTACTACCGCCGCCTCGGCTTCCGACCGCTGGAGCCCGCGGAGCTCACGCCGGGGCTTCGCGCGCTGCGGGAGCACGAGGCCGCGCGCGGACTGGACCGGTGGCCGCGCGAGTGCCTGCGGCTGGACCTTCCCGCCGCGCGCGAGCGGACGAAATCCGCCCACTGAGCGGGGTGGAGGCCGTCTGTGCTCGTCTCGATGCGGGATTGGGCGGAATTCGTCCGCAGCAGGGCAGATAGGGCTCGAGTGGTTTCGGTTCGCCCTCGCGCTGCACGCATGGGTCCCGCGGTAGCGGGCCGGGCCGCGGTGGGTTGCACAGCCATCGCCGCGGCAGTGCGCGCTCGCCCGCCGCACCTCGATTGGGATGTCCGGCGCGTGACCGCTCGGCCCCTCCGGGGGGGGTGACCCCCATTCTGAGTTGTCAACGCGATCTCGTCTCGAGCCCGCCGCGTACGCGCTCGAAGACCGGGGCAAACTGCGCGCCGCCGTCAACACGATGTCGTTGACCGCCTGTGTCGCTGTTCGGCGTCTTTGCGGACTCGGACCAGAGCCACAGGCCGTCAACGCGATCTCGCCTCGTGACCGCCGCGTAAGGGCTCGAAGAAGCGGCGCAACCACACTCGCTCGTCAACCAGATGCCGTTGACAACTCGAAAAGGGGGGGCCCCTCCCCGGGGCCACCGCGCCTCCACGCTCCGATCCTCGCGCTCGAAGTGAAGAGGCCGAGCGCGCAGTGCCGCGGACCGTGGCTGTGCAACCCATCGCGGCCCCGGTCCGCTGCCGCGGGACCCATGCGTGCAGGGCGAGGGCGAGCCGAAACCACTCGAGCTCTATCTGCCCTGCTGCGCGGACGAATTCCGCCCAATCCCGCATCGAGACGAGCACAGACGGTCTCCGCCCTGCTCAGTGGGCGGAATTCGTCCGCCCGGTCTGGCCCATCGCCGGCGGGTTCGGTGCGGTAGAACCAAGCCCATGATCCTCGCCCTCCACCACGCCCAGCTCACCGTCCCCAAGGGAGAGGAGGCGGCCGCGCGGGCCTTCTACTGCGGCGAGCTCGGGCTCCAGGAGATCCCCAAGCCGGCGGTGCTGCTCGTGCGCGGCGGCTTCTGGCTGCAGCTGGGCGCGGTGCAGATCCACGTGGGCACCGAGGACGGCGTGGACCGGCGCAAGACCAAGGCCCACCTGGCCTTCGAGGTGGACGACCTCGAGGCGATTCGCGCGAAGGTGACCGCCCTGGGGCTGGAGCTCCACGAGGGCGAGCCGCTGCCGGGGCTGGCGCGCTTCGAGATCCGCGATCCGTTCGGCAACCGGATGGAGTTCCTCCAGCGCGTGCGCTGACGTCTCAGCCCACGTCCGGGCCGAACCCCTTGCGCAGGAGCAGCAGCGCCAGCGACACCACCGGGCTGGCGAAGGCGGCCACGCCCGCCGCTGCGAGCACCGTGGCGCCGTGCACCACCGGCCTTATCCACAGCAGCTCCACCCACTCCGCGAGCAGCGACTGCGGCGGCGCCTCGAAGCGCTCGCCCAGCGCGCCGGCGACGCGGGCCACCGCCTCCTCCGTCGGGCCCAGCGCGCCGAAGGCACGCGTGAGCCGTTCATCGTCGGTCATGAAGCCTCCTCGAGGACGGACGCGAGCTCCTGGAGCAGCCGCGCCCGGAGCCGCTCGCAGATTTTACGGACGTTGGCGGAGGAGAGCCCCACCGCGCGCGCAATCTCCGTGGCGTTGAGCTCGGCGCCGTAGCGCAGGGTGAGGATCCTCCGCTCGCGCTCCTCCAGCTTGCCCAAAGCCTCCAGCAGCGCCGCGCGCCGGCGCCCGGCGTCTGGATCCACCGCCGGCTCCACCGCGACCTGCGCCGCCTCGCTCAGCGGCGCGTCACCATGGACGCGGCGGGCCTGCTTGCGCGAGAGGTTGAGCGCGATGGTGGCCAGCCAGGCGATGAACCGCGTCCCGGGCCGGTACTCGTACTCGGCCAGGGAGCGCAGCGCGCGGGCGAAGGTCTCCTGCACCAGGTCCTCCGCGTCCGCGTCGCTGGGACACCAGGGGCGCACCGTGCGGTAGAGCCGCCGAACGAACTGGTTGTAGAGCCGGCGCGCCGCCAGCGGCTGGCCGGTGCGGGCGGCCCGCACCCAGCGCTGCACCGCCAGCTCGTCCACGTCCGGCTCGGGCGCGTCCCCGAAGAGGGCTGCGAAGCAGAGCACCATCGTCAGCGGCCATCACCGCGCTGCTCGAGGTACCCGAGCGTCCACACCGAGCTGCCCATCACGCCGGCAGCCCCCGCGCCCAGCAGCGCCACCGGCACCGCCACGAGCAGCCCCGCGGCCAGCGCCGCCTCCCAGCGCTGCGAGGCAAGGTACGCCGCCAGCGCCAGCAGCCCCGCCGGCACCAGCGCCAGCGCCGCCACCATCGCCGTCCCCACCTTGGCCAGGAACGCGGTGAGCAAGAGCTTCAGCGAGCCCTTCAGGCGCCCGTGGAGGAAGCGGTACGCCGCCTTCAGCGCGTCTTTCGTGCCCCGGCCTTCGAGCACGGCGATCCGCAGCGCGTACTCCGCCACCAACGCCAGCGTGAGCGTGAAGGGCAGGCTCACCAGCAAGAGCGCGAAGCAGCCCAGCACCACCGCCAGCGGGTAGGCGCGGGTCACCAGCAGAAGGAGCGCCGGCGAGGCGATGATCGCCACCACCGGGAGCATCAGCCCCACCTGCGCCAGCTTCACCCCGAGCACCGCGCCCATCCGCGGGCCGCCCGCGCGCAGGGACTCGCCCAGCGTGACGTGGGCCTTGTCCCGGGCCAGCCCCACGCCGGAGATCAGCGCCGCCTCCGCCAGGGAGTGGAGGACGGCGCCCACCCCAATGCCGACCAACGCCAGCCCCAGCACCCAGGGCGCCGGCCAGCCGCCCTTGACGTTGAAGCTGCCCGCGCCGGCCGCGGCGAACACCCCCAGCAGCCAGAGCCCCTTGTTGCGCCTAAGAATCGAGAACGACTGCTTCACCAGCTCCAGAAAGTCCATGACCGCTCCTTTGGAACGGAGGAATCCTTGGACCGCTGAAGTGTGACAGCCCGCTCACTCCAGGGCTTCGAGCACCGCCAGGCCGATGTTGTCCGGCTTGCCGTAGCGGTCCGCCATCTGGTCCAGCGCGTAGGCCACCAGGGTGGCCGCGGTGTCCGGCGCGCCCTGCACGTGGGCCAGGATTCTGGCCTGGTCTTCGGCGCAGCGGTCCGCGTGCCAGGTGCCCACGGGCATCTGCTCGAACTCGCGCGCGTCGCCCACGCCGTCCGTCTCCAGCAGCACCCGGTCCCCGGGGGCCAGGTCCCACGTGTAGAGGTCCGGCAGGTCGTTCTCGGTGCCCAGGCCGCGCGAGAGCGCGCTGGCGAACTGGTGCGCCACCGACGGCGGCGCGTCCGGCACCTCGCCCGCGGCGATGCTGGAGCCCAGGTTGTGCAGCTTGGTCTTCTCCTTGAGCTTGCCCGCCTTGTCGATCAGCAGCGCCCGGGAGTCGCCCACGGTGGCCACGTGCACCTTGCGGCTCACCACCTGCTGGTCCTTGAACTGGGTGATGATCACCGCGCCGGTGAAGGTGGAGACGGCCCCCACGCCCAGCGCGCGCACGCCGTCGCTGGCCCGGGTGACGCCCTCGCGCAGCGCCTCTTCGGGCGCCTTGCCACCTTCGATCGCGGCGATGGCCTCGTCGAAGCAGCGGCTGGCCACGTCGCTCGCCGCGCCCGCCATGCCCTCCACGCTGCCCTCTCCGCCGGCCATGTCGAACGCGCCCGCCGCGCAGATCTCCTGGCTCCCGTTGGCGCGATCACCGCGCCGCAGCCGCAGCGCCACCGCGTCCTCGTTGAACGGCTTGTATTCGATCTTCTGCGCCTGCAGCGTGGGGCCGCGGCAGGTGTAGATGGCCACGCAGGAGGCCTCGCCGCGCGCCACGGAGATCGCCGTCATCTGCTGGGCGTTCTCTCCGCCGTGGAGCACCGCCACCGGCTTGCCCACCTCCGCGGGGTGCTCCTGGAGCGGCAGCTTGGAGGAGGTCTTCGGCGTGAAGGGGAGCTTGAGGGCGTCGTCCGGGCGGGTGGGCTTGAGCGGCGGACCCACCAGCGAGACCAGCGTCTGAACGTCCGGGACCTTCAGCTGGTAGACGGTGTCGCCGCTCTGCACGGCGACCAGGAGCAGGCCGGACTCGTCCTGGCCCCGCACGAAGACGCGCTCCTCCGGCTCGCCGGGCGCCAGCGGCGCCTCCGGGTCACGGTAGAGGGCGCGGCGGAGAATCTGGAGGATGTGCTCGAGGTCGGCCGGTTGGCCCTGGGATTCCACGCGCGAATCCTGTCACCCCTGCCTCCGGGCCACAACGTTGGAGGCGCGGAAGATGACGGAAGGGTGGCACTTGATCCAAGGTGCGCCCGAAGGGGCCGGTCGAAACCTCGTTTGGAGGGTGAAATGAACGTTCTTCGTGGCGTGGCAGTGCTGGCGGCAACCGGGGTCCTGGCGGCGTGCGGGGGCGGCGGCAAGCTGGGTGGAGGCAAGGAGGGCGCGGCCCAGGCCCTGTTCCAGACCACCTCGGCGCTCAGCTCGGCGCGCAAGAGCTCGACTGGCGGCCTGCGCAGCGGCGCGGACCTCAACGCCACGGTCACGGTCCCCGGCCGGCACGGCGGCACGGCCAAGGTGGAGATGAAGCTCACCTCCATCCCGTTCGCCGGCACGGTGGACTCCACCATCACCTACGACAAGTTCAACGTGGACGGGAAGAACACGTTCGACGGGACCCTCACCACCAGCCTCGCCACCGAGGGCAGCGCCGCGGGCGCTTCCGCCACCCTGAAGATCAAGGGCAAGGTCACCGTGGCCGGGGACGTGAACGACTTCCTGGACGCGGACGTGACGCAGAAGCTCACCGTGGACGTGCTCAACAGCACCCACGGCAAGGTGAGCCTCTCGCTGGACGGCAGCATCGCCACCAGCAGCGAGTCCTTCACCTACCAGAACGAGACGCTGAGCATCGACGTGGACGCCACGCTGCCCTCCGCGCCCAAGCCGTAAGGCCGCAAGCGCCCTGAGGCTTTTCAAGCGCGCCCGCTCTCCCGAACGAGGGCGGGCGCTTTTTTTTTTAGGACGGGGAACCTAGCGGCCGCCCCGTCGTGGAACCTCGCGTGGCACCCGCGGCGCTCGACGCGCGCACCCTGCAGCAGGCCCAGCGCGGCGAGAAGGCGGCGCAGGAGGCCTTCTTGCGCCGCTACGTGGGTCCCATGCACGCGCTCGTCCGGCGCAGCGGCGCCCCAGGGGATGTGGACGACCTCACCCAGGAGCTGCTCCACACGCTGCTCGAGCGCCTCCCGCGCTTCCGCCCAGAGGGGCCGGCCGAGCTGACGACGTGGGTCTTCACCGTGGCGCAGCGCTGGCTGCTCGATGTGTGCAAGCGGCGGAGGCTGCTGCTGGTGGAGCTGGAGGCGGGCAGGGAGGTGGCGGATCCCCGCCCACCGGCGGACGAGCTGCTCGAGGCCAGCCAGCGCATGGCCTCCCTGGAGCGGGCCATCGCCGCGCTCCCGCTGGAGCAGCGCCGCCTCTTCGTGCTCGCGCACGTCCACCAGCGGCCGCTCGCGGAGATCTCCGAGCTCGAGGGCGTCCCGGTGGGGACGGTGAAGTCCCGGCTGCACCGGGCGCGCGCGGCGCTGGCCGCGCTGCTCTTGCCACCGCCTGACGAGGAAGGAGGAAGCCATGGTTCGGCCGGAGGAGCTTGAGCGGCTCTCGCGCCTGCTCGACGGCGAGCTGCCGGCCGACGAGGCGCGCGCGCTGGAGTTGGAGCTGCAGCGGCGCCCCGAGCTGGCCAGCGCCCACCGCCGCCTCAAGGGGTTGCTCACCGCGGCCGCGGCGCTGCCGGACGAGCTGCCCGAGGGCAAGGCCGCGGCGCTGGTGGCAGGGGCGCTCGCCCGCGCCCGCCCACGGCGCCCGCGCTTGACGAGACGCGCGGGCTGGGTAGCGGGGGCGCTCGCCATCGCCGCGGCCGTGGCCTTTGCGTTGCTCGGGGGGCCTGCCCCGCTGCGGCTCGAGCCGGATGGGCGGGTGACGCTCGATGGCGAGCCGGTGACCGAGCAGACCGCGGTGCGAAGCGAGGGGGTGATCGCCACCGGCCCCGCCTCCGCCGCGCGCGTCCGCCTCTCCGAGGGCGAGGTGGTGCTCGGCCCCAACGGCCGCCTGCGGGTAGGGGCGTCCGGGGCGCTGGAGCTCTTGTCCGGGGCCGCGCGGGTGACAGACGCGCAGCTCTCCGGCGCGGGCGCGCAGCTGCGCGCGGAGGGGAGGGCGGCGGTGGCGGTCGGGGAACCGGGCGAGGCCTTCGCTCGTGTCACCCAGGGGCTGGAGGCATGGCCCATGGGAGAGGACGACATGCGCGCGATGAAGAGGCTGCAGGTTCCGGCGCTGGCGATCGCCAGCGCGACGATGGTGGCCTGCTGGGTGCAATCCGGAGAGGCCACGGTGACGCCGCAGGACGGGCCGGCCGCCCGGGTGGTGGCGGGCGAGCGGTGGACTTCGCCGCAGCTCGGGATTACCGCCCCGCGCCCCGCGCCCCGCGGTGAGCAGGAGGAAACCAGAGCGCCCGCCCCGGCGGCGCCCGCCGCGCCGGCGGTGACCGGGCGGGTGTTCGAGCCGGATGGCCGCCCCGCCGCGGGCGTGGCGGTGGTGCTCTACCCGGTGGATGGCTTGCCGGAGACGGTGACCACGGACCGCGAGGGGCGCTTCACGTCACCGCTGCCGCCCGCGGGGCTCGCGCTCGTTCACGCGGCGCGCGAGGGCAAGAGCGCCTCGTACGTGGCGGAGGGCCGCGCGCTTGGGGACGTTCCGCTCACGCTGATGGCGTCTTCGGGGCTCAAGGGCACGGTGCGCGCTCCGGATGGCTCGCCGGTGAAGAAGGTGGAGGTGTGGCTCTCGCCGGGGCGCACCCCCTTCGCGCTGCCCGGCTACGGCCCGATGCGCACCTTCAACGGCGCGCAGTTCGAGCTCACCGAGGTCCCCGCGGGCGAGGTGCAGGTGCATGTGATCAGCGAGGGCAGCGCCGGCATGCGCGCCGCCCACGCGCTGGTGCGCGTCTCGCCCGGAGCGGTGGAGTCCGTTTCGCTGCAGCTGGCCCCGGCGGACGCGCGCGTCCACGGCGAGGTGCTGGACGCGGTCACCCGCAAGCCGGTGGAGCGCTATCAGATCCAACTGCTCTCGGCGGACGGCTCGGGCGAGGCGCTCTACCAGCCCCCGAGCGGGACCTTCGCGTTCGGCCAGCGCACGCCAGGGCCCCGCCAGCTGCTGGTGCGCGCCCGGGGCTACAAGAGCGAGCGGGTGCAGGTGACGCTGGAGCGCGGGAAGGACGTGGACGCCGGGGCGGTGCTGCTGCAGCCGCTGCGGTGAGCCTCCCGCAAATGAAACCGCCCCTCACCCGCGAAGAGCGCGCGGATGAGGGGCGGCGTTCACAGCGGCTTACTTGTACTTGATGACCAGCTGCACGGTGCTGGCCGCGTAGCCGTGCACGCCGACGAAGACCTTGCCCGGGCCGGCCGAGGTGCAGCTCTCGGCGCTGCCGGACTTGTACGGGCGGCAGTCGTAGGCGGAGAGGGTGGGCGCCGCGCCGGTGCGGACGTAGAGGTCGCCGTCGCCGTTGCCGGAGAGGGTGGCGGAGAAGCTGCCGGTGACGTCGTACGGGCCGAACACCTTCAGCTCGCCCTTGGCCACGGTGGCGTTCTCGGTGACCGTCTTCTCGGTCCCGCCGCCGCCGCCGCCGCCGCCGCCGTTGGACTCGTCCACCAGGGACTTCACGGTGGCGTAGCTGATCGCCCCGCCAGCCACGGTGGTGCTGCGCACGCCGGTGGGCAGCCAGAGGAAGTCCGGGTGCGCGGTCTTGCTGGAGCCCACCCACTCGCCGCCGATGATCTTCCCGGCGGAGTCCACCTCGAGCACGTACTCGTAGCGGTCCACGCCGGTGTACCGGTCGATGGTCGGGCGCAGCGGGCCGTCCGCGCTGGGCGAGGACTCGGAGATGTACTTGACCTCGGAGCGCACGTAGACGAGCTGCGCGGCGCGGCTGTTGAACACGTAGGAGGTGGGCGCGCTGCCGCCGCTGGTGATCGCCAGCTTGTAGGTGGCCGCGGCGTAGCCCTGCACGGAGAGGAAGAGCTGGGTGGCGCCGGCCGGGACGGTGAGCTCGCAGCGCTCGGAGCTGCTGGACTCGTAGGGGCGGCAGTCATACGCGGTGGTGGTGGGCTGCGCGCCGAAGCGGGCGTAGAGGTCGCCGTCGCCGCTGCCGCTCATCTGCACCAGCACCTTGTCGCCCGCGCGGACCGTCAGCGCGGCCTGGTGAGACCAGGCGCCCTGGGCCACCGTGCCCTCGCGGGTGGTGGTGGTGCCGCCGGTGGAGGTGACGCCGATGAGGGCGTTGGCCTCGGCCGCGGTGACCACGCGCTTCTCGAGGACCCGGTACCCGCGCAGCGGCTGGTTCCAGACCTCGGAGTCGAAGGTGCGGTCCTCCACGAAGGACGTCTTCTGCAGGCCGAGGTAGTTGGCGAGCAGCACGTGGTAGGTGCCGGGGTTGGTGTCCTTGCAGCTGGTGCTGCCGCCGGTGGGGCGGCCGTAGTTGTCGAAGGTGATCTCCCCGCCGCCGTTGTTCTGGTTGCAGCGCAGGGAGACGAAGCGGCTGGCGCTGTTGTTGTGGACCAGCGACGCGAGCGCCTTGAGGTCCGCCACGCGGAACGTCACGCCGTTGCGGGTGACCGGCTTCTGCGGCTCGGCCCAGAGGATGGCGGCCGGGGACCAGGCGTGGCAGATGCCCCACCAGGTGGGGATGCAGCGGCCGCTCGTGGCGCCGCGGCGCATGGCGCAGGTCTCACCGAGCTGGGAGTTGCACTGCGAGGCCGCGGTGCAGGACTTCTGGCCGGTGGCCGAGTCGATGCCGTGGTTGCGCGAAACCGCGCCCTCCACGTCCGTGCCGCCGAAGGCCTTCTGGTACTTCATCGCCGGGGAGTCGCTCCCCGCGCCGGCCCACTGGAAGTTGATGTTGTCTTCGTAGGTGGGCCAGTACGAGCCCGCCCACGGGATGGTGGCCGCCTCGCCCGAGGCAGGCAGCGCGTCCAGCCGGTACTCCAGCGTGGAGGAGAAGAGCGAAGGCGCGTCGCCCGTGCCCCAGGCCTCCTCCTGCTTGGCCTCCCCGCTCTGCTCGTCGCCCGGATTGCCAACGGAGACGTCGGAATAGCCACAGGCCGCAACCAGCGCCCCCCCAATGAACAGCCCAGCCAGTCGCTTCAACATCAACGCTCCCATTAAGTGTTTGAATTTGTTTGAACCGAGGCCCCCCTTCCAGACAGGGGAGCCATTGCGCGGCTCCTATACCCACACGCGACCACCCATGTGCAAGTTGCCCCGCTCTTTTTCTGAGAAGCGGAGCTAATTGGACCGCGCGTGCTACGACCTTGGGTCATGAGTTGGGACGGGAGCTCCGCGGGCGTCCTGGATGAGCTGGCCGCCGGAGTCTGGGTGACGGACGCGCAGGGGCAGGTGCTGGAGGTCAACCGCGCCGCCTCGGAGATGCTGGGGTACCGCCGGGACGAGCTGCTGGGCATGCCGCTCACCGCGCTCACCCACCCCGAGGACTACGCGCAGCGCGAGTCGCCGGACGCGCGCACTGGCGTGCTGGTGGCGCGCCGCCGGCTGCGCCACAAGGACGGGCGCTACCTGTTGGCGGAGGGGCGGGCGCGGCGCACCGCGGACGGGCGGATCATCACCGTGGTGGTGGACATCACCGCGCTGGCGCAGGCGGAGCAGGCGCGCGAGCAGAAGGAGCGCGAGTTCCGCGCCCTCTTCGAGCTGGCCGCCAGCGGCAAGGCGGTGCTGGAGCCGCGCAGCGGCCGGCTCCTGCGCGTGAACCGGAAGCTGTGTGAGATCACCGGCTACTCGGAGGAGGAGCTGCTCGCGCGCAGCTTCTTCGACATCACCCACCCGGATGATCGCGAGGCGGACGCGCGCGCCATGCAGGCGGCGCTGTCCAAGCAGACGCGGGGCTTCCGCCGGGAGAAGCGCTACCTGCGCAAGGACGGCAGCACTGCCTGGGTGCTGGTGGCGGGCAGCTTGATTGAAGACGGGGACGGCGCCCCGCCGCGCGCGCTGGCCACCATCGTGGACATCTCGGACCGGGTGCACGCGGAGGAGGAGCTGCGGCAGGCGGACCGCCGCAAGGACGAGTTCCTCGCGGTGCTCTCGCACGAGCTGCGCAACCCGCTGGCCGCGGTGCAGAACAGCGCCGAGGTGCTCGCGCGGGTGGAGCCCGGCGCGCCCACCGCCGCGCGCGCGCTGGGCACGCTCTCGCGCCAGGTGGCGCAGCTGCGGCGCCTGGTGGATGACCTGCTCGACCTCACCCGCGTCACCCACGGGAAGATCCAGCTCAAGCGCGAGCCCTTGGACCTGGCGGCGCTCGCGCGCCACACCCTGGAGGACCACCGCCCCGTCCTGGCGGCGCGGCGGCTGACCGTGCAGAGCGCGCTGGAGGCGCCGGCCTGGGTGGACGGGGACGCGGTGCGCCTGGCGCAGGTGCTGGGCAACCTCTTGAGCAACGCGGCCAAGTTCACGCCCGAGGGCGGGACGGTGCGGGTGGAGGTGACCGGCGGCCCCGAGCAGGTGACGCTGGCGGTGCAGGACAGCGGGCCGGGCGTTGACCCGTCCCTGTTGCCGCGCCTCTTCGAGCCCTTCCACCAGGGGGACAGCTCGCTGGCGCGCACCAGCGGCGGGCTCGGCCTGGGGCTGGCGCTGGTGCGGCGGCTGGCGCGGCTGCACGGCGGGGAGGTGGAGGTCACCTCCGAGCGCGGGCAGGGCGCGCGCTTCGCGGTGCGGCTGCCGGCGGTGGCGCCTCCCGCATCCGCGGCGCCCGGGCCGGCGGTCGCCGCCGCGGGCGCGCGGCGCGTGCTCGTGATCGAGGACAACGAGGATGCGGCGGAGAGCCTCAAGGACGCGCTGGAGCTGTTTGGCCACGAGGTGGCGCTGGCGGCCAACGGCCCGGCGGGGCTTCTGCAGGCGCGCGCGTTCTCGCCGGACGTGGTGCTCTGCGACATCGGCCTGCCGGGGATGGACGGCTACGCGGTGGCCAAGGCGATGCGGGAGGATCCGGGGCTGCGCGGCGCGCGCCTGATCGCGCTCTCCGGCTACGCGCTCCCCGAGGACGTCCGCAAGGCGCTCGCGGCCGGCTTCGACGAGCACCTGGCCAAGCCGCCGCGCCTGGAGCAGGTGGAGGCCGTCATCGCCGCCGCGCCGGTGCGCCCCGCATCGAGGTAGCCTCGCGAGTCGAGCCGATGCGCCCCGAGGAGCTGGCAGATCGCTTCGAGACCACGGACGGGTCCTCGCCCGAGCCCACGCCGCTGGCCGCGGAGGTGGCCAAGGCCCACCCGCTGGGGGCGTTCGCGCTGCTGGAGGCGGGGGACGTCTTCGAGGCCGCCGCGGGCAAGCCACCGGCGGACGGGGCCCGCCGCGCGCAGGCGTACTTGAAGAGCCACGTGAAGTTCCTGCCTCATGGCGCGGCGGCGCCGATGGTCGCCGCCGTGGAGGCCCAGCTGACGCGGCAGCTGGCGGGGAACCTGGCGCTGCCGGCGCGGCTGTCCAGCACGCGCCCCATCCACGTGGACCTGATTCCGCCCGGCCGCTCCATGGCGCAGTACGGCTACCCGCGCTCGGTCTCCCCCAACGCCGCCGGGCTCTTCTGGGACCACCCGTCCTGGCCGCAGGCGCGCATGGCCCTGCGCCAGGACAAGCTGGAGTCCGAGCAGGGGCTGGTGGTGCACGAGATGGCCCACGCCCTGATGTCGCTCGCCTTCACCGAGGAGGAGCGCGAGCACATCTACCGGGTGATGTTGCGCACCTACCGGCGGCGGGCGGCGGTGGACGAGGTCTTCGCGATCTACACCGAGCGCGAGTTCGTCCCCGCCTTCACCGCGCACGACTACCGCGCCCCCGGCGTCTACGGGATGGCGCGGCAGCGCTGGAACGAAGAGCACCTCTTCACCCGCTTCGTCCGCTACCTCTACTTCCCCTACAAGCCGCTCGCGGGCCCACCCTCCGGTGGGCGCCGCTAGAGGCCGCGCTCAGCGGATCGCGTTGGCCTGGTTCCGGGCCATCGACATGAGCTTGTAGTTCAAGTACGGGTCGCCGCCGCCAGGGCCACCGAAGTCGTCGATCGGGCCGTTGGCCAGCAGCGAGGCCGGCATGCCGCCGTCGGTGCCGCCCAGCTTCTGGCCGGGGGCCGCGCGCGCGAAGTCCTCGAACACGTTCTTCATGAACGGGCCGTACTCCGAATCCGGGAACTCGTAGCAGTAGAGGAAGGTCACGTTCCGCGGATCCACGCCGTAGACGCGGGTGAGGCCCGGCGTCTTGGCGTTGCGGCCGACGAAGTTGACCGCGTTCTCCTGGTTGCTCGGCCAGAGGGGGCGCTGCGTCCAGGTGGTGACGCGGACCTTGGGCGGGATGGGGGGCAGCGCCGCGGCGGGGACGATGCCCAGCCCGGCGCGCTGGCTCTCCAGCTCCTCCGGAGCGGCCTCGTCGCGACCACAGGCCATCAGGGAGAGAAGGACGACACACAGCACGGCAGATGCTTGAACGGCACGCTTCATACGACCTCCGGAAGGAACGACACGACTTACTCGAACAGCAGCACCGACTCCACCCAGCGGGCCCCTGCCACGGGGCGCGCCGAGAATTCAACCCGGGCGTCCCGCAGCGCCACCGCCGCGCTCGCCCCGCCCGCCATCCGCGCCCGCACCGCCCCGAAGAAGGCCGGGACGTCCGCGTCCGGCAGGTTCTCCGGCGAGGCGAACACCGCCCGCGCCCCCGCCTCGAGGAAGGAGACCGGCAGGCTCCACGGCTCGTGCAGGAAGGGCGCGGTCTGCGCGGCGCGGCACGAGGCCAGCCACACCACCGGCCGCTGCCGCAGCCCCGCCTGCCGCACCGCGCCCGCGGTGAGCGCGTAGCGGCCGTCCGCCTCGGGCGAGAGGACGACCAGCGACTCGTCCGCGACCGCCAGGTTCACCAGGCCGTGCGCGTGCAGCTCCACCTCGCTCGCCTCGCGCAGCGCCGCCAGCACCCGCGTGGGCGTGGCCGCCGCGCCGGAGAGCTCCTCCTCCACCGCGCCCTCCGGTACCCACGGCCGCAGCCGCGGCAGCTTCAGCTCCGCGGGGGGCTCCACGTCGTGCACCACCAGGCGGTGGGGCTGAGCGGAGTCGAGGGCGGCGCTCCGTTCACCCCGAGCGGAGTCGAGGGGCGGGCGAGGGTGGAGATTCTGGGGCGCCCCTCGACTTCGCTCGGGGTGAACGGAGGGGGACCTCTGCTCAATGGGACCAGGTTCGACCACGCCCCGCGCGTAGCTCCAGGCGATGGAGGGCGGCAGCAGGTTGGGGCGGCCGTGCAGCGGCGCGCGCGCCAGCACCTTCACCTCCGGGCAGCCCTCGAGCGAGGCGAGCAGCTTCGGGGTGAGCACGCGCGAGGGCTCCACCTCCAGGCCCTGGCGGCGCGCCTGCTCGGGCGGGCCGAAGCGGCCCCGCGCGTCCGCCGCCACCGCCACCAGCCGGTCCTCCAGCCAGGCCACGCCCACCGCGCAGCGCGCGGGTGCCACCGCGCCGCTCTCCTGCGCCAGCACGGAGAGCGCGGCCGCGCCGTCGCCCGCCTCCACCGCCGCGAGCGCCAGGGCGCCGTAGCTCGCCGAGCGGGCGATGCGCGCGTCGATGTCATAGCGGGGTAGGGCGTCCGCCGCGGAGATGACCTGGCGCAGCCGCGCCGCCGCCTGCGGCTCGCCGTCCGCCAGCGCGAGCGAGGCCTCCAGGTGATCCACGAAGAGCGCCTCGCCCGGCTTGAGGGTGCCGGCCGCGCGGTGGGCGGCAATCCCTTCGCGCAGCTGCTGCGCGTCCTGCGGGCGGCGCTCCTGCCGGTAGAGGAAGGCGCGGGTGGCGAGCGTGCCGTAGAGCGGGGGCAGGCGGCCGCAGGCGGGGGTGGCGTCCGCCTCGGCGCGGGCTGGCCCCGCCTCCGCCGCCAGCCGGTGCAGGACGGTGAGCGACTGGTGGCGGTAGTGCTGGACGCTGCAGCTGCCCGCCTCGCGCTCCGCGGTCTCGTCCAGGTAGGCGAGCGCCAGGGGGACGCTGAGCCGGAAGCGGGCGAGCTGGGAGAGTTGCTCCAGGAAGCGCAGCTGCAGCGCCCACTCCTGGGTGCGGGTGGCGCGCGCCAGGCCGGCGGTGAGGAAGCGGCGGGCCTCGGGGAGCCGGTGCAGCCGCGCGTACTGCCGCCCCAGCTCCAGCTCCAGGAAGGTGCAGCGGTAGTCCACGCGCAGCCCGTCGCATTGGGCGAGCGCGGAGAGCAGCGTGCGCTCGGCGAGCGGGAAGTCCCCCACCGCCAACGCCGCTTCGGCGCGCACGTGCTCGGCGGCGATCTGGAACCAGGGGTCCTCCGTCTTGCGCGCGAGCGCGATGAACTCCTCGCGGCGGCCGGCCGGGACGCCTTCGATGAAGAGGGCGCCCAGGAGCACGTCCTCCGCCCCGCGCGCCTTGGCCTGCTGAAGCAACGCCTGCTTCCCCGCGGCGTCCAGCTTGCCGCGCACCCACTGCGCGTACTGCGCCCCGAGCGCGGCGCGGCCAGGCGCCGCCGCCCGCGCGGCGGTGGCCTCCACCGCGGTGGCGAGCGCGCTGCCGCCGGCGAGGGCGTCCAGGGTCTTCGCCAGCGGCGCCAGGGCCCGGGCGCGCGCGGCGTCCGGGGCGGCGCGCAGGGCGTCGTAGAGGCACAGCCGGGCCAACCCCGGGTGCGCGCGCACCGCCTGCTCGTCCGGGAGCGGCCCGCCATCCAGCAGCGCCACCCCCGCCTTGCGCAGCGCGGTCCAGGAGGCGCCCGCGGCCTTCACCGGCGCGCGCAGCGCCGCGGCCCGATCGCGCGCCTCGTCCGCCCAGCCCGGCTCGCCGGCGGCGGCCACCTCGTCGAACGCCTTGGCCGCGAGCAGCGGCAGCGAAAGCTCGCGCAGGGTGAGCGCCCGGTTGAAGCGGGTGACGGGGACCAGGCTTCCGCCCTTGAGCTGCTGCTCCAGCCCCGAGAGGCGAAGCAGCGCGTCTTCGAGGTCGCCGCGGGAGAGCGCGAGCGCGGCGAGATCCGCGCGGACGGTGGGATCTGCCGGGGCGCGGGCGAGCGCTTCGGCGGCGTGCGCGGCGTCGCCTTCGAGCAGGTACGCGTCTGCCAGGCCGTGGAGATCTCCCAGCTGCTCCAGCTCCGCGAGCGTGGCCAGGCCGAAGAGATCCGCCGGCGCGTCCCCGCGCTCCACCGCGTAGGGCCGGTGCGCCGCCAGCGCCGGGTGGGTGAGCCGCGGCTCGAAGGTGCGGGTGGGCGGCAGCGCGCGCGCGAGCAGCTGGGTGCTGGAGGGGCGGCGCGCCGCGTAGAGCCCCGCCGCGCCGGCCAAAGCCAGCGTCAGCCCCCCTACGCCCAACCAGGCAGCGCGCCTGTTCAAGTTCAGCCCTCTGGGTGTTTGCCGCGTGTCAGGAACGGCGGCGGCGCGGAATCTTCCCGCCTCAATGAAATCAGGGACGTACCGGCGCGGCGACCTCGAGCGGGAGGGGGGACCAGGCCGCGGGGCGGTTGTAGTCCGGCGGCGCGGTGCCCACGGGCCAGTTGGGGTAGGTCAGCTCGACATAGAGGTAGGGGCGGCCGCGGTAGCTCACGCTGAAGCCGGTGCCGGGCAGGCGGACGCCGAGCGCCACGTGCGCGAGCGAGGGGGCGCGCAGCAGGATGCAGTCCACGCCCACCGCCCGCAGCAGCATGTACGCGAGCAGGGACTTGGAGTCGCAGTCGCCCCAGCGCTCGTAGGCGACCAGCGCGGGGGGCAGCACGTCGAACGGCTGGCTGCGGGGGCGCTCGTACCGCAGGGACTGGACGTAGGTGATGATGAGCAGCGCCAGCTGCGGCGAGCTCATGCGGCGCGCGCGGCCGTACTCGAGGAAGCGCTGGGCGATGACGCGCACCCCTCGCCGCTCGGTGCGCTCGAGCGCCTGGTACACGCAGCGCAGGTCGAGCTGGCAGTCCGGGGTGGGGTTGAAGGTCATCCGGTCGTTGCCGAGGTAGCGATAGCCCAGCGTCTGCGCGAGCTCGAGGTGCGCCTTCTGGTAGGCGCGCGCCTGGGGCTCGTCCAGCGCGTAGCCGAGCCGGTACGCCGGCGGACGGACGAGCTGGCTCTGCCAGTGCTGGGTGGCGGTGCGCGCGGCGGGTGTCTCCGCGGGGTACGCGGCGAGCCCCACGTCCAGCTCGCTCAGGGGGGGCGGTGCGGGCGGCTCGTCAATCCACTTCCCGGGGTCGATGCAGCAGCCGGCGGCGAGCAGGAGCAGCCCCGCGGTGGGGAGGAGGCGAGAGAAGGTCACGACGGGGGGATGGCCACCTGGTCCGGGAGGTCCGGGAAGGGGACGAGGCCGTTGAGCGCCGCCTGCAGCCCGGGCGCGGTGAGCAGGGCGAGCACCACCAAGATCGCCGAGAGCATCAGCGCCGCGCCGAGGTTGCCCCGGCGGACCTCGACCATCTCGTCGATGTCGGGGGTCACCTTGTTGAAGAGCCACAGCCCCAGGCCGAGGATGGCGGCGCCTACCAGCAGCGTGAAGGCCAGGTGGATGACGGCGTAGAGGGCGACCTTGGCGATGACGGGGCCGGAGAAGGCGTGGCGCGCCAGCAGCAGGTCGATCGCCTCGTAGGTGGCGTTGAGGGTGTTGCGGCCCAGAATACCCACGGCAATCACGCTCGCGGCCTCGAGCACGCCGGCGGCGGTGGCGCCCGGCTGGCTCCCGGCGCCGTTGGTGCCGAGCACGCGGATGAGCGCGCGGAAGGCCACGTAGATGCCCAGCGCCGCCGCGAGCAGGCCGAAGACGAGCTTCGCCAGGCCGATCAAGAAGAGGGAGCTGTCCATGCGGTGGCCGGGGACCTTAGCCCGGGTATCGCCCAGAAGGCCTGCGCAGAAGCGCCCCACCCGGTGTCAGCCTGGAGATGACTTCTCCATCGCAGTCCGGGCGGCAGCTGCTCGTCGCCGCCGCGGGCGGCCGGCTCGGGCTGCTGCTGCTCAACACGGTGCTCTCGCGGCTCTTCAGCTGGCAGGCCCTCACCGGGCTGGAGTGGGTCTTCATGGCGGTGGACGCGGGGATCATCGCGCTGATCGTCCTGGCGTTGGCTCAGCTCCGGGGTGAGCTGCGGCACCCCGAGGTGGCGTGGATCGCCGCCGGGCTGGCCATTCTGGTGTGGCTGATTGACCTCGGCTTCCGGCTGGCGCTGCTCGTGCCGCCGGTCTCGGGCGAGCCGGCGTTCACCCCAGTGATGCGGGCCGCGAGCGCGGTGGCGCAGGTGGTCATCGCCGCGGCGGATGGGCTGCTCTTGTGGGTCCTGGTCTCGTTGGGCGCCGAGCGGCGCGCGTGGGTTCGTCCCCTGGCGGCGGTGGCCGGCCTGGCCGTCGCGGTGAGGACCCTGCTCTGGGTGGCCGTCACCGCGCAGCTCGTCCCGGAGGACCTGTCGTTCTCCGCTTACAGGCACTGGATCAGCATGGGGGGCATCTACCTGGTCCGCGGCGCGATGTTCGCGCTCTCCCTGGGGACGCTTGGGGCGCCGGGCGGCGCGGTGGCGACGGGTCAGGAGGGCGGCGTCTCGGCGGGCAGAGATCTCGTCATCGGCGGCGCGCTGCTGGCGCTCGGGCTCGGGGGGACGCTGCTCTCGTACTCGTTGGTCTCCGGCAGCGGCGGCAAGTACGTGGTCGCCACCGGCGCCATCGCCGTGGGGCTCGGGCGGATCATCCGCGGGCTCATCCGGCTCAGCCGCTCTCCGGCGCCTGAGCCCTGATGGATTGCTCTGCCACCGCGCACGCAGCGGGCCTTGATGGACTCGGGGTGGTTTGGTTCACGGAGGGCCGTGCACGCATGAGCCCCTCGGTGGCGAACCGGGACCGCGTTGGGTTGCACATCCGTCCGCGCCCCGGGGTCTTGCGAGCACCATGCGGAACGAAGAAGCCTACCGGAAGCGTCTTGCCCTGTTGCTCGCCCTCCTCGCGCTGGTGGGCTGCGGCCCGCAGAGCGAGGCGCTGATCGTCGAAGGCGAGGACACCTACGACACCTCCGAGGCCTTCGACGCGCTGGTCACCACGGTCAGCGACGACGACCTGAACGGCCTCTGGCGCGGGACCGTGGACGGCGTGGAGCTGGCCGAGGACGCGATGGTCGAGTCCTGGCGCTCCGTGGGCATCCGCCTCACGCTCCAGGGCACCCAGGTCTCGCTCACCCGCAGCGCGGACACGCTCACCGGGACCGGCGCCACCCTGGCGGTCAAGGCCAACGCCGGCGGGGCGCTGGATGACGCGCTCGAGGGCACGGTGAACGGCAAGACCGTGCTGCTGCGCCGCGACTGGCGCTCCAAGAAGCCGATCACCCTCCAGTTCCCCGGGGACCGCCCGTTCCGCTCGTACCTCACCGAGGTGCTGATGCCCGCCGCGCAGCAGGACCGCGAGTCCTACACGATCCTCCACGCCGACCCGATGGGCGCGTGGTTGCGCTCCTGCGAGCTCTACAAGCACGGCTCCTGGCTGCGGAAGTTCATGAAGGGCGCCGACTTCGCCGAGCAGAGCGCCAGCTTCCACAACGTGATCTTCGCGGTCGACAACGTGCGCACCACGCCGCGGCGGATCACCAAGGAGTTCAAGTTCTCCAACGCGCTCAAGGCGAACCTCAAGGACCCGTCCCTGGTCGGCCTGGCGATGTCCACCTTCGGCATGTACTTCTCCGCCGCGGGCGGGCGCTCGCTGCGCATGCCCTTCACCCCGGACTCGATGGCGTACTTCATCACCGACCGTCCGGTGCGCGAGGAGAAGATCGGCGTGGTGGCGATGGACACGCCGGAGCGCGGCCCGCTCGCCAGCACCTTCGGCCGCCAGCTGCTGGACATGGGCGACATGCCCGCCACCGATGACGCGCCCTACGCGAAGACCTTGATGGAGCTGATGGCCAAGTCCGACGTGCGCAGCGCCGTGCAGCTCTCCTCGCTCGGTCGCTCGGCGATCACCGACTGGTACGCGGTGATGGCGATCGAGGACTACCGCGGCGTGGCCTTCGGCTTCCCCAACCTCGGCTGGGGCTACAACATGACCAACGTCCAGTTCTACGGCCTGGTGGTGCGCGCGCTGGCGCGGCCGGGCGCGCTGGACGCCAACGGCAAGCCGGTCATCGGCCAGGTCGTGGTCGGCAGCCAGCTGCGGCCGGGCGACCCGTCCTACGCGGACGTGCTCAACGGCGGCGCGGACATGCAGGAGTACTCGGACATGGCGAAGCTGAAGACGCTCGCCACCCAGTACCTGCGCGAGAAGCACCCGGAGCTGATCTCCGCCGTGCAGGCCGCCTTCGCCAACGTGGTGCCCAACGCCGAGCTCGACTCGCGCGCCAAGGCGGACATCTTCCACTTCATCTGCGCCCAGCTGTACGACGACAACGGCCGGATCGACACGCTGCGCGGCGCGCCCGCGGACGCGGCCATCTCCTCGGTGACCGCGCTGTTCAGCACGCTGCGCGCCGAGTCCGCCGACTTCGAGACCTGGCTGCTCGCGCACGGGCTCACCAAGAGCAGCGTGCCCGCGCCGCGCTCCACCGGCTTCTAGGGCGAAAGGAAGGGGAGCATCCTCCCCGCCTGCGCCCAGACCGAGTCCGGGTAGGCGCTCGCGCTGGAGATGGTGTTGTTGGTGTCTCCCAGCGCCATGTCCGCGCGCGGCCGGTAGCCGTACCCGTCGTGGTTGGTCTCCTTGTACGCGGCCAGCGGCACCCCCATCACCTGGAGCACGTTCCCGAAGAACTGGTTGAGCACCAGGCCGAAGGACTCGTTGGAGAGCTCGCCCGGCGCCCCGTAGAGCTTCGTCTTGCGCGCCAGGTTCCGGTAGTCGCAGTAGTTGCCCGTGCGCAGCGCCCCGTCCGCCTTGCCGAAGGTGATGACCGGGATGGACGTGGTCTGGTGCGTGAGGTTGCCGTGCTCCTGCGCCCAGACGACCAACGACTTGTCGAGCAGCGTCTTGCCGTCGCCCATGTTGATGGCGTCCAGCTTGCTCACGAAGTCCAGCAGCACGTCCCGGAAGAAGACGCCCTGCGCCTGCACCATCCGCGTCTGGGCGGTCATGTCGTCCTGCGCGGGGTGGGCCACGTCGTCATGCCAGGCCGGGCCGGCCACCTCGCTAGAGAACGTGTGGACGCCAGAGACCAGCCCCAGCGCGGCGATGCGCGTTCGCCCGCACTGCAGCGCGGTGACGAGGATGTCCGTGAGCAGCCGGTAGTAGTGGGCGTGCTCGGCCGGGTTGGTGGCGAAGCCGGCCTGGTTGGAGAGCGAAGTGTTGTTCACCGCCGGCCGGGTCACGTCCGTGCAGGACGCCGGGGTGGAGCCCAGCCGGCGCTGGATCTCCGAGACGCGCTGGATGTAGTCGTCCAGCCGCAGCTTGTCCTCGGCGGAGAGCCGCCGGTTCCCGTCCCGCAGCTGCTTGTACTGCTCGAGCACGCGGTCGACGATCGGCGCCCGCGTCGCCGGCCCGCTCCCCGCGGTGGGGAACAGGCGCGAGAAGAGCGTCCACGAGTCCAGCGTGCCCTGGATGTGGGTGATCGCCCCGGTCCCCGCCGAAGGGTTGGAGTAGCCGTAGGAGAGGTGCGCGTCCGCGTACGGGTCCGGGACGGCGATGGTGACCGAGCGCTGGGTGACGGCCGGGGCGGCGCCGTAGAACTCGGGCGACCAGGCCATCACCTGGTCCAGCGTGCGCCGCTGCTGCGTGGCCCGCACCTCCGCGGAGAGCGGGTTGTCGCCGTTGTTGGAGGCGTAGTTGCCCAACGAGGCGCCGCGGTAGTGGGCGATGCCGAACGGGATGTCCAGCCCGCGCAGCACGTTCATCTTCGCCGCCAGGGCCGCGGTGAAGCGGTCGCTCGGCGCGGAGAGGACGTTGGAGAGCTTCGCCGTCCCGCCCGCCACCGCTGGCACCAGCGGCGAGCGGCGCACCTCGTGCGTGGCCACGGTGAGCCGCTCCGCCACCGCGTTGTCCGCGGGGAACATGTTCGCGCCCCACACCGAGCCGTGCTCGGTGAAGAAGTGGATGTAGTTCTTCTGGTTGCTGGCGGCCTGCGCCCTGGCCTCACGGGGCGAGAGCAGCGAGGGGAGCACCGGCAGCGCCAGCGCGGCGCCGCCCAGGCCCTTGAGGACGAACCGGCGAGAGAGGGACTTCATGGGAAGCTCCTTCGCCCGAACTGCTCGCGCAGCGCGGGGAGTTTGAGGATGTCCGCCAGGGGCGCGCCGTCCTGCGCCGCCTTCTCCAGCTCCGCCAGCGCGCAGCCGTCCTGGGCCAGGTCTTCGATGCGGGCCTGGGTGAAGCGGAAGTACTGGCGCGCGAAGCAGCTGTGCATGCGGCCGCTGTCGTCGATGAGGCGGGTGAGGTCCGCGGCGCCTTGCGAGCTCACCAGGCCGGTGAGGGTGGAGATGAAGAGCTCCGTCCGTGTGTCCACCGGCCGCTCGCCCACCTTCGCGCCGCTCTCGTCGAAGAGCGGCTGGCTCACGCGCTCGCGCCCCAGCGCGTCGAAGTTCTCGGTGGAGAAGCCCATGGGGTTGATCAGCTGGGTGTGGCAGCCGCCGCACGCGGCGGAGGACTGGGTCAGCGTCTCCACCACCTCGCGCGTGGTGGCGGTGCTGGAGGGCTTGGGCGGGACCGCGGCCACGTTCCCCGGCGGCAGCTGGATGGTCTCGCACATGAGCGAGTTGCGAATGCGCGCGCCCTTCAGGATGGGGCGGGTGTCCGCGGTGCCGCTGGCGAGGAAGGCCACGCGGGTGAGCAGGCCGGCTCGGCTGGGCGAGGCCGGCGCGGGCGGCTCGGCGGTGCCGTCCCAGGCGGGCGCGCCGTAGAGCCGGGCGAGCAGCGGGTCCTTGGCGAAGGAGCGGCGCTCGTTGAGCAGCGCGGAGAAGGAGCCGCCGTGGCCGATGGTCCACTTCGCCATCTCCACCACGTCCGAGATCGCCGCCTCGCGGGTGTCGGCGGTGGGCAGGTCCGCGCCAGCGAAGGCGCGGAAGACCGGCGAGGTGGAGAGCCCGTTGAGCTCCTCCAGCTCTTCGAGCGCGAACCACTCGGAGAAGAGCTCTCCCCAGGTGGCGGCGGCCCTGGGGTCCGCGGCCAGCCGGTCCACCTGCGCCTTGAGCCCCTCCGCGGTGAGCAGCGCGCCGGAGGTGGCGGAGTCCCAGAGCGCGTCGTCCGGGGTGGTCCGCCAGAAGTGGTACGAGAGGCGCGAGGCCAGCTCGTAGCCGGAGAGCCTGGGCGTGGCGGAGCCCGGCTCGGTGCCGTGCTCCACGAAGAAGGTGGTGTGCGGCGAGGCGAAGAGCAGCCCCACCACGTCCGCCACCACCGGCGCGGAGACGGGCGCGCTCTGCGTGCCGGTGAGCAGGAGCGTCACCTCGGCCTCATCCAGCGGGCGGCGGTAGACGCGGGCGCCGAAGCGCCGCACGAAGGCGTCCAGGCAGCTGGCGTCGTTCGCGGTGGAGGCGTCCGTGGCGCAGGTGCCGAGCAGCCGCGACAGGCGCGCGGAGCTCGAGGTGAGCTCGCGCCCCACGGCCACGGCCAGGTCGTACGCCGCGTCCGCGCGCGCCTGCTGCAGCGACTGGTCCAGCGCTGAGAAGCCGCCGCGGCGCTGCCCCGGCGCCCCCACGCGGGCGTCCATCGGCACCCGATCCAGCGTGGGCGCCAGCGCGGTGAGGATGGCCGGCGCGTCCGTCGGCAGCGCGCGGCGGACCAGGTCCGAGACGGTGTTGAGGTACTGCGCGCGGGAGAGCCGGCGCAGGGGGATGCCCGGCGCCTGCGTGGTGCTCTTGCACTCGAACTGCGCCTTGCTGCCCGCGGGCAGGCCGGTCCCGGGGCCACCTCCGCCACCGCCCGGGCCGCCCATGCCGTCCAGCGTGGCCGAGCCGGTGCAGCCGGCCAGCGCGGCGAGGCAGAGCGCCGCGATCAGCGGCGGTGGGAGAAGTCTTGGCGGAGTCGGGTGCATGGAGCCGCCGTTGTGCAGCGGCCGTGCCCTTTGGGTGCGGCGCTCCCGGCCAAGGGGAGGCTCGGCGCTTTCGGGCGGATGGCGGGCCGGGACGTGGCAGGAGGTGGGGCTGACTGGAGCGCCGGGACGCCGGCTTCTGCTGGCAACAGTTGTGACCGGCAGAGTGGGGGCCGTGCCTACATGCGGACTGCTATCATCCCGGCCACATGGCGGGCGCGACCGAGCGAGTGGTGGAGGAGCGGCCGCTCCTGCGGATAGACCCGGAGACGGGCGAGCTGTTCGAGCGCTTCTTCGAGCTGCGGGTCATCTCCGGACCGGACGCGGGGGCGACCTCGGCGCTGCGGCGGCGGATGGTGGTGGGGACGGACCCCAAGGCCGACTGGACGCTCACGGACCCGCAGGTCTCCCGCCTCCACGTGGAGCTGGTCCCCACGGCCGAGGGGGTCTTCGTCCGGGACCTGCGCTCCACCAACGGCACCATCCTCGGCGGGGCGCGCGTGGAGGAGGCGCTGGTGGTGGACCGCGAGGCGCAGCTGCGCGTGGGCAAGAGCGTGCTGCGGATCGCCATGCGGGACGCCGCGGCGGAGGCCGCGCCGGAGCTCGCCTCGTTCGGGGACGCGGTCTCCGATGATCCCCAGATGCGCCGGCTCTTCGGCGCGCTGGCGCGCGTGGCGCAGAGCGACTCCACCGTGCTGCTGCTGGGGGAGACCGGGACGGGCAAGGAGGTGCTCGCGCGCGCGGTGCACGCCCACTCCCAGCGCCGCGACAAGCCCATGGTCGTCATCGACTGTGGCGGCACCACGCCGTCGTTGATCGACTCCGAGCTGTTCGGCCACGTGAAGGGCTCGTTCACCGGCGCGGTGGCGGACCGCTGGGGCGCCTTCTTCGAGGCGCAGGGCGGGACGGTCTTCCTCGACGAGGTGGGCGAGCTGCCCGCGGAGGTGCAGCCCAAGCTCTTGCGCGTGCTGGAGGCCGGGACCGCCAAGCGCACCGGCGAGGACCGGCCGCGCACCGTGGACGTCCGCGTCATCGCCGCCACCCACCGAGATCTCGCCGAGGAGGTTTCCGCCGGCCGCTTCCGCAAGGACCTCTTCTTCCGGCTCTCCGTGGTCACCGTGACCGTTCCCCCGCTGCGCGCGCGCGTGGCGGACGTGGCGCTGCTCGTCCGCCACTTCCTCGCGCAGAGCGGCAACCCCCAGCTGGAGCTCCCGCCCCAGGCGCTCTCGCAGCTCGCGGCCTACCCGTGGCCCGGAAACGTGCGGGAGCTGCGCAATGTCATTGATCGCGCGCTCGCCGGGATGGGCTTCGCGGTGCCGACGGACGAGGTCGCCACCACCGCCCGTCCACAGCGAGATCTCCACCTCCCGTACAAGGACGCGAAGGACCGGTTGATCGACGAGTTCAGCCGCGCCTACTTCGCGGACCTCTCCGAGCGCTGCGGCGGGAACCTCACCCGGATGGCCGAGCGCGCCGGAATCGCCCGCCACTACCTGCGCGAGCTCCTGCGCCGCTACGGCCTGCGCGATGACCGCGCCGGCGAAGAGTGATTGAGCCGTGGTCCTCCCTCCCGTTCACCCCGAGCGTGGTGAGGCCGCCGCCCATTGGGCGGATCAATCAAGGCAAGAAACGTGAGCCGTCCGCTCAGCCCGAGCGAAGTCGAGGGCCCCACGAGCGAGCGTCCCTGCGATCGGTGGGCCCTCGACTTCGCTCGGGCTGAGCGGGGCGCGGCAAGTTTCAGGTCAGCGCCGAGGTGAACCCGGGGACTGATTGATCCGCGTTCGAGGCGAACGAATCTACGGCTTGAGCAGATCCGCCTCGAGCACCGCCGTCCCGCCAGCGGGCACCTTCACGGTGAAGCGCCGCTCGGCGGGCACCTCCGGGTTCTTGAGCAGCACCGCGCGCCGGCCGGCCTCCAGCACCACGGGCTGAAGCGGCGTCACCCCGAGCCGCTTGCCGTCCACGAAGACCTCGGCCCACGGGTAGACGCGCAGCACCAGCGTCCCCTTCGCGGGCTTCGCTGCCGGGCGCGCGGCGCTCACGGGCTTGAGCGGCTCCGGCGAGGCCGCGGGCACCGGCGCAGGCGCAGGCGCGCTGACCCGGGCCTCCTGCACCGGGGCGGATGGCAACGCCTCGCTGCTCGGCGCGGTCCGCTCTGAGGCCGCGCGCCCAACCAGGTACGCCGCGCCCCCCGTCACCCCGAGCGCGCCGAGCGCGGCGGCGGCGAGCAGCCAGCGCCGGCGGCCAGGCGCTGGCGCGGATGGAGCCTGCGTCGACGCATGGGTGCTGGGCACGGCGGTCCGCGAGGGCAGCACCTCCGGCGCTGGCGCTCTCTTGGCGAGCAGCCCCCGCACCAGCGCGGAGAGCGCCTCGGCGGGGGCGCCGTCCTGGGTCCCCAGCCAAGCCTCGAGCGCCTCGGCCATCGCCCGCGCGGAGGCGGGGCGCTGCTCCGGCTGCTTCCGCAGCGCACGCAGGGCGAGCTCCGCCAGCGGGGCGGGGACCTCCGGCGGCAGCGGCGCCGGCGGATCTGCCAGGACGCGTTGGATGAGCAGGCTGTCGCTGGCCGCTTCAATGGGCAGCCGTCCCGCGAGCAGCTGGTAGAGCACCACGCCCATCCCGTACAGGTCGGACCGCGCATCCAGCCGCTCGGCGCGCAGCTGCTCGGGGGACATGTACGCGAACTTGCCCTTCACCACTCCGTGCGTGGTGTGGCTGAGCGCGGTGGCCTTGGCGATCCCGAAGTCGCTCAGCTTCACCGCGCCGTCCACGCTGACCAGCACGTTGTCGGCGCTCACGTCGCGGTGGATGATCCCCAGCGGCCGTCCCGCGTCGTCCGTGCGCTCGTGCGCGTACTGCAGCCCGCGGAGCGCCTGCGCGCAGGCGTGGGCCGCCACCGCGAACGGCACCGCCTGCCCCGCGCCGCGCAGCTCGCGGGCGAGCTCGCCGAGCGTCACGCCCGGCACGTACTCCATGGCGATGAAGTGCTCGCCGTCCACCTCGCCGAGCTCGAAGAGCTGCACCACGTTGGGGTGGCTGAGCAGCGCGGCCAGGCGGGCCTCGTTCCAGAAGAGCTCGACGAAGTCCTGGCGCAGCGCCAGGTGGCGCAGCAGCCGCTTGATCACCAGCTGCTTCTGATAGCCCCCCGGCCCGCGCAGCTGCGCGAGGTAGACCTCGCCCATCCCGCCCGTCGCCAGCAGCCGCTCCAGCCGGTACTTGCCGAAGCTCTCCACGCCCGCGGACTGGCTCAAGGCGAAGGCGCAGAAGGGGAGGGGCGCAGCCAGAGCCAGGTGACCACCGCCGCGGCCGCGGCCGTCAGCGCGAGCGCGAAGCAGACGTTCGCCCAGCGCGCGCTGCCCCGGGCCTGCTCGCCGAGCAGCAGCGAGTCCGACTGGTAGAGCGCCCCATTCGCCGCCGCGGCCTGCTGGAGCGCGCGCACACCGAAGAACGCGTAGGCGCCGGCGCTGGCGAGCGCCGCGCCCCCGAGCACCCAAGGCACCTTCGACGGGGGCGGTGGCGGCTCGGCGGTGAGGATGGGCGTTGGGGCGGGAGGCGCAGGCGTGACCACCGGCGCAGGGAGCTCGGCGACCGCGGCGTCGAAGAGCGCGCGGACCTTCGGGCTGCTCAGCGGAGGCAGGCGCGTGGCCGGGTCCAGCTTCACCGCCAGCCGGAACTGGTCCAGCGTCTCCGCCTGCCGGCCCAGGTGGAACGCGCACAGCCCGCGCCAGAGGGCCACCTCGGCCGCGCGCTGGGCCTGCGGCGCGTCCACCTGCGCGAGCAGCTCCAGGCACCGGTCGTACTTGAACCCGCGGTAGGCCTGCTGCGCCTCGAGCAGCCCGTCCGCGGCGCGCGCCGGAAGGGCCACGCACAGCGCCAACGCGACGAGGCTCTTGAAGCCGCTTCCCATGTCGAGCGCCGAGTCTACGCGAGAAGTCCCGCCGCCGAGCGGCGCCCTACATGTCGGCGACTCAGAGCTTAGTGAACGTCCAATCGTAGAAGGCCGCGCTCACGCCCGCGTCGGTGCTCCCCTCGTAGCCCACGTGCCCCAGCCGCAGCTCCCGGGGGAAGGCGGCGGCCGGAGGAACGGCGCTGCCCGCCTGGAGCGAGCGCTGGAAGATCTCACTGCCGTTGACGAAGACGAGGATCTCCTTGCCCACCTCCCAGCTCACCGCGACGTCGTTCTCCACGTTGGGGGCGAAGAGCTGCGCGACCGGCGGGAAGGTGTCGTCCGAGAGCCCGTTGATCACCGGATCCGGCTGCAGCACGTTGGGATCCACCGACAGGTGCAGCGACCTGAGCGGCGGTTCGTGGATGAGCCGCACCTCCAGGAGGACCGCGCCCGAGTCCGTGACGAGCTGGAGGAAGGCGAGCCTTCCCCTGAACGAGGCCCCCAGGGGCAAGGTCAGCTTCCCGCCCACGCGGCCGCTCGCCTCGCGCGGCAGGTGCTGGGTGGCGGCCTCGTAGGCGCGCGGGACGGCCGCCTGCGGGACGAAGAAGGCGAGCAGCCGGTTCTCCCGCGCGAAGTCCACCAGCACCGCGCCGCCCGGCGTGGTGGTGGCCAGGTCGAACCCGTGGAGCCCCTGGCTCCAGCCGTCCACCGGCGCCGCGCTGCAGCGGGCGGCCACGCAGCGCTCGCCCGAGCGGCAGGGGTGGGTCGCGTCGCAGGCGCGGGCGGCAGGATCCTCCAGCGCCACCCAGCAGCCCAACCCGAAGAGGGCGGACACCAGCGCGGCGGCGAAGGTCGTCCTCATCGGGTGCCCGAACCCTCCACTTGCATCACTACAGGCCGAGCCGCTCCTCGAGCCTCGTGACGCGCTTCTCGAGCGCGCGCAGTTGCTCCTCGTCGGGCTTCTTGCGGAGCACGTCGGCCAGTTCGTCGACGCGCCGCTGAAGCACGGCGATGTCCTCGGAGTTCTTCTTCACGTCCTCGGAGAGCTTCCGGACCGCGAACTCGAGCGCCTCAATCCGCAGAGCCAGGCGCTGCTCGAGGCTCTTGAGCCCTTCATGCAGCTCTCTTCGGAGCCCGAGGACTGCCTCCATCGTCGCCCGGTTCTGCTCCTGGATGTTCTCCAGGAGCACCTCGAACCGCCGCTCAGCCACCCCTACCCGCCGCTCACCCTGACCTTTGGCCATGCGCCTTCATAGGCCAGCCCTCGGAGGTCAAACAAGCGCCGGTCCTAGGGAGTCGCGGCCGGGGGCGCCGAGGGCGCGGCGACCGGCGCGAGCTCCCACTTGAACCCGAGCTTGTAGAACGGGCCGCCCCCGCGCCACCGGCTCTTCACGACCACCTCCGCCTCCGTCTGCCCGCGCCCCGGGCAGCACAGCGTCACGTCCCGCTCCACCACGTGGAAGACGCGCGGCTGACCGGGCCCGAGCGCGATGCTGAACCAGCCGTGGTGCCCGGCGATCTCCAGCGCGGGAGGATCGCCTGTGAACGGGTAGTCCTGCTGCCGCGGCTCCGACTGCGCGCGGACCTGCGCGGGGAGCTCGTCCCCGTCGAACCAGCAGTTGAGCTCCCGCATCTCCAGCGGCTCGTCGAAGCCGCGGGGCGTCCGCATGTGCAGCTCCATGCAGGTCTGATCCTGGTAGCTGAGCAGCCGTGCCTCGTCCCGCAGCACGCCGGGGTCGATCTCCGAAGGGAGCACTCCACGCTCGGAGCCCTCGCCCACCTGGGCGTAGCCCATCTGCACCGGCTGGACCGCGTCCGTGGCGTAGTGCGTCCGCCGGGAGCGGGCGGATGCGCAAGAAGTGAGGGCGAGGGCAAGGGCGGCACAGAGCAGTAGACGCATGTGGAGAGGATTGGCCCGGCGGGTCCGGTTCCGTCAACCCGCTGAACCCTCGAGGGAACGCCGACGCCGCTCTCATCCGCTGCGAAAGCGGAAGTGACGCACCAGAGTGCCCCGTCAGCCGGAAAACGACAGCATGTCTTCCATTCGTCGAATCGACTCTCCCTACGTCTCCGGGCCCGCGCAGGGTCCCTCCACCTCCAACGCCCGCGCCGCGCCGCCGGTCACCGCCGCGCCCAGCGCGGATGATGGGCTTAGCAGCCTGGACACGGCCATGGGCCCGAGCGGGCCGGTGCTCAGCCCGGCGGCGGACAGCTCGGCGCGGCTCGCCAGCGCCCCGGCGTCGGCGCTCTGGGCCGCGCGCGACACCGCGACCCTGCCGCTCTCCCAAGGCGCGCGGACCGTGCCGGACCGCCGCACCTTCGAGGTCCTCGCCAAGCGGGATGACGTAGCGGGCGTGGTCGGCACGCGCGCGATGAAGTTCCTGATCACCGACGTGGACGGCCCCAACCCCAGCCTCTACTTCGTGAACAGCAACAACTCTCAGTACCACTACGACTTCGCGTCGAAGGTGCTGGGGATGCCCATCACCCGCCAGCAGTTCGACGCCCTCACGTACTTCCGGGACGGGCGGAAGAACCTGGCCGGCACGCTGGTCGCCCACGACAACTTCGAGGGCACCAACGGCCAGCGCGGGCTCTACACGCTCGAGTTCTGGCCCACCGACCCGGTGAAGGCGCGGCACGTGGGGCTGGCCTTCAACGCGATCTCCAAGGCCATGCCGTTCGCGGCGGGTCAGCTGCGCTACCACCCGGCGGGAGACACGCAGGAGGCGCTCTTCCGCACCGAGCAGTCCCAGCTGCAGCGGCTGGGCGTGCGCTCGCTCTCCACCACCGAGCTCTTCAAGAACGTCTCGTTCAGCCCGCTCAACCTGGGCGAAGGCTACGGCGTGCTGCGGCTGATGGACGGCGCGGCGGCCAGCCGTCCCCCCAGCGTCCGGGACGTGGTCATCTTCAAGTCCATCCCCAACGACATCTCCCACGTTGGCGGGATCCTCACCGAGACGCCGCAGACGCCGCTCTCGCACATCAACCTCAAGGCGAAGCAGAACGACACGCCGAACGCGTACCTCAAGAATGCGTCCACCGACCCACGCGTGGCCCCGTTCATCGGCAAGCTGGTGCGCTACCAGGTGACGCCGGACGGCGTGCAGCTCCGCGGGGCGACTGCGGCGGAGGCGGACGCGTGGCTGGAGAAGGTGCGCCCGAAGACGCCGCAGACGGCGCCGCGGGACCTGACCGTGCGGCAGATTCGGGACGTGGACGCGCTCGGCTTCCGGGACGCGCGCTCGGTGGGCGCGAAGGCGGCCAACGTCGGCGAGCTGCGGCGGCTGCTCGGCCCGCAGACGGTGCCGGACGGGTTCGCGATCCCCTTCTCCTTCTACGACGACTTCATGAAGGCGAACGGCCTCTACGAGGAGGCCCGGCGGATGATGGCGGACCCGTCCTTCCAGAGGGACCCGGCGGTCCGCGAGCGCCGGCTCGGCCAGTTCCAGCGCCGCCTGCGGGATGCGCCCATCCCGACCGCGCTGGCCGCGCAGATTACGGCGCTGCAGCGCCAGATGCCCGCCGGGATGGGCATCCGCTGCCGCTCCTCCACCAACAACGAGGACCTCCAGGGCTTCAACGGCGCCGGCCTCTACGACTCGTTCACGCACCGCCCGGACGAAGGCAACCTCGGCTCCACGGTGAAGCAGGTCTGGGCGTCGCTCTGGAACTACCGCGCCTTCGAGGAGCGCGAGTTCCACCGGATCGATCACCTCTCGGCGGCGATGGGCGTCCTCGTCCACCCCAACTTCGACGACGAGGTCGCCAACGGCGTGGCGGTGACCAAGAACATCTACGAGCCCACCTGGCGCGGCCACTACGTCAACGTCCAGGTCGGCGAGAGCCTGGTCACCAACCCCGACCCCAACGCCACGCCGGACGAGCTGCTCATCTCCGCCATCGGCGAGCGCGGCGAGTACGAGACCCAGTTCCTGCGCCACTCCAGCCTCAAGCCGTCCGGGCAGACGGTGCTCACCCGCGCGCAGACGGCGGAGCTCACCCGCGCCATGGATCGCATCCAGGACCACTTCAAGCGGCTCTACGGGCGCCCTGCGTCGGACACCACGTTCGCCATGGACCTGGAGTTCAAGATCGACCGCGCAGGCCGACTGGTCGTGAAGCAGGCGCGTCCCTGGGTGGACTAGCGAGCCGAGTAGGGAGCGTGTCTACTCGGTTTTTAACCGAGATGACGATTCCTAACTATTTTCTTGCCATTCTAAGCGGTTCTTGACCCAGATTGAACGATTTTGCTCCGCTTGGCCTAAATGGTAATCATTTCCAAGCAGGCCTAACGATTCCGGAGCGCCCGTCTGACTACCTCTCAGCAGCCGGCTTGGCTGGAGATTCCGGCGGGAACCGAGCCTGCCGGGTATGCCTGGTTCATTCACCGCTTAGGCCTGCCGGTTCCGCCGCGAAGTCATGTTTCCTTCATTGCGGCGAAGCAGGTACGCCCGCGTGAGGAGAAGTTTGACGGTCGAACGCGGGTCATCTACCCCGCTTCCTATCGACCGGCAGCCACCGCAAGCGAGCAGCTTGAGTTCGCGCTGAAGTACGACGGTGTCGATCTCGAGGTTCTCGCGCGGTGCTTTGAATCATCGGAGCGCGAGGAGATTTCGAACGAGCTCCAGCGGTGGGTGCGAGCGCGACCGACGAGCCAGTATGGGCGCCGAGCCTGGTTCCTCTACGAGCTGCTCACCGCGCGAACACTGGATGTCCCGGACGCGGGCTCCGGCAATTACGTCGAGCTCCTTGACCCAGGTCGCTACTACACGGCCCCGCCCGAGCGAAGTCGCCGGCATCGGGTTGAGGACAACTTGCTAGGCAACCGCGAGTTCTGCCCGACCGTTCGGCGGACTGACACGCTGGAGACGTTCACGCGCTTGAAGCTGGACGAGGAGGCTGCGCAGCTCGTTCGCAGCTACGAGCCGGAGATCCTCAGGAGGGCGGTCAACTACCTCTACACGAAGGAGACGCGCTCCTCGTTCAAGATCGAAGGCGAAACTCCCGACCATCAGAGGGCCGCACGCTTCGTCGAGTTGCTCAGCCGCGTCGACGATGGAGCGCGCCTCGACGAGGCGGAGCTCACCCGACTTCAGAATGCGATTGTCCTGCCGGGCTCCGAGGCGGTCGGTTACCGCGCCGAGCCCGTCTACATCGCAGAACAGCTGGACCTCGTACGGCAGTACATCCACTACGTCGCGCCGCGGCACGAGGACATACCGGCAATGATGGAGGGATGGGCTCGCTCCTTCGCCCGCATGGCGGGCCCTGGGGTGCCGGCAATCGTCCAAGCGGCGGCCGTATCATTCGGCTTTGTCTTCATTCATCCGTTCTCCGACGGGAACGGGAGGATTCATCGGCTGCTCATCCATAGGGTGCTCTCGCGAGCGAAGTTCACCCCGAAGGACGTGGTCCTGCCAGTCTCGGCGGTCATTCTTCAGCGTCGGGGCGAGTACGACTCGGCACTCGAGTCCATCTCGAAGCCGCTGATGCGCTTTGTTGAATACGACGAGGAAGAGGACGGGAAGATCGCCATTCGCAACCAAACGGCACCCCTCTACCGCTACATCGACTACACCCGCGTGGCGGAGGATCTGGCGCGGTGGACGGAGCGGACAGTACGAACCGAGCTACGAAGCGAGCTCGAGTTCGTAAGCCGGTACCGGGAGGCGAAGGCAGGCATCGAGGAGGTGACGGACCTTCCGGATCGCCTCATGAACCTCTTCATCCAAGTTGTCGCGAAGAACGGCGGCCGGCTGTCGCGCGCAAAGCGGCACCACTTCGCTCGCCAGTCGGACGAACAGATACTTCGGATGGAGCATGCCGTCCGCGCTGCCTTCGGGATTCCGGAGCCGGCTGGCCCGGAGGCCTGAACGCGCCACGACCGCTTGAGCCGGTCCCGCTGGGCTTGGTGCTTGGTCAGTCCTCTGAGCCGTCCATGGACCGGCGCGCGGCCTCGGTGATGGAGCCGGTCAGCGAGGGGTAGATGCTGAACGTGTTGGCGATCTGATCCACCGAGAGCCCCAGCCGCACCGCCATGGAGAGCGGGAGGATGAGCTCGCTGGCGCGCGGGGCCACGATGACGGCCCCCACCAGCGTGCCGTTCCCGGGCCGGGAGAAGAGCTTCACGAAGCCGTCCGTAATCCGCTGCATCTTCGCCCGGGCGTTGGTGGCGAGCGGCACCTTCAGGGTCTGGACGCTCTCGCGCGCGGAGTCCGCGTCCTTCTGGGAGATGCCCACCGTGGCGATCTCCGGGTCGGTGAAGACGTTCGCGGCGACGGTGGAGAGCCGCAGCGGCGTCACCGCCTCGCCCAGCGCGTGCCACATGGCGATCCGCCCCTGCATCGCCGCCACCGAGGCGAGCATCAGCACGCCGGTGCAGTCGCCCGCGGCGTAGATGCCCGGCACGCTGGTGCGCGAGACGCGGTCCACCTCCACGTGGCCACCTTGCGTCAGACGCACGCCCACGGTCTCCAGCCCCAGGCCGGCGGTGTTCGCCACCGAGCCCACGGCGAGCAGGCAGTGCGTCCCTTCCAGCACGCGCCCGTCGGTGAGGGTCACCTTCACGCCATTGCCCGAGCGGACCACGCCGGCCGCGCGGGCGCGGTTGGCCACGGTCATCCCGCGGCGGCGGAAGACCTCCTCGAGCAGCGTGGCGGCGTCCGGGTCCTCAGACGGGAGCACCCGGTCCCGGCTGGAGACGAGCGTCACGGACGAGCCGAGCGTCTGGTAGACGTTGGCGAACTCCACGCCGGTGACGCCCGAGCCGACGACGATCAGCTTCTCCGGGAGCGCGGGCAAGTCATAGACGTGGCGCCAGGTCAATATCCGCTCGCCGTCCGGCTCCGCGCCGGGGAGCACGCGCGGGTGCGCGCCGGTGGCGATCAGCACCACGTCCGCGGTGAGCTCGCTGACCTTCCCGTCCGCCGCGGTGACCGCGAGCTTGCGCGGCTCGAGGAAGCGCGCGGTGCCCTGCAGCACGCGCACCTTCTCCCGAGCCAGCTGCGCGCCGATGTCCTGCGACTGGGCGCTCGCGAGCGAGCGGATGTGCGCGTTCATCTCCCGCAGCTGGACGCCGCCCTGGAGCGGCCCCACCGGCGGGGCGCCGCCCTTGGTGGGCTCGGTCATGGCGATCAGCGTCTTCGAGGGGACGCAGTCCCACAGCACACAGGCGCCGCCCAGCCCGTCGCGGTCAACCAGCGTCACCTCCGCGCCGAGCTGCGCCGCCACCAAGGCCGCCTCGTAACCGCCCGGGCCGCCGCCGATGATCGCGATGCGCATCACGAGGAGCCAGCTACTTCTTTTCGACCACCTCGTCGATGATTCCGTACTGCCGGGCCTCGGTGGCGCCCATGAAGTAGTCGCGGTCCGTGTCCTTCTCGATCCGCTCGATGGGGTGGCCGGTGTGCTTGACGATGATCCCGTTGAGCAGCGCCTTGAGCCGCAGAATCTCCCGCGCGTGGCGCTCGATGTCGGTGGCCTGACCTTCCGCGCCGCCGGACGGCTGGTGCAGCATGATCCGGCTGTTGGGGAGGGCGAAGCGCTTGCCCGCCGCCCCAGCGAGCAAGAGCAGCGCGCCCATGGAGGCGGCCTGGCCCACGCAGATGGTGGAGACCGGCGGCCGCACGTACTGCATGGTGTCGTAGATGGCCAGACCGGCCGTCACCGAGCCGCCCGGCGAGTTGATGTAGAGGCTGATCGGCTTGTCCGGGTCCTCGGACTCCAGGAAGAGCAGCTGCGAGGTGATGATGTTGGCGACATCATCGTTGACCGGGGTCCCCAGCATGATGATGCGGTCCTTGAGGAGCCGGCTGTAGAGGTCGTAGGCGCGCTCGCCGCGGTGCGTCTGCTCGATCACGAGGGGGATGTTCATGGCGGGGACACACTAACGCCGCGCCAGGCGGAATGCTCGACCTCCCTGAAGCGGGATTCGCGCTTCGCGCCGAGCAGCCCCTCCAGCCCGGCGATGCGGATGGAGAAGTTCGTCACCCAACCTTGCGCGGGCACCCCCGCGGGCGCGCCGGTGTCGATGTTGTGCGCGAAGTGGAGCCGGAAGAGGAAGGGGCCCAGCCCCAGGTTCACGCCCAGCACGCCGTCCAGCACCCGGTGCTCCCAGGCCAGGCCCACCGAGTCCCCCACGCCGCCGAAGTCGAACCCGCCCACCGCCTCCACGTTGGAGAGGAAGGCCACCCGCACCAGCACATCCAACGGGACGCGGAGCTCCGCGGCCGAGAAGCCGTAGTGGCGGCCGAGCAGCCAGTTCGTGTCGCCAAAGCGCGCGCCGCGCAGGGTATCGAAGCTGGAGAGGTAGTACGGGCGGGCGAGCTTGCCGCCGTAGGCCGTGCCCGCGCCCGCGCGCAGCACCAGGTGCGAGCGGCCGATGAGCTGCAGGTAGCGCTGGGCGTCGAGCCGCACGTTGCCGAACACCCCGCGGTTGAGCGGCTGCACGCCCACCACGTTCTCCAGGAGCAGCGACGTCCCGCTCAGCGGCCCGTAGAGCGGATGGACGAGCAGCGTGTCGTAGCCCAGCCGCGCGGTCACCTGCGTCTGCAGCCGCGTGCCCGCGTTGGCCTCGCGCCAGGCGGGATAGAGGTCGCCCCAGTCCCCGCCGCTGAGCGCCGGCTCCTCCAGCAGCGAGCGGTCGTACGGGGTGACGAAGTAATTGGCGCCGCCCACCGCGAGCTCCGCCTGCGCGTAGAGGAACTCGTCGAACGGGTAGCGCACGAGCGAGGTGAGGCCCCAGAAGCGCTCCACGGAGGTGAACTGCAGGGGGATCCCCGGGAAGGTGGGGTCATTGCGGAAGTTGAGGGACTGGAAGGGCCCCACGGCCCACGTCACCCGCCGCTCCTGGTTGAGGTAGAGCAGGTAGCCCTCGGTGGCCTCGAAGGTGCCGAGCACGGCCACGCTGAGCAGCAGCGCGTGGTTGTTGAGCCGGTCGTTCGCGGAGCCCACCAGCTCGCCCACCACGCCGTGGCCGCTCGCGCCGAAGTAGCCCATCGCCGGGCCCAGCTGCCAGTTGCGGACGGCGTATTCCCGGTACGGCTCGGCGGCGTCGAGCGGCTCCTCGGGGAGCGGCCGCGGGGCGCCGCCCTCTGGCTGGGCGCGCGCGTCCAGCGAGAGCAGCGCCTCCGGCGGCAGCTGCACCGGCCAGCGCCGCCCGCCGCGGTGGTGCAGCGCCCAGAGCGTGCCGTCAGGCCCGGGGTGCGGGTCCATCAGCCCGGTGGCGAGGTCCGTCCGGCGCACCACCTCGCCGTCCACGTATTCCTGCAGGTTCGCGCGCCCATCGTCGTACGCCACGAAGAAGAGCCGGCCGTCCGGCAGCGCCACCGGGTCCGTGCAGTCCACCGCCTCCGTGGTGAGCCGCACCGGTGGCTCGCCCGGCACCACCTGGAAGAGGTTGAAGCGGCCGTGCTCGGTGGCATCCGAGGTGTAGACGATCCCGCGCGGCCCCCAGCTCACGTGGCGCTCGGCGTAGAGGTCCGAGGTGGCGCGCGCGAGCGTGAACGTGGCGTCCGCGCCCGGCGTCAGCACCCAGACGTCCCGCTGCCCGTCCTCGCTCATCCCCACGAACGCCACCTGCCTGCCGTCCGGCGAGAACGCCGGCGAGGTGGCGGCGAGCACGCCGCGGCGGCTCAGGCGGTAGGCGGTGCGGTGTCCGAGCGAGAACGAGGCCTCGTAGGCCGAGCGTTTGGGCAGCGGCTCTGGGCGCTCGTCCTCCTCTCGCTCGCGCGGCGCCAGCGTGTGCTCGAAGGGGACGAGGTAGAGCACGTCCCGGTCCTTCGCCTCGGCGATGAAGGCCAAGGCCTTGTCGGTGAGGGCGAAGTTCCGGCCGAAGACGGCGTGGAGGGACTCGGTGCCGGGGACGCCGTCCCGCGCCACCACCACCTGCGTGGCCGGGTCGCGCCGGTCCAGCAGCTTCAGCGAGCTCACCCCCGTGGTGCGGTCCATCGTCCGGACCAGGAGCAGCTCTCCATTCGGCGAGACCGCGAGCGTGTCCACGTCCTCCAGCGCCTCGCCGCCGTCCGGCTCGCGCAGCTCGCGCAGCGCGGTGGTGGGGTCCTGCTTCGCCTGGAGGAACGTGTCGTAGGCGCCGCGCTTGAGCCAGCGCTCGAACTTCTGCGCCAGCACCGCCGGCGTGTCGCCGGTGAGCCGGGTGAGCAGCGCCTTGAAGTCCTTCACCTCGGCGTCGCGGAACCAGCCGCCGCCCTTCACCAGCAGCGGCGAGGCCTCGAGCACCCGCTGCACCGTGCCGGCGCCGTACTCCGCTTCCAGGAAGGCGCAGCGCGCCTGGCCCACCTTGTAGATCCACAGGAAGTTGAGCGGCTCCTCGGAGAAGAAGTCCACCAGCGCGTAGCCGCGCTGCACGTCCGGGTTGAGGAGCAGGTCGCGGACGAGCAGCTTCGCCTCGTCGTCCAGGCCGCGCTTGGCGTAGAGCTCGGCCAGCCCCTCCACGAACCAGAGCGGGACCGCGTCCAGCGGGTTCCCGCCCGCCTTCGCGCGGCGCGCGTAGGTGCGGACCTTCTGGAGCGTGAACTGGTGCGCCATCTCGTGCGTGCTCACGTCCTCGAAGAGCCGGTCGTCTCCGAAGTAGGGGAGCGTGAGCCGGAAGTCGCCCTGCGTGGAGGTGACGCCGAGCGTCCCTTCGGAGAGCGGGAAGAGGTTGGTCTGCAGGAACTCGCCGTAGCTGCTGTAGAGCACGTACGGCAGCGTGCGGTTGGGGACGTAGTGGAACTGCTCCGAGAGGTAGCGGTAGGAGCGGGAGATCTGCGCGGCGGCGCGCGCGGCGATCGGCCGCTCCCGCTCGTAGAAGTAGAGCCGGACCCCGCCGCTGCGCTCGGTGAGGCCGGTGGCCAGCTCCTCCTCCGCTGGGTGGGGGAGCGCGGCTGGTCCGTTCACCCCGAGCCCCTCGACTCCGCTCGGGACGGGCTTCGTCGAGGGGGGCCCGTCCGCGCCGGCACCCGTGGTGTCGGCCTCCGGGCCCACCAGGATGTCCACGTGTCGCCACTCGAAGGAGTAGGTCCGCACCGGCGTCTTCCCCGCGCGCCGCGGGAGCACGAACACCTGCGCCAGCGCTGCCTGCGCGAACAGCAGCGCCAGGCAGGACGCTGCGCCGAAGTGGCCCAGGCCCATGGAGGAAGGTAGGGACGGCCTCTGACCGACCGGCCGCGCTGCCTTGGAGGGCGGGCGCTTAGGCTTCGCGGCGCGGGCCTGCAGCGTTGAGCACTGGAAAGTGGTGGTAGAAGCCAAACGGGATGAATCGGCTCTTCCTGCTCTCGCCCGCAAACCCCGGCGGAGAACGCGCGCGGATCCTCCTGCGGGAGGAGGCGCAGTTTCCGCTCGCGCGGCAGATCCGCACCCGGGCCGGCGCGCCGCTGGGCGAGGTGTTCACCTTCCTCTCCGGGCTCTACTTCCGCGGCAAGCTCGCCTACGCGCGGCGCTTCGCGGCGCCGCCTCAAGGCGAGCAGGGGATCTGGATCATCACCAGCAACGCCGGACTGCTCGCGCCCGAAGAGCCCATGACGCGCAAGCGGCTCCTGGCGTTCGGCGACTCGGAGATCGACGCCCAGAACCCGGAGTACCGGGAGCCGCTGGAGCGCGACTGCCGGCGGCTGCTGCGCCGCTGCGGCGAGGCGTGCGAGGTGGTGCTGATGGGCTCGGTCGCGTCCGGGAAGTACGTGGACGTGCTCGGCGCCGTCTTCGGCGAGCGGCTGGTGTTTCCCACCGACTTCGTCGGCCGCGGGGACATGAGCCGCGGCGGCCTGTGCCTGCGCTCCGCTGACTCCGGCGAGGAGCTGGCCTATGCGCCGGTGCTCACCAGCGTGCGCAACGGGAAGCGGCCGCCGAGGCTCGTTCCTCGATCCCTCCGTTCACCCCGGGAGCGCTCCCCCCGTTCACCCCGAGCGTAGGGCCGTAGGCACGTAGTCGAGGGGCGGCAATGCGCCCGTGCCCACAAGCGGCCTTTAGGAGCAGAGGGGCTAGAGGTCGCGTTCCACAGCGCACCCATGTACCCCGCGGTGGTGCGGTCCAACCGCGGTGGGTTGCCCAGCCCTCGCGACCGCAGTGGGCGATCGCACTGTGGAGCGTTCATGCCCCTGTAGGGCACTGCTTGCTCCACAATGAGCGGCTCGGCGAGCGCCCGCTGCGTACGAGTGTGTCTGTGCAACCCGCCGCGGTTGGACCGCACCACCGCGGGGTACATGCGTGCACTGTGGAACGCGGCCTTTAGCCCCTCTGCTCCTAAAGGCCGCTCGTGCCAAGGGCGTTGCCGCCTCTCGACTTTGGCCCCACTCCCCTACGCTCGCCCCTCGACTTCGCTCGAGGTGAACAGGACGGCAACTGCCCGAGCTACGAGGTGCTTAAGACCGCGGTCGCGCCGAGCAGCGCCTGGGGCGAGCGGTCCTCCGGAGCGAGCACCTCCCAGCCGAGCCGCGGCGCCGCGTACTTGGCGAACAGCTGCAGCGCGAGCGCGCGCCCCTCGACGAAGCCTGTCCCGAGCAGAGTCGAGGGGCTCGGGGTGACCGGTGGGCCGGCGCCGAGCAGCCAGAGCCGGACGATGGCCAGGTGCGCCGCGAGCTCCAGCACCGTGCGCTGCGCGGCCTCAGCGGAGAAAGGCCGGCGATCCAGCGCGTGCTCGGCCATCCGGGTGAGGGCGTGCTCGAGCGCTGCGCGCTCCGGCGCTTCGAGCGCGGCCTCGAGCTCTGTCGCGCGCTCAACAAGCGCGGACGGATCCAGCTCCCCGCCGCCCGCGCCGTACCGCTGCAGCACCTCACGGGCGAAGGCGGCTTGCGGCGGGTGCGCCGCCGTCTGCCACGCGCGCAGCAGCGAGAAGGCGAGCGAGGCTGCCAGCGCGCCGCTCGAGCGCAGCGCCTGTGCGCGCTCGGCGAAGGCGTCCCGCACGTCCTTGCGCGCGAAGGCCTCGAGCAGCTTTTCGAAGGGGACCTCGTCCACCGCGAGCTCATGGGCGAGGAACGCGAGCAGGGTGACGCGCTCCTGCAGCGGGCGGTCGGCGTCCGTCACGAGCGCGCCCGCGGCCTCGCGCAGCGCCGCGGCTCGAGCATCCAGCGCCGCGAAGGGCGCGTCCTTCAGCGGCGCCTCGTCCGCCTCATCGAGCGCCATCGCGTCCGGCTCCAGCAGCAGCCGCGCCACCTCGGGGCAGCCGAGCGAGCCGGAGAGCTGGAGCACGCCGCCGGCGGAGGTGAGCACGCGCGGAAAGAGCGCGCAGGCCTCGGGCAGAGTCGCCGCGCCGAAGCGGCGCTGCAGCGAGCAGAGGCGCTCCGAGTCCAGGAAGCCGCAGTGCCCATCCGCGCGCGGCCGCAGCGCGGCGGCGTTCGGGTCCACCGCTGCCTCCAGCTGTGCGCGATCCGCGGGAGAGGTGAGGGTGGCGCTCAGCGTCCGGGCATCCCGCGCGGTGAGCGGGATGGTGAGCCCGCGGCAGCAGGTGTCGCTGCAGCGCTCGGCGATGCAGGTAAACCGCGTCATGTAGCGGCGGGCCTTCAGCGGCATGGACGGCGCCAAGAGTAGGCCAAGCCGGCGAGCGCGACACCTCCGCCCGGGCGGTCCACTCCGCTACACTCCCGCCATGCGCCGCAGGCACGTGGTGTTCGGGATCGGGGCGGCGGGCCTGCTGGCGACGCTGCGGATTGGCGCCCCCCGGCTCGCCCGCCCAGCGCCGCCAGACGGACCGCTCTCGGCCGCGGCGCTCGCGTTGATCGACGCCGCGTGGAAGGGGCTCGACCCCGCGCGGGTGCTGGACACGCACGTCCACATCGTGGGCACGGGCGGCAGCGGCTCGGGCTGCTACGTGAACCCGAAGATGAGCGGCGCCTTTCCGCACCTGCTCAACTACGTGAAGTTCTCCGTCTACTGCGCGGCGGCGGGCGTCAGTGACGAGAAGCAGGGCGACGCGCAGTTCCTCGCCGCGCTCGTGGACCGCATCCGCTCGCAGAAGCGCCACGGCCGGGCGCTGGCGCTCGCGTTCGACCAGGTGCACCGCGAGGACGGGACGCCCTCGCCGGAGCAGAGCGAGTTCCACACGCCCAACGAGTACGTCCTCAAGCTCGCCCGCGAGTACCCGGACTGCTTCCTGGCCTGCGCCTCCATCCACCCCTACCGCAAGGACGCGGTGGAGGCGCTGGAGAAGGCGGCGGAGGGCGGCGCGGTGGCGATGAAGTGGCTGCCCAACGCGCAGCAGATGGATCCCGCGTCGCCGCGCTGCGACGCCCTCTACGCGAAGATGGCGGCGCTGGGCATTCCGCTGATCACCCACGCTGGAGAGGAGAAGGCGGTCGAGGCCGAGGAGATGCAGAAGCTCGGCAACCCGCTGCGGCTGCGGCGCGCGCTGGACGCGGGCGTGAAGGTGATCGTCGCGCACGCTGGGAGCCTGGGGGAGGGCGAGGACCTCGACGCGCCCGGAGACGCCAAGCCGCTGGTGCCCAACTTCGACCTCTTCCTGCGGATGGCGGCCGAGCCGCGCGCGAAGGGGCAGCTCTTCGCGGACCTCTCCGCGCTGGTGCAGGTGAACCGGTGCGAAGGGCCGCTGCGCACGCTGCTCTCCCGCGAGGAGCTCCACGGCCAGCTCGTGAACGGGAGCGACTACCCGCTGCCGGCGATCAACGCGCTGGTGCGCACCGGCAAGCTCGAAGAGCTCGGCTACCTCACCTCCGCCGAGCGCGAGTGGCTCAACGAGATCGACCGCCACAACCCGCTGCTCTTCGACTTCGTGACCAAGCGCACGCTCAAGGTGGTTGAAGGCGACAAGCTCCACCGCTTCCCGGACCGCGCCTTCGAGCTGCGCGCCGACCTGTTCCCACGCGTGCGCTGACGTGCTCCAACGGTTTTCCGAGGCAGCCACGGGCCCCGCCGCGGCCGCCCGGCGCGGAAGTGGCTGATCTTCCGCGCCGCGTAGCCGGGCGCGGCGCTTGCTCAGCCATGGGGCGTTCCTCTCCCCCGGAGTCCTTCCCGATGCGACACCACCACCGTCTCCTCGCGCTTGCCTGTGGCGCGATCGCCTCCGTCGCCGCGCTGGCCTGCGGTCCTCAGCTCTGCGCGGCTCGAAACGCAGACCCCGTGCCGCAGCCACCGGCCCTGGTCGACGGAGGCCTCGGCGCGCCCTGCTCGTCGGCGAGCCAGTGCTCGGCCGGCCTCGCATGCGGAACCGTCACCGCGCAGGCGAGCAGCTACTACGCGAGCCCCGAGGCGACCCAGGCGTGCACGCGGGACTGCAGCGTGGTGGCCTGCCCCAACGGGAGCACCTGCGTTGCCGGCCCGCCGCGCCCGAGCACCGACGGCGGCGAACCGCAGTCCGAGCGTTGGTGCGTGCCGAGCTGCTCCACCAATGCGGACTGCGAGAGCGGGGTGCGGGCCGGCATCTGTGAGCTCCCCGGGGACGGCGGCATCGGCGGCTGTCGGCCCATTGTGTGCGGCGGCGTCAACGGCGGGGGTTGTCCGAGCGGCCGGTCCTGCACGAGCGACGCCTACTATGGCGGTGCCCGCTGCGGGCCTTACCCGTACGAAAGTCGGGCCGCTCCGGCGGGAGGCTGGTGTTTCCGGCACTGAGAGTGCGCAGCCACACCTCGCCGTACGGGGAGGGTGGGGTGGGCTCCAGGCCCGACGTAGACTTCTGGGCCAATGAAGGCCCGCGCGCTCGGGGCCGGGCACGGCGATGGCGGGTGACTGCGTGCCGTTCACCGTCACCACCGTGAGCTCCATCGGAGCGGCCGCCCCCGCGGACGAGAATCTGGATCTCGGCTTCATGCAGAGCGGCCCGGCCGCCACGGTCCACTCGGACGCGGCGTGCTCACAGCCGCTCGGGGTCACCGAGATCCCGGTCAACCAATCAACGGCCACGCTCTACGTGCGGAGCACGGGCGTGGGCATGCTGCAGCTGACCGCGACGCACTCGGACCTCCTGATCTCCGCGCCGCTGATCATCACCTTGGGCCCGCCCGTGCAGGATGGCGGAAGCGATGCGGGCGCCGCCGGCGAAGACGCGGGGCTCGATGCTGGCGGCGGGGAGGCTGGGCCGGATGCCGGCGGCGAAGACGCAGGCTAGGCCGAGACCGACGCAGGGGTGGAGAGCGAGAGCGGCCTGCACCTGCGCGTCGGCGGCTGCTCGGCGACGGGCGGCGCCACCGCGTTCTGGGTCCTGATGGCGTTCGTGGGGCTGGCCGCGCTGCGCGCTGGCGGCCGCGCCCGGTAGGCAACACCGCTCACGGCTGACAGAGGCGCCGGGCCTGTTCGCGCTCTCCTGGGAACGAGAAGGCGCCGTCGAGCATGAAGGCGTTCTGGCGATCCACCAGCCGCGGGCAGATCACCTCCACTGCGCGTATCCGCTCGCTGGAGAACACCATCGCGCGGACGATCTGCTCAAGCTGGGTCACGGAGAATCGGTTGCTCGCCGCCGCCAGCTCGACCAGCCCGGTGCGGTCCGAAGGGAACGGCGCAGCCGCGAGCTGCCTCAGCAGCGCCTTGAAGGCGTCGTCCGCCATCCCGCAGCCGCCTGTGAGACACCTGTACTCGTCGCTCGCGTACATCGTGCTGGTAATGATCATCCAGGCCTCGGACCGGCTGGCTCCCCTCAAGCGCGGCTGCCAGTACTCGATCGCCGCCACCGGAGTGCTCTCCGGCTCCCGGCGCAGGACCTGACGGTAGGCGTCCGCGACGAGCTGGTAGATCTCCGGCGCGCTCAGCTCGGTGGTGCCCTGCTGCCGGCGATCGCGATCGCGGCGGTGGTGACCCCGGTCGCGGTTCTGCGCGTGGGCGTAGGACGAACCGAGCGATACGACGAGAGCACCGACGAGGGCGAAGCGCATGGGCGCGCAGACGACCGAGGTCGATTGGAGATTCACCTGCCGATTCGGCCCTTGCTGGCCTTGCCGTCACTCCAGGCCGCTGGACCAGCCCCGCGTCAGGGGTAGCAGGCTCCACCGCCATCCGCGAGGCGGTAGCAGGGGAAGGGGGTCGTAGGGACCTTCCCCGTCTCTGGATTGGGGATCTCCATGGGGCAGCCGGGCGGGTCCCCAAGCTCGCACCGGGCCTGGAGGTACTGGAGGAGCAAACCGTCCAGCACGGCGGTGCGGGCGCCGTTGACTGGGCCACGGCAGTGGGCGAGGCCCTGGATGTGAGAGCCGGAGGCGTCCACGAGCCCCACGGCGACGGGGCGGGTCTCACTGCAGACCTCTGATGCGGGGTCACACACGAGCGCCTGGGGGAGCGCCGCTGCGTATTGCTGGGCGAGGCTCCGGCAGAGCTCCTCGTGAGACGGAGAATCCTCCTGCAGCGCGGCCTTGTCCTGAGCCGGCGTCCTTACGGGCTCACCCATGCAGCCAAGCGCCAGCACGAGGGCGGAACAACCAAGCCAAAGGCGCATTGTCATGAGGCCACCCGGACGCGACATGGCTTCTCCAACGCTCTTGCCCCTCGCGCAGCGCCATCAGGATGAACCCTCGGCTGGGTTCTCTGCAAACCGGCCCGGTTCGTCTGCAAGCCTTGTCGAGCGCTATCCTCAGGCTCCCGAGGTTCCTCATGCGTATGGCTCGCTCACTGTGCTTCGTCTCTTGTTCGCTTGGTCTTGCGCTGTCGGCGTCATCCCAGAGGGCCGAGGCGTGCTCGTGCCCGGGCGTCTGGGCGCCGAGTCCAAGCGACGGTGCTCAAGGCGTGCCGCTAAATGCCGAGGTGAAGTTCATTGGCTTGGGGTACGCGCCGGCCGAGCTCGCGCTCTTTTCAGAAGGTCGAATCGTCGAGTCCCAGCTGTCGATGCTCGGCAGCGCCCCCGCGACCTACATGCGGCTTCGGCCGAAGGAGTTCCTCGTCGCGGACCATGAGTACGAAGTCGCCACGACGGTGCGGACTGAGGACGGTGGGGTCCAACTGGACCGGGTGCTCTCGCGCTTTCGGACAGGCGGAGCGCGAGACGACGTTCCACCTCAGGATTCTTCCGTTCACTCCGTGGAGGCGCTCCCTCCACCGAGCAACGACGAGTCGCTGTCGAGCTGCGGTGCAACCTCCGGTTTCAGCGTGCTGCTCCCCCCAGGCGCGGACAACGCGACGCCCTCGACCGAGCTCATGTTTCACGTCTACCTCGGTGTGTCGTCGGATTCGATCGCAGGTTCGCAGCCGCGCCTCGCAATCAACAGCGGAGGAATGCTGGTGATCGGAAATTCGCTGTGCGGATTCTCAATCCCTCGCGGCTCAGCCCATTGGGTCGGGATCCGGGCGGTGGATTGGGCGGGCAACGAATCGACGCTCGCTCCGCCGGTGGAGCTCGTTTTCAACGACTCGACTGCGCAGGAGCCGATCGCCAGCGGTGCTTCCCGAACCGGCTGCACCGCAGCGGAGGGCGCGGCGTCGCCCGTTGCGGCCCTGGCCATCCTCGCTGCGCTCGCTCGTGCTCGTCGTGTGCGGAGGAGCGCGCGGGCTCGCAGCTGATCGCCAGAGCCCGTCCGCCTCGAAATCACGGTCGCTGCTTGGGTACAGTGGCCCAACCGAAAGGCGCGTGATGGAGAGCCGGGCGCCTCAGGGTTTGGAGCCCAGCTGTGAAACGTCTCTATCTGCTCCTGGCTGCGTTCGGCCTGCCCCTACCGATCAGTGCTGGGCGCGAACCTGCTCGAGGATGATTCGGGCGACGTCTTGCGCCCGCTCCACCTCGAGGTTGTGGCTGGTGCCGGGGAAGAAGAGCTGCTTGCCGTCGGCGGCCTCGGCCGCGAGCGACCCGAGCATCGACTGCCACAGCACCTCCCACTCGTCGCCCTGGAAGTGGGAGGTCGCGGTCAGCACCCGTACGGGGTAGCGGCCGAGACTGCCCGCGGCGCGAATCTCACCAGAAACTTCGGCGAACGCGGCCAGCTCGTCCTGCTGCACCTGCGGCAGCGTCTTCGCGACGCTGGCGGAGATGCTGCAGCCGCTGATGCCGCGCGCCTCGCACTCGGTGGTGAAGTCCCGGTGGCGCGGCTCCACCAACACCAGGGCGCTGACCTGGTCGGGGTGGGCCTTCGCGAACAGCTCCATGTACGCGCCGCCGAAGGAGTGCCCGACGAGCACGTACGGCGGCCGGTAGCCCTGGTCGCTCAGCAACGCGCGCAGCTCTTCGACGATGTGTGAGGCGTCGCGCGGAGTCGTCGCGGGCCCGCTTCGCCCGTACCCGGGGCGCGAGTAGGCGAATACCCGGCTGGTGCGCGCCACCTCCGCCGCGGCTTCGTCCCAGACCGTCCAGTCGGAGCCGAGGCCGGACTCGAAGACGACGGTGGTGTCGCCGGTGCCGGCCGTGACGAGCTCCACCGCGAGGCCGTTCACCGCGGCGACGTGAGGCTCGAGGCGGGTGCCGCAGCCGATGAGCGGCACGGCGGCGAGCAGCATTTTCACTGCGGGGATGAGGCGGTTCATGTGTGGCGCTCCTTGTTCGTGTTGCCCGACACAGTACGAGCGCGGTGGCGGGCGGCCTTGAATGCAGGGGCTACGAAACGCTTGGCAACGACATGGGCGTTCAACGTCCGACGCCCAGCAGCTCCCAGCGGTGACTTCCTTCCGCTGCCGCATCCAGCATGGACTTGGCCAAGCCGCGGAAGTGCATCCCCTTGGAGCCCTCGGGCAAGGCGCCGGTCGCCACCCGGTAGGCCTCGCTCTCGCCCCCTCCCATCCAGGTTGGCCGCAGCAGCGTCCAGTCGAGGCCGCTGGCCTGGTAGGTCTCCTCCATCGCCTTGAGATCGGCCATGTGGTGCCGAACCGGGAAGCTGAGCATCCGCACGAAGAGGCTCTGTCCCGGGAAGAGCCCCGCGGAGCTGAAGGCCAGCAGGCGCTTCACCCCTGCGAGCTTCATCGCCTGGATGATGTTCGCGGCGTGGCCCGCCATGGTCCAACCGCGCTTGGAGGGGGCGCTGAACATCTCGCCCATCCGCGGCGCCAGGGCCGAGAAGACCGCGTCGTGGCCAGCCATGGCCCGGGCCAGGGCGGGGACGTCCGCGGGGCTGCCCTGGATCACCGTGAGGCCGGGGCGGTCCTGGGGCAGCTTCTGCGGGGAGCGGACGAAGGCGGTGACGTGGTGGCCGTTCTGCAGGGCCAGGTTCAGCAACTGGGTGCCCGTCTTGCCGGTGGCGCCGAGGATGAGAAACCGCATGTGGTGCTCCTTCTTGGGTGTGGCGAGGAGCGGCCACAGTACGAGCGACCGCGCGCGGCCGATTGAACGAAGAGGCTGCGTCGCGATTGAGCGCTAAGGTGTGGCGATGGCGCGCCGAGCCAAAGGCCGCATCGTGAGCTGGGAGAGCGGCAGCCTCTGGCTGATGAGCACCGTCTCCTCCAAGGCCGAAAAGACGTCGCCGCACGCCCACCATGCGATTCAGGTGACAGTGGGGCTCGACGGCTCGTTCGCGTTCGAAGCCGACGGGCGCCGGGTGCGCGGCGCCGCGGTGGCGATCGCCCCGGACACGCGCCACACGTTCGAGCTGCAGGGCAGCGTGGCGCACGTCTTCTTCGAGCCGGACGGGCGGCTCGGGCGCGCTGCGCTTGCTGCCTTGTTCCAGGCCGGAAGCGTGGTGCCCGTTTCCGAGCAGCTGGTTGCGGAAGCGAGGGCGGCGCTGCGGGCCTCGTCCGGACGCCGCCAGGTCTCGGACGCCGCGCTCGTCGAGCTGGGTCGCGCGTTCGTCGCGGGCCTCGCAGGAGAAGCGAGCCCCGCGCCGACCGACTTTCGGGTTCAGCGGATGATCGCCTGGGCCGAGAGCCGGCTGGGCGGAACCATCGTCTTGGAGGACGCCGCCACCGCTGTCGGCCTTTCGCCCGGACGCGCGCGGCACGTCTTCGTCGAGCAGACCGGGTTGCCGTTTCGCGTGTTCCTGCTCTGGCGCCGGCTCAATCGGGCGCTCGAGCTCTACGCGGCGCGCCAGCCACTGACGAAGGCCGCGCATGCGGCGGGGTTCTCCGACTCGGCGCACCTGAGCCGAACCTTCCGCAAGATGTTCGGAGTCGCCGCCGCCGAGCTCTGGCTCGCCTGACCACTCAGGGGCAGCGATCCGCCCACTGGAAGACCTGATCCTCCTTCACCGGCTCCGCGGCGCCGAAGGCGTACCGGTTGGTGGCCTCCACGCAGCCGGGCCACTTCTCCACGGACGGCCAGCCGCCGCGGGTGAACTTGTAGAGGAACCACTCGCCGCGAGGGACCTCCAGCGTGCCCTCCACCACGTCCCCCACGCGCGTTCCGAGCGGCTGGTGCTGCCAGCCGTTCGCGTTGGAGGCGATGGAGATCTCCCCCGCCGGCGTGCCGGGCGGCAGCTTCACCCGGAAGCTGCGCCGCACCTTCGGCGCTAGCGCGACCAGGCTCCGGTCGTACGCGAGCTCCAGCGTGAAACCCGCCGGCTCGTCGAAGGCCACGCGCAGCGCCAGCGCGTTCGCGTCCCAGTGCCAGCCGGGCGCGCCGGCCGCGAGCTCCGCCGCGCTCGCGCGCTTCGCCACCAGCTGGCCGGAGAGCATCACCTGCGTGGGCTCGTGGTCCACGCGCAGCACGCGCACGGTGAGCCGGCGCGCGGGCCGCGGGTAGCTGCCTTCGGGCGCGGCGGCGGTCAGCGTGGCGCCGCCGGCCGTCGCCTGCAGCGCGTACCGCGTGCGCGCGAACCGACCGGCCAGGTGCTCCGGGGTCTCGCCATCGTCCTCGTAGAGCGTGAACGCGCTCGGGCCCGCGCCGGGGTAGACGTCCAGGCCGAGCACGTCCCTGGGCTGCGCGCCGGTGTGCTGCGCGAGCGGCGCCACCGGGAGGATCGCTCCCTCGCGCACGAACGTGGGCAGCGCCGCGAGCGTCACGCCGACCTCGATCGTGGCCGGCCCTTCGTAGACCGCGCCCGAGCCGCGCTCGAACCAGCGGCCGGCAGGGAGGTAGAGCTTGCGGCGCGTGGCGCCCTGCTGCAGCACCGGCGCGTAGAGCAGCCACGGCCCGAGGAGCAGTTGATCATCCACCCGCAGGGCCGCGGCATCGGCCCCAAACTCGTAGACGAGCGGCCGGAGGATCGGCGCCCCGGTCTGATGCGCCAGCGCGAAGAGGCTGTAGAGGTATGGGAGCAACCGGTAGCGCTCAGAGATCGCCTCGCGGCTGAGGTCCTCCACCTCCTGGCCGAACGCCCACGGCTCCTGGTCCTTCACGTTTTCGGTGACGTGGCCGCGGAAGAACGGCGAGATGGAGCCCAGCTGGATCCACCGCGCGAACAGCTCCGGCGTGCAGCCCCCGGAGTAGCCGCCCACGTCGCTGCCGACGAACGGCATCCCGGAGAGCCCCAGGTTCATCAGCATGGCCGGCGTCTGCGCGAGCGTCTGCCAGCTGCTCACCGCGTCCCCCGTCCACGCCGCCGCGTAGCGCTGGCTCCCGGCGAAGCCCGCGCGCGTGAGCACGAACGGCCGGCGGTCAGGCGCCGCGGCGAGCATCCCTTCGTAGGTGGCCTGCGCCTCGTGGAGCGCGTAGACGTTGTGGAGCGTGGCGAAGGTGGCCTTCTCTCCGTCCCCGTCACCCACCAGCGCGTCCGGCACGGTGCCGTCCACGAAGTTGGAGGGCTCGTTCATGTCCGTCCAGATGCCCCGCACGCCGACGGACACCGCGCGCGAGACCAGCCCTCCCCACCACGCGCGGGTCCTGGGCGCGCTGAAGTCCGGGAAGGCCGCCTCTCCCGGCCACACCTTGCCGATGTAGACGGCCCCGCTCGGGTCCTTGAGGAAGTGGCCGTCCGCGAGCCCTTGCGCGTACACGTCCCACGCAGGGTCCTGCTTGAGGCCCGGGTCGACGATGACGGTCGTCTTGAAGCCCTGCGCGGCCAGATCGCGAAGGAGCCCCGCAGGGTCTGGGAAGGTGGCCGGGTCCCACGTGAACGAGCGAAAGCCGCGCATGTGCTGGATGTCCAGCCAGAGGCCGTCCGACGGCAGCTGGCGCCGCCGCAGCTCGGAGGCGATCTCCTTCACCCGCGCGTCCGGCGAGTAGCCCCAGCGGGACTGGTGGTAGCCGAGCGCCCACCTCGGCGGCAGCGCCATCGCCCCGGTGAGCCGCGCGTAGCGCTGCAGCACCTCGCCCATGGACGGGCCGGCCAGCACGTATTGATCGAGCACGCCCTCGCGCGCCCAGACGCGGTAGCGCTGCGCCGCGCCCTGCGCCATGTCCATCCCCAGGCGCGAGCTGTTGTCGGTGAAGACGCCGTACGCGAGCCCCTCGCGCAGTCCGAGGAAGAACGGGATGGAGAGGTAGAGCGGATCCGCGTCCAGCCGGAAGCCGCCGCTTGGCGCGTCGTACGCGTCCGTGTTGTAGAAGGCCATGGTCCGGCCGCGGCGCTCGAGCGGGCCGGTGTGCTCGCCGAAACCGTAGAAGGCCTCGCCCGGCGGGGTGGCGCGCTGGACGCCGTGCACCGCCCGACCGTTCTCCGTGCCGCGAAAGAAGCCGCCCTCGGGCCCGTCCTCCAGCACCAGCGTCCCGTCCGCGCGGGTGACGCGCACCCGGCAGGCTTCGTCCACCTCCACCGCCAGCTCCGCGCTGCAGGCGACGAGCGCGCCGCAGCGCTGGCCCTGACGCACCTCCGGCGCGGGCCCCTGGCGCGGGAGCACCGCGAAGGAGCGCTGGCGCGGCAGCTGGCCGGGCGCCACGTAGCGCAGCTTGAGCACGCCCGCCTCGACGAAGGAGACGGTGAGGCTCACGGCAGGGCAGGTGACGGTGTACTCGCTCATCGCTCCACCTCGCGCGCTCGGGGGGAGCCCCGCGGTCGCGCCGCACGCCGGCGCGGTCAGGCTCAGGGGCGGCGGCTCACACTGCGCGGTGGGGGGGCCGCCGTCCGGCGGTGCGGTCGTCCCGCGAGGGCAGGCGCAGAGCAGGAGCGGTATGCACAGCAGCAGCGATCGCATTCGGCGGCGCAGCCTGCTCGCCCGGCGAGGCCCCTGTAAAGCCGCGCCCACCGGGGCCCGTTGACCCGCGCGCTCACCGGCCGTCGCTGTCGACGAGGACGGTGCTCCGCAACAGGCCGCTGTGGAACTTCACCTTCTGCTTCGTGGCCTGCTTGGGGTTGAGCAGCACGGTGGGCTTGGCCTCCACCAGCGAGAAGCCCAGGATGATGCCGAGCCGGACGTGCTCGCCCACGCTGGAGACGGTGACGGTGGGGCTGTTGGCGGCGGCCTGGGCGACGCCGGCGGCCGCCTTCGCGTCCAACTCCGGGGCCAAGTAGACGTAGTGCGGCTTCTCGGCGGCGAGCGTCGCCTCGAAGGACCTGGCGTCCGAGAAGGGCGTGAGCTTCGTCACCACCTTGGCGGCGCCGAACTGGCCCAGCTGGTTGAGCCCGCTGGCGATCGCCTGCGCGCCCCGCGGCGGGGCCTCAGAGCCGCCCGGGTAGACCACCAGCACCAGGATCGCCTCCGTGCCGGTCACCGGGATGCCGGAGACGTACGTGGAGATCTTCGAGAGGAGCCTGACCTGAAGGGGCACCGGCAGCTCGTCCCCCCGCGCCGGCGCGGCGATCGCCACCGCGGCGACCGTCAGCGCGAGCGAAGCCAGGCTTTGGCGGAGTGCGGGCATGCCTACAGTCCCAGGTTGAGCTCGAGCATCGCGCTGAAGGGCGCCAGGGGGTTGCTGGAGCGGCCCAACTCACCCGAAGGCAACCGGCCAACGCTGGCGCCGGCGCGGGGCGAGCTGGACGCCGTGGCGAGCGTTCGCGCGGTGGCCACCAGCCGGAGGCCGACACGCTCGGCGAGCGGGAGCTCCACCGCGCCGCGGACCTCGAGTGACCACGGTAGCTCCGCCCCCTCCAGATTGAGCGGGTTGAGCACCTCGTCGTCTCCGGCGTAGCCGCCGATCAGCCGCGGCGAGCAGAGGCTCGCGGCCACGGAGAGCCGCGGCAGCTTCTCCCCGAGCGACACCGACACGTGCGCCGGCGCGTAGAAGTCCGGCATGCTGTCCGCGGGCAGGAAGACGGCGCCGAGCGCGCTCCAGCCATAGCGCTCCACTGCGCGCCGCTGGATGCGGGCGTCGTCCAGCTGCTGATCCGTGTACGAGGCGATGTCCGCCGGCAGCCGCCGCCGGCCGGGCGCGTAGTTGAGCGACACGCCCCACTCCACGGGTCCGGACGCGCCCTGCCAGCCCAGGTTCACGCCCGCGCTCCAGACGTTGCGCTGGTTGGCGAACTGGGAGATGGACAGGCCGTTCACCTCCACGCCGCGGGTGGTGATCAGCCCCTCCCAGTACGCGGCGTAGAGCGCGAGCTGGAGCGTCTGGCGGCCGAAGCGCTGCGCGAGATCCACCTCGGCGGAGTAGACGCGCTCGGGGCGGATCTCCGGGTTGGAGGTGAGGAAGTTTTCTATCTCCAGATACCGCTCGGTGATGGTGGGCGTGCGGAAGCCGGTGGAGAAGATGAGCTTGAGCGTCCCGTCCTCCCACGGGTGGGTGCTGTAGGCCGCGCGCGGCGAGAGCGCCCACCCGAGCAGCCCCACGTCTCCGCGCAGGCCAACGTTGACGGTGCCGAACGGCGCTCGCCAGATCTGCTGCAGGTAGAGCGCCGCGTTGGGCAGGGGCGCGAGGATCGGCTCGTCCTGCTGGCTCCTGGAGCGGTCGGCGGCCTCCACGCCCGAGATGATGTAGCTGCCGTCCACGAAGAGCTGCGCGCCCGCGGTGGTGACGGAGGTGCCGTCCAGGCGCCAGTCCCAGCTGAAGATCGGCTCGAAGAAGGGCTTGAAGCTCAGGTAGTAGAGCGTCTCGAGGCAGGGGCTGGTGCCCACCGCGCTCTCGCACCGGGCCACGTCGAGCGCCATTGGCTCCACCCAGGCGCGCGAGTCGAAGACCACCGCGTAGCCGCGCAAGGAGAGGTGGCCGCGCTGCCCCACGTTCTTCGCCCAGGTCACATCGAGCACGTACTCGGGTTCCACCGCGCCGCTCTTGCCCCGCCCAGCGATGGGGCCCGTGCCGCTCGCCACGCCCAGGGCCGCCGAGCCGAGGAAGGTGAGGTTCCCCCAGACCGCCCGCGCGAACAGGCGCGAGTGGAAGTCGCGGTTGAAGACGTCCTCGCGCTCGGAGGCCGGCCCGCTCCGCGAGCTCCAGAGGGCGCGCCCCTGCTGGCGATCCCAGCGCAGCGCCAGGTGCCAGGTGAGGTCGAACGGCTCGTCCAGGAGGCGGAAGCTCTGCCCGCCGTAGAGCGCGGCGCGCCCCCACAGCTCGCCCCAGCTGAGGTCTTTTGCCCAGCGGTCCCCCGGCGTGCCGCCGCTCACCTGCGCCACCGCGTTGAGCTTCTGGAGCGAGGCCGCGCTGCGCGTCACCACGTTGACCACGCCCAGCATCGCGCTGTTGCCGTAGACGACCGAGCCGGGGCCCAGCACCAGCTCGAGGTGATCCACCAGCTCAATGGGCAGCATGTACATCTGCGTGCCGCGCGCGGTCTTGGCGCTGCCGCCGGCCTGGTTGCCGTCGATCAGCACCGCCAGGTGAAGGCCCAGGTTGTCCGAGAGGTAGCCGCGCGCGCCGAAGGCCGCGTTGAGCCGCTGGTCGTACTCGTAGCTGGTCATCCCGTGGCCGAGGAAGCGGAGCGCCTCCTCCACGGACTGGATGCCGTAGCGCTTGAGGTCCGTGCCGCTGATCGTCCACGTCGTGGCAGGCGCCTCGCTGGCGGACTCCGCGATGCGGGATGCCGCGGACACCACGGACTCGGAGAGTAGCTCCTGCAGGCCGGACTCATCCGGGGCGGGGCCCGGCTCGTCGGCGGCGGGCGCGCCTGCGTCCCACGCCGGGTCCTGGGCGCGGGCCAGGCTGGGCGCGGCGACGGCCAGCAGCGTCGCCGCGATGGCCGCGATCCGCGCTCGTCGTCCGGTTGTGGCGTGAATGATCGAGCCTCCACCCTCGGCCGATGAGTTTCGATCCGGTTTGCGGGACGCACAAACTATCGGCCGTGTACTAAAGGCCCGGCCGCGGGTACCTTCCGCCGCCATGGACAAGAAGGAGCTCTCGGCAAAGGCGCGGAAGATGGTGGCGGAGGGGGCGGCGCTTCTGGACGTGCGGACCCCCGCGGAGTTCGCGGGCGGCCACGTGGACGGGGCGAAGAACATCCCCGTGCAGGAGCTGGAGAAGCGGGTGAAGGAGGCGGGAGATCCGAAGGCGGGCGCGGTGGTCTACTGCGCCGCCGGCATGCGCGCGGCGAGCGCGGAGCAGATCCTCCGCAAGCACGGCTTCACGGACGTGCTCAACCTCGTGAACATGTCCAACTGGTAGGCGGGCGGCCTACTTCACGGCCGCTTCGCCGTGGTGGCAGCGGCAGCGGCACTCGCCCGCCCCGATGCAGCCCCGCGAGGCGCAGGCCTCGCACGGGGGCGACTTCTGGGGGTTCGGGTCGGTCCGCTTCTTCCCGTAGTAGGACTCGAAGTTGTTGCCTTCGCCGACGACGACGGGGGCCTCGCCGCGCGAGGTCCACCAGAGCGCGACGGCGATCGACAGCGCGATGGCGATCGTGATGAGGGCGATCAGCATGCGCGGCTCTATAGGGAGCGCCGCCCTCCTCGTCAACTGGACGACGTTGGACGCGCGTTGACGGGAGTGAAGGGGCGGGCTACACCCACCCCTCTCGTTTCCTGAAAAAGCCACTGCCGAAGGAACGATCTCCCGATGGAATTCCGGATCGCTGCCGATGAGCTGAAGAAGGCCCTCTACCGCGCGCAGGGCATCGTCGAACGCAAGACGACCATGCCCATCCTGGCGAACGTGCTGGTGACCGCGGGCAAGTCCGGGGTGACCGTCACGGCGTTCGACCTGGACATCGGGATCGTCAGCGACCACCCGGCGGAAGTCATGAAGCCGGGCGCGGTCACGCTCTCCGCCAAGTACGTCTTCGACATCGTCCAGAACCTGCCGGAGGCGCAGGTCACCATCAAGAAGCTGCCGAACAACTACGCGGAGATCACCTCCGGTTCGGCGCACTTCAAGATCGTGGGGATGGCGCCGGAGGAGTACCCCAAGCTGCCGAAGGAGGAGAACGCGCCGCTGGTGAAGATCTCCGGCAACACGCTGCTGGAGATGATCAAGAAGACCAGCTTCGCGATCTCCACGGACGAGACCCGCTACATCCTCAACGGGGTCTTCTTCGAGCCGCGCGAGGGCGGCAAGCTGCGGATGGTGGCCACGGACGGCCACCGGCTCTCCTTGATCGAGCGCGAGCTGGACGGGGACTTCAAGCTGCGCGGCGGGGTGATCATCCCGCGCAAGGGTTTGCTCGAGCTCAAGCGCCTGCTGGACGAGGCGCCGGACGCGGAGTGCCAGCTCGGCTTCGCGGAGAACTCGGCGCTCTTCAAGAAGCCCGGCCTCACCATGGTGATGCGGCTGATCGACGGTCAGTTCCCGGAGTACCAGCGGGTCATCCCCAAGGAAGGGGAGAAGGTCGTCACCATCAGCAAGGCGCGCTTCCAGGAGGGCCTCAAGCGCATCGCCCTGCTCTCCGCGGACAAGTCCAACGCGGTGAAGATCGGCCTGACCGAGAACCAGCTGCGGATCACCTCCCACAACCCGGACCTCGGCGAAGCCAAGGACGACATCGAGGTCCCGTACAAGAGCGGGGACGTGAGCATCGGCTTCAACGCCCGCTACCTGCTGGACGTGCTCTCCGTGCTGGAGGGGGACGAGGTCGTCTTCGAGCTGGGCGACGAGCACAGCCCCGGCGTCCTCCGCCCGCCCGGGGAGAAGAGCTACACCGCCGTCGTCATGCCGATGCGCGTCTGAGCGCGGCTCGGCTCGCCCCCCCCCGTTCTCCCCGAGCGTAGGCCGTCAGGCCGTAGTCGAGGGGCGGCACTACGCTCGGAATCGCCTCCGCATGGACCGAACGTGAGTGGCGCCTCTCGACTACGGCCTGACGGCCTACGCTCGAGGTGAACGAGGGGCCTCACTGGGCTCGGGATGACGTGCTCCCGGTAACGGCCCGCCGCCCAGGCACGTAGAAGGTCCATGCACCGCCTGCTCCCCGCCGCACTCCTCCTGCTCTGCGCCTGCGGCGGCCCGGCCGCGGCGCCGGGCTCCTCCTTCGTGGAGCTGGTGCAGCGGCTCAACGCGCGCGAGTACCGGGCGTGGACGGGGGACCCGGAGATCCGCGGCGCGGTGAAGGGGAGCCCGCACGGGCGGGTGCGCGTCTTCTTCGACGACGCCCTGGTCGCCTCGCTGAAGGCGGGCAGCGCCGTCCACCCGGTGGGGGCCACCGTGGTGAAGGAGGTGTACGGCGACTCCGACCAGGTGGGCATCCACTCGCTGATGGTGAAGACGGGCGAGGGGGCGGGGAAGGAGAGCTGGACCTACTTCGAAGGTGGCGGCGCGCCCGAATACAAGGGCGCGCTCTACGGCGTGGGCCACTCCATCTGCGTGGGCTGCCACCAGGCGGGCGCGGACTACGTGCTCAGCCCGCTGCCGTGATGGTATGGCCGCGCGCATGGACGCGGCCCAGCTCGAGGCGTACCAGGAGCTCTACGCCAAGGTGGCGGGCTACAAGCTCTCGCACAAGGACCGGGACCAGAAGCAGAGCGTGGAGCGCTCCTTCGTCTACGGCGAGGTGCTCCCGGACTCCTTCGAGGCGCTGATGCAGCACGCCGCGCCCCAGCCGGGCGAGCGCTTCGTGGACTTAGGCTGCGGGGTGGGGAAGGCGGTGCTGCTCGCGGCGCTGCAGTTCCCCTTCGGCCACCTCACCGGCGTGGAGCTGCTGCCGAGCCTGGCGCGCGCCTCCCGCAGCGCGGTCACCCGCTTCAACAAGGTGCTGCGCCCCACGCTGCCCGCCGAGCGGCGGAAGGCGAAGATTGAGATCCTCCAGCGCGACCTGCGCGAGTACGACCTGGCCAAGCTCGGCACGGGCGTGGCCTTCGTCCATGCCTCCTGCTTCGAGCGGCCGCTGATGGACGCGCTCTCGAAGAAGGTGGTGGAGGAGCTGCAGCCTGGCGCCCGCGTGGTCATGGTCGGGCGCTACCTGGTGACCCCCGCGCTGGCGCTGCTCAAGGCGAGCAGCTGCGAGATGGACTGGGGCGAGGCCACCGCCGCGGTCTACCGGCGGCGCTGAAGCTGCGCTACATGCGGCGGCCATGAGCATCCGCGCCGCCACGCCCGCTGACGTCCCCACCATCGCTGGCCTGATCAGGGGCCTCGCCGAGTACGAGAAGCTCGCGCACGAGGTGGTGCTGAAGGAGGCCGACCTGCGCGAGCACCTCTTCGGCGCCCGCCCCTACGCGGAGGTGGTGCTCGCCGAGGAGGGCGGCGCGGTGGTGGGCTTCGCGCTCTTCTTCCACAACTTCTCCACGTTCCTGGCCAAGCCGGGCCTCTACCTGGAGGACCTCTTCGTGCTCCCGGCGCACCGCGGGAAGGGGCACGGCGAGGCGCTGCTGCGCCACTTGGCGAAGCTGGCGGTTGCGCGCGGGTGCGGCCGCTTCGAGTGGTCCGTGCTGGACTGGAACGCGCCGTCCATCGAGTTCTACAAGTCGCGCGGCGCGGTCCCGATGGACGAGTGGACGATCTACCGGCTCACCGGCGAAAAGCTCCTCCGCTTCGCGGCGGGCTGAGCCGGCTTGCCGCCTCACTTCACCGTCATCACGGGGATCCCGCCCTCGTCCTTCACCACCAGCTCGTCTCCGTCCCGGCAGGAGCCGGAGATGGTCTTCCCCTCCTTGGAGACGCCCTTCACCTTGCCCGAGGCGATGGAGGTGGTGGTGTTGCCGCCCACGGACTGGTTGCTGGTGTTGCCGGACTCCACGGTGAAGCTGTAGCGGGTCTCGTTGCGGATCCGGCAGCTCGCCTGCGCCTCGAGCGAGAACAGGGCGCCTGCCGCGACGAGTGCCATGCAGAGGGTCTTCATGGTTGTCTCCAAGGGATGAAGCGAGGTTCGCCACGGAAGACACCCGGCAGGCCGGGAGCGAGCAGCCTTTGAGCGCGCCCGACTACGAGACGGCGATCGTGGGCACCGGCTTCTCCGGGCTGGGGATGGCGATTGCCCTGCGGAGGGCGGGGCGCGGCTCCTTCGTGCTGCTGGAGAAGGCGGACGCGCTCGGCGGGACCTGGCGGGACAACCACTATCCAGGCTGCGCGTGCGACATCCCCTCGCACCTCTACTCGTTCTCCTTCGCGCTCGAGCCGAGCTGGACGCGGCGCTACGCGCCGCAGGCGGAGATTCTGGCCTACCTGCGCCGCTGCGCCGAGCGCTTCGGCCTGCTCCCGCACATCCGCTTCCGCACCGAGCTCACCCAAGCGGCCTTCAGCGAGCAGGACGGGCTGTGGCGCGTCAGCACCTCGAACGGGGAGACCTTCACCGCGCGCTACCTGGTGCTGGGGCTGGGCGCGCTCTCCCGCCCGCAGCTCCCGGAGATGGAGGGGCTCAAGACCTTCCAGGGCCGCGTCTTTCACTCCGCGCAGTGGGACCACGCCTTCCCGCTCGCCGGCAAGCGGGTGGCGGTGGTGGGCACCGGCGCCAGCGCCATCCAGTTCATCCCGCAGCTGGCCGCGCAGGTGGGCGCGCTCCACGTCTTCCAGCGCACGCCGCCGTGGGTGCTGCCGCGCGGGGACCGCGCCATCTCCCGCGTCACGCGCGCGCTCTACCGGGCGGTGCCGTTCCTGGCGCGGCTCCACCGCGCGTTCCTCTACGCGCAGCACGAGGTGCGCGCGCTGGGCTTCTCCCGCTGGCCGGGGCTGATGAAGGGGCTGGCGTGGCTGGCCCGGCGCTTCCTCGCGAAGCAGGTGAAGGACCCCGCGCTGCGGCAGAGGCTCACGCCGGACTACCTCCCCGGGTGCAAGCGGATCTTGCTCTCGGACGACTACTACCCCGCGCTCGCCCGCCCCAACGTGGAGCTGGTCACCGAGCGGATCGACCGGCTCGTCCCGGAGGGCGTGCGCACCGCGGACGGCGCCGTGCGGCCGGTGGACGCGGTCATCTTCGCCACCGGCTTCCGGGTGACCGACCTGCTCACCCCGCTGCGCGTGCTGGGGCGCGGTGGGGTGGACCTGAACGAGGCGTGGCGCGCGCGGATGGAGGCGTTCTGGGGCACCGCGGTGAGCGGCTTTCCCAACCTCTTCCTGCTCATGGGCCCGAACACCGGGCTGGGCCACAACTCCATGGTCTTCATGCTCGAGGCGCAGCTGCGCTACGTCCTCTCCTCCATGCGCGCCCGGGATGCCCACGGCGAGGCCGCGGTGGACGTGAAGGCGGACGCGCAGCGCGCCTTCAACGAGCAGCTCGCCCCCCGCCTGCGCCGCTCCGTCTTCGGCGCGGGCTGCCGCAGCTGGTACCTGGATCGCCACGGCCACAACCCAGCGGCGTGGCCGGGCTTCACGTTCGAGTTCTGGTGGGGCACGCGCCGCGCTCCCCTGGATGCCCTGGAATGGTTGACACCTGTCCTCAAATCGAACGGTTCGGGGAATCCCCTTTCGTAGCCGGCGCTTACATTGACGCCGAAAAGTGACGACCGCAGCAGGGGAAAACCTAACCGCCTCCGGATTGGCGCCGACCTTGCTTCGTTGCCGGCACCGTCATTCGAGAGGACACCCATGATCCGTCCCGTCACCCACCGTGCTGTCCGCCGCCGCATCGTTCGCCGCCGCCGCGCTGTCCGCACCCGCGTGCGCTACGTCTGGCGCCGCGTGCACGGCCGGCTGCGGCGGGTGGCGGTGCGGGTGCGGGTCGGCTCTTCTGCTCCCGTCCGGGCCGCGGGCGGGCAGCCCTACATCGCCATGTCCCGCCTCGCGCGCGCCTATGGGCTGAGGGTGACCGCGGGCAAGGAAGGGGGCCACAACAAGGGCTCCCTGCACGCGCTCGGACGCGCGATCGACGTCGGAACGCGCGGCGTCTCGCTCGCGCGGCTCAACGCCTTCGTGGCCGCCTGCAGACGGGCTGGCTACCGGGTCATCGATGAGCGCGTGCGCCCGCGCGGCCAGCGCGTCTGGACCGGGCCGCACCTCCACGTCCAGAAGTAGCCAGGCTGGCGAAGTCCGCTCCGCCGTGCGATGAGCCAGCGGGCATGGACTCCGTCCGCACGCTGATCATCGGCGCAGGCATCAGCGGCCTGTCGACCGCCGCGTTCCTGAAGGACGACGACTGCCTCGTCCTCGAGGCGGACGCGGAGATCGGCGGCTACTGCAAGACCGTGAAGCGGGACGGGTTCGTCTGGGATTACTCGGGCCACTTCTTCCACTTCAAGCACCCGGAGATCGAAGCTTGGCTGCGCGCGCGCATGCCGGGCCAGGAGATCCGCACCGTCCGCAAGCGCTCGTTCGTGCAGTACGCGGGCAAGTGGATCGACTTCCCCTTCCAGAAGAACATCCACCAGCTCCCGCAGGCCGAGTTCATCGAGTGCCTGTACGATCTCTTCTTCGCCCGCGCGCCCGCGCTCGGGCTGCTCGGTGAGAAGGCCGCCCCGGCGCCCGAAGAGAACTTCCAGCAGATGCTCTACGCGCGCTTCGGCCGGGGCATCGCCGAGCGCTTCCTCATCCCCTACAACGAGAAGCTCTACGCCACCGAGCTCTCCCGGCTGGACAAGGACGCGATGGGGCGCTTCTTCCCCCACGCGGACCTGGTGGACATCGTCCGCAACATGCGCGCCGGCGAGGACACCAGCTACAACGCCACGTTCACCTACCCGGCGGGCGGCGCCATCGAATACGTGAAGGCGATCGCCAGCGAGGTGGAGCCTTCGCGGCTGAGCCTGGGCGAGCGGGTCCTGGCGGTGGACCTCCAGCGCAAGGTCGTCCGCACCGACAAGCGCGAGCTCAAGTTCGAGCGGCTGGTCTCCTCCGCGCCGTTCAACCGGCTCGTCGCCGCCGCCGGCCTGCCGCACGACCCGGACGTCTTCACCTGGAACCAGGTGCTCGTCTTCAACCTCGGCTTCGACCGCAAGGGCCCACGGGACGTGCACTGGCTCTACTTCCCGGACCGCGCCTGCGCGTTCTACCGGGTGGGCTTCTACGACAACATCTTCGACACCGACCGCCTGAGCCTCTACGTGGAGGTGGGCTTTTCGCGCGGCGCGAAGATCGACGTGCCGGCGACGCGCGCCCGCGTGCTCGAGGACCTGCGCAAGCAGGGGGTGCTCCAGGACCACGCGCTGGTGGCGGAGCACTCGGTGGTGATGGACCCGGCCTACGTCCACATCACCCGGCAGTCGATTGACGCGCACCGCCGCCTCTCCGCCCAGCTGCGCGAGCGCCAGGTCCACTCCATCGGCCGCTACGGGGGATGGACCTACTGCTCCATCGAAGACAACATCGTGGAGGCGCGCGCGCTGGCGGCCGAGCTCTCCCGCTAGCCCCTGCACAGTCCCCGCAGCCGCGGGGACTGCTCTCCTGGAGCTCCCGGAGCGGCCCGGCCCGGCTGGTTGGGCCTGCGCTCGGTGCGCGCCACGGACCTGCTCAAGGTGGCGGCGGCACTGGGGATGGAGCGCCCCCGCTGGAGCGGCACCGTCCCGGCCTGGCGCGCGGGAGTCAAAAGCGGGTTCCACCCGCGGGTGGGGTCGATTGACGCCTGGCGCGCGGCCTCGGTTCACTGCCCGCTTCAAGACGATGCGCAAGCTCGATCCCACCCAGGACGTGAAGCCCGCGGCCGCCGCGCTCACCGCGCTGGGCGAAGGGCTGGCGCGGCTGCTCGCGCAGGCGCGCGCCGCGCGGCCGGGCGTGTGCGTCCCGGACGAGGTCCTCATCCCCTACGTGCGGCGCCGCGCGGACCCGCAGCTCCCGCTGCTGGAGGCGCTCGGCCGGCTCCACCTTTCGGACCTGCTGCTGACCTGCGCGGCCGGGCAGGGAGATCCCCCCGCGCTCGCCCAGCTGGAGGCGCTCTGCGCCGCCGCCGCCTTGCGCAACCCGGTGGACCGCGGCGAGGCCTTCTGCGACGAGCTGCGCCAGACCCTCCTGGTGGACCTGGTGGTGGGGCACGTTGAGCGGGGCGGCCGGCTCGCGCAGTACTCCGGGCGCGGCCGGCTCGAAGGGTGGCTGAGCGCGCTGGCGCTCACCGGCGCGCACAACCTGCGGCGCCGCCAGCACCCCGGGGCCCAGCCGGTGGAGCTCTCTGACGCGCTGGAGGTGCTGATCGACTTCCAGAGCCCGGAGCTGCTCAAGCTGCGCGAGCAGGCGCGGGACGGGCTGAAGCGGGCGGTGCAGCAGGCGGTCCGCACGCTGGACGCGCGCGAGCAGAACGTGCTGCGGCTGCGCTGCGTGGAGGGCGCCACCGCCGCGGCGATCGCCGTCTTCTACGGCGTGACCGTGGCCAGCGTGGCCCGGTGGCTGGCGGCGATCCGCGAGAAGCTGCTGCGCCGCACCCGGAAGGCGCTGGCGGAGGACGCCGGCGAGCAGGTGGATTCGCTGGTGCGGACGCTCCAGGGCGAGCTCTCCGTCAGCCTGGAGCGCTTCCTCGATGATGGCGCCCGCTGAGCTCCTGGCCTGCCCGTCCGCGGACGAGCTGCTCGCGCACGTGGCCGGCGGCGCGCCCGAGTCGCGCGAGCGGCTCATCTCCCACGTCGAGCGCTGCCGCGGCTGCCAGACGCGGGTGGGGGAGCTCCTGCGCGGCGCGGGGGACGTGGTGGAGACGGACCTCGCCTCCGAGTGGTCCGCCTCCCCGCAGGCCTTCGAGCGGGGCGCGCGCTTCGGGGAGTACGTGGTGCTCGAGCACCTGGGGCGCGGCGCGGCGGGCAGCGTGTACCTGGCGCTGGACCCCAAGCTGAACCGCCTGGTCGCCCTCAAGCTGATCTCCCTCCCCAGCGCTCCCCACGAGCGTGAAGCGGCGCGCCAGCGGGTGCTGCGCGAGGGGCGGGCCCTGGCGCGCCTCTCCCACGCGCACGTGGTGGCCGTGTACGACGTGGGCGAGCGCGAAGGGCACGCGTACGTGGCCATGGAGTGGGTGCGCGGCGGGACGCTGCGCGCCTGGGTGGAGCCCGGCCGCCCGTGGCGCCAGACGCTGGGGCTCTTGGTGCAGGCCGGCCGTGGCCTCGCGGCGGCGCACCGCTCGGGCCTGGTGCACCGCGACTTCAAGCCGGACAACGTGCTGGTGGGCGAGGACGCTCTGGCGCGGGTGACGGACTTCGGGCTCGCGCGCTCCCTGTCCGGCAGCGCCGCCGAGCCGCCGCCCCTGCCCACCGCGCCGCCTGTGCCGCTGTCGGCGGCGGACCTGGAGGCCACGCTCACCCGCACCGGCACGCTGCTGGGCAGCCCGGCGTACATGGCGCCCGAGGTCCTGGCCGGCCAGAGCGCCACCCCCGCGAGCGACGTCTTCAGCTTCTGCGTCACCGCCTTCGAGTGCCTCTACGGCGAGCGGCCTTTTCAGGGCGCCGGGCTCGCCGCGCTGCGGGAGAGCGTGGTGGCGCAGCGGATGGTGAAGGTGCCGGGCGCGCGCCGGGTGCCGCGCCGGGTGCTCCGGCTGCTCTCGCGCGGGCTCGCCGCGGATCCCGCCGACCGCGCGCCTTCGCTGGACGCGCTGCTGGACGCGCTCGAGCTGCGCCGGCGGCGCGCGCCCTGGCTGGCCACCGTGGCCGCGGCGGGGCTGGCGGTGGCGGCGGCGGTGGCGCTCCCGGGCCGGCGCGAGGCGGCGCTGTGCGAGCAGAGCGCCCGGTGGGAGGGCGTCTGGGACGAGCCCCGGCGCGCCCAGGTGCAGCGCGCCTTCGCCGCGGTGCCGGCGCCATACGCGGGCCAGGTCTTCGAGCACGTGCGCGCGGTGCTGGACGGCTACAGCCGCGAGTGGAGCGACGCGCAGCGCCAGCGCTGCCTGGAGCGCAGCGTGCGCGGCTCCGCGGACAGCCGCTACGAGCTTTTGTGCCTGCACCAGCGGCGCGAGGACGTGGCGCGCCTGGTCCAGGAGCTCACCCGCGCGGATCTGGACGTGGCGGTGGTGAACCGCGCCGCGGAGCTCTCCGCCAGCCTGCCGCCCATCTCCCGCTGCGCGCTCGCGCCGGAGGCCGCCGGGCGCCCGGCGCTGGCCGACGCGGACCGCGCCCGCGTGGAGCAGCTGCAGGGGGCGCTCTCCGAGGCGCGCCTGGTGTGGAAGGCGGGCAACCTCCCGGACGCGGAGCAGCGCGCGCGCCGCGTCCTCGAAGGCGCGCAGGAGCTCACGCTCCTCCCCTTGATGGCGGACGCGCGGTTCCTCCTGGGGAACGTGCAGCGCCAGCTCAACCAGGAGGGGCCGGACGCCAAGACGCTGTTCGACGCCGCGCTGGACGCGGAGCGGGCCGGGCTGCACGCGGTGGCGGCGGAGAGCTGGCTGACGCTGGCGGCCACCACCGGCGGCCGCCCCGGCGCGGAGCCGGAGCGCTGGCTCTCGCTGGCGGAGGTGGCCATCCGCAGGGCGGGAGAGCCGGTGGATCTGCGCGCCGAGCTCTACTCGCACCGGGGGCGCCTCTTGGTGGCCCGTGGCCAGTTCGAGGGCGCGCTGCTGCTCCAGGAGGAGGGCGTGCAGCTGCTCGAGGCGCAGTACGGGCGGGAGGATCTCCGGGTGGCCAGCGCGCGGCTGGCGCTCGCGGTGAGCCTGGGGATCGTCGAGCGCTGCGCGAAGGCCGAGCCGCTCTTGCGGCAGGTGGTGGCCACGCGCGAGAGGTCGTTGGGGGCCACCCACCCCTCCACGGTGGAGGCGCTCGAGCCGCTGGCGATCTGCGTGCAGCGCCTGCACCGCGGCGCGGAGGCGGTGGCGCTCTTCGAGCAGATCTACCCGGTGAAGGAGGCGCTCTTCGGCAAGGGCTCACCCGCGCTCGCGACGGTGCTCAACAACTACGCGGGCGCGCTGCGGGAGGCGGGGAGGCTGGAGGACGCGCTGGAGATGGTGCGGCGCGCGGCGGCCCTGCGCGAGCAGGCGTATGGCCCGGCGGACCCGCGGGTGGGCAAGCAGGTGATGAACGTGGGCGTGACGCTCAGCTCGCTGCACCGGGAGGATGAAGCGCTGCAGTGGTTGCGCCGGGCGCGGGACGTGCTGGACGCCGCGGGGCCGGACCGCGCGGTGGACGCGGCGCTGGCGCGGCTGCACATGGCGCAGGTGCTGGTGACGCTGCGCCGCCCCGAGGAGGCGCTGCGCGAGCTGGAGCCGGTGTTCAAGCTGGCGCCCGCGCAGCTGGCCTCGTTCAGCGGTGGGCCCCGGATCGCGCGCGGGCGCGCGCTCCTGGCGCTGGGCCGTTCCCGCGCCGCCGCCGCGGACTTCTCCGCGGTGCTGGCGATGGCGCCGGTGGAGGAGCTCTCGCCGGAGCTGCGCGCGGACGCGCAGCGGGGGCTGGATGAAGCGATGGGCCGGGCCCGCCCGAAAGAATGATCGTCCAAAATCGGTCGCGGTGACTTCCCGGTGGAGGCGCGAGGTCGCGCCCTGGCGGCCTTGCGGGCCTAGAGGCGCAAGGCCGCGAAACCCATGACGCCGAGGAAGCAATGAAGCTGCTGAACACCCTGAGCAACAAGATCCTCTCCCTGTTCGTGAAGGAGGCGGGCGCCTGCGTCCCGACCCACGGTGATTGCTGCCGCCGCGGGAGCCGCAAGTACGTCAGCTGCACGGGCCCCTGCGTTCGCTCGTCCGTCTGTCCGTAACCGTCTTCGCCGATGGGGCCCCGCGGCCGCACTCGCCGCGGGGCTCTCTTCTGCCGTGGAGCACCTGATGGAACTCCTCCTCACTTCGAGCGTGGCCGCCCTGGCCTTCGTCTTCTGCCTCGCCGCGGGCAGCAAGGTGCGCAGCCGCGCGGCCCTGCGGGACTTCGAGCAGGGGCTCTCCCACTTTGGCCTGCCGCAGAAGCGCTGGCTGGCGCTCGCGGTCGTCGCCCTGGAGCTCGCGGCCGCCATCGCCCTCTGGGCCGCCCCGGTTGCCGGGTTCGTCGCCTGCGCGGGGCTGTTGATCGGCTTCTCCGCCGGCCTGGCGCGAGCGCTGCGGCGGGGCGTGAAGGCCTCCTGCGGCTGCTTCGGCGCCTCGAAGGCGCCCATCTCCGCCGCGCACCTGGTCCGCAACGCGCTGCTCCTGGGCGTGTGCGCGCTCGGGCTGTTCGCCGCGCTCTCCCAGGCCTGCGAATCCTCGCCGCTGCCGGTGCGCCTCGCGGCGGTGGCGGGCGGGCTCTTCCTCGGCGGGCTCTTCGCCAAGTGGGACGAGCTGGTCTTCCTCGTGCGCGCCCCGGTGATGCGATGACGGCTCTTTGGATCTTCGCCGGCCTCGGCGTGGCGCTCGCGGCGCTGAACCTCTTGATGACGCTCTCGCTCGCGGGCCGCGTGCGCGTGCTGCAGGAGAGCGGCGCCCTGCGCGACCCGGCGTTGCCGAAGGTGGGCGAGCGGGTGAACGCCTTCTCCACCACCACGGTGAAGGGCGAGCCGGTCACCCAGGCCATCTTCGACGAGGGGCCCACGCTCGTCGGCTACTTCTCGCCCGGCTGCTCCAACTGTGAGCTGGTCCGCGCGCAGCTGCTGGAGAAGCCGCCCAGCATCCCGCTCTTCGCCTTCGTGGTGAACGACGAGCTGGACCAGCTGACGCAGGCGGTGGCGGAGCAGCTGGCGCCGATCGCCCGGGTGGTGGTCAGCAAGGCGACGGACGCGCCCGCGCGCGCCTTCCGCGAGGCGGGCTACCCCACGCTCATCCGCGTGGAGCGCGGCAGCGTGGTCGCCTCCGGGCACCGGCTGGCGGAAGTCCTTCCCTGAGGGTGCCATGGCGCCCGGCCTGGTGAAGACGCTTGGCACCGCGCTGGCGCTGCAGTGGCGGGCCGCGCCGGTGCCCGCCGCGCTGTCGCTCGTCTTGAGCTCCGTCTACGGCCTGGGCGCGGCGGCCGGCGGCTTCACGCTCAAGGCGTTGCTGGACGAGCTGGCGCGGGGCGGCTCGGCCTCGCACTCGCGGGTGGCGCTGCTCGCGGTGGCCACCGCGTCCGTGGGCGCGCTGGGCAGCGCGCTGCTGCACGTCACCGGGTACCTCGTCCCCCTGGTGCACTGGCGGGTGACCGCCTTCGTGGAGCGGGCGCTCTTCGAGAAGGTGAGCGGCCTGGGGGGGCTGGCGGAGCTGGAGACGCCGGCGCTGCAGGGGCAGCTGCGGCTGGCGGAGCAGGCGGCGCAGGAGGCGCCCCAGCAGCTCTCGGAGCTGGCGCTGGCGGTGGCGCGCACCGCCGTGGCGGTGGGCTCCTCGCTGACGGTGGTGGCGTGGGTCTCGCCCCAGATGGTGGTGGCGCTGCTGGCGGCCTGTGCGGTGGGGCTGCTCGCCCAGGTCCGCCGGAGCCGGAAGGACGCGAGCGCGGCGCAGGCGCTGGCGCAGACGTACCGCTGGCGCGAGTACCACCGCGCGCTCCTGCTCGACCCACGCGCGGCCAAGGAGCTGCGCCTGTTCGGCCTGCGCGAGCTGTTCCTGGGGCGCCTGTTGAGCGCCCTGGCGCGCTTGAGCGGGCGCGAGCTCTCCATCGCCCGGGGGAACGCGCTCACCCAGGTGGCGCTGGCGCTGCTCTCGGCGGTGGTGACCGCCGGTGGCGCGTGGGTGGTGGCCCGCGCCGCGCTCGCGGGGCGGCTCGCGGTGGGGGACGTGGCGCTCTTCCTGGCCGCGGTGGCGGGGGTGCAGGCGGCGTCCGCGTCCCTGGTGCTGGAGCTGGGAGGGGCCGCGCGCAGCCTGCTCCTGTTCCGCGGCTACCTGGCGGTGCTGGCGCTGCAGCCGCGGGTGCGCAGCGGAGAGGCGGAGGTCCCACCGCTGCGCGGGGCGGTGGAGCTCAAGGACGTGTGGTTCCGCTACTCGCCGTCAGGGCCGTGGGTGCTGCGCGGGGTGAGCCTCACCCTGCGCGCGGGAGAGACGGTGGGGCTGGTGGGGCTCAACGGCGCGGGGAAGAGCACGCTGGTGAAGCTCCTGTGCCGCTTCTACGACCCCGAGCGCGGCGCGCTGCTGTGGGACGGGGTGGACTTCCGCGCGCTGTCGCTCGCGGGGCTGCGCGCGCGCCTGGCCACCACCTTCCAGGACTTCATGAGCTACGACGCCACGGCCGCGGACAACGTGGGGTTCGGGGACGTGCGGTTCCTGGAGGACGGCGGGAGGATCCGCCTCGCCGCGGCCCGCGCCGAGGTGGACGCGCGGCTCTTGCGCCTGCCGGACGGCTACCGGACGCTGCTGAGCCGCTCGCACGCGGCGGAGGGTGAAGAGGAGCTCGCCCCGGGCGTGACGCTCTCCGGCGGCGAGTGGCAGCGGCTGGCGCTGGCGCGCAGCCTGTTCCGGACGGACGCGGAGCTCCTGGTGCTGGATGAGCCGAGCTCCGGGTTGGATCCAGACGCGGAGCACCGGGTGCACCGGGCGCTGTGCCGGCACGGGGTGGGGAAGGCGCGGCTGTTGGTCTCGCACCGGCTCTCCGCGCTGCGGGGCGCGGATCGGATCTGCGTGCTCAGCGAGGGGAGGATCTCCGAGGAGGGGAGCCACGAGGCGCTGATGGCGCGCGGGGAGCTCTACGCGAAGCTGTTCTCGCTGCAGGCGAGCGGGTACCGGGACGAGCCGGTCGCGCTGGAGGAGCTGGGATGAGCGCGCTCGTCGCGGGGGTGGTGGGCGCGGCGGTGCTGTTGGCGGTGGCGCGGCTTCGCTGGGTGGTGATCACCGTGCGTGGCAACAGCATGGCGCCCACGCTGGTGAATGGGCAGCGCGTGCTGGCGGTGCGGCGGCGCGCGGTCGTCCGCGACGACGTGGTGGTGTTCCACCTGGCCGGGACGCGCAAGGCCCGGAGCGAGATGGAGGGGCTGCCGCTGCGCGTGAAGCGCGTCGCCGCGGTGGAGGGCGATGCGTTGCCGCAGTGGGCGCTGGAGTGCGACTGGGCGAAGGGGTTGATTCTGGTGCCGCGGGGAAAGGTGCTGGTGACGGGGGACAACCCGGTGAGCCAGGACTCGAGGCAGCTGGGGCTGGTGGATGTTGCAGCGATCGTGGCGAAGGTGAACGTGACCCGTAGCCCGTGACCCGTAGCCCGTGAGTCGTAGCCCGTGACCCGTAGCCCGTGACCCGTACCCGTAGCCCGTGACCCGTACCCGTACCCGTACCCGTTGCCGAACCCGAACCCGAACCCGAACCCGAACTGCAGCGCCTCGCTTCAATGAGGCGCCGCGGCTTCGAGGCACTGCCCTGCATGGACGCTGGCGCCAGACCTCTCGCGGCCTCGGTCGGGTTCGGGTTCGGGTTCGGGTTCGGCAACGGGTACGGGTACGGGTCACGGGAGACGGGAGACGGGAGACGGGAGACGGGAGACGGGAGACGGGAGACGGGAGATGGGAGATGGGAGATGGGAGATGGGAGACGGGAGATGGGAGACGGGAGACGGGAGACGGGAGACGGGAGACGGGCTCGCGGCACGGGCCTCGCCCCCTACGGCGCGCAGTTCGCCAGCAGCGTCCGCGACTCCTCCGGGAACCGCTGCTGCAGCAGCTTCCGGGTCTCCTCCGCGCGCTCCTTCTGCTCCGTGCGGGCGAGCAGCTCGCACAGGGACGCGAGCGCCCGGGGATCCGCCGGCTCGAGCGCGTCCGCCTGCCGGTAGGCCCTCTCCGCGCCCTTCACGTCCCCCTGCCGGTAGAGCGTGGCGCCCAGGTAGTAGTGCGCCTTGGCCAGCTTCGGCGCCTCCTTGAGCGCGCGGCGCAACAGCCCGGCCGCCTCCTCCACCTGCCCCTGCCGGTAGAGCACGAAGCCCAGCTCCGCCGCGGAGGCCGGGTCGAACGAGCGCTTGAGCACCGCCCGCAGCGCCTCCTCCGCCTCGTTGAGCTGCCCGTTCTGCGACAGCAGGTACCCCTGCCGCGCCAGCGCCCCCTTCGCGTCCGGCTTCTTCTTCAAGCCGTCCCGCAGCGCGGAGAGCGCCCCGGGGAGATCTCCCTGCAGCTCGCGCAGATCCGCGAGCAGGAAGTCCGGCCGCGCATCCCCCGGCGCCAGCGTCCTCGCCCGCGCCAGCGCCGCCTCCGCGCGCTTGCCCTGTCGCAGCAGGAGGTTCGCCTTCGACTCGAGCAGCGCCGCCTCCTCGTCGGACGGGAAGCGCCGCGCGTAGCTCTCCGAGAGCTGCCGGGCCTCCTCGCCCCGCCGGGCGTCCAATAGGAGAATCACCGCCTCCGCCAGCTCCTCCGCGCTCGCCTTCGGCTCCGCCTCCAGCGGCAGCAGCAGTGACGCCTTCTTCGCCGGATCCGCCGCCCCCCGCGCCGCCGCCAGCCGCTGCGCCGGGTTGAGGCTCGGCCGCGACAGGAGCAGCGCCAGGGCGCCACCGCCAAGCACGCTCGCGAGCACCCCGACCATCAACAGCCGCCGCGCCCGCGGGGAGAGCGGCGCCCGCGGCGGGGCAGGCTGCGCGCGGGCCCGGCTCGCAGGTGCAGGCGCAGGCGCGGGAGCCGTGGCGGGCGGGGTGCCGTGCGCCGGGGTGAACGGGCCGGGCTGCCCGGGCGAGGAGTGGTCCGCGGCCCGCGCGCGGTTGAGCGCGAGCCGCTTGGGATCGCTCTCCACCGGGAACAGGCCGGACACGTACGCGCCCAGCTCCGCCGTCTCCGCCAGCTGCGCCGCCCCTCCCATGGAGGCCAGCGCGTCGATGAAGTCCGCCAGGCTCTGGAAGCGGTTCTCCGGCGACTTGTTGAGCGCCGTGAGGCAGATCACCTCCAGCTCCGGCGGGACCGAAGGGTCGAACTCGCTGGGCCGGCGCGGCTTGGCCTCGGCGATGCGCGCCATCACCTCGTCGGTGCTGTTGCCGGTGAACGGGCGGCGGCCGCACAGCTGCTCGTAGAGCATCACTCCGGCGGCGTAGAGGTCCGCGCGGTGGTCCACCTCGCGCCCGGCGATCATCTCCGGGGACATGTAGAAGAACTTCCCCTTGAGCGTCCCCGGCTCGGTGGAGGAGCCCCAGCTGGCGGACTTGGCGATCCCGAAGTCGATCACCTTCACCTCGCCCGTCACCCCCACGTGGATGTTGTCCGGGGTGAAGTCGCGGTGGACGATGCACAGCTTGCGGCCCTGCTCATCCACCGCACGGTGGGCCGCGTCCAGGCCGCGGCACGCGTCGGTGAGGATCCGCAGCATGATCCCCAGCGGCACGCGCTGCCCCGTCTCCGCCGCCTGCTGCCGCAGCTCCGCGAGGCTGTGGCCGTCCAGCAGCTCCATGGCGATGAACGGCTCGCCGTTGGCCTGCCCCAGGTCCACGATCCGCACCACGTTCGGATGGCGGATCTGCGCGGTGATCCGCGCCTCGTTGAGGAACATCTGGACCATGTTCCGGTCCCTGGACAGGTGCGGGAGCAGCCGCTTCACCGCCACCATCGGGCCCAGGCTCTGCGCCCGCACCCTGCGCCCCACGTAGACCTCCGCCATGCCGCCAGTGGCGATGCGCGCGGTCAGGCGGTAGCCGCCGAAGAACGTGGGGTCCAGCGAGGACACGGGCTGCGCAGTCTACGAACGAAACGGCCCCCGCTCCTACGACTCAAAGCGCGTCCAGGCGCCGGGTGCCGGGTATCTGAAGTGGAAAGTCCACCCCCAACGCCTGGGAGGGCGTCAGCGCGCCGCCCTCCCGGCGCGCCCCCAGCAGCGCCTCCACCACCCGCACGCCCACCTTGGCCGTGAAGAGGTACGGCTCCGGGGTCTGGATCCACGCCTCCACGCTCCGGCCGCCGTCGTCGCTCGCGCGCGCCCAGGCAAAGCCGTTGCCCTTCTCGCGCAGCTGCTCGTCCGGCCCCATCTGGCGGCGGTCGAGCAGCCCATCGATCGCCCGCTTGAGCAGGGGTGTGGTGGCGAGCCGCGCGGCCAGCGGCATCGCCGCGCCCAGCAGCGGCCCCAGCCGCTGGAGCGCCCGCGCCGAGCTCGAGGGCACCGAGAAGCACGTGGTGACGTCCCGAACGCCGGTGGAGCGGTACAGCGTGGCCAGCTCGCCCAGGGGCAGGGGCATCACCCACGTCTCGCGGGAGCTGAACCGCTGGCGCCGCAGCCCCTCGCCCAGCTTTGCGCCCACCAGCACGCCCCCGCGCCGCACCTTCACGCCGTCCTTGAGCAGCCCAATGGCGGATTGGGTGGTGCCGCTGGTGGGGGAGCTGTGCGCGGCGATCGCCAGCTCCAGCTTCGTCGCGCCCGGCAGGCGCGCCGCCACGTAGGCGCCCAGGCAGTCCGTGGGGACCACGTCGAAGCCCGCCCCGGAGAGCAGGACCACGCCGCGCTCCTTCGCCCGCTCGTGCAGCGCGAAGGTGTCCTCGAAGACGGAGAGCTCGCCGGTGAGGTCCGCGTAGTGCGCTCCGGCGGCGAGGCAGGCCTCCCGCATCGGCGCTGCCGTGTCCACGAAGGGGCCGGCGGCATGGAAGACCAGCTTGCAGCCCTCCACCGCCCGGCGCAGCCCAAGCTCGTCGGCGAGCGAGACCGCCACGTGCGGTAGCCCCAGCCGCGAGGCGAGCGGGGCCAGCTTCGCCTCGCTGCGCCCCGCGAGGATCGGCCGGTGGCCGTGCGCCACCGCCTCCTCCGCCAGCAGCTGGCCGGTGAAGCCGGTCGCTCCGTACAGCATCCACCGTTCGCTCATGGCTCGCTCTGCCTCCCGGGCGAGCCGTCCTAGCGCGTGGACGGGCGCGCGAGAAGTGCCCAGCATTGGGCAAGAGAGGGAGTGTCGTGACGCTGAACCTCACCACCGCCCAGCACCGGCTGCTCGCCGACGCGCTGCGCTCGCACCTGGACGCGCTGGAGGTGGAGCTTTCGCGGACCGAGCACCGCGAGTTCCGCCATGCGCTGCGGCTGAAGGTGGACGAGCTCGAGGAGATCTGGCGCCACCTGCGCGCCGCGCTCGAGTCCGGCGAGACGGCCTACGCCTGAGCGCTACCGCTCCAGGCCGTTGCGGCGGCGAGAGTCGAGCAGGAGCCGCTCGCGGTTCGCCTCGGCCGCCAGCTTCGCCACGTGGATGATGAACGTGGGGTCGGTGGGCTTGAGCATGTACTCGTGCGCGCCGAGCGAGAGGCACTGGTCCCGGACGCCCGGCTTCTCGCAGGCGGTGAGCATGATCACCTTCACGTGCCGCGTCTGCGGATCCGCCTTGAGCTCCTTGAGCAGCTCCACGCCATCCCGGTGCTGGTTGATGTCCAGCAGCACCAGCGAGGGGGAGACCTGCTTGGCCATGTCCGTGACGTGCGAGTCGAAGTCCGGAACCGCCCAGAGCCCGGCGAGCGTCGCCTGGCGCATCAGGGCCTTCACCACCTGTGGGTCATCGTCGGAGATGAGGACGACAGGGTGATCCATTCCGCCTCCGCGCCAACGCGCTTGCAAGGCAGTGAAGCAACGCGGGTGCCGGGAGCGCGCGCGAACGAAGTCAGCCGCTTCAACCCGCCTTGCGGGGGTCGCGGCGAACCCGCCGGGCTCGCAAGACTGCAATGACCGCGAGCGCCGCCACCGACAAGGGCCCTGGGCCGCTCTGGCAGTCGCAGCCCTCGGGCGCGGGCGGAGTCCCACCTGGACCTCCATCCGCCCCAGGGATCTTCCCGCCATCCGGCGCCCGGCCGCCCTCGCAGATGCCGTTCACGCAGGTCCCGCCGTTGGTGCAGAGCTGGGAGCCGTTGTCGATCACCCCGTCGCAGTCGTCGTCCAGCGCGTTGCAGACCTCCGCGGACGGCTTGCCCGGCGTGCAGATGTTGCTGGTGCAGGAGACCGAGGCCCGGATGCACAGCCCCACCCCGCAGGTGGCGCGCACGCCCTCGTCGATCCGCTGGTCGCAGTCGTCGTCCTTGTCGTTGCAGATCTCCATCGCGCCGGGGTGGATCTTCGCGTCCCCGTCGTTGCAGTCCGTGCTCGTCTCGCCGTAGCCGGCGGGCGGCGCGCAGGAGACCACCGGCGCGCCGGAGGCGGTGCCGTAGCCGTCCCCGTCGCCGTCCGGGTAGTAGCTCTTGGGCGAGAAGCCCTCGTCCACCCCGTTGACGCAGTTGTCGTCCCGGCCGTTGCACGCCTCCACGTTGCCGGGCTTCACGCGCTCGTCGTTGTCGTTGCAGTCCCCGTCCATCGCCGAGTAGCCCTGCAGCAGCGCGCAGTCGCGGTGCACGCCGCTGACGGACGAGCCCACGCCGTCCCCGTCGAAGTCCCGGTAGTAGGTGTTGCCGGCGCAGCCGTAGACGAGGTTCAGCCGCGCGCTCCCGCCGCCGTCCCCGCGCGAGCCGTCCGCGTTGTTGCCGGAGACGGCCCACACCTCGAGGTCCACCCCGCCGGGCGCCGCCGGCACGTTCCAGTCCACCAGGAACACCACCGAGCCGCCCGTGGCCGTCTTCAGCGCGCTGTGGACGACCTCATCGCCGGCGCTGTCGGAGATCCGCGTGGGCTGCCCGCCCACGAGGGAGAAGGTGCCCGGGCCGCTGCTGCGCAGGTAGAAGCCGCCGGTGGGCCCGTTCGCTGCCTGGATGGTGATGGTGAGGCGGACGGTGGAGCCGAGCGCGGGCGTGTTGGTGCTGGCGGTGAGGGTGACCGTGGCCGGCTTACCGCCCACGTGGCACCCCTCGCAGCTGGTGGTGGCGATGCCGTTCTCCCGGGCGAACGCGAGCGCGCCCCAGAGCACCAGCGCCAACGCGGCGCACCGAGAACCCATGCTTCAGAAACCCTTCGTACAGCCCCTTTGCGGCAAGAGCCGGACTCTCTCAAGGTTTGCCGGGCCCTGTCGAGTCGAGTCGAGTCAGGGTGTCCAGCGCAGCTCGCGGGCGGTGACCGGCCCCACCCGGACCTCGGAGAGCGAGGTGGGCAGGCGCCCCTGCGCGGGCCCCAGCGGCACCTCTCCCACCATCACCTCGGCGAAGCGCTGGGGCAGCGGGGGCGAGCGGTCCGGTTCGGCCAGCCCCTCCGGCGTGCGCGCGTGGCCGCCCGGGTCGTACTTGTCCAGCGCGCCCAGGCAGTGGAACAGCTCGTGCGCCACCGCGGTGAGCGAGAGGGTCAGCTCATCGTCCAGCGCGTGCGCGCGGATGGCCCCCACCGTGCCGCCGCGCGCGCCCACGCCCTCCACGAAGAGCTCCGGCGTGGGCGAGTCCTCCAGCAGCACGTAGATGCGCGCGTCGCTGCGCGCCTTGGGCAGCCCCGCGCCCAGCTGCTCCAGCGCGCGCGTCAGCCGGAAGGAGGCCAAGAGGCGATCCACCGCGCGCTCCGGCAGCTCCAGCGACGGGAGCGGGCCCACCACCGGCCCCCGCAGCGTGAAGGTGACCGGCGGCACCGCGCTGGGGCGGTAGCGCAGCGCCTCGGAGGCCAGCCAACGCTCGAGCGCGCCCAGCCCCTCCTGCCACGCCTGCGCGGTGGCCTCCGGCAGCGGGCGCGGCGCGGCCAGCACCACCTCCACCACCACCGAGCGCTTCCAGTCCGTCCGGAAGCCGCGCGTGCGCCACTGGCGCACCGCCCAGCCGCAGGTGAAGAGAAGCCCCAACAGGAGCACCGTCACCCGCAAGGCGTAGAAGCGGGAGCGTTCAGCCGTCATCCCCGGGAGTCTACAGGCGCGCCCAGTCCACGAGGTTCACGCCTTCACGGTCCAGGCGGAACTCGATGGAGCGGCGCATCCCGGCGAGGTCGCCCGCGACCTGGAAGGGCACCTCGCGGTCGAAGTCCATCCGGCCGTGGGTGACGAAGAAGTCGTGCATCTTCGGGATGGGGTGCTCGCCCCGCCACAGCTTGGACATCCGCGCCGTGGCCTCGAGCACGCCGGCGCCGTAGGCGCGCACGGAGAGACGGTCCGGCACGCGCTCGGCGAAGGGGAACGCCCGGAAGCCGAAGCCGAACTCCGGCGTGGTGGCGGCCCCCGCGATGTTGGCGGGCCCCTGGTAGAGCACCGCGCCGCACCCCGCCCCGGGGACGGAGACGAGCGTGCCGTCCTCGTCCACGGTGAGCGTGTCCTCGCCCAGGTTGGTGAGCGTGACTTGGGGGGTGGTGTCGCCGCGCAGGTGGCGCGGGATGGTGCGGGTGAACATCCCGCCGAGGTAACCCACCAGCCCCTTCTGGAAGCGCCGGGCCCACGGCAGCTGCGCTGCCAGGTGCTGCTGGTAGTCCCGGATGATCTCCGCGTCCCACCCGGTGCCGGCGAAGTGGGCGAGCCGGCCTTCGGTCTCCACCAGGCAGAAGTGGCGCACTGGCGGCTCCCGGCCATCCAGCGCGGCCAGCCGCTTCACCGCGTCCAGCGGCGCAGGGCAGCCGGTGGCGCGCGCCCACGCGTTGCCGGTCCCCAGAGGCAGCACGCCGAACGCGGGCACCTTCACGTTCCCCGCGCGCAGCTCGTTGAGCAGCGTGGCCGCGGTGCCGTCTCCGCCCGCCGCCACCAGCAGGGAAGGGGGCTCGCGGCTGAGCACGTCCTTTATCCAGCGGCGCGCTTCGTCGAGCGTCTTCGTGGTGGCCAGCCGGGCGCGCGGCCACAGCTGGCGGATGGCCCGCGCGAAGCGGGCGGACCCGCGGCGGGCGCGGAGGTTGACGAGGACGGCGGCGGAGCTCACCGGGGAAGAATGGGGACGAGCCGGCCAGGCGTCCACGGATTGTCGAAGAAAAAGACGAGGGAGCGCCCGAACCCCCGCCCGAGCGCTCCCTCGACCGTCCTCAAGCCTCATTGCGCTCGCGGACATTCAACAGACATTCGGCAGACAGGACGTTGCAGGAAATGGCGCGGCCCCCTTCGCGCTGGCGGCGCAAGTGCCCATTGGGTAAAGGGCTTTGGGTGCTGCTCGAGGGGCTCGCCAGGGCGATCGGGGTGAGCCGGGTGGCCCGGGTGACCGGCCTGGATCGCGGCGGCGTCCACGTGGCGTGCGCCGTCCGCCCCCGCGGCCACGTCCTCCAGGTCTGCAACGGCAAGGGGCGCACCGCGGCCGCCGCGGAGAAAGGCGCGCTGCTCGAGACCGCCGAGCTCCACTGCGCCGAGCGCCCCGAGCCCGGTCTCACCCACGGCTCGCTGGCGCAGCTGGCTGCGCTGGGGGCGCCGGCGTGGGGGATGGACGCGCTGGGCTCGGCGGGGGCGCTGGTGGCGCCGCGCCTGTGGAGCGAGCAGGTGGTCTGCGCCTGGCGCACCTGCGTGGAGCTGCTCTCCGGGGAGCAGGTGCTCATCCCCGCGGTGGCGCTGCACTGTCCGCCGCCGGGCAGCGCGCCGCTGGGGCCCGCCGCCGTGCGCTGGACCTCCAACGGGATGGGCGCGCACGAGGACCCGGACGCCGCGCTCACCCACGCGCTCTTCGAAGCGGTGGAGCGGGACGGCGTGGCCCGCGCGCTCCCCGAAGGCTTCCGCGCCAGGGAGCTCGCCGCGCGGGCGCTCTCACCGAAGGCGATGGCGCGCACGCCGCAGACCCTGGCCCTCGCGCAGCGGCTGGAGGCGCGCGGGCTGCGGGCGTGCCTGCTGGACCTCTCCGGGCCGCTCGCGGTGCCGATCGCCGGCGCGCTCCTGGTGGATCTCGAGGACGGGCCCATCCCGGTGACCGCGGGCTACGCCGCCGCGCCCACCTGGGACGCGGCGCTGGAGAGCGCGCTCCTGGAGGCCGCGCAGTCCCGCCTCACCGACGTGCACGGCGCCCGCGAGGACGTGGCGCCCATGGATCGCGCCGCCGCGCTCCGGCTGCGGCAGCTGGTGGAGCGGACCGCGCCGTCGCTGAACGCGCCGCGCTGCAAGCCTCTGCGCGAGCCGAACCCGGGCGAGCCCCCCTCCAACGTGCTGGTGCAGCACCTGGCGCGCCGGGGAGTGGAGCAGCTCGCGGCGGTGGAGCTCTCCAGCCCGGAGCTGCCGGTGCGGGTGGTGAAGGTGGTGGTCCCCGGCTTCCTCGTCTCGGAGCTCCTGTGAAGGGCGCGCTGGTGGTGTTCCTCGGGCCGTCTTTGCCGCTGGCGCAGGCGCGCAAGCTCGCCCCGGGCGCCCGCTTCCTCCCGCCGGCGCGGCAGGGGGACGTGTGGCGCGCGCTCTCCACGCAGCCGCGGGCGCTGGCGTTGATCGACGGCGTCTTCGAGGCGGCGCCTTCGGTCTGGCACCACGAGCTGCTCGCCGCGCTGGACGCCGGCGTGGCGGTCTTCGGCGCCTCGAGCATGGGCGCGCTGCGCGCCGCCGAGCTCTGGACTCACGGGATGATCGGCGTGGGCCAGGTCTACCAGTGGCTGCGCGCCGGCGTGGTGAAGGACGACTCGGAGGTGGCGCTGCTCCACGCGGACGCAGAGCACGGCTACCGCGCGCTCACGGTGCCGCTGGTGAACGTCCGCGCCGCCGCCGCGCGGCTCCCCCGGGCCCAGGGCGTGAAGCTGCTGCGGCTGGCGGAGGGGCTCTTCTACCAGGAGCGGACCTGGCCCCGGCTCCTTCAGGCCGCGCCCGCGGCGCTGCGCGAGCGGCTGGAGCCCCTGCTGCGCGCGGGCGCTCCGGACGTGAAGGCGCAGGACGCGCGCGAGTGCCTGAGCGCGGCCCACGCCTTCGCCCGCTCCGGCGCCGCGGCGCCCGAGCCCAGGGCCGGCAGCGCGCCCTCCTCGCGCGTGCGCCACCGCCGGCTGGCGGAGGGCCAGCCGCCCGCGAAGGGGCCCGCACCATTAGATCTCCTGCGCGCCCGTCCGGACGCCGAGGCGCTGGCGGAGCAGGGCGTGCTGCGGCTCGCGCTCGCGGCGTGGGCCAGGGGGCTGGGGCTGCGGGCGCCGGCGGAGGAGGTGAAGCGCCTGCGCGCCGTGCACGCCCGCTCGCTGCGCGGGCTGGACGCGGGCGAGCAGCTGCGCTTCTGCGAGGAGCTCGCGCTGGCGCGCCTCGTGGTGGAGGAGGCGCCCCGGCTGCTGCCGGACGGTCCCGGCTACGATGAGGGGCTCGCCTTCGAGGCGCGCCGCCGCGGGCTCTGGCCGCGCTGACGAGCGAAGCCGAGTTCCCGTTCACCCCGAGCGAAGTCGAGGGGCGCTGACCCCGCTCACCCCGAGCGAAGTCGAGGGGCGCTGACCCCGCTCACCCCGAGCGAAGTCGAGGGGCGCTGACCCCGTTCACCCCGAGCGAAGTCGAGGGGCGCTGACCCCGTTCACCCGAGCGAAGTCGAGGGGCGCTGGAGTTTGCACTCAGTCCCATTTGCCGGATCCCAGCGCCCCTCGACTTCGCTCGGGGTGAACGGAGCTTCGGCCAGAATTCCGGTCCTGCTTCCCCTGTCATTCAGCGGACTTGGGAGCACCTTTTGTCGTCCATGCGACTTAATTCGCCACCCCCGCACCCTTCCCCGGCGCGTCGTTCCCCTGCGCCGTCGAAGGACTCGCATGGCCACGCCCCACCCCGAATCCCGCCGCGTCCACTCCAAAGGGGGGGACGTGATCGACTTCAACCTGCTCGCGCACCTCTTGCTGCCGAACCCCCGGGAGAAGGCGCGCGAGGCGCCCAGCGAGCTGCGTCCGGTGGAGGAGCTGGCCGCGGGGATCATCCCCTTCGGCAAGCGCGTGGAGCAGGTCGGCGTGTGCCAGCCGCTCACCACGCCGGGCTTCGCGCAGACGCTCTGGGACTTCGGCGCGCGCAGCGGCGTGCCCGGCACCGGCGCGCACATCGGCGGCGGCTACCTCATCACCGCTCGCCACGTGGTGGAGACCTGGCGCGACCCGCGGCTGTGGACGCGCAAGCGCGGCTCCTCCGGCCACGAGCGCTTCGAGCGCTACCGCGTGGGCTGGTCCATCCGCTACGTCCCCGCGCCGGGCCGCTTCACCGGCGGCGCGCGCGCCCAGCTGCGCGAGGGCGACGGCGGCCGCTGGAACGACTGGGCGATGCTGCACGCGGATGAGCTCGCCTCGCTCCCCGCGCTCAGCCTGCGGCGCACCAGCTCGGTGACGCCTGGCGAGCCGGTCTGGGCGGTGGGCGACTTCAACGGCTCCTCCTGGCGCGTCGTCGCCGGCACCTTCGGCGGGCTCGAGGGCGTCAACGCCTGGGCCAACGACTGCGAGGCCGAGAGCGGCTTCAGCGGCAGCCCGCTGATCGACGCCAAGGGGCGCATCGTCGGCGTCACCAGCGCGATGGGCGTCCTCGGCGGCCGCTGCTACCTGGTGGGCACCGACATCATCCTGGACCGGCTGGCCCGCGCCCGCCGCTTCGACCCGTCCCTGCCGCGCCCGGTCTAGCTCCACCGGTCCGCTCAGCCCGAGCGAAGTCGAGGGCCCCACGAGCGAGAGTCCATACGATCGGCGGGCCCTCGACTTCGCTCGGGCTGAGCGGGGCTCGGTCTGACTGATCCCTCTCAGCGGGGCGGCGCCACGGTGTCGTCCCGTCGCGAGCCGAGCCAGGCGCGGATCTTCTGCGCCTCGGCCGCCTCCTCGGGCCGCTGCTCGCGCAGCGCCAGGGCCTCCTCCGCGAGCTGCAGCGCCGCGGTGCGCTCGGCCCGGCGCTCCCAGAGCAGCTGCGCCAGTGAGAAGCGGATGTCCGCGCGGTTCATCCGGTCTCCGCCCTTGCCCTGCGCCAGCTTCAACGCGCGGGTGAGCGTCTGCCGGGCCTCGTCCAGCTTGCCGTGCGAAGCGCGCTGCGCCTCGCCGAGGATGGCCAGGGCGCTCACCACCTCGCCGCTGTCCGGGGAGATCCGCTCCAGCTTCTCCAGCGCCTGCTCGGCGGCGCGCGCGGCGGAGGCGTAGTCCTTCGCGCCCAGCTCCACCTCCGCCAGCGCGAGCAGCGCCACGCCGGGGAAGGGATCCGTCGGCGGGGCCTCGCCCGTGGCCTCCACCGTCCGGCGCAGGGTGGCCACCGCCTCCGCGTGCCGGCCCAGCGCGCTCTGCACCCGCCCCAGGCCGATCCAGCCCACCAGCGTCCGCCGGCTCTTGAGCCCCAGCGTCTTCTCGGAGAGCTCCACGCCACGCAAGGCGACCGCGAGCGCCTCCTCGTTGTTGTGGCGCAGCAGGTGGACCATCGCCAGGTTCTGCAGCCCGAGGATGAGCGAGGGGTGATCCTCGCCCACCGCCCGCTCCCTGGAGGCGATCATCTGCTTGAAGCTGGCCTCGGCCTCCTCGTAGCGCTCCAGGCGCAGCAGCGCCGCCGCCACGTTCCCCAGCGAGCCCTGGCTCTTGGGGTTGTCCGGCCCGTAGAGGCTCAGGTTCAGCGCCAGCCCTTCTTGCAGCAGGGGCAGCGCCTCCGCGTAGCGCTCCTCCTGCACCATCAGGCCGCCCAGGTGGTCCAGCCGGGAGGCCTCCAGCGTGGGGTTGTCCCCCAGGCGCCGCAGCGTGGCCTTCACGAAGGCGTCCCAGAAGTGGCCGCGCGCGGCGTCCTGCAGCTGCGTCCCCTCCGAGTACATCAGCGCCAGCGCGGCCTCCGCCACGCGCAGGTCGTCCCCGCTCGCCTGCGCCAGCGTGAACGCCTCGAGGAAGGTCCGGTGCGAGGCCTGGGTCTGGCCCACGAAGTCCTCGGTGTAGCCCTGGAGCAGCAGCGCCTTCGCCTCGGACGGGACGTGGCCGAGCGCGCGCGCCACCTCGCGCGCCGCCTTGGCCTTGTCCACCGCCTCGGAGGGTCGCCCCGCGTGCCGGTGCACCCACGCCGCGGCCAGCGCCTTGCGCAGCTCGGCGAGCTTTTGCTGCCCGCGCGCGTCCTTCGCGCCCAGCGCGGGGCCCGACTTCGGCTGCGCGCACAGCGAGATGAGCGGCAGCGACTCCGCCGCGGCCACGGAGCGCTCCACCACCCGGGCGTCCGCGCGCTCGAACAGCTCCACCAGCGCGCGGGCGGTGTCGAGGCTTCCGTCCAGGCAGCCCAGCCGCGCCTCGTAGAGCTCGCGCGAGTCCGCGTTGCCCGGCACGAGCCCCTCGCACGCCGCGAGGTACGCGCCCTTGAGCTCGAGCGTGTAGTTGAGCACGCGCGGAATCACCCACGTCACCGCCCGGCCGGCGGCCTTGCTCCCGTGGGCCGCGAACGCGCGCTCCACCGCCGCGCGGTGGGCTTCGTTCCACACCTCCGCCACCGCGTCCGCGGCGCGCACGCGGCACTGCTCCCTCTCCCGCGACCCCGCCAGCCGGAAGCCGGCCACCGCCAGCCCCACGCCGAGCAGCGCGCCCGCCGCCGCCCACTGGGGGGCGAGCCGGCGCGGCGGCCGGAGCTCCTTGAGCAGCGCCTCCATGGAGGGGAAGCGCGCCTGGGGGTCGGCGGAGAGGCCGCGCGCCAGCGCCCGGCGCACGCGCTCGGGCACGCCGCGCCGGACCTTGAGCGTGGCCCGCGTGGGCGGCGCCGCGGTGGGGCCCGCGGGCCGCTCGCCGTAGAGCGCCTCGCACGCCGCGAGGCAGAAGCTGAACTGGTCGCTGCGAGCGTCCGAGGCGTGGCCCTGGCGCTGCTCGGGCGCCATGAAGGCCGGGGTGCCGCCCGCATGCGCGGAGAGCATGAGGGTGGGGGAGCCGGAGGTGGGGGCGGCGGTCGCCGGCTCCGAGAAGGCCCGCGCCAGGCCGAAGTCGCTCACCCTCGCGCGGCCGTCCGCGCCCACCAGCACGTTGTCCGGCTTGAAGTCCCGGTGCACCAGCCCGGCCGCGTGGGCGGCGGCCAGCCCCCGCCCGGCCTGGACCAGCACCGCCAGCACCTCGCGCGGGGTGCGCGGCTTCTCCGCCAGCCAGCGGCTGAGCGTGCCCCCCTCCACGTACTCCATGGCGACGAAGAGCTCGTCCCCCAGAGAGCCCACCTCGTAGACGGTGACGACGTTGGGGTGCGCCAGCTGCGCGGCCGCGCGTGCCTCGCGCAGGAGCCGGCTGGTGCCGTCCGGTCCGGTGCGCTCCGGCTTCACCAGCTTGAGGGCCACCTTGCGGTCCAGCTCGGGGTCGTACGCGGCGTAGACGATCCCCATGCCCCCGGCGCCAGCTTGATCCAGCACCACGAAGCGGCCCAACTTGCCGCCCACCAGCCCCATCCCCCGGCCCACCTCGGCGAGCAGGGCGCGGCAGGCCTCGCAGCCGTCCGCGTGGGCGTGGAGCGCCTGCAGCTCCGGCTCCGCGAGAAGTCCTTCGGTGAGCGCACCCACCGTGTCGTCGTCCAGGTGCTCCATGGCGCGAAGGGCGCCGATGGTACCATCGCGCCCGGATGGACGACGCGCTGCTGGCCGCATACCGGGCCGGCCAGGCTGCCTGGCCCGAGCTGACCGTGCCGCAAGAGCGGTTCGCCCTGCTCGCCGCGAAGGCGCAGGGCGTGGACGCCGCGCGCGCCGCGGAGCTGTACCTGGCCGCGGCGTGCAGCACCGGCGAGCCCGCGGCCATCGCGCAGCTGCAGGCGCTCTACGGGGCGCAGATCGCCCAGGCGGTGGGGCGGCAGGCGGACGCCGCCTTCGTGGACGACGTGCGCCAGCGGCTGTTCGAGAAGCTCTTCACCGGGCGCTCGCCGGGGATCTTGGCGTACGGCGGGCGCGGCTCGCTGGCGGGCTTCCTGCGCGTGGCCGCCAGCCGCGCGGCGCTGCAGCTCAAGGGCGAGGGGGTGCGGCCGCTGGAGAGCGCCGAGCGCGCGGAGGCGCTCGCGGCGCCGGGGCCGGATCCGGAGCTGGCGTTCCTCAAGGCCGCGTACCGCGGGGAGTTCCGCAGCGCGCTCGAGGAGTCCATCCGCGCGCTGGAGCCCAGAGATCGCAACGTGCTGCGGCTCTTCTTCCTGGACGGGCTCTCCATCGACTCCATCGCCGCGCTCCACCACGTCCACCGCGCCACCGCGGCGCGGTGGGTGCAGAAGGGCCGCGCCGAGCTGCGCGACTCCACCCGCGCCAGGGTCGCCGAGCGGCTGCGCCTGGGCGAGACCGAGCTGGACAGCCTGATGCGCCTGGTGATGAGCCAGCTCGAGGTCTCGCTGCGCGGGCTGATGAGCTCGGCTTCGGAGCCGTGAGCCCTCAGCGCTCCTGCGAGGACGGCGCGCCGAGCTTGTCGAAGCCAATGTAGATGCGCGCGTTGGCCGAGCGCGCCAGCTCCTTGAGCGCCTCCAGCTCCCGCAGCCGCAGCAGGGTGGGGTGGGAGGCCAGCGTGGCGGCCAGCTTCTCCGCCTGCGCGGCGGCCTCACCCTCGGCCTGCGCCTGGATGCGGCGGGCCTCGGCCTCGGCGTGGGCCTGCAGCTTGCGGCCCTCCGCCAGCGTGACCGCCTCGAGCCGCTGCGTCTCCGCCTTGGCCTGCGCTTCAATCTGCTGGGTCTGCGCCGCGGTGCGCGCGTCCACCAGCTGCGCCTGGCTCAGCCGCTCGGCCGCGAGCACGCGGTTCATGATCTGCTGCAGGTCACCCGGAAAGACGATGTCCTTCACGTCCGCCCGGAGGATCGCCACGCCGTAGCGCGCGGCCGTCTCCTTGCCATCGAGCAGGATGTCATCCGAGAGCCGGTTGCGGTTGGTGAGGATCTCCTCGAGCGTCATCGACGCGAGCGAGCGCCGCGCCGCGAGCTGCACGTCGCTGTAGAGCCGCTCCTCGTAGCTCTCCACCGCATGCATCGCCGCCTGCGGGTCCACCACCTTGAACTGGACGATGATGCTCACCCGGATCGCCACCTTGTCCGAGGTGAGGATCTCCTGGCCCTTGAGCGTCAGCTCCTTCTCGCGGACGTCCACCAGCACCAGCTCCACGGTCGGCTTGCGCGCGCCGAAGAAGCCGCGTGGCGCCGGCAGCTCGTAGCGGCCCGCGGAGAGCACGCGCGTCACGACGCCGTCCTCGTACCAGAGGCCCTGGTGGGTGGGTTTGATGATGATCGGCTGCTTCACGACGTGCTCCTCGAGCGAAAGTGAGGGCCCCGGAGCGTCGTCGATGTGGAGGACGGATCTTCAGATTGGCAATCTGATGATCGCCCGAAGGCGAATCATTTCCGTTGTCGATCCGCTCCTGAGTTGGCCGGGGCCCTCGGAAGATTTTCGGGCGAGGGACGGCGCGCGCTGAGCGAAGCTGACGCGGAGAGGACCCCGCGCATGCGCTCACTGACGGAGTTGATCGACCTGAAGGAACCGGGCTGGCCGCTCGTGAAGCACTGGCTGGCCGCGGCGAACAAGCCGGTCGAGGTGCTTCCCCGGGACCCCGTGGCCGCCGAGGCCACGCTGCAAGCGCTCCAGGTCACCACGCGCTCGCCGCTTGGCGCCGTGGCCTACGAGTCCGGTGGCCTATTGATCGACCATGGCTGGGTCCGTGTGCTCGGCAGCGGCGCAGCGAAGATGCGGGGCAGCCTAATGAGCTGGAACGGGCTGGGCGGGCACGCGGCCGTGGAGCCGATGGAAGGGGTTCTGCTCGTCGCCCACGACGCGGTGGGCGGCTTCTTCGCACTGGATGGCGGCGGTCTCGGAGGCGAGCGGCCCGGCGGGGCGTACTACTTCGCGCCGGACACGCTGCGGTGGGAGGAGATGGGCTTCGGCTACTCGGGGCTCCTCGAGTTCCTCTTCAGCGGAGACGTCGCCCAGTACTACAAGCACCTGCGCTGGCCCGGCTGGGAGGCAGAGTCCGACGCCCTCTCGCCGGACAGCGGCTTCCACCTCTACCCGCCGCCGTTCAGCGCCGAGGGCAAGGATGTGTCGAAGGTGTCGAAGCGTGCGGTGCTCATGGAAGAGCTCCTGCGCCTCCAGTTGACCACCGCCCGGCAGCTGCAGGGCTGAGGCTTAGCGCGGACGCAGGTCGATCGGCCCGTTTACGCCGAGTTGGCGAAAGTGCTCGGACAGCGCGTCTGCCTCCGCCTGAGTGCGCACCAACGGCTGTTTCTCGGGATCGTTCCAGATGGCGACCTTGCCGCCGCCACGTAGGCGGTCGATCACCTGAGGGGTGGCAAGGTCTGCGCGCAGGACGAACACGATAGGGCCGCCCACCTCTCGTGCGGTGCGCACCAATTCCTCGAGCTGCGCCTCGCTGTACTCGCGTTCGCCGCTGCGCACGTGGATGTCGATGGACAGCTGCGCGTCCGGGAAGCGCTCGCGCAGGGGCTTCAGGTCCTTCGCGGAGAAGTTCTGGCCGAGCACTCGGTCGTACGCGTCGCGCGCCCAGCGGATGGGCCCGCTTCCATTGTCCGTGACGACTCCTGCGTTGAAGGTGAGCCGTTCATCCGGGATGCCGGCGGCCTCCACCGCGCGCGCCACGTCCGACACGACCGAGGTCTGCTTGAGATCCAGCTTGAGGGCCTTGCCCGAAGCGCCGGCGATCTCCAGCCAGTCGCGGAAGCGCAGCCCGTCCCCGTCCTGAAGGTGGTGGCCCATCGCCGGCTCGCCGCGCAGGCCTGGCAGGTCGACCGCGCCCTCCTTCCAGATGTCACCCTCCAGGCGATCCACGGAAGGGTCCCGGATCGCCGCCGAGAGCTCCTCCGCCGTGTTGGTGAGGTGGGCGCAGCGCTGGCGGTTCTCCGGAAGCACCGGCTGCCCCTCGCGCTCGCGCGCCGCACGCCGGGCCTGGGCCAGCAGGACCTCGCGCTCCTCGGCGGAGAGATCCTCGCGGAAGAACAGGTCCTTTACCTCGCCGGCGACCTTCTGAACCGCTCTGGGCCCTGCCTCGACGGTGGCTCGAAGCCCCGACAGCACGGAGCTCGCGCGTTGCTGGACTGCGTCGAGGGGGCCCACAGGAGATTTTCGGGCTGAAGCGCGCAGGGGTTGCCCCGGCCCCGGGCTCCCGTATGTGCCTCTTTCCCTTGCTCCAGCGCCTCAGGAGGGCCGAAAGATCGGCCCATGCGAGAGCGGACCTTCGGGACCGCGCGGCTCACCCTGATCCGCGGCGACATCACCAAGCAGCAGGTGGACGCGATCGTCAACGCGGCGAATTCGAGCTTGCTGGGCGGAGGCGGCGTGGACGGCGCCATCCACCGCGCGGCTGGCCCGGCGCTGCTCGAGGCCTGCCGGGCGCTCCGGGATCGTCAGGGCGGGTGTCCCACGGGCGAGGCCGTCGCGACCCACGCAGGCAACCTCGCCGCGCGGTTCGTCTTCCACGCGGTAGGGCCCCGGTGGAACGGCGGCGGCAAAGGCGAGGACGCCAAGCTCTCCAGCGCCTACCGCAAGTGCATGGCGCTGGCCCGAGAGCACAAGGTCACCTCCATTGCGTTCCCGAGCATCAGCACCGGCATCTACAGCTTCCCGGTCGAGCGCGCCGCACCGCTCGCGCTCACCGCCGTGGTGGACGGCCTGGCCGGAAGCGCGGTGCAGGAGGCGCGCTTCGTCCTCTTCTCTGACGATGATCTCGCGGTCTACGAAGCGGCGCTCGAGGCCTTCCCGCCGCGCGCGAGCTGAAGCTACCCGCAGCGTCCGGTGGCGGTGCAGGCCAGCCCCGGGCAGCAGAGCACTCCCGCGCCGCACTGTGCGCCAGACGGCGCGCAGTTCGTGGCCTGGCACGTGCCCGACACGCATGCGAGCCCACTGCAGCACGCGCTGTTGGCCGTGCAGGCCGTCCCCGCGCTGCCGCAGATCGTGCCGCTGCCGCAGATGCCGTTGGTGCAGGCGAGCCCGTTGCAGCAGAGTGCAGCCCCAGAGCACGGCGACCCTGCCGCGGTGCAGGTCGGGCCGCCGCAAGCCCCGTTCACGCATGCCAGGCCGTTGCAACAGACCGTGGTCGGGCCGCAGTTGATTCCCGGGCCCGCGCAGAATGGCCCGCCGCAGGTGCCGCCGCTGCAGCGCAGGCCGGTGGCGGTGCAGACCTGTTGATCGCAGTCGGTGTCGGCGCAGTCCACGCGGCCGTCCCCGTCGTTGTCGAGGTTGTCGGTGCACAGCGACTCGCGCGCCGTCCCTGCGTCCATGGGATCTGGCGACGTGCCGGTCACGGTGGCCCAGAGCGCGGTGTAGCGGGCCGCGTCCGTGCGAGCGGCGTCGAAGATCACCTCCACGTCGACCGCGGCCGACGCGGGCAGCTGCACGTTGAAGGTGTCGGTGTAACTCGTCCACGCTGAGCCGAGCAGCCGCTGTCCTCCCGTGGCGAGCGCCACTCCGCCGCTGTAGATGCGCGTGCGGATGGTGGCGGGCGCGGTGGAGACCTGCAGGTTCGCCTGCGCCCGGTAGCTCACCACCACGCGGGTGATCGGCCTCGCCGGCCCGGCGCCGAACCGGACGCGGTGCGAGGAGCGCAGCTGCGTGGCGCTGCCGTTGACGAACGTGGCGGCGTCATCCGCGTCCGTGAACGCCGCCCCGTCCCGCAGCGCGACGTAGAGGTTGTTGCTCAGCGGCGCACCGTTGAGGTTCGCCACCATCCCGCTGGCGGCCACGTCCCCTCGCGGGAAGAGCTTCACCGTGGTGGTGAGCGCGGACTCGCTGGAGGCCAGTTGGTCTTCTGCGACCAGCTCATCGGTGGCGCTCCCTGAGCAAGCGGCGAGCAGGACTGAGGCGGCCGCGGCAAGGCCAACGTGTCGACGTTCCATGGCGATTCTCCGGAGAGGGGGCGTTCCTCTCCGAAGACGGACGAGCGCCGACTTGTTGCGGGATTTCAGCCGGTGACCGCCTGGTCTCGCTCGAAGCGCACCAGGCCGCGGGTAGCGCCCGTCGTCCAGTCCGCGGTGGTATTCATCGCCTCGAACAGGCGCTCGGTCCTCACCAGCCACGGGCCGAACCCGGCGTTCACGTCGAGCACGAAGGCCAAATCCTCCTCCTCGAGGTACCCGCCGAGCGGAGAATGGTGCCCGCCGCCCCCGCCGAAGAGCGGCGCACGCGAGAAGTTGGTCACGTAGCGGCGATCTTCGTCATTCGAGCGGCGCAGCTCCTCGCGCAGCTCTTCCACGGACTGCGGCCGGACGCTGCGGACGCGCCAGGGCGAGGGGACGATCTCTCCGGCCTCGCGCGTCAGTTGATCCAGGCTCATCGGGCGCACGCCGAAGCGGCGGAATGGGTTCTTGCCGGTCCGCACCTGCATCGAGCGCAGGACGTTGGCGACGCTGGTCGGCCCGCAGATGGAGGTGAGGCCCTGCGAGAGCAAGGGTGCGTAGAGCCTCGCCACCGGCAGCGCCCAGGCCTTCTTCAGCAGCTCGCTGCGCTGCCACGAGGGGTGCGAGCGGATCGACACGAAGGGCGCAGGGGTCGGAAGCACGCGGATACCTAACAACCGGCCGAAAACGCCGCCGCGGCTTGAACGACCGGCGGCCCTTCGGCAACCAAGCGGGCGTCCCTGTCTCGGTGCCCGACGGAGCCCCCTCCCATGACAAAGCCCTGGCCGATCCTCGCCCTTCTCTCGCTCTGCGCGTGTCCAAAGCCCGTCGCGGAGGTGCCCGACGCGGGCACTCCGGTCGACGGCGGGGTGGTGGACGCCGGCTCGCCGCAGGACGCCGGCTCTGCCGAGGACGCGGGTGTACCCCCGGAAGGGCTCGAGCTCCGCCAGCCCGTACGTCGAGTTCGGCCGCGTGGACCTGGGGCCAGGCAACGCCCTTCGCTTCGCCTTCCAGGTGGAGACCTTCGAAGGGCGCGACGTCCTCTCCTACCGCAATGGCGGCTACTTCCAGGGGAGCGAGCGGGACATGCGCACGCGGCTGGTGGAGCGAGATCCCGCCCGCGCCTTCTACCGCTTCTGTCACGTGACCCAGGGTTGCGGGTACATCGACGCCACCTACGACTTCGATCCTCCAGACCGGCTCACCTTCAACGTGAAGGTGAAGGGCGCCCAGCACCTGTTCTGGAGCGCCACGCGCAAGGAGGCCCGCTCGCTGCCCGCTCCCTTCCCGACGGATCTCCGCTCTCAGGGACCCGGCACCGCGCCGTTCCCCGACATGCCCGAGCTGCGCGCGACCGTCAGCTGGTCCACGCCGCTCCCGGCGGAGGCGGATGTCTGGCTGCTGCTCTCCACCACGCGCTGTGGCCTGACCGGCGCCTGCACCCCGAGCCGCAGCTTCCGCCAGAGCGCCGCCGCGGGCAGCTCCAGCGCCACGCTCGAGCTCGTGCAGCTGCACGCCGGCAGCTACCGGGCGACCGCCATCGTCGACCGGAACCGGAACATGCAGGCACTGCTCCAGCCGGATCTCGGGGACAGCGTTGCGCTCGACGCCGAGCTGACGGTGGCGCCGAGCGGGCGGACCACGTTCTCCCTGAACGCCATCCCCTGACCGCCTACGGGCAGGGAAACAGGGCGTCCAGCGCGGAGACGGCCTTCTGGACGTCCACGCCGGCCACCGTGGTCGCGTTCACCTGCGCCAGGAGGATGTCGGCCTGGGCCGGGTTCTTCGCGCGCGCCGCGCGGTCCAGGAACGGCCCGAGCGTGTTGACGAAGGCGAGGTGCGCCTTCTGGACGTCGCCGGTGGAGCACGAGAGGTTGCTGAGCCGCTCGCGGAGGATCAGCGCCACGCCGCGCAGCAGGGCGGCGTCCACCTGCGCCTGGGCGCGGTCGTAGAGCGCGGTGTTGGTGGCCAGCGGCGCGCCGTCCAGGTGGCGCCAGCAGTTGATGGCGAGCACGCCGTCGAACACGCGGGCGTGGGCCTCCTCGCTGAGGTCCTTGAAGTACCGGCCCAGGCCGGTCTGCCCGGCGGCGTCCACCGCCTGCGCGCCGTTGTAGTGGCTCCAGACGCTGTCGCAGTCCTCCTTGGTATCCCGGCAGGTGCCCTGCTCGGCGAGGACGGAGGTGTAGAAGAACCAGATCAACGCCGCTTCAATCCGCGCGGACTGCGAGAGCGGCTCGACCTTGTCGTTGATCGCCGCCTCGAAGGCCTTGTTGACGATGGGCACGAGCTTCGCCGGGCCCACGCAGCGATCCGGGTTCGCGTCTGCGACGCCGGGCTCGGTGCACTTGGTCTTGCTGTTGTTCGCGAGGTCCGGGTAGTGGATGTCCTGCCGGCGCACCATCCGCGAGCTGATGCTGCCGTCCCCCATCCCGTAGATCACCAGCGCGTCCGCGAAGCTCTCCGGCGTGGGGACGGTGCCGCTGCGCCAGAGCTTCTTGCCCATGTCCTCCCAGGCGTTGACGCGGCCGATGCCGCCGCCCGGCGCCGAGGGCCCCACCACCAGCGGGAACGTCTTGCTGGCGTAGTAGTTGTCCGGCGGGCACGCGCTCCACTGGTCGTTCGTCGACGCCGACTGGCGCGGCTCGTAGTCGTTCGCCGCGTGCGTGCAGGCCGAGAGGTCCTCGGTGTGCTTGGGCGCGCAGACCAGGGTGACCGGGTCGCCGGGCTGCAGCGGCGTGCCCGCATCCGCGGTGCCTGCCGGGCTGGAGCACCCTGAGCTCCAAACGGCGAGCGCGGCGGCGGCAAAGATCCGGATGAAACCGTCAACAACCCACGTCTGCGTCATGTGCTTCGTCTCCTCGGCCCGGGGGAGCGGCGGTATCACAGGGTCGCTTCCACCGAGAACAGGAAGTTCCGGCCAGCGCCGTTGACCGAGGAGCCATGCCGCCGGTACGGCGTGTCGAGCAGGTTCTCGATCCGGAAGAGCACCTTCATCCGGCCGGCGACGCGGTACTGCGCTCCCACGTCCACCACGGCGTAGCCGGGCGTCCCGTACTTCGGGATGTCCGCGTCCTTGTAGTCCGCAAGCGAAAGCCGGTCCTGCATCGCCGCCCAGCGCAGGTCCGCGCTCAAGCCCAGCCCGCTCGGGTGCAGCCACACCCCCTCCACGATCCCATTGAGCGGTGGCACCCGGCTCAGCGCGATCCGGTCTCCCGTGAGCACCACGGCCGGCTCGCGCGGCAGGGTGCCCAGCCGCGGCCCCTCGCCCCAGGTGTAGGTCACCGTCGCCCGCGCGGAGAGCCCGAGCGGAAAGAAAGCGCTCACCGCGGCTTCGACACCGCGCATCTCCGAGAGGCCGGGCGCGTTCTGGAGCCCGAAGATGGACCAGGCGCCGCGGCACGCCGTGGAGCTCGGCGGACAGTCCTCCGGCGTGCGAGGCACCTTGAGGATCGCGTCGTGGATGAGCATCTCGAACGCCCAGAGGTCCACCGCCACCGGCCGCGTCCGCAAGCGCGCGCCCAGCTCGAAGGTGCTGGAGCGCTCGGGCGCGAGAGCCGCGTTCTCGAATTGGAAGCCCGGGCCGATCTGCAGGCGGCCGGTGAGGTCGTCCAGGTTCGGCGCCCGGAAGGAGTGGTCCGCGTTGAGCAACAGCGACAGCCCGGAGAGCGGACGCCACTCCACGCCCACGTTGCCCACCAGCGGCACCCAGGCGCGGCTCACCGGCTGCGTGCTGGACTCCACGTCCTCGGGCACCCACGCGCCGAACCAGGAGAGCCGGGCGCCGGCCCGTAAGGTCACCGCCTCCCGGTGGACCGCCTCCGCGCTCACGAACGCGCCGCCATAGAGGTAGCGCGAGCCGCCCAGGTACTGCCCGCGGCTGAGCTCGCGGTGGACCGAGACGTTGGTGAAGCTCAGGCTCGCCGAGGAGAGGACCCAGTCCAGGTACGTGTCCACGCCGTAGCTGAGTGCGAGCGTGAGGTCAGGTCGCAGCGGAAAGGGGAGGGTGGAGGCCCGCGCCGTGAGCCCCACCGTCTCCACGCGGTCCAGGCTCCGGTACACCGAGTAGACCAGCGGCTCGTCCAGCCGCTGCCGCTCGTTCTGCTCCTGGAAGGAGACGGTGACCCGCGCCTTCTGCAGCCACGGGCTGAAGGACTGCTCGTACGCCCCGTAGACGAGGTGCCGGAACTGCTCCTCGTAGGTGAGGCAGCTGTTGTAGGGCGCGTAGGGCGCGGGGCAGCGATCCGTCTTCGGCGCGTCGTACTGGCGGTAGACGTAGGCGGCGAGCGTGAGCCGGTCCTGCGACGGCAGCTCCACCACCACTCGCCCATCCGCCGTGAGCTCCTCGTAGCCGGTGCCCAGCTGCGTGCGCCCATCCTCCGCGAAGCGCGGGACCTGCGGATAGCGGCCGATGGTGGTGTCCGGGTTGGGGTTCTCCACCGAGCCGGCGCTCTCCAGCAGCCCCACGCGCCGCCCGCCCACGCCCGCGAGCAGCCCCACGCGCAGCCCGCCTTGGCGCGCGAGGCCGGTCTCCACCTCCACCCGGCCGCCCACCTGCTGATCCGCGGTGGCGGTGCGCACGCGCGGGCGGGCGGTCAGGTAGCGCTCCCCCGAGCCCTTCGGCAGCAGCGGAGACTTTGGGTCGACGAAGACGACCCCGCCCATCGCGTCCGAGCCGAACTCGGTGGAGGCGCCGCCGCGGAGCAGCTCGATGTCGTCCACCGTCTCTGGATCCACCGTGAAGAGGTACTGGCTGGGCCCCTGGCGGTAGGTGGAGTTGTTGATGCGGACGCCGTCGAACAGCGTCACCGTCTGCTGGCCGGTCAGCCCGCGGATGTACGCCGCGCTCCGGCCGTGGCCTGACTGCGAGATGAAGACGCCGGGCTCGAACGCGAGCGCCTCGGGCGCGGTCTGGGGCATCCGCCGGTCCAGCTCCTGCCGCCCCACCGTGCTCACCGCTCGGTGCCCGGGGAGGTCCTTCCCGCCGCCACGGGGGGTGGTCACCACCGTCTCGTAGACGGGCGATGAGCCCCCGTCGGTCCGCTCCTCGGCCTCCACCGGCGCGGCGAGCGCCGCCAGCGACGAGGCGAAGAACCACTGGAGAGCGAGCAAGGGCGACCGCATCGTTCGAGCCGGCCCGCACTCGTACAATCCGGAGATGGCCGCTGCAATCCCTGCGGCTACCGGGTCCGAGCGCTCCGGCGCCGCAGCAGCCCGGCGAGCGCGAGGAACGCCCAGAGCGTCGTCGCCTCGCCTCCGGTGGAGCAGCCGACCTTGAGGTGGAGCGGGCCGAGCCCGCCATCCGCATCGCTCCCGCCATCCAGCGCCGGCCCGGTGAAGGTGATGCTCAGCGGCGCGGACGAGAGCAGGTCCGAGTGCGTGGCGGTGAGGTCCAGCGTGCCCGGGCTGGTGCTGCGCAGGTAGAGCGTCGCCGCGGACGTGTCGGCGGGGATCTCGATCGCGCCGAGCGGCTGCTGGCACGCCGCATCCGAGTGGAGCGAGGCGGTGAGGCCGCTCTGCATGAAGCCCAGGTCGAGGTTCTCATCCGCCGGGGTCTCGGCCCCGATGGAGCTCACGGACGTCACGGTGAAGGGCACGCACTCACCCGTGCTCGCGGAGGCGGGCCCCGAGAGCGAGAGGCGGCTCGCCATGGGCGTCGCGGAGACGCGGAAGTCGTCCCAGTCCATCGTCCCCGTGAACCGCCGGTCCGCCGAGAACACGACGGCCGTCGAGACATCGAGCAGCTGCAGCCCGGTCCAATCCAGGTCGGTGCGCGTGGAGACGAGCGTGCCATCCACCCAGAAGCGGGAGGTGCCCGTGGGGGTGCCAACGCCGGTCACCGCCGCTTCGATGAGGTACCAGCTGCCGAGCCCGAAGCTGATCGACGTGGGAAAGTTGCCGTAGCCCGGCGCCGAGTAGACCGAGTGGTGCAGGACCGCTCCCGGGTTGGTCAGCCGCAGGAAGGTGATGTTCTGATTGTTCGCGGCGTCGGATTCGATCGCGAGAACATCCACGTTCCCCTGGTTGTTCGACGCGCGCAGCCGGAACCACGCGCGCACGTAGCGGTCCCCCGTGCGAGCGGTGAGCGTGCGCGAAAGCTGCCCCTCGTTTCCGGCGCCGGACTGGAGCTGCCCGTCCACGCACAGCAGCCCGAAGTTGCCTCGCCTCGCAGACTGGCGCGAGGCGGAGAGCATGTTCCCGCCCTGCAGGCTGGTGATCTGGGTCCAGCGGCCCATCGGGTTGGTGGTGGGGGTGAGGCCGCCGAGCTCGAAGTCGTCCGCGAACTCGGGCGCGGCGCGCGAAGGGCCCGCGCCCGAGACCGCCAGCACCAGCGGCACGATCAAGCTCCGGACTTCCACCCCCACCAAGACCTCCTAGAAGCGGCCAGAGAGCACCGCCGCCGCGCCGGAGCCCGTGGGCCCCGCGCTGATGCGAACCTCCTTGAAGCGCGCGTAGTGATCCGGCGCGTCTCCGGAGATCCAGAAGAAGAGCGCCGCCGCGGTGGCCGCGCCGGCCACGCCCGCGCCCACGTAGGAGATGAGCTGCGCGCTCTGAATCTGCGAGGAGAGCGCGGTGGCCTGCGCCCGGTGATCCACGCCGTCCTCCACCTCCAGGCCTTCGGCCAGCGCGGCGCGGTGGAACTGGAAGGTGCCTTCCCGCGCCGGGTCGCCGTAGAGCCCGCCCACCCGCGTCTGGAACACGGCGAAGGTGGCCGCGCCGGCGACCGCCAGGCCGGTGGAGATCCACGCCCCCGCGCGCAGCTTGTTGGCGCGGGACTCGTACGCGGCGATGGTGTCCGGGCTGGGGACCAGGTGCGCGGTCTCGTCGCTCACCTCGTCCGGGCTCACCCGCAGCTCCTTCTGCCAGGTGACGTAGCCCTCCTTCTCCACCGAGAGCAGGTGCGGCCCCGCCGCCAGCGCGTGCCGGCCCTGCAGCGGGGTGGTGCCCAGCATCGAGCCGTCCACCTTCACCGCCGCCCCCGCCTCCGAGCACGAGAGCAGGAAGCTCCCCTGGCGCCCCTGAAGCACCTTCCCCACCAGCTTCACCACCGCCGGCCCCACGCCGCTCACCAGCCCTGCCTCGGAGCGCGCGCTCACCAGCTCCGAGCTCAGCCGCTGCCCGGTCTTGATCTGCAGCAGCGAGAGCTCGAGCGTGAAGGTGGGCCCCTGCCCGGGCACGCCGAGCACCTTGGTCACCTTGCCGGTCACCAGGTACTCGAAGGCGTTGAGGCTGGAGAGGTCCACGGACGGGCACGCCTCTCCGCACCCGAGCAGCTGCCGCTGCCGCTCCACGCCCAGCAGCACCCGCGTGGCGTCCGCGGTCTGCACGTGGAAGACGCCCAGCCGGGAGAGCTCGTTGCCGGCCACGCCGCCCACCGCGGAGGCGAGCTCCGCGCTCGCGCCGGACGAGGTGAAATCTGACACCGCGAGCCCGGGGGTCGTCACTGGCGCCGCGCCCAGCGCCGCGGCCACGAGACAGGGGAGGAGCATGGGGGGAAGGCTAGCCCGTCACGCGCGTGCCGCGGCAGTGGCGGCGTTGTAGCCGCACGCCGACATCCACACGCACCGCCCTCACTGGCCGCCGCGCTGCCGCGCGCTAGCCTTCGGCTCCATGCGAACGCTCACGTGGGCGGTGTGCCTGCTGGCCGGTGGCTGCGTCGTGGACCTCGAGCTGCCGCCCCCGCCGGGCCCCGCGTCCCTCTCCGGAACGCTCGTCTACGCCATCCCCGGCAAGACGCAGCTGGCCCCCGCCAAGGGCGCGTCCGTGGAAGTGCAGAACTCCTCGCTGCGCGCGGTGGCCAACGACGAAGGCTTCTTCCAGCTCGACAAGCTCTCCGCGCAGAGCGGCACGTTGGTCTTCCGCTTCGACTTGAACGGCGACGGCAAACCGGACCGCCAGAAGAACGTGGACCTCGCCGCGCTCGGCCTGCGCCCGGGGCGGGACTTGAACCTGGGCCAGGTGGTGCTCGGCCGCAACGCCAGCGTCGTCGGGCGAGCGCTGCGCGCGGACCGCTCCGGCGCGCCGAGCGGCCACGGCGGCTCCACCGTCTTCGTGCCGGAGGGCCCCTACGCCGCCATCACCGGCGACGACGGCAGCTTCTCCCTCCCCGAGCTCCCCGAAGGGCCGCTCACGCTCGCCGTCTTCCGCCCCGGCTTCGAGGTGGGCGCGCTGGAGCTGGTGCTGCGCTCCGGCGAGGAGCTGCGCGCGCCGGACCTCACGCTCGCCGTCTCCACCGCGCCGCCCGCGAAAGCGACGCTGGAGGGCAAGGTGGTGCTCACCCCCGAGCCCCAGGACTCCGCGCCGGTCCAGGTGACGCTCTACCTCGCTGGCGCCGCCGCCGGCACCGCGCCGGCGTCCGGAGACGGCGCCTTCCACTTCGAGAACGTGGACGTGGGGCTGTACGACTTGACCGCCGTCCGCGCCGGCTACCGCAGCAGCCTCACCCGCAACGTCTTCCTCCAGGCCGGCGCCAACCGGCTGGGGGACGTGGTGCTGGTGCCCGGAGAGTCCAGCGTCCCGGACGCCGGCGCGCTGGTGCCCGCGGACGCGGGGCAGGTGACGCAGGTGGACCGGCTGATGGACGGAGGCGTGGACCCCGGCCCGCCCGCGGCGCTCGTCTCGCCCCAGAGCCAGAGCGTGCGCCCGGACGCGGGGCAGGTGCAGTTCTCCGGCGAGTTCTCGGTGGGCCAGCAGCCGCTGCGCTACCAGTGGAGCGTCCTCATCGACGCCGGCGCCTCCATCCCGCTCACCGTGGGCTCGCCGTTCTCCCCGGCGGTGAGCGCGGGGCTGCCGCCGCCCGGAGCGCTGGCGGTGGTCTCGCTGGTGGTGACGGACCCGCAGGGGCGGGTGAGCCCGCCCGCCACCGGCCAGGTGCTCGTCTCCGAGCCGCCCGTGGCGAAGGTGACGCCGCCCGGGCCGCTCACCCTGCCGCCTTCGCTGACGCTCTCCGGCGCCAGCAGCGCGGACCCGCTGGGGTTGGGGCTGCGCTACGCCTGGACGGTCGACTTCGGCGGGCTCTCGCTCTCGTCGTTCAACGCCCCCAGCGTGCTCGTCACCGGGACTTCGGTGGGCCCGGCGCGCGTCACCTTGCGCGTCACCAACGCCTTCGGCCTGGAGAGCCCGCCCACCTCCGTGGACCTCTACGTCACGCTCGCCGGGAACGACTTCTCGGTGGACGCGGGCGCGCCGCAGACGGTGGACGGCGGCACGTTGATCTTCCTCTCCGGCTCGCTGGTGGCGAACGCGCCGGTGGATCAATTCGACCTCGAGTGGTCCGAGCGCACGTTCTTCGGCAACCCGCTCACGCTCAACAACAAGAACGCGCTCACCGCCAACGTCTTCCTCCCCACCTTCTTCGGGCAGGACCAGACCCGCAGCTTCGTCTTCAAGGCGGCGCGTCCCAAGGGCTGCGGCTTCAACCCCACCGCCGCGTGTGAAGTGCGCGAGGCGGAGGCGAAGGTCACCGTGGTGGACGCGGACCCGCCCACCGCCAACTTCTTCGGCTCCAGCGAGGTCACCCGCTTCGGCCCGCTGAAGGTGAACCTCAACGAGCCGATCTCCGCCGGCTCGGTCACCTCCAGCTCCGTGCGCTGGGTGGACCTCTCCACCGGCACGGACCTGGCCGTGACCCGCAAGTACGACGCCAGCCGCAGCGAGCTGAGCCTCGAGTTCCTCTCGCCGCTCGTCAGCGGCAACTCGTACCGGCTGGTGCTGGACGGGCTGGAGGACCTCTCCAGCCGCAAGAACAAGATGGCCACCACCAGCCACGACTACCTCGCGCGCGGGCTGCGCTCGGGCCAGTCCTACCGCTCGCAGGGCGCCGGCTCGCCCATGCTCTCGCCCACGCCCGGCGTGGGGCTCCAGCGGGTCACCAACCAGGGCAACCTCACCGACGAGCGCGCCTTCGTCGTCGCCCGCAAGGACTCGCCGGACAACCAGTGGTTCTTCGCGCCGGTGACCACGTTCTCCTCGCCCGGTCAGCTCGCCGAGCAGTCCACCCTGGCGCTGGCGAACCGCGCCATGCCAGGCCGCCGCGTCCACTCCGCCGCCGGGCGCCTCTTCGCGCTCGGGGCCCGCGCCAGCGGCGCGCAGTGGAGCACCGTCAGCGACGGCGTGCTGAGCACCTACGACGCCACCACCAACCTCTGGCAGCAGCTGCCCCGCGGCGCCGGGGCGAGCGCCAAGCTCGCCGCGCCCGGTCCGCTCTTCTCGGACGGCAGCCTGCTCTACGCGCTCGTCGCCCGCTCCGGGCTGCGCGCGGTGCGCCTGGACACCAGCGGCGCCCCCGCGGGTTGGGGTTTCCCGGACGCCACCAACACGCCGCTCGTCGAGGTGGTGGACGCCACCGCCGCCTTCGGCACGGACAGCCCGGGGCTCGTCGCCGGGGGCACGGTCTTCGCCGGCGTGCGCACCGTGGCCGCCTTCGAGCCCTCCAACGGCGGACGGTTGCACGTCTACCGCTCGAGCGCGCAGGGGAGCTGGCAGGCCTTGAGCGACGCGGACGCGGACCTGTCGCTCGGCGCCACGGTGTTCCCGGTGGACGTCCGGGTGGCGGCCACCGCGGACGCGGTCGTCGTCGGGGCGATGATCGCCGTGGGCGGCACGCCGCAGGTGAGGACGCTCGTCTGCCGGCTGCCGGGGTGCGACTGGACGCCGGTGACCACCGCCTCCGGCGTGCATGACGGCTTCGACCTGGACGTGCGCGGGCCGGCCGCGGTGCTGGCGCTGCCGGTGAGCGGCTCGCTGCGCCTCTTCACCCTGGACCTCTCCTCGCCCACGCCCTCCTGGGTCCAGGAGAGCGGGCTGTGGCCGGACGGCTCCTACAACGACGACACCAGCTGCTTCGCGGAGGCGCCCGAAATGGTCCGAGGCGAGCTGGCGACCTGGCTCACGTGGGGTGAGAAATGTGCGACAGCCCCCTGGCAGGTCGTGCTGCGGCGCGTGGACTGAGGGCGTTCAGTTCGCTATGCCGTCGTTCCGCATGTCCCACTCATACGCGTTTGGCATCTGGGTTCCCCGGCATCAGGTCTCCGAAGCGCACGTCAGCGAGGCGATCGAGGCCAAGGGCCGCCAGTTCTGGGGTCAGGGGTTGTCGGCCACGCTGTACTTGCTGGCGAAGCCGGCCTCGACGTTCATCTCCGTCCCACTGGACGACCACAAGCAGCCGCTGTCGCTGCTGGATGCGGGCTGGGACGAGCCCGGCGCCGAGCTGGCGCGCCGCCTCCAGACTCCCGTGTACGCGCTCTTTGCCTTCGCGGGCGCCACGAACTTCCTCGCCGTCTCCGCGTTCGACGCCAGCGGCGCCTCGCGCTGGACCAAGAGCGGTGAGGAGTTCGACGCCTACGGGCAGATGGCCAAGGAGCTCTCGCTCAAGTTCGAGCGGCTCTCGCTCGGCGTGCAGCCGGTGCTCGAGCCGGTGGGCGAGGACTGGCAGCTCGCCGGAGACGTCCTCCTGGACGAGGTCAGCGCCGCCAGCGGCGCCACCCCGCTCCCGGACGAGGAGGACGACATCGACGAGCTGGACGCCTACGAGCTGAACCTGGACTCGCCCACGCTCTCCGAGCTGGACGCGGGCGCCCTCCCGCCGCCGGACGCGGTGGAGAGCGCCTCGCCCAAGGCGGCCAAGGTCTCGAAGCGGAAGTAAGCGGCGAGCTCGAGGCCGCCCCCCGGGTTCACCCCGAGCGGAGTGAGGCCGCCGCCCGTTGGGCGGCCGTCCGCTCAGCCCGAGCGAAGTCGAGGGCCCCACGAGCGAGAGGCCCTACGATCGGTGGGCCCTCGACTTCGCTCGGGCTGAGCGGGGCGCGTAGTCGACCCCCAAATCCGCCTCAGCGGATGTGGCCCACGTCCGCGGTGTCGCCGGTGAACGCGCCCTTTCGCAGGTTGTACCAGCCGGAGATCTTCGAGCCGTACCGGTCGTACTGCAGGTGGGCGTGCGGGCCGGACGCGTTGCCGGTGCCGCCCGCGTAGCCGACGTAGCCCTGGTTGGTGGTGCGGCTGTACGAGTAGCCGTTCTTGTTGAAGTGCCACTGGCGGAAGTAGTAGCCGCTGCCGCGGTAGGCGCGCGCCTCGTTCTGGTGGCCGCTCCCGTTGCCGTAGCAGACCTTGCTGGAGGTGCGGATGGTGACCGTCTGGTAGACGCTCGCCTCGATCACCGAGTCCGCGAGCGGGCCGCAGGAGCCCGGGGCGATGTCCACCGCGCCGTGGAGCGCGCCGGACGAGTAGTACCAGGTGGCGGTGACGGTGCCGGAGAACGGCGGGCTCACGGCGACGGCGAGCGCTGCGCCTGGGACCATCAGCGCGGCGGCGAAGACTGCGACGGCGTACTTGAGGCGGTTCATGGTCGCTCCTGTCGGTGGGGTGCTCAGTGGGCCTCGAGTCTCTGCTTCTCCCTCAGGACGAGGCTCCACTCCTGAAGGCCACTGCTCAGCGCTGCAATCCAGAGGTCGAGCTCGCCGCGCAGGCCGGGCTCGGTCTGCCGAAGCTTCTGAAGGGTGGGGATGGCGTCCGCGAAGCCCAGCCGCGCCACGCCGGCGATCAGGGCCTTCTTCACCTCGGCGTCCTTCTCCGTGCCGAGCTGGGCCAGCAGGGACTCGCGCGCGGGCCCCAGCTGCGAGGCGGGAACGCCGCCCAGCGCCTTCGCCGCGGCGGCGCGCACCTGGGCGGAGTCGCTGCCCAGGGCGTCGCGCAGCTGCTGGGCCGCCTTCGCCCCCACGGACTCGGTGGAGAGGTTCCCCAGGATCTCCGCCGTCACCGCCGGGTCCTTGCTGGCCAGCGCCGCGCTCACCGCGGACTCCGCCGCGGCGGCCACCTGGCCCGAGTAGACGAACTGGTTGTCCTCCACCAGGTTGCGCGCGGCCTCGCGGCGGACCTCCGGGGAGCTGTCCTGCACCAGCCGCTCGTAGAGCGCGTCCGTGTTCTCCAGGGCGGAGGTGCGGCGCAGCGCGCGCACCGCGGCGGCGCGCGCCTTGGGGTCCGCGTCGTTCACCGCTCGCGCCGCCACCGCCTGCAGCGAGCCGGGCTCGTCCAGCCGGTCCGTGCGCAGCGTGAGCGCGCTCGCCAGCTCCTCCACCATCTGCGGATCCCGCTCGGCGTCGAACAGCTCGCGCAGCCGCGCCTCGGGGAGCGCCGCCGCGGTGCGCCCCAGCAGCGTCCGCAGGTAGCGCTGGTAGGCGGGCGAGCCGGACTTGAGCCCCTCCCGCACCTGGGAGACCACGCCGTCCATGGAGCAGGCCGCGCGCGCGTAGTCCGGCGCGGGCGCCGCGGCGAGCAGGGAGAGCAGCAGCGCGGTCATGTCTCGTCCCCGTCCTCGTGCAGGCAGCCCAGCGGGTCCTGCTCGGGCAGCTGCAGCCAGACCCGCTCGAAGTCCTGCACGCCGCTGCCGTAGAGCTGCGCGAACATCCGGTAGGGCTCGAGGAAGCGCGGGTCTTGTTGCGCCATCCGCTCCATCACCGGCAGCGCCTGCTTGCCGGCGGCGCGCGCGGCGAAGCGGAAGAGCGCCCAGCGCACGCAGCGCTCCTGCTCCTTGGCGAAGGACTGCTCGTAGAGCTCCAGCGCCTTCTTCTTGTCCTCGCCCAGCGCCAGGTTGTGGGCGGCCAGCTCGCGGACGTTCTCGCTGGCGTCCGTCTGCAGCAGGTGGCCGAGCTTCTCCATGCTGCGCCCGTTGGCCGGCACGTCCGCCACCATCGGCATCTCCAGCGCCATGCTCCGCGTGCCCTCTTCCGGAGCGCTGGCGGCGATGGAGAGCAGCCGCTCCACGTAGGGCGCGGCGTTGCCGGTGCGCTTGAAGTCCTCCGCCATCACCCGGCCGAGCGTGCGCGTGGCCAGGGCGCCGCTCTCGGCGCTGCGCTCGTCCTTGGCCAGCGCGGCCAGGCCGTCCAACGCCTTGGACGGCAGGGTGCGCTGCGTCTCCAGCGCGATCAACAGCTCCTCGCGGCGCTCCAGGGGGAGCTTGTCGTCCAGGGCCAGCTCGGTCAGCCGCTGCGCCACCGCCGGCTTGTGCACGGCCTCGGCATCGCGGAGGCCGGCGAGCAGCAGCGGGAGCTCCTCGGCGCTGGCGGTGAGCGCGGCGTCGAGCACCTCCAGGGCCTTCTTTTCATCCCCGCCGATCACCTCGGTGAGCCGCTCCTTGAGGAAGCGCAGGAGGAGATCATCGGGAGGGCGCGCGGCGAGCAGCGGCCCCATCGCCTCTCGGAAGGCGGAGACGGTGAGCGCGCCGTTGAGGCGCTCCAGTCCGGTCCAGCAGCTCGGCAGCGGTCTAGCAGGTGTGACCTCAGGCTCCGATGTGGGTCCCGCGCTGCGCGCGCCGGGCGCGGAGGCGGACGCGTGCCCGCTCGCCGAGGCGAGAGGACCTCCCACGTGCGTCTCTGCGGAGGAGTCGGACCCACGCGCGAACCAGTGCACGAAGATCGCGACGAGGAGGAGGAGTGCGCCCGCGCAGACGCCGATGACGCGTCCGCGCGACGATTTGCGGTGTTTCATTTGGCGCGGCGGTGTCATCAATTCAGAACCTGGATACCTGCGGCACCGCTGACGCTGTTTGCGACAGTCGGTTTTGTCCGGGCGGGTTACAGCTCCCGGGTTGGTGCCGTGAAACGTCCCGCGCAGAGAGCAACGGCTGTGCCCGGAGGGCGTGAAACAGGCGTGCCTCAGTGCGACACGCGCGAAGCGGACGCGCAGTGGGCGAAGTGAAACCCGAGCGCCTCGGATCCAAAGCGGCGCCGCGCTGGGTGCTCAGCGCGGGCGGCGCGCGCGTGTTCCAGTGGCCGTCCCGACCCGTGCGGTGCGCTTACGGGTGCGGGCGAACGGCGCATGCGTTGCTACGCGGACCGGCCATGACGAAGACGAAGACGACGCGCGCGATGCCCCTGCTGGCCTGTGCCAGCCTCTGCCTGCTGGCCGCCTGCGAGTGGCAGAACCCCGAGCCGCTCCCGCCGGGGACCAAGCCCAAGGCGGGGAGGAAGGTCTTGATGGCGGGGAAGCTCTTCTCCACGCCCGCGCTGGATTACCGCGCGGCCTTCTACACGGCGAGCGACGGCGGAGCGGTGGATGCGGGGGAGGGCGAGCCGATCGAGGTGATCCCGCCGGAGACGGTGGGCGAGCTCTTCCTCGCCCAGGCCGGCCCGGACGGCGGCGCCTTCACCGCGCTGGAGGATGCGCAGGTCTCGCTCAGCGGCGGCGCGGCGCCGGTGGAGCTCGAAGGGCAGGGCGAGGGCGGGTACCTCAAGAGCAGCCTGGAGGACGAGGCGTTCGGCTACAGCCCCGGAGCGACCTACCGGTTCGAGGCGAAGCGGGGCGCGAGCACCTACGCCGGCGAGCCGCTCACCGCGCCCTCGGCCGAGCGCGTGGAGAAGCTCCACCCACCGGGGCCGTACTTCGTCCACCCGAAGGGAGCGGCGCTCACGCTCACGCGCACGCTCCCCGCGAGCGGGGAGCTGCCGCCCGCGTTCGTCACGGTGGTGCCGATCGACGCGGACGGGTTCCGCGGCGAGGCGACCTACAGCAGCCTGCCGGAGCCGGCGAAGATCCAGCAGCTGCTCGCGAGCACCGCGGTGTACCGCGCGCAGAGCCTGACCATCCCAGGCAGCGCGTTCCCGGCGGGGGAGACGGTGTACCTGGTGCTCTTCACGCGCGCGGAGCTGTCCACCGCCAGCGCGCCGGAGGAGGTGGACGGCGTGTTCCTCGCGGGGGTGGCCGACGTCGGCGTGGTGAGGACATCGCCCTGACGAGCGTCACGAGCCGTGACCCGTGACCCGTGACCCGCGACCCGTACCCGTACCCGTACCCGTACCCGTTACCGCACGCGAACCCGCACCCGAACCCGATCTGCAGAGCGGTCTTCGTCGAGGATCGGCTCATCGTGACACCGCGTGGATGGACGCCCGAGGGGGACCGCGCGTGGCCTCGGTCGGGTTCGGGTTCGGGTTCGGCCACGGGTACGGGTACGGGTACGGGTACGGGTACGGGTACGGGTACGGGTACGGGTCACGGGTCACGGGTCACGGGCTTGAGCGCTCGCCCGAGCTGAAGTCTTCTCCCGGCACCATGACCTCTCCCACCTTCGACGGTGGCTGCTCCTGCGGCGCCGTGCGCTACCGCCTGCTCAGCGCGCCGATGTTCATCCACTGCTGCCACTGCACGCTCTGCCAGAAGCAGACGGGCGGCGCGTTCGTGCTCAACGGGTTGATCGAGACCGCGCGCGTGCAGCTGCTCGGCGTGGCCCCGGTGGCGATCTCCATGCCCACCGAGAGCGGCCGCCCCCACGACATCTACCGCTGCGCCAACTGCCAGACCGCCGTCTGGAGCGACTACGGCCGGCGGCCGAACCTGCGCTTCGTGCGGATCAGCACGTTGGACACGCCCCACGCGCTCCGTCCGGACGTGCACATCTTCGTCCGCTCCAAGGTTCCGTGGGTCGGCCTGCCCCCTGACGCGAAGGCCTTCCAGGAGTTCTACGAAATAGAGAAGGAGTGGCCGCCGGAGAGCCTCGCGCGGCGGAAGACAATCCTCGGTTGACACTGTCTCTGCGCTCGAGACACGCCCGCGGTGCGGGGTCTCGCGCTTAGGCGGATGGTAGGGTCCGCGCCTCCTCGTCGAAGGAGCCTCGCATGGCCCCCGCGCTACGCTTCGCTCTCGTCGTCTTCGCGCTGCTCGCCTTCGCCTGCGGCCGCCCCGCTGAGCCCGGGCCGGACGGGGGTATCCACTCGACAGACGCCGCGGTGGCCCAAGACGCCGGCGCTCTGGACGAGGACGCGGGGACCCGAGAGGACGCCGGCGCGGAGGCGGACGCGGGCACGTTCCAGGACGGCGGCGTGCCGGTGGACGGCGGCGCGCCCGCGGACGGCGGCGTGCCGGTGGACGGCGGCGTGGGCGCGATCCCCGGGTTGCCCACGCTGCAGTGGAAGTGGGTGCCCTTCCCAGAAGCGAAGTGCCGCACCGGCTCCTCCACGGGCATCGGCATCAACCTCAACCCGGCGTCGACGAAGCTGATCATCTTCCTCGAGGGCGGCGGCGCCTGCTTCAACGCCAACACCTGCGCCAGCAACCCCGGCACCTATGGTCAGGCGGAGTTCGGCAGCAGCCCCGGCTCGGGTGGCGTGCTCAGCCGCACCAACCCCGCCAACCCGATGCGGGACTGGAGCTTCGTCTTCGTCCCGTACTGCACCGGAGACGTGCACGCGGGGACCCGCACCGGCCAGCCGCCCGGCGTCGCCCAGGCGCAGCAGTACCTGGGCTACCGGAACATCGGGCTGTACCTGGAGCGGCTGGCGCCTACCTTCCCGGCCCTCACGGAGATCGTCCTCACCGGCACCAGCGCTGGCGGCTTCGGCGCCACCGCCAACTACGTCCAGGTGTCCAACGCCTTCGCCAGCGTCCCCGTCCACCTGATCGACGACGCCGGCCCCTTCATGGGAGATCCGCCGCTCGCAGCCTGCCTGCAGAACCAGTGGGTCGCGCTCTGGGGGCTGGGCGATAGCGTCCTCAAGGACTGCGGCGCTGACTGCGTCAACGCCGCCCAGCCGACGCTCGCCTACTTCAAGCACATCGTGAAGCGCTACCCCACGCGCAAGCTGGGGCTGGTCAGCTCCACCGGCGATGGCACCATCCGGGGCTTCTTCGGCTTCGGCGCGGCGGCCTGCACCAGCTACACCCAGGTGCCCGTCGCGGACTTCACCGCTGGGCTGCTGGCGCTGCGCACCGAGCTCGCCAGCTCCTCCAATTTCGTCACCTTCTACTTCTCCGGCACCCAGCACACTTCGCTCATCAGTGCGCTGGACACGCGCACGGTGGGCGCCTCGAAGCTCTCGGACTGGGTGGGCGCCGTGGTGGATGGCGGCACGCCCGGCCACGTGGGGCCCTAGCGCTCAGCGCCCGCTCGGAGTCCTGCCCACGCGCCGGGTCAGGGTGATGCCGTGCCGCTGCATCTTGCTCTGCAGCGTGCTCGGCCGCAGCCCGAGCAGCTCCGCCGCGCCGCCGGGGCCGTAGATCCGCCCACCGGTGTGCTCGAGCGCGGTGCGGATGCAGCGCTCCACCGCGGCGGCGAGCCGCTCCGGCCGCGCGCCGCGACTGCTGCCCTCGCCTCGCCCAGTGGGCTCCAGCTCCAGCGCCAGCGCGTCGCCGGGGGAGAGCAGCAGGGCCCGCTCCAGCACGTTCTCCAACTGGCGCACGTTGCCTGGCCACGCGTGGGCAGAGAGCTGCCGCAGCTGGCTGGGCGTCATCCGCGGCGCCGAGCGCCCCAGCCGCCGCGCGATGCGGGCGAGCAGGGCCACCGCCAGCCCGGGGATCTCCTCGGCCCGCTCGCGCAGCGGTGGGACGTGAAGGGGGAAGACCTCCAACCGGTAGAGCAGATCCGCGCGGAAGCGGCGCTTGCGCACCAGCTCCTCGAGCCTCCGGTGCGTGGCCGCCACCACCCGCACGTCCACGCGCAGCGGCCGCTCGCCGCCCACCCGCTCCAGCTCGCCGGTCTGCAGCACCCGCAACAGCTTCACCTGGGCGCTGGGCGGCAGCTCGCCCACCTCGTCGAGGAAGAGGGTGGAGCCGTCCGCGCGCTCAAACAGCCCGGTGTGGCGCTGGGTCGCCCCGGTGAACGCGCCGCGCTCGTGGCCGAACAGCGTGCTCTCCACCAGCGCCTCGGGGAGGGCGCCGCAGTTGACGGCCACCATCGGGCGGTGGGCGCGGCGCGAGAGGGCATGGACCCGCCGGGCGATCAGCTCCTTGCCGGTGCCGGTCTCTCCCAGGACCAGCACCGGCGTGGTGTGGCGCGCCACCGCCGGCACCAGCTCCTCCACCACCCGCCGCAGCGCCGGCCCGGTGACGATGAGTTCGTCGTCCTCGCGCGCCTCCAGTTCCTGCTGGAGCGCGCTGCGGTCCGCGTGCGCCTCACGCGAGAGCGCGGCCACCCGCGAGACCACCTGAACGTGGCCCAGCGCGGCCTCCGCCACCCGCGCCACCTGCTCCACCTCTCCGGTCGCCGGCGCCGCCGTCCCGGCGATCGCCATCGCGAGGTAGCCCACGCGGCGTCCCTCCTCGAACAGCGGCGCCACTGCGATGTGCGAGGCGCGCGCCGCGCGGGCCCGTCTGGCCTCAGGCGCCTCGGAGCTTGCCGCCCGCTGCACCCGCGCCTGCACCGCGCTCGTTGCCAGGCTGTCCCGCATCGCCCGGGTGAGCTCCTCCGGCGGCGCCCCGGCGCGCTGGAGCACCGCGTCCGCGTGCGGGCTCGAGCCGTCCCACCGCCCGAGCTCGAGCCAGCGCACCTCCAGGCCGCCCGCCAGGACGGCCGTGAGCAGTTGCTGGGCCGCGGCGCGCAGGGTGTGCGCCCCTGCCAGGGCGCCGAGCAGCTCGGCGGAGAGGTTGGGCTTGGAAGACGCGGGCACGGTGGACACCGAAATATCGGTGGACGGTACACCGGCGGACCGGTGGACGGCGAATCGCCGAGGGGACGGACCCTGGCGCGGCCGGTGCAGTGGCTAGGGCAGGAGGAGCGAACCCATGGCCCTGGTCATCACCCGCGCCTGCGAGGGCGTCTGTGACACCGCGTGTGTCGACGTCTGTCCCTGCAACTGCATTGAAGGCCCGTTGTCACTGCCGGAGCTGGCGCGCCACAAGGCAGAGCGCCCGGAGCGGCTGAAGGGCGTTCAGCTCTTCATCGACCCCGAGCGCTGCATCGACTGCTTCGCCTGCCAGCCGGTATGTCCGGAGCAGGCGATCTTTCACGAGTCGGAGCTGCCGGACGGCAGCGACGAGGCCGCGCGCAACGCGGCCTTCTTCACGGCGCCCGCGGGGCCGCCGCCGCGCTGAAGACGCCGGCGGTGGGCATCCCGGTGGTGACCGGGAGCGGCGTCATCGTCTCGGCGGCGAGGTCGATCTTGAAGACCGTGCTGGTGGAGCCGGTCATCTTCCCGAACGCGTAGAGATTGGTGCCGATCCGCACGAAGGTGGCGGCGTGGTCTGGCAGCGAGAGGTTGAGCAGCCGGACCATGTTGCCGCTCGAAGGGCCGCCCGCGGCCGGCTTGAACTCGGCCACGAAGCGGCCGCCCCCGCTCGCGTAGACGCGCGTGTACGCCTTGCCGCCCGCGGCGGCGATGCCGGCCTCCGGCAGGTAGGTGGTCTGCTGCCCGCCGCCGGCGAAATTCCCCAGGGTGAGCACGTCCCCGTTGCTGGTGTTGATCTCCACGTACTGGCCATTGTCCATCCCGACCAGGGTCTCAACGCCCGGACGCACCATGCCGGCGGGGAAGAACTCCATGTCCGCGGGGAAGATCCCCCCGTTCACGGGGTCGAAGACGATGAAATTGCACTTGGCCGTCGAGGGGTTGATCCGCACCAGCGCGCCATACCCCTGGCCTGGCGGGAAGAGCTTGTACGTGGTGCCGTAGAGGTTCCCCGCCGAGTCGAGCGCCAGCGCCGCCATGTCGTGCGAGCCGGTGGCCGTGGAGAGGCAGTCGTAGTCCCCCACCTTGGTCACGGTGTTGGTCGCCAGCTCATAGCGGTAGAGCGTGTCGCTGTCCGAGAGGTAGACCCTCGGGTCCACGGCGATCCCTCCGTCTCCCGGCGGCGGCGGCACGCCGGCGTCCACGCCCGCATCCACCGGCAGGCCCGCGTCGCTGCCCGCATCCACCGGCGGCACGCCGGCATCCGCGCCGGCATCCGCGCCGGCATCCACGCCGGCGTCCATCACCGGCGGCAGGCCGGCATCGCTGCCCGCGTCCATGACCGGAGGCACGCCCGCGTCTCCGCCCGCGTCCAGCGCCGCGGTGCCGGAGTCCACCGGGACATTGCCCGCGTCGCTGCTGCCCGGCGTGCCGGAGTCCTGCGCCTCGCCGGCGTCGGACTTGCCGAGGTCCAGGCCGAAGTCACAGGAGGGGGCGCCCACCAGCAGCGCGAAGGCGGGGAGGGCGAAGGCGAGTCGTCGATTCATGGCGTCGAATTGGGTTGGGGCGCACCTTTCATCACTCGCGGCCCCCTGAAATCCAGCCGCCCGCTAACCCATTGATGATCGGCGCTCTATTCCCCCAGGTAGCTCGCCACCACCGAGCGGCTGTGCGCCGAGGTCCTGTGCTCGTAGAGGTACAGCCCCTGCCAGGTGCCCAGCGCCAGCTTCCCGTCCACCACCGGGATGCTCAGCTGCGTCTGCGTGAGGGCGGCGCGGACGTGCGAGGCCATGTCGTCCGGCCCCTCCGCGGTGTGCTGGAAGATCGGATCTCCGTCCTTCACCAGCCGGGAGAAGAAGCGCTCCAGATCGCCGCACACGTCCGGGTCCGCGTTCTCCTGGATGAGCAGGCTCGCGGAGGTGTGCTGCAGGAAGAGGTGGAGCAGGCCGCTCTTGGCCTCCCGGCGCCCCAGCCAGTCCACCACCCTCCGCTGGAAGGAGTGCAGGCCGCGGCCGGGAGTCTGGATCCGCAAGGTCTCGTGGAGGACGCGCATGCGCAAACTCTACCGCGTGCGCGTCCTCGCACTTCGTGACGTCAGTGGGCCAGCGAGCTCGCCACCACCTGGTCCACCGGCGCCGGCGGAACGAACCAGAGGAACGCGAACGGCAACCCGCCCATGCCCACCTCGAGCCGCGCGTCGCCCAGCTGCAGGCTCTTGCGCTCCACCCGGTTGAGCTTGATCACCAGCCCGAGCAGGCCGATCCGCCCAGGGGCCGAAGGCTGGATGTAGAACGCGCGCCGGGTGCCGCCGTCGTTCGCGCTCAGCGCCACGAACCGGTCGGCGTTGCCGATGACGGTCATCCCCGCGGCCTTGAAGCTGCGCATCGCGTTCGCGCGGTCCCCTGCCGGCAGGCCGTAGATCGCCGCCTGGACGTTCTGCGCCAGCTTGCCCGGGGCGTAGCGGGTGGCGCGCTCCTCGCGGCGCGTCCGCGGCTGGGTGCTGCCCGCGTTGGGGAAGTACTCCATCAGCCAGAAGGCCGTGTACTCGGAGGTGTCCGTCCAGTTGAGGCCGGCGAGCTTGAACCACGGCGTGGTGACGCCGTTCACGTCTCGGGAGATGTCCGCGAGGTACGCCTCGCTGTCGCCGAACTCCTTCTTCCAGGCGTCCGTCACCTTCTCCACGCCGCCCGCAACCTCGTCGCCCAGGGCGATGCCGGCCACGCCGATCGGGAAGCCGAACGTCCCGTCCGGGAAGAACTCCAGATACGTGTCGCGCAGGTTGAGGTACGTGCCGGTGTAGGTCATGTCCGGCCGCGTGGTGGTCCGCACCTCCACGTCCACGAACTGGTCCTTCAGCCACGCGTCGCTCTGCAGCGCGTTCACCGTGGCCGCGGACATGATCCCGTACGTGTGGTTGAAGTGGATGGGCACCGCGGTGGCCAGCTCCGAGGAGCCGGTCCCGAGCTCGTCCACGCCCGGCGTCGCGAGGTTCTCCGGCCCGCACGCGAGCTGCGTGAGAGCAAACAGCCCGAGCAGCGCGCCCAGGATTCGTCGAGTCATCTGGTTGACACTCCCAATGACCCCGCCCGGCCCGAATCGGAGTCGAGGGGCTAATTGGGTTGAGCCGGCGCTTTCATCACTTCGGCGTACACGCCGCCGCTTGCGCCACGCTCGCCTTGAACACACTGCGCGGGAATTGCTCGGCAAATCGCGCAGCCGCGGCGTTCGCCTCCTCGCAGCGGCCCAGCATGGAGAGGACCTGGATCTCCAGCGCCGCGTGCTCCTCCCGCAGCGCCCCCTGAGCGAAGCGTTGCCCGTACTCCTCGAGCAGCGGCAGCGCGAGCGCCGGCTCGCGCCGCAGGTACGCGGTCCGCGCGGCCTCCAGCAGCCGCTGCTCCGCCTCCAGCGTGCTCGCCACCTCCACCGGTGGCGGCGGCGCCGCGGCTTCGGCCGGCTTCTCCAGCGCCACCCGGCGCGGCGGCCGCTGCTGCTTCACCGGCTCGGGCGCGGGCTCGGGCGGGGCGACCGGCGCGGGGGGCGTCACCCGCGCGGGCGGGTCCACGCGCACCGGCTCCGGCGCGGCCTGCACCACCACCTGCTGGATGACCGGCGGAGCGAAGCGCCGGTACACCAGCGCGCCGGACACGCCGCCCGTCACCAGCGCGGCGCTGGTGGCCCACAGCCCGAACGAGCCGAAGAGCCGGCGCAGCGCGCCCACCGCGGGCGCAACGCCCGCCGTCCCCGCGGCGGCGCCGGCGGCGAGGCTGGCCGCGTGCGCCGTCCAGGCCGGCCGCAGCGCGCCGAGCAGCCGCTCCGGCAGCTCCGGTGAAGGTTCCGGCCACTGAGCGTCCGCGAGCTCGCGGCGCAGCTCGGGGGAGAGGGGCTCGAGCTCCTTCATCCCGTCCTCCCTTCGCGGTGCGGCGCCAGGAGCTGGCCCAGGCGGTGGCGCGCCAGCCTCAGCCGCGAGGTCACCGTGGGCAGCGACACGCCCATCTCCCGCGCGATGTCCGCGAGCGGGAGGTTCTCGATCTCGTACATCACGAAGACCGCCCGTTGGTCCGGGTTCAAGTCGTCCAGCGCCGCCTCGAGCGCGCTCAGCGCTCGGCGGGAGGCCACCTGCTCGTCCACCGGCTGCGCGGACGAGGCCGAGCCGCTGGCGGACTCGATGGGCGCCTCGGTGTGCAGGTGCAGCCGCTGGTAGTCCGCGGCGATCCGCCAGGCAATGCCGCGCAGCCACGGGCCGGCGGGGCGGCCGGGATCCAGCTGCGTCCACCGCGTGAACGCGACCATGAAGGTCTGGTGGGTGAGGTCGTCCGTGGCCGGGCCGCGGATCCCCAACCGCGCCAGGAAGCGCCACACCCCGCGGACCTCCGCGCGGTAGACCGCCTCGAACGCGGCGACGCTGGCGGCTGGCTCGCTCACGCGCTCACGCTCTAGAGCCAGGGCACGGAGACGCGGACGCCCGCCAGGCCGCTGAGCGCGGGCGTCGTCCAGATGGGCGCCCCGTCCACGATCAACGAGACGCGGGTGATGGCGGCGAGCACGTCCACCCAGGGGGTGACGAGCAGCCAGGGGCGCGGCTCGAGGACCGCCGCCAGGCGCAAGCCCGCCAGCGCGAGCGGCGCGGACAGCTGGGTGCTCCCCACCAGGCCGCGGCTCTCGGCGCGCAGGGCTCCCACGGTGAGCACCCCACAGCCGCGCAGCGCCTTGAAGGCGAAGCAGGGGAGCACGCTCCCGGCGATCACCTGCGAGCTCACGTCCCCCGCGCCCGCGGACCAGCGGCTGGGCAGATCCACCCGCAGCTCCAACCCCAGCTCCGCGCGTCCCGCCTGCAGCCCGCCGTGGAGGACGAGCGCGCCGTTCACCGTGGGCGCGGCGCCCACGTCCACCGCGGCGCCCACCCCGAGCTGCCAGCGCAGCGGCATTGGGGGCGCTGGCGGCGGCGCGGGTCGCTGCTCCACCTTCGGAGGCGCCGGCGGCGCGGGCGCCAGGGGCTGGCGCGGCCTGGGGCTGAGCACCTCCGGGTCGATCGCCACGGAGAGGGCGAGCGCGGCGGCGGCGGCCAGCGGCTCGCAGCGGGTGGAGGCGTCGACGAGCTCGCGCTCGGAGGGCTCGGCGCCGGGCGAGCGCAAGGAGAGCAGCACCCGCCTGCCGCGTGCGTCCGCCGAGAACTCCACGCGCGCGTGGATGGTGGCGTCAGGCGAGAAGGGCGCGTAGCCCAGCCGCGCCGTCACCAGCTCCGCGAACCCCTCCTGCGAGGGGCAGCCCTCCGCGCCCGGGCCGCGCTGTACCTGCAGCGTCGCGGTGGGCCGCGCACCCGCGAGGAGCATCCCGACCGTGAGCGGCAGCCAGACCATGGGGCGCGAGGGGGTAACAGGCTCTCCAGCGCGGGGTCAATGCACGACCGCGCGGGCCACCCTACGGGTGACACGTGCCCGTGACCCTTCACCCGTGAGCCGTGACTCGCACCCCACGGGCCGTGCCCGGTGCCCGGTGCCCGGTGCCCGGTGCCCGGCCCTGTGCCCGGTGCCCGGTGCCCCGTGCCCGGTGCCCCGTGCCCCGTCGCCCGTGCCCCCGTACCCGTACCCGTACCCGTCACCGCACGCGAACCCGAACCCGAACTGCATCGCCTGCTTCGTCGAGGATCCCGCCCATCAACGCCGCGGCATGCATGGACGCAGAGCCCGAGGCTCTCGCGACCTCGGTCGGGTTCGGGTTCGCGTGCGGTGAAGGGGGTGGAGATCACGGGGGAGGGGCACGGGCCACAGCAGCTGGCTTTGCCGCGAGCAGCCTCTCAGGCGCCAGGTCAACTCTCTCCCGGCCACTCGTGTCCTTTGCGGCGCACTGCCGGGGCCGCCGTGAGATCCCCGCCCCCGCTTTGGCGTAGCCTGGCCCTCCCATGACGCGCGCGAGAGCTCCCTGGGCGTTGATCCTCCTGGCGCTGGCGGCGCTGGCGGGCTGCCGCAAGGACTCGGTGATCGGCCTGCTCGGGCAGATCTCCGCGGACCCGGAGCGGCTGGACTTCGGGCAGGTCTACGTCGGCCACTACGCGGAGGGCGCGGTCGGGCTGCAGAGCTCGGCCCGCTTCTCGCTGCCCTTGAACGTCACCGTCGAGGGGCCGTTCTCGCTGCTGGAGGCCCCCACCGTGCTGCAGGCGGGCGAGCAGGGCACCGCGCAGCTCCGCTTCGCCCCGACCCTCAGCGGTCCCGTCGAGGGCTCCTTGATCGTTCGGGTGGACGACCGCGAGCTGCGGGTGGCGCTCGTCGCGGAGGGGCTGGCGCCGCTGCCGTGCCCCACCGAGGCCTTCTGCCGCCCGCGCCGCTTCGACCCCGCGCTCGGCGAGTGCGTGGAGGAGCCGCGCCCGGACGGCGTGGCGTGCGGCGGGGACAGCCTCTGCTTGATCAACGCCCACTGCGCCGCCGGCGAGTGCGTGGGCGCGCGCCCCAACTGCGACGACGGCAACGCCTGCACCACGGACGGCTGTGACCCGGCGCGAGGCTGCGTGCACTTCGACAACAGCGCCCGCTGCCCCTCCAACCCGGATCCCTGCCTGGCTCCCCTGTGCGATCCCGCCAGGGGCTGCGCCTTCGCCGAAGTGGAGGACGGCGTCCGCTGCGGCCCATCCGACTGCGGCCGCGCCAACATCTGTCTCTCCGGTAAGTGCAGCGAAGTGCCCGTCACCGAGGGCGCGGCCTGCGGCGACGCCAGCCCCTGCCAGAAGCGCGGCGTCTGCCAGAACCAGGTGTGTCAGCGCCCGCCGGTGCAGACGCTCACCCCGCTCTGGGAGGTCCGCGCGCGCGAAGGCAGCACGCTGCTCTTCGACTCCGTCGCGGACGCGCAGGGCAACCTCTACTGGCGCGAGTGCGGGCAGGAGCGGGTGGAGGTGGTCTCCGTCACCCGCGAGGGCGTCCCCCGCTACCGCCTTCCCACCGAGGCGCTCTGCGCCAGCGAGGGCATGGTGATGCTCGACGGCACCCTGGTGCTGCGCACCGGCACCGGCGTGCAGGCCTTCCAGGGCTTCGGCGGCGCGGCGCTCTGGAGCCGGAACCTGGTGGCGGACGCGCAGGTCGACCTTCCCCCCAAGCCCGCCAGCGCCGAGGTGACCGGGTACGTGCAGCACCTCTCGCGCGGCCTGCCGGGCCGCGTGGTGATCGCCCTGGAGCTCTACTGGAACTTCCCCGAGGCGCCGCCCACCTTCCAGGGGACGTGGCTGCTCTCGCTGGACCTCTTCACCGGGGAGCTGCGCTGGAAGGCGCGGCTGGCGGGGCTCTCCGTCAGCGAGATGCTCGTCGACGAGATGAGCAACATCTACCTGGGCACCATCCAGCGCGAGCCGTACCTGAAGGAGTTCTTCGCGCTGACGCCGCAGGGCGCGCTGCGCTGGCGCAAGCCCAACGGGTTCGATCACCCGGCCGCCGTCTACGGCGGGCGGATCTACCACTGGAACCAGGCGCTCTCGGACACCGCCACCGGCGACGAGGTGGGCCGCGTCACGCTCGGCCAGACGGTCGGCTACCCGCGGCTCACGCTCGGCGCCGGCTTCTACGTGACCGCCGAGGAGGCCATGGCCCCCTCCTGCTCCGAGCCCAACCAGCCCGTCGCCATCTCCAGGCAGCTGCTCACCAAGTACGACCCCGCCACCGGGAAGGGCGCGTGGTCGTACGAGATCGTCGGCCCCAGCTTCGGCGGCGGCACCATCACCAACACGCTGCTCACCAACCGCGGCTCCATCCTCTTCTCCCAGAACAAGAGCCGCTGCCTGCCCGGGCGCGGCGAGTTCGTGCTCCGGGAGATCTCCAGCGCGGGTGAGGAGGCCTACCAGTGTCCGCTGCCCGGGCCCGAGGCCTACTCCTACTTCGGCCTGTTGATCGACGACCTCTGGGCCGCCGCCTTCCTCGACCCCGTCAGCAGCCGGACGCTCGGGGTGCGCGCCTTCGCCGTGCCTGGCCTCGGGCTCGCGCCCAAGGGCTGGGTGGCCGCGCTGGGCAGCATGTCCCGGGACCACCGCCCGCGCTGACAAGCCGCATCCGTTCTCGGCCCACCACACGGCCGACCCCAAAGGGCCCCGTCGGCAGCGGGCGCCCAGGCTCCCTATACTCCGCGGCGTGAGCGAGCACGCGCAGCGCCGCAGGCTGGAGGGGAGGGCGGAGCTGCTCGAGGCCACCCGCCTGCGCTACCGCGCGCTGCGCGCCGCGCTCGTGGCCTTCACCTGGCGGGACCGGGTGCGCCGCAACGTGGACGTGCTGCAGGAGGTGGTGCGCTGCCAGGCGGCGGTGGAGGAGGCGCTGGCCACCGCGCGCGCCCACGCCGAGCGGGACGCGTGGCCGCCGCGCGCGCCGCTGCGCCGCTGCGTGGAGGAGGTGGCCTCGCTGCAGGCCGAGCTGACCCGCCTGTGCGGCCGCCGCCTGCGCGGGCCCGGCGCGCCGGAGGGGCTGGCGCCAAGGCTCGCCGCGCTCGAGCAGCAGCTGCTAAAGGACGCGCTCTCCTCGCGGCGGCCGCTCCTGCCGCTGCAGCGCAACGCGCTCGCGCACTCGCTGCTCTCCTCCCGCTTGATGGAGCTGGGGCGCGCCAGCCTCTTCGGGGACTTCCTCGAGCAGCACTTCAAGCGCCCCTTCTCCGCCAACGCGCCCATCCCGTTCGACGCCGAGCAGGCCCGCGCGCTCGCCGCCCGCATGGCGGAGGGCGAGGAGGCGCTCGCCGCGCTCTGGGCCCTGCTGGAGGCCGCGGACAGGTCCGGCGGGCTGGTGCGCCACTTCCAGCGGCGCGGGCGGCGCGCGCCGGTGCGCCCCTCGCGCGGGCCGGTGGATGAGCTCTTGCGCACCACGTTCTGGCTCGGCATGGCGCAGACGCGCGTGCGCGGGTGGGTGGACGCCGCGCTCTCGCCGCTGGAGGTGAAGGACGCGGAGCTGATGGAGGTGTTCGCCTGGCTCGCCGCGCGCGAGAAGGCTCCGTTCCTGTCGCTTTCCCCCACCGAGCGGCTGCTGCCCGCGCGCGCGGCGCTGCTGGAGCTCGCGTGCGGCGCCTGGGACCTGCTGCGCGAGGGGCGCCGCGGCAGCCCGGAGGCGTGGGAGCGGCTCGCCCAGCTCGCCCGGGACGCGGAGGGCGCGGCGGACCCGGACCTGGAGCGGCTCGCGGACTCGCTGCGCCTCTTCCTGCGGGCGCTGGCCGCCCGGCTCGGCGCACCGCCCCCCGCGGCGGGTCCGGCGATGAGCGAGCTGCTCGCACACGCCCGCCGCCTGCTGGGCGCCGCGCCCGGCCCCCGCTCCGCCGTTCTGCGCTAACCTCCCCGCCCGAAAAGCGCAGCGGCTTTGAGGGAGAGGGAGCGCGTGCGGACACTCGTGGTGGGGCTGTTCCTCCTGCAGGGCGCGGCCCTCGGGGCCGGCGTGGCGCTTCCCATGCCCCCGCCGCCCGCGGCGCCGCCGCGCAAGGCAGCGCCGCCCCCTGCGCTCAAGCCGGGTGAGCGCCCCAAGCTGCTCGTCTCGGACCTCACCGCGCAGGACGTGCTCCCGGCCCAGGCCGCCGCCGTCACCGACGGCGTGGTGCAGACGCTGGCCGAGCGCGGCTACTTCCAGGTCATCTCCACCCGGGACGTGCAGACGCTCGCCTCCATCGAGCGGCAGCGGCAGATCCTGGGCTGCAGCGTGGAGGAGCAGGCCTGCGCGGTGAACCTGGGCGAGGCGCTGGGCGCGCGCTTCGTCCTCTCCGGCTCGCTCTCCCGCCTGGGGGACGCCTACCAGCTGTCGCTTCAAGTCCTGGACACCGTGAAGGGGCAGTCCATCGGCCGCAGCACGCGGCTGGCCGGCGAGCTGGACACGCTGCGGCTGCTGTTGCCGTACGCGGTGGCCGAGGCCACGGGCTCGCCGCTGCCACCCCCGCCCTCGCGCGTCCTGCCCTATGCCCTCATCGCCGCGGGCGGCGGCGCGTTCGTCGCCGGCGGCTTCTGGGGGATGCTCGCGCTCTCCCGCGAGCGGGTGCTCAACGACGAGCTGTGCCCCGGCGGCCAGTCGAGCGCCGGCAACTGCTCCGGCACCAACCTCTCGCTGCGCGCCCAGTACGTGGAGGAGAACCGCTCGCTCGGCCGGGACAAGACGATCGCCCTGGTGCTGCTGGGGGCGGGCGTGGCCGCCGCCGGCGCCGGGCTCTACCTGATGCCGCCCCCGGAGGGCGGCCCGCGCGTGGCGCTGGTGCCCGCGGGCAGCGGCGTGGCCTTCGTGGGGGTGCTGCCATGAAGCTGCGCAACGGCTGGCCGCTGGTGCTGGGCGCGGCGCTCGCCGCCTGCAGCGGCGCGCTCCTGGTGGATGCGGGCAATGCGTACCCGTGCCACTTCTCGTTCGACGAGCAGGACGCCGGCGCCGAGTGCCCCAAGGGCTGGGTGTGCGGCGTGACCGACCGGTGCCAGCTCGCCGCGGACGAAGGCATCCCCTCCGAGGCGATCTCCGTCCACCCGCTGCCCGCCTACGACGCGGGCGTCCTGCGCCCCTTCCCCGTCCTCCTGGGGCGGACGGTGCGGGTGGTGGCCAGGGACCCGTTCTACGCCCAGCACCTGGCGGCGCTGGTGGGGCTGGAGGACGGCGGGGCGCGGCTGTTCCGGGTGAAGGACACGCAGGTGCTCTTCAACGACATGCCGGCGGTGGATCAGCTGGGGATGATCTCGGACGTGCTGGTGGCCAACGCGAACGGCACCCTCGCGGTCGCGGACTTCGGCAAGGACGCCGGGCCGGTGGCGGTGAACCTGGGCCCGCCGCCGCCCCAATCCGCGGTCCGCAACGCCACCTTCGTGCGCACGGTCGGCGCGGACGTGCTGGACGGCAAGCTGATCCTCGTGGGGGTCGACAAGCCGAAGGCGGGGGAGCTGCGCAACGACGCGGTGCCCGGCCCGTGGTCCGACTGGTACCTCTCCGTCTACGACGAGGCGGCGATCACCGACAAGGCCGCGCCGGACGGCGGCGTCCGCTCCCAGGACCTGTTGGAGCTGCGCGGGTTGCCGCGGCGGCTGTTGGAGCTCCCCTCTCCCGGGCTGCCGAGCTTCCAGGACGCGGCCCTGCCCATCGCGCTCACCCGGGACGGCTTCTACTACCGGTCCAACTCGGGGATCATCGAGCGCTGGGTCCGCCTCAATGACGACGACGAGCCCCTGCTGGCGCCCATCCCCGCGGTGACGCCACAGGAGCCGCGCCTGCACTTCAGCGAGAGCGGCGAGGTGTGGGCGGTGGCGTTCGGCGTGCCCGGCAACCCTGGCGTGCTCTCCACCTGGCGCCTCACCCGCGGGCGGCCGAGCAAGCTCAGCCGCGCCTGGAGCGACTGCACCCCGTGCCCGCGCGGCCAAGTCGTCGCCTTCACCCCCACCAGCGCCGGCGGCAGCTCCGCCGTGGAGGTGCTCTGTGACACGCAGACGCTGGACGCGGGGGTGGGCGGCCGCCGCTCGCTCTGGCGGGTGACCGGCTCCACCGCGCTCAACCCGTTCGAGCGCTGCGAGCTGACGCAGCTGGACGCCCCCTTCGACCTCGCCGAGGTGGCCGGCACCGGCGCCAGCGCCGCGAGCGACGTGGTGAGCGGCCGCGGCTACGCGGTGAGCGAGGCCACCGGCACCGCCATCGCGCTCGGCGGCAAGCACGGCCAGCTCTGGCTGGGCCCCTCGCTCTCCACCGCGCGGCCACTCTTCCTGGACCGGGTGCCGCTCGGGGTGGGGTATCTGCCGCTCCCCACCGGCAACGGCGGCGCCGAGCTGCGCCGCTTCGCCGTCACCGAGCGGTACGTGGCCGCCGAGCTCGGCAACAACAGCCTGGCCACCTTCCCGCTCACCGCGCTCACGGACGCCCCGCTCGAGCCCACCGTGGGCCCGAGCGCGCTGGTGCGCGAGGCCAACGGCTGGCTCGTCTCCTCTGCCGCGGATCTGGTGAAGGTGGATCCCCGCCAGGCCGCCAACCAGCCGCCGCTGCAGCTCTCCTTCGGGCCGCGCGTGCTCGGGCCGCGCGGTGAGCCTTCGCCCGGGCCCTTCACCGCCGAGGCGCTGCGCGCCACCGCGGACGGCGGGGTGAGCAGCATCGTCCTCTCCGCCAACGACAGCGTGTACCTCTACCGCGTGGGCACGCTGGGGGACGCGCCCACGGACCGCAACGCTCTGACGCCGCAGCTCACCCCGGAGCCGGGCTTCCCCATCCGCTCCATGACCGTGGACCGCACCTCCTCCACGCTGGACTTCCACGCCCCGCCGGGCGGCGCGGGCGCGCAGGTGCTCGGGTACCTGGTCACCTCGCGCAACGTCTTCGAGTTCGAGCTCTCCGGCGCGCCGCTGCGCTGGACGCAGAAGCAGATCGTCCTCACCCCCAACGAGCCGGTGGAGGTGTGGATGGACGACGCCACCACCTCCCGAGGGCGCGTGGGCTTCCGGGACGGCACCATCTTCACGCTCCCGGGCGGCTTCCCGCTTGCGCGCGCCCTGCCGGCCTCGAGCAGCGGCGAGCCGGACCGGGTGCTGGACTACGCGAACCTGGGCGGCTGGCCCATCGCGCTCGCGGAGAGCGGGCTCTACGGGAGCGTCCTGGAGAAGCGGGCGGACGGGAGCAACGGGAAGCTCCTGCGCTGGGAGCGCGTGCCCCTGCCCGCCGAGCTCACCCCCGAAGCCCTGCGCGCCTCCCGCCTGGAGGTGATGCGGACGGTGGACGCCACCACCGAGCGCTTCTCGCTGGTGGTGTTCACCCCCTATGGGCACGTGTACAGCCTGCCGGCGCTCTCCCGGCAGGTCGGCCTCTAGCGCCTCCGTCGGAGCCCCAAAGGGCCCTTAGGGACCCGGTGGCTTTGGGGTCGCGCTCCGCACTGCGCGCATGGACCCCTCGGTGGCGCGCTCGGACCGCGGTGGGTTGCACTGCCTTCGGCGAGCGGGGGCGGGCGCTCTTCGGTAGTGGGGTCACTAAGTTCCAACGTTGGAACTTTGCGACCCCAGTTCCGTGCGCGAGGCCCGGTGCCGTGCGCCCGAGGCGCGGAATCTGACTCTGCAACCCACCGCGGGTGGAACGCAGCACCGAGGGGTCCATGCGCGCAGTGCGAAGCGCGACCCCTTGCCCCACTGCTCCTAGAGGCTGTTTGCTGCGCGCGGGGGCAAGGAGAGCGACGGCGCGGCGGCGACCTGATATCGCCTCAGGCCTCTTTCGCACCCGGAGGCCTGAACTTGCCAGTCTCGGACGAACGGCGCATCGCCCTGTTTCTCGACTTCGAGAACCTGGTCACCAACACCGGAATCACCCCCACCTCGTTCGACCTGCGCCCCGCGCTGGATCAGCTGCTCGAGAAGGGGAAGGTGATCTTCCGCCGCGCCTACTGCGACTGGTCCCGCTTCCGCGAGGCCAAGCAGAAGCTGCACGACCAGGGCGTGGAGCTGGTGGACGTGCCACCCTCCACGCGCGCCGGGAAGAACGGCGCGGACATGCGCCTGGTCATCGACGCGCTGGAGCTCTGCTACGCGCGCGAGCACATCAACACCTTCGTCATCGCCTCCGGGGACAGCGACTTCTGCCCGCTCGCGTACAAGCTGCGCGAGAACGACCGGCACGTGATTGGGCTGGGCGTGAAGGACTCCACCTCGCCGCTCTTCGTGAAGGCGTGTGACGAGTTCATCTACCTGCGGCCGCCGGGGAAGTCGGACCGGCCGCGCTCCTCGTCCTCTTCCTCCGGCAAGGCGCCGTCGCGAGGCGAAGGTCGTGGCAGGGGCGGCGGCGGGAGCAAGCCGGCGCGGGAAGTGCCCGAGGTGGCGCGCGAGGTGGTGGCGAGCCTGCTCGGCCGCGCCACCGGGCCGCTCAACCCGTCGCTGATCAAGGAGACCATCGTCCGCAAGGAGCCGGACTTCGACGAGCGGGACCACGGCTTCTCCACCTTCTCCAAGCTGCTGGAGGCCATGGAGGAGCAGCACCTGCTCAAGCGGCAGCAGCTGCGCGGCCGCCAGTGGTACGTGGTCCCGGCGGATGGCGCGCCCGCGGCCGCGGCCGGAGACGCGCACCCGGACGACGACCTCGAGCACGAGGACGAGGAGGAGATCTACCCGGATCCAGTGGAGTAACCCGGCTCCCCCGTTCACCCCGAGCGGAGTCGAGGGGCGCCGGTATCTCGCCCAGCGGAGTCGACGGATCAGCTGCGGACGCGGTCAGACACGCCCGGCGGCAGCGCGGTGGGCTCGAGCGTCCCGCCGCCCAGCCGCTTCTCCCACACGGCCTCGAGCGCGGCCACGCGCACGCGCAGGGCCTCCAGCTCGGTGGAGGGTTTGAGGCTCGCCTCGCGCAGCTTGAGCCACGCCTCCACCAGCGGCTTGAAGGCGAAGCGGATGGTGAGGCCGAGCATGGGCAGGCCCACCACCATCCCCACCACGAGGACGACGGTCACACCTTCGACGACGTTGTTCATCGGAAGACCTCCAGCGACGAGGAACGTTCGACGCCGGCGGCTATTGCACGGGTCCCAAGAATGAAACGTGGCGCGAGTTGCCCCGCGCCACGTTCATGAAGCCCACGGCCTTAGCGGGCTAGGCGTTGCGCCGGCGGCGGGCCGCCAGGGCAGAGAGGCCGAGCGCCAGCAGCAGCGCGCTGAAGGCCTCGGGCGCGCCCGAGCAGCAGCCGGGAGACACGCCGCCCGGGCCGGTGCCGCCATCCGGGTTGGGGCGGCTGCCGCCATCCGGCAACCCCGCGCCGCCGTCCGGGAGGATGACGATCGGCTCGGGCATGCAGTTGTTGCGCATGCAGAAGGTGCCCGACGGGCACTTGCTGCTGATGTTGTACGTCTCGCCGGAGCAGTAGTTCTCCACGCAGGTGCCGTTCACGCAGACCTGGTTGCGCTGGTTGGCGTTGTCGCAGCCGCCCGCGCAGGGGACCTCGTCCACGCACTGGCCGGCGCTGTTGCAGTACTTGCCGATGGCGCAGGGCGTGGTGCAGAACTTGTTGCACACGCCATCCACGCAGGCCTCGTTGGCGCCGCACTGGACGCCGGCGCACGGGTCGGTGGCGCACGCCTTGTTCTTGCAAATCATCCCGGTGCCGCAGCCCTGGGAGTAGCAGGTCTCGTCACAGCCGCCCTGTCCGCCGAGCTCGCCCGTGACCACCGCCTGGATGGCGTTGAGAGCGGCCTGGAGCTCGGTGGCATTGCTGGCCACGTAGAAGCAGCTGCTGCTGTTGGTCGCCGTGGGCATGCAGCCCTGCTTGGTCAGGCCGCCGGCCAGGGACATGTCCCTCAGATTGTTCTGGCTGCCACCGCCGAAGCCGAGCACGAAGGTGCGCACGCCGCCGTCCTTCGCATTGGCGATCGCGCCCACCGTGGCATCGAGCGGGGTCACAGCGCCCTCGCCGCAGGTCGGGTCACCGTCCGTCACAAGGATGATGAAGCGGGGGCGAGTGGTGTCGAGCATGTCCGCCCGGGTGGTCGCTCCGGAGATCGCGCGCGCCGTTGGCGTTCCACCCTCGGGCCCGCTCGCGTTCAGCACCGCGCTGATGTTGGCGGCGCTGTTGAAGTCCGCCGTGACGGACTTGCAGGTCGTCGGGTTCGGGTAGGAGCAGGTGTTGTCCGAGATGTTGCAGCCGCCAGCGATCGGACCAGCGTTGAGGCCAAAGAGCTCAAGGCCATATCGGAACTTGTCGCCGCTGTTGCTGACCAGCGTGTTCACGGCGGTCCGGGCGGTGGGGTACTTCGCCATCCCGTTGACCGGATCTCTCATGCTGCCGGACACGTCGAAGACAATCAGGATGTTCGGGCACTTGGGCGCAGCGGCCAGTGCACCGCCGGATGCAGCGAACAAGATGGAGCCCGCGACCAGGGGGAGCGTGGCGCGCATGTGGACCTCTGGGTACTGCCCCTTTGAGAGTTCGCAGCCTAGTGCGACTCCCGCCAAATCGCGAGCGTCGTTGTCCTACTCGAGCACTTCTGCAGTCGAGTAGGCGCTCCACGACGTGTTCTGAAACGAACCGCTTCCATACCCTCCGACGACCAGCACGCCCCCGAACGGTAGGAGGATGGCGCTGTGACGGGTGCGGGTGAGCTGAAGGGGTGGGCCGGGCTGCCAGGCCCCTCTGGAGGGAGTAAAGATCTCGACGGAGTTCAGCTCACCTGGAGAGACGCGATCTCCGCTGTTTCCTCCAGCCACGAGCACTCTTCCATCCAGGAGTAGCGTCGCCGTGTGCTGTGCGCGTGCCACCGCGAGTATGCCTGGAGAGCTCCAGGCGTTCTGGACAGGGTCGTAGCGCTCGCTGCTCGCGAGCACACCCCCGTCCATTCCGTACCCACCTGTCACCAGGACTTCGCCATCCATGAGTCGAGTTGCGGTGTGACTCGCGCGCGCAGTCGACATGGGTGCCACGGACCTCCAAGTCGCATCACTCGGATCGAACACTTCGGCCGAGGCCAGCGGCGATAAGTCCGTCGCGTAGCCTCCCGTGACCAGGACTCTTCCGTCCGCGAGCAGGGTCGCGGTGTGGAGCGTTCGGGCGTGTTCCATGGGCCCAGTGAGGCGCCACGATAAGTCTGCAGTGCTCAGCTCCGCCGCGGGGTGTACGCCGGTCACCAGCACACGTCCGTCCCGCAGAAGAGTCGCTTGGTGCTGGGCGCGCCCGATATTCATGCTCGGAGGGGTTCGCCATTCCCCTAGAACTGGGTCGTAGAGTTCTACGGTGGCGAGCGGCCCCAGGAAGGATCCCCCCACTACGAGGAGCACTCCCGACGGCAATTGGACTGCCTTCGGTGCCCACCTGCGGAACCGCATCTGTCCGGCGTCCGCCCAGGTATCGTTGCCCCATTCCCATACCTCTGCATTGAGGTTCAAGGCGTCATCCTCTCCCCCGACCACGAACACACCGCCATCGAGAAGAACCACCGCCCCTGGATAGGGAGCGTGCTGCGAAGGCATCATCATTAGGCGCCAGGCCGGTGGAAGGCACATGCCCGCGTCGTCTCTGCGGACACAGGGCCGCCCGGCATCGGCTCCCGCATCGACCGTGCCTCCGGCGTCCAGCGCGCCGCCCGCGTCTTGCTCGCCCGCGTCCTGCTCACCCGTCTCGTTCGGCCGTAGGCAGAACTTGTAATACGGGTCGCAGTACGCCTCAGGGGCCAGCTTCTGGCACTCCTCGTTGCTGGTGCAGGTCTTCCCCGTCCTGCACGCCCCTGCCCAGACCGCCGTCGCCACCGCAAACACCACCGCCCAACGCGCTCGCACGTGCCTCACGCCTTCCTGGAGAGAACCGCTCCGCTCACCCACGACAGCCTCCCGGCCCCCTCAAAGCGGGCGCGGTGAAGTTGAAACGACCTGTGGGGAGCGAACCGCGGCGCGCAGCCTCTCCCAGGCGGCCGCGGCAAGTCAACGGTCCTCGACGCGCGCCCTTCCCCCCGCTAAATGCCCAAAGCCTTGCGCCTGCTCTCCCTCGCGCTGCGGGACTTCCGCAACCTCAAGGACGTCACGGTGACGCCCTCCACGCACGCCACGGTGGCGGTGGGACAGAACGGGCAGGGGAAGACCAACCTGCTCGAAGGGCTCTACTTCCTCGCCACGCTCAAGCCGCTGCGCGCCACCAAGCTCGCGGAGCTGGTCCGCTTCGGCGCCGAGCAGGCGCGCGTCACCGGCCGCTTCCTGCTCAAGGGCGCGCAGCGGGAGATCTCCGTGGAGGTGACGCGCTCGCTGCGCCAGGCCTTCGTGGACGGGAAGCGGACCTCGAATCTGGAGGACTACTTCGGCGGCGTCTCGGTGGTGGCCTTCACGCCGGATGATCTCTCCGTGGTGAAGGGCGGGCCGGACGGACGGCGCAGCTTCCTCGACCGCGCCGTCTTCAACCGCTTCCCGGCCTTCCTGAAGGAGAGCCGCGACTACGGCCGGGCGCTGAAGAGCCGCAACCGGCTGCTCAAGGAGCGCGCGCAGCCCTCCTATCTCGAGGCCTACGACGAGACCTTGGCGCGCGTGGGGGCCCGCATCTGGACCCGCCGCCGCGCGCTGATGGGCGAGCTCGCCGCGCGCGCGGAAGCGGCGTTCGGCGCCATCGGCCGCACCGCGGATCCGGCGCGCTACGCGTACGCCCCCAGCGGGCTGGAGCTGGACTTCGCCGCCGCGCAAGAGGCCGAGCTCCACGCGGCGCTGCGCGAGAAGCTCCACGCGCGGCTGCCCAGGGACTCAGAGCGCGGGTTCACCTCGGTGGGGCCGCACGCGGACGACGTGCAGCTCTCGCTCGGGGAGCGCGCCGCCCGCGCCTACGCCTCGCAAGGGCAGCAGCGCGCGCTCGTCCTCGCCTGGAAGATCGCCGAGATCGAAAACCTCCACGCCACGCTCGGCTTCATGCCGCTCTTGCTGCTCGATGACGTCTCCAGCGAGCTGGACCCGGAGCGCAACGCGTACCTGATGCAGTACCTGGCCAAGAGCGGGGCGCAGGTCTTCCTCACCACCACGGACGCCACGCTGGTGCAGGCCGCGGCCAGCGGCGATGCGCTCTGGTACGACGTGCGCCAGGGCGAGCTTGCGCCGCGCGAGCGTGTTACTTCCAACGCCCCCCATGGCTGAGCGCTTCTTCCCGTTCGACCCGCGCGGCACCCGCCAGAGCTTCTTCGTGGGCGCGCTCGCCTGCGCCGCGCTCACCGCCTGGGCCGCCGCCGTGGCGCTCAAGAGCCAGGACAAGGTCGCCGCGGTCCGCGCGGTGGCCTGCCTGGCGCTCTTCTGTGCCTTCCTCTACGGCCGCTACCGGCTCCGCCCCCGCGCCGGCTGGGGCGTGACGGTGGGCGTCCGCGGCCTCACCGTCTCCCGGCCGCTCTCCGGCGAGCCGCTGGAGCTGGACTGGCGCCACGTGCAGGGCGCCCGCAGGGATCGCGCCGGCGGCGCCAAGCTGGTGCTCCTCCTCAAGCCCGGCGGCGAGCTGCCGATCGGCGCGCAGCTCTTCCCCTCCGCCAAGGCCTTCAATGATCTCGTGGACGCCGTGGCCGAGCACCTCCCCCAGCCCCGCCACGACGCCTGACGACGCGCGTCAAATCGCCCGTTCGCCAGGTCGCTTCCCGAGCTGAATTCGGAAGGAAAATTGTGCGTTTAACCTGGCTCATCATCCTTTACGCACCGTTTGCGTACATGGTAGAAATCAGAGCCTTTTGCCCCTCTCAGACAGGACTCCTCCCTTGATGGCAAAGCCCGCCACTTCGGACGCCAAGCCGGCGTCGAATCCGGCCGAGTACAGCGCCTCCTCCATCACCGTTCTCGAGGGCCTCGAGGCCGTCCGCAAGCGCCCCGGCATGTACATCGGAGACACCTCCACGTACGGCCTGCACCACCTGGTCTACGAGGTGGTGGACAACTCCGTGGACGAGGCGCTCGCCGGCTTCTGCACGGACGTGGAGGTGATCATCCACGTCGACAACTCCATCTCGGTGAAGGACAACGGCCGCGGCATCCCCGTGGGCCCGCACCCCACCGTGGTCGGCATGGACACGGTCGACGTGGTGATGACCAAGCTGCACGCGGGAGGGAAGTTCGAGAACTCCGCGTACAAGGTCTCCGGCGGTCTGCACGGCGTGGGCGTCTCCTGCGTGAACGCGCTCTCCGAGTGGCTGCACTTGGAGATCTCCCGCGACGGCAAGGTCTACGAGCAGAAGTACGCCTGCGGCATTCCGCAGCAGAAGGTCGCGGAGATCGGCACCACCGACAAGCGGGGCACCAAGGTCTCCTTCAAGCCGGACCGCACCATCTTCGAAGTCACCGAATTCAACTTCGACACGCTCTCGCAGCGCCTGCGCGAGCTGGCCTTCCTGAACGCCGGGCTGCGCATCACCATCAGCGACGAGCGCACCAGCAAGAACCACGAGTTCAAGTTCGAGGGCGGGATCGTCTCCTTCGTGGAGTTCCTCAACAAGTCGAAGGAGGCGCTCCACGAGAAGCCGATCTACTTCAACGCCGAGAAGGACGGCGTCCAGCTCGAGATCGCCATGCAGTGGAACGATGGCTACGACGAGCGGATCTACACCTTCGCCAACAACATCAACACGCACGAGGGCGGCTCCCACCTCTCCGGCTTCAAGAGCGCGCTCACCCGCACCATCAACTCGTACGCGGACAAGGCGGAGCTCTGGAAGGACCTGAAGGAGACGCCCGCGGGCGAGGACGCGCGCGAAGGGCTCGCCGCCGTCATCTCCGTGAAGCTGCCCAACCCGCAGTTCGAAGGGCAGACCAAGACCAAGCTCGGCAACTCGGAGATCAAGGGCCTGGTCGAGCAGATGGTGAACGAGCAGCTCGCCACCTATCTGGAGGAGAGCCCCAACGCGGCGAAGAAGATCGTCGGGAAGATCGGCGACGCCACCCGCGCCCGCATCGCCGCCCGCAAGGCGCGCGAGACGGTCCGCCGCAAGGGCGTGCTGGACGGCGCCTCCCTCCCGGGAAAGCTGGCGGACTGCCAGTCCAAGGACCCTTCGGAGAGCGAGCTCTACATCGTCGAGGGTGACTCCGCAGGCGGCTCCGCGAAGCAGGGGCGGGACCGGCGCAACCAGGCCATCCTTCCGCTGCGCGGCAAGATCCTCAACGTGGAGAAGGCGCGCTTCGAGAAGATGCTGACCAGCGCGGAGATCGTCACGCTGATCACCGCGCTCGGCACCGGCATTGGCAAGGAGGAGTACGACCCGGCCAAGGCGCGCTACCACCGGATCATCCTGATGACGGACGCAGACGTGGACGGCAGCCACATCCGCACGCTGCTGCTCACGTTCTTCTACCGGCAGATGCCCGAGCTGATCGCCAACGGGTACCTCTACATCGCCCAGCCGCCGCTCTACAAAGTCACCCGCAGCAAGAAGGACCGGTACCTCAAGAACGAGGGCGCGCTGGACGAGTACCTGCTCTCCATCGCTTCGGAGCGCTCGAAGGTGAAGACGCCCAAGGGCGAGCTCACCGGCGAGTCCTTCAAGGCCATGCTGGAGAAGGTGATCACCTACACCCAGCGGCTGGACAAGCTCTCCAAGCGCCGCGACTCCCGCGTGATTGATGCCCTGGTCCAGTCCGCCCACTTCGAGGCGGACACGCTGCTGGACATGGCCGCCGTGCAGCGCGAAGCGGAGAAGATGTCCGCCTACTTCGAGGCCCGGATGCCGGAGATCCTCGACCACCTCTCCACGTTCCGGAAGGATGACCCGGAGCACCACTCGAAGAAGCTGGTCTTCCGCACCGAGGTCAACGGCTCGCCGCGCGAGACCGTGATCGACCACGCCTTCCTCTCCAGCCCCGAATACAAGGAGCTGCTCGCGCTGCGGGACGCCTTCGAGGCGCTCGGACCGGCGCCCTACACCGTGGTGCTCGAGGAGAGCGAGGTCACCACCTACACCGTGCAGGAGATGCTGCGCGCGGTGAAGGCGGACGCGTCCAAGGGCATCGCCATCCAGCGCTACAAGGGGCTGGGGGAGATGAACCCGGAGCAGCTCTGGGAGACCACCATGGATCCCTCCCGGCGCACGCTGCTCCAGGTCCGCGTGGATGACGGCGTGGAGGCGGACACCATCTTCGGCCTGCTCATGGGCGAAGCCGTGGAGCCCCGCCGCGAGTTCATCGAGAAGAACGCGCTGGACGTGCAGAACCTGGACATCTGAGCGCCCGATAATCCCTCCACCGGCGCGCGCGCCGGCGGCTGGGACTCTCGGTGCTCAAGGAATTGGCAATCAGCGTGGTGCGGGGGCGCAGGGCGCCGCTCGCGCCCGCGCGCGAAGAGCGCCTTGTCTCGCCGCCGCCGTCCGCACGCCTCGAGAGCGCAGATGGGCTCGAGCTCGGCCCGCTCGCCCTGACGCACGCCGGCGCGGATGCGCCGCTGGGGCTGCAGCTCCACCCCGCCACGCCGCCCGCCCTGGCGGCGGCGCTGCGGCGGCCGCGCTACGACGTGGCGGAGACGCTGGAGGCGCTCTCGGCGCTGCCCACGCCCCGGACGTGGGGCACCCGCACGCTCGGCCGCGAGCTCGCCAAGACGGTGCCCCCGGGCAACACGCTGGGCCGCCACTCGCAGGAGGTGGCGCAGGCCTACGAGCGCTACTTCGACTTCGAGCCGCAGGTGGGGCTCTCGCGGGACGCCTACCGGCTGCTCGCGCTGCTGCACGACGCCGGCAAGCACGCGTCGCTGCGCTTTCGGCGCACCACCAAGGCGCAGCACCGCTTCACCGAGCGCTACCTGGACTTCGCGCGGGCGCAGCTTCCACTGGGCGAGCCCGCCTTCCAGCGGATGAAGGTGCTCTTGCGGACGGACCCGCTCGGGCCGTACCTGCGCGAGGACGCGAAGCAGGCTGGGCTGCGCGAGACCGCGGACGCCATCGTCCGCAGCGCGCAGCAGGCCGGGATGACCCCCAGCGGCTACCTGCGGGCGTTGGTGCCCTACTACCAGGCGGACATGCTGGCCTACACCGCGGAGGGCGCGGGGCGCGCGGGCAGCGTCTTCGACCGCCACTTCGCCCGCGACGCCAGCGGCTCCGGGCGCCGCTTCGCGTTCGACTGGGCCGAGCGGCGGCTCTCCTTCGCGCCGCCGCTCGAGGCGCGCTTCGTGGCGCTGCAGCGGGAGCTGGCGTCGCTCGCGTAAGGAGGCTCCGAGATCCGAAAACGGGCTCAGCGCCCGGCCAGCTCGAGCACTTCGTCCACCTGGTAGTAGCTGCGCAAGAGGTCGAACGCGCCGCCGAACCGCTCGCGCACGGCGGGGGTGACGCCGGCCACGTGCAGCGGCTCGCCGGAGGCCGGCAGGTCGGAGACCACCTGCAGCACCGAGAGCGCCGCGTCCCCGCCGGACTGGGACAGGACCGCGCTGGCCAAATGGTGCGTCTCCACGTCGACCAGGTCCACCCCGCCGCGCTCCAGGGACGACAGCAGCGCCGGCGTCTCGGTGAGCAGGGACGGCACGCTGGTGATCGCCGCGTCCCGCTCCAGCTTCACCCCGGCGCGCCGCTCCACGGAGGCGGGCACGCGCTCGAGCAGGTGGTTGCGCAGCGGGGCCACCACGTCCCGGCCGACCACCACGGTGGGCGCCACCAGGTCTCCCACCGCGCGGCCGCTGGAGACGGAGCCCGCGGCGCCGAACCAGAGCACGTCCTTCACGCCCGCGCGGACGAGCTCCCGGCCCAGCGCGGCGGCGCCGTCGCCATAGGGGAAGGGGAGGATGAGCAGCCGGCGCTCCACGCCCTGCTCGTCGCGGTAGCGCAGCGTGAGCTCGTTGAGCCGGGCTCTCGCCGGGTCCCCCTCCACGCCCCGGATGGCCGGAGCGCCGCGCGGCCCGCTCAGCGCCACGAGCCGCTCGCCGCCAGGCAGCCGCGAGGCCACCTCCACCGCCTCTGCCAGGAGCTCCACCTCGCGCGCGCTGCGCTGCCACTTGAGGACGTCCGCCGCCGTGCGCGGCAGCTGGCTCGGGTGCAGCTGCCGCAGCAGCGCCCGGAGCGGCTCGCTGCCGGGCGCCAGCTCGCGCAGCGCGCCCAGAGGAGAAGGGCCGAGCGTCTCCAGCGCGCGCCCGTACCACTCGGCCAGCCCGGCGCGCGCGAGGAACTCGGACTTCATGCCGTTGACGAAGCCGATCATCACTTGATCCGGCACATCTCCGCTCCGCAGCCGGGCGAGCAGCTGCGCACCCAGCGTGGCCGGCAGCGCGCCGCGCGCGGCGGCGGCGGGCTCGTAGCGGCGCACGCTGCTGGCGGGCACGCCCCCCAGCCGCAGGTACGCCTGCAGGTGGAAGAGCCGGTCCGCGCCATCAATCCCGCCCACCAGGTAGCGGCGCCGGCCGTTCTTGTCCGCCATGACGAGAATGCGCCGGTGCTGCTTCTGGCGCGGCGTCACCAGCTCGGCCAGCACCTCGTTGCCGCGCGCGGTGGCGCTCGCGGCGGCCTCGTCCAGCGGCGCGCGGTGCAGCTCGATCAACGCCTCGCCGGAGCGCAGCTCGTCCAGCACCGTCCGGGAGAACCGCGCGGCCGCGTAGCCGGGCAGGTCCGGGATGGAGTGCGGCGCCGCGGGGTCCAGCTCGGCCACGCGCGGCTCGTACCCCTCGCTCATCACCGGGCGAGGCGCCCGCGCGGCCCGCGCCGGCGGCGCGTACGCCACCAGCTCGAAGCCCTCCGCCTCCAGCGCCCCGCGGCCGAGCAGCTGCCGGCGGTGCGCCGCGCTGTCGCGGGCCAGCCCGCGCCGCAGCGCCGAGAGCGACGGGTCCACCCACGCGGCTGTGACGCTCATCGCGCCACCTCGCCGTCCAGGAGCGCCCGGGCGATCGCCTGGACCTCGGGGCGCTCCCGCAGCTGCGGAAGCGTCGCGCCGCGGAGGTCCCGCAAGAGCAGCGCCTCGAGCCGGTCGTGGTAGCCCGGCGGCGGGCGCACGCCCTGCTTCAGGTCCCAGCCCAGCTCGGCGCGCGTGGCCGTCACCCAGCGCTTCACGCCGGACCAGACCGGGGACGCCTTGAAGGCCTCGTTGTCCGCGGGGAAGGCGGTGCGCGGGCTCCCGGCGCGGTCCTCTATCCAGTTGACCAGCGCCCGCCCCGAGCGGCCGTTCCCGTCCCGGAACGCGTGCAGCAAAATCACCATCCCCATCGCCCAGCCGCTCACCGCGGCGGCGTCCTCGCGCGTGCGGGCCTGCGCCACCAGCCCGTCCAGCCGGGCGGTGAACGCCTCCACCAGCCGCGGCACCCGGTCGCCCGCGGGGGGCAGGTAGGGGCCGGAGGTGATGGACCCCGTCCGCAGCAGCCCCGGGCGGGAGGGGTCCCCGCGCAGCCGCCACGCCAGCCGGGTGAGCGCGGGGATCGGCTTGTCCGAGTTGAGCACGCGGTGCAGCGAGGTGAGCGCCTCCATCGCGCCCGCGTCCGCCTCCGCCAGGCGCGCCAGCTCCCCCTGCGCGGCCTCGTCCCGCTCGGCGCGGTAGCGCAGCTCGCGCTCGCGGCCCCGTGGCTCCACCCACGCCTCGAGCCGCTTCACCACCCCGTAGGTGGAGACGCGCGCCAAAAGCCTCATGCCTGCCCCAGCTCGTTCGCAGCGCCGGGCTTGGTGAGCAGCACCACCCGGTCCCGCATGCCGAGCTCCGCGCCGGGGAGCTCGCGCTCCAAATAGCGCCAGCCGGGGACGTCCAACGCCTGACGCCGCAGCGCCGGGTCATCAATCTCCCGCACCTTGCCGAGCGTCCGCGAGTGCTTCGGCCCGGTGTAGACGTACGCCGCCACCACCGTCCCGCGCGGCGCCAGCCGCTCCCCGAGCGCCTCCATCATCCGGCCGTACGCCGGCAGCTCACCCTTGGGGGTGTAGTCGGCCACGTTGGAGAGCAGCACCACGTCGAACGGGCCGCGGGTGAGCCGGGGCAGCGCCGAGACATCCGCCTGCACCCAGTCCAGCGGCTTGCCCGCGGCGTTGGCGCGGGCGAGCGCGTAGCCCTCGTCCGACTGGAGGTAGGGGTTGTAGCGCTGCCACTGCGCCTCCTTGGAGGGGTAGTGCTTGAAGAGGGCGGAGCGGCGCAGCCGGTCTCCCCGCCCCGCCTCGGCGTAGACGCGATCCCAGAAGGCGCGGGCGTCCTCTCCCAGCCGCCCGCGCATCTTCTGGTAGCGGCCCATGCAGAGCGGGTCGTCTCCTTCTCGCGTGAAGAAGTCGATGAAGGCGCGGCGATCCAGCGTCTGCAGCGCGGCCAGCTTCAGCTCGGTGTAGTGGCGGGAGGCGAGGTTCAGGTCGAACGCCTGCACGTCCTTCGCGCCGAACATCCACGCGTTGAGCACGTGGTCTCCGGAGGCGCTCACCGTCAGCACCCGCTTGCCCTGCAGCGAGAGCCCCGGCAGGTACCCGGCGAGGTTCTCTGTGGTGAAGGGGTAGATCGACGCCAGCGGGCCGAAGTGGCCAGCCCGGGACATGTCTCCGAGGACGGTGCCCCGCGGGGGCCGGGGCCTGAAGAGCTTGAGCAGTTGCATCCGCAGCCCGATTCTCCGCGCGCCCGCCAGCGCGGGTGCGGCGCGCCGCGGCGCGCGGAGGGGCGCGAAAAACGCTCGGAGTGGCGGGGGCTTGGGCCGTCTCCACGCCGTGACAGCGGTCCTCTCACGCCCGGGCGGTTCGGCCCTCGGCGGTTTTCGAGAAACTGTCAGCCACGTTGGTTAACGCGCCCGCTCCACCGCCCGTGTGGGCTGGCTCCAAGTGCTGGAAAGGACACGTCATCCGCAGGCGTCAACCGTGTGAGCTGGCCGGGGCAACCCCCTGAGGGGTCCATCGATAATTTCTCAAGCCGAGAGAAGTCGAGTCTCGGGCGCTGAGTCTTCTTCGAAGGAACCCCCCAGATGGCACCTGTCGATCCAGCCGCCGCAGCAGCAGCCGCAGCACGCGCCGCAGAGATCGCGCGGCAAGAGCGGATCCGGGAGATCCAGCGGCAGGCCCGCCTCGAGGCGCAGCGGATCCAGCGCGAGGAGGCCGCCAAGCGCGCGGAAGAGGCCAAGCGCGCGAAGGAGGCCAAGCAGCTCCAGCGGTTCAGCACCAGCTTCGAGCCCGCCACCGGCAAGGCGCCGGTGGAGCTGCATGGGGAGCTGGCGGACGAGAACGCCACGCTCTCCGGGAACGATCTCGCCGCCTACCGGCTCGCCGCCAAGACCATCTCCGAGGTGGAGCCCGGGCTGGATCCGCACAAGGCGATCCAGGACCCGAAGATGGCGGGCTGGGTGGCGGACGCGTCCAACTCGCTCTCCCTGGCCACGCCCGAGGAGCGGGCGCACCTGGAGGAGCAGCTCACCACCGACCTCACCTCCCGGCTGCAGTCCGCGCCGGAGGGCGAGGTGATCCTCGTCGTCCCCACCCTCTTCGAAGAGGAGGCAGGGCCGGGGGACACCGGGGAGACGGACGGCACCACGCCGACGGGGGAAACCCCGGGCGCGGATCCGGTCTCCACGGATCCCAAGACCGAGGAGGAGAAGTACGACTACTACCGGGCGCTGATCGAGAAGAACGGCAAGTTCGACGACGCCTCCGGCGCGCGCAACGTCATCGGCTTCCGCAACACCACCAGCACCAAGGCCAACGGCGGCGCCGGCGCCTATGACGACGTCACCGTGCTCGTCTGGAAGGACGCCACCGGCAAGCACGTGCGCGAGTACAAGTCGAACACGGAGCCCGCCGAGGACTACACCGGCTACGCCACCGGCGGGAACCTCGGCCGCGTCCCCACCGGCTACTACGAGTACCAGAAGGGCCACAGCGATCGGCTGGGAGACGTGCTGCGCTCCACCAGTGACTTCAACGTGGTCCGGGACACCAACCACGACGGCAAGTTCACCGAATCCGACAGCACCACCGGCGGCGGCTCCGGCTTCCTCTTCCACGCCGGCGGCAGCTCCAGCGTGGGCAGCGCGGGCTGCCAGACGATGGACCCCGAGACCTACCGCCGCTTCTGGAGCGACCTCGGCGAGAACCCCGGCACCGTCGGCTACACGCTCGTCAACGTCACCCCGGACACCCAGCCGCCGCCCGGCGTCATGATCACCGACGTCCCCCGGTTCGATCCCAAGAACCCGGTGAACGCCGAGCAGATCAAGCACGTGATGCCGGACGCCAAGGACCCCAAGGCGCAGGTGGAGTCCATCTCCAGCGCCATGCAGGCCGCCGGCGTCAGCAGCGCGCAGGACGCGGCCGCCTTCCTCGCCGCGGTGGCCCAGGGCACCAAGGAGCTCTCCGCTCCGGACACCGAGACCTTCCTCACCACCGCCGCGCAGACGTGGAAGGACAAGAAGCTCGGCCAGGCCGCCGCGGAGGATGACTTCGCCACCATCGCCAAGGAGCTCAAGCTCGACGAGGGCGCCAAGCCGCAGGACAGCGACCTCAACTTCGGCCCGTCCACCTACGACGCGCTGATCACCAAGTACGCCACCGAGAACGGCGTGCCCCCGCGCCTGCTCAAGGCGCAGATGGAGCAGGAGTCCGGGTTCAAGCCGGACGCGGTCTCGCCGGTGGGCGCGGGCGGCCTCATCCAGCTGATGCCGGGCACCTTCGAAGGGCTGCGCAAGGCGCACCCGGAGCTCGGGTCCAACCGCTTCGACCCCGAGACCAACATCCACGCCGCCGCGCTCTACATGAAGGAGATGCTGGACGGGACGGGCGGCAACGTGCAGCTCGCGCTCGCCGCCTACAACGCCGGGCCCAACAACGACTCGGTCAAGGCGGGGAAGGTCCCCCAGAACGGCGAGACCGAGGTCTACGTCGCCAACATCATGAAGCGCTACGGGGGCTCGGAGCAGGTCTCCGGCGAGAGCAACCCCTACTACCAGCGCGCGCTCGAGGCCTACGGGATCGCCCCCGAGACCACCAGCAGCCCCTCCGCCAGCACGGACGGCAACGTCTCCAGCGGCACCTCGGCCCCCGGCGGCGGCTTCGGCCCCTCCGGCGCTTCGCCCGGCGCGCCCACCACCGCCGAGCCCGACTCGCCCGTGGCCACCCAGCCGTCCTCTCCCTTCTGGCCGGACGCCGCAGAGGAGAACGCCGTGAAGGAGGCGGTGGCCCCCATCGCCCAAGAGCACGGCTACCAGATGGAGGACTTCTGGAAGTGGCTGGACAAGCTGCTCACCAACCCGGCCATGGCGTGGAAGGTGGAGTCAGATCCCCAGTTCCAGAAGTTCGCCCGGGCGAACGGCCTCAAGAACTGGAAGCCGGGGGACAAGCTCTCCGCCAAGGACGAGGCCAAGCTGCGGCAGCTCAAGGCGGAGTACCTGGCGGACAAGCTCGCCAACGCCGCGGACAAGAAGGGCGGCGGCGCGGACGGCCTCGAAGAGGCCACCGCGGAGCTGCTCCTCGAGGCCAAGAAGGCGAAGAAGGCGTCCCAGGGCACCGGTACCAGCGACACGACCGACTCCACCGAGCCCACGCCCGACAATGGCGGGGACGGCACGGCCGAGCCGCTCGCCGGCGCGTCTGACACCACCGGCACCGGCGACACGTCGTCGCAGGACGCGGCGATTGCCCTGACCGCCGGCACCGTGGAGCCCGGCGCGCGCACGGCGGACGGGCGGCCGGTGACCTTCCGGCCGCCGCGCGGCACCTTCAGCGTCTAGCCCTTCATGCACTTGCCGAGGTCCGCCTCGGACTTCACGCCCTCCAGGCACGAGGCGTCCTTGGTGACCTCGGCGTCCGGCTTCTTGCCGCAGCTCTTGCGGAAGAAGTCGAGCGTGTCCTTGTCGATGGACTTGCCCACCGCCTTCCCCGCCTTCTCGAACGCCTTCACGAAGCGGTCGCAGTTGGCGTCCGAGGCGGCCAGCGCGGGGGCGCAGAGGGACAGCGAGAGCAGCAGGGCAAAGGGTCGCGCGTTCACGGGATTCTCCGGTTCACCGCCCCCGAGATGGGGGCCGTTGAGCCACTAGACGCCCGCCGCCCGCCGGATTTTGCGTGCGAAGGGCGCTAAGGCAGCTCGCTGAAGCCGCGCTGCTCTCCGCCCGCGCCGAAGCTCAGGTGCCACCGGCCGGCGGAGTCCTGCGCTCCGCTGGCGAAGGTGCCGCCCACCACGCCGGTGCAGGCCTGCATCGGCGCCGCCGCGTAGCCGCCGTCCGCGCGCTCCACCGCCGTCCACACCGCGCCGTTGAGCGAGCTGACCACGAAGGTGCCGCCGTCCGGGCCGCGCCCGGCGCTGGGGTGGCCCGCATCCGGAAAGACGGTGGCGTAGCTCCAGCTCCCCGCGTCCGCGCAGCTGGCCAGCTCGCAGCGCGCCACCCGCAAGGAGGCGGGGATGTCACTGGCGCTGTGGAACAGGCGCAAACCGCCCCGGGCGTCCTGCACCAGCTGTGGGTTCACCAGGGAGGGCAGGGCGGTGGTGGTCCACCCGCCCGCGCCGGCGCTCGCGCAGTCGTCCGTGCACTCGGCGTGCAGCGCCGGCCCCGTGTCGTTGCCGAGCACGGCGGTGCGCCGCGCGCCGCCGTCCGGGAGGTCGTCGAACAGCAGGGCGGCGCCGTAGGGGTCCATCGGGAAGAACCGGGTGCTCCACGCGGCGCCGCCCGCGGCGCAGGGCGGGGTGGCGCACTCGGCGTAGGCAGTCACCGCGCTCGCCGCGCCGCCGCCGTCCTCGTACTGGTAGGCCACCGCGCGCAGAAAGCCCCGCGCCGCCAGCCCCACCGTCAACCCGGTGGCGGCAAAGCCGCGCAGCGTCCACCCGGCCGCCTGGGTGCAGCCGCCGGCGCACTCCGCGTAGACCAGCTGCTCCGGGGCGGCGCGCTTGAAGGCCGCCACCAGCCCGCCGCCAGGCAGCTCCAAGAGCTGGGGCCGGTAGCCGGCGTTGGCGGAGGCGGGGGCCAGCTGCAGCGGCGCGGAGAAGACGGGCGTGGCACCCTGACAGCCGGAGACGCACTCCGTGTAGAAGACGCCGGTGCCGCCGGTGGTGCCGGTGTAGAGCACCCGCATCCCGCCGTTGCCCTGGCCCACCACCGCGCTCTGGCCGAAGCGCGCGCCGTCCAGCCGCCGGTCCCGCGCCGTGCAGCTGCAGCTGCGCAGGGTGCCGTCGCAGAACAGCCGGGGGGAGGCCCCGCAGGAGCGCGTGGCGCAGTCGGGATCCGCGCAGTCCGTCCGCCCGTCGCAGTCGTTGTCCCGCCCGTCCCCGCAGGTGGCCTCGTTCGGCTCGGGCGCGCCGCCGCCGCCGCAGACGCAAGCACCCCCCTGGCACACGCGCCCGTCCGCGCCGCAGGCGCTGCCCGCGCAGTCGCTGTCCGCGCAGTCGCGCAGCCCGTCGCAGTCCTCGTCCTGGCCGTTCCCGCACACCTCGGCGGTGGGGACGCAGCCGCCGTCCGGCGTCCCGGCGTCCGTCTGGCCGGCGTCCGGCGCGCCCCCGTCGGTGCCGCTGGCGAGCGGCTCCAGCGCGAGCGTGTGGGTGCCGCCCGGCGAGAGCTCAACGGTGGAGGCGGCGCGCGCCACCTCGCGGCCGCCGGAAAACCCGCGCGCGGTGAGCCGCAGCTGCGTGCCTGCGGGCGTGGTGGGGCCGGGCAGCAGGTTGAAGCGGACGGGGAGCGGGCTGCTCACCTCGTCGCTGGCGAGCGGCTCGCCGCTGGCGCGCGCCACCTCGAGGCGCACCGCGTCCACGGCCAGCGCGCCCGTCACCTCCACGCGCAGCGCCTGCGCGGCGTCCCTGCAGCCGCACGCCGCGAGGAGCGCGCAGGCGGCCAGGCACAACCGCGGCGGGACCGAGCGGCTCACCCGGGAGATTCCAGGAAAGATTCGCGGGCCTGGGCAAGGCCTACACCGCGCGCCGCGCACCCACCTGCCCGGACACCCCCGCAACGAAAACGGGCCCCTCCGAAGAGAGGCCCGTTGGACTGTCACAGCGATGGAGCGGCTACTTGGAGCTGCCCTTGCCGGCAGGGGCCGGGGCGGCCTCCTTCTTCCCGAGCTCGAGCTCCAGGGTGATCTTCACCTCGTCCCCCACCAGCACCCCGCCGCCCTCGAGCGCCTTGTTCCAGGTGAGGTTGAAGTCCTTGCGGTTCACCGTGGTGGTGGCGGACGCGCCGACCTTGGTGTTCCCCCACGGGTCCTTGATCGGCTGCGTGGGGCCCTCCACCGCGAGCACCACCGGCTTGGTGATCCCCTTGATGGTCAGGTCCCCGCTCACCTTGAGGCCGGTCCCGGCCTTCTCCACCTTGGTGGACTTGAAGGTGAGGGTTGGGAACTTGGTGACGTCGAAGAAGTCGGCCGACTTGAGGTGCTCGTCCCGCTTGGCGTCGTGGGTGTTGACGGTGGTGGCGTCAATCGTCGCCTCCACGGTGCTCTTGGTGATGTCCTTGTCGTCCACCTTCACGGTGCCCTTCACGTTCGAGAACTGCCCGTGAACGTTGGTCACCATCAGGTGCTTCACCGAGAAGCCGGCGGAGGAGTGGGACGGGTCGATCTCCCAGGTGGTGGCGAGCGCGAGCGAAGGCACGGTGAGGGCGGCTGCGGCGAGGACTGCAGGGAGGCTCTTCATGGTCTGCTCCTTGAGGGTCTGGGAACTACGAGCCGTAAAAGCGGGCGCACCCTACTGCGCGCACCCCAAGGCCGTATCCAGGATTCGAAGGTGAACGTTCAACAGCGGCTGTTTGCGACGGCCTTGGATGCCGACGCCGCGGGCGCGTTGCGGGCTATTCGTGCCAGTGGAGCACGAGCCCCTTGGTGCCGGAGACCCAGAGGTCCGTCGGCGCGGTGCCGGCCACGTCCAGGGGCACCGTCCCGCCGCCGAACGGCCCCGCCAGGAGCGTCCAGCCCGCCAGGGTGTGGCGGCGCACGCCGCCGGGGTCCGTGGTGTAGAGCGCGTTGGCGCCGAAGGCGAGCACCGAGCTGAAGTTGGGCGGCGGCGAGGGCGGGGTCATCACGCTCCACACCCCGTCCCGCAGTTTGAGCACCAGGCCGCTGTCCCCCACCGCGAAGGCGAGCCGGGCGCTCACCATGGAGACGTCCCGCAAGGAGACGTTGGGGAGCCCGGCGGGGAAGAGCGGGGTCTGGTCCACCCAGGCGGTGCCGTTGAAGCGCGCCGCGTAGGGGGAGAAGGGCGGGACCGCCAGCCGCCCCACCACCAGGACGTCCGTGGGGGAGACCGCGGCGAGCGAGGTGAGGGTGACGTTGGGCAGGGAAGGCAGCGCCTCCACCGTGTTGGGGGGCCGAAAGCGGAACGTCTGCCCGCCCGCGCTGGCCCCCATCACCACCACGCCCCCGGCGTTGAAGGCGGCCAGCCCCACCACCTTGCCCGGGGCCGCCATGGCGGACGGGGTGCAGCTGCCGGCGCCCGCCACCACGCCCGCGGAGAGCTCGCCGTTCTCGCCGCCGAGGAAGTACTGGTTGGTCCCCACCAGGCTCTCCGCCACGGTGAAGTTGATGGTGCCGCCGTCGCTGCAGGCGGGGGACCCGGCGATCACGAAGCCCGGCCCCATGTAGCGGAAGCCGATCCGGTTCTGCGCCCCCACCACCAGCACGTCGTTGACGGCGGGGCTGGTGACGCTCAGCCAGTCCACGTTGTTGGTGGTGTCCCCGCGCGGCGTCCAGAGCGAGCCGTTGGGGCAGCTGCCGCCGCCCATCTGGTCGTTGGTGACGCCATCGCAGTTGTTGTCCTTCTGGTCGCACACCTCGGTGGCGCCCACGAAGGTGGCCGGATCCCCATCGTCGCAGTCGGTGGCGTTGGTGACGTAGCGCAGCCCGGGAGAGACGCAGCCGAGCACGCCCGAGTCCGGGTTCCCGCGGCCGTCCTCGTCGTCGTCGAAGAACCAGGAGACCGGCGTGCCCGTCTGCACGCAGCGCAGCCCGCCGTCCACCTCGCAGGCGAACGACGCCGCGCAGCCCGGCATCACGGTGCAGGCGCCGCCCTTGCCCAGCCCTTCGTCCGTGGCGCTGTTGCAGTCGTTGTCCTGGTTGTCGCAGAGCTCGCGCGCGGGGCCCACCTGGCCGCTGCAGGGGGAGAAGGCGCCGCCGGTGCACTGCCGCGTGCCCGCCTTGCAGAGCCCCACGCCGGGGGTGCCGGCGTCGAACGGGAAGCAGGCCTGGGAGAAGCCGTCCACCGTGCCGTCGCAGTCGTTGTCCACGCCGTCACAGGTCTCGGCCGCGGGGCCCACCTGCCCCACGCAGGCGCCGAACAGGCCGCCGGAGCAGCTGCGGGCGCCGCCGCGGCAGGCGCCCGCGTCCGGGCTGCCCGCATCGAACGTGTAGCAGGGCAGCGGCGGCACGCTGTCATCCGCGCTGCCGTTGCAGTCGTTGTCCTTGGTGTCGCACAGCTCGGGGGCGGGGAGCACCTCGCCCATGCACTTGGCCCAGCCGCCGTCCACGCAGGACTGCTGGCCGCTCTTGCACAGCCCCACCCCGGAGGTCCCGCCGGGCCCGCCGTAGCAGTTCTGCGCGGTGCCGCTCACGCAGGGGCAGCCCTCGTCTATCTCGCCGTCGCAGTCCTCGTCCGCGCCGTCGTTGCAGCGCTCGGTGGCGGGCAGGATCTGTCCTTCGCAGGGGCCCCACGCGCCGCCGGTGCAGCGCTGCGTGCCCGCGGTGCACAGCCCCACCCCCTGGGTGGGGGCCGGCCCCGAGTAGCAGCTGCGGGCGTCTCCGCCCACGCACTCGCAGCCCTCGTCCACCACGTCATCGCAGTCGTCGTCCTGGCCGTTGCAGGCCTCGGGGATGCCGGGGTGCACCGCGGCGCGGGCGTCGTCACAGTCGCTGCCGCCGGCCGCCCGGGGCACGTAGCCGTCCTGGTCCCCGTCCGGGGCGCTGAGCGCCAGCGCCGTTGGCAGGATGGTGCCGGGGCTGAAGCGGAGCACCTCGCTGGTGCGCACCGCCACCGCAGTGCCTTCGCAGTCCCGCTCGTGCCCCTGCGCCGAGAGCTGGATGGAGGCGCTCCAGCCGCTGGGCCGGAAGATCGCCACGGAGAGCTCCTGGACGCTGGCGTCCGCCACCGGCAGCCTCACCGTCTGGGCGTTGCTGGCCGCCTCGGCGTCCTGGGCCACCACCGTCACGCAGGCCGGCCGGAAGCCGGAGTAGGTGACGGAGAGGCGGATGGCGCCATCTGCCGGGGGGCGGCCGCTGCACGCCGCCAGACAGAGGGCGGCGCTGGTGAGCAGGAGGGGGAGGCGCATCCAGGGCCATTCTAGGGGTGAGGGCGGAGGGGCGGCCACCCACCGGCTTCGCACACTGTCGCCGAGCGACTAGGGGTTCCTGCGTCAGACGAGTTTGCGTATCATCGTCCCGCTGACCGCATTGCAGGCCTGACGACTGGGGCGTCGTCTAATGGCAGGACATCAGACTTTGGCTCTGATTATCAAGGTTCGAATCCTTGCGCCCCAGCCAGCTTAGGTTCCCCTCGCGCTGGCGGAAGGACGGGACGAGATGGTGACGAAAGTCCTGCAGCTGGTGTCGGTGGGGAATCCTCCCCCGGGCCTTCTGAAGGATCTGGAGGAGCCGCTGCTCACCCACATGGGGATCACGGCCGTCCAAAGCAAGACCCAGCTCACCTCGCCCAGCTACGCCTTCAACAAGGACCGGAACCAGTACCACTCCAACGCCATCATGCGGCGGCTCGTCCCCCTGATGGAGCCCATGCAGAAGTTCGTGTTGGGCGTGGTGGACGTGGACCTCTTCGTCCCGGACTCGCCCTTCGTCTTCGGCGAGGCGGACCGCGAGTCCCGCGTGGCGCTGGTCTCCATCTTCCGGCTGCGGCAGGGGGTGGAGGACGTGGCGCTCAAGCGGCGCGTCCAGGTGGAGACGGTGCACCAGGCCGGCCACCTGGTGGGGCTCTCGTACTGCGATGACCCCCGCTGCGTGATGTTCCTGGCCACCACCCCCGCGGACGTGGACCGCAAGGGCGTGGCGCTCTGCAACGTCTGCCGCAACGAGCTGGTGAAGCTCAACCGCTGAATCGGCGGGGGCGCGTTGACGTCCAGCGCTGCGCGCCCCAGATTCGGGCGCGTCGCGTTTCACCAGGGCCGACAGGAGTCGTCTTCCATGCAGTCCACCCCCGCGTCTTCGCTGCTCGTCTCGCTCGCCGTGCTCGCCTCGCTCGGCGGTTGCGGCTTCCTCGACCCGGACGGCAGCGGCGGCGGCACGGGCGGTCTCACCTCGTTCACCGAGGGCTTCGCCTTCGTGCGCAAGGACGACCGCAACGTCTACGTCACCGACAAGGCGGACGGCTTCCAGGAGGTGATGCAGGTCACCTCGAGCGGGGGCAACAAGCACCCCTGCCTCTCGCGGGACGGCAAGCAGGTGCTCTTCGTGCACGCCACCAGCAACGGCAGCGAGCTGCAGCTGGCCACGCTGGGCAGCAGCGCCGCCCCTTCCGTGGTGCTGGCCTCGGACACCGCGCGCCGCAACTTCCGCAACCCGGTCTTCTCCCCGGACGGGACGGTCATCGTCTTCGCCTACGACAAGGGCGCGGCCTCGTACCTGGGCAAGGTGTCCCCCAGCGGCGTGGGCTTCGAGGAGCTCGGCAGCGGGACGCTCTCCTACAGCTCGCCCTCCTTCTACCCGGACGGCAAGGCGGTGCTCGCCGCCGCGGGCAATCCCTCCTCTGGCTATACGCAGCTGGAGAGGGTGGACCTGGCCTCCGGCGCGGGCACCAACGTCACCAGCTCGCTGGGGGACGCCGCGTCCATCGTCAACCGCGCGGTGCTCTCCAAGGACGGCACCCGCGTGGCGTTCGACGGGCGGCTCTCCTCCGGCGCCTCCCGCATCTTCGTGTTCGAGCTCTCGTCCAAGAGCACCCGCCAGCTCACCGACTATCCCGGGGACCCCAACGCCGTGGACTCGTTCCCCACCTGGGTGGGCGCCGCGGAGGTGGCCTTCTCCAACGATCTCGGCGGCTCGGATCAGGTGTATTCCATCTCCGCCACCGCCTCGAACGGGAGCGGCAAGCTCAAGCGCGCCTCGGCGATCGAGCCCTGGTACGGGCCCTGAAGCCCTTTCGAAGGGGCTCACTCCACCCGGAACGCGTCCACCTGGGTGCTGATCCGCTCGGAGGCGGCGAGCAGCCCCTGCGCCACCCGCTCCGCGCTCTCGAACACCACCGCGGTGTCCTTCATCGCCTCCTCGAGCGAGTCCAGCGCCCGGGAGATCTCCAGAATGCCGCTGTACTGCTGCTTCACCGCGCTGGCGATCTCCTTGGTGCCCACGGAGTTGACCTCCACGATCACCGAGAGCTCGCGCAGCCGGCTGCCGGACTCCTGGATCTGCTCCATCCCGTGCTGGATCTTCCGGCCGCCCTCCTCGCTGGTGGCGGCGGTGGAGCGGATCGCCTTCTCCGCGTTGCCCAGGATCTCCCGGATGCGGACGGTGCTCTCGATGGAGCGGTTGGCCAAAGAGCGCATCTCCGCGGCCACCACGTCGAAGCCGCGGCCCCACTCGCCGGCGCGCATCGCCTGAATCGCGGCGTTGAAGGCCACCACGTTGGACTGGTCCGCCAGGTCCTTCACGCGCTCGGTGATCTCGGAGATCTCCAGGGTGCGCTCGAGCAGCGTGGCGATGGTGCCGACGATCGCCTCGGTCTGGTTGCGGATCTCCTGGAGGCCGCGCAGCGAGCGCTCCACGGACTGCTGACCGGCGGCGGAGAGCTCGTCCGCGTTGGCCGCGCGCACCAGCACCTCCTCGGCGCGGCTGGCGGACATGGCGGAGACCTCCTGCACCACCCGCGCGCTGGTGGAGAGCTCGGTGAGGTTGATGGTCTGCCGCTCCATCAGGGTGGTCTGCGCGCGCATCATCTGGCTCAGCCCGCCCACCGTCTTGAGCATCTCCTCCTTGGAGCCGCGCAGCGAGCGGAGCAGGCCGCGCAGCTGATCCAGCATGGTCTTGAAGCTGGCCATCAGCACCTGCGACTCGCGCGGCTCCCACCAGGCCGTCTCGTCCAGCCGCCCGGTGAGGTCTCCGCTGCCCACCGCGGCCGCCGCCTTGGCGATCCGGCTGATGGGCCGGGTGAGCCAGGCCGCCATGGGGATCGCCGCCGCCATCGCGCTGAGGATGGCGAGCAGGGCGGCCAGCCCGCCTCCGCGCTGCGCCTGCGCCGCCTGCACCCGCAGGCTGGACTGGTCCCAGGCCACCACCACCGTCCAACCCACCCCGCGCTGATCCAGGTTCACCGCGGCCGTGCGCACGGGCGTCCCGTTCTCGTCCACGCCGGAGCGCACCAGCCCGCGCCCGTTGGCGGCGCGGAAGGCGTCCAGCGCGGAGAGGTCCTTGAGCTCGAGCTGGCTGGTGCGCTGCGGGTGGGCGATGGCGCGCCCCTTCCGGTCGAGGATGTAGACCTTGGCGTCCAGGTCCGCCATCACCCGCTCGGCGGCGCGCTGCACCTCGCCCAGGTCGAAGGCGCCCACGGCGTACCCATCGAAGACGCCGGCCGCGTCGTGCGTGGGCGCCACGAAGCCGATGCTCGGCCGGTGGTGGATCTTCGAGACGATGGGTTCGGAGACCACCGTGGCCTGCGTGCGCAGCAGGTCCTTGTAGTAGTCCCGGTCGCTGTAGTTGATGCCGATGGTGGACTTCCCGGAGGGGTCCTTCTGCGGCTCCACCGCGGTGGAGATGCCCTGCGCCGTGGCGAACCCGAGCACGATGAACCCGGGCAGCGAGCGGTGCTGCGCCGCCACCATCGTCTGGAGGATGGCCGGGTCCCGCGTCCCGCGCGCGTCGATCTGCTTGGCCAGGGCCTCCACCATCAGCACGTTGCTCTCGATCATCTGAGAGACCTCGCGCGAGATGGACTGGGCCAGGGTGAGCCCGTGCTCGTCGGCTTGATCCAGCCGGAACTGCCGCCAGCGCGCGGACTCCCAGACGGACAGGCCGAAGACCGGCGCCGCCGCCAGAACGCTCACGATCACGAAGAGGTAGAGCTTGAAGCCGGGTCGCTTCATGCGGTGCGCCATCATAGAGCGGCTTTTGCGGTTTACCCGTCTTTGGTGAGACTCCGGCTCTGGGCACCCCACACGCGCAAGTGGGCGTGAGCAGGGGGTGCAGGCGGGGCGCCTTGACACCCCATTGCGCGCCGCCTCGAATGCAGAGCGGCTTCGTCGACAACCGCACGGCGTCTTCCGCCGCGGGCTTCGAAGAGTCGAAAAGGGGAAGCGCCAGCGGTCAAGCTTTGGAGGTTCACTTTGGAACGGGTCGAGGCGGTGCAGGTGTCCGAGTTTCCGGCCGAAGTTTCCCGGGTATCCCAGAACACGGTCCGCGAGCCGGTCCTCTCCCGGGCGCTCTCCGAGCTCTCCCGCCCCGAGCCAGATCCGGTGCGCCCATGGGCGATCGCCTCCATCGCCATCACCGTGCTGCTCTTCGCCGGCGCGGTGCTCGGCGCGGTGGCCTACCTGCCGCGGCTGGACGCGCTCAACCGCTCCGTGGCCGCGCACACCGCCGAGGCGCAGACCTGGGGCAAGGAGACCGCCGCCCTCAAGGAGCAGACGCACGCCCTGAAGGTGGAGGTGGAGAACCTGCGCCTGTACATCGCCAGCACGGCGAACGAGGACGTGCTGTTCCTCAAGATCATGATCATGAAGCCGAAGATCGACCCGACGCTCGCGCGGTCGATCGCCAAGCACGTGCACAAGTACTCGGAGCTCTACAGCAAGGACCCGAACCTGGTGCTGGCGATCATGGCCATCGAGTCCGACTTCAACCCCAAGGCCACCTCCAGCGTCGGCGCGGTGGGGCTGATGCAGGTGATGCCGCAGTGGAAGAAGGTGCTCGGCATCCAGGGTGACCTGGATGACCCCGAGGTCTCCATCCGCTACGGGCTCCAGGTCCTCGGCTTCTACACGGAGATGTACAAGGACGTGGAGATGGCGCTCACCGCCTACAACCGCGGCCCCGGCCCGGTGGACATGGCGCTGATGCGCGGCAAGGACTCGCGCAACGGCTACGCCGAGCGGGTGCTGGTGGCCTACCAGCGGCTGAAGGGGATGACCGTCACCTCCGGCGGCAAGTAGCCCAACCCTAGGGAGGCGCGTCCATCAGGAGCTGGCGCTGCTTGCGCGCCTCCTCCAGCTGCCCCTCGTGCTCGAGGCAGCGGATCTTCGCCAGCACCACCCGGTGGTAGAGCGACGTGTTGGGGCGCTCGCCGCCGCGCGCGTCCTGCAGCACCTCGCGCATCCAGTCTGACGCCCGGTAGAGCACGTCCCGGCAGCGCCCCTCGGCCGCCATCCGCTCCATCTGGGAGACCCAGTACTCCTCCACCGCGGAGATCTCCTTCTCCAGCGGGCGGGCCTGGCGCACCTTCGCCGCGGGCCGCGCCGAAGTGTCTCCGGGGAACGCGTTCCAGCTCTCGGCGGCGGGCGCCGCGCCGTTCTGGGCGGGCGCGCCGTTCTGCGGAAGCTGCGCCCACTCGTCCGGGCTGCCCTGGAAGAGCTCCCGGTCGGGGGCCGGCGCCGCCGCCTGTGCGGCCTGCGCCGGCTTCGCCGGCTCGGGGGCCTGGGCCTCCTCCTCCGCGAGCGCGCTGGCGGGCTTCACGTCCGCCGCGCCGGCCTGAGCGGGCTCCCCGGGGCCCACCGGCGTGGGTGCGGAGAGCGCCTCGGGCTCAGAGGCGGGGGCGGGACGGCGATCCAGCGTGGCCGCCGCCGGGAGGCTGGAGGGCGCCTTGCCCTCGCGGGACTCTGGCGCGGCCTTGAGCCGCGGCAGCAGGCCGCCCGCGGCCGGAGGTGGCGGGTGCGCCTTCTCCACGGCGGCGAGCGGAGAAGGCGCAGCGGTGGAGAGGTCCTGTGCGGGCTCCAGGTCCGGCATCAGCTCGGAGAACTGCTGCTTCTCCTTCTTCTGGAGCGGCCGCTGCCCCACGCGGCCGTTGCGGGCGATGGTGAGCGCGCGCCCCTGCGGCACCTTGAGCACGCTGCGCCCGTGCGCCACCTCCACCTGGCCCTCCTCCACGGCGATCAACGTCTGACCGCCGGCCTGCTCCACCAGGAAGCGGGTGCCGAGCACGCGGATCTCCGTCTTGCCGGCGGCCACCGTGAAGGTGCGCCCCTCCACGTGCGCCGCGGAGACCATCAGCGTCCCCTTCTGGAGCTGCACGCGGACCTTGTGCGCGTCCAGCGAGACCAGCCGCGCGTCCGCGCCACCCAGGAGCCCGGCGCGGCTGCCGTCCGGCAGCGCCAGCCAGGCCTCGCCGCGCGCATCCGTGGCCAGCTGCGCCCCGGGGGACAGCACCGTCCCCTTGCGCAGCCGCTGCCCCTGCATGGAGGCGCCGCGCGCGAAGTCCACCTGCGCCGCGGCGAGCGCGGCCGGCCGCTCCACCGGGCGCGCCGGCTCCGGCGCCGGCGCAGGCGCGGGCGAGGGCACGGCCACCGCGGGCTGCGGGGGGGCTTCGCCGGTGCGGCCGAACCGGTAGCCGGCGTAGAGGCTCACCGCCACCACCGCCAGCCCCGCGGCGCCGGCGAGCAGCGGGCGGCGCGCGGACGCCCAGAAGGCGCGCCACCTCTCCCCGAAGGAGGAGGTGCGCAGCACCGCGTCCGCCGCGGCGGTCATCACCTTGTCGTCGATCGCCCGCCACTGCGCGGCGGAGAGCGGCGGCGCCTCCGGCTGCAGGACGGAGAGCGCACCCTTCACGTCCTCGTAGGCGCAGGTGCAGGGGATGCACTCGGCGAGGTGGGCGGTGACGCGCTCCTGCTCGACGAGGTTGAGCTCGCCCTTGGCGAAGGCCCAGAGGGCCTGCTCTTCATGGCGCGCCATCGCTGCCTCCCTGGCCGGTGGCGGCGATGGCGGGGAAGAGGGTGTCGCTGTCTCGGCGCAGCCGGGCGATGGCCACGGCGAACTCCTTGCGGGCGTGGAAGAGGCGGGAGCGGACGGTGTTGGGCGAGGTGTCCACGGCCGCGGCGATCTCCTCCGGGCCCATGCCCATCAGCTCGTGGTAGACGAAGACCACCCGCTTCTTCGGCGTCAGCTTCTCCAGCGCCGCCTGCATCAGCCGCGCGGCCTCGCTGGCCTGCGCCTTGTGCTCCGGGTCGTACGCGTTGCCGGCCTGCAGCTCGGGCAGCTGCTCCACCATGTCCTCGGGGCGCCGCTTCTTCGAGCGCAGGTACATCAGGCCAACGTTGGCGCAGACGCGGTGGAGGAAGGTGGAGAAGCGGGCCTCGCCCCGGTAGCGGCGCACCGCCGTGAGCAGCTGGACGTAGGTCTCCTGGATGAGGTCGTCCATGTCCGGACATTGACCCACCAGCTGGTAGAGGACGCGGTACGTGGTCTCGCGGGTGCGGCGGTAGAGCGCCTCGAAGGCCAGCAGGTCCCCCTCGCGGACCCGGTCGATCAGCGGGGCGAGCGGATCTCCCGACGCAGGCGGGTCCACCACCAATCTGGGGGAGGACGTAGGGGCGGACACGTTCGGAACTCCCGCCAGGGGTGAAGCGGCCATGGGCATCGACGGGTTCGATGCCGCGGCCATTCAAAGCGATCAAAAAGAAGAACGCGAACCGTTCGAAGCGTACGAAGGGCCTACTGAAGGGCCTTGGTTGCCGCTGCGCGCGAAGGCGATCAAAAAAGAATTCCGGGGCTTGCCGTTGATCGCCGCAAAAGGCGCCGGCAACCCAGAAACCTCGAAAGGCGCGCCTCGCCAGCGCTTCGAAAGTTTCGTTCAGCAAGGAGCCATGCCCATGTCCAGCGGTCGGTCCATCGCAGTCGCCTCGTCGTTCGCCCTCGCCGTCCTCCTGCTCGCGGGCTGCGAGTACCACTTCTCCGGCCGCACGGGGGACCCGGGGCCCGGGGTCTCCACCTGTAGCGGCTTCGGGTGTCCGGGGGACAGCTGCGCCTCCACCAGCACCTGCAACGCCGAGTGCTCCTGCCGCAGCGGCACCTGCGCCAGCCAGCAGACCTGCATGGCCAACAGCGACTGCGCCAACGGCCTGTCCTGCATCCACGGCGTCTGCCACCCCGGCTGCGTCACCAACACGGACTGCCACTCCGGCGAGTCCTGCCGCAGCGGCGCCTGCGAGAAGCTCCCCAACGACGTCCAGACCTGCAGCTGGTCCGCGGACTGCAGCGACCGCCGCGCCACCTGCATCAACGGCGCGTGCCGCGTGCCCTGCGTGAAGAACGTGGACTGCAGCGGCGGCAACGTCTGCGTGAACATGTACTGCGTGGCCCCCACCAACCCCACGCCGAAGCCGGACGCGGGCACGCCCAAGCCGGACGCGGGCACCTCCAACCCCGGCGGCAGCTGCACCTTCAACAGCGACTGCGGCGGCGGCTGCTACTGCATCAACGCCACCTGCTACCTGGGCTGCGTCAACGACACCGAGTGCCCCCTCACCGAGTCCTGCCAGCAGGGCATCTGCCGCCCGCGCCCGAGCACTGGCGCCTGCAAGGTGGCCACGGACTGCACCGCCGGGAACGACTGCGTGAACGGCAAGTGCAGCAAGGGCTGCAAGGACGATGTGGACTGCGGCGGCGGCGGCAGCACCTGCAAGATCGGCTACTGCACCAGCCCCAGCTCCTGCACCAGCAACTGCGACTGCCCCACCGGCCAGCGCTGCCTCTCCAACGTCTGCCAGCCGTAGCGGACGGATTCTAGAGTTGCACCGGCGGGCCGGCTCCTCCAAGGGGGGGCCGGCCCGCCTCGCTTTCAGCTCAGGTGCTGGTCGAAGAACTGGACGTACTTGTCCTCGGCGAGCTCCCGCGCCGCGCGGCGGAACATGTGGGGCTCGTTGGGGACCACGGAGAGCTCCACCGGGTTACCGGCCTCGCCCAAGTCGCGGGCCACCCAGAAGGCGTTCTCCACCGGCCAGCGCTCGTCGTTGAGCGAGTGGGAGATGTGGAAGGGGATGGAGATGTTCTCCAGCGGCTGCGGCCCGGTCTCGATCGCCTCGCCCCGGTAGGTGTACGGGGCGACCTCCTGGCCGTCCCGCACCACGGGCGCGCCGCGGTTGAACGGATCGAACGAGCTGTTGATGCGCCGGTTGGCGGAGTGGATGGCCGCCGCGTTGATCAAGTTCTCCTGGTCCAGGCTGGCGAGCAGCAGCGTCTGCTCGGCGCCGCGCGACTGCCCGTAGAAGCCCAGGTCGTGCCCGGCCACGTACGGGGACTGCTTGAACCAGCGGGCCGCGTCCAGCGTGTAGTCCAGCGGCACCTCGGCCAGCTGCATCGGCGTGCCGGGGACGCCGTAGTAGGGCAGCGTCATCGCCGCCTTGCCGCTGTCGGCGAGCCGGATGGCGGTGAGGTTGGTCCAGCCGGCCTCGCCGCTTTCGGCGCCGTGCAGCAGCACCACGCCGGGGTGCGCACCCTCGCCCGCCGGCACGAAGAGCCGCGCGCCCGGGAACTGTGCCGGCCCGGCCACCTCGCGCACGCGCCCCGCGGTGGACGTCAGCAGCCGCTGGATCTGCCCCTCAGCGACCTTGGGGATGTTCAGGGCGCGCAGGACGGAGCGGGCGGCGACGGCTTCAGCGACCATGCGGGGTTGTCGCCGGGTGGACTCGCCGCGTCCTGTCCAGGCGGGCTACAGTTCTGGAACCGGTTTGTCCTGTAAGTTCAATGGCTTGAGTGGTCGGGCCCGGGCTCGGCGAGGAACACGCGCGAAGGCGGGCGGAAGGAGTGCTCGGCCACCAGCGAGACGTCCGGCACCTTCACCGCGACGCCGGGCTCGAGCGTCAGCAGGAAGGTCATCGGCCCGCCGGTCCGCTCCGTGAGCTCCTCCACGCGCAGCCCCGGGATGGAGCGCAGCCAGTCGCAGAGGCCGAGCACCGTGCGATCCGGGAGGCAGACGCGGGTCTCCGCGTCCCCTGCGCGCAGGTAGAAGCGCCCGCCGGGCTTGAGCAGCTCGAGCGAGCGCTGCAGCGTGGCGGTGAGGCTTCGGTCGTACGAGGCCGCCGCGAAGACGTCCGTCACGATGTCGAACTTCTGCTCCGTTGGGAGCTGCGTCACGCTGCCCCGTTCGAAGGCGAAGCGCTGGCCGGCGAGCTCCGCCGCCACGTCCGGTCGCAGCTCGCCCAGGTCCACGCCCACCACCCGCGCCTGGCCGCCGCGGGCGAAGTACTCGCGCGCCGCCAACCCTTCACCGCAGCCGATGTCGAGCCACGCCCCGTCCCGGCCGAGCGTCTCCAGGTCGGCCTTGAAGGCGGGGCTCAGCTCGAGCGCGTACTCCGTCAGGCCGCGCGCGCGGCGCATCTCGTGGCTCGGCGAGGTGGTGAGCAGGGTGTCGTTGGACACCCGCTGGGCCTGCTCCATCCAGTCGCGCAGCGGCAGCTGCAGCTCCGGGCCGCTGATCAACCAGTCCCGCCCGCTGCTCGCGTGCTCGAGCAGCATCACGTCCAGCACCGCCAGCTCCTCGGGGCTGCGAGGGGTCCGCCGCGCCTGCTCCGCCCGCGCGCGCAGCCGCTGCGCGAAGGCCTGCTCGGCGGCGGACTCGGCGGCCCACTCGTCCGGGCCGAACGCCTGCGCCTGACGCAGCGCCTTCTTCGTCGTGGGCTCCCCGGCGCTCGCCGCGGCGAGGACGCGCTGGGCCTCCGCCGCCTTGGCCTGCGCGGTCAGCGCCTGCGCCTCGTGGCGCAGCGCGGAGACCTCGAAGAGCGTGGCCTCCGGGTGGGGGATGCGCTCGGGGGGACGCGAGGTCAGCGCCTGCGCCCGCTGCAGCGTCTGCTCCGCCCGCGTCAGGTAGGCGCCGGCGGAGCCCAGCCGTGCGGCGCGCTGGGTGCGGCCGGAAGGCTCCACGCCGTAGGCGGTCTCGTAGAGCTCCTCGGCCCGCCGGCTGGGCGCGGTCAGGTCGATGCGGATCCGCGCGGCCATACCGGGGTATCAGCCCCGGAGAGGTGAGAGTTGTCGCCCGGGGGCGCCCCAAAAAGGCGCCCTTGTCAGCCTGCCTGTCAGCTTCGTTGAGGCGTACCCCGTGGCCCGTGACCCGCGACCCGTCCGTGACCCGCGACCCGTCCGTGGCCCGTGGCCCGTGACCCGTGACCCGCGACCCGTCCGTGCCCCGTGTCCGGTGACCCGTGGCCCGTGACCCGCGACCCGTAAGTGCCCCGTGCCCCGTGTCCGGTGACCCGTGGCCCGTGACCCGTGTCCCGTGAGCCGTACCCGTCACCGCACCCGAACCCGAACCCGAACCCGACCGAGGTCGCGAGAGGTCCAGCGCCAGCGTCCATGAACGCGGCACCGCGATGAGCACGGCCTCAACGAAGCCCGCTGTGCAGTTCGGGTTCGGGTTCGGGTTCGGGTTCGGGTTCGGGTTCGGGTTCGGGTTCGGGTTCGGGTTCGGGTTCGGTGACGGGTACGGCTCACGGGTCACGGGACCACGGGTCACGGGACACGGGACACGGGACCACGGGTCACGGGACCACGGGTCACGGGACCACGGGTTACGGACCACGGGTCAGTGGTCCACGGGTCAGTGGTCCACGGGTTAACGGCTCGCCTGGCTCAGCCGGTGACGCGGAAGTTGGGGAGGCTCACGCCGCCGCCGAAGCCAAACTCCCACTGCACGGACTCGGACGGCTGCGCGCCCACCAGCTCGTAGCGCTTGGCGCCCGCGGTGGAGAGGCCGCGCTCATCCGGGAGGTTCGTCCACAGGTTGAAGGTGCCGCGGATCGAGTCGTCCACCTGGCCGAGCGCATCCGTGGGCAGCACGCCGCTGGGGCGGGCGGGGACGGCCTGGATGCCCAGCCCGTCACCGAGCGACACGATGGGACCGGGCTGACCGGCGGGGCCGTAGCCCACGGCGCGCGAGGCGGCCTCGTAGAGCGCCTGCTCCGGGACGAACTGCTCCAGCGGCGTGGCCTGCTCCACCGGCGCATGCGGGGCGATGGTGGCGGCCGTCTTGATGCCGGCCTCGCCGCCCTGACCCCTGCCCAACACCGACGCGACCGCCCTGCCGAAGAACCGGGTGCCTTCCATTGAGGGTTTATCGCCGCGCCCCTCGCGCCGGTTTCTTCCCCTTGCGCACGGGTTTGCGCTTCGCGGGCGCTGCCCGGGCCGCCAGCGCCCGGCGCACGTGCTCCACGTCCTTGTCCCCGCGCCCGGAGAGGTTGATGACCACCAGCGCGTCCTGGCCCAGCGTGGGCACGAGCGCGCGGGCCGCCGCCACCGCGTGGGAGGTCTCCAGCGCGGGGATGATCCCCTCCGTGCGCGCCAGGTACTGCAGGGCGTCCAGGGCCTCGTCGTCCGTGGCCTGCAGCAGGGTGAGGCGCCCCTGGTCCTTGAGGTGGGAGAGCTCCGGCCCCACCCCCGGGTAGTCCAGCCCCGCGCTGATGGAGTGGGCCTCGGCGATCTGCCCGTCCGGCGTCTGCAGCACGTAGCTGCGCGAGCCGTGCAGCACGCCGGGGCGTCCCTTCGCCAGCGAGGCGCCGTGCTTGCCGCTCGCGAGCCCTTCCCCCGCGGCCTCCACCGCGTAGAGCTTCACCTGCGGGTCGTCCACGAACGCGGAGAAGAGCCCCATCGCGTTGGAGCCGCCGCCCACGCAGGCGAGGACCGCGTCCGGGAGCCGCCCCGCCGCCTGCAGGCACTGCGCGCGCGCCTCTACGCCGATGACCGCCTGGAAGCTGCGCACCATGGCCGGGTAGGGGTGGGGCCCGGCCACCGAGCCGATGACGTAGTGGGTGTCCCGCACGTTCGTCACCCAGTCGCGGATCGCCTCGTTCATCGCGTCTTTCAAGGTCGCGCTGCCGGACTTCACCGGGTGCACGGTGGCGCCCAACAGCTGCATCCGGAAGACGTTGAGCGCCTGGCGCTCCACGTCCACCGCGCCCATGAAGATCTCGCACGGCATCCCGAAGAGCGCGCACGTGGTGGCGGTGGCCACGCCGTGCTGGCCGGCCCCGGTCTCGGCGATGATCCGCTTCTTCCCCATCCGCCGCGCCAGCAGCACCTGGCCGAGCGTGTTGTTGATCTTGTGCGCGCCGGTGTGACACAGGTCCTCGCGCTTGAGGAAGACGCGCGCGCCGCCGAGCTGCTCGCTCAAGCGGTGCGCCGGGGTGAGGGCGGTGGGGCGGCCCACGAAGCGCGCCAGGAGGCCGTCCAGCTCCGCTTTGAAGGCGGCGTCTGCCTGGGAGGCGCGCCACGCCTGCTCGAGCTGCTCGAGCGCGGGCATCAGCGTCTCGGGGACGAAGCGGCCACCGTACTCGCCGAACCGCCCTCTCGCGTCGGGGAGGGCGTTCACGGCGTCGGCTCCGGGGCCTGGACCTGGACGAACGGCTGGGCAGCGCGCATGAGGCGCAGCCTAGCGCGCTACCGCCGCGGTTCGACTACCGGAGGTTGGCGATGACCGACATGGCCGTGTCGTGGCGCGACTTGGCGATGTTCGAGAGCAGCGCGGCGAGCTCGGAGATCTTGGAGAGCTTCTGCTGGAGCAGGAAGCGCTCGGCGGAGTCCGGGTCCTCGGCGGCGATCTTCGAGTAGAGCTGGTACTCCACCGGGGAGAGGTCCGCGCACAGCGGGTCCTCGCGCGGGCGGGGCTGCGGCGCCTCGCCCTCCGCGCCGGAGAGGGTGCCGTTGTTGGCGCTCTTCACCAGCGAGGCGGTGGTGGGCGGCGGGGGCTTGCCCGGCTCACACGCGGCGGCGCCCTTCGCGGACATCGCGTCGGAGGCGCCGGACAGCTTCGCGCCCATGGACTGCAGGTCCGGGCTCGCCGCGCCCTTGGCCCCAGCGGTGGGCGCGTTCAGCGCGCCCGGGCCCGTGGCGGCGGGGTTCGCCGCGGCGGGGACCGCCTGGCCGGACTGGTTGGCGCGGGCCGCGGCCAGCGAGGCGAGGATCGCCTTGGCCTGCGAGACGCGCGCGCCCTGCGGATCCGCGGCGGTGGCGCCGCTGGCGTCAGCCATCATCGTGGCGGGAGTGGGCTCGGGGGCGGCCGGGGCACCCCAGAGGTCCGCGGCGGAGGCGGACGGCGGGAGCGACTCGGTGGAGGCCGGGGTGATGGAGGCCGCGGCGGGGCCGCCGAAGCCGGTGGTCAGCGCCTCGGGGACGACGGGGCTGTTCGCGACGTCTGCGGCAGGGGCCGCGGAGTCGGCAGGGGCGGCGGAGTCGGTCTGGCTGGGACCGGTCGCAGCACCCACGCCGGGGCCAAAGCCTGAGGGTCCAATCGTTGAAGCCATGCGGGTTTGTCGCTCTTAAGGGGCGCCCGGTTGCGAGCCGTGGATCTATTCGTCTCTCTTGAGCTTTTGGATCACGGAAAAAGGGCGCCTGTTAATCCTGTTGACGATTTTTATCAGTTTCTGAGGGAACGAGCCGCCGATCAGGGGAGCTGGAGGGAGTCCGCCACCAGCTCGCTGATGTCCCGGACCTTCATCTTCTCCTCGCGGCCGGTCTCGTTGATCCCGTCCTTCACCATGGTCATGCAGAAGGGGCAGGCCACCGCCACGGTCCCGGCGCCGGGGCCCTTGTACTCGCCCACCTGGCCCGGCTTCTCCTTGTCGGTGGCGCTGGGGAACGGCACCGCGGGATCCGCGGCGTGGGCGAGCGTGAGCGCCGCCTCGTTCACCCGGTTCTGGTTGATCCGCTGGCCGGTGTGCTCCTCGAGCCACATCCGGCCGCCGCCCGCGCCGCAGCAGAAGGACTCGCGCTTGCTGCGCTGCATCTCCACGACCTGGAGCCCGGGGATGGCGGCGAGCGCCTCGCGGGGCGCGTCGTAGACGCCGTTGTGGCGGCCCAGATAGCAGGGGTCGTGGTAGGTCAGCTTCTCGTTCATCACCTGCGAGAGCTTGATCCGCCGGTCCTTGATCAGCTCGTTGATCAGCTCCACGTGGGAGATGACCCGGTAGTTGCCGCCGAACTCCGGGTACTCGTTCTTGATGGTGTTGAAGCAGTGCGGGCACTGGGTGATCACGGCCTTCACTTGGAGGCCGTTGAAGAGCTCCACGTTGGTCTTGGCCAGCGTCTGGAAGAGGTACTCGTTGCCCAGCCGCCGCGCCGAGTCCCCGTTGCAGACCTCCTGCTTGGAGAGCGTGGCGAACGAGATGTTGGCGGCGCGCAGGATCTTCACCAGCGAGCGGCTGACCTTCTTCTGCCGATCGTCGTAGCTGCCCGCGCAGCCCACGAAGAAGAGGTACTCGTACTTGCCTTCAGGGCTCCACACGGGGAGCTGGAGATCTTCCGCCCACTCGTCCCGCTTCTCCTGGGCGATGCCCCACGGGTTGCCCTGGCGCTCCATCCCTTCGAAGACGCGCTGCGCCTCCTGCGGGAAGTCCGCCTCCACCTGGACCTTGTAGCGGCGCATGTCGATCAGCCGCGGGACGTTCTCGATGAAGACGGGGCACGCGGTCTCGCACCAGCCGCACGAGGTGCAGGCCCAGACCGTCTCCGGCTTGAGGATCTCCCCGACGATGGGGGGCAGCTCCGCGGCGTTGCCCTCACGGTCCTGGCCCAGCGTCACCAGCGCCTGGTTGTCCCAGATCCAGTGCTTCAGGTCCTGGTTCACGCCCTTGTGCGTGAGCGGCTTGCCGGTGATGTACGTGGGGCAGTGGGTCTGGCAGCGGCCGCACTCGGTGCAGGAGTAGAGGTCCAGCCCCTGCTTCCAGGTGAGGTCCTTCACCGTCCGGGTGCCGAACTCCTCCTTCTCCAGATTGGGCGTGGAGAGCTTGGCGGAGGGCGAGAGCCGCTTGAAGTAGACGTTGGGCAGCCCGGTGATCACGTGGAAGTGCTTCCCGTACGGCAGGAAGTTCAAGAACGTGAGGATGATGGTGACGTGGATCCAGAAGCCGGCGGCGCCCAGGAAGCGCACGGTCTCCGGGGAGAAGCCGCGGATCATCGCCGCCACCGCGGAGGTGACCGGCTCATGCATCGCGAAGCCGCGCCCCTGCAGCACCAGGTGCGAGGCGCCGAAGAAGTACTCGGTCACCATCAGCCCGGAGATGAAGCCGAGGATCAGGTACGCCTCCCAGGACGGCGTCATCCGGTCCGGCTTCACCTTCGCGCGCAGGTACCAGAAGTAGGCGCAGCCCAACAGCGCGGCCAGCGCCATCAGGTCCTTCACCAAGAGGTACGCGTGGTAGAGGCCGGCGAGCGAGGTGTGCTCGGTCCAGAACGGGGCGGAGGGGTTGGAGAAGATCTCCAGCGCCGCGGGGGACATGCCCATCACGAAGAGCATCACCGTGCGCACGGTGAGGACCATGAAGGCGCCGTAGATCCCCACGTGCATCAGCCCGGGGAGCAGCTCCTCGCGGTCCACCATCCGCTTCTGGCCCAGGCCGAAGAGCAAGAGCGCCTCGGCGCGCGCCGGCGCGTCGCTGAAGCGGTTCTCGAACTTCATCGAGGCGAGCACCCGCATGCGCCAGAACATGGTCACGCCGAAGAAGATCAGTCCGGTGGCCAGCAGGAGGGTGGTGAAGGTCGGGCTCATGGCGCGGGGCGTTCTTTCGCAGGTGGGCTGATTCGCCGGTCGGTTTAGCAAACGCTTGCGGCACGGCAAGCGTTACGCCGCCACCGGGGCGCGCCTAGAGCGAGTAGCGGTGCTCGGCCAGCGGCCGGTCGTCCCCGTCGAAGTAGGAGACGGTGACCGTGCGCGGGCCGGGGTCCAGGTCCAGCACGGCGTAGTTGTTGATGCCGGTGGCCCAGTCGAACTGGGGCGGGCCGGGGTAGGAGAGCGAAGGGTTGGCCTCGTTGCCGCCGGGGCCCACGAGGATCTCCACCGCCTTCTGGCCGGGGCCGGTGGTGGAGACGCGCCCGGCGGCGGCGAGGTGGAAGTCTCCGGCCAGCCAGAGCACGCCGGAGACGCCCTGGTCTTCGATGAAGCGCAGCAGGTTCTCGCGCTGGGCGGGGTAGCCCTCCCAGCGGTCCGAGACGAAGGACTGGAAGAGCACGCCCGCGTACTGGCCGATGGGCACCGAGTTGAGGATGACCTTGAACACCGCGTCGCTCTCGGCGAGCGACGCCTTGAGCCAGGCGAGCTGGGCGCCGGAGATGTACTCGGCGTCCGGGCGGCCGCGGGTGGAGGGGCGGCGCTCGCCGCGGCAGTCGAGGATGAAGAGCTCGGCGGTCTTCCCCCAGCGCAGCCTGCGCCAGACGCGCGTGGGGAAGGCCGGGTCCTGCCGCGCCGGCATGTGCTCGAAGAAGGTCTGCGCGCCCGCGGCGAACTGGGCCGGGTTGATCGTCTCGCCGCTCCAGTTGTTGGTGAACTCGTGATCATCCCAGGTGGCGATGATCCCGTGGGCCTGGCGCAGCGCCCGGTGCGCAGGCAGTGAGAGCGTCCGCCCCCAGCTGTCCCGGAAGTCCGCCACCGAGCGGGCGCCGTCGTTGTACGAGGTGTCCCCGAGCTGGAGGAAGGCGTCCAGGTCGTTGCGCTCGCTGGCGCGCACCAGCGTGTCCAGGGCGAAGGTGCGCTTGGTGCAGCAGGTGGCGCCAAAGCGCACGGGGGCGAGCGAGTCCGGCGCCGGCGCGGTGCGGAAGCGGCCCACCGGGCTGCCATGGTCGAGCACGCCGCGGTCGTTCTCGAAGAAGCGGTAGGAGTAGGCGGTGGCGGGCTCCAGGGTGCGCACGTCCACCGAGACCAGGCCGTACTCGCCGGGCGTGGGCTGGGCCGCGTAGACGGAGGCGCTGGCCTCGGGCTCGCCCTTCCAGACGCGCAGCTCCAGCGGGGCAGGGCCGGTGTAGCGCGTCCAGAGCAGCGCCCCGTCCGGCGCGGCGTCCCCGGCGGCCACGCCGAGCGGGAACCCGGCCTGCGGCGGCATCACCAGCTCGCCGTGGGTGCGGCGGCCGCACGCGGCGGCGACGGCGGAGAGCCCCAGCGTGGCGCGCAGGAGCTGGCGGCGGCTCGGAGGTCGGGGCGGTCTGAAATCGGACATGGTGCGGACGGCCGGCCAGCGCGAGAAGGAACGGTCGCATTGTGGACGAACATTCCGCAAGCAGGCTGCTTGGCTGGGTGGCAAGCGACCTCGAGCCCGCAGCTCCGTGAACGTGCTCGTGAACGTGAACGGCCGTTTGCGGGCGTGACGGGCGCGGTGGGGCTGAATGGGGCAACAAGCCGTTCACGTTGCGGTCTAGAACGCGGGCGTGCGCGCGAGGGCGTGGGTCATTGCAGCGGTGCTTGCGACTGCGCAGAGCGCCCTGGCGCGGCCCGCGGATGCTCCCGTCCGAGCGCACCTCCCCGTTGACGTTGACGTTGACGTTGACGTGAACGTGGACGTGCGACGTGGGACGGCCGTTGCCACGAATGGCTCCGCGGTGGACCGGCCGTCCACGTCCACGTCGCACGTCTCCGTCAACGACCACGTCCACGTCAACGAGGCGGCTGCGGCACCAGCCGCCGCGCTCGCCCCCGACGTGTCGCTGAGCGCGCGGCCGCCGCTGAGCCCCGGCCGCCGCGCGGGCCTGACGGCCCTCACCACCGTCTCGCTGGTGGGCGCCACGGCCCTGGGCGGCGGCGCGGTGGCGCTGGTGCACTCCGCGGCGTTCCAGGCCACGGGCCGCCCGGATGCGCTGCGCCTGAGCGGCGAGCTGGTGGTGGGCGTCACGCTGGGCGTGCTCGTCACCCAGCTGCTCACGCCGCTCTCGGTGCTGGCGGTGGACGAAGGCGTTCCCGGCGGCGTGGCCGCCGCGCGCGCCGGGGGCTGGCGGCTCTCCCGCTGGCCGCTGCTGGGCACCGCGCTCGGGGTGGGGCTGATGGCGGTGGGCGGCGCGCTGGAGCGCGGCGACTTCGGCTCCGGCCAGGTCTGGCTGGTGGGCGGCGGGGGCACGCTGCTGGCCAGCTGGATCGCCTACTGCATCACCGAGGCGATCGGCGTGGCGGACGGCTACGCGCAGCACCGCCGAGCGGCTGGTCTTCCATAGAAGTCCAGCGGGTGCGCACTTTGCCTACCCCTCCGGGTGCTGGGGCGTGAGCCGTTCTCGGGCCTTTCGTGCACTGATCCGCTGGCCCCATGTCCCGCCCGCTCGTCCCCCAGCTTCGCGTCGTCCAAGGACCGGAGGTCCCGGCCGCACCCCTCACGCTGGAGCGCGCCTACGCCCTGCACGCGCCCTATGTCGCCGGGCTCGCGCTGCGCGTCCTCGGCCGCGACGAGGAGGTGGACGACGTGGTCCAGGACGTCTTTGCGCACGCCCTGAAGGGGATGGCCGCGCTGAGGGAGGCGGAGGCGCTGCGGGGCTGGCTGGGCACGGTGACCCTGCGCGTCGCGCGGCGCCGCCTCCGGGCCCGGCGGCTGCTCACCTTCCTCGGGCTGGACTTCGCCCCCAGCTACGAGGCGGAGCTGGTCTCCCCTGCAGCGAGCCCCGAAGACCGGGCCTTCCTCGCGGCCCTCTACCGGGTGCTCGACCAGCTGCCCGTGGCCGCCCGGCTCGCGTGGACGCTGCGCCACATCGAAGGTGAGCGGCTCGAGGCGGTGGCCCAGCTGTGCGGCTGCTCGCTGGCAACCGCGAAGCGGCGGATCTCCCAGGCCCAGCAAGCGATCGAGGAGTGGCTGTCCGATGGGTGATGACCTGCTCCAACGGCTCGAAAAGGCGCGCGCAGAGATCGACGTGCGCTGGACGGACGAGCGGCAGCGCGCCGGCGCCCGGCGCCTCAAGCGGGCAGCGCGCCGGCGCGTCACCGCCCGCCGCGCGGGTGCCGCGCTCGCGCTCTGCGGCGTGGCCTGCGCGGCGCTGTGGTTCTCCTTCGCCTCCTCCCCGCGCACGCTCTCCCCGCCTGCGGGCCGTGCTCCCGGCGCCGTGCTCCAGCTGTCGGATGGCTCCACGGCGACCGCGCTGGAGCCAGGCACCGAGCTTCGCGCGCTGGTGGACCGCCCGGACGCAGTGTCGGTCGAGCTGCGCAGGGGGCGCGCGCGCTTCGAGGTGAGCCCCCGGACCAGCCGGACCTTCCGGGTGGAGGCGGGGCCGCTCGCGCTCGAGGTGCTCGGCACCGCCTTTGACGTGGAGCGCGCGCCGCGCCACGCGCGCGTCTGGGTCACCCGGGGCGCGGTGAGGATGTTCTGCCGCGCCTCGGCGCTCAACCTGGTCGCCGGGCAGAGCGAGAGCTGCGCGGATGAGCCGCCCGCGCCCAAGCTGACGCAGCCGGCGCCCCGGTCCCCGCGGCCTGCGGCGGACTGGCGCTCGCTCGCCCAGGAAGGCGACTTCGACCGCGCCTTCAACGCGCTCGAGCGGGCCGGCTCCGCGGCGGTGCGGGACGAGGCGCGGGAGCTGCTCCTGGCTTCGGACGTGGCGCGGCTCAGCGGTCACCCCGAGCAGGCGCTGGCGCCGCTGCGCCGCGTCCTGGAGAGCCACCCGGGTGACCCGCGCGCGCCGCTCGCCGCCTTCACGCTGGGGCGCATCCTGCTCGACGAGCTCGGCAGGCCGCGCCAGGCGGCGGACGCGTTCGCGCAGGCGCAGCTCCTGGACCCCGGTGGGCCGCTCAGCGAGGACGCGCTCGCTCGCGAGGTGGAGGCGTGGTCCCGCGCCGGCGATGGGCCCCGCGCGCGCGCCGCCGCCCTCCGCTATCTGGACCGCCATCCGGACGGCCAGCGGGTCAGGACCGTGCGCCGCCACGGTGGGCTCGAGTGAAGGTGCCCTGGCTCCTGCTCGGGGCGCTCGCGCTCCCGGCGGTGGCGGCCGACCATCCGCCGGTGCGCCTCAGCCTCGAGCTGGCCTGCCCGGACGTGGCCGTGGACGCGGCGGAGGTCCGGCGGATCGTCGGGGTGGAGCTGCGCGGCGCGGTCTTCGACGCTGGTGGCGACACGCGCTGGGTGACGCAGATCTCGGTCCGGTGCGCCGAGGGGCGCCTTCAGCTGAGCGTCCTGGACCCGGTGAGCCGCAAGTCGCTGGGGCGCAGCTTCGCGCTGGCGGAGGCGCCGGCGGCGGCGCGCGCGCGGCTGGTCGCGCTCGCCATCGCCGAGCTGGTGGCCGCCAGCTGGACCGAGCTCGCCGCGAACCCGCAGCCAAAGGTGGAGCCCGCCCCGCCGCCCCCTCCTCCGGCGCTGCGCGCCGCCGCTCGTGAAATGGCGCTGGAGCGCTGGTCCCCGCCGGACGAGGCGAGCCCGCGCGCTCGGGTCAGGCTGCTGGTGGAGGCGGGGGCGCACGCGTTCGCCGGGCCCCTGCCGCTGTGGGGTGGCGGGCTGCGCTTCTGCTGGGAGCGGCCGCAGGTGCTGGGCGTGGAGCTGGACCTGCACGTGGATCAAGGCGTGTGGGCGCGGCCGATTGGGCAGGTCTTCATCGACCGCGCGAGCGGGAGCGTGGCGCTCCACGCCCGGCTTGGCGCGGGCGCGTTCACCTGGCGGGCCCTGGCCGGCGCCCGCGGTGGGGTGGTCCGCCTGACGGGGGCCGCGGGCTCGGTCCCTGGAACGCGCGCGGGCTCGGGGACCGGCCCGTGGGCCGGCCTGCTGGTGGGCGGCGCGCTGGCGCTCAGCGGCCGAGGCATGTCCGCCGAGCTGCGCGTGGAGGGGGGCATGTCGGTGGTGGGCGTGGTGGGGATGGTCGATGGCGCGCCCGCGGTGCGGTTGGATGCGCCGTGGGTGGGGCTCTCGCTCGGCGTGGGGCTGGCGCCGTGAGCCGAATTCTCACCCTGGAGGCACTGATGGGTATGACCCCCAAGACGCTTCGGCTGGCGGTGATCTGGCTCGGTTGCTCCATGGCCGCCTGCAACTGCGGGACGCGCATTGACGTGCTCGACTCCGACGGCGGCGTGGACCCGGGGGACGGCGGGCCGGTGGTCAACTGCATCCCGGGGCTGCAGTCCCTGGAGCTGAGCCCCGCGGACCAGAGCCTCACGGTGGGCGCCAGCCCCGCGCCGCTGACCTTCACCGCGCTTGGCAAGCTCTCCAGCGGCTCCACCAGCGACGTCACCGCCGCGCTCGCCTGGTCCGCCAGCCGTGAGGATGGCAGCCCGCCCGGGGGCTTCAGCTCGCCGGGCGTCTACCAGCCCAGCCCGGGCGTGGGTGGCGTGGTCACCCTCCAGGCAACGGATGGGTGCGTGAAGGCGAAGACCACGGTGACCTTCCGGCTGGACGTCGTCTTCCGGGATCCAGGCCCCACCGTGACCGGCCGCTTCAACGGCACGGTCGTCCAGGGCAACGCCGGGAAGGCGCCGCAGCTGGTCTACCCCAGCGCGCAGACCCGCTTCCCGCCGAACATCTACAAGGTCCTCTTCCAGTGGAGGAAGCAGGGCAACGACTTCTTCCGGATCACCTTCGAAGGCGCGCGCTCGAAGACGGTGGTCTACAGCGACGGCGCCCACGTGCAGTGCCAGGTGGCCGCGGCCACCGCCGGGTGCATGGAGACGGACACGGCGATCTGGCAGGCCATCGCCGGGTCGAACGCGGGCGGCTCGGTGACCGTGACGGTGGACGGCGTGACCCAGGCGGATCCCAACGTCTACCGCTCCAGCGCCATCGAGATCGCCTTCTCCCGGCAGGACGTCCGCGGGGCCATCTTCTACTGGTCCACCACCGCGGCCGGGGTGCGCCGGGCCTCCGTGTCGGACCGCGACCCGGAGAGCTACGTCGTCGGCAAGCCCGTTGCCACGGTGCTGCCCGGCGCTGCCGGCACGGTGAAGTGCGTGGCGTGCCACACCGTCTCGCGCAGCGGGAAGAAGCTCTTCGCGTATACGGAGGCCGCGATGAAGGGCGGCTTCGTCTACGAGGTGACGCTGCAGCCGCCGCCGAGCCCGCTGGTGACCACGCAGATCACCACCGCGCGCACGATGGGGACCTTCCGCCCGGACGACGCGCGCGTGGTGGCCACGGTGGGGAGCCTGCTCAAGGAGTTCGACGCGGCCACCGGCGCCAAGATCTCCGACCTGCCGGTGGCGGCGGGGACCAACCCGGACTGGTCGCCGTTGGGCACGGAGCTGGCCTACTCGGACAAGGGCGGGGATTCGCCCGGCGGCGCCAACCTCTCGGTGATCGGCTACGCCAGCGGCGCCTGGCAGGCCACGCGCACGCTGGTCCCGGCCGCTGGTCAGAGCAACCTCTTCCCCAGCTACTCTCCGGATGGCCGGTACGTCGCCTACGCGCGCGGCAAGGGGGGCCACGGCGACAAGACCCTCCAGCTCTGGCTCGTCAAGGCGGATGGCAGTGAGCCGCCGGTGGAGCTCGGCACCGCGAACAGGGTCGTCAACGACCAGCTCACCCTGGGCCAGCACGAGAACAACATGCCGACGTGGGCTCCGCCCGGCGACCTGCTCTGGATCGCCTTCAACACCGTGCGCCCCTACGGCGTCGTCTACCCCAACGGGGGGACGCAGCAGATCTGGGTGGCCGCGGTGGACCCGGCCAAGCTCGGCAAGCGCGAGGCGGACGGCGGCATGGTGGACCCGAGCTACCCCGCCTTCCGCTTCGCCTTCCAGGGGCTGGCGGAGAACAACCACCGCGCGTTCTGGACGCTGGACGTGCGAGATCCGCCGGACGCGGGGCCCAGCTGCAGCGGCCTCGGCTCGGTCTGCGCCACCGCTTCGCAGTGCTGCGCGGGGCTGGACTGCCTGGCCAACGGCGAGCTCGGCAAGACGTGTCAGAGCCCGTCCGACGCCGGCGCGTGCGTTCCGTTGGGCGTGGCGTGCAGCCAGACCTCCGGCGCGGCGTGCTGCGCCTCCGGGGTCTGCGATGGCGTCCCGGACGGCGGCTCGGAGTGCCGGGGGATCATCAACTGAACCCCCGGCCCTTGCCGGTCAGCTCTCCAGCAGCAGCACCGGCGAGAACTGCGCCGCGTCACACGAGGCGAGCACGTACTTCACCCCGGCGCGCTCGCCGGTGAAGCCCGCGGCGATGCCCGGGCCGTGGAGGTGGCCGTAGACGCAGACCTTGGGCCCGAACGCCTCTATCTCCCGCGAGAACGCCGTCTCCGCCGCGTTGGCGTAGAGCGGCGGGAAGTGCACCGCCACCACCCGCGTCAGCGGCGTGGCGGAGGCCTTCTCCCTCTTCCGCGCGTCCTCCATGGAGAGCTTGAGCCGGTTGGTCTCCCGCTCCACGTAGTCCGCGCTCGCCTCCTCGTCGCCCATCTCGCCGCCGGGCAGCTTCGGCGCTTCGGGCACCGTCCACAGCCGCGTCCCGGCGATCAGCCAGGGGCCCATCACCGCGCCGCAGTTGTGGAGGAACGCCTCCAGCGTCTTGAACGGCTCGAGCAGGCGCCGCAGCTTGGAGGCGGAGTCGCCCCACCAGAAGTCGTGGTTGCCGCGCAGGAGCAGCTTGCGGCCCGGGCGCTCGTCCAGCCACTTGAGGTCGCCCATCACCTCCGCGGGCCGGGTGGCCCAGGAGATGTCCCCGGCGACGATCACCACGTCCTCGGGGCGGACCTTCTCGTCCCACGCCCGCTGCAGCGGCAGCGGGTGGTCCGTCCACCCGAAGCGGTGCATGTCCTTGCCCCGCGTGGACGGGAGGTGGGTGTCGCCGATGGCGAAGAGGCGCACGGGCGCTTCTCTACGGCTCGGTGGTGCCGGGGAAGACGGTGACCACCAGCCCCGCGCCGCGCGCCGCGCCCATCTTGCGCAGCTTGTACTCGGAGCGCCCCTGGATGGAGAACGGGAACTGACTGGGCTGCGCCTCGCCGTTGTAGACGTAGAGGAAGAGCCCGTTGGTGGAGGTGCCGCCGGTGCCCACCGTGGAGAGGTCCGCGCTCGGGTAGAAGACGCGGTCCGTCACCGTGCTGTCCGCGGAGAGCTTCACGCCCGCCACCGGCACGCCCGCCGCGTCGATGATCCGGCCCAGCACGAACCCCGCGCCCACCAGCGTGGACTGGGTGCCGCCGGTCAGCTGGAGGATGCGCGCCGGCGTCACCGCCGCGTTCAGCTTGGCGTGGAACTCCGAAGGGAGCGCGTACGCCTTGCTGTTGCGCACGTCCGCCTCCGGCTTGGTGCCGTTGGCGAAGGTCACGTCGTAGAGCACCGTGGCCGAGCGCACCACCTTGGTGTCCGGCACGAACGGGCAGCCGCCGTCCGCCAGCGCGCCGCACTCGGCGCAGCAGCGCAGGCCGGCGTCGCTGTCGTCCCGCACGCCCGCGGCGATGCCCAGCGTCACCACTTCGGTCCGCACGTCCCCCACGGAGAAGTTGCCGGTGGCGTCCAGGGTGCGGGAGCCGAACACCGCGACCGGGTCGTTCGGGTCCAGCGCCACCAACAGCGGCTCCTCCACCCGCACCGTGAGGCCGGTGAGCGCCAGCTCCGGGTAGCCCGCGTCCGCCAGGAAGCCCTTCGCCTCGGGGTGGACGAACACCTTGCCGGCCACGGTGATGATCGGGAACTCGTTCTGGTTCATGCCGGAGTCCGAGCCGGCGTCGGTCCCGCCGGGGTTGCCGCCGCTGGGGCAGCCGAGCGAGAGCGCGCCCACCGCGGCGAGCAGGAGCCACTGCAGGAAGGTTCGGGTCGTCTTCATAGGGGGGGTGTCCTCGCGCAAGGGTGGCCCTCGCGTCAACCGCCGACCGGCGGGGTGTTGGGGGCTGCGCTCTGCGGGGCGGGGCCGCCGAAGTGGCCGCGGATGCCGATCGAGCCGATCCAGCCGCTCGAGCTGTACGTGCCGTTGCCGATCAGCGCGCCCTGGATGTCCGGGTCGGTGCTGGTCGACACCACCTTGGTGTCGTTGACGTCCCGGCTCGCGGTCGGCGTGTACGCGAAGACGCCCACCAGCTCCACCGGTCCCAGCGCGTAGCCGGCCCCCGCGGTGAGGAACACGCGCGTGGGGTGGAAGAAGTCCACGTTGGAGTACTCGTCCGGCATCGCCGTGGTCTCGAAGAGCACGCCCGCGCGCGCCTGCAGGCCGAAGGCGAACGCGTACTGCGCGCCCACCCGGGCGCTGTAGGCGTTCTGGAAGCCCTTCACCTGGTGCACCGGCTTGAGCGGCGTCTCCAGCGTGCCGACCTTGAGCGTGACGTTGTCGGGGACGAGGTCAATGGCGTCGAACGAGCTCCAGCCCTGCATCACGAACTCCGCGGAGAGCGTGAGCGGCTCGATCGGGCTGAACGCCGCGCCCACCTTGAGCTCGAAGGGGAGGGTGAGGCTCAGGTCCACCTGCGGGTTCTCGCTCACGCTCGCGCCGCCTTCGCGGGCGAACTGGCCCAGCTCGATGTTCATCGCGCCGTGGGTGTCCACGCGCACGGGCGGCCGGAAGGAGGCGCCCAGCGCCAGCTGCTTGATGGGGCGGCCCAGCACGCCCACGGTGGCCGTGGCCGTGGGCTTGCCCAGCAGGTCCACGCCGACGACCGAGTCGTAGACCGGGTTCTCCTCGCGGATGCGGCGCGGGGTGGCGAAGCCGGTGAAGACGGAGCGCTGGAACTTGAGGTGGGAGAAGACGTAGTGCCCGCTCACGCCGATGGAGAGCTGGGGGAGGAGGGCGAAGGACGCGGAGAGGGACGGATAGAGGATGACCGTGTCGCTCTTGATCAACCCGTAGCGCTGCGGCGCGTCCGTGACCGGGTTCTGCGGGTAGCTGGGCTGGGAGAGCGTCCCCTCGTTGGTGTAGTTCGGCGTGGGGTAGGTGTAGCGGCCCACGGCGCCCGGCGGGTAGATGCCCGCCGCCAGCGTGAACGGGCGGCCCGCCAGAGAGAAGCCGTAGCCCAGCCCCGCCACCGGGCGGAAGAAGAGGCCGGCGCTGTTCTTCACCTCCTTGGCGATGGAGGAGGTGGCGCCCGCGTCGTGCCGCTGGAACGTCACGTCGTGCTGGACGAGGCTCAGGTCCAGCAGGAAGTGGAAGCCCTGCAGCTGCGAGAGCCCCGCCGGGTTGTGCTGGATGGCGGTGAGGTCATCCGCCGTGGCGACGAACGCGCCGCCCTGCGACAGCGCCTTGATCCCGTTCTCGCCGAAGTAGAAGCCGCTCGCCCACGCCGGCGCGGCGCACAGCGTGAGGGCCGCGAGCGCGGCGCGTAGCGTGGACTGGGTCTGCTGCACTGTCCCCTCCGGAAAAGAAGGGGACGGGGTGTACCACGAAGCGCCGGGCGATCTGCGCGGCGCCGCCTGCGGTCAGCGACCCGGAGGAGGGGGCGGGCCACCGCGGCCCTTCCCATTGCCGTTGCCGTTGCCGTTGCCGTTGCCCGGCTGGCCCTGCGGCTGCCCCTGGGGCTGGCCCTGCGGCTGCCCCTGACCCTGGCCCCAGCCGTTGCCCTGCGGCTGCCCCTGCGGGTGCCCCTGACCCAGGCCCTGGCCCTGACCCCAGCCGTTGCCGTTGCCGTTGCCAGGCCGGCCGATGTCCATGGGCTGGCCCTGGCCCTGGCCATTGCCGCGGCCCGGGTTCGCCGGCTGCTCGTGGCTGGAGAGGTCCGGCATGTCGACCTTGTAGGGCATCTCGCGCGGGTTGCGCTGCCCGTTGCCGAAGCCCTGGGGCTGCTGGATCTGCCCGCCCTCGTTCCCACCGCGCGCGCCCCAGCCGCGGGCCGGCGCGCCGAGCGTAGCGTCGTTGTTGGTGCGGCCCACGGCCTGGCCGTTGCCCCAGCCGTTGCCCGGGTTGCTGCCGGTGCCGGAGGCAGGCGCGCCGCCGACGCTCGGGTTGCCGCCCGCTCCCCAGCCATTGCCCGGGTTGCTGCCAGTGCCGGAGGCCGGCGCGCCGCTCACGCCGGGGTTGCCGCTGTTCGGGTTGCCGCCCGCGCCCCAGCCGTTGCCCGGGTTGCTGCCCGAGCCAGAGGAGGGCGGCGTGCCGCCGACGCCCCAGCCATTGCCGTTGTTCCCCTTGTTGCCGCCGCCCGCGCCGTTGGTGCCCGCGCCCCAGCCGTTCCCGGGATTGCTGCCGGAGCCAGAGGAGGGCGGCGTACCGCCAACGCCCCAGCCGTTGCCGTTGCCGTTGCCGTTGTTGCCCGGGTTGCCGCCGCGGCCCCAGCCGTTGCCGTTGTTGCCCGGGGGCGGGTTGCTGCTCCCCGACGAGCCCCAGCCGTTGCCGGCGGGCGGGTTGTTGCTGCTGCCCGAGGAGCCCCAGCCGTTGCCGTTGGGAGGCGGGTTGCTGTTGCCCGAGGAGCCCCAGCCGGTGCCGCGCCCGCTGTTGCCGTTCCCGCCCCAGCTGCCGCCCGAGTTGCCCGAGGAGCCCCAGCCGGTGCCGCTGCCCGGAGGAGGCGGGGGCTGCTGGTACCCGCCGCCCACCGCGGACGCGCCGTGCCAGTTGTCGCGGTAGACGTACCCGCGGGAGCCCTCCCAGCGGTAGTCGTTGTAGCTGCGGCCCAGCCCGTAGTTGTGAGAGTGGCGCCCGTGCAGCCGGCAGAAGCCGCCGCTGTGCGTCGGGTGGTCGTCGTAGTACCAGACCTCGGTCGGGCCCGTGTAGGTGTAGTAGCTGCCCGAGTACGTGTAGTAGCTGCCGCTCGGCTGGTAGTCGTGGACGTGGTCGTAGTCCAGCCAGCACCACCCGCCGCCGAGCTCACCGGCCACCGGGTGGGCGCCATAAAAGTGGAAGCCCGCCGAGGCGGTTGGATAGTCGTAGGTTCTGTAGCTGTGCGTCCTGACGACGCAGGCGCTGGTCATCGCAGCGACGAGCGGAACAACGAGAGCGAAGGGCCGGGACATGGAAGCTCCTGAGTTGCAGCAACGCTCTCTCGGACGAGGAGCGGGAGGCGATATTCATGCCGGGCTCGAGCAGGCGCCCCTGCGGCGCACGCTTCCGCTCGGTGAGCGCAAGGTGGATCTTGCGTTCATCGGCTTCTTCCTCGTCAACCTCACATTCATCACCTACATCGTCGACCTGGAGCAGCTGGTGGTGGCTGATCCGACCCGGTTCGACTACCCGGTGTGGCCGCCCGGCTTCCTCGTGGATCTCGTCCACTGGTGGGGCAAGTCCTTCGACCCGGTGCTGATGGCGCGGCCTCCCTGGTGGCGCGCCACCATCTGGATCGACTCGCTGCTCTTCGGCCCGTTCTACGCCGCGGCGATCTACGCGTTCATCCGCGGGCGGGAGTGGATCCGCAACTTCTGCTTCATCTGGGCCGGGCTGATGACGGCCAACGTCACCATCATCCTCTTCGAGGAGCTGCTCGGCCCGCACGCCACGCCGGCGCGGGCGATCGTCGTGGGGGCGAACCTGCCCTGGCTCTGCTTCCCCACGCTCGTCTGCCTGCGGATGTGGCGCGAGCACCCCTTCAGCCGCGCGCGCGCGCCATGAGCCGGCCGGACTTCCGGGCGCGCTACGGGCCGTGGGCGGTGGTGGCGGGCGCCTCTGAAGGGCTGGGCGCGGCCTTCGCCCACGCGCTCGCGGCGCGCGGCATGAACCTGGCGCTGCTGGCGCGCCGCGAGTCCCTGCTGCGCTCCACCGCCGAGGCCATCCGCGCGCGCCACGGCGTGGAGGTGCGCAGCGCCAGCGTGGACCTCTCCCGCGCGGACGCGCTGGAGCCGGTGCGCGCGCTCACCGCTGGGCTGGAGGTGGGGCTCTACGTGCACAACGCGGCCTTCGCCCCGCTCGGCGCGTTCCTCGATCAACCGGTGGAGGCGCTGCACCGAGCGCTGGACGTGAACTGCCGCGCGGCGGTGGACTTCACGCACCACTTCCTGCCGCCCATGGTCTCGCGGCGGCGCGGCGGCGTGGTGCTGATGTCCTCGCTCACCGCGTTCCAGGGCTCGCCGTGGGTGAGCACCTACGGCGCCACCAAGTCCTTCCTGCTCGCGCTCGGGGAGGGGCTGTGGATGGAGCTCTCCGGCACGGGCGTGGACGTGCTCGCCTGCTGCGCGGGCGCCATCCGCACGCCCAACCTGCTCAAGACGGAGGTTCGGGACGCGCCCGGCGCGCTGGAGCCGCAGGAGGTGGCGGAGGAGGCGCTGCGCGCGCTCGGCCGCAAGCCCACGCACATCCCCGGGCGCTTCAACCGGTTCGCGTCGTTCGTGATGCGGCGGCTGTTGCCGCGCAAGGCGAGCGTGCGGGTCATCGGCAGCCACACGCGGCGGCTCCAGCTGCCGCCGTGAGGGATGCGCCCTCAAGGCCAGTGGCGCGATTTGTTCACGAGTTGCTGATAGACGTTGCAGCCCTCCGCGATGCTCCATCTGGTCCTGCTCACCTTCCTCAGCGCGGCGCCGGTGCTCACCAAGCCGCCGGTGCTCACCCACTCGGTGCAGCCGGAGTTCCCGCACGGCGCCGTGGACGCGGGCACGGGCGGGGTGGTGGTGATGGAGGTGGACATCGACGCCACCGGCCACGTGACGGACGTGAAGGTCGTCTCCAGCGCCGGCCCCGCGTTCGACGAGGCGGCGGTCCGCGCCGCGCGGCAGCTGGAGTTCACGCCCGCCGAGGTGGACGGGCAGCCCGCCCCGGTGCGCATCTCCTTCAGCAGCACCTTCGCGGTGGAGGCCGCGCCCGAGGCGCCGGACGCGGGTGCGCCCTCGGTGGTGAACCTCGCCGGCCAGCTCACCGCCGCGGGCAGCCGCGAGCCCATTGCCTTTGGGCTGGTGCGCGCCGGAGGGCTCGAGGCGCGCTCGGACGCGCAGGGGCGCTTTGCGCTGCGCGACGTGCCGCTGGGCCCGGTCCAGGTGGAGGTGAGCGCGGACGGCTACGAGCCGTTCTCGGTGGAGGAGTTGATCAAGGAGTCGGAGCGCACCGAGGTGAAGTACGCGCTGCGCGCCACCGGCGGCGGCTACGAGACGATCGTCCGCGGGGACCGGGACCGGCGCGAGGTGACCAGCGTCCGGCTCACCCAGCAGGAGTTCAGGCTGGTGGCCGGCGCCCGGAACGACGCGTTCCGCGTGGTGCAGAACCTCCCGGGCGTGGCGCGCTCGCCATTCGGTGGCTCGGCGCTGGTGGTGCGCGGGAGCAAGGCGTGGGACTCCCGCATCTACGTGGATGAGATTCAGATTCCGCAGCTCTTCCACTTCGCCGGCCTCAACGCGACCTTCAACTCGCAGACTCTGGAGAGCATCGCCTTCCAGCCGGGCAACTTCGGCGCGGACTACGGCCGCTCCACCGGCGGGTTGATCCTGGCGGAGGTGAAGACCCCGTCGAAGACCGGCCTGCACGGCGCGGTGGACGTGAACCTCTTCGACGCCGCGGCGCTGGTGGAGGCGCCGCTCACCGAGCTCTGGAGCCTGTCCGCGGCGGGGCGCTTTGGCCTGGCGCAGTACACGGTGCCGTTCGGGCTCAAGACGTTCGCGCCGCAGCTGGAGAGCTCGCTGGGCTTCACGCTCGCGCCGGCGTTCTGGGACTTCCAGCTCCGCGCCGAGCGCCGGCGCCCCAACAGCAGAGACCGCCTGTTCGTCACCGCCTTCGGCTCCTCGGACGCCTGGGCGTTCGTGAAGCCCAACCCCCTCATCGACTCGGACGTGGAGGGGAACCAGGGCACCGCGGGCGTCTCCTCGCTCTACACGCGCCTGGTGGTGGGGGTGGACCAGCGGCTGAGCGACCGGGTCACCTTCATTTCGCGCAACGCGGTGGGCTTCGACGCCAGCGGGCAGCAGCGCACCACCAGCGAGGTCTTCTTCCGCACAACGCAGATGCCCATCCAGCTGCGCGAGCGCTTCCGCGTGGACGTGCCGGAGGCAAACCTCGAGCTCGGCGCCGGCTTGGACCTCCTGGTGAGCCCCACGACGATGACCGCGCAGCAGCCGCCGCCCTTCAAGGCGAACCAGCTGCCGGACCCGTACGTGGAGCGGCGCCTCACCGCGCAGGAGGAGTCGCTCGTCTACGTGGAGCCGGGCGCCTTCCTGGACGCGACGTGGACGCCGGTCCCTGCGCTGCAGCTGCGCGGTGGCCTGCGCTTCGACTCGGAGTGGGGCGCCATGCGCAAGGCGTGGGCGGGCCCGCGCTTCGGCGCGCGCTGGACGCCGCTGGAGAACCTCTCCTTCAAGCTGGGCGCCGGGCTCTACCAGCAGCCGCCGGACTACCGCCTGGGCCAGCTCTCGCCGGTGTTCGGCAACCCGGGCCTGCTCCCCGAGGCCGCGTGGCACTTCACGGTGGGCACGGACGTGCGGCTGCTGGAGGTGGTGGAGGTGGAGCTGCAGGGCTACCACAAGTACTTCTTCAACCAGGCGCGGCAGACGCTGGCGGAGGGGCTGGGGAGCGACATCGACATCCCCGGCGCGGAGAGCCGGTACACCAGCCTGGGCTACGGGCGCGCGTACGGGGTGGAGGCGCTCGTCCGGGTCCGCCCCACGCGCTACTTCGTGGGCTGGGTGGCGTACACGCTCAGCCGCTTCGAGCGCGACTACTACGGCGGCGTGGCCTTTGCGCCGGGGCCGTTGGATCAACCGCACAACCTGGTGGCGGTGGGGACCTTCAAGCTCCCCTATGACGTCAGCCTGGGGGCGCGCTTCCGCGTGGCGTCCGGGCCGCTGGTGACGCCGGTGCTCGGCGCGCTCTTCGACATCAACGGCAACTACTACGTGCCGCTGCCGGGGGAGCCCTGGAGCGAGCGGCTGCCGCCCTTCGTCCAACTGGATCTCCGGGTGGACAAGCGCTTCGTCTTCGACGCCTGGAGCCTCACCGCCTACGTGGACGTGCAGAACGCCACCAACCAGCAGAACGCGGAGGGGCTGCTCTACAACCACAACTATTCCAAGTCGGCGTACCTCACGGGCATCCCCATCCTGCCCACCGTGGGCGTGCGAGGAGAGTGGTGATGCGACGCGCTCCGTTCCTCGCCGCGGCCGGGCTGCTCTTGTGCGCGTGCAACGCGCAGTTCACGCCGGAGACGCTGGTGGACTCGCTGCGGATCCTCTCCGTGGTCGCCGAGCCGCCGGAGGTGGCGCCGGGTGAGGAGTCCACGCTGCGCCTCTTGCAGACGGACCCCACGCGCGCGGCCAAGGACACCAGCATCATCTGGGTGGGGTGCGAGCCGGATCCGCAGGACTTGGGCCGCAGCGCCTGCAACAACGCGGCGATCCTCCTGAAGCCGTCGTTGATTACGGACTACCCGCCCGGCCTGCGCGTGCTCGGCTTCAACTCCGCGACCATCGGCTACCGCCCGGCGGCGGACGTGTTCGACGTGCTCGCCGCGGATGACCCCATCCGCCAGAACGGCAGCGTGGGGCAGGTGCTGGCGATCGTCGTGGGGGAGAAGGTGTCGCTCACCGCCACCGGCGAGGAACTAGAGGCGATCTTCAAGCGGGTGGAGACGAAGGAGACGCCCGCCGTCATCGGGATCACCCGCGTGCTCGTGAGCCAGAAGGCCGCGAAGAACCACAACCCAGTCATTGATGGCCTCACCTTCGATGGCGCGCCGCTGCCCAAGGGCGCGAGCCTGCAGGTTCAGGCAGGCCAGAGGGTGGCGCTCGGCGTGCGAGTGCCGGAGGCGTCCCGCGAGGTCTACGACGAGCTGCTCCCTTCCGGGCCGTCCCAGCGGACGGAGGCCGTGGTCGGCGCCTGGTACTCCAGCGGCGGCCGCTTCAGCCGCGAGCGGTTCGATGTGACCTCGCCGGACAGCAGCGACGTCTTCATCGCCCCGGGCTCGGAGGAGTTCCCCGAGGACGCCGTGCCCAGCGGCCGCCGCGGGGACCTCTGGCTTGTGGTGCGCGACAACCGCGGCGGCCAGGCGTTCGAGTCCTTTGGCTTCTATGTCTGCGATCCGTCCTTGCCGGCGCCCAAGGTCACGTCCATCGAGCCGCCCGCCGCCCCTGGCGGCTACGTGGTGGTCCGGGGCGAGAACCTGGACCAGGTGCTGGACGTGGTGGTCGGCGACACCGCGCTCTCCAGCGGCGCCTTCCGGGCCGGCCCGCCGCCCGAGTTCCTCGCCCTCCAGCCGCCGCTCGCCGCCGGCAGCTACCCGGTGACGGTGCGCGGGAAGAACTGCGGCAGCGCGGAGACCGGGCTCACGTACACGGTGCCGTAGAGTTGGCGAGAGCCTCCCACCGTTCACCCCGAGAGGCTGTGAGCCTATCGAGGCCGTGGTCCACACCGTTCACCCCGAGAGGCTGTGAGCCTTTCAAGGCCCGGAGTCCCCACCGTTCACCCCGAGCGTAGCGCCGTAGGCGCGTAGTCGAGGGGCGGCACCACCTTCCGAGCGCAACTCCAACGGCTTTCACGCGGGGAGATCTCCCACGTTTGCGCGACCCCTCGACTACGGGCCTGCGGCCCTGATCTGAAACTTGCCGCGCCCCGCTCAGCCCGAGCGAAGTCGAGGGCCCGCCGATCGTAGGGACTCTCGCTCGTGGGGCCCTCGACTTCGCTCGGGCTGAGCGGACGGCCTCGCGTTTCTTGCCCTGATTGATCCGCCCAACGGGCGGCGGCCTCACTACGCTCGGGGTGAACGGGAGGGGTCCCGAGAAAGAATCACAGCCTCTCGGGGGGAACGGGGGCGCCTGCGTCTGCAAGGATCAACGCAAACGCCTCAACGTGGCCGCGCGGCGAGCCACGCGCGGACCTCGGCGGCCTTGTCCGCGTCTTCCGGCACCTTCTCCCGGAGCGCCAGCGCCTCCTGCGCCAGCTTGAGCGCCTCCGACCGCTCCGGCGGGCTCTCCCAGAGCACTTGCGCGAGCGAGAAGCGGACGTGCGCGCGGCCCATGCGGTCGCCCGCGCTCCCGTCCGCCATCTTCAGCGCGCGGGTCAGCGTCGCTCGTGCCTCGCGCAGGCGCCCCTGGCCGCGCTGCGCCTCGCCGAGGATGGCGAGCGCGCCCACCACCTCTCCGCCGTCCGGGAGCACCGGGGTGAGCTTGGCGATGGTCTGCTCCGCGCTGGCGGCGGCGGCGGGGTAGTCCTTCGCGTCCAGCTGCACCTCGGCGAGCGCGAGCAGGGCGACGCCGGGGAATGGATCTTTCTCCGGCGCGTCCGCCACCGCCTCCACCGCGCGGCGCGTGGTGGCCACCGCTTGCGCGTGCTGGCCCAGCGCGCTCTGCACGCGCCCCAGGCCGATGTAGCCCAGCAGCGTCCGCCGGCTCTTGGGCCCCAGCGCCCGCTCCGCCACCTCCACGCCGCGCTGGGCCACCTCCAACGCCTTCTCGTTCTGGTGCCGCAGCAGGTGGACCATCGCCAGGTTCTGCAGGCCGATGAGCAGCGTGGGGTGGTCCTTCCCCATCACCCGCTCGCGCGAGCGCAGCATCTGCTCGAAGACCGCCTCCGACTCCGCGTAGCGCTCCTGCCGGAAGAGCGCCGCCGCGTAGTTGGAGCGCGCGGCCTGCGCCTTGGGGTTGTCCTCGCCGTAGAGCCGCTCGTTGGTCTGCAGCGCCTTCTGGATGAGCGGCAGCGCCTCTTCGTAGCGCTGCTCCTGGAGCAGCAGGCTGCCCAGGTGGTCCATCCGCGAGGCCTCGAGCGGCAGGTTCTCGCCCACCCGCTGCTGGGTGGCCTTCACGAACTCGTCCCAGAAGTGGCCGCGCTCGGGGTTCTGGAGCTGCGCGCCCTCTTCGTACATCAGGGCCAGCCCGGCCTCGGCGACCTTGAGGTCGTCCCCGCTGGCCTGGGCGATCGGCAGCGCCTCCTGGAAGGTGCGCAGGGCCTGCTGGGTCTGCCCCACGAAGTCCTCGGTGTAGCCCTGGAAGAGCAGCGCCTTCGCCTCCGAAGAGAGGTCCCCCAGCGCCTTCGCCGCCGCGCGCGCCTCGCGGGCCTTCTCCAGGCCTTCGGTGGGGCGGCCGGCGTAGCGGTGGGCCCAGGCCGCCCCGAGCGTCTTGCGGAAGCCCGCCACCTGCTCGCGCGTCTGGGCGTCGGTCGCGGTGAGCGCCTGCGACCTGGGCTGGCTGCACATGGAGATGACCGGGAGGGATTCGCCGGCGGAGACGGCGCGGTCCACCACCTTCGCGTCGGCGCGCTCGAAGAGCTCCACCAGCGCCCGCGCCGTCTCTAGATTTGAGTCCAGGCAGTCCAGCCGCGCCTGGTAGAGCGCGCGGGACTCCGGCTCGTTCACCCTCAGGTCCTCGCAGGCAGCCAGGTACGCGACGGAGAGCTCGGAGCCGTAGGAGATGAGCATCGCCCCCACGGTGGTCGCCGCCTTGGTGGCCCACTGCGAGCCGGTGGCCGCGAACGCGCGCTGCACCGCGTCCCGCCGCGCGTCCGTCCAGAGCGAGCGCACCGCCTCGGCCGAGGACGCCCGGCACTGCTTGCGCGCCCGCAGCTCGCCCACCTTGGCCACCGCCACCGCCACGCCCACCCCGAGCACCGCGCCTGCCACGAGCCAGCTGCGCGCCCGGCGGCGCCGCGGGGGACGCAGCTCCTTGAGCAGCTCCTCCATCGAGCCGAAGCGGGCGCGTGGATCCGGAGAGAGCCCCCGCGCGAGCGCGCGCCGCGCCCGCTCGGGCACGCCGCGCTTTGGCTTGAGCGAGGGGCGGGTGGGGGGCACGGCGGTGGTGCCGCTGGGGCGCTCGCCGTAGAGCGCCTCGCAGGCGGCGAGGCAGAAGCTGAATTGATCCGAGCGCGCGTCCGCCACGCGCCCCTGCCGCTGCTCGGGCGCCATGAAGGCGGGGGTGCCGCCGGCCACGCGGTTCGTCTCCGCCAGCTGCGGCAGGTAGCTGGGCACCGGCGGCGCGGCCTCCGAGAAGCTGCGGGCGAGCCCGAAGTCACCCACCCGCGCCCGCCCGTCCTTGCCCACCAGCACGTTGTCCGGCTTGAAGTCGCGGTGCACGAGCCCCACCGCGTGCGCGGCGGCGAGCCCTTGCCCTGCCTCCACCAGCATCGCGAGCACTTCCTTGGGCGAGCGCGGCGCCTCGGCGAGCCACTGCGTGAGCGTCCCGCCTTCGATGTACTCCATGGCCACGAAGAGCTCGTCTCCCAGCGAGCCCACCTCGTAGACGGTGACGACGTTGGGGTGCGCGAGCTGGGCCGCCGCGCGCGCCTCGCGCAAGAGCCGGCTGCTGCCGTCCGGTCCGCTGCCCTCCGGCTTCACCAGCTTGAGCGCCACCTTCCGGTCGAGCTCGGGGTCGAACGCGGCGTAGACCACGCCCATCCCGCCCGCGCCCACCTGGCCGGTGACCGCGAAGCGGCCGAGCTTGCCGCCCACCAGCCCCATCCCGCGGCCCACCTCGGCCAGCAGCGCGCGGCAGCTCTCGCAGCCGTCCGCGTGGGCGTGCAGCGCCTGCACCTCGGCCTCGACGAGCAGCCCCTCCGTCAACGCGCCGACCGTGTCGTCGTCCAGGTGCTCCATGTGGCGGGGCGAGCGTACACGAGAACCGGCGGGCCCCTCGTCGCGGTGGATCCCCGCTCACCCCGAGCGAAGTCGAGGGGGCGCAAGCTCGCCGCGGCGTCCGGCGTCACTGGCATGAGCGGTCACGGGCAGGGAACCGCGGCGGCCCGGCGGTGTCTGGCCCTCTCGTGCGAACGACGGCGATCCAGGTCTTCTGGCGAGAGCGGCTCGTTGCGACGGCGGTCCTCCGGGGTAGGCGCCTGCTGCGCCAGGAGCTGGAGGCGCAGGGGGTGAGCCTCCCCGGCGCGCCACGGGTGCTGCTGGAGCGCAGCGGGGAGGGCAGGTGCATCGCGTTCCTGCCCTTGAGCGCCACCGGCATGGTGCGCAGGCGGGGAGATCCGCGGCCGCTCCAGGCACAGCTTCGGCGCGGCGCCGCCCGCGTGGTGCCCGGCGCCATCCGCTGCCCGCTGGGCCCTCGAGACGTGCTCAACGCCCGGGCCGGAGAGCTCCGCGTCGTGGTGCGGCCCGTGCGCGCGCGGTTGCGGCCGGTGCAGTCCCGGCGGCGGTTTGGCGCGCCCGCGCTGGCGGCGGTCTCGGTGGCCTTCACGGCGCTCGGCTTCTTCGGTGCGCTCGCCTGGGCGGGGCCGCGGCTGGACGCGCCCGAGCCCGAGCTGCCGAGGCTGGTTCGCTGGCTTCAACCGCGCCCGCTCCCGGCTCCCATCTGCGCTGCGAGCAGCGTGGTGCCCATCCCGGCGGTCGACCCGAAGGCCTCCTCACCGGATGGCATCTTCGCCACGACGGCGGTCACGACGGACTGCTTCGGCAAGGCTCAGTGAAAGACGCGCTCGGCGGCGCGGGCCAGCACCAGCTCCTGCTTCTGCAAGCACTCGCGGATCAGCTCCCGGTACTCGGAGAGCTCGCGCAGGCCGGAGAGCATCCACTTCCCGCCAATCACCAGGGTGGGGACGCCGCGCACCCCGCGGGCGCTGGCGAGCCGGTGCTCCTCGACAATCAACCGCCGCGTCTCCGGCGAGCCGAACGCCGCGGCAAAGCGGTTCATGTTCAGCCCCACCGCGCTGGCGAGCTCGAAGGCCACGTCCGGGCGGGTGATGTTCACGCCCTGCTCGAGCGCCGCCCGCTGCATCGCGCGCATGAGCGCCTCGAAGAGCTGGGGCCCCTGGAGCTTGGCGGCCTCCAGCGCCGCGAGCGCCGCCACGGACGAGCGCGGCGGATCCGCGCCCTGCCACAATTCGGGCGACAGGCGCGCCCCTTCAGGCTCGGCCTTGGCGCGGTCCAGCTCCGCGAGCCACTCGCCAATCTCCTTCGCGGAGGGGTTCGCCTCCTGGAGGCGCAGCGGGTAGGGGCGGTGGCGCCACTGGACGGCGCTGCCCAGCTCCGCCTTCAACGTGGCGAAGCGGGCCTCGGCCACGTAGCACCACGCGCAGAGGACATCTTGGTAGACGAGGATCTGCAGCGGCTTGGGAGACCGGTCCATGCAGTGGCGGCGACTCTAGGAATAGAAGCGGCGCGCGGACAATCCTGATCCGGAGGCCAGGGCGAACCGCGCGGCCAGTGCCCGCCTCCCCGCCCGCTCTCCGGACGTCTTAGCCGCGGTGCTGAAGAATGGCGCGGTCCAGCTCCGCCACCTTCGCCTGCTCGCCCAGCCAGAACTCGGCGGAGGTCTGCGCGCGCAGCTCCTCCACCTTCTTCCCCTGCTGCTCCACCCAGGTGAAGTACTTCTGGTTGTGCCAGCGGCGCCGCACGTCCCGGGTGCCCTCGAGCACCCAGTCGGTGTCCTGCTCCCGAAAGACCGACTCCAGCCGCCGCTTCGCCACCTCTGGCGTCATGGCGCCCTTCTCGGCGTCCAGCTTGCGCAGCACGGAGGGGTAGCGATCGAAGCCGTCCGTGGCGACCGTCACCACCGGCTCCTTGGGCCCCAGCCCGAAGAACTTGGCCGTCTTGATCGCCGCCAGCACGTTGCAGACGCCAGAGACGCCGAACATGCCCACCAGCGCGCGCGCGTTCGTCACGCCCTCGCGCTCGAGCACCTCGGTGCCCTCCTGGAGCAGCTGCAGCCCTTCGAGGCACTCGTCGTCGTCCACGCAGACCAGCGCGTCCATGTTGAGCACGTTGTGGATCCACGTCACGTGCTTGTCGCCGATGCCTTCAATCCGGTGGCCGCCGAAGCCCACGTTGAAGAGGGTGGGGCACTGGATGGGCTCCACGCCGATGATCCGCGTCCCGCCCAGCTGCTTGAGGTGGTCTCCCGCGGCGATCGTCCCGCCCGAGCCCATGGCGGAGACGAACGCGGCCACCTGCGGCCACTTCAGCTCGCGCGCGAGGTCCGCCACGCTGTTGCCGGTCACCTCGTAGTGGAAGCGGTAGTTCCCGAACTCGCTGAACTGCTCGATGATCCGGTTGTTGGTGTCCCGGCGCAGCTCGTGGACCTTGTCGAAGATCTCCTTCACGTTCGACTCGCAGCCCGGCGTGGCGATCACCTCCGCGCCGTATCCACGGATCTTCTCGAAGCGCTCCGCGCTCATCTCCTCGGGCAGCACCACCACCGACCGGTAGCCCATGCGCCGCCCCACCCACGCGCCGCCGATGCCGTAGTTGCCGGTGGAGGGCCACACCGCCGTGTGCACGCCGGGTGTCATCTGCCCCAGCGCCTCCTTCTCCACCAGACAGGAGTACGCGGGGCCAACCTTGTGGGCGCCGGTGGGGAAGAAGCTGCCGAGCATCACGGCGATCGGCGCATCCACGCCGGTGAGCGCCCGGGGGAGCAGCAGGTAGCGCAGCTGGCCGTCCTGCTTCCAGCTGATGTTGAAGAGGTTGAGCGGGTCGAGCGGGTTGGCCCGGGCCGCGCGCGCCTTCTCTCGCAGAGGGGCGGGCAGCAGGCTGGGATCTCGCATCTCCGCGAACGTGGGACCCGGGACGAACTGGGGCAAGGCGATGCTCCGAGGCAATGAGAGGGGGCGCACCTTACCGCAGCGCCCCCCGCCGTGCGTAGCCGGCGGGCCTCAGCGGTCCTTCTGCTCAGCCCGCAGCTGCTGCTTGAGCAGCTCCAGCTCCAGCTGCGCGTCCAGCACCGCGCGGGAGCGGGTGGAGTCCTCCTCGGCCTGCCGCTCCAGGGCGTCCAGCGAGACCGGCGGCGCCGCCGCCTTGCGCTTGGCGCCGCCGTGCAGCCAGCGCATCGTCAACACGAAGACCACGTAGAGGCCGAGCGCGAGCAGCCCGTACTTCATCAGCCACCCCACGGCGGAGGCGAAGAGCCCCACCGCGAAGAGGACGAGCAGCAGGCCTACCGCCAGCGCCCCCACGATGTAGGGGGTGGCGAAATACAGGGCCGCCAGCCCCAGGCCCCCCTTCACCAGCGTTCGCTTCTCCTTGGCGGTGAACATCGGCTCAGCCACGCGCGCCTCCCGCGGTTGCAGGCTCCTGACTCCATGGACCCGGAAGGGGCGGAGCAGGTGCATTGCAAGTGCGTACGCTCAGATGATGCGGCGCTTGCTCCAGCCGGAGCGCTGGGCCTCGGCGAAGGCGACCGCGTGGTCGATCATCGCCCCCGCCACGTCCTTGCGGGTGGCGGCCTCCAGCCCTTCGAAGCCGGGGCTGGAGTTGATCTCCATCACCTTGGGGCCGGAGTCGCTCTCCAGCATGTCCACGCCGGCGATCTCCAGGCCCACGATCTGCGCCGCCTTCACCGCGGCCTCGGTGTACTCGCGCGGCAGCTCCACCGGCTTGCCTTCGCCGCCGCGGTGGAGGTTGGAGCGGAACTCGCCCTTCTTCGCCCGGCGGCGCATCGCGCCCACCACCCGGTCCCCCACCACCAGCGCGCGCACGTCCCGGCCGCGGGACTCGGAGATGAACTCCTGGAGGACGATCTCCTGGCCCAGGTCCCAGAAGGTGTCGAGGATGGTCTGCACCTCGGCCAGGGTGGAGGCGATCATCACCCCCACGCCCTGGGTGCCGCGGATGAGCTTGATGATGGCGGGCAGCCCGCCCACCTCTTCCACCAGCTTGGCCACGTTGCTGCGGTCCCCGGCCATCACGGTGCGCGGGATGTCGATCCCGAAGCGCGCCAGCAGCTGCAGGCAGCGCAGCTTGTCCCGGCTGCGGGCGATGGGGACGGAGTTGTTGATGACGGGGATCCCCATCATGTCGAAGTGGTTCACCACCGCCAGGCCGTAGCCGGTGATGGACGCGCCGATGCGGGGGATGACCACGTCGATGCCGCGGACCTCCACGCCCCGGTAGGTCATCCGGGGCGCGCCCCGGGCCAGGACCATGTTGCAGCGCAGGGTGTCCAGGACGATCGGGCGGTGCCCGCGCAGCTTGGTGGCCTCCACCAGCCGGGTGGTGGAGTAGAGGGAGCGCTTGCGGGAGAGGATGGCGACCAGCTTGCGGGTGCGGCGGGCGCGCGGCACCGGCGCGAGCGTGACGGGCTCGGCCGCTCTGGGACCGGGCTTGTCGCCCGAGGGCGACTTCACCTTCCTTGCCTTCGGTTTTTTGTCCGAGGACATCGAGGGCGCGCGACGCTAGCATGGCGTAAGGTGGGGGTTCCAAGGGGCGGTACGTCACCTCGCGCGCGATGACCAACAAAGACCAGTCTCCTGACGACATCATGACCAACCCGGGCGAGGCGGCTTACGTCGACTCGCTCGGAGAGGCTCACATCACCGCGACGCACACGCTGGTGGTGGAGAACCGGACCACGCTGAAGCTGCGCAAGTGCAAGCTTCAGGTCGTTGGTGGGCCGGACCAGAACAAGGAGATCGTCTCGGACAAGGAGCGGATCCGCGTTGGCGCGCACAGCTCCAACGACATGGTCCTCTCCGAGGACCGCACCGCCAGCCGCCACCACTTCGAGATCCAGTACACCGAGCGCGGCTACCTGCTGGTGGATCTGAACTCCACCAACGGCACCTTCCTGGACGGCCGGCGGATCGAGCGGGCCTACCTCTCCACCGGATCGCAGATCCGCGCGGGGAGCTCGACGCTGGGGTTCGCCCCCATCGACGAGGAAGTCACCATCGAGCCGGACAAGGACGGCCAGCTCGGCGGGATGGTGGGCGCGAGCCCGAAGATGCGGCAGATCTTCGGCCTCATCAAGAAGATCGCCCCCATGGACGTCTCGGTGATCATCCAGGGCGAGACCGGCACCGGCAAGGAGCTGGTGGCGCGCGCGATTCACGACAACTCGCCGCGGCGCAAGGGGCAGCTGGTGGTGCTGGACTGCGGCGCCATCCCGCCCAACCTGATCGAGAGCGAGCTGTTCGGCCACGAGAAGGGCGCCTTCACCGGCGCGGTGAACTCGCGGCCCGGCGCGTTCGAGCGCGCCAACGGCGGCACCATCTTCCTGGATGAGCTCGGCGAGCTGCGGCTGGACCTGCAGCCGAAGCTCTTGCGCGTGCTGGAGAACCGCGAGGTCCGGCGCGTTGGCGGCAATGACGTGATTGAAGTGGACGTCCGGGTGATCGCCGCCACCAACCGCGACCTGGTGAAGGAGATCCAGGCGGGCAACTTCCGGGAGGACCTCTACTTCCGGCTCTCCGTCATCAACATCCAGCTGCCGCCGCTGCGGCAGCGGCGCGAGGACATCCCGCTCATCCTCCGGCGCGGGCTGGCGGATCCGGAGATCATCGCCAAGCAGGGGCGCAAGCGCTTCTCGGCCTCGGCCATGTCCATGCTGCAGAACTACGCGTGGCCGGGGAACGTGCGCGAGCTGATGAACGTGCTCTCGCACGTGCTGACGTTCTCGGATGGCGAAGAGATTGACGTCATCCACCTGCCGGCCCGCATCCAGGGGCAGCAGAAGGAGGCGCCGCTCCCCTTCAACGAGCACCTCTCCTTCAAGGACGCCAAGGAGCAGCTGCTGGAGAACTTCGAGCGGGAGTACATCGGCCAGGTGTTGCGCCGATGCGACGGAAACATCTCCCGCGCCGCGCGGGAGAGCGGGCTGCACCGCAAGTCGATCGAGCGCCTGGTGAAGAAGTACCAGCTCGATACCCGAGCAATGAAGCCGCGTTGACGGGCCCGTAAGGTCCCTTTGCTTCAGGGGGCCAGTGCAACTGAGAAGCCTTTTGGCAGGTGCAACCCAACAGCGACGGACGCTTGTCCGGGTGCGGCGGGCGGCCACCCATCCGATGGCGGCCCGGCACGGCCAGGGCTCAGATGGCGGACCATGAGGCGCGTCCCCAGAGACTCCGGGCAGGCCAACGTCGAGGCGGCGCTCATCCTCCCGTTGGTGATCTTCGTGGTGCTCGGCACGCTGCAGCTCTTTCTGCTGCTGCAGGCGCGGATGATGGCGCAGTACGCGGTCTACAAGGCGGTGCGCGCCGGCAGCGTGAACCACGGTGACTGCGCGGCGATGAAGCACGCGGCGATCGCGGCGCTGCAGCCCACGCTGCCGGTCTTTACCAACAGCAATAACCTGGCGACGCGCTTCCTCTCCGGCTTCGCGCAGCACAAGGACAACCGCTACAACTCGGACGGGCACACCGGGCAGATCGTGGAGATCTTCCGCGAGCAGCCCACGCCCGCGTCGGTGCCGGCGCCCGAGGACCTCGACTTCGATCAGCCGGGGCGCTTGGTCCGGCTCGAGGCGCGGATGGTCTACTGGTACAAGATGCGGATCCCGTTCGCGAACTGGGTGATGAGCACCATGTTCCTCGCGCACTTCGGGATCCAGGACTACTCGCGGATCAACCCGATCTTCGTGGTGGAGAAGGCGAAGTGGGAGGACGACGGCGAGCGGCTCGGCACCGAGACGTGGCCGGGTGGTCCCCTCTCCGGGAACATGGCCACGTGGGCGGGGCAGGGGCAGTACCTGTTCCCCATCACCGTGAACTTCGGGATGCGGATGATGACCCCCGCCCGGAACGTCCTCTTCCTCCAAAGGGCGTGCACCCTATGAGCGCACTCAACCGTCGTCCGCGGGCGGGCCAGTCCCTGCTGCTGTTCTCGCTCACGCTGCTCTTGCTCACCTTGATGGTGCTGGTGACGCTGGGGATCGGCTCGCGGATCAAGTCCCGCATGGAGCTGCAGATCGCCACCGACGCCGCGGCCTACAGCCAGGGCGTGGCGGCGGCGCGCGCCTTCAACACCGCGGCGCTGCTCAACCGCGCCGAGGTCGCCACCATGGTGGCGATGGCGGGCGTGCAGAGCCTCATCTCCTGGTCCGGGCAGCAGCGCGGCTCGCTCATCTCGCTCTCGACCGCGCTGGCGCAGGCGGCGGTGCAGTGCCCGGCGGACGCGGCGGCCATCGCCGTGCTCATCGCGAAGATCACCGGCACGCAGGGGGCCGTGGGCGCCCAGTTCCAGAAGCTGGATGACGAGGCGGGGACCCAGGCGCGCACCCTCCAGGGGGCCGCGGGGGCGCTGGGCGGAGAGGCGCGGGACTCCTTCGAGGACGAGCTGAAGGGGAAGCTGGTGGTGGGCCAGAAGCTGATCAACGCCTACGTGAACCGCTCCAACCCGGACCTGTCCGCCACCGCGGCGGGCGACTCGCGCAACCTGCGCGAGCTGGGCGGAAACAAGGCGGGCGTGGCCTGCCTCTACGAGCCCTGCGGCGGCGGCGCGGTGCGCAACCCCAACACGCTCAACAAGCACATGATCTGGGCCACCATGGGCAGCCGCGGCTGGACCTTCACCACCTTGCGCAGCGGCACCGGCCTGGGCAGCTCGCTGGGGCTGGGCGGCGGGGTGAGCATCTCGATCGCCGGGGGCGGTGGAGGGTCGGGGTTCGGCGGTGGCGGCGTGGGCAAGTTCGGCGAAGGCGCCGAGGATTCGCAGATTGAAGACAAGGTGAGCGGCCTGGAGGCGTGGGCCGAGGACCATGGCGGCGCGCTGGTGGTCACGATCAACTGCACCGGCGGGCCGGTCACCGTCACCGCGCCGGTCGCCAACGCGTTCGTGCGCTCCACCGACCTGCAGAACACCCAGGGGCGCTTCGACCAGCACTACTACCAGACGGGCGCGGACGACGAGCCGCCCATCGAGCGCCACACCATGGGCGCGTGCACCCGCTGTCCGGGCATCTGGCCCACCTTCCTGGACTACAACCAGAACGAGGTCGACAACGGCGCCAACGACTTCGGCCAGCCGAAGCTGGTGGCGATGGTGGAGAGAGACCTGCTCGCCGCGCCGGCAGACCCCTGGAGCCTCTTCTTCCGCTTCCGCTTCAACAAGGCGGGGCCGGGCTCCGTCTTCGACAACGGCAGCAAGGACGGGAAGATGAAGACCAACCCGCTCCTGGCCAAGCAGCTCGCGGTCTCCTCCGCCATCGTCTACTACCACCGGCCCGCGGGCGGCGGCTGGCGCGAGCCGGCCAACTTCCTCAACCCGTTCTGGCGCGCCACGCTCGCGCCGCCGGACATGGAGGTCAACCGCCCGGATGGGAACCTCCAGGAGGCGATGCAGATCGCCGGGTACGGCGCGCACGTGCAGGTGATGGACGGGCTGCGGCAGCAGGGCTTCCGGGGGTTCCAATGAACGCGCGCGCTCGTCGGTCCGGCCGCCGCGGCCAGGCGCTCGTGGAGGCGGCGCTGGGCATGCTGGTGTTCGTCACCGTGCTGCTCTTCGGCATCCACTTCGCCGAGGTGGGGTTCTTGTCACTCAAGGTGGAGGAGGCGGCCAACTCGGCGCTCTTCGACACCACCGCCTACAAGATGCACGACACCTTCTCGAAGGACTTCGGCATCTACCGGACCGCGGTGAACGCGGCGAGCGCCAACCAGACGCAGCGCTACCAGGACTGGGATGGGCGCGCGAGCAAGCAGGGCGGAGCCTCCAACCTCACCCAGGTAGTGACGCGGGGGACGCCGCTGAACGTGACCTGCGGCGAGGCGCGCGGCCAGCTCCCGTCCTTCGGCGGCGGGCCGCTCGCGCGCGCCGCCTTCAGCCCGCCGTACCCCGGCGGGGCGATCGGCGACTCGGTCATGTCCTGCACCGCCAGCACCACGCTGCGCCCGTTCAAGATTCCGCGCCGCTTCCTGGAGAACGAGCCCTTCCAGGCCCAGCACCTCCAGAACGCGGGGGACATCACCATCTGCGCGGGCTCCCGTTCGAAGAACGGCAACTGCGGCGGGAGCTACGGGATCCTCCTCGACGACTGGGGCTTCAGCGGCCAGGCGGAGGCGCGCGAGTGCCCGCTGGCGCCGGAGGGCGGCAGCACCTGCGCGAACCAGGGCTACTACAACATGGTGAACGCCATCTATTCGGCCAACGGCGGCGGGCAGGGGAACGCGGGCTCCGCGCTGGCGACGCTGGTGGTGGGCAGCTCCCCCATCAACGAAGGGAAGTTCTACATGAGCTTCCACGGGCTCGAGTCCCAGTACAAGCAGACGCTGCCCGCCTCGCACCAGACGCTGACGTGGAAGGTCTCGCCCTTCGACGTGGAGGGTTACTACCGCAACCGCCAGAACTGCTGGCTCGGGCACGGCTGTTGAGACGGGCGCTCTTGCTGGTGGCGCTGCTCGCCGTCAGCGCGCTCGCCGGACCGAAGAAGAAGAATTCCCACCTCCCGCTGCGGCCGTTCGCCTGGCCCACGCCCAAGCTGCTCCGGGCGGTGGAGGTCCCGGCGATGGTGAAGGCCCAGGGCATCCCCACCCAGCTGCGCGCGGTGCTGCTGGGGCTGCCGGCGGAGGAGGTGCTCCAGGTCTACGTGAGCGCGTTCCAGGCGGCGGGCTTCTACATCCCGCCGGTGGAGGCGCAGCACCAGCCGCTCAACGTCCCCATCCTCACCGCGCTGGACGTGGCCAAGCGCATCTCCTACTCGGTGATTCTCGAGCCGCACACGGACGGCACCACCACCGCCATCCTCGGCGAGGCGAACCTGGCGCTGATGGAGAGCCCCAGCGGCGGCGAGGTGGCCCCGCTCTTCCCCGGCGCCAAGGACGTGCTGCGGACTGACCAGGAGGGGGCGCGGCTCATCGCGTACGAGGCGCCGGCGGCCGCCGCCAAGGTGGAGGCTTTCTACCGGGAGACGCTCGGGAAGGCGGGCTGGGCGGAGTCGGAGGAGCCCTCGGAGAAGGGCAGCTTCCGCAAGGACGGCGCCACGCTGCAGATCATGCTCAAGCCCAAAGGGGAGGCGGCCACCTCGGTGGTGATCATCTCCGGGCGTTGAAGCGGTCCCCGTTCACCCCGAGCGTAGGCCGTCAGGCCGTAGTCGAGGGGCGGCACCAAGTCCGTGATCTCCTCTGCGCCGCTTCGAGCTTGGGTGCCGCCCCTCGACTACGCGCCTGCGGCGCTGACCTGAAACTTGCCGCGCCCCGCTCAGCCCGAGCGAAGTCGAGGGCCCACCGATCGTAGGGACTCTCGCTCGTGGGGCCCTCGACTTCGCTCGGGCTGAGCGGACGGCTCACGTTTATTGCCTTGATTGATCCACCCAACGGGCGGCGGCCTCACTACGCTCGGGGAGAACGGTGGCTGGGCCGGAGCATGTTTGCTCGAGCTAGAGCTTGCTGAAGTCCGGCTTGCGCTTCTCGAAGAAGGCGGTGAACGCCTCGAGCGCCTCCGGCGACTGGACGCGCTCCATGAAGATGGCGCCCTCGCGGCGCAGGGTGGCGAGCACCGCGTCCCCGTTGGCCTCGCGCAGGAGCTTCTTGGTGGCGGCCACCGCGGCGCGCGGCTTGGCGGCGAGCGCGGCGCAGCGCTCCTGGACGTGCGGGGCCAGCTGCGCGGCGGGCACCACCTTGTTCACCAGCCGGGCGCTCTGCGCGGTGGCGGCGTCGAACGGTTCTCCGAAGAGGAAGAGCTCGTTGGCGAGCAGGGCGCCGGCGCGTGCGGGGAGCAGGAGGGTGGAGGCGCCCTCGGGCACCACCGCCAGGTTGATGAAGGGCAGGCTGAAGCGCGCCCGGTCCGAGGCGTAGACCAGGTCGAAGTGCAGCAGCATGGTCACGCCCACGCCCACCGCCACGCCGTCCACCGCGGCCACCAGCGGCTTCTCGAAGGCGGCCAGCGCCAGCAGGTAGCGGAAGACCGGGCTGTCCTCGCCGGTGGGCGGGTTGCCCGCGAAGTCCGCCAGATCGTTCCCGCTGGTGAAGCACTCGCCATTGCCGGAGAGGCAGAGCACCCGGGCCTCGGGCCGCTCGCTGGCGTCCTTCAGCGCGGCGCACAGCGCGTCGTACATGGCGAGCGTGAGCGCGTTCTTCTTCTGCGGGCGGTTGAAACGGACGGAGTAGACGCCGCCCTCCAGCGAGGTCTGGAGGTGCTCGGTCTGCGGCGTGGGCTGGGAGTTGGACATGCCGCGCAGTATGCGCGACGTCTCAAGCTTCCGCGTTCATCATCGCGCGCGCCGTCTTCCACCCCTCCGTGAAGGTGAGGGTGAAGGGGCGGCCGCACAGCTCGGCCTCGTAGGACTGCTCCTTCGGGTCGAAGGTCTCGAACGGGTGGGAGTCCTCGGGCGTCCAGTGCTCGGCCGCGCCCAGGAGCTCCTCCTTGAGCTCGTCGTCGCCTTTGCCGGGGAAGTCGCTGCCCTCGGCGAAGAGGTCCTGCTCGATGTGGTGGGCCAGCGCCTTGCGCCCGGCCTCCACGGTGTCCTCGAGGCTGCGCCCCTTGGGGAGGATGCAGTCCGCGCGCGCCAGGTGCTCGGCCGCCTCGGCGCCCTCGGCGGAGGGGAAGTCCGCCACCACGTCCTTGGCGGCCTGGCCGCGGGTGGGCGCAACGTCGAAGCCGTCCTCGACCCCGGCGAGGCCCTCGTCGCAGCCCTCGGCGCTGTCTGCCTCCTCGACCTCGGCGGGCTCGGACGCCTCAACGGGCGCCACGGAGCTCTTCCGAGGAAAGGAAACCAGCGAAATCTTTGAGCAATCAGGCATGGGTTCGTCCCGAAGCAGCGAAGCTCCTTCCCAGTTCTCGCGAAACCGGCGTTCTCGTTTCCTGGGGAAACTGTAAGCAAGTCATACGGCGCCTCGCGGTACGCTCGGGCACCCCCATGCGCTGGCAGCTCCTGGCGATTTTCCTCTTCTGTGCCGCGGCGCTCGGCAGCTGCTCGCTGCGCAGCCGCTTCTGCGGCCGGAGCGGGGAGCCGTGCTGCACGGAGGGGGTGGCGTGCGAGGGGAACCTCTCGTGCGGCGAGCAGAACGTCTGCCGCGCGGCCTGCGGCGGTGCGGGGGCGGCCTGCTGCGCACAGGACCGCTGCGACGAGGGGCTCGCCTGCGGCGCCGGGGTGTGCGCCCAGCCTGCCTGCGACGCGGGCTGCGTGCGCGACGAGCGGCGTTGCACCAACGCGGGTGGGGTGGACGTCTGCCTGGCGGGGGCGGGCGGCTGTCCGGCGTGGGTGAGCCTCGTCCCCGTCTGTCCGCAGCCGCAGAGCTGTGGCCGCACCGATGCCGGCGTGGGCTGCACGGACGGGTGCCCCGGCGCGTGCATCCTGGACTCCACGCTGTGCACCACCGAGGGGCTGAAGGTCTGCCGGCTGGATCCCCAGTCTCCCAGCGGCTGCCCGGAGCTGGTGCTGGCGCAGCCCTCGCCGGACAACCCCAGCTGCCTCACTGGCGCGTGCGACGGGCCGCTGTGCTGGCAGAGCCCGCTGCCGCAGGGCAACCCGGTGCGCGCGGTCACCGGCTGGGCCATCGACCAGCTCTACGTGCTCGACGAGAGCGGCAGCATCCTGCGGCACAACGGCACGAGCTGGGAGTACGACTGGCGCCCCACCACCGCCGGCGCGCTGCGCGCGGTGTCCAGCTGCCTGTTCGCGACGCTCGCCTTCGCGGTGGGAGACAACGGGCAGGTGCTGCGGCGCAACTCGGCGGGCTGGGTGCCGGAGCTCCTGCCGGACGCGAACGTGCCGCTGCGGGCGGTGGCGTGCGATCCCTCCCTGCGCGCCTTCGCCGCCGCGGCGGACGGCCGGCTCTACGCGCGGGACCAGCTCGCCACCGGCACGTGGCGCCGGCTGAGCTCGCCGGTGGCCGGGGAGCTGCGCGCCGTCACCTACTACCCGTTCGCCGGGCTGGGGCTGGCGGTGGGCGCCTTCGGCACGCTGGTGGCCTGCAAGAGCGTGAACGTGCCCGCGAGCACCAGCTGCGCGGTGGAGGGAGCGGGGCTGACGCTGAGCCACCTCAACGCGGTCTGGGTGGACGTGATGACCGGGGAGGCGCACGCGGCGGGGACGGAAGGGACGCTCCTGCGCCGAGGCGGGGGGACGTGGACCCCGGTGAGCGGGCTGGGGATGCCGGAGCTCTTGGCGGTGGCGGGCGTGCAGAACGACGGCCCTTTGTTCGTGGCGGGCGCTGGCGGCACCTTCCTCTACCGAAGCGGCGCCAACTGGCTGGCCGACAGCTTCACCTCACAGACCATCTCCACGCTCGCGGTGGTGGAGCCGAAGGGGCTCTACGCGGTCGCCGGCGCGGAGCTGTGGCTCAACGAGGGCGGCGGCAGCGGGCCGTGGCGGCGGACCGCGGGCGGCGGACCGCTCGCGGTGGACGTGAACGCGCTGGTGGGGAGCTCCGCGAAGGACGTGTACGCGGTGGGAGAGGGCGGGGCGGTGCTCCACAAGAACGGCGACGCCTGGACGCGCGAGGCCCAGGGGCTCACCCCGCTCACCCTGAACGGCGCGGTGGCGGTCTCCCCGCAGGAGCTCTACGCCGTGGGCGAGCAGGGGGTGGTGATCTCCCGCCGCTACGGGAAGTGGGCGGTGGAGCGCAGCGGCGGGCCTGCGCTCTATGCCGCGTGGACGGACGGGAGCGTGGTGTACGCGGTGGGCGCGGAGGGCGCGTGGCTGGAGAAGCCGGTGGGGGCGGCCGCCAGCGACTGGACGGTGGTGAGCCAGACCGCGGTGGTGGCGCCGCTCTTCGCCGTGACCGGGCGGCCCGGCGTGGAGGTGCTCGCGGTGGGCGCCAACTGCGCCGGGGTGCGGAAGGCCGGCGGCGCCTTCGCGCCCTTCCCGGTGCCAGGCTGCGGGGCCAACTCGCTCAACGCGGCCTGGGAGGGGCCGGACGGGGAGCTCTTCCTCGGCGGAGGGGACGGGCTGCTGCTGCACCGCGTGGGCGGGGTGTGGAACACCGAGCCGCTGGGGATGGGCACGAGCGAGGCCGTGCTGGCGGTGGGCGCTGGCGGCGGCGAGGCCTATGCGCTGTGCACCAGCGGGCAGCTCTACCATCGCAGCGCGGGGAGCTGGCGGCAGGAGGGCAAGCGGCTCACCTCCTTGTCCCTCCAGGCGCTCTACTCAGCACCGGAGGGGGACGTCTTCATCGGCGGTGGTGGCGGGCTCATCTGGCGCCGGAAGTGACGTTCCGGCGCGGCGGGCGCTGCGCCGCACGCCGAACTGTCACGGGGCCCTGACGCGCTCGCGCCGGCTCCTCTCTGCAGGCAGCGTGGCACCGCCCTTGCGAAGGCTAACGGGACTGACCCTTCACAGGAGCGCGTGGCGATGAGGCGATGGACCAGGACGTTTCTTCCGGTGGTGACGCTCGCGACGGCGGGGGTGGCGAGCGCCGAGGAGGCAGGGAAGGTGGAGCCGACGCAGCGCGCGGCGTGCCCAGCGGAGCGGGGCGGGCGCTTCTCGCTGTTCTTCGACCGGCTCGTGCTGCGCAAGGCGGTGCAGACGATGGCGGACCTGACGTGCAAGAGCTTCGTGCTCGCGCCGGGGACGGAGGACGTGCCGCTCACCGTGGTCATGCCCAAGGGCGCCACGCTGACGGCGGAGGAGGCCTACGCGCTCTTCCTCCAAGCGCTGGCGCCGCACCGGCTCCAGGCGGAGGAGAAGGGGGCGTTCGTGGTGATCTCACCGCAGCGGTGAGCTCTTGCGCCGGCTGGCAGGGAGGGCTCCGAGTGGGTTCACTCGTGCGTTCGCCGAGCGCGCATGGTTCCCGCGGTGGCGCCTCGAGACCGCGGTGGGTTGCACAGCCTCGGCGATCGCGGTGGGCGCGCGACCGGAGTCGGCGCGGCGGACAGGGGGCGGCGCGTAGTGGGGAAGTTCTTCATGCTGGCGTCATGAAGAACTTCCCCACCAGCGTGCTCCCTCTGCGGACACCGGGGCACTGCTACCCACCGAGGCCTCGAGCGCCGCGCCGCGGGAACCATGCGCGCGGGGACGATCGCGACCCTTTCCTTGGCTCGGTCCCTCAGGGCCTTTTGGCAGGGCGCCGCACGCAGTCGCGGGCGTGGGTGCCCTACCGCGCGACGACCCGAATCGGGATGACGTACTGCACCGCGACGGGGCGCCCCTCGTAGGTCACCGGGGAGAAGCGGTACCGCGCGAGCGCCGCGAGGACCGGCTGGTCCATGTACGCCAGCCCCTTGATGATGCGGCAGTCCTCGAGCGTGCCGGCGGTGGTGATCACGCACCTGGCGAGCATGGTGCCCTCCACGTGCGCTTCGATCGCCTCGCGCGGGTAGGCGATGGCGGGGCCGGCGAGCAGCTGCGGCCGCGTCATCCCCTGGGTGAAGGCGGCGATCTCTTCGCCACCGCCGCCGCCGGGCAGCCCATCCGGCGAGCCGTCCCTGGTGCCATCCGGCGAGCCGGTGTCGCTGCCGTCCGGAACGCCGAGCCGCTCGGCGACAGGCTCGCTGTCGCTGACGCTGAGGTCCTGCGGCGCGGCGGGCACCAGCGGCCGCGGCTGCACCGTGGTCGGCGCGCGCAGCGCGGTGCTCTTGCGCTTGACCGCGGGCGTCTTCGCCGTGGCGGAGCCGGTGCTGGAGCCCTTGCTCGGCAGTGGCCTGGCGCCCATGGGGATGACGGGGCGCCAGGTGCGCTCCTTCTCCGGGGCCGGCTGCTCGCGCGGCAGGCTGAGGGCCACGGCCGCGGCGAAGAGCAGCGCGTGGAGGGCGAGCGAGACCCCTGCGCCGGCGCCGAAGCGCGAGCGGAGGGAGGGAGCAGGGCGGGTCACGGCGTCGAACATGGGAGCACGCTACACAATGAGGCGGGTTCGCTGCTTGCGTCGGCCGACAGGCTGCGACACCTCCGCCCCCCCAGTCGGTTCCCAACGCCTCGTCAGCGCGGCCCTCTCCTCCCGTCACTGTGGATTGATCCCCTCAAATCCCCATGTTACGGCCCTTAACCCTCATGAAACCTGCTGAGCCGAAGAGCGACGCCCCCGGCAAGGACACCGTCAACCTCCCCCGCACCGACTTCCCCATGAAGGGGAACCTCGCGCAGCTCGAGCCCAAGATGCTCGCGTGGTGGGCGGGGGAGAAGATCTACGAGCGGCTGCTGGAGAAGAACGCCAAGACCCAGCCCTTCGTGTTCCATGACGGCCCGCCTTACGCCAACGGCCACCTGCACGCCGGGCACGCGCTCAACAAGACGCTCAAGGACTTCGTCGTCAAGTACCGCAACATGGCGGGGCAGCTCTGCGTCTTCGTCCCGGGCTGGGACACCCACGGCCTGCCGATCGAGCAGGCGGTGGAGAAGCGGCTGAAGGAGAAGAAGATCGACAAGCGCACGCTCACGCGTGACCAGCTGCTCGAGAAGTGCCGCGAGTACGCGGAGGAGTTCATCGAGATCCAGAAGGCGGAGTTCGCCCGCATGGGCGTCTTCGCGAGCTGGAGCGAGCCGTACAAGACGCTCACCTTCGACTACGAGGCCCAGGAGATCCGCGAGCTGGCCACGTTCGCGAAGAAGGGCTTCCTCTACCGGCGCAAGAAGCCGGTGTACTTCTGCATCACCGACCAGACCGCGCTCGCCGAGGCGGAGGTGGAGTACGACGACCACGAGAGCCCCTCCATCTATGTCGCGATGGCGGCGGAGGGGGACCTCTCCAAGAAGTGGCCCAAGCTTGCCGGCAAGAAGGTGGCCTTCGTCATCTGGACCACCACGCCCTGGACGCTCCCGGCGAACCTCGCGGTCGCGGTGAACGCCAAGCTCGAGTACGTCTTCTACGAGCTGGACGGGCGGGTGCTGGTGCTGGCCAAGGACCTGCTCCCCCGCGTGCTGGCGGAGATCTCCGACGACGTGAAGGTGAAGGAGGCGAAGCTCCCGGGCGGCGGCGTGGAGGTGGCGGCGCTCGCGGACCCCACGAAGATCCTCGGCTACGCGTCCGGCGAGGAGCTGGAGGGGCTCAAGTACCGGCACCCGTTCTACGACCGCGTCTCGCCGGTGATCTTGGGCGACCACGTCACGTTGGACGCCGGCACCGGGCTGGTGCACACCGCGCCGGGCCACGGCCAGGAGGACTACGTCGTCGGTCTGGCCAACAAGCTGGACATCTACAACCCGGTCAAGTTCGACGGCCGCTACGACGACTCGGTGGGGCCGCTGCTCGCCGGGAAGAAGGTCTTCGAGGCCAACCCGCTGATCGTCGACCTGCTGGTGGAGAAGGGCGCGCTGCTCAACGACAAGGGGGACGTGGTCAAGCACAGCTACCCGCACTGCTGGCGCTGCCACAACCCGATCGTCTTCCTCGCCACCAACCAGTGGTTCATCTCCCTGGAGCACGACGCGTTCCGCAAGCGCGCGCTCGAGGCGATCGACAAGGTGAGCTGGGTCCCCAACTGGGGGCGCGAGCGGATCTACTCCATGCTGGAGAACCGCCCGGACTGGTGCATCAGCCGCCAGCGCGCGTGGGGCGTGCCCATCCCGGTGGCGCTCTGCGAAGGGTGCGACGAGGCACACGTCTCCGCGGAGCTGATGGAGAAGGTGGCCCAGGCCGTGGAGAAGAGCGGCGCGGGCGTCTGGTACAGCACGCCGGTGGAGCAGTTCCTCCCGGCCGGCTTCAAGTGCAAGTGCGGCGGCGCCAAGTTCCGCCGCGAGACGGACATCCTGGACGTCTGGTTCGACTCCGCCTGCTCCTTTGCCGCCGTGGCGGCGAAGCGGCCGGGCATGCACGTGCCGGTGGACCTCTATCTGGAGGGCAGCGACCAGCACCGCGGCTGGTTCCACTCCTCGCTGCTGGTGGGCGTGGGGACGCGCAACGAGTCTCCCTACAAGGCGTGCCTGACCCACGGCTTCGTCGTGGACGGCAACGGCGAGAAGATGTCCAAGAGCAAGGGCAACGTGGTCCTGCCGGACAAGATCATCAGCCAGCACGGCGCGGAGATCATGCGGCTGTGGGTGGCCTCCTCGGACTACCGGGACGACGTCCGGCTCTCCGAGCAGATCTTGAAGGGGCTCTCGGAGGGCTACCGGAAGGTCCGCAACACCGTCCGCTACGCGCTCTCCAACCTCTACGACTTCGACCCGGAGAAGGACGCGGTGCCGGCGGCCAAGCTCCAGCCGCTGGACGCCTGGGCGCGCGCGCGCCTGCAGGAGCTCGTCTCGAAGGTGCGCAAGGCCTACGAGCAGTACGAGTTCCACCTCGTCTACCACCTCACCGTGGAGTTCTGCGCCACCGACCTCTCGGCCCTCTACTTCGACATCCTCAAGGACCGGCTCTACACGTCCAAGGCGAGCGGCGAGAAGCGGCGCTCTGCCCAGACGGTGCTCTTCGAGATCTCCCGAGATCTGCTGCGGCTGCTCGCGCCGGTGGTGAGCTTCACCGCCGAAGAGGCCTGGCAGCAGCTGCCCGGCAAGAAGGAGCCTTCGGTCTTCCTCGCCGGGATGCCGGCGGAGAGCACGCAGGCCGCTGATCCCGCGCTGATGAGCCGCTACCAGCAACTCTTCGCGGTGCGGCTGGGGGTGCAGGCGCTGCTGGAGGAGAAGCGCCACGCGGAGAGGTGGCTTCCGGCGCTCGCCGCCGGGAAGCTCTCCGGGCCGGGGCTGGCGCTCGTCACCGAGCACGTGGAGAAGTGCCAGCGCTGCCGCGCCAAGCTGGAGGAGGCCAAGGCCAAGGGCGGCGGCCCCGCGCCGGAGGGCGAGCAGCCGCTCATCATCGGCGCTTCGCTCGAGGCCAAGGTGCTGCTCTCCGCGAAGGGCCCGCTGAAGGACCTGCTCGCCAGGCACAAGGACGAGCTGCCCGGCCTGTTCATCGTCAGCCAGGTGGAGCTGGTGGACGCGCCCTCGGCGCGCGCGCAGCCGCTGCCGGGCGAGGGCGGCCTCTTCGCGGAAGTCGTCGCCGCGGACGGCGCCAAGTGCCCGCGCTGCTGGACGTACAGCGAGGCGATCTCCCGGGGCGAGCCGGTCTGCGCCAAGTGCGCCGAGGCGCTCGGGTAGCGCCGCAATTGACGGGGGCCTTTAAAACCCCCGAGCCCGAGTTTCCGATCGCTCAACGGCCCGTGCCCTCTGCGCACTGGCCGCTCGGCGAGGGCGCGCCCTAGGGTGCGCGCCCTCACGCCGATGGGAGGTCTCGCCTTGAGGTTCGCCGCGCTCGTCTCGTCACTCGTTGCCTCGGCCGCGCTCGCCAGCTCCGGCGGCGTCAACTCGGTGGGGGTCAACGGCTGCAACGCCTGCCACACCGGCGGCACTGCCCCCACGGTCACGCTCGGCCCGACGATGACGCTCGGCCCCGCGCAGGCGGGCGTCTTCACGCTCTCCGTCTCCTCCACCAACGGGACCCACGCCGGGTTCCTGGTGACGGCGAGCCAGGCCGGCACCTTCACCCCGTCCGCCGGCCAGCGGCTCAACCCCGCCGGGACCGCGCTCACCCACAGCGCGCCGCGGGAGAAGGACGCCACCGGGAACGTCCGGTTCGAGTTCAAGTGGACCCCCGGCGCCAGCGTGCAGGGCCCGGTGACCCTCAGCGGCTGGGGCAACTCGGTGGACCTGCTGGGCACCTCGCAGGGGGACAGGGCCGCGCAGTCCACGCTCTCCCTCTGCGTGCGCGCCTCCACCGCCTCCGCCTGCGCCGGCGCCAGGTGCGGCGCGGTGGCGGACGCCTGCGGCGGCCAGCTCACCTGCCCCACCACCTGCGCCGCGCCCCAGAGCTGCGGCGGCGGGGGCACGCCCAACGTCTGCGGCTGCACGCCGCTCACGCGGGCGGTGGCCTGCGCGTCCAGGGACTGCGGCGAGGTGAGCAACGGCTGTGGCGGCACCTTCGACTGCGGCACCTGCGGCGGCGGCCGCGCCACCTGCGGCGGCGGGGGAATGCCCAACGTCTGCGGCTGCAGCGGGGCGATCGTCCCGGAGAGCTGCAACGGCACGGACGACGACTGCAACGGCCTGATCGACGACGGCAACAACGTCTGCGCCGCGGGCCTCACTTGCGTGAACGCCGCCTGCGTGGGCGCGGATGCCGGCACCCCGGATGCGGGCGCGCCCGTGGACGCGGGGAGCGGCAAGGACGCGGGGACCGTGGCGGACGCCGGGACCGTGCTGGCGGACGCGGGCTCCCGCAAAGACGCCGGCGCGCCCGGGGCGGACGGCGGTGACGAAGGCCCGGACGATGGGCCGCGCGGCTGCGGCTGTGGCGCGGGCGGTGGCGGACCGGCGCTGCTCTTCGCGGCGCTCGGGTTGCTCGCGGCGATGGGGGCGCGGCGCCGGCGAGCCTGATCCACCTCCGAGGAGTGCGGAGGAGGCGCGCGCGCACAAGCTCGCACTTTGCCCCTTGAAGGACTTTCCGCTTTCTCACGTTAGGCTTCGCCTCCGACGCCTCACAGCGGAGGGGGAACGATGCGCCTCGCGCGTGGCCTGCACGCGGTGGTCTGCGTGCTCGCCTTGGTCGTGGCGAAGTCTTCAGTAGCCAACGCGGAGGGGACGGACGCCGGCGTGCCGGATCCGCCTCCGGGCGTGGACGTGGCGGACCTGGATCTCTCGGAGCTGCTGGGCGCGCCGCTGACCACGGCCACCAAGCGCCTCACCTCGCTGCGCGACTCGCCGGTGAGCGCGGCGGTGCTGACGTCGGACTACCTGGATGGCACCGGGCGGTTCACGCTCTGCGATGCGCTCCAGTACGTGCAGGGGCTCAGCTGCCGGCGCGGGGCCATGCGCAAGGCGGTGGTGGGCGCGCGCGGGCTCTCCTCCAACTTCCTCTCCAACCGGCTCCTCCTGCTGCGGGACGGGCGGCCGGAGACGGACCCCTGGACGGGCATCTTCTACCCGGACGAGACCACGCCGCTGGGCAACGTGAAGCAGATCGAGGTGCTGCGCGGCCCGGGTGCCTCGCTCTACGGCACCAACGCCTTCTCCGGGGTGATCAACATGGTCACCCGCCGGCCGGAGGACCTGATCGCAGAAGGCCACACCGCCGGCGTGGACGCGCGCGTGATGGCCGGCCAGTACGCCACGCTGCGCGCCCAGGCCACCGCCGCGGCGAAGCTGGGGCCGGTGGGGGCGCTGGTCACCTACGAGGGCATGCGCAGCAACGGGCCCGAGCTGCTCAGCGACCCCGCGCGCGGCGTGGTGGACCAGCAGGAGTGGACGCGCCTGCAGCACGTGGCCGGCAAGGTCACCTACGGCCCGGCCACGCTGGACGTGGGGTTCACCCAGGCCACGCTCGGGCGCCCCGGCGGCGCGCACTTCACCACGGTGGGCAACTGCGGCCGCTGCCACTACACGCCCAACGACCGGGAGCAGGTGCAGACCTTCACCGCCTCCGCCACCGTGAAGAAGGAGGTGGCGGACGGGCTGGAGCTCTTCGGCGAGCTGTACTGGCTGCAGAAGCGGCGAGAGGTGACGCTGGAGAACGAGATCGTCCAGGAGCTGCAGGTGGCCGTGGGCAAGCGGCGGCGGCTCGGCGGCGAGGTGCGGGCCGTCTACCAGGGGGAGAAGCTGGCCGCCACGGTGGGGCTGGACCTCAAGGCGGACACGCTCAACAGCAGCAACCTGCTGGAGGGCCTCACGCCCGACCAGCTGGGCGTCCTCTCCTTCGGCGCGTTCGCGGACGTGGAGGTGCGCGCGCTCCGGGACTGGGTGGCCTTCGTCGGCGCCCGCTACGACCAGACCGCGATGTCCGCCGCCGTCTGGAAGCAGCCCAGCTCGCACCTGAGCCCGCGGGTGACGCTGCTGCGCCACCTGGGTGACGTGGCGACGCTGAGCCTGCGCTACGGCCACTCCTTCCGCGCCCCCTCGCCGGCGGAGCTGGCGATGAGCCAGCAGATGTACGGCGCCACGCTGCTGGGCAACCCGCAGCTGAAGGCGGAGTCGCTGGACTCCTTCGAGTTCTCCGCGGACCTCTGGCCGATCGAGCGGACGCTGCGGCTCAACGTCACCGGCTTCGCCGAATACGCGCGCGGCCTCATCTCCCAGCAGTTCCTCCAGGGCTCGCTCTCCCAGTTCGAGAACATGGGGGACGCGCGGATCTACGGGCTTGAAGCCGAGGCCTCGCTGGTGGCGCTGGCGGGGACGCGGGTGGACGCGGGCTACCAGTACCTGCGGGCGCGCTCGCTGGTGGAGGGGACGGAGACGCCGCTGGACTACGCCCCCGAGCACCGGATCTTCCTGCGCGCCCACGCGGCGCGGGGAGACCTCTTCTTCGCGGACCTGTACGCCGTCTACGTCACCTCGCGGCAGGACCCCGGGCTGCTCGCGGACGGCAGCCACGTCACGCTCACCGGGTACCTGGACGTGAGCGCGCGGGTGGGCGTCAACGTCTACCGCGGGATCTCCCTGTCGCTCTTCGCCGCCAACCTCTTCGACATGCACTACGAGGAGTCGTCCGGCTTCCCGGCGGCGGGGCTGCGGCTGTTTGGCGAGCTGAAGGTGACCTACTGATGAGGCCCTCCATGAACGTCACGCGCCTGGCCATGCTTTCGGCGCTGGTGGGCGCCCTGCTCGCGCTCTCCTCGTGCAGCTTCTTCGACACGCAGGGGGCGGAGACCGGCATCTCCCGCGGGGCCAAGGCCTTCGACCCGTACGCGGGCCCCGCGTCCGGCGCCATCCGGCTGGGCCTGCAGCAGTTCAACGGCTGCGCCATCCTCGCCACCGGCGAGCGCCTGGCGAAGGGCAGCGCCAACATCCCGTACCCGGACAGCTGCGCCACCGCGCCGCCGTTCCCCGGTCAGCCCGCGCCCACGCCCGGCGGCGCCACCCTGACGCTGGTGAGCGGCACCACGTACTTCCTCGGCCAGTTCGCGGTCACCAACATGGTGCTGGACGCGCACAAGGACCCAGCCGACAGCGCCGCGCCCGTCCGCTGGATGCGCGCCGCGCCCGACTTCGCGATGCTCGACTGGACGGGCTTTGGCCTGGTCAACGACGACATCATGGCCTCGGGCGCGTCCCAGGCGCCGTGGGCGTTCGACCGGCAGGTGATGTTCGGCGGGGCGGCCTGGCAGCGCGAGACGGACGACACCTTCCTGCTCGAGGTGCTGGACGCGGAGGCCAACGTCCGCCAGCAGATCTCCTACACGCGGCGGGACTTCTTCGTGCAGAACCCGATCGGCGGCCACACGCAGACGATCTGGCGCTACGGCCCGTTCGGCCCGCCTCGGTTCCCGGGAGACCTGGTGCCGCAGCCCATCCCGCCGCCGCCGCCGGCGTTCCCGCCGCCCGGGCCGCTCTCGTCCAGCACCTCGGTGCGCTTCGAGATGCACGGCACCACGCACCCGGAAAAGACGTTCAAGCTCTCCTCGGAGCTGGCGGGCGCGGGGGCGCTGCGGGTGACCTGGAGCCTGCGCCCGTCCCAGCCCTTCTACTTCCCGGTGAGCTTCGTCCAGGCGGACACGCTGGCCGAGACCTGCTTCGCCGGGGACGACGACAGCCGCAAGGTGCCCTGCGACTTCGGGCTCGCGCCGGAGGTCCGCTTCACCCCGCCCGCGGACGGCGAGGCCTACGCGCCCGGGGAGCGCTTCGAGGTGACGCTCGCGGTGCGGGACGGCTCGGGCAACCGGCTCCACCCCAGAGACCGCTTCTTCACCTACAACGAGCAGCAGCGCGGCGACTCGAACGGGCTGCTCTACTTCAGCCCCTTCGCGCTCACCACCGGCGAGCGCGACACCATCATGGGCATGGTGCTCGCCGGGCCCCTGCAGCAGATGCGTCCCTTCTATGAGCTGAAGAAGGACACGTTCCTGATGCTGCAGGACTTCGTGGAGGGCTCCACCACCGACACGGTCGGCACCGGCTTCGACATCATCCCCAACGTGCTCAGCGTGGTGGGCGTGGTGCCGGGCGGCGCGGACCTGGCGCCGCCCACCACGCGGCGCTTCCGCGTGCCGGAGAACGCGCCGCCGGGCACGTACGTGGTGGCGCTCAAGACGCATCGGCAGTTCCACGGCGAGCGCTTCACCAAGGCGGTGCCGTTCTACTTCCAGGTGGGGCAGGCCAAGCGCACCTCGTTCCCGGGGCGGATCGGCAACTGCCAGCTGTGCCACCGCGGCGTCCTCTCCCTGGACAACGTGCGCCACGGCTTCCCGGTGGAGTTCGTGGAGGGGTGCAAGGCCTGCCACAACCGGCAGGACTTCGCGACCGGGCCGGACGGGCAGATCTTCTCGCTCGTGCACCGGCTGCACATGCTCTCGCCCAAGTACCCGCGCCCGAAGAACGACTGCGCCACCTGCCACCTCACGCGCGAGAGCACGCTCGCCCCCAGCTACGCGGTCTGCTCCTCCTGCCACCTCCAGCTGCACGGCAACGAGTTCGCCCGGCTGCAATTCACCACGGACCGGGACGACACCGTGGAGCCCACCCCCTTCTCCAGCTGCGCCTCGGGCTGCCACGTGCTCACGCCGCCCGCCACGCACATCCTCCCGGAGCGCTGACGCATGCCCACCTTGCGACTGCCCGCGCTGCTCTTGCTCTTGGCGGCCTGTGACTTCCCGCTCCCGCGCTCGGACGAGCCGGGCGCCAAGCTCCCCTCCACCCTCACCCCCGCCCCTGTGGGCGAGGCCGTCAACGAGGGCGCCCGCGTGGGCGGCTTCCTCTGGGACCTGGAGGCCTATGCCTACCGGTTCCTCACCTGCGCCCAGCCCTGCGAGCTGCCGCCGATTACCGTCCCCGGCACGCCGCTCTTCGACTGGTCGCAGGTGAAGGGCGCCCAGGTCCACCTGTTCGACCCGGCCAGCGCTACGCCGCGCTACGCCGCCGAGGCCGCCACCGGCGCGAACGGCACCTTCCGCGTGGAGCACGTGGAGACGCGCGTGGGGCCCCCGTACTTCCCGCTGCTCACCGCCGCGGGCGCGGCGCAGGCCGTCAACCAGGGGCCGCCGGGGCTGCCGCCGGGGAAGTTCCTCCCCACGCTGTCGCTGCGGCCGGTGGCCACCGGCAACTCCTACGAGTGCCTGATGGTCTCCTCGCTCGCCGCCAGCGACGCGGGCGTGGTGGAGGCGGTGGCCAAGTACCTCACCGCGCAGGGCACGGTCACCACCGCGGCGGACCTGGTGGACCCGGCGAAGACGGGCGGGCTCGCGCTCTGGTTCCTTTACATGCCCGGCCCGTCCTCGCTGCGCGTGCCCGCGTTCGGCACCGCGGTGAAGGCATCCGCGGGGCAGGTGTTGCCCATCAACTGGGCCCCGCCCGGCGTTGGACCGGCGCCGCTGCAGTCGGCCCGCGGGTTCTTCGTGGACGCCGCCGCGCCGGTGAGCGCCATGGGGATAACGGCGGTGGTGCTGCCGCCCGGACCGCCGGCGCCGGTCCAGTTCACCGCGCAGGACAGCGCCACGGACATGGGCAGGCCCTGGGCCTTCCCGCCCCTGCCGGCGATGGTGGTGCCGCCCGGCGTCGTCTCCGTGGGCGAGCTGCCCGGCCTGCTGCCGGGCGGCGATGCGCCGCCGTCTTGGCTCTGCCTGCAGTGACGCGCGTCGCCGACGTGGGATGGCACAGGTAGGCGCGGGCGCTTGTTCTCGCGGGCCGGCGCCTCCTACAGTGACGCCCCATGCGCTTCGGTCCCTGTCTGCTGCTGCTGTTCGTGGGTTGCACCCGCGCCGTGCCGAGCGCCGCCTCGAGCGAGACTTCGGTGGGGCTGCGGGAGCTCGCGGCGGTGGATCCGCTCACCCGGGGCCCGCTGCCCGCGCTGCTCTTCTACCCGTCCAGCGCGCCGCCGGGAGCGGGCATGGCGCTCGGCCCGTACCAGGTGCAGGCGGCGCCGGGCGCGGCGCCCGCGGGCGAGCGCTGGCCGGTGGTGCTGCTCTCGCACGGGCACGGCGGCTCCATGCTCGGCCACCATGATCTCGCCACGGGGCTCGCGCAGAGCGGCTTCGCCGTCGTCTCGGTGGAGCACGTGGGGGACAGCTTCCGGGACCCGAGCGGCTTCGGCACGGACCGGGTGCTGCTGGGCCGGCCGGGGCAGCTGAGCGCGGCGCTCGAGGCGGCGCTGGCGGAGCCCGGGCTGGGCGCGCGGCTGGACGCCACGCGGGTGGGGGCGCTCGGCTTCTCCGCGGGCGGCTACACGGCGCTGGTGCTCGGCGGCGCCGTGCCGGATCTCTCCCGCTTCGACGGCTACTGCGCGCGCCACGCCAAGGACGCGGAGCTGTGCGGGCAAAAGGTCCGCCGCGTGCTGGACCGCGCGCCGACGATGCGAGACCCGCGGGTGAAGGCCGTCTTCGCGATGGCCCCGCTCGCGCACCTCTTCGGGCCGGAGCAGCTGTCCGGTCTGAAGGCCCCCGTCTTCCTCGTCGAGGCCGCGCAAGACGCGGTGCTTCTCCCGGAGGAGCACGCCCGGCCGTTGCGCGAGGCGTTGCCGAACCTGGCTGGCTTCGAGTCGGTGGACGCGGGCCACTATGTCTTTCTCGCCCCTTGCCCGGCCGCCATGGCGCGGCGCGTGCCTGAGCTGTGCGAGGACGCGGCGGCCGTGGACCGCGGCGCGATCCACCGGGCGCTCCTCGAGCAGGCGCGTCGCTTCTTTGCAAAGTCGCTTTGATCCCGTTCGTCCATGACGCGGCCGCGCTGGAGACAAAGGTAGGGAACGCGCCGCCTGGACTGCCCTGCGCCCGTTGGGCGAGCCTTACCGGTCGGTATGGCGAGCTACTGGATTCAAGATCACCAAGGGCTCGTCCTTGGTCCGGTGGGGCTGGAGGTCCTCCGGGATCTCGCCACCGCGAAGCGGCTGGCGGACTTCACCCAGGTCTCGCGCGATGGAGTGCTCTGGCAGCCGCTGAGCACCTTCCCGGAGGTGGTGCGGGTCCTCTCGCCCGGCGCGGACGCCAAGGCGGTTCAGGAGGCGGCCCAGGCCGCCCGGGTGCGCGCGGAGCTCCAGCGGGTGCAGTCGCTGCCCACGCACGCGCTCTTCGGCGTGAGCGCCTCCGCGGACCTCTCCACCTACCGGCAGGGCTTCCTGGCGCTGGCCAAGCCCTACCACCCGGCGCGGCTGGCGAAGGACGTCCACCCGGAGCTGCTGCGGGCGCACATGGAGATGTTCCAGTACCTCTCCGGGCGGATGGTGGAGCAGGAGCGGGCGATGAAGGCCGCGCTGCCGCCCGCGAGGCCGCCCCCTGCGGCAGTGCCGCCACCCATCGCCCAGGCCTCGGCGGGTCCGGCGCCTGGCGTGAAGCTGCTCACGCGCCCGGCGGACGGGAAGATCGAGGTCCACATCGACGTGGACTTCAGCAACGCCTCCATGTTCACCGAGCACAAGCTGGTGAACTTCGGCACCGGCGGGCTCTTCCTGCCGTGCCTGCGGTTGGCGCCGCTGGGGACCTGGCTGGATGTGCTCCTGCGCTTCGCCACGCCGGCGAAGGAGATCCGCTCTCGCGGCAGCGTGGTCTGGGAGAACTTGATCAACGCCGCCTACCCGAAGGGCTTCGGCGTGCGGCTCGAGCGGCTCAACGACGACGACAAGACGTTCGTCCGCGGGTTCATCGACCGGTACCAGGCCAGCCGCACGAACAAGCGCGCCTAGCTCCGCTCAGCCCACGCGAGCCCGTGAGGTGAGCCCGAGTGGAGGTCCGGAGCAGGCCCGTAGGGACCGTGGTGGCCTGGGTTCGCCCTCGCCCTGCATGCATGGGCCCCTCGGCGGAGCGCTCCACCCGCGGTGGGTTGCACAGCCACGGCGGAGGTCGTGGGCGCTCGGGGCTGGCCGCCCCCGCGCGGGCGACCCTGCATTGTGGAGCGTTCATGCCCCTGCAGGGCACCTTCTGCTCCACGATGAGCGGCGGCCGCTTCCCACGCTCAGTCCACGGTGACCGCGGCGGAGACCGGCACCTTCTCGATCAAGCACTGATTCGGATCGCACACGCTGAACGCGAGCACGCCGGCCACGCGCGCAGAGCCCGAGGTGCTGGTGGTGAAGGGCACTGTCGCCTTGAGCTCGCACGTGTCCGCCGGGGACTTGGCGCAGGCCGTCTTCTCCGCCGCGTCCTTGAGCTCGTAGCGCTTCTGCTCGAAGGCCACGTGCTCGCTGCTGCCCTCTGGGCGGAAGTTGAAGGGGTAGTCCGGGTTGACGTGGAAGCCCTCGGTGGCCACCACCTTCGCCACCAGGGCGCCGCCGGCGCCCTTGAGCACCGGCGAGGCCACGGTGGCGGTCACCTCGTACGCCTTCACCTTCTCCTTCGCGGACGGCGCTGACGCGGCGGCGCCGGGCGCGGGCTCCTCGCGTTTGCAGCCGGCGAGGAGCAGGAGGGCGAAGAGGAGCGAGCGGGTCTTCATGGTGGGCCGAAGCGTACCGCGCTTTAGCCGCCGTACTTCACGCCGCAGCCATACGCCTTGGTGGTGGTGGTCTTCACCGGACGGCCGGCGGAGAGGTCCTCGAGCGCGGCGTCCACGTAGTTGACGAGCTTGCCGCCGGTGGGGGAGCCGCCCTCGCCGTCCGGCGAGTTGTCGATCGCGCCCGCGTAGGCGAGCTTGCCGGCCTTGTCGATCACGAACATGTGCGGCGTGTTGGTGGCGCCGTAGCTCTTGCCGACCTTGCCGCTCTCGTCGAGCAGGACCGGGTGGGTGAGGCCGAACGCCTTGGCGGCGTCCTTGTTCTTCTGGGCACCGGTGCCCTGCTTGCCCGGGGCGCCGGAGTTGATGGCGAGCCAGACCACGCCCTTGGCGGTCTGCTTCTTGGCGGTGTCCACCAGCGAGCCCTTGGAGTGGGAGGCCTTCACGAACGGGCAGTCCGGGTTGAACCACTCGAGCACCACGGTCTTGCCCTTGTAGTCGGCGAGCTTGACCGGCTTGCCGTCCAGGTCGGTGAGGGCGAAGTCCGGGGCGGCGGCGCCGATGGCGGCGTCCGCGAGGGCGACCGGCGCGAGGCAGAGCACGGCAACAGCGACGAGGCGTCCGAAGAGCGAGTGGGTCATCCGCGGTTGAGTAGGCAATTCACCGGCGCTTCGCAACAGGAAGGCCGCGGCAGAAAGGCGGCGCGTTGCTTCGCGGGCTACGACGCGCGCCCGGGCGGAAAGGCCTGCTGCACGGCCTCGGCGGCGAAGAAGCCACAGAGCCCATGGACGCCGGGGCCAGGCGGCGTGGACGCCGAGCAGAGGAACACCTTCGGGTTGCCGGTGGCGTAGGGGACGCGGCGCAGCGCCGGGCGGAAGAAGATCTGCCGCCCCTCCATGGCGCCGGCGGAGATGTCCCCGCCCGCGTAGTTGGGGTTGTAGGCCTGAAAGTCCGGGGCGCCCATCGCGCGCCGGGCGAGGACGACGTCGCGGAAGCCCGGCGCGAAGCGCTCGAGCTGCGCCTCCACCTGCGCGGTGACGTCCGCGGTGGAGCCGTTGGGCAGATGGCAGTACACCCAGGCGGTGTGCTGCCCCGCCGGCGCGCGGGTGGGGTCGAACGGCGTGTGCTGGGCGACCAGCACGTACGGGCGCTCCGGCACGCGCCCCTGCGCCACCGCCTTCTCTCCCTCTCGCAGCTCTTGCAGCGCGCCGCCCACGTGCACGGTGGAGGCGCGGCGGCAGGCGGCGGCGCGCCAGGGCAGCGGCTCCTTCAGGGCGTAGTCGAGCTTGAAGACGCCGGGGCCGCGGCGGAAGTGGGAGACGGCGCGGCGGTAGCTGGCGGGGAGCGCGTCCCCGCACAGCGCCACCAGCTGCTCGGCGGAGGTGTCGAAGAGGGCCACGTCGTGCGCGGGGAGCTCCGCCAGCGTGCGGACGGGGACGCCGGTGCGGACCTCGCCGCCCAGCGCCTTCAGATGGGCCGCCAGCGCGTCCGCGATGGCCTGCGAGCCGCCCTTGGCGAACGGCCAGCCCACCGCGTGGCCGGCGATCGCCAGCATCAGCCCGGCCGAAGCGGTGAGGGGCACGTCCAGGTCCGCGCAGGAGTGCGCGGCGCAGCCGGCGAAGAGCGCCTGGGCGAGCGCGCCCTCGAAGCGCGACTGCACGAAGCCGGTGCAGGACTCGAGCGCCGGGAGCCCGAAGCGCGTCAGCAGGAAGGGCGCCTTGGGGATGCGGGTGGTGACGGGGCCCAGCGCGTCCCCGGAGAGCGCCTGCCAGCGCTCCACGAACGGCCGGAAGAAGCGCACCCAGGCCGCGGCGTCGTGCGCGTTCTCGAGCGTCCGTGCCGTCTCCTCCAGCGAGCGCTCCAGCACCGCCACGCGCCCATCCGGCAGTGGGTGGGCCAGCGGCGCGGGCGAGTGGATCCACTCCAGCCCGTACTTCGCCAGGGGCAGGGACTCGAGATACGGCGACGCGGCCCCGAGCGGGTGGATGGCGCTGCAGATGTCGTGGCGGAAGCCGGGGAGGGTGAGCTCCGCCGTCCGCGCGCCGCCTCCCACGGTGGGGCGCGCCTCGAGCACGGTCACCTTCCACCCCAGCTCGCTGAGGCGGATGGCCGCCGCCAGCCCGTTGGGTCCGCTCCCCACCACCACCGCGCGCCGGCTCATCGGCGGGGTCCGTGGGCGAAGGGGGAGAGCAGCTCGGCGAGCGCGGACTGGGGCATGGCGGCCCCCTTAGCACCCCCGTCACGCCGCCGTGCCGGCCGTTTGTGGCGCGGTGTCCGGCGTTGTTAGGGTGCGCCGCCGTGACCGAGCTGATGCTGCAGAACGCGCTGCAGCCGCACCTGCGCGCCGCGCGCGAGGCGTGGGCGCCGCTGGAGCTCTCCGAGGAGGCCTTTGCGGCCTACGTGGCCGAGCGGCTGCCGGAGGGGGAGAGCGCCGCGGCCCGGCTGGTGGACGTGCACCTGGGAGATCTCTACGTGGCCTGCGGCTGCGCCTCGGGGGACGCGCTCGCGCTCAAGCTGTTGGGCGAGCGGCTCTGGGAGGATGTGCGGCTGGCCATCCGCCGGCTGGTGCCCGCCGGCGCGGGCGAGGACGTGGAGCAGCGGCTGCGCGCGCGGCTCTTCCTCGCCAGCGGTGCGCGCGCCCCGCGGATCGCCGACTACATCGGCCGCGGTCCGCTCGCCGGGTGGCTGCGCGCCTCCGCCGTGCGCGAGGCGCTCACCTGGCTGCGCGAGCACAAGCGCGAGCCGCCCGCCGGCAGCGAGCTGCCGGAGCTGCCGCTGGACGACAGCCCGGAGCTCGCGCTGATGCGCCGCCAGTTCGACGTGAGCTTCCGCGCCTGCTTCGAGGCGGCGCTCGAGGCGCTGCCCCAGCGCGAGCGCAGCTGCCTGCGGCTGCACCTGGTGGCGGGGGCGGGGATCGATCAGCTCGGGCAGGTGTATGGCGTCCACCGGGCCACCGCCGCCCGGTGGATCGCCGCCGCGCGCGAGCGGCTGCTGACCACCACCCGCGCGTGTCTGCTGCAGAAGCTGAAGCTCAGCGAGGCCTCGCTGGACAGCCTCTTCCGCGCCATGGACCAACAGCTGGACGTCAGCCTCCAGCGGATGCTCGAGGCCGAGCCTTAGGGAAGGCTAGAAGCCGCCCTCTTCGCCTTCGCCTTCGCCCTCCTCCTCGCCGCCTTCAATCTTGCAGTCCACGCTCTTCGCCTTGTCGTCCTCCTTGCACGAGCCGTCCGCGCCCTCCTCGGCGGCGAGGTCCGAGCAGTTGAGGGTGATCCAGCTGCCGCTCTTGCAGAAGGCGATCTCCGCGCCCGAGTTGCACTGGCCGTAGCCCTCCAGGTCGCTGGTGCACTTGCGGCCGTCGCCGAGCGTGTCGCTCTTCTTGCCGTAGCTGGCGAGGGAGAGCGCGGTGGGGCCGGTCTTCTTTCGCCAGTCGCCGCAGGCGGTGAGGGTGGAGGCACAGACGACGAGCAGGACAAGCGAGGACGTGCGGATCATCGGGACGGTCTCCAAAAGGGGCGAAGAGCCGCCCCATGCACCGGCCCAGATGCGGGGTGCATTTTCCGGTCGCATTTCCGCCGCGAAATAAGGAAGGCGCCTAGCCCTGTCGGCGCCTCCGCAGGCGCAGCCCGAGCAGCGCCAGGCCGAGGAAGGGCGCCCAGGCGCGGCCTGCGCCGCTGCAGCCGCAGCCTTGCGCGCAGACCGCGCCGCCGTCCGGCGAGGGGCTGTCCACGCCGCCCCCGTCTGCCGCGGGGCCGGTCGTCCCGGCGTCCGAGCCCGGGAGCGGCGGGAGCACCGCGCCCTTGCCAGAGAGGAGCGTCCGGGCCGGGACCTCCAGGGACTTGCCGTCCGTGAAGTCCACGCGCGCCGGGGCGAAGTCCGGGTTGTAGGCCACGTAGGTGCGCTCGCCGCCCTTCGCGAAGACCGCGGAGGTGGGGACGGTGCCGGTGACGGACGGCTCGAGCACGCCGAGCGCGTCCAGCGCGTGCAGCCAGTGGTAGGTGTGCGCGCGGGTCTCGCCGTCCTCGCCGGTGTAGCTGGGCGTGGCGTTGAACTTGGCGAGCGCGGCGGCGGGGTCCGCGAGCGCGAGCACCTCCCAGTGGACGTCCTGCCAGGCGCTGGGCTCGCCGCCGCCGTTCTTCACCATCTCCGCGTAGTTCGCCTTCAGGTAGTCCCCGTCGCGCGCGAGGTAGAGGGAGCCGCCGGAGATGGGCAGGAAGTTGATGCCGTGGATCATCGCCGGGTTGGAGGAGAACCAGGTCGCGTACGAGGCGCCGTCTCCCCAGACGATCCCCGCGGCGGTGTGCGGAAAGCCGGCGGGGAAGACGCTCATGTCCTTGTCGAACCAGCCCTGGGAGATGACCTCCGCCTCGTTGGCGTAGAGGAAGATGCCCAGGTCGCGCAGCGCCGTGTCGCCGGTGACGGCGCCCCAGAGCACCACCGCCTGGGCGAAGTTCATGCCCTCGGAGGAGGACTCCTGGTTGTTGCCGGCCGCGAAGCCCGCGTGGCCCGAGGCCCAGCCGTGGCCCGCGTACGGGTCGAAGCTGCGCAGGAAGGGGAACTTCGGGTCCGCCGGGTCTGGGCTGTTCGCGTCGCGGATGAGCAGCTCCACCATGCCGCCCCAGCGCTCCTTCTTCGCCCACTCCGGGTCGTGCTGCGCCACCGTGGCGGCGGCGTAGATGAAGTAGCCGTAGTGGAAGTGGTGGTCGTTGAGCTCCGCGTCCGAGCCGTACTCGGCGGGCACGCCGATCAACGTCCCCCACGTGGGCTCGTAGGCGAAGAGCCTGCTCGCCTCGCCGGTGCCGGCGGAGAGCCAGTCCTCGAGCAGCGCCTTCATCCGCGCCAGGAGCGTGTCGCGCGCCTCGGGCAGGTCCACCTGCTCGGCGACGCGGACCAGCACGGCCAGCCGCTGCAGCGCCTTGCCCACCCAGTAGCTGCCCGAGCCGCCGGAGAGCAGCGGGCTTTGCTCCGCGGCGACCTGCGTGACCAGCGCGCGCAGCGTGTCCCGGTCTGCGCTGCCGTAGCCGGGCAGGTTCGGCAGGACGCCGTTGAAGCGCAGGGCCGTCTCGAACGCGCGCCCAGCCACCACCTTCATCGCGCCGCGCGGGGAGAGGTAGCCGTAGGGCGTGAGCGGCGCGGCGGTGTGCTTCCAGTGGTGGGGATAGAGGGCGAGCAGGGCCGCGCTCTCCGTGCCCTCCTTGGGCTCGGTGACGACCTCGAAGCGGCTGGTGAGCTGCGCGCTGCGCGCGTCGTAGCGCCAGCTCACCTTCGTGCTGGAGACGAAGGCGTAGGCGTGGCGCTGGAAGAAGGCCAGCGTGGCGGCGGTGGCGTCCGGCAGCAGCGCGACCGAGAAGTAGCCCTTGCCGCAGAGCGTGGAGCGCAGCGCGTTCCCCTGGACGGCCCAGGCACAGCCAGACGGCGCGAAGAGGCCCCACGCGTGGCCGTTCACCGTCACCGCGGCCACGCCCGCCGTGTTGGAGACGACGGTGGGCGGCGCGGTGAAGGTGACCAGCCCGTCTCCGCCAGACGCAGTGGCGTAGACGAACGGGAGCCCCTGGCCGAAGGTGGCGCGCAGCTCGCGCCCTCCGCCGCTCCAGAGCGCGGTGACGGCGAAGGCGGAGAACCCGTCCACCTTGGTGTCTCCCGAGGAGAGGCCCTCCACGCCGAGGATCGCGTCCTCCGCGTACGTGTAGTGGTACTCGCCGATGTACGCGGGGCTGCCGTGGCTCACCGCCGGCGTGGTGGGGTAGCCCAGCCCGAGCCCGCTCGCGCGCGCGTGCAGCGCCAGCGGGTGCGGGTAGAGGTTCTCCGAGTAAGCGTTGGCCGGGTAGCGCTGCCAGATGAGGGAGGACCACCAGTCGTTGGTGGGCGCGGGGCCGGTCACCCGCGCGGTGCGCTTGGGGAGCACCGGCTGGTTGTCCAGGCTGGAGGGGCCGCGCACCCCGGCGGGCAGCGCCGTGGCGTAGCTGCCCCGCCCCACGGGCTCGGCGGCGTAGGTGCGCAAGGAGGTCAGGGCGAGGAGGACGCAGAGCGTGGGGCGGAGCATGGCGCCGGGGCACTGCAGGAGCGGGGCCGGGGTGGCGTGTCCCGTGCGGCGCGCCTGGCGTGGTCAACCGGCGGTTGACCGGTTGACCGCGCTGGAGCGCGCGTGGTCCAGCCGCGGGTTCAGTGGCAGTCGGCGGCGCCGCGGTCGTCCAGCGGAACGTCCGGCACCGCCACGAAGCGCCACGCGTAGCGCCCGGGGGTGAGCTCCAGCCGCAGGACGCCGAAGCTCGCGGCCACGCGCTCCGAGTAGGGCAGGCCGGGGCTGACGCTGCCCAGGCGCGTGCCACCGGTTCCGACGATGAAGCTGCGGATGCCCGCATCAGTGGCGGCGCCGTCGGCGTCGAGCGGCGCGAAGCGCTCGTAGTGCGTGCGCCCGCCGGAGAGGACGAGCTCCACCCCGTGGGCCTGGAGCAGCTGCCAGAGCGGGCGCACCTTCGGCTCGGGCGCGACGGAGCTGTAGAGCGGCTCGGAGATCAGCGCCAGCGTGCACGCGGAGGGGTGGGCGCTCAGGTCCTGCTCCAGCCACCGGCCTTGCGGCGAGTCGGCCGCGCAGCCGATCTCCGGCGCGTCGCACGCGCTGTCGAGCGCCACCACGTGCCACTCTCCGAGCTCGAAGCTGTGGAACCGCGCGCCTCCGTCCGGGGCGGGGAAGGTCTCCCAGAAGCCGCTGGCATTCGGCGTGAGGTAGTCCTTCACGCCGGGCACCGCGAAGGTGAGCGGGCGCAGCGCGGGCCCTCCCCAGTGCAGCGCGTAGGAGGCCTGGTACTCGGCGCGGGTGCCGGCATTCCACTGGAGATCTCCCAGCCCGAGCACCGCGTCAGGCAGTTGCTCGCGCGCGAGCGCCGCGGTGTCCGCCATCCGGCAGACCTTGGAGGTGCCCGCGCCGCCGTTGAAGTCCGGATCGCTCGGCGCGCAGGCGATACTGCCGGCCGCCACCACCACGAAGGAGGTCTTCCCTCCGTCCGCGCTGCCCGGCCGGCTGCAGCGGCCGGCCACGCACTGGAAGGGGGAGGGGCAGTCCGGCGTGGCGTCGCAGCCGTAGCCCTCGCCGTCCCCGAGCCGGTCTTCCAGGCACGCGGGCGTGAGGACCAGGACGAGGAGGAGGCGCGCGAGCCGCACGGAGCGGACTCTACGTCCGCGCCCGCTACTCGGCGAAGTCGGCGACCACGAGCTTGTGATCCGTGGGGCGCATGCTGCCCTCGCGGGGAAGCGCCGCGCCCACGCCCACGGCGCGCACCTTCATGCCGGACGCGTAGAGGTGGTCAATCCGGTGGGGGGTGTTGGTGGGGACGTCCACCGCGGTGAAGACGTCCGCCGCCCGCCCCAGCGCCGGGTCCTGCTGCGACAGCTGCGTGTTGACGTGGGTGAGGCCGGGCTCCAACACCAGGTCCGAGGGCGCCTGCTTCTGGTTCAGGTCTCCGCCGAGCACCTGCCGCCCGCCGGGGAAGCCCTCCGCACGGTGCGGCTGGCCGCCGAGCGCGTCGCGGTAGGTGAAGCTGCCCGTCTCCTTCAGCTCCTGGGAGATCCGCGCGAGCTCGCCCAGCTGCAGGTCGCGCAGCGGCTGGTCCTCCACCACGCGGTCCGACAGGTGCGTGGACAGCACGGTGAAGGGCTTGACCTTCGAGCCCGGCTTGCTCACCGCCGCGATGCCGGCGCTGCGCGCCTCGACCTCCGGTCCGGAGTTGGGCAGCGCCACGTTGGCCACGCGGTCGAGCTGGAAGCCGTTGCGCGTGTAGATGGCGGTGCCGTAGTGGCGGAGGCTGCCGGTGAGCGGGTCGCCGCTGATGGCCGGGGTGAAGGCCATGTCCTTGGCCTTGATCAAGTGCGCGAAGACGGAGACCGCGTCCCCCAGCCCCTCCTGCCCTTCCACGAAGGGGCGGTTGCGCACCTCCTGGAGGACGATCACGTCCGCATCCACCGAGTTGACGGCGCGCGCGCAGTCGCGCAGCGCGTCCAGGCTCTCACCGGACACCGCCAGCGGGAGGATGTCGCCGGGGATGCCCATGTGGATGTTGAAGGTGGCCACGCGGACCCCGTTGGGGTCCGTCCGAACGCTGATGCCCTCGGGGAGCGCGTCTCCCGGGGGCGGGGAGAGCTTGCCGCGCAGGCGCGCATCCCGCCGCTCGAGCACCTCCACCGGCGTGATGTTGCGGAAGACGCTCGGCTCGTTGGGGCGGGCCACCTCCGGAAAGGGCAGCGGCTCCGGACGGCCGGCGAGCGCGCGCAGGTTGGCGGCGTCCTCGCGGGCCGGCGGAGGTGCGCTCCGCTCCGTGCCGAAGAGGTCCGTCCGGTCGGCGCGCGCGGCCACCGCGTTCTCCTCCCGGCGGGGAAGGCCGAGCAGCGCGCGCACGCGCTCCGTCGCGGAGCGGAGGAAGAGGCGGGAGAGGTCGTTCATCTGGGGGCGACGACAGCGGGGGTTGAGCGCCGAACCCTAGAGGCCGTGCCGGCGTGTTTCAAGACGCGGCGCTCACCTCACCGTCGGAACGTCGTCCAGCTTTCTCAGACTTTGTTAGGGCACGCAGCACGGGATCACCGGGCAGTCCTCGCCGCGCTTCGCGGCGCGCGCGGCGAGCTCCTTGGCCTCCGCGGGGCTCTTCGGCTCTCCTTGGAGGTCCACCCAGATCCACCGCTGCGGTGGAGGCGGCAGGGGGATCCCCGCGGCGCCCTGGCACAGCGAGTTGATCTGGATCCAGTACCCAGGTCCGGGCCGCGCCGAGGTGGCCCCGCCGATGTGACCCTGCGGCGCGGGCGGCGCTCCGGGCGTTCCGGAGATCGCGTGGGTCGCGAACCAGCGGCCCACCTGGAGCGAAGGGACGGCGTAGATGCCTTCGGCGGCCCCCAGCGCGCCGCCGCAGACCGTGGCGCTGCCACCCACGGGGATCTGGAAGATCCCCAACTGCTGGGCCGTCGCCAGGCCTCCGAGCACGCAGCCGGTCCTGTGGTCAATCCTCAGGCCGTTGAGCGCCAGCGGCGTGCCCTCGAGCGTGTGCGGGCGGACCAGCGTGAGCGTCGTCGCGCTCGCGTCTGACCGCGCCTCGCTCACGCCGTCGAAGCGCTCACCGCGGTAGGGGGTCAGCGCCTGCGCGCCCTGGCCCTTGGGCGCCGTGAAGGACCAGCCCTCCTTGAAGCGCTGCACCTTCGTGCCGGCCGGAAGCTGCCACGCCTCGAATGGGGCGGCCTTGGCGAGCACGCCATCGAGCAGCCGGAGCTCGCCGCTGAGGGGCGCGCGGACGAAGACGGCCCCGGTCACCGTCAGCCCTTCGACGACCTGCGGCCCCGCGAGCGTGCCGCGCACGACCGGCTCCCCGTCGAACTGCCCGGTGCTGAGCGGGGTGGCCGCCGCGAAGCGCAGGCCGCGCACCTGCGCGGGTCTCGACAGCAGGCCTTCGAGGCCGAGCCGCTGGCACCCGCCGGGCGCGAAGCGCTGGGTGACGCCGCCGCTCATGCGCAGCCCCTCTCCCAGGTCCACATCGCGACCCACGAGCGTCCCGCTGACCGCGAGCTGCGCCGGCGCCGCTGAAGTCGTGAAGGTCAGGCCCTGCTGGGAGCCGGGCACGAGCTGGACGCCGCACACCGTGAACGGGCCTGACCCGACGAGCTCGGTGGCCGCGGGTCCTGCGCGGACGACGGTGCCGGCCGGCGCTTCACCTTCGGCCAGGCCGAGCGCCTTCAGCGCGGTGGCCCGCGCGAGCTGGCCGGTGAAGAACCGGGGCGCGCCGGCGCCCAGCGTTGCGTAGAGCTGGCCCTCCACCCAGACCCCGCCCACCTCCTGCGGCCGGACCAGCGTGCCGTCCAGCGTGGTGCCGGTCGGACGGTGCTCGATCCGCACGGTGCCAGCCGCGAACTGCAGCCCCAGCGCCCGGATGGGTTGGGCGCTGGAGACCTCCAGCCGCACGCAGCCGATCTCCACGTTGCCCCGCAGCGAGACGCCGGGACCCACCTCCACGGTGCCGGCGCCGGCGGCCTTCAGCTGCCCGCCCTTGAGCTCCGTCGCGACCACCAGCTGCGGGGGTTCGCCGCGTCCCTGGATCTGCCCCAAGCGGACCACCCCTGACACCCGCGCTCCGGAGAGCTCCTGCTCGCCGGTGAGCTCGCCGCTGACGTGGACGACCGCGCCGGAGGTCTTGTCGCTGCTCCACCACGGAATGACGTTCACCACCACCTTCGTCCCGGCGCGGAACTCGGCGCCCAGCGCGCGCAGCGGCCGGCTGGGGGTGAGGGTGACCTGACCGCCGTTGTCGGTGATGGCGCCCTCGAGCGTGGAGCCCTTTGGCGCGCAGACATCCGTCCGGGGGACGCAGAGCGGCGCGGCGGTCAGGGTGGCGAGCAGGATGAGCAACATGGGCGCGGGCTCCCAACGAAGTGACGGCGCTGCAAATTCACCGGGGTGGACGCTTTCACCAGATCAGCAGGACGCGCTCTTCCTTCTCGGGCTCGAGCGAGACCTCCCGGACCAGCCGCTGGCCGTCCTCGCGGACGGCGATGAGCCGGTGCCGCCCCGAGGGGAGCTGCTGCCGGACGATCGGCGTCACCCCGAGCTCCTGGCCGTCGATCAGCACCCGCGCCCAGACGGGCTTCGAGTCCACGGTGAGTAAGCCGGGGGCCCCCTGCGCGGGGGCGCGCCGCTTCTCCTCGCGGGAGGCGGGGCGGCGCCGCGGTGGCTGTGCGGCCGCCCCTCGACTGGGCTCGGGGTGAACGGGAGGTGGCTCGGGCACGGGGTCAGGGCCCGCGGCCACGCCCCCGGTCACCCCGAGCGAAGTCGAGGGGCTCCCCGGGCCCATCGCCTCTCGACTGGGGTCGGCGTGAACGGGAGCTCGACTGCGCTCCAGGCCTCCGCTCCGCCACGCCCAGGTGCCCGCCCCCGCGGCGAGCGCGAGTCCTCCGCAGAACAGCACCCAGCGCAGAGCGCCGCCGCGTCGATGCGCTGCGGTCCGCGGCGGCGGCTGGACCCGCGTGGGGTCATCGCTCAGCTGCTCGAGCGAGGCGGTCTCGCCCGGCGCAGCCACCACCGGCGCCGCGGGTCCGTCCAGGCTCGCGGTGGCCGAGGCCGCCTGCCCGCCGCTGCCGCGCTGGCCCTGGGCCCACTGCGCCAGCTGCGCCGAGTCGTAGAAGCGGGCGGGGGCCACCTGCGCTTCGAGCCGCTCCAGCACCGCCTCGGCGCTGGGGGCGCGATCCAGGCGCTCCCGCTGGAGCATCCAGTCCACCGCCTCCGCGAGCGCCCGCGGCAGCTCCGGCAGCGCGCTGGCGAGCCGCGGGATGGGCGTCCACAGCACCGCTCCGAGCACCGCCGCGTCGTTGGCGCCGGTGAACAGCCGGCGGCCCGTGCACAGCTCGTGCAGCACCAGCCCGAGCGAGAAGAGGTCCGTCCTCGCGTCCAGCGTGGCGCCCTGCACCTGCTCCGGCGAGAGGTAGGGGAGGCTGCCGCGCAGCGTGCCCGTCCTGGTGAGGGTGCGATCTCCGCCCGCGCCGAACGCCAGGCCAAAGTCGATCAGCTTGAGCGTGCCGTCCTCGGTGAGGAAGAGGTTGGAGGGCTTCAGGTCGCGGTGGATGAGCCGCAGCGGCTTCCCGTCCTCGCCGGGCGCGCGCTGCGCGTGCACCAGCGCCCGCAACGCCTGCCGCGCCAGGGCCAGCACCGCCCCGGCCGGCGCGCGCTCTCCCACCAGCGCCGCGAGCGTGCTGCCGCGAAGCAGCTCCATCGTGAAGTAGACGCGCTCGCCTTGCTTGCCCTGGTCCAGCGTGCGGACGATGTTCTCGTGGCGAAGCAGCGAGGCGAGCCGCGCCTCGTGGAGGAAGCGGCGCAGCTCCGCGGGCGCCTCTGGGTCCAGCTTCACCGTCTTGAGCGCCACCCGCTCGCCGGGGCGCTCCACGGCTTCGGCCTCCCAGACCTCGCCCATCCCGCCGCGCCCGAGCCGCCGCAGCAGCTGGTACGGCCCCAGGCGCTCCCCGGCCTCACTCATCCGCGCCGTCGTCTCCGCGCGCCAGCCCGTACGCCTGCACCATGCGGTGCACCAGCTGGCGCGAGACACCCATCGCCTTCGCCGCGGCCGGGGTGCTGCCGTGCCGCCGCAGCTGCGCCGCCAGGTACGCCCGCTCGAACTGCTCCACCACCAGCCCGCGCGCCTCCTTCAGCGGCAGGTGGGTGAGGGCCTCGCCCGCGGGGCTGCCGCCGGCAGCGGCCTCCGGCTGGGAGAGTGGGAGCGCGCTCTGCGGAAGGATCAACAGCCGCGCCACCGCGTTGCGCAGCTCCCGCACGTTGCCCGGCCAGCGGTGCGCCTGCAGCAGCGCCAGCGCGTCCGGCGGAAGGTCCGCGAGCGTCGCCGGGGGTTGGCGCTGGGCGAGGAAGTGCTCCACCAGGAGCGGGATGTCCTCCAGCCGCTCGCGCAGGGCGGGGACGTGCGCCTCCACCACCGCGAGCCGGTAATAGAGGTCCTCGCGGAAGCGGCCTGAGGTGGCCAGCGCGCGCAGGTTCCGGTGGGTGGCGGCCACCACGCGCACCTTCACCTGCCGGTAGCCGTTGGCGCCCACGGCGCGGACCTCTCCGGACTCGAGCGCCCGCAAGAGCTTGGGCTGGAGCTCCAGCGGCAGCTCGCCCACCTCGTCGATGAAGAGGGTGCCGCCGTTGGCCTCGGCGAGCAGCCCTTCGCGCGCGTACGCGGCGCCGGTGAAGGCGCCCTTGGTGTGGCCGAAGAGCTCCGCCTCCACCAGGGAAGGGGTGAGGGCGCCGCAGTCGAGCACCACGAACGGGCCCTGTGCCACCGGGCTGGCCTCGTGCACGGCCCGCGCGAGCAGCTCCTTGCCGGTGCCGGACTCGCCCAAGAGCAGGAGCGGCTCCTGGGTGGGCGCCACCCGCTGCAGCGTTGCGAAGAGCGCGCGCATCGCCACGGACAGCCCCAGGCACTGGCCGAAGCGCGGCGCCTGCGACAGCGGCACGGAGATGTCCGGCCCCTCGCGGACGAGCGAGAGCTCCACCGGCCCGGCGGCGGCCACCGCCTGGAGCGGGAGGATCGCGTCCAGCACGCGCACGCCCTGGAGGGTCGTCCCGTTCTTGCTGCCGAGGTCCCTGAGCCGGACGCCCGCGTCCGTGAGCGAGAGCTCGCAGTGGCGGCGGGAGAGGCCGGGAGCGTCCAGCTGCACGTCGCAGTCTGGCGCGGTGCCCACCACCAACGGGTGCAGCCCGAGCGGGACGCGCCGCTCGGGTTGACCGGGGACGGAGAGCCGCAGCTGGAGCGAGGGGTGGCGCAGCCGCTCGTGAGCCCCTTCGCGGGACAGCGTCCTCGTCAGCTCCGACTGCATCAGGCGGTGGACGCTACCACGCCCCTACCAGGTGAGCGCGGCCGCGCCCCCCGAGCCGGCAGCCACCCCGACGCCCAGCCACAGGCCGACCCAGGCCTGGTGGCGCTGAGTCTCCAGCGCCTGCGCTGAGGCGTAGCGGTTGGCGCCCCTGTCCGCTTCCATCCCCGCGAGCGCCGTGTCCGTCTGGGCGAAGCGGATGCCGAAGCCCACGGCCACCGCGGTCGCCACCACCGCCGCGCCCGCCAGCACGGTGGCCGGGCGCAGGAGCGGCTTCGCGCTGGGCGTCAGCCCCTCCACCGGCAGCGGCAGGAAGGGGCTGCCCAGGCGGAGGACCTCGTTGCCGTGCGCGTCCAGCAGCGCCACGAAGTGGGGGCAGGGCGGCGCGGCGCACCGCCAGCGCAGCGCCCCGTTCACGCCGAGCGAACGGTCCCCGCTCACCCCGAGCGAACGGTCCCCGCTCACCCCGAGCGAACGTTCCCCGCTCACCCCGAGCGAACGGTCCCCGCTCACCCCGAGCGAAGTCGAGGGGCCCCGCTCCAGCGCCACCTGCACGGGCGAGATGCGGCCTTCGACCGGGGCGTAGAGGCGCGCGGCCTGGACGAGCTGTGCCGGGTCCTGCGTCACCTTGAGGGAGGTGGTGACCTCACCGCCGGCCTCCGCGCGAGAGTGGACCTCCACGGAGAGCCGGGCGCCGCCGGTCAGAGCGAGCGCCCGCTGGAAGGGGCCGAGCACCTTGGGGGAGGCGCCGGATGGCGGGCGCCAGTCCGGGGCGAGCGTCAGCGCCGCGCGGAAGGACGCGATGGCGGCGGCCTCGTCACCGAGCGCCGCGTGCAGCTCGCCGAGCAGGGCGTGGAGGGCGAGCACCTCCTCGGGCGAGCTCGAGCCGGCCTGGAGCGCGGCGGCGGCCTCGGTCTGGGCGCCGGCGTAGTCCAGCGCCGCGGCCAGCTCCCGCGCGTGCGGCAGCGAGGCGGCCTGGGCGCCGACGGCGGCGAAGAGCAGGGGGAGGAGGGCGGCGCGGCGCAAAATGGGGACAGGCTGCTTTTCGGCGTCGAAATGGGGACGGCTACTTTTTGCGCGCAAAAAGTAGCCTGTCCCCATTTCCGCCGGGAAAAGCAGCCTGTCCCCATTTCCGGCCGAGTGCCCGTAAGTCCGTGTTCCTTCGGACGTTACGTCCCGCGCGCGATCGCTCGTTACCGCCCTAACGCGCGCGCTTGTGAGCGGCTGCAAGAGGCCTGTTTACGGCCACTCGCGCAGTCCTACACCTGGCATGGCGACTGCTCGGCGGACCCGCCGCTCGCGCAGGGCGGCCCTGCGCATGTCGCCTCTGGGAACCGCCGCACTTCTCTGGAGCCAAACTTGAACGGTAGATCCTCATTGGTATTCCGCGTGGGTCGGACGCTGCTGTTGGCGACCGCGCTCATCGCGCCTGCGGCCCTCGCTCAAGGGTCGTCGGTCCTCACGGGCACGCTGCTGGATGCCTCGAGCAAGAACCCGATCGGCGACGTCGTGGTGACCGCGACCTCGCCCAACCTGCAGGGCGAGCAGATCGTCGTCACCGACGCGTCCGGGACGTACCGGATCCCCCAGCTGCCCCCCGGCATCTACACGCTGCGCTTCGAAAAGGAGTCCTTCAAGCCGTACTCCCGCTCGGACGTGCAGCTGCGCATCGATCAGACGCTGCGCGTGAACGTGGAGCTGCTCCCCGAGGCGCTGACCGCCGGAGAGATCCTCGTCGTGGGCCGCGCGCCCACCGTGGACGTGGGCTCCACCACCACGGGCATCAACATTGGCTCGGAGTACGTGCGCAACCTGGCGCTGGTGCGCCCGGGCGCCAAGGGCGGCGCCACCCGCTCCTTCGAGTCGCTCGCGGAGATCGCCCCCGGCGCCTCGGCGGACAACTACGGCGTCTCCATGAACGGCACCACCTCCCCGGAGAACCAGTTCGTGATTGACGGGCTCTCCGTGAACGACCCGTCCTTCGGCCTGCTCGGCACGCCGCTGTCGGTGGAGTTCGTGCAGGAAGTGAACGTGATCACCGGTGGCTTCATGCCGGAGTACGGCCGCGCTACCGGCGGCGTGATGAACGTGGTGACCAAGTCCGGCTCCAACGAGTTCCACGGCTCCGTCTGGGGCAACTGGACCCCGGGCGCGCTCGAAGGTCAGCGCGCGGAGATCAAGCGCGAGGGCAGCGTGATCAAGACGCAGTCGGCCCTGGGCAACTTGGGCGACTTCGGCGTGGAGATCGGCGGGCCCATCCTCAAGGACAAGCTCTGGTTCTTCGCCGGCGTGGGCCCGTCCTTCACCCGCCGCGTGCTGCACCGCAGCCTCAACGCCATCCGCCTGGACGCGTCCGGCGAGGTGGTCCGCGACGAGCTCGGCTTCGCGCAGACGGATCCCATCCCGGAGACCGACGCCACCTACTTCGCCGACGAGCGCAGCCTCCAGTACATCGGCAAGCTGACGTATCTGGTCAACCAGGACCACAACCTCTCGCTGTCCGTGTACGGCACGCCCACCGCCTCCGGCGGCCCCGGCAAGTACGGCATCGACCCGCGCACCGGCGGCGTCGAGGCCACCAACCTGGTCGGCTCGCCCGAGGCGCTCGGCTCCATCTACCAGTCCAGCGCGCGCGACATCGCCGCCAAGTGGTCCTCCTCCTTCGCGGACAAGCACGTGCTGGTGGACGCGACCTTGGGCTGGCACCACCAGGACTACGCGCAGCTGCCCTCTGACGGCAGCGAGCCAGGCAGCATGGAGGGCGCCGCGGGCATCCCCGCCGTCATCTGGCAGCGCTCCATCACCGCCACCGGCGCGGAGAACCGCCACTCCATCCGCGACTTCGAGGACTTCCCCAACGCGGACGCCTACTGCGAGCCCGCCGGCACCGTGTCCGCCAAGAAGTGCCCGGTCTTCACCTACGCCACCGGCGGCTTCGGCTACGTGGACCGCTCGGCGCTGGACCGCTACCAGGCCCGGCTCGTCGGCACGCTCTTGCTCTCCGCGCTCGGCCACCACGTGATCAAGGCCGGCGTCGACTTCGAGCGGATGAGCTACTACCACAAGAAGGCGTACACCGGCTCCGTGCTCTACGCGGAGAACGCCACCGGCACCCGCTTCAGCGACACGCGCGAGTTCGGCTACCTCACCGCCCCGGACAGCGCGACCATCCTGCCCTTCGTGGAGACGCTGGTGAGCTCCAACACCATCGGCGGGTTCATCCAGGACAGCTGGAACATCGCGGACAAGATCACCCTCAACGCCGGCCTGCGCTACGACGCGCAGCAGCTCTTCGGCTCGGACGGCAAGCTCGCCATCAACCTCAACAACGAGCTCTCGCCGCGCATCGGCGTGGTCTACGACTTCACCCAGTCCGGCCGCTCGAAGATCTACGCGAACTACGCGCGCTTCTACGAAAGCATGCCGCTCGAGGTGATCGACCGCGGCTTCCCGCCGGAGCGGCAGGTCAACGTGGGGCGCTTCGTGGCCCCGAACGCGAACCGGCCGGGCTGCAACCCGCTGGATCCCTCGCAGCCGCTGGGCGCGTGCCGCAGCGACGCGAACACCCGCGACATCGGCGGGATCATCACGGATCCGGAAGATCCGAACCGGCGCTGGATCGTCACCGGCGGTGACCCGACCCCGGTGGACCCCAACCTCCAGCCGCAGTCTTCGGACGAGTTCGTGGTGGGCGGCGAGTACGAGGTCATCCCGGACGGGCGCGTGGGCGTCACCTACACCAAGCGCTACATGAACCGGGTGATCGAAGACATGTCCAACGACGAGGCCACCAGCTACTTCATCGGCAACCCGGGCTACGGCATCGCCGCGGACTTCCCCACGGCCACGCGCGACTACGACGCGCTCACCGTCTTCTTCAACAAGGCCTTCTCCAACCTCTGGCTCGGGCAGGTCAGCTACACCTACTCCAGCCTGCGCGGGAACTACTCCGGCCTCTTCCGCCCGGAGACGAACCAGCTCACGCCGAACGCCAACGCGACCTTCGACTTGAAGTCGCTGCTCGCCAACGGCACCGGCGCGCTGCCGGGTGACGCCACCCACGCGATCAAGGCCTACGGCGCCAAGGAGTTCGTGCTCAGCGGCGCGATGAGCCTCACGCTCGGCGTGACCTACCGCGGCCACTCCGGCAACCCGATCAACTACCTGGGCGCGCACGAGGTCTACGGCTCGGATGAGGCGGTCATTCTGCCGCGCGGCGCCGGTGGGCGCACCCCGTGGGTGCACGCGATCGACACGCGCCTGGCCTTCAACATGAAGTTCGGCGCGGACCGCATGGCCACCATTGGCCTGGACGTCTTCAACCTCTTCAACTTCCAGGCGGCCACCATCGTCGACGAGACCTACACCCGCGACTTCGTGAAGCCGATCCCCAACGGGAGCCAGGCGGATCTCGAGTCGCTGAAGTCCACGGAGGGGCTGCCGGTGGCGGTCAACCCGAACTTCAAGAACCCCGTGCAGTACCAGGCCCCCCGCAACGTGCGCTTCGGCGTGAAGGTGTCCTTCTAATGAGAACGCAACTCTGGACTGCGGCAGTGGCGGCGGTGGGCGCGTTGGCGCTCGCCTCGTGCAGCGGCGCGGTGCAGCCGGGCCCGGCTTGCCTGGCGGGTCACGGCGGCTGGGCGGCCAAGTACACCCCGAAGCCCGGGCAGACGCTGACTGGCGCCTGCGCGGTGAAGAAGGGCGAGGTCGTGGGGATCGAGACGTACTACGGGACCGGCACCAGCCGGGACCTGGAGAAGTTCGCGCTCAAGACCGCCACCCTCACCGCGCTCGAGGACACCGCGAACATCGGGCTGGATCCGGACCACTCCATCATCTCGTTGGGCAACTTCGCGGACCCGCGGCCGGACGCGGACAACTTCTGCTCGGTGCCGTCCTTCAGCGCCGCCGAGCAGCACCTGCCCGCGGACGGGGCGGACCCGGCGGTGGACATCAGCTACAAGTGGAGCAACGTGAAGCTGTTCGTCACCGCCGCTTCGCCCGGCCAGCAGCTCTCGGCGGAGCTGGAGTACTCGGAGGACGGCTGCACCGCCAAGTACGACGTCTCCGCCGTGTACCCGGCGGTGGACTGCGGCGTGACGGACGAGGACGGCAACTACGTGATGAACGGCAGCGTCTTCGAGGTCGATGAGACCTTGTGCGCGGGCTCGAACGTCTACGGCCGGTCCATCCAGCCCACCTACCCGGTGAAGTGCGACGCGAGCATCCACCTGTGCGTGCTGGACGGGGCGGTCCCGTCCTTCCGCGAGGCGCCCAAGCAGTAAGCGGCGTCACCTTCGTGGCAGCTGCGAGGCCGGAGGTCCCACCAGAGGGGGACCTCCGGCTTCTTTTCATCCCTCCCGCCTGTGGAGCGAGCGCGCGTGGTCCAGGTCGAGCCGTACGAGGAGTCCTACAGCGCCGCCGGCGGGGCCCGGCGGGTCATCCGGGCCCCCGTCCGCCCGCTGCCGCTCGCCGCGTTTCGGGCCGCTTGCGGCTGGCCCCCACCTTCCGACTACGCTGCGCCAAGGGCCGGGCCGCACGAGGTGACTGCAGAGATGATCGGCGGACGCGCCACACCCCGTCCGTCCCCTTCGCCGTGGGAGGGGGACGAGGCCTCCGGCCGCGCCAGCGAGCTCACCGCGCTGTGGCGGGAGCTCGAGGACGCCCGCGCCGCCTCCCGCGCCCGGCTCGTCTTCGTCCGCGGCCCCGCCGGCGCCGGCAAGACCCATCTGTTCGACACCTTCCGCCAGTCGCTCACGCGCTCGGGCGTGCGGGTGTTCGAAGGCTCGTCCGCCCGCGACGTGCGCCGCACCTTCGGCCTCTTCGTCCCGCTGCTCTCGGAGCTGCTCGCCCACCTGAAGGACGCCGGCGTCCCGGCGCCCGCGCTGGTGGGGCTCTCCCAGCGGCTGGCCCCGCTGCTGGGGCGCGCCACCGGCCCCACCGCGGAGGACCGGCGGCTGGAGCTGTACGAGGCCGCCACCGAGCTGTTCGTGCTTGCCGCGCAGGAGCCGTCCGCCTTCCTGTTTCCGGACGTGGACGCGGCGGACGCCGCCTCGCTGGAGCTGTTCCGCTATCTGGTCACCGCCTGCAGCTCCCCGGAGGTTCGGGCGGGCGGGCTCTTCGTGGCGTCCTTGCGGGACGGCGCGCCCGGCACCTTGAACGAGCTGCTCGCGCAGGCCTCGGCGCGCACGCTCTGCCTGGGCGGGCTGGAGCTGGACGGCTTCCGCTCGTACCTCTTGCGCAAGGACGTCTCCTCGCGGCTCTTCGAGACAGTGGGGGGCGCGCCGGACGCGCTGGAGCGGTTGATCACCCGCGCCCCGCGCGAGAAGCCGGTGGACCTCTTCCTGCGGCGCACCGAGCTGTTGCCGCCGGCGGCCCAGCAGGTGCTCGCGCTGATCTCCGTGGCCCGCAGCGCGCTGCACGCGCAGACCGTCCAGGAGGCGCTGCGCCGCGCCGAGGCCGGCGTGAAGGACGCGGGCGAGCAGCTGGAGCTCCTGGTGCGCGAGCACCTGCTCTCCGCCCGGCTGGTGGCGGGCGCCCCGGTCTACCGCTTCGTGCGGGACGAGGAGCGCGCGGCCTACGAGGCCACGCTGGGCGCGGACGTGCGCGCGCCGCTGGCCCAGGCGCTGGGGCTGACGCTGGAGGCGGCGGGCGAGCTGCCGGCGGCGGCGGGGCTCCTGCTCGAGGCCAGCCCTGGCCCGGAGGCAGGGCGGGTGGCGCTGGCGGCGGCGGACGAGCTCTACGCCCGCGGCGCGCACGACGAGGCCATGGCGCTCTACGCGCAGGCGCTCCCGTGGGTGGGCGAGCAGGCGCGCCGCCGCGCGCATCGGCAGCTCTCCGAGCTGCACGGCTTCAAGGGTGAGCTGCGCGGCGCCCTGCGCCACCTGTTGGCCTCGCGGACCCGGGGGGGCGCCAGCGAGCCCGAGCTGACGGTGGGGGCGGCGCAGCTGCTGCTCAAGCTGGGGCGGGTGAACCGGGCGGAGCAGCTGCTCGGCTCGCTCGCCGCGGCGGTGCCCTTTGGCGGCGAGCCGGCGGCGGAGCGGCCGGACGTGGTGGCGGTGCGGGTGGAGATCGCCCTGCACCGCGGGCGGCCGGAGGAGGCGCTGCGCGCTGGCACCGAGCAGCTGCCCAAGCTGACGCGGGAGCGGCCGGAGTCGGCCATCGCCGTGCTCTCGGTGCTCGCCAAGGCGCACGTGCAGCGCGGCAACCTGGACAAGGCGCAGGAGGCCTACGAGCGCGCGCACGCGCTGGCGCTGGAGCACGGGAAGCTCGCGCTCGCCTCGGAGGCCCTCATCAATTTGGGCGGCGTGCTGCACCGGCTGGGGGAGCGGGAGCGGGCGGCGCGCTGCTACCGGGAGGGGCTGCCGGGGGCCTCCCGCTACGGCCAGGCGCACGCGCTGGCGAACTTGGGCTCGGTCTACACGGAGAGCGGGGACTTCGAGCTGGCGCTGGAGCACCTGGCGCGCGCGGTGCGCTGGTTCGCGTGGATTGGCGGCAGCAGCAAGGTGGCGCACACCAGCTGCAACCTCGCCCGCTTGAACCACTTCCTGGGGGACCTGGACCGCGCGGAGGCGCTGGCGGCGGAGGCGCTCGCCTACGCCCAGGGCGCGGCGGAGCCCTACGTGGAGGCCACCGCGCTGCTGGTGCAGGGCGAGGTCCGGATGGATCGCCGGGACTACGCCAGCGCGCAGCAGCTGCTGGACCAGGCCCGCGAGCGCTTCGAGTCCGTGGGCCATGAAGGGTACGCGGCGTTCGCGGCGGCGGTGAAGGCGCGGGCCCACCTCAAGCTGGGGGAGCGGGCGGAGGCGGACTTCGAGCTGACCCGGCCGATCCTCGAGCGCGGCGGGGCGCGGCAGCCGGCGTGCCGGGTGGAGGTGGAGCTGGCCCGCGGCGAGCTGGCGCTGGCCAAGGGAGATCTGCTGGAGGCCGGCCGCGCGGCGGGGCGCGCGCGCGAGGCCCTGATGGCGGCGCCGGAGCTGGAGGGGCCTTCCCGGGTCTACTTCCTCGCCGGCCGGCTGCGGCTGGCGGCGGGGGACTCCTCCGGGGCGCAGGCGGAGCTGACGCGGGCGGCGCGCTCGCTGGAGGAGCTGGCCCAGCGGGTGCCGCAGGCGCGCCGGCAGCAGTTCCTCTCGCTGCCGCAGCGCTCCTCCGTGCTCTCCGCGGTGGAGTCCGAGCTGCGGCTGCCGCAGCGGGTGCCGGCCGAGGAGTCCGCGGCGGCGCCGTTCGGGCTGGTGGGGCGCAGCAAGCTGCTCAAGGACGTGATCAAGCAGATCGCCCCCATTGCCCGGGCCAACGCCACCGTGCTCATCCGCGGGGAGAGCGGCACCGGCAAGGAGCTGTTGGCCCAGGCCATCCATGACGCCTCGCCGCGGCAGACCTTCCCCATCATCAAGGTCAACTGCGCGGCCATGGTCTCGGACCTGCTGCTCTCCGAGCTGTTCGGTCACGAGCGCGGCGCGTTCACCGGCGCGGTGCGCGAGCGGAAGGGGCGCTTCGAGCTGGCGGACGGCGGGACCATCTTCCTGGACGAGATCGGCGACATCGACGGCCAGACCCAGGTGGCGCTCTTGCGCGTGCTGCAGCAGCGCGAGTTCGAGCGGGTGGGCGGCACCAAGACGATCAAGGTGGACGTCCGGGTCATCTGCGCCACCAACCGGGACCTGGAGGCGTTGATCGCCCAGGGGCGGTTCCGGCAGGACCTCTACTACCGGCTCAAGGGCGTGATGCTGGAGCTGCCGCCGCTGCGGGACCGGCTGGAGGACCTGCCGCTGCTGGCCAGCCACGTGCTGGCGCGCGCGGCGCAGGAGCGGGGCGAGCCGGTGAAGCAGCTGTCCCCGGAGGCGGCGGAGCTGCTTGGGCGCCACGCGTGGCCGGGGAACATCCGCGAGTTCGAGAACGTGCTCGCCTCGGCGGCGATCTTCGCGCAGGGGCCGGTGATCACCCCGGACTCCTTCGCGCACGTGGCGGAGCTGGCGGCCCTGATGGGCGACCGTCCGGCCCCGCGCTCCGCCGCGTCCGGCGCGGCGCCCCTCCCGCCCGTCCCCGGAGCGCCCCCGGCGCCGGGGGCGGAGGGGGCCAAGCAGATCGACTACTACTCGCTGGTGCGCGCGAGCGACCTGTCGCTGCGCGACCTGCAGGACTACGTGGAGCAGCAGTGCTACCGGCGCGCGCTGCTCGACGCGAACGGCAGCATCACCGAGGCCGCGAAGCTGCTGAAGATGAAGCGCTCCCGGTTGTCGCAGATCGTCAATGGCGATCAGGAGCTCAGGAGGATCGCCGATGGTGAGTGATCGAGGTGTGAACATGCGGCGCGCGACCTTGGCGTTCCTGGCGGCGGGGCTGTTGGCCGCCTGTGGGCCCGAAGATCAAACCGGCGAGGCGGAGATCGGCCTGGTGGACCTCACGTCCGCGGGCACGCTGGACCGGAAGCTGCCGGCGCCGGTGGTGAAGACGCCGACCGCGCTGGATCTGCCCGGCCGCGAGCTGGACGCGCGCAGCAAGCCCATCCCCCTGCCCATGTCCCCGCAGGACCCCATCCAGATCTCGCTCGAGGACGACGCGCCGGACGCGGGCAGCGCGCCCGCGCCTGACCGGCCGCAGAAGCGGCGGAAGGTGGACCCGGAGGATCTCGAGACCGAGTCGAACGCGGAGCGCCACAAGCGCTGAGGGGCGCCCGCCAGGTGGCGCCTCCGAGCGCGGGCGTCCTGGCTGGGTCAGGAGCGCGCGGGTGACATCCGGCGCTCCAGTTCCGGTGCGCGGGTCTCTCTCTCGGGGCGTCCGGAGATCCGGCAGGCTGTTTTACACGCGGCCGTCCGCTGACCGATTTCCGGTCGCTTGCAAGTGGCGCGGAGCCTTGGCTGCAATGTGGGCCTCAAGACGCTTTTTCCTGCTCGGGAGCCCAACGTGTCCGTCAACAAGGCCGTCCACCGTCTCCACGTCGACCTGCAGCGCCTGCGCAAGGCCCGGAAGGAGCGCGCCAACGACAAGCGCGATCTCCGCAAGGACACGCGCGAGCTCAAGCACGACAAGGCCCGGCTGAGTCGGCACGTCAAGGCGGGCAAGAAGGAGCGCGCGGAGCTGGACCGCCACCGCAAGACGCTCAAGGCGGCGGCGGACGCGCGCACCCGCGCCTTCGCCGGGGTGGAGGCGGAGCGGCAGCAGGCGCTGCAGACGATCCCCGCGGAGATTGACGATCCCAACAACCCGGGGACGATGATCCCCAACCCCGCGCTGGCGGCGAAGCTGTCGGAGCTGGACCAGAAGCTCGCGGCGCTCAAGGCGCTGCACGACCCGAAGGTGGCGGCGGCGCGGGCGCTGGTGCTCCAGGACCGGGCGCAGATCCTCAAGCTGCGCGCGGCGAAGACGCAGGACCTCAAGGAGATCAAGCACGACCGCAAGGTGGTGGCGCATGACCACAAGGAGCTCAAGCACGACGCCAGGGTGGTGAAGAGCGCGCGCCGCAAGGCGCTCAAGGACCTGCGGCCCGCCGAGTACAAGATGGGGCTCAAGTCCACCAACCGCGTGCGCCGCGAGCTGGGGCTCAAGCCGGTCAGCCACGTCATCCGCCCCGGCCCCTCCGCCAGCACGGTCATGCGGCGGCTCGCCCGCGCCGCTCACAGCGTGGCGATGAGCATGGGCGGCTTCACCAGCCAGGGGCTGTGCGCCACCGGCGTCAGCCGGGCGATCGTCAAGGCGATGGGGATCAAGGTCTGGGGCAACGGCAACCAGATCGACAACAACCTGCCGCGCAGCCGCTTCAAGCAGGTGCACATCCCGCTGGCCAAGGCGCTGAAGATCCCCGGGATGATCCTCACCTGGGAGCACACCTCCTCCACCCTGGGGCGGAAGTTCGGCCATACCGCGATCACCTCCGGCGATGGCCACAGCTCCGCCAGCGACTTCATCGAGCGCAACACGCTGCTCGGCAACCGCAGCCGGGTGGGGCTGAAGATCTTCATGCCGCGCTAGAAGCGGCCTGAAACGTGAGGCTCCCCGAGCGTAGTGAGGCCGCCGCCCCTTGGGCGGATCAATCAAGGCAAGAAACGTGAGGCCGTCCGCTCAGCCCGAGCGAAGTCGAGGGCCCCACGAGCGAGAGGCCCTACGATCGGCGGGCCCTCGACGTCGCTCGGGCTGAGCGGGGCGCGGCAAGTTTCAGGTCAGCGACCGGGGGGGCCTAGCGGCAGATCCCCACGGGCTTCGCGCAGGCGCCATTGAGGGACGCGGGGACCTGCAGGCAGGTGTACTCGGCGGCGCACGCGGCGGGCGGGCAGGTGACGTAGCTCGGCGGCATCGCCGAAGCGCCCTGCAGCTCCACGCCGCCGTCCTGGCAGCTCTCGCTCGCGGCGCAGCCGCTGGCGGTGCCGATCGCCGCGGCCGGGCAGTGCGCCTGGCAGCGGAAGGTGGTTGGGGAGACCTGGACCAGATCGCAGAAGAGCCCGGGCGCGCAGCCTTGAAAGAAGGAGCAGGGCTGATTCCGCGCCGGCGGGACGAAGCAGCCGGCGGTGGAGAAGGAGCGGCACCCGTTCGCGCACTGCAGCTCCCCCACCGCCCCGGCATCCAGCTCGCTCGCGCAGGTGCGCCCGCCAAAGTCCACGCCGCCGTCGGCGAGAGCCTCACAGCGCTCGGGGCCGGAGATCCGTCCGTCGCCGCACTTGAAGCACTCGGCGTAGTCCAGCTTGCAGGTGGAGGAGCAGCGCAGCGTGCCGCCCTCGAAGCCTTCGCTGGCGCAGCTCTTCTGGCGCAGCTCGAACCCTTCGCAGACCTCGTCGGTCTCCAGCGTGCCGTTGCCGCAGCGGAGCGCCCCGGCGTCCGGCGAGCCGGCGTCGGGCAGCTCGGAGCGCGGCGTCGCGGCGCCGCAGCCGAGCGTGAAGACGACGAAGCAGAGGAGGGGAGGGGTTCGAGCGAGGATCATGGGCCACCGTGAGTGGGGCCGGACCCTACGGTTTCTGAAAGCTACGCGGGGATCGCCCGCCCGCGGCTGACGCGGTGGGGAGGCTCGGCGCCGTCAGGGACCGGCGCCTGTCCCTGGCCGCCGCCGCCATCGAGCTCGGGCTGGTTGGCGGGAGGATCCGCCTGCTCGCGGTAGGAGTCCCGCTCGTGGAGCTCGGCGTGCCCTTCGGGCTCGGGATCCGGCTTCGGCTCGGGGTTCGGCGCGGGCGTGGGCGCGGGACAGGAGTCGACCGTGGCTTTGCGGGAGGAGGAGAGCGGGGACAGGGCCATGAGACACCTCGTGGGCAGGGGTTCGATCTTGTTTTCCAAGAACCCAGCGCAGGTGTTTCGCCTGTTATTTCAGATATTTTTACGAGGGGACGGGTGCCGATTGTCGCTGGATGGCGGGCGGCGGCGCGCGTCGCTTCAGGCGGCCTGGCGCTCGCGGCGCAGCTTGGCGATGGCAGCGCGGGCCTCGGGCTCGCTCTTCACGAAGAGCCCCTTGAAGGTGGTCTTCCCCACCAGGAACATCAGCGCGTTCATCGCCTTCACCGCCATCATGGTGACGAGCGACGCGTTGATGTACGCGCACCCCTGAATCCACTCGGCCTTGATGTTCTTGCCGACCTCGGCTCGGACCTCGGGCGTCATCGCCACCAGCTTGGTGAAGTCGCAGATCAAGTAGACCGGCTGCTTCTCGCAGATCTGCCGGAAGATCCCCGCCACCTTGCCGGTGCTGGAGCCATCCACCGTGCCCTCCATCTCCATCCAGAGGACGTCCGGCGGCTCGTGGCGCAGCTTCATGTTGCCGAGGTTCCAGCTCTGGGGCGTCGTCATGGCGGCAGACGGTAGTGAGCCGCCGCTGGAGGCCTCAATGCACCGTGGTGGGACTGGAGCGCGCCTTCGGGCGGGTGGGGCCGCTGGCACCCGTGCCCAGGTACTTCTCGACGCCGTGGCCCGGCCCGTAGAGGTTCCCCGCGTGGGAGCGGGTGACCGCGTCCTTGAGCAGCGCGGCGGGGCGCCCGCGCACCGGCAGCCCGAAGAGCTGGCCGACCGCGTCGTCCGTGCCGAGGTTGGCGATCCAGCCCAGCTCGCGGTTGCGGTACTCGCGCAGCGGCTCGCCATCCAGCTTGCGCAGCAGGTTGTCCGCGGCCAGCTCACCCTGCAGCTCCGCGGGGCGCACCTTCTGCGGCACCTGGGTGTGGGTGACCGGGTGCATCAGTCGGTTCGCGTCTCCCACCACGAAGACGTTGGCGCCCGGCGCGTCCTCGAGCTCCAGCGTGGGGCGCACCGGGAAGCGGCCGTGCTTGTCCGGCGCGTGCGCCGTGGCCAAACCTTCGCCCGCGCCGCGCTCGCCCATCGCCGCCACCACGAGGTCCGCGTCCAGCCCCTGCGGGACGCCCTCCTTGGCGCCCACCTTCAAGCGGCCGGGGGTGGCGTCGTGCACGTGCAGCCCTTCGTGCAGCTCCACTCCCAGCGCCTCCAGCCGCTGCCGGGCGTAGGCCAGCTCGCGCGGGCCGCCCTGGATGTTGAGCCGCTTGCCCACCAGCACCGGCTTCACCGCGCCGGGGTGCGCCTGCGCCAGGCCGCACGCGAGCTCGATCCCGGTGAAGCCCGAGCCCAAGATCGCCACCCGCACCGGCTTGCGCTCGGCCTCGGGGAGCTTCTCGCGCGCGGCCAGCTTCTCCAGCAGCGCCCCGCGCAGCTTCGACGCGTCCTCGAAGGTGCGCAGCGTGTGGACGCCCTCCGGCCCCGGGTGGTGGGTGCGGCCGCCCACCGCGAGGATCAGCCCGTCATACGGGAGCTGCGTCCCGTCCTCCAGCGTCACCGTCCGCGCCTGGGTGTCCCAGCCCTTCACGCCCGCCTGCCGGAACTCGAAGCCCCCCGCGCGGGCGATGGCGTCCAGCGGCAGCTGCACGTCCTTGCCGCGGGTGACGTAGTCCGCCAGCTCGGTCACCGAGGTGTGCGAGGCGCTCTTGTCCAGCACCGTCACCTGGAGGTCCGGCTGCCCCGCCAGGCGCCGCGCCGCCGCCAGCCCGCCGTAGCCGCCGCCCACCACCACCACCCGCTTCACCGGCGCGCCCACCGCCTGCGGCCGCACCGGCGCCGGCGGGCCCGCCGCGGCCACGTTGCGCAGCTGCGTCTCCAGCGCGGGGAGGTTGTAGAGGTTCTTGAAGCCGCCCAGCTGCCGCGCCTGCCACGCCATCCCGCCGCCGAAGAAGGCGAGCTGGCCCAGCATCATCCAGCGGTCCTTCGCGGAGAGCTGCCCGCCGTGGAGCGCCAGCAGCGCGAGCTGATCTGCCATCGCCGCGGTGTCCGCCACGGTGGCCGCCACCGCGCCGCGCGCCACCGTGCGGGCCGCGCCCGCCGAGGCCGCCGCGCCGCGCGCCCCGCTGAGCGCCGCCGCGCTGCGCACCGGCGCGGTGAAGGCGTTCAAGCCGAGCGCGCTCGCGGCCAGCGTCAGCCACTGCCCGCGGGCCTGGCCATCCAGCGGGGAGAGCGTCTGGCCGTGCTGCGCCCGGTCCAGGAGCCGCCCGCCCGAGCGCGCCGCGGTCCACGCGGCGATCGCCGCGCCGGCGATGGGCACCGCCAGCCCGCCGGTGCCCAGCAGCACCGCACCCAAGAGCGCCGCGCCGCCCACCGCCGCGCCCACGTCCAGCGCGCCGCGCACGTGCTCCCAGACGGTGTCCTTCGTCTCCGGGGTGTGCTCGCTGTGGAGCTGGAGCTCGCCCTTCTGACCCAGGCGCAGGTGGCCGCCCGAGGCGAAGGTCATGGTGCCCGCGGGCAGCGTGTTGTGCTCGCGCCAGTCCTGGAGGTCGTCGTAGCGGCGGCCTTCGCTGTCCACGAAGCGCTCGGCGCCGTCCGTCTCCACGCGGAAGAGCGGGAAGGTGAGGGCGCGGCCCTCTTCGGTATGGACGACCACGGGGAGCGTGGCCACGCGCGCCGGGCCGTCCTTGGCCACCGCGCGCAGTTGCTCGGTCACGCGGTGGATCTGCGGAAGCTGCTTCTCGCTGAACAGCGCGCCGCCGGGCGAGGGCGCCGCGGCGTCCGGCCGCAGGTGCAGCGCGAAGCCGATCTCGTTCTCCAGCGCCGCGCCTTCCAGCGGGCGGGCCGCGTCCCCGCGGAAGGCGAGGTACTGGCAGAAGAGCGGCGCGGCGAGCGTGGAGGCGTGCTTGGCCAGCGCGTCAGCGTCCTTCGCCTTGCCCTGGCGGGTCAGCTGCGCGGTCACCCGCTGCGCCTTCGCGGAGGCGACCTGGAGCGCCTTGAGCTCGGGCGGGAAGGTGCGGCGCAGCGCCTGCGGGCTGGGCCGGGCGGCGGAGGGAGGGGCGAGATACGCGTCCTGGGGCCCGGGAGCGGGCGCGGCCGGGGCGTTCCGGGGCGCCGGAGCGATCGGCCAAAGCTGCGCCGCGACAGGGGAAACTGTCGGTGCGCCGCGGATCTTCGGACCGTCAGACATCTGCCCGGATTATCGAGAGAAAGTGCCTGCGCGATGCGGCAAGGCGCCTTACGCGCGGAGGGGATTTTCGGATCAGCGCGGCCACGCTACCGGCGCAGCAGGTTGAGCAGCCGCAGCGAGGAGGCGCGGCTGCCATGCACCACCCAACGCTCGAAGCGATCTCCGCCGCGGGTGAACTGGGGCGAGAGCACGAAGACGCGGACGCGGGCTTTGGCCAGCAGCGCGGCGAAGCGCGCCTCCCGGAGCAGGCCGCCCGCCAGGCGCAGCTGCGGCGAGGGCTGCAGGTAGTCCAGATCCACGGAGAGCCAGTCCGCCTCCAGCGCGCCCTCGCGCGCCAGGGCGTCCTCGTAGCCGAGCGCGGTGGGATCCAGGCTGCCCGGGACGGTGAGCGAGCCGGCCGCCTCGCGCCCGGGCATCCAGGGGCGCTGCGCGGCGCGCGCGTTGGCGAAGGCGACCTGGCTCTCCCTGAGCACCGGCTCGCCCGAGCCGGGGCGCTTGAGCCCTTCGAGCAGCTTCCACCACGTGGCGGCTTGATCCACCGCGCCCTGCTCCAGCAGCGCGTCCCGGCACCAGTCCGAGTGGCGGTCCGCGTGGAAGAGCCCGGCCGGCAGCTCCCCGGTGGTGGCGTAGTGGTAGAGCGCCACGTCCACCATGTGGTGATCTCGCAGCAGGTAGTCGGTGCGTCCGTCCGCCCGGCGCAGCACCAGCGCCGTCCCACGCAGCGCGGTCTCCACGTCCGCCAGCGTGAGCCGCGCCGGGGCGAGCCGCTCCTCGAAGAGCCGCTGCGGCGCCGCGTAGGGCTGCGCGCCGCGCGCGTCCACGTCCTCGGGGCCGGCCCAGCGGCGGACCTTCTGCTCCAGCCGCAGCGCGGCCGCCTCGCCTAGCACCTCGCGCGCCACCTCGCGGATGTCCGTCCGGGTGCCCGGTGACGGGAGCGCCGCGGCGCGCGGCAGCAGCGCGAAGGCGAAGCCGTCATCCGTGGGCTTTCTCCAGTCCGAGTAGCGCACCAGCATGGGTTCACCCCGCTTCGCACGGCGCGCGGGCGTCCGTCAAAAGCGCCTCAGTGGAAACCGGCGGTGGACAGTCGCGGGCGCCGTCAGCGCGCTCGTCAAAAAAAAAGAGAAAGGTTTTCCCCGGGTCCCTCATTCAGCTGGGCCGGATTCGCTTCAACCCAAAAACCCATCTCTGAGGTCTCCATGTTCCGGAAGTTGCTGATCTGCAGTGCCTTGCTCGCCGGGTGCGGCGTGAGCACGTACGAAGCCTCCACCAGCGACGATCCGACCGGCAGCGCCGGCTCGGAGCTGCTCAACGGTCAGATCGACCCTGGCCACAAGTGGAGCGTCGGCGTTTGCGCCGGCCCGCTCAACGACGACGCGGCGAAGGGCCCGATCGGCGCTTGCCTCACCAGCGGGACCCGCTGCACCGGTACCCTGGTGGCGCCGAACCTGGTGCTCACGGCGCGGCACTGCGTCCACCAGATCGACTACAGCCAGGCCACCGGCTTTTGCGATGGGAAGTTTGGCAGCCCGCTCACCAGCGCGCCGGTGCGCGTGACCACCGACCCGTCCGTGCTCGGCGCGAACGTGAAGTGGCGCGAGGTGGAGCAGATCTACACCGACACCGGCTCGCTCTCCTGCGCGGATGACATCGCCATCCTCAAGCTGAAGACGCTGGTGCCCTACGCGGAGGCCCGCCCGGTGCTGGTGGACCTGCGCAAGCTGACCACGCACAAGCCGGCCGAGGTGGCCGTGGTGGGCCGCGGGCTGATCTCCGAGCTGTTCGACATCAACACCTACGAGGTCATCTCCTTCGACAATGGCGGCCTGCAGCGGCGCGTCCAGCAGCACATCCCGTTCGTCTGCGTCTCGGACAAGGCGGGGACCTGCGTCGCCGCGGACATCGGCGCTCCGTTCCAGGTGGACCCCGGCTACTTCCAGATCGGCTCCTCCATCGCCAGCGGGGACTCCGGCTCGGGGATCATCCGCCAGGGCACCCTCAACACGCTCCCGATCCTCATCGGCGTGACCAGCGCAGGCACGGTGGATCCGGTGACCGGGATCACCAACTTCGGCTTCGGCACCCGCGTGGACATCCACGCCCAGTTCATCGCCGGCACGCTGCTGCGCGAGAGCCGCTGGGGCGCGCTCGCCCCGCCCGCTACGCAGCTCGTCAAGGACTGAAGCGCGAAGGGGGGCTGGCGCGGCGGGGGGGGGCCGCGCCAGCTCGACATCGGCCTGGCAGGGCTGTTGGACTTAGGGCGCGCAACGAACTCCGGGTGCCTGTGTCTACGTCCGGACCCGGAGCCAAGAGCATGAATCCCGCGAGCTTGAGCAGCTGCTGCCCGGAGGACAACGCGCTGGTTCGCTTCGCGCACGGCCGCGCGGCGCCAGGCGAGAGGACGCAGCTGGAGGCCCACCTGGACGGGTGCTCCCACTGCCGGCAGCTGGTGGCGGCGGTGGCCAACGGCTCGGCGCCGCCGCGCTCGGAAGATCGGCCGCTCCTGCGCCCGGGAGAGCGGCTGGGCCGGTACGTGATCGAGCGGCTGCTCGGCGCCGGGGGAATGGGCGTCGTGTACGTGGCCCACGATCCACAGCTGGTGCGGCGCGTGGCGCTCAAGCTGATGCGCCCGGGCTTCTCGGACCCAGCAGGGACCGCGCGGCTGTTGCGGGAGGCCCGCGCGATGGCGCGGCTGGCGCACCCCAACGTCGTCAACGTCTTCGAGCTCGGCGAGGTGGAGGGGCGCGTCTTCGTCGCCATGGAGCTGGTGGAGGGCGGCACCCTGAGGGACTGGCTGCAGCGTCCGCGGACCTGGCGCGAGGTGCTGGACCTGCTCGTCGCCGCCGGCGGCGGGCTCGCGGCCGCGCACCGGGCCGGCGTCGTCCACCGGGACTTCAAGCCAGAAAACGTGGTGGTGGGCGCGGACGGCCGGCCCCGGGTGAGCGACTTCGGGCTGGCCCGCCCGGCGGCGCTGCCGGGCGGCCCGGAGCTCACCGTCGCCGGGAGCCTGCTGGGGACGCCGGCGTACATGTCCCCCGAGCAGCTGCAGGGCCGGCCGGCGGACGCGCGCTCGGACCAGTACAGCTTCTGCGTGGCGCTGCACGAGGCGCTCACCGGCAAGCGCCCGTCTCCTTCCGGGGCCGTGGAGGAGCTGCGGTTGCTCGCGCGCGAAGGTCCCGTCCCCGCGCACGTCTGGGCCGCGCTCGCCCGGGGCCTGCAGCCTTCCCCCGCGCGCCGCTTCGGGGACATGGAGGCGCTGCTCGCCGCGCTGCGCGCGCAGCCAAGCCCTACGCGGGCGCGCCTCTGGAGGCTCGAGGCGGCAGTCGCGGCGCTGGTGGTGGCGTTGGGCGTTGCGTGGGGCACCTCGCTCTTTCGAGCGCCCGCCGCGCAGGTCGCCGGAGCGGCGGTGCGCAGCGAGCCCGCGCCCCCGCCCGAGGAGCCCCGTGCGCCGCGCCCGGTCGTCGTTCCCCCTGCGTCCACGGGCCGCGTGCGGTTCGCGGTCAATCCCTGGGCCGAGGTGTTCCTCGAAGGCCGCAGCCTCGGGGTGACGCCCATGCGCTGGCAGGAGCTGCCGGCCGGAAGCCACACCTTCGTCTTCAGGAACCGGGAGCTGGGGGTGAGCCGGTCCGTCACCGCGGTGGTGACGCCGGATCAAACGACGGTGCTCAACGTCGACCTGACGGGGCCACTGAGGCCCCCGGACCTCCGCGCGCCCCGGAAGGGCGAGGGGCTGCTCACGCTCGTCGCCGAGCCGTTCGCCAACGTGTGGCTGGGCGAGCGGGCGCTGGGGTCAACCCCGCTCTACAAGGTTGGCCTGCCTGCCGGCCCGCAGGAGCTCCGGCTCGTCGGTGCGGATGGCCGCGCTCGCCACCTCCGGGTCACCGTCGTCGAAGGAGAGCACACCTTGGCGCGGACGGCGCTGCGGGAGCTCGAAGCGGAGTAGGGCCGCCTCAGGGAGGCGGCACCAGCCGCAGCTGCACGGTGTGCTCGGCCGCCACCGGCGCGCCGTCCTGGGTGGCGGGGCGGAAGCGGCTGGCCTCGAGCGCGTCAATCACCGCCTGGTCCATCAGCGGGACGCCCTTGAGGATCTTGCAGTCAGAGGCCGCGCCGGTCTCGAGGATGAGGCAGCGCGCGGTCACCGTCCCCTCCGCCTTCGCCTCGTAGGCGGCGCGCGAGTAGAGCGGCTCCTGCGCCTGGATCAACGCGGGTGGGGTCCGGTTGGGCTCGGGGGCGGCCTTGGGCGGACCGGCGGGCAGCTCCACCACCGGCTGCGCGGGCGTGGCCACGCGGGTGGGGTCTCCGGCCGGGGGCTCGCCGACCTCGGCGATGGCGGCCACCCCGGCGCTGGCGCCGGCCGGCGCGGGCCGCTTCACCTTCGCGGCCGCGGCGAGCACCTTGCGGACCTTGGGGGGCACCGGCCGCATGGGTTGGATGAGGGTGATCTCCGGCCCCGCGCCGCCCGCCGTCACGGTGAGGGACTGGTAGCCCTCGAGCCGGAACTCGAGCGGGGCGCTGGCGGCGCCGTCCTCGCCGGGCGGCAGGTCGAAGTCCAGCGGCGTCAGCCCCAGGCTCCTGCCGCGCAGCCACACGCGCGCGCCGGTGGGCTGGCTGCTGACGTGGAAGGTGATGCGCGGGGGCGCAGGCGCGGGCGGATCCACCGGCACCGGCGCGGCGGCGGGGGGCTGCGGCTCCACGACCGGGGCGGCGGGCGCGGCGAGCGGGGCCGGGTTGGCGGAGGTGGTCACCGTCATCCGCTGCGCCGGCTCTGCCTGCGCGGGCGAGGTGAGCTCGTGGTGGACGGCGATGCCGAAGGCGCCCAGGCCGGCTGCGGCGAGGAAGCCGACCAGGCCGAGCGCCGCCACCTTCCCGCGCGAGGGCGGCGGCGGCTCGTCCTGGAGCAGCTCCATCCGCACGGCGGGGAGGGTGAGCTCCTCGCCGCAGGCCGTCACCGCCTGCTGGATCCCGGCGATCACCTCGTCCATGGACTGGAAGCGCTGGTCCCGGTCCTTCTCCAGGCAGCGCAGGACCAGCTGCTGGATGGGCTCCGGCACCTCCAGCCCGGGGCGCATGGACGCGAGCGGCGGGGGGGCGTCATGCACGTGCTTGAGCAGCACGGCCACGTACTGGCGCGCCTGGAACGGCGGCTTGCCGCAGAGCGCCTCGTAGAGCACCACCCCGAGCGCGTAGATGTCGCTGCGCTGATCCGCGCCGGCTCCGGTGGCCTGCTCGGGCGCCATGTACTGGGGCGAGCCGACGATCATCCCGTGCGCGGTGATCACCTCGCTGTTGGTGAGCGAAGGGTGGGCGAACTGCTTCACCAGCCCAAAGTCGAGCACCTTCACGTGGTCCTTCCCCTGGGCTTCGGGGAGGAGCATCACGTTGGCGGGCTTCAAGTCCCGGTGCACCAGCCCCAGGCGGTGGGCCTCGCGCAGGGAGCGGCAGATCTGCGTGGCGATGTGCAGCGCCCGCGGCCAGGGCACGCACTCGTGCTTCGTGAGCAGCTCCGCCAGCGTCTGGCCCTCCAGGTACTCCATGGCGATGAAGAGCAGCCCGTCCTGGGTGCAGCCGTGGTCGAAGACCTGGATGGTGTTGGGGTGGCGCAGCTTGGAGGTGGAGGCCGCCTCCAGCTTGAAGCGCTTGGTGAAGGCGGGGTCCGGCCTGCCCATCTCCTTGCGCTCGAGCACCTTCACCGCCACCACGCGGTTCATCGGCAGCTGCACCGCCTTGTAGACCGAGCCCATCCCGCCCGAGCCGATCCGCTCGACGATCCGGAAGCGCCCATCCAGCGTCTTGCCGATCAAAGACTCGTCCAGCAGGGGGTGACCCGTCGGTTCCGACACCTCGACGCCGAACAGGTCGTCCAGGGGAACGTCGAAGGATCGAGCCAAACAGCCTCCCCGGGGGCGGGCGCACCAGGCGTGCAGCGGCGCGAACGTTAGGGGAACGCGGTGATCCAACTCAAGGGCGCGTTGGCGGGCGCCGAGGCCCGCGGGCGACGGGGAAGTTGTTCCGCGACCGTGACAGCTGCGTGCTCGACCTGGGCGGGCAGGCTCGGCTAAGCGTCCGTCCCCCATGCCCCGCGTCGACCCCCACTCCTATTTCGACACCGATCACGCCCGCATCGAGACCCTGGACTGGAAAGCGCGGGTTGACTTCCCGGCCAAGACCCTGGATTGCCAGGCCACCCTGCGCTTCGCGGATGCCCCACGGGGCGTGGTGGATCTGGACACGCGGGATCTGGACGTGGAGTCGGTGGAGAACGAGCGCGGGGAGCCGCTCCCCTTCGAGCTCGGCGCGCCGGACAAGGTGCTCGGCGCCCGGCTGCGGGTGCAGCTGACGGGCCCGGTGCGCTCGCTCACCGTGCGCTACCGCACCTCCGCCGCCTCCAGCGCGCTGCAGTGGCTGGAGCCGGCCCAGACCGCCGGGGGCCGCCAGCCCTTCCTCTTCAGCCAGTGTCAGGCCGTCCACGCGCGCTCCATCGTCCCGCTCCAGGACACGCCGTCCGTGCGGATCAAGTACCGGGCGGAGCTCACCCTCCCTCGCCCGCTCAAGGCGCTCATGGCCGCGGGCTTCGTCTCGCGCGAGGAGGAGGGGAGCCGCGCCGTGGAGACGTTCGAGCTGCCGCAGCCCATCCCGCCGTACCTCATCGCCCTGGCCGTGGGGGACCTGGCCTCGAAGGAGCTGGGCCCGCGCTCGCGGGTCTGGGCGGAGCCCGCGCTGCTCGAGAAGGCCGCCTGGGAGTTCGCCGGGGTGGACGGGATGGTCCGCGCGGCCGAGGCGCTCTTCGGCCCGTACGACTGGGACCGCTTCGACATCCTCGCCATGCCGCCCTCCTTCCCGTACGGCGGGATGGAGAACCCGCGGCTCACGTTCATCACCCCCACCGTGATCGCCGGGGACCGCTCGCTGGTCTCCGTCATCGCCCACGAGCTCGCGCACTCCTGGACGGGGAACCTGGTCACCAACGCCTCCGCCGAACACTTCTGGCTCAACGAGGGCTGGACCGTGTTCGCCGAGCGGAAGATCCTGGCCGCGCTCGAAGGTCCCGAGCTGGCCGCGCTCCACGCCGCGCTCGGGCGCCGCTCGCTGGACCGCGCGCTCGAGCAGTTCAAGGAGCGGCCCCAGCTCACCGCGCTGCGGACCCACCTCGCGGGCGTGGACCCGGACGAGGTCTTCTCCGTGGTCCCCTACGAGAAGGGCTACCTGTTCCTGCGCGCGCTGGAGGACGCGGTGGGGGAGGCGGCCTTCGCGCGCTTCGTGCAGCAGTACGTGAGCGGCTTCCGCTTCCAGTCGCTCACCACCGAGCGCTTCTGCGCGTTCGTGGAGGAGAAGCTCCCGGGCGCGCTGGCGAAGGTGGACGCCAAGGCCTGGCTGGACGCGCCCGGCGTGCCGGCGAGCGCCCCGGCCCCGCGCTCGGCGCGGCTGGACGCGCTGCTCGCCCAGCTGGGCGCGGTGCCCACCCGCGAGCAGGCCGCGGGCTGGAGCCCGCTGGAGTGGCAGCTGTACCTGGAGTCGCAGCGCTCGCCGGCGCCGCGGCAGACGCTGGAGCAGCTCGAGCAGCAGTTCGAGCTCTCCTCCAGCGGGAACCACGAGATCCTCGTGGCCTGGCTGGCGCTGGCGGTCGCCTCCGGCTTCGAGCCCGCCGTACCCAAGGCGGAGGAGGTGCTGCGCCGGGTGGGGCGGATGAAGTACCTGCGGCCGCTCTACTCCGCGCTCGCGGGCTCGCCGCAGACCAAGGCGCGCGCCCGGGCGCTCTTCAGCGAGTGCGCGGAGTGCTACCACCCCATCGCCAGGCAGGTGGTGGAGGGGATCTTGGCCCGCGCCGGGGCGTAAGAGACCTTAGGCCGGCACCAGCTGCCCGTGCGCGAAGTCCACGCCGGAGCGCTGGGTGAAGCCCTGGCGGATCTCCCCCAGCTGCCAGAGCGCGGAGGCGCGCCGCCACGCCACGAAGGTGGAGATGGGGATCGCGTTCAGCCCGTCCTGGTGGACCGTGAGGTTCTCGCGGTTGTGCTTGTGGATGGTGTCGTTGCTGAACGGCCGCTGGGTGTGGGTGGGGCCGGTGGGCGTGTCGCTCTCGTGGAAGACCGCGGTGGCGTTGCGCTGCCACAGCGCGTCCGCCTGCGCGCCCAGCTTCTCCGGGGTGAACTCGGTGTTGGCCAGGTGCTCCACGTAGTCCAGCACGTAGGCCTTGAAGTGGTCGTTCGCGAGCAGGTTCTTCCAGATGACCGGGACGTTCTCGGTGGGGCCGCTGCGCAGGAGCAGGTCCAGGTCCTGCCACTGCGGCTGGCCGTCCCAGCCGATCCCGAAGCTCGAGTCCAGATCCAGCGGCAGCGCGGACCAGCGCGCCTTCCCATCTGCGCTCTTCTCCGCCACCCAGGCGAAGTTGGACGGGTTGATCAAGTTGTCCCACGCGCCGGCGAGCACCAGCCCCGCGTAGGTCCGGAGGATCTCGTAGACGTCCATCGAGCCCTCCACCGCCTTGCGGTACGCCTCGGTGTTGAAGCGGTTGGGGTCGCTGTCGCTCAGCGGCTGCCCGGCGTCATCCTTGAGGCCGATCCCGTTCACCGTGCGCACGAACGCCGCGAGCTCGCCGTACGCCTCGTCCGCCTGCTTGCCGCCGGTCTTGAGCGCGTAGGTCTGCTCGCCGGACTTCACGCGGTACTGGTTGGCGCCGTCATCCCCGTCCGCGCCGCGGTGGTAGCGCAGGTCCGCCTTGTCCAGGTGGCCGCCGCCGAGCGTGTCAGCGCCGTCCGTCCACTGCGCCTTGAAGATCCACAGCTTCTCCGGCACCTCCCGCCCCGGGTCGAGCGACTGCACCGCGCGGGTCCACATGGCGCGATCCAGCGGCTCCTCCAGGGTGCGCAGCCCCTGGTACCAGCCGTTGGCGAACCACTTCACCGGCGCCATCCGCTGGGTGGGGACGTGGAGCGCGTCCCGGAAGAACGCCGCGGCGAGCTCGCGCCGCACGGTGGACGGGTCCCGGTTGAGGTTCTTCGCCTTGAGGTCGTCCGGGACGTCCGAGCCCTCCGCGCCCGGCGCGTCCAGCTCCGACTTGAGGCTGGCGGCGGGGTCGTTGAGGCTGGTGTTGCCGCTGCGCTGCAGGTCCACGCTCTCGCCGCGCTCGTGGTAGAGCACGCCCAGCTCGCTCGAAGGCGGCACCAGGTGCGTGGGGCCCGCGTCGCCCCAGTAGACGGTGAGGGTGGAGCTGGGCGCCCCGGTGACGTGGATCGGCTTGCCGCTCGCGTCGTTGCCCCGGAAGAAGCCGAGGTCCACGTCGCGCATGTCCACGTAGAGCATGGCGCCGGGCTTGGGCGCGTCGAACCAGCCGTCCCGGGTGGCCTTCGCCTCTTCGAGCTTCTGGTAGAGCTCGCCCGCGCGGGTGAGCGTGCCGTCCGGGTTCTTCAGCGTGAGCTGGTCCCCGGTCTCGCCGTTGGCTTGCTGCAGGCTCCGGAAGAGCCCCTGGGAGAGCTCCTCCCCGCGCAGGTACGCGTCCCCGCTCGCCGGGTCGTTCGCCGCGTTGGCGAGCTCCGCCACCTCCGGCGCCGCCTTCTTCACGGAGACCGCGCCCAGCTGCTTCTGCAGCCAGGCTGGATCCGCCACCGTGGGGAGGGATTTCACGTCCATGGGCGCGTGGGGGAGCTTCGCCGCGCGCACGGAGCTGGGGCCTGGGTTTCGGGGCGTTGTGCCCTGAATGCGTCAGTCAGCCCGTCAGCTGGGACCGGAAGGACTGGATGGGGACGAAGCGGTTCATCAGGGACGTGAACGGGCGGCTGCGCAAGAGCGCCTCGCTGCCGGAGGTGAAGAACCGGCCGAGCCGGCCGCTGCGGGCCTCCATCTGCACCAGCACCGGCGCGCGGCCGGGCTCGCCCTTGGCGTGGATGAGGCGCAGCACGTCGCTCCACACGTGCTCGCGCCAGGCGGACAGCGTGTGGAGGATGAAGTGGCGGGCGGGCCAGCGCAGCCGGTTCCAGACGATCCCGGAAGCGAGGCAGCCGTACCGGTCGATCAAGTGCTCGAAGGTGACCGGCATGGAGCGCTTGAGCACGTCGTTCACGGCGTCGTGGTCGTGCTTGTAGCGCGCGAGCTTGACCCAGTTCCGCTCGGTGCCGAACTCGTGGATGGTCTGGTAGATGGCGCGCGCGAGGTCGAAGTTGATGTGCGCGCTGATGCCGAGGATGGCGTCCTGGAACGGGATGGTGGCGCTGCGCTCGCCGTACTCGTACGCCACGCCCCAGGCGGTGCAGTCCTGCGCGTCCCGGGAGAGCGACCAGGCGAGCGTCTCCAGGTAGCGCTCGCAGAAGCGGCCATCCAGCCGGGAGATGAACTCCGGCTCCTGGAAGTAGCCTTCGCCGCGGTCGATCTCCTCCACGATGAAGCGGGTGACGATCCCGTACACGTCCGGGAAGACGGCGCGGTAGTCGCCCTGGGCGCGCAGCCGCAGGCTGACCTCCTCGAGCGACTCCAGCGCCTCGCGCACGTCTGCCGGGTGGAGGTTGATGCCCTCGAGCACGGCGGGAAGGGGAGCAGGCTGCATGCGTCCTCCGGGTGGCCCTTTCACGCAATGGTGATCGCCCGCGCGCGGCCTTTGCAACTTCGCCCCAGCGGGGATGTGCGCTTCTGTGCCCTCGCGCGGCGCGTTGGGGGATCCGCAACCTTCGCGGGGGAGGCGGGTTCAAAGGCCGAATCAGGAGGTCTTCGACATGCGTTCTTTGATCTTGGCGTTGATCGCAAGCGGCGCGCTCGCCGGTTGCGTGGTCCGCCCGGCGACGGTGGCGGTGGTCCGGCCCACGCCGGTGGGGGCGGTCGCGGTGGTGCCCGCGCCCGCCTGCGTGGGCGGCGTCTGGCAGCCGGGCCACCACGGCCGCTGGGGGCGGTGGCACCCCGGGCACTGGCGGTGCCCCGGCGGGCGGATCATCGTCGTCCCCTGAGGGGAGATCTGCTTCGAAGCGGACGAGATCCGCTCACTCGCAGGGACGAATCGCGCCCACGCGCCGGATCGCAGGAGGGCAGGGAGGGACGGATTGGGCTCAAGGTCCCGATTCGCAGCGCCCGGATGGGTCCCGCGGCGCGAGGCTCGCACCTCGGTGGAGGGGGCCGCTCCGCCCGCCGGCCGTGGGAGCCCGACCCTGTGAGACTTGAACGAACGTTCGGGCCCTTTTCTGGCACCGCGGCCCTGCAGTCGTGAGGTGTGGAACGTGATGTGCGCCCCAGTGGATAACGTTTCCCACCTGGAGCGGCCCCCACGCCGAGCGGTGATCACGGCGCATTGTGGAGCGTTCGTGCCCCTGGAGGGCATGGTTCGCTCCACACTGACGTGCGCCGAGCGCCCTCTGCGGGGAAGCAGCGCTGTGCAACCCGCCGCGGCCCGAGCGCGCCGCCGCGGGAGCCATCCAGGCAGGGCGAAGCGCGACCCTTTTCGGTTTCCGGGTCCCCCGGGGCTCGCGGCGTGCGGTTTCGGTCCTGCGCCCGGCGGAGCTGGGTCGCTCCGGATACGAGCAAGGTGCCGGCTCTCAGCGAGCGAAGCGGGCGTAGCGCAGGCGGCTGCGCTGCGCGGCGTAGTCCCGGTTCTCGAAGAGCTTCACCAGCACCACGCCGGCCACGAAGCCGCCGATGTGCGCCCAGAAGGCCACGCCCGAGCTGGCCTCGATGGACGAGAGCGCCGGGAGGCCGGAGAGCAGCTGCAGCCCGAACCACCAGAGCAGCACCACCCACGCGGGCAGGGCGATGATCCGCACGAAGATGAAGAAGAAGAACAGCATCCGCACCGGCACGCGCGGGTAGAGCACCAGGTACGCGCCCATCACGCCGGAGATGGCCCCGGAGGCGCCCACCATCGGCACCGGCGAGCCCGGCGAGGTCAGCACCTGCGCGCCGGCCGCGACCAGCCCGCACAGCACGTAGAAGACGAGAAACCGGAAGCGCCCCATGCTGTCCTCGATGTTGTTGCCGAAGACCCAGAGGAAGAGCGCGTTGCCCAAAAGGTGCATCCAGCCGCCGTGCAGGAACATGGAGGTGAGCGGCGTGATCAGATTGATCTGCTCCCGGTCCACCACGCAAAAGGCCCTCTCCCCGATGGGGATCGCGGTGCCCACGCGCGCCAGGCCGGTGAGCTCGCCCGGGATCAGCCCCAGATTGCAGATCGAGGCGACCAGCGGCTCGCCGAAGCCTGCCCCCTGCACGAGCACCCACACCGCGCCCAGCGCCGCGAGGAGCGCGTAGGTCATGATCGGCGTGCGCAAGGTGGGGTTGTCGTCGCTGATGGGAATCATTGAGCCTAGGTAAGCGGTCCCGCCGCGCCGCGCCACTTCGAGAAGCGCGCGAATGTTCGGCGGGAGGGGGCGTGGGATTGTCTCGCTGCGCGGCTTGAAGTACTCCTGATCCCTCAACAGTGCGGCCCGCGACGAACAAGTACTTGCTGCTGGTGGTGCTGGGGTTGATCACGCTCGGGGCGGATCAGCTGACCAAGTACCTGGCGGTGTCTCGCCTTACCACCACCCTGCAGGCCCACGAGGGCACCGGGCGCCGGGTGCGCGCCTTCTTCGGCGAGCGGCGCCCCGAGGGCGCCCTGCGCAGCCCGGGGGACACCACCTTCGACGTGCTCCCCAACTACTGGAGCTTCCGCTACGTGGAGAACCCCGGCGCGGCGTGGGGCCTGCTCTCGGACCTGCCCCGCCGCGTGCGCGAGCCGCTCTTCCACGTGGTGAGCCTGGTGGCGCTGGGCTTCATCGGCTGGATGTTCCGCCGGGTGGAGCCCTCGCAGCGGCTGCTCCAGGTCTCGCTTTCGCTCGTGCTGGGCGGCGCAGTGGGGAACTTCCTGGACCGCGTGCTGCGCGGCTACGTCATCGACTTCATCGACTGGCACTGGCGCAACCAGCCCAACCTCCGCTGGCCCACGTTCAACGTGGCGGACGCGGCGATCTGCGTGGGCGTGACGCTGATGCTGCTGGACTCGCTGCGCGCCCGCGGCGTCTCTGGCGCCCCGGTGCTCGACGCCGGCCCCCGCCTCAACGACGCCACCTAGCGCGGCGGCTTCCCTTTCTGGAAAGGACCGTTCTTCTGCCCGCAGGCTGGCGCTCGCCAACCGCGCGCGCTTAGAGTCCGCCGCCGCAAAGGGGACGGCGGGCAACGCGGCTGTCAAAAGGCGTTGCCCACTGGGCTGCTCACAGCTGCGCGCCGAGGCTCCAGCGGGGTGTGGGGTTGCCGCCCCAACCTGCCGGAATCCGGTGCGCATCCAGCTCTGCGCGGCCGCGATAATCAGGGGTTTCCGGGGTCTGCACCTTGCAGAAAGGGCCACGCATGCCGTGCCAAGCGAAGACTTTGACGCTGACGGCCCTGCTCCTGCTGGCGTTGGCAGGGTGCGTGGGGGTCTCCGGGGACGCGAATGCTCCGCCGGGCACGCCGGAGTCCGGCCTGCCGGCCGTGGAGACGGGCAACCCGAATCCAGGTACGCCCGGGCCTGGGCCCGGGCCAGGCCCGGTGACGCCGCAGAACAAGCCGCCCGAGGTGGCGGGGCTCGCGGTGGACGTGCTCACCGGCGAGGCGCCGCTCAAGGTCACCTTCCGCTTCAAGGGCACCGACCCGGAGGCCGCGCCGCTGCGCTGCGAGCTGGACGCGGACGGCGACGCGAAGCCGGACGCGGACGGCGACTGCACCGCGGAGCAGGAGTACCTGCACACCTTCTCCACGCCGGGGCTCTTCACCGCGAAGCTCACGGTGAAGGACGACAAGGGGCTCACCGCGGAGCGCACGCTCTCCATCGAAGTGAAGGAGAAGCCGAACCAGCCGCCGGTGGTGAGCGCGTTCTCCGCCACGCCCGCGAGCGGCGGCGTCCCGCTGGCCACCACCTTCACGTTCACCGCGAGCGATCCAGACGGCGAGGCGCTCACCTGCACGCTCGACGTGCAGGGTGACGGCACGCCCGAGTACACGCCCACCAACTGCGCGAGCGGCACCCAGGCGCACAGCTACCCCACGGCCGGCACGTTCGAGGCGGTGCTCACGGTGAAGGACGCGCGGGGGCTCACCGCGCAGCGGAAGGTCACGCTCACGGCGCGGATGCCGGTGGGGGACGTGCGGATCTCCAAGGCGGAGTGGGGGCAGAGCGTCTTCAAGACGGACTTGCGGCTGGTGGAGGGCAAGGCGGCCATGCTGCGCGTCTACGTGCTCGCGGACCGCGCCGGGCTCGCCGGCGTGACGGTGCGCGCCGAGGCGCTCCAGAACGGCACCGTGCTGGGCGCCATCCCGCTCACCGGCCCCGCCACGCCGCCCACGGCGGAGAGCACCGACCTCGCGCAGAGCTACCGCGGCGTGGTCTCCGAGGCCTTCGTGACGCCGGGCGTGGAGGTGCGGATCACCGCGGACCCGAGCGACGCGCTGCCCGAGACGAACGAGACCAACAACGAGCTGCGGATAACGCCCGTGGTGGGCACGGGGAACGTGCTGCACACCACGCCGGTCCCCGTGGTGCACCAGGGGACCACCGCCACCATCCCCGCCTTCGAAGGCGCGATGCTCAGGCTCTGGCCGATCAAGCAGGTCACCCGGACCGTGCGCGCGCCGTACACCTTCGCGGGCACCCTCACCGCCAATGACGGGAACGCGTGGAGCACGCTGCTGCAGAACATCGCCGCGGTGCGGACCTCGGACGCGAGCCAGCGTTACTACTACGGCTTCGTCCGCATCACCTACAACGCGGGCATCTTCGGCATCGGCTACGTGGGCCAACCGGCCGCCACCGGCGCGGACAGCTCGGTCCAGACCTACGCGCACGAGGTGGGCCACAACATGGGCCGCCCGCACGCGCCCTGCGGCAACCCCGCCAACCCGGATCCGCAGTACCCGTACGCGGGCGCTCGGCTGGGCACCTACGGCTACGACAGCGCGGGCGCGCAGCCGGCGGCGATGCTCAAGGTCCCCACGGCGAACTTCGACCTGATGTCCTACTGCGACCCCGCCTGGGTGTCCGACTACAACTACAACCGGGTGCAGGTCTTCCTCGAAGCGAACCCGCCCCGGGTGAACGTGGTGGCCGGGGATGACCAGCCGCTGATGATGGTGACCGGCCGGCTCACCCCGCAGGGGCTGGTGCTCTCGCCGCTGCAGCGCTTCGTCGGCCGCGCCTCGCAGCCCGAGCGCACGGACGTGGTGCTCGGCCTGGTGACGGCGGACGGCGCCCGCCACGTCTTCGGCGCGCAGCTGCTCGAGGTCTCCGAGGGCGGCGAGCACCACTTCGTGGCGGCAGTGCCGGACGTGGGGCCGCTGGTGCGCGTGGAGGTGGAGAAGGACGGCGCGCTGATCGGCTCGCGCAAGGCCGGGCCGCCCGCCCCGTTCGACGCGAAGCTGGCGGAGAAGCCCGGCGCGCTCGAGGTGACCTGGGACGCCGCCGCGCACCCCTGGGCGATGGTGGCGCACGTGGGGCAGGGCGGCGAGCGCACCACGCTCGCGCTGTGGCTCACCGGTGGCCACGCGGTCCTCCCGCTCGCCGACCTGCCGGACGGCGGCGGCTGGGACGTGAGCCTGTCTGACGGCGTCAACGCCGCCCGGGCCAGCCTGCCCCGGCGCTAGCCGAGGTGGTTTTCGCGGACGGCTTGCGCGTATAAGGCGAGCCGTGCCGCGCAAATACGTCATCCTCGTCCTGCTTGCCCTCCTGGTGGTCGTGCTCGATCAATGGACCAAGTATCTGGTCCTCAAGGAGCTCACCTCCGCCTTCGACAAGGCGCCCACCCTCTCCGAGCGGCTGAAGGTCATGTACTCGTCCGCCGGCGAGGAGGGCTTCGACGGGCTGCACTTCCGCCAGCGCCCGTCCGTCACCGTCTCGCCCAGCTTCTTCCGGCTGCGCTACGCGGAGAACCCGGGCGCGGCGTGGGGGCTGTTCCGCACCCTGCCGCCCTCCGTGCGGGGGCCGCTCTTCCACGTGGTCTCGATCGGCGCGGTGGTGCTGATCGCCTACTACTTCACCCGGCTCTCCGGGACGAACCGCGCCGAGCGCTGGGCGCTCTATGGGCTGCCGTTGGTGCTCGGCGGGGCGATCGGCAACTACATCGACCGGTTGGCCCGGGCCTTCGTGATCGACTTCCTCGAGGCCCACTGGTTTGACAAGGCCACCTGGCCGTCCTTCAACATCGCGGACTCCGCCATCTGCATCGGCGTGGGAATGTTGGTGGTGGACGCCATCGTTCGCCGGGAGAAGAAGGCGCTCGTCTCCGCGCCCTGACGCCATGATCCCCGTCCTCTACAAGTTCGTCTTCGTCACCACGTTCTCGCAGATCCTCCTCTACTTGATCGGCGCCGGGGTGGTGGCCTACGCCGCCTGGTCCGGCTGGCGAGGGGCCCACGGGCCGCTCAACGCCAAGACGGGCGAGTTCGAAGCGCCCACCAAGGATGACCGCGTGAAGCGCGCGCTCACCTTCGGGGTGATTGGCGCGGGGCTGGCGGGCTTCGGCTTCTATTACGCGCTCCCGGACGGCGCCTTCCTTGGCAAGAAGGGCGAGGGCCTGCCCATCCACACCTACGGCGTGCTGCTCGCGTCCGGCTTCGTCTGCGCGGTCTCGCTCGCGGCGCGGCTGGCCTACCGCGAGTGGGGCGGCGGCGAGGAGGGGATGCGGCGCAGGGATCAGATCTACGACCTGGCCTTCTACACGCTGATCTCCGGACTGCTCGGCTCGCACATCCTGTTCGTGGTGGTGAACTACAAGGACTACGTCGCCAACCCGCTCAACATCTTCAAGCCCGGCGGCCTCGTCTTCTACGGCGGCCTGCTGGGCGCCATGCTCACCTCCGTCTGGTTCGCGCGGAAGAACGACATGGACTTCCTGCGGCTGGCGGACATCGGCCTGCCGGCGGTCTCCATTGGCCAGGCGTTCGGCCGGCTCGGCTGCTTCTCCGCCGGGTGCTGCTGGGGTGACGTGGCGCACGAGGGCTACAAGTTCGGCGTCCACTTCCCCGGGGGCGGCGTGGTGAAGAACCTCTTCGGCCAGCTCTCCGGTACCGCCAGCCTCGCCTACCAGTCCATGGCCACCGACTCGCGCTGGGTGATGGAGTCCACCGGGAAGATCTACCCGCAGAAGGTGGACGGCACGGTGCGGATCTCCGAGTGGGTCACCCAGCACGGGAGCACGCTGCCGCTGCACCCCACCCAGCTCTACGAGTCCTTCGGGCAGCTGTGCCTGCTGCTCCTGATGCTCTTTTTGCGCCGCTACCGCCGCTTCCACGGGCAGATCTTCGGGATGTGGCTGATGGGCTACGCCATGCTGCGCAGCTCGGTGGAGCTCTTCCGCGGTGACCTGGAGCGCGGCACGCTCTCCGGCCTGCTCTCCAGCCTCGGGATCACCGACCGCCTCCCCAAGGAGGCCTGGTACAACATCTCCATCAGCCAGTTCATCTCGCTGTGCATGTTCTCGCTGGGCGCGGCCGTGCTGATCCGCAAGGGCCGCCAGGTGTGGGCACGCGACCATCTGCCGGCCGGACGTGCCGCGGTGTCGGCCTAAGGCCTCTTGCGGCGGGTGTCGGTGAAGCGCGCACCCGCCGCGTGGCTCGGTTGATCCAGCTGCGCAGCTGGCGGATTCTTGCGGGAGCGCATGGGTGAGCTCCAGGACAGCGGCCTTTCCAAGAAAGCCACCGACCAGGACGAGATTGCCCGTGAGTGCGAGGCCCTGGAGGAAGAGCTGGCCTCCATGCGCGCCGCCTACGAGCAGTACTTCCTGGGGATAGAGCGGCAGCCCCCCACGCTCCAGTACAACGCGCTCAAGAAGCGCGTGCTCCGGCTGAAGACGGCGTTCATCCGCCAGACCGCGCTGAAGTTCCGCGTCAGCTCGATGCACAACAAGTTCTCCACCTACGAGCGGCTGTGGCAGCGCACGCTGATGGAGATCGAGAACGGCACCTACAAGCGAGACCTCTTCAAGGCGCGCCTGCACGCCAAGAAGCGCGAGGCGAAGGCGGAGCCCAAGGCCGCGGAGAAGCGCGCGGCCGAGCTGCCCGCGGAGGATGATCTCGCCTCGGCGCTCGAGTCCCTCACCGAGAGCCCGCGCCCCACCGGCAAGACCAGCCCGCCACCGCCCCCGCCGGACGCGCTGCGCCCGGGCGCCGGCGCCGCCAAGCCGGGCGGACCGCCGGGGCTGCGCGCCGCCGGCACGCCTCCGCCGCCGCCGCCGGACGCCATGGCCAACGGCCGCGCTCCCGCGGGGCCGCCCGGGCTGCGCGCCGCCGCCCCGGCGCGCCCGGTCTCCGGGACCCCCACGCCGGTGAACGGCTCCCACCTCACGGACGCCAAGCTGCGCGCCGTCTACGACGCGTACGTGACGGCCAAGCGCCGCTGCAACGAGGACGTCTCCAAGCTCGACTACAACGCCGTGGCCGCCTCCTTGAAGAAGCAGGTCCCCGAGCTGATGAAGAAGCACAACGCGAAGTCGGTGGACTTCAAGGTGGTCATCAAGGACGGCAAAGCGGTGCTCCGCGCGGTCCCCAAGGAGTAGCCCTGAACCAGGACCTCGAGTCCCTCAAGCAGCGGGTGTCCAACCTCTCGCTGATGATCTTCGACATCGACGGCACCCTCACCGACGGCCGCATCTTCTGGGTCCCCAACTCGGGGTGGACGCAGATGTACAGCGTGCGAGACGGGATGGGGATCAAGCGGCTGCAGGAGGCCGGCCTGGAGGTCGCGGCGATCTCCGGCGGGGACAGCCTCTCCGCGCAGATGCGGATGCAGTCGCTGGGGATCAAGCACGTCCACTTCGGCAGCCAGGACAAGATCGCCAACTTCCAGTCGCTGCTCACGCTCCTGCGCGTCACCGCGGACCGCTGCGGGTACATGGGAGACGAGGTCGTGGATCTCCCGCTCTTGCGCGCGGTGGGCTTCTCTGCCGCGCCCCCCGAGTCTCCGGACGAGGTCCGCAGCGCGGTCCACTACGTCGCGCACAAGCCCGCGGGCATGGGCGCCGCGCGCGAGGTCTGCGAGTTCATTCTGCGACACCGCAGGCCCGCGCCCTGACGGGCGCCGGTCATTTTCCACCGCGCCCCGGCCCTTGCCCGGGTTGTTGACCCCCCTCCCCATTCCTAGGTTCCGCCCGTCCTTGAAGCAGGCCTTTGGGAGGGGTTTTCGTGAGCGCACGGTGGGGTGGGTGGGCGGTGGGGGTTCTGGGGGGCGTGCTCTGCACGGGGTGCTTCGAGCCGCCGCCGGAGGCGGTGGCGCGCCTGGCGGCGCTGAAGGCGGAGACGAAGGAGATGAACGCCGCGCTGGACTCGGTGGAGGACCGGCTGCTCGGCAACCAGGCGCGGGTGCATCTGTGGACCGAGCTCTCCACGCGCCACCAGCAGGTCTCCGCGGTGGCCTGCACCAACGCGGACAGCCACGTGCAGGGGATCATGGCGAACCTCGAGCGCCAGCAGGAGAAGGCGCGCCGGCTGCGCCGCGGCGGCCGCGAGCCGTCCGTGCTCTCCCGCGCCACGCCTGTGTCCTACTCGAAGCGCCGCAAGCTCTAGGCGTGTAGGCGGGCAGGACGCCCAGGCCTTTTCGCAGGCGGCCTTTGCGGCTACAACCGGCGCACCGTGCGCAACCGGTTCGCCCTCGCCCTCGCCGTGCTGCTCGCCGCGCTCGCCGCGGCCTGCAAGGACGCCGCGACCGAGCACATCCGCCGCGCCAAGGACAAGACGTTCGAGAAGCAGCCTCAGGCGGCGATCGAGGAGTACCGGCTGGCGCTGGAGATTCTGCGCCGGGATGACTCGCCCGAGGCCCAGGTGCTGCGCGGCCGCGTGCTGCGCGCCTGGGGAGACCTCTACTACCTCGACACCCGCGAGATGCCGAAGGCGGTGGAGGTCTACAAGGAGCTGATCTCCACCTGCCCGGAGGCGCCGGAGACGCTCGAGGCGCGGATCAACCTCTCCAACATCCTCAAGGCGCACTACCGGGACCTGCGCGGCGCCATCGCCGAGCTCACCGCCGCCATCGCCCGCAACCCGCCGCAGAGCGCGGAGCTGCTCTACCAGGTGGCCAAGCTCTACTTCGAGCTGGGGGACTACAAGCAGGCCGAGCTCGAGGCCCAGGCGCTGGGCAAGCGCTACGAGACCTCCGTCTACGTGGATGACGCGCTCTTCCTCCAGGCCCAGGCGCTGTCGATGATGGACGGCAAGCGCGCGGACGCCATCCGGATGTTCGAGGAGCTGGCGCGCCGCTTCCCGGACTCGGAGCTGCAGCCCCACGCGCTCTTCGAGCTGGGCAAGCTGCGCGCGGACACCGGCGAGAACGAGCAGGCGATCGAGCTGTGGGTGAGCGCGCTCAAGCGGCACCCGGATCCCGCCGTGGTGCAGTCCCACATCGCCCGGGTCCGCGAGCGGATCACCAACACCACGCCGCGGAAGATGGGCAGCGAGGCCGCCGCGTTCGACCGGGACCTCCCCGCCGTCGCCGCCGCGCAGCCCGGGAAGAAGAAGCCGAAGACCTCGATCGAGGCCGTGGGCGGCAGTGAAGAAGAGGCCGCCCGCGAGGCCTCCATGGGCTTCCGCGAGCCCGCCGGGGACGCGCCGAAGAACGGCCAGGCCCCCGCCCACAAGCCGGCCGCCGCGCCCGCGGCCACCCCCAAGCTCTGAACCGCTCCCGTTGACGTTGACGTTGACGTTGACGTTGACGTTGACGTTGACGTTGACGTGAACGTGGACGTGCGACGTGGACGGCTGTTCGACCGCGGCGCGTCTCGTGGCAACGGCCGTCGCCGTCCACGTCAAACGTCAACGTCAACGTCAACGAGCAGGCAGCAGGCACGAGCGGGCACGAGCGGGTACGAGCGGGTACGGGCGTTCACGTTCACGGAGCAGGTGGGTGGTGCTCCCCCTGAACCGCGCTGCGACCTCGCAACCTTTGCGAGGTGCAATCGCCTGCGTCTGCGCGCTGCCCGCGCGCAAGCGCCAGCGCCTCCAGAGGCTTTCGCGACCCGGGGCGTGGTGCCGGGGTTGCAACCCCCTCCGCCCTCACGGAGGTCTTCGCATGGCGCGCGTACGTCGTCACACATCCGGAGGTGAGCGGGGCTCGAGCATGCTCATCGCCACCGGGTTGGTGGCGCTGATCACGGTAGGCACGTTGATGAGCCTGACGGTCATCAACTCCGAGGCCGCGGTGGTGAGCAACAGCCGCCGGGAGCGCGAGGCCTTCTTCGCCGCCCAGGCGGGCATGGCGGAGGCAAAGGAGAAGGTCGGCGCGCTGCTCGGCCAAGACCCCTTCTACGGCTCCGCCACCACCGGGGCGATCGGCGCGCTGATGACCGAGTTCGCCAGCACTCCTGCCACTGGGCTGGGAGATCCCATCAACGACCCGTGGCTGGACGTGCTCTGCAACCCGGGCGGCAACTGCGCCGCGGGCAACAGCGCGGACCGCTGGGTCCGCTACAGCTTCACCCGCACCTCCGCGGGCGGCACCTCCACCGCCATCGACGATGGCGTCACCACCGCCAACACCGAGATGCGCGACCCCAACGGCAACGCCTTCCAGGACTTCCCGGCGAACACCCAGGTCTTCTACCGGGTCTTCCTCCGCGACGACGGCGACGACGCCTTCCCCTTCGTGGACGCCAACAAGAAGGTCTGGCTGGTGGCGGTGGGCGAGGTGCGGCCCGGTGACGGCTCGCGCCCGGTGCGCGCGGTGATGCGCGCGCTGGTCACCAGCAACAACAACAGCAGCCTGATCAACACCGAGTGCTTTCAGGCCAACGGCTGCCCCACCAAGACGTCGGGCAACACCATGGACGACGGCACGCCGGACGTCACGAAGGGAGCCAGCATATGAACGGCAAGCAGTGGACCGGGGCCTTGGGGCTCCTCTGCGCGGTGGCGTTCGCGCCGGCGCAGGCGGCGGACTTCGCCAGCGGTGAGAAGATCTATCAAGCGCGCTGCAGCAGCTGCCACGCGGCCAACTTCGAAGGGCAGACGCTCCGGGTGAGCAACCTCCAGCGCCCGCGCGGCGCGCCCAACCTGAACGCGGTGGCCAAGCGGATGCCCGCGGACAAGCTGCGCGCCTGGGTGGCCTTCCCCTGGAACGTGAACCCGAAGACCTCGTGCGACATCCGCGGCCTCACCGAGCCCCAGAAGGACGACGTGGTCACCTTCGTGCTCGCGCTGACCAAGCCGATGCCCAAGCCCGAGCAGGAGCGCTTCAAGGAGGACCTGGACAAGGTCGTCGCCGAGCGCGCCGCCAGGCGTGGGCAGCAGCCCAGCGGCGGCAATCCGCAGAAGTCCGGTGCAAAGAAGAAGGGTGAGCGATGAAGACCAAGCGCCTCGCAGTCCTGCTGTCGCTGTTGATCTCCCCCTTCACGCTCGCGCAGACCGGCACCAAGCTGTGCCAGCAGTCGCTCGACCAGGACCGGCAGCCGAACTTCAGCGCCTCGTCCTTCCAGAGCAACAGCGCGATCCAGGTGACCGGCGACTCGCCGCCCAAGCTCCGGCTGGACACCAACCTCACCGTGCTGGACCCGGAGAAGATCTACTTCCCGTTCACCCAGCGCGTGACCATCGACTACGTGTTCGAGGCCGGCGGCGCGTCCTGGACGCTCGGCTGGTTCTACTACGACGACCTGGTGACCCGCGGGTACATCAACACCAACGGCACCCCGGACACCTCGGATGACGCGCTGGTGGACTCCAACGCCAACGGCATCGACGACTTCCACGAGGACCTCTACAACATGGCGCCCACCTCGGGCACCACGGCGCGGCCGTTCATCGGCAACACCCGCCGCTGCAGCGACCAGTTCACGACCGCGGATGGCCAGAAGTACACCGTGCCCTCGCTCGGGCAGAAGGCCTGCGGCGGGGCCCTCCCGTACACCGCCTCGGTCAACCTGGGCGACTCCCGCCCGGGCCGCATGGGCTCCTTCCTGCTCAACAGCGCCACCATCGGCACCCCCAGCAGCGGCGCCGCCGCCAGCACCGACTTCAGCGACAACGGCCTGTTCCCCCACATGCCCAACCTGCTGGAGCCCAAGGACCCCAGCAACAACAACCAGGGCATCGGCCACCTCGTCTTCCTGCTCGCGGACGATGACACCGACACCACCTGGTACAACTCGCTGCCCCCGGTGGCGGACGGCAGCGGCGTGGTGGACGGCGTCCCGGACTACGACGTCTCCGCCTATGACGCCAACGGCCGCCCGGTGGCCGCCGGCACCAACCCCAACGTGGGCATCTCCACCTACGACCGGCGCGTGGACCTGGGCCTGGTCGACGGCCAGCGCGAGATGGTCTTCTTCATCCTCGTCTACTACGACGCTTCCCACCCCACCGCCGTCCCCAACACCGCCACCCAGCTCTACCCGTGCCTCAAATACGGGGCGGGGGGCGTCTGCTCCCTCTACCTGCGCTCGCCCATCTCCGCGTTCTTCTCCAAGACGTTCCTGAACCTGGATCAGAACTTCAAGACGGCGAACCCCTCCGCCGAGGTGGACATCGGCTGCCCGTACTCCGCCGGCGCCCTCCCCTGCATCGACTTCGGGCTGGACGGCTGGCTGGACGCCGCCGCGCTCGCCCGGCTCGCCACGCCCGCCTACAACACGCTGGTGATGCCGCACCAGAAGGTCTCGGTGCCGCGTCCCGCCAACAACCTGATGCCGCACGCCCTGGTGGGCGCCCCCGCCACCGACCCGTTCGTGTGGATTCTGGGCTTCGAGGACCTGAACGGCGGCGGTGACCGCGACTTCAACGACGTGGTCTTCAAGATCAACAAGCTCAACGGCGCGGAGGCGCGCTCGGGCGTGGTCTCCAGCGACATCTCCCCGGCGATCGCCGAGGACTTCACCATCACCCGCGTCCGCTTCACCCGCGATGACGACGTCACCCGCGGCAGCTGGTACGAGGACCGGCCCGGCGCCTGCGCCGCGCTGCCCGCGCCGAGCATCGATTACTACGTGGCGGTGGACTGCAAGCTGTGCAGCGGCGGCAACTGCGTCAACAACCCCACGCCCACCTGGATCGGCCCGCTCAGCGGCTGGACCAACCCCACCGACCCCACGCTCCCCGGCGCGCCCGCCGTCTACAAGACCACCGAGCTGGACCTGCTCTCGCTCGGCTTCACCGGCTCGCAGCTGTGCTGGCGCACCGCCATCTCCAGCCCCAACGAGTTCTGCCGGCCGACCATCAACGACATCAAGGTGGGCTACAACGCGCTGCGCGCTGGCGACTTCGCCCGCGCCTCCGTCACCCCCATCGCCAACGGCATCATCTACGGCACCTACGAGACGCCGGGCCGCAACCTCACCCCCGCGCCCACCGTCCGCATGTACGACGGCAAGAAGGACTTCTCCTTCCGCGGCCACTTGTACTTCAAGACGATGTACGACCCCGAGGTCCCCGACACCATGAACGTGGTGGTGCGCTGGGACGGCGGCAAGAAGCTCTCGGACTACCTCGCCGCGAACTCGCCGCTCACCCGGAAGATCTACTCCGCGGACGCCTCCGGCGCGCGGATGGACTTGAGCGCGGACCTGGCGGACAGCAACACCGCCTCGCTCGCCTTCCCGGACACCTTCTGCGGCCCGTTCTATTCGTCCGGCGGTCCCAGCGGCCGTCCCAAGTACGACCTCAACGGGGACACCTACTGCCAGCTGCCCACCACCGTGCCTCCCAACGCGGACGGCGCCCACAACGAGCGGCGCGCGTTCAAGGAGTGGCTCTACGGCTGGGAGGACCAGTACGACGTGACGCCCGCCGGCCCCACCGGCGCGGGCGTGAAGCGCCCGTGGGTGATGGGCGCGGTGAACCAGAGCACCGTGGCCGTGGTGGGCCCTCCCGGCTACCCGGACTGGTTCTCCAACTCGGACGGCACCGAGCAGACCTACTACAAGAAGAACTTCTACACGCCGCTCGCCGCGCGCGACACGTACTCCTACGTGGGCACCATGGGCGGCGCGCTCCACGGCTTCTTCACCGGCAAGTTCCGCGCGGGGGATGACAACTGCACCGCGGACACGCAGTGGCGCGGCTACTTCGAGCGCAGCACGCTCTCTCCGTGTCCCGCCGCCGGCGTGGTGCCCGCGCGCAACTACGGCACCGGCAACGAGGGCTTCGCGTACTTCCCGCGCAAGCTGCTCTCCGGCTACGTCAACCACTACCAGCAGTACACGACCGCGGACTTCACGCCCGGCCCCAAGGTGGACGCCTCGCCGGCGTACGCGGCGGTGGACCTGGGTGGCATGCCCGAGGCCTGGGCGGTGGACGCCCTGGCGCGGCCGGACCGCGGCGCCAAGACGGTGCTCGCCAGCGCCACCGGCCCGGGCTCGCCGTACCTCTTCGCCCTGGACGTGACCGACCCCACCAGCTCGTACTGGCCGCGCCCCATGTGGGAGTTCGACCTGGGAGACACCGCCGCCGGCTCGGTCACCGCGCTCTTCTCTTCGGCGCGCGTGCTTGACCCTTCGGTCCAGTACCCAGACACCCGCGGCACCCGCTTCTCGCCGCCGGTGGGGCGCGTGGAGTTCGGCACGCCCGAGAACCCCAAGTGGATCGCCGCGTTCAGCAGCGACTTCGCTCCCAACGTCAACCAGGCCGGCACCGTGTACTTCATGGACCTGGCCACCGGCAGGCCGCTGCGTCTGGACAGCCGGGACGGCGCGGGCGTGGTCACGCTCGAGGACAACGTGGGCGTCTCCGGCCCGCCCGCCATGGTCGACGCGGACTCCAACGGCAAGTACGACACCTTCTACGTGCCCACGGTGAACGGGAAGATCTGGCGGATCAACACCGGCCTCACCCGCGGGACGAAGCTGGGGCGCGTGCTCTCCGCCTGCGTGGTGGCCAACGTCCAGGCGGACCTCCAGCCGGGCTACGGCAACGCCGAGGCCGCCAAGCAGCGCATCTATTCGGCGCTCTCGGTGAAGGTGCTGGGGAAGGGCTCCCAGAAGACGGTCCGCTTCTTCGCGGGCACCGCGGACAGCCCGGATCTCGCCAACGACGTGGTGGCCAACAACTACCACCTCGTCGCCTACGAGGACGCCACCCCGCTGGGCGCCTGCAACGCCACCTTCCTCTGGGAGCGCCGGCTCCCCGCCGGCCACCGGATCTGGGGCGGGCTGACGCTTGCGGGGGAGGGCGCGGACGCGGCGGTCCTCGCCACCACCGCGGTGGGCGCCGCGAGCGACGCGTGCAGCCTGTCCGAGACCGAGGACGGAGACCTCTGGGCGGTGCGCCAGGATGACGGCACCAACCTCGCCTCGCCGCAGGACCTGGGCGGCGGCCAGGGCATTGCCGCGCCGGTGGTCTACGACAACCACCTGTACGTGATGACGCCCTCCGGCGTGGTGAAGCGCCTGGGCGGCGAGGCGGGCAACGGGAAGGACGCGAACAACCGCCGGCCCGGCGGAGCAGGCCAGGCCGGTTCACGCATGCTGCTCTGGGACAGCGCGCCGGGCGGCCAGATGCCCAAGTGAGGGACAGCTCGATGAGGACACACCGCAGCGCCCGCGGCATGACGCTGATCGAGACCATGGCCACCATGGTGGTGCTCTCGTTCGGTCTGCTCGGGGTGACGTTCGTGGTCCTGCAGGGCAGCCGCACCAACCGGCGGACGTACGCGCAGCAGCAGGCGTACGCCATCGCCGAGATGGAGCTGGAGCGGATCATCCGCATGGGCTGCACCCGCGCCGGCCCGGAGTGCTCCAACCTGAGCCCGCTGGACGACACCACCTCTGACGTCTACTGGGGGGCTGAAGGGGCGTACTCCACCGTCCCGGACGCGGGCGCGGGCACCTCGCCGCGGCGCTACCGGGTGGCCATCGACATCGACCCGCCGTTCGAGGGGGCCGAGACCGGCTCGCCGCCCACCGCGCGGGTGGGGACGATCAACGGCATCCAGACCACCATCGTCAACGTGCGGGTCACGGTGAGCTGGCAGGAGGATGGGTTGGGCCCCAATCCGCCCACGCGCGTGGCCTCGGTGCAGACGCGGGTGTCCCCATGAGGGGCGCCCGCCGGCCGGCGCGGGGCTTCAGCTTGATCGAGCTTTTGCTCGCCTCCGCGCTGGTGCTCATCATCCTCGCCGGGGCCGCCGCGGTGGGCGTGCAGCTGCAGCGCCAGGCCGCGTTCCAGGAGCAGGTGATGAGCGCGCAGGACTCCGCGCGCGCCATGAAGGAAACGATCGGCGGGGCGTTCCAGCGCGCCGGCGCCGGGCTGGGCGCTTCGCGAATCACCTTCGGCACCAAGGCGGCCGGCGCGGACGGCAACACCGTGGACCGCCGCTGGCCGATCCTCATCCACACCAATGTGGACTACTCCTCTCCGCCCGCGGGAGACACGCTCACCGCGGACTCCAACTTCGCCCTGCCGCCGGCTCCCTACAACACGGCGGAGTTCACCTCGGACGGGATCGACATCCTCTGGGGCGTGGCGGACGGCATGACCGAGCTGGTCAACTGCGCCAACGTCCCCACCAAGGGCTCCGCCCACCCCTCCGCCGGCAAGACGATGGACAAGGCCGCGCGCGAGCTGTGCACGCGCCCGCGGCCGGTGGCGGTGAACGCGCTCTTTCCGAACCCCACGCCGGTGGTGACCACCAACCCCAGCACCGGCATCTCCTGCGCCCTGCAGGCCGTGGGGACGCCCACCATCGACACGCTCACCATCACGGACTGGGAGTCCGGGGACCCGATCGCCGTGGGGGATGACTGCTACAACGCCGCGGGCGGCGCGCTGGGCAACTTCTGGACGCCGAACACCAACCTCGCCGCCACCAGCTTCGTCCTGCCGGCCTCCGGCGTGTCCCTGCGGGTGAACTGGAAGAGCCAGGTGCCGCGCCTGGAGATGGACGCGGACGGCCCGCTGGGACCGCTGGGCTTCCAGGACCTCTCCGGAGAGGTGGAGCGGATAAAAGTGCGCTTGGGCGTCTGGGCCTGGGTGCCGCCGAACACGCCGCCGCCGAACACGCCGCCCGTCTGGTTCCCGGATCCCACCACCTCGCCGCCCACCCCGGCGATCGACCAGTGCGGCACGGACGCGCAGTGCGCCGCCTTCATCCCCGGACCGTCCGGCCTGCCCCAGGGAGATCTCCCGGCGGGGACCAACGGCTGGGCCAAGGACGCGCTGATGCGGCGGGTGCGCGCGGTGGAGATCGACATCACCACCCGGACGCTGCGCCGGGACGTGGAGGCGATCGCCCCCAGCGGGTCCACCTTCCTGCGCAACCCGGATGGGCGGCTGCGGGACGGCTACAAGCGGAGGCAGCTCCTGTTCCGGATGGTGCCGCGGAACATGGGCTTCTCGGGAGCCCTGCCATGAGACGACAGCGCGGATTCACCCTGCTCGAGCTGATGACCGCGGTGGCGATCGTCGCGGTCATCACCACGCTCTCGGTGGTGGGCTACTCGGCGATGGTGCGCAACTCGAAGGAGACCTCGGCGATCCGGGAGCTCTACTCGCAGGCGATCCAGGCGCGGCAGCAGGCGCGCGCGCGCGGTCAGTCCGTCCGCTTCTCGGTGCGTCAGGCCACGCTCAACAACGCCACCCAGCAGGTGGTGCGCTGGGGCCGGCTGCCCTGCGAGGCGGGGGACACCTGGGGCAACAACTGCCCGAGCACCACGTGCAAGACCAACGCGTGCGCGGACACGCTGGCGGGCGCCAGCAGCAGCTGCACCTGCGAGGAGCTGGGCACCGCGGTGGTGGCGCCCGCCACCCTGGATCTCTCCGGCTTCAACGGCCTGTGCTTCGTGGGGCGCAGCGGGCTCGCGCGCGGCATGGCGTGCGACCCGGCGACCGCGGCGGTAACCTCGGTGCGCGTCTCGTCCGACGCGGGCGTGAACCCGTTCATCCTGGGGATTGACCAGATGACCGGCAGCGTGACGCTCAAGGACTGCGGCGCCGTGGGCAACACCGCGGCGGACGGCGGCTGCTACTAGTCCAGTCTTGACCGGTCGATCCGCCACCCCGAGCGAAGTCGAGGGGCGCCCGGGCAGCGGGCCTCGACTTTGCTCGGCCTGAGCGGGGGTACGGGCGATCGATCAATACCCCTGCGGCGAGGGGCTAGCGCTTGGGCGGTGGCCGCTTCGCCGGAGGCTTTGCCTTCGGCTTGGGCGCGGGGGGGAGCTCCAGCTCCTCCATCCAGCGGTTGAAGTCCTTCTCGGACGAGGTGAGCCCGTCGGACTCGAGCTCGTCGGTCTGGGGGCGGGGCTCGGGCACGCGGTGCTTGGTCATCGCAGCTTGCCCTCCAGGAACTGGGAGATCACCAGCGGGTCGATGTAGCTCTCGCGGGAGACGGCCGGCGTGTGGCCGAGCTGCGCGGCGACCGCGGAGAGCATCTCGTCCACCGCGGCCTCGCGCTCCGCGGGGGCGACCGCGCCGCGCGCGAGCAGCTCTTCCCGGGCCAGTCGGGTGGCGTGGTAGGTGCGGAACTGCTTGGCGGTGACGCCGAACGGCTTGAGGTAGGCGTTCACGTCCGCCGCGGAGATGGGCCTGCCCTCGAACTGGAAGAGGGGCGCCTCGGGGTTGTCCCCCTTGAGCCGGGCGAGCGCGCGCGCCAGCCGGCCGTCGGTCTTGGTGACCGCCCACTCCACCTTCTTCTTGCCCACGAAGGAGAGGGAGAACTTCGGCGGCTTCACGGTCACGTGGCGGTTCAGGAGGGTGGTGGCGCCGAAGACGCCCTCCTGGGTGCTCACCTCGTTGCCCACGCGCACGTAAGCCTTGTCGATCAAGTCGACGATGGCCGCGATGACGCCCTCGCGGCCGCCGCGCGCGAGGTCCTCGCTGACCTGCGCCCGGATGTCCGGTAGGGCCTGGCCGAAGCTGCGGTTCTCCACGAACTTCAGGCCGGCGCGGCGGCGCACCTCCTCCAGCGTGTAGTTGTGGGTCCACTTGCCGGTGGTGGGGCTGCGCCACTTCTCGATCCAGGTCCCTTCACCGGTAGTGTTGGGGATCACCTCCACGTTGGGAGGCGGCGCCTTCCACTTCTGCTTCCCGTCCGCCGTGAAGAGGCGCGGGTGTGTCTGAGGGGTGGGCTCAGGGCGGACGCGGCGGGCGCGGTGGGCCACACCGGCGGTGGCCTCGCGCGTCTGCTCGAGCGCAGGCCGAACGCGCGCGGCGCCGCGCTCTGCAGCTGCGCGGGAGGTGCGCGCAGCGACTCTCACCGTGGTGTCGACCGCTCCAGCCAAGGCGCAAACCCTAGCCAGAGGAGACGGGCGCGCGCCAGCCAGGGCCGGGTGAGTGGGCCACCCACGTGCCGCAGCGTGCGCGCCGAAACGGCTCGACCGCGCAGAATCAGCTCGCGCGTAACGCGGCGCCGGAAGCGGAGCCCTTTCGCTTCAGGCCCGGCACATCGGTTGCTCGATCGGCGCCGGCACTTCTTCGGAGGGGACATGCACCGCGGCTGGATGGCTCGATTCGGGGGAGGAGCGTTGCCGCTGCCGGTCGCGGAGAAGCTCGCGGGCCTGGGCTTGGTGGCGCGCGCGGCGGGGATGGCGGGGTTGGGGGTGGCGTTCATCGGGGACCATCTCGACACCGCGTGCGAGGAGCTGGGACGCGCGAGCCGCGAGGGGAGGGACCGGGTGCTGGCGGTGACCTCGCCGGGCTTCGAGCGCGGGGCCACGTGGCGGCTGCTGGAGGCCGGGGCGGCGGACGTGCTGACCTGGGACGAGGCGCGTCCGCCGCTGGAGCAGCTGGAGGCGCGCCTGTCGCGCTGGGCGCAGGTGGAGGCGCTGCTGGACTCGGCGCTGGTGCAGGAGAACCTGGTGGGGAAGAGCACCGTCTGGCGGACGATGGTGCGGCAGGTGGTGGAGGTGGCGCGCTTCACCGGCTCTTCGGTGCTGCTGGCCGGGGAGAGCGGCACGGGGAAGGAGCTGGTGGCCCGGCTCATCCACGCGCTCGACGGGAGGCCGGAGAAGCGGGACCTGGTGATTCTGGACTGCTCCACCATCGTGCCGGAGCTGTCCGGGAGCGAGTTCTTCGGCCACGAGCGGGGTGCGTTCACCGGGGCGGTGGGGCCGCGGGATGGAGCGTTCGAGCTGGCGCGCGGCGGGACGCTCTTCCTGGACGAGGTGGGGGAGCTGCCGCTGGCGCTGCAGGCGCAGCTGTTGCGGGTGGTGCAGGAGCGGACGTTCAAGCGCGTGGGCGGGAACGCCTGGCTGCAAACCGACTTCCGGCTCGTCTGCGCGACGAACCGGGACCTCGAGGCCGAGGTGGAGGCCGGGCGCTTCCGCCGGGACCTCTACCACCGGATCGCCAGCTGGGTGTGCCGGCTGCCGCCGCTGCGCGAGCGGCGCTGCGACATCCTGCCGCTGGTGGAGCACTTCTTGGGGCCCGGCCTGGCGCTGGACCCCGCGGTGCGGGACTTCTTCGTCTCGCGCGACTACCCGGGGAACGTGCGCGAGCTGCGGCAGCTGGTGCAGCGGACCGCGCAGCGCCACGTGGGCGGTGGGTGGATCACCGCGGGCGACGTGCCGGTGGATGACCGGCCCCACTCGGCGCCGTCTGGACCGGTGGGGGAGGTGCTCGAGGACGCCGTCCGCAAGGCGCTCGCGCGCGGCGCTGGGCTGAAGGACATTGGGCGGGACGCGACAGAAGCGGCGATCCGCCTGGTGGTGGAGGAGGAGGGCGGGAACCTGCAGCGCGCCTCGGCCCGCCTCGGCGTGACCGACCGGGCCCTGCAACTGAGGCGGCGCTCGGCCAGCGGGAGCTGAACGGGGGCAGCGCGCCCGCACCCGTCCTGGGGCGGGTGAATGCGCTGGGCTCGCGCGCAGCAGGGCAGGGAGGGACTGGGATGGTTCGGGGTTCGTGCGCCCGGGCTCGCTCTACCCCGCGGCGCGTAGCACAGACCTCGGTGGAGTTCGCGCCCGAGCGAACTCCCGGGGAGCCCGGCCCGCACCCGTCCTAGGGGGCGGGTGCGGGCCTCACTCGTGCGCGAAGATCTCCACCGCGGTCGTCTTCTTCCACACGCCCTTCTGCCCGCCGGCGTGGAACATCCGGATGTAGTTGGCGTTCACGCCGCCGGCCTGGGCCATCCACGGTCCGGCCTCGGGGTGAGGGGTGCCGGGGCGGACCATCGCGATGTGGCCGATGGCGCGCTTGGCGCCGGGCTTCTTCTCCTTGTTCTTCCAGGACGCGACGATGGGGTAGCCCTTGTTGGCGAGGTCGATCCCCTCCTGCAGCGTCACCTGGCGCCAGCCAAAGCGCGGGCCGTGCTGGTGGAGCCAGTCGTTGAGCGCGTTCGCGTTGAGCTCATTGGCGGCCTTGTCGTTGCGGTTGGAGGGGTCCCCGTTCTTCTTCGTCCAGTGGGGGACCTCGGCGCCCATCGCGCGGGTCGCGTCCCACACGAAGATGTTGCAGTACGTGGAGACGATCCTCCCCGCATCGTTGCGCTTCTGCGCGTAGCGGGGGTTCACGCCGGCGGCGAACTGGTTGAGCACCTGGTCGTAAGCGGCGCGGCTGCGATTGCCGGGCGCGTTGGTGAGCGGCGGCGTCACCTCCCAGGACTTCCGGCTCTGCGTGGTGCCGGGGGCGGGCTTCTTCCCGTCATAGCCGCCAGCAGGAGGGGGAGGCGGGGCGACCACGGGCGAGGTGGCGGTGGGCTTGGCGGGCGTCCGAGGCGTAGGCGCCGGCACAGGCGCCGGCGCAGGCGCCCCAGCGGCGGGCGGCAAGATCCGCGCAGCCCCGGCGGGGAAGTCCTTGGCGAAGGCCTTGGTGAAGAGCGCGTGCTTGGCGAACTGGTCGAACGGGATGGAGTCCTCGCTCCAGACGAAGCCGTTCGTGTCCGCGTAGTTCTGCGTGTACTGCCGCCACTGCTCGCGGGTGGGGCGCTGGCCGAACTTCCGCGCGTAATAGACCTTGGTGTCCGCCACGTCGGTGGCGTTGCCGATGGGGTTGGGGATCTGCCCGGTGAGCGTGGCGAAGGCGAGCTTCCGGGCGGAGACTGGCAGCTTGTTCCACGGCGTCTTGAGCGTCTCGTAGATCCGCTTGGTGGTGCCCATGGGGATCTTCGTCCCCGGGTAGAGCTCGGTGCTGGTGGGGCGGAAGTGGCACTCCTTGTTGGAGAACGTGGAGTTGCACTTGGCGACCAGCTCCTTCACCGACACCCACTTGGCGATCGGCCGGAGCGACTGCGAGTACGCCTTGAGGAAGCCGGCGAACGAGCCCCAGCTGGGGGTCTTGTTGCGCAGGAACGCGTAGCGGTTGATCAGCGCCCAGAGCGTGCCGCGGTTGTACGGATTGTCGTCACCGCCTGACTCGCCGATCATCATCTTCGCGGCGGCGACCAGGTCATCGCGCGTGAACGTGTAGCGCAGCGGCTTCTGCTTGGGCGCGCTGAAGACGAGCGTGCCCAGCGGCTCGTGGGGGGTGGTGTCGTCCGCGAAGCTCCCATCGCCTGCGGAGGCGATGGTGCCCGCCCCGGGCGCGCGGTCGAGCAGCGGCTGCACCAGCTCGTCCCGCAGCGCCTTCCACTCCTTCATCAGCGCCTCCTGCCCGCGCTTGAGGGGAACGCGGGGCAGCTCGGGGTGCTGGGTGAAGAACGCGTCGTTGGTGAGCGCGTTCACGTCCCGTTGCCCGGCGCCGATCTTCGCGGCGATGAGCGCGGTCAGTCCCAGGCTCACGCCGCCCTCGAAGAGCTCGGGGTCGAGCTCCGAATCGAACTCCGCCTCAGGCTCGTACTCTGCACTGGAAGGGTCTCCCTCGTACTCGGCGCTGGAAGGGTCATCGCTCGAGTCCTCAGCTTCGCCGAAGAGCTGTCCCTCCTCACCTTCTTGGACCTCGTCGAACAGCTCCGGATCGAGCGCGTCCTGCTCGTAGCGGGGCGGGGACATGGCTCACCTCACCCCGCTGGCGAGCCGGTTGCGCAGGTGGATGGCGGGCAGCGTGGCGTCCACGCGGCGCGCGTTCACCGTGGCGGTGAGGTCCACGCCGGTCACCGCGCGGTAGGCGTGCAGGTAGCCCTGGATCGCGTCGCGCCAGGCCACGGCCCAGTTGGAGGCGGGGCCGCGGTCGAACACCGCGCTCCAGTTGCCGAACCGGATGGAGAGCAGGAGCTGCTCGCCGAACCGGGCGAGGTCGTTGAACTGGGTGACGGACGTCTCGCCCCAGCCCTGCATGGAGCGCATGGTGTCCACGCGCCCCATCCACTCCTCGCGGTACGGCACCATCGCCCGGCCGCCGAGGAACTCCTGCATCTCCGGCCGCGCGAGCAGCCACATCTGGATCAGCATCTCCACGCGCGCGGTCCACGGCAGGTCGCCGTACTGGTTGTGCATGCCCTCCGCGAGCAGCAGGTGAACCTCTTTGAGCGCGTTGAGCACGGGGAAGCCGTCCGCCACCACGAACGTGTTGTCCGCCTGCTTGTAGAACTGCGAGCAGACGTGCAGCAGGTTGTGGAACGCCTCGAGGAAGCGGGACCGGCTGTCGGCGCTCTCCATGGGCGGGACGGCCTTGCCGAGCAGCGTGAGGCCGTAGTGGTGGTCGTACTCGTAGGCGCGGCGGGGGACGGTGAGCCGGTGCTGCTCGTCCTGGATGTAGCCCCAGAGCAGGTTGGTGACGGGGCGAAGCGGGCTTAAGTCGAAGCGGCGCAGCGCGTCCGCGCGGCCGGTGCTCCGGCGGTTCTGGAACCGCATGCTCACGGCATTGAGCGTCTGCACGAGCATGGCCTCCTCGTGCCAGTAGGACCAGATCAGCTCGATCAAGCAGGGCGCGGTGACCTCGCTGCGCAAAATCCCATAGCAGTTGGGCGGCGCCTCGCCGGGGCCCTTGAGCGGCAGGTCGGAGAGGCTCTTGCGCACGCGGGCCATGAACGGCAGCGCCTTGCCTTCCCCGGGCAGCAGCTGTTCGTAGTACGCGTCCCGCCGCTCCTCCACGCGCTTGGGGTCGAGGTCCGCGTCGGTCCAGCCCATGCGGGCGGCGTCTTCGGAGCGGACGAGCTCGGGGCGGTAGCCCAGGCCGCACTCCGCCATCAGGAAGTACTCGGTGGCTTTCTTCAGCCACTCGTACGCGTCCAGCCCGTGGTAGCTCAGCTCGTGCGGCTTGTTGCCGAGCACCCCGTCCTTCCCGCACATCACCCCGTCGATGAAGGCCTTGTAGCGGGGGAAGCCGATCGCCTCGGTTCGGGCGCGGATGAGCAGCCAGAGCACCTTGTCCGGGCTCTCCTCGAGCGCGGCGGGCTGCATCATCACCGAGACCTGCGGGCGGGGCGGCAGCGAGGCCGCCGCGGCCAGGCGCACCGGATCCGCGAAGCTGGCGCGCGCCGAGGCGTCCACGCGGATGGTCACCTCGCTGGTGCCGCCATCGCCGGAGACGGAGATCACGTCCGTGCCGGGCTTGGGGCCGGCGCGGTAGCGCCCCTGCTCGTCCACGCTGCCGCCGGACTCGTTCTTCGAGAGCGCGAAGCGGTAGCGGCCCTTCTCCGGGCGGAGGTGGAGCTGCACCTCCTTCTCCGGTGCGACGACGGAGCTCTCCGGATCCACGATGGGCTTCGACATGGCGTGCTCTCCTTCAGTGAACGGCAACGGCGGGTACGGGCTGGGTGGGGCGGCGCACCGCCCAGGCCTGCAAGAGGTGGTGGATGAGCTGCGCCTCGTGGGCGGCGGTCAGCCGCCCATCGGCGCGGGCCTGCCCCAGGCAGGCGAAGGCGAGCGTGGGCGCGAGCGTGGCCAGCGTGTCCTTGTTGCTTGCCTGCCAGAGCGCGGAGAGCTGCGCCGGCGCGCGCCGCGGATCCGCGAGCAGCTCCAGCAGGGACGAGCCGCGCAGCGAAGCCGGGCGGTGCCGGGTGAGCAGCGTCACCAGCGCGGGCAGGCTCTGCTCCAGCGCCGTGAGCGCGGCGGCGGTCTGCGCGGAGAGCGAGCGCCTCGGATACAGCTGCTCCCACGTCCGCGCGAGCGCGCGCCACTGCGGATGCGGATAGAGCGCGTCCCCGAGCGCGCAGGAGAGCTTCACGCGGATCCACGGCGTGGGGTGGGGGTCATCCACGTTGAGCCGGAAGACGAAGGGGCGGGGCAGGCTCACCACCGCGAGCATCCCCAGCGGCGCGGAGATCCCCACCCGCGCCACCGACCAGAGATCCGCGAGCACCTCGGAGCTCCAGCGCTCCCAGAGCGACCACGCCAGCGCCGCGCCGGGCGTGCGGGCGAAGGCGTGGAGCACCGGCCGCAGCGACGGCACCAGCCGCAACAGCGCCGCCGCCTGGTGCCCCACCTCGTGCACCAGCGACGAGGCCACGCCAGCGCCGATCATCCGCTCGCGCGGCACGCGGACGATCGCCACGGGATTGCTGCCGCCGCCCGGGAGCCGGGTGCGGGCGCGGCGGATGGCGGCGCCCAGGCCGCGATCCACGTAGCAGACCAGCGGCGGCGCCTCGTACGGCGTGCCGGGGAAGGCGAGCGCGTCGCGGGCCACCGCGTCCAGGCCGGCGAGCCAGACCCCGAGCGGGTGCTCCGAGCGCTGCGCGAGCGCGTCCGCGAAGAGGTCCAGCTGGTTCAAGATCGCGTTGAAGCGCAGTCTCAGGACGGTGAGCCGCCGCTGCGCCTGCTCCAGCGGCGTGCAGGCAGCGCGCGCGGAGGAGAGCCAGGCCAGGAACCCACGCACCCGGCCAGAGAGCTCGTCGCGGCTCGCGGCCAGGTGGGACTCGATCTCCCCCAGCGCGTCCGGGGCGACGGCGGCGGCCGCCACCGCCGGGAGGCGGAGGGAGAAGGGGCGGATCTGTCCGATCCGCCCGAGCAGTCCCTGGCCCTCATGGGCCAGGAGTGAGTAGCCGGCCGCGCAGGACATGGCCGCCTAGAACACGCCGTAGAGGACGATCTTGTTGCCGTGGCGCTCCCAGCGCCCGCTCGCCGCGGCCGCGCCGGTGCCGCCGCCCAACCCCGCGCGCCGCAAGAGCCCCGGCGCGTAGCTGCGCGCGGCGCTGGCCACCGCCTGCGCGGCCGTCTCCGTGGGAGAGCCGGCGAAGGCGTTCTGGAGCGCGTTGCGCGCCGCGGAGCCGGCGAGCCGGACGAACTGACGCGCGCTCTCGAACTCCTGGTCCTGCGGCGAGAGCCCCTCCAGCTCCAGCCCGAGCACGGAGCCGGCCTGATCCGCGAGCTGCCCGCCGATGGCGGTGCCCAGGGGCCCCCCCACCATCGTCCCCAGCGCGCTGCCGGCCATGGGCAGCGCCTTCTTCGCCGCGTTCTTCAGGATCCCCACGAGCGACTGACCGAGCGGCGAGCGCAGCGTCCCGCCCACCTTCTTCGCCACCTTGGAGAAGAGCTTGCCGAGGAAGTACTCCATCTCGGTGTCGTCGTTGAGCTCCAGCACCTCGCTGGCGAGCGCCATCTCCTCGGCCTCGTCCAGGCCGGTCTCCGCGGCATCGCCGTCCAGCTCCATGGCCAGGCCGCCGGGTTCCTCGTTCTCCGTGTCAGCCACCTCGAGCAGCGTGCGATCCAGGTCGTGCATGGGCATTCCTTTCGGCGACGAAGCAGGTCCGGGGCGTGGCCCTGTGCGAAGCGGATGCCAGTGCGCTCGTCCCTCTGGAGGGCCGCGCGGCGGGCGAAGCGCCGTTCGACCTGGGCGCCTCGTGCCCCGCATCGGCCGAAGCGCGGTTCGGTGAGGGGCGTGGTAGAGAGTTGCGCCCATGAAGACCCCCAAGAGCCACGAGCTGTTCACGCGCGCGCAGGCCCTCCTGCCCGGAGGCGTCAACTCCCCCGTCCGCGCCTTCCGCGGGGTGGGCGGCGAGCCGATCTTCTTCAAGAGCGGCGAAGGCGCCTGGATGACGGACGTGGATGGCAACAAGTACGTCGACTACGTGGGCTCGTGGGGGCCGTTGATCCTCGGCCACTCCCACCCCGCGGTGGTGGAGGCGGTCATCTCCGCCGCGCGCACCGGCACCTCGTACGGCGCGCCGCACGCGGGCGAGGTCGAGCTCGCCGAGCAGATCTGCAAGACGGTGCCCTCCGTGGAGAAGGTCCGCCTGGTGAACAGCGGCACCGAGGCCACCGCCGCCGCCATCCGGCTCGCGCGCGGCGCCACCGGCCGGGACACCATCCTCAAGTTCGAAGGCTGCTACCACGGCGCCGCGGACTCCTTCCTCGTCAAGGCGGGCTCGGGCGTGGAGACGCTGGGGCTGCCGGACTCGCCTGGCGTGCCGGCGGCGCTCGCGCAGCTCACGCTCACCGCGCCGTTCAACGATCTCGCCGCGGTGGAGGCCGTCTTCGCCAAGGACGGTGCGCGGATCGCCGCGGTGATTCTGGAGCCGGTGGTGGGGAACATGGGCGTCCTCATCCCGCGCGCGGGCTTCCTCCAGGGCGTCCAGGCGCTCTGCAAGAAGCACGGGGCGCTCTTCGTCCTGGACGAGGTGATGACCGGCTTCCGGCTGGCCAAGGGCGGCGCGCAGGAGCTGCTCGGGCTGGCGCCGGACCTCACCACCCTGGGCAAGGTGATTGGCGGCGGCCTGCCAGTGGGCGCGTACGGCGGCCGCAGAGAGCTCATGGCGAAGATCGCCCCGGAGGGGCCCATCTACCAGGCGGGCACCTTGTCCGGGAACCCGCTGGCGGTGGCGGCGGGGAGCGCCTGCCTGCGCGAGCTCGCCAAGCCGGGCGTCTACGCCAAGCTGGAGGAGGCGGGGCGCAAGCTCACTGACGGCCTGGTGGCGGAGGCGAAGGCGGCGGGCGTGCCGGTGACGCTCAACCGCGTGGGCAGCATGTTCACGCTCTTCTTCACGCCCGAGCCGGTGTTCGACTACGCCTCGGCGAAGAAGGCGGACACCCAGCGCTTCGGCAAGTTCTTCCACGCGCTGCTGCAGCGCGGGGTGTACCTGCCGCCCTCCCAGTTCGAGGCCGCGTTCCTCTCGCTCGCGCACGGCGAGGCGGAGCTGGCGCACACGCTGGAAGCGGTCCGCCACGCCTTCAAGGCGCTCTGAGCGGCGATCCCCGCTTACCTCGAGCGAAGTCGGGGGCCGCGAGCGGAGGCCTCTCAATCGCCCCTCGACTTCGCTCGGGGTGAGCGGAGGGCGCCTCGAGCGGACGGCGATTGATCACCCGCTTGTCAGTCGCCGTAAAAACCCCAGGGATTCCGCCGGTTGGGGCGTGGATTTCGGCCCCGTGAGGGGCCGCATCCGGGGGGTGGGGGCGGCCGATAACCCTCTGAACCCCATGGCGTCTTCGCTCACCCCTGTCCGCCCGGTCTCGCCCGCGGCGCCCTCCCCTGAAGCACCTGGAGCGTCCGCGCTCGGGCCGGCGCTGCAGGCCCGGCTGGGGGAGCTGCTCTCCGAGTACCGCTCCACCCAGGGTGCGCTGAAGACGTGGCGCGAATCGCACGACGGCTTCACCAGCATGTCGCGCCTGGGCGCGGCGGTGGGCAACGCGGTGGCGAGGCGCTCGCTCTCCAACGTGATGAAGGACGCCGGAGATCCGGAGCTGCTCGAGCACGCCCCGCAGCACAAGCGGCTGGGCGAGCTGGCGGTGGCGATCCGCGCGGTGGAGCGCGCGCAGGCGCGGCTCGCGGCGAACCTCCCGCTGGCGGAGCCCGCGGATGCCGGCAAGGACTTCCGGCTCGACGAGCTGATGCGCCTCTCGCTGGGCGAAGCCTCCACGCCGGCGGCCTTGGCGGCGACCCGCCTCTCCGCCTTCCACTCCGCGCTGAAGGCGGACGCACCGGAGCGCGCGTTCGACCTCTACCTCCACGCGGTGGAGCCCTACCTGCTGCAGAAGGGGCGCGGCGGGGAGAGCCTCCACGTCGCCGCCAACGGCCAGCCCACCGTCTTGGCGCAGCTCAACCGCCTGCTGCTCTCGGGCGTGCTCCCGGGCGGCCCGGCGCTGCTGCTCTCCGCGGCGCAGCTGGAGCGCGCCCTGCCGGAGCTGAAGAAGGCGCTCTCCAAGGCGCAAGAGGCGCACGGTGAGAAGGCGAAGGGGCTCGCCGGCCTCACCCCGGAGCGGCTCACGCAGGAGGTGCAGCGCGTCCGCGCGCTGGAGGCAGACCCCGCGCTGGCGCCGTTCGCCAAGCTGGACCTGCCCGCCGCGAGCGACGCGCTGCGCACGCTGGATGACGAGGGCGGGGTGGTGACGCGCTTCGGCCAGGCGGTGGCGCGGATCCTGGACGACCCCGAGACGTGGGCGATGGTGCTGGTGGGCGCGGCAACGGCGGGGCGGGTGAGCGGCGCGGTGATGGGGCGGTTGGGGCTGCCGGCGCTCGGCGCGGCGGAGCGGGCCACGCTCTTGCGCGCGGGCACGGCGGGGCTGCGCTCGGGCGCGCTCTTCGCCGGCGCCACCGCGATTGACGCCACCGCCTTCCACACGCTGATGAACGGCTTCAACCTCGCCCGGCACGAGGACGGCCGGGTGAGCTGGACGCCGGACGCGTACCTGCGGACCCTCCTCCTCTTCGAGACGCTCGGCGCGGCGCGCGCGGCGCACCTGGCGCGCGGCGTGGCCCCCACCGCGCTCGGCCGTGCGGCGGAGTCCGCGCGCTTCCTCGGCACCGAGACCGCGGCGATGACGCTGCTGGGCCTGGGCGAGTCCATGCTGCGCGGCGGGGACCTCCCCGGCGCCCAGCGGCTGCTCGAGGAGAACCTCCAGTTCCTGGTCACGATGCGGATGGTGTCCGCGCTGCAGTCCGGCGGCGCCAGCGCGCGGGAGAAGGCCACGCCGCTGGATCGCCTCCAGCTCAACGCCCGGCTGGCGCAGCGCGAGGCGAAGCTGGCCCCCGGAGACGTGGCCAAGCTCACCGAGGCCTACCGCCACTTCGGCGCGTACGTACAGGCGCTGGAGGCGCAGAACCTCTCGCTCTTCGCGCGCGGCGCCGCGGCCCGGCCGGATGTCTTCATCTCCTCGCGCACCTTCAAGCCGCTGGACCCCATCTCCCGCTTCGCGCGCCGCTCCGGAGCGCTGCCGGAGGAGGGCCACCACGTGCTGCCGAGCACGCCGGCCGCCGCCTTCGGCGCGCTGATGACGTTGGACGTGGACCGCAACGGGAAGCTGGACGCGGCGGACGCGCAGAAGGCGCCCCACTTCACCGTGCAGCTGCGCGGCGCGGACGGAAAGCTGACGGCGCTCTCGGGCCCGGAGGCGCTCTCGCACGCGGCGGACGCGCTGGGGGTGGAGGTGCTCGCTGGCCGCGGGGACGCGCGCGGGCTGCCCAGCGAGGTGCTGACGTTGCCGCGCACGCAGGCCATGGAGCGCCGGCTCGGGCAGGGCTGGGACGCGCTGGTGCGCAGCGCGGCCACCATCAAGGACCTGATGCCGGCGCTGAACGCCCTGCGCCTGCAGGCCAAGGATGGCCAGAAGCGCGTCTACGTGCCGAGCACCGACCCCGCGGCGCTGGCGCGGCTGCGCGAGGAGGCGAAGGGCTACCCGGGCGTGAAGGTGGAGGAGCTGCCGCCCGGCCGCGACGAGGTGGTGTGGAAGCGGCTCGCCGAGGAGCCGGGGCTGCTCTACGTCCCGCGCCCGTACGTCGTCCCCGGCGGCATCTTCAACGAGATGTTCGGCTGGGACAGCCGCTTCATGGGGGAGGGGACGATCGCCTCGGGCCGGCCGGAGCTCGCCCGGGACATGCTCGTCAACTACGTGTACCTGGTCGAGCACTACGGGAAGATCCCCAACTCCACGCACAGCTACCACCTCTCCAGGACGCAGCCGCCGCTGATGCCGCGGTTGGGGCTGGAGGTGGACGACGTGCTGCACGACCCGGCGCTGCTGCGCGAGGTCGCGAACGCGGCGGAGAAGGAGCTCGCCACCGTCTGGATGAGCGGGCGGCGCCTGACGAAGAACGGCCTCTCCCGCTACATCGACGACGCCGAAGGCCCCACGCCGGAGATCCCCGCCGGCCTCTACGACAACTTCAAGACGGACGCCGAGTTCTCCCGGGACGACCGCGGCCAGCGCGAGAGCGGCTGGGACAAGAGCCACCGCTTCGGCGAGCGGATCCACCACCACGAGGCGCTCGACCTCAACTCCTTCCTGTTCCGCTACGAGAAGGACCTCGCGGAGATCCACCGGCGCCTGGACGGCAAGGGCTCCAAGCGCGCCGGCGAGCTGGAGGCGCAGGCCACGCTCCGCGCCGAGCGGATGCAGAAGCTGTACGACGTCAAGGAAGGGCTCTTCTTCGACTACGACTACCAGCGGGATCAGCTCTCCCGGTACGAGACCGCCGCCACCTTCGCGCCGCTCTGGGCGGGCTGGGCGACCCCGGAGCAGGCGCGTGCGGTGGCCAAGGCCGCGCTGCCCAGGCTGCTCGCGGCGGGCGGCCTGCTCACCAGCTCGGAAGGCTCGCGCACGTTGGCCGGCGGCGAGGACCTCCAGTGGGACCACCCCAACGGGTGGGCTCCGCTCAACGTGATGGCCGTGCAGGGGCTGCACCGGTACGGGCTGCACGCCGAGGCCAACGCCGTGGCCTACCGCTGGCTCTCAGCGCTGCTCGACATCGCGGGCAATCAGAACGGGTTGATCAAGGAGAAGGTGGACGTGGTGAGCCGCTCCGCCTTCGTCCGCGCCGCCGAGTACGGCAACCAGGGCGGGGACCGGGGCGAGTACCTGCTCCCGCTCTCCGAGCGCGCCATGGGCTTCGGCTGGACCAATGCGTCCATCCTGGTGCTGCTGCGCTCGCTGCCGCCGCAGCTGCGCGCGGCGCTGGACCAGGGCGTGCCGCCGGACGTCGCTGCGCCGATTCCGTGAAGCGCGGTGAGGTGTTCCTCCGGTCACGCCGAGCGAAGTCGAGGGGCGCCGGTGCTCGCCCCCTTCGTTCGCCCCGAGCGTAGTGAGGCCGCCGCCCCTTGGGCAGATCAATCGGGGCAAGAAACGTGAGGCCGTCCGCTCAGCCCGAGCGAAGTCGTGGGCCCCCCGGGCGAGGTGCTCGGCGATCGCGGGCCCTCGACGTCGCTCGGGCTGAGCGGGGCGCGGCGAGCTTCAGGTCAGGGCCCTCGGGCCCCGCATCTGTGACTACCGCGCGCGCTTCGCCTTCGGCGCGCGGTAGACGAAGCAGATCTCGGTCGCCGAGGCGTTGAGGCTCTGCGCGGTGGCAGCGGCGGACTGCGTGGTGTCCACCGCGGCGATCGCGTCGGACATGTAGAAGAAGGTGGCGCTGGCGGAGGCGGCGGCGAAGGCGCTCATTGCGCGTAGTGTCTGCGCCCTTGGCGTCCCCGCAAGTTTTCACCCTCAGAACATGAACGAGTAGCCGATCGTCCCCATCGGAAACGTGGAGTAGCCGGACACGTAGGTCAGCGGAATGGGGACGGTGAGCCAGAGCGTGAGCTCGTGCTGGCCGCGGTCCCCGAGCTTGACCACCACGGGGGCCACGCTCGGGCCCCAGAAGGCGGGGGTGCCACTTCCGTCACCGACGGCGCAACTCGGACGGCGCGCCACCTTGGCTCTCCCGCCACACCCGGGGCGTCACCCCGGCGTGCGCGAGGAAGAGCCTGTCCAGCTGCCGGCGGCTCACCGCGCCGAGCTCCGCCAGCCGCCCCACCGTCCAGGGCTTGGCCGGCGCCTGGCTCACCGCGTCCTGCACCCGGTGCACGGCGGGGTGCAGGTGGTTGCGGTGGGCGAGCCAGGCGGAGAGCTGCGGATCCGCCCCGGCGCGGCGCAGGTAGACGACCAGCTCCCGCGCCACCTCCAGCGCGAGCGCGCTCCCCTCCAGCTCGCCCAAAAGGAGGAGCGCGAGGTCCAGACCGGCGGTGATACCCGCGCTGGTGAAGACCGAGCCGTCCCGCACGAAGATCCGGTTCTCCTGCACGCGGGCGCGCGGGTGCTCCGCGGCGAGCCTCCCGCAGAGCGTGTGGTGGGTGGTGCACTCGCGCCCATCGAGCAGCCCGGCGCGCGCGGCGAGGAAGGCGCCCGAGCAGACCGTCACCAGCCAGTGCTCGGTCGTCACCTGCGCGCGCAGCCAGTCCACCAAGGCCTTCGCCTGCGGCGTCGCGTAGTCCTGCTTGGAGGTGGCGTTCCCCACCAGCACCAGCAGCGCGCCGGGCGGCAGCCGCCTGGGCAGCGGCGCCACCCCGGACAGCTTCAGCCCCAGCGAGCTCTCCACGCCGCCTTCCACCGGAGAGAGGTAGCGCACGTCGAAGAGCGTCCGTCCGGCCAGGTCGTTCGCCAGCCGCAGCGGCTCCGCCACGCTCGCCAGGTCGAGCAGGACGAAGCGAGGCAGCAGCGCCACGTAGACGAGCCGGGGGGCGCCGCTCATGCGCGCAGCGCCTCCTCCACCGTGCAGACCCGGGCGAAGCGGTCGTGGAGCACCGCCTCGGTGCGCTCGCGCAGCTCCGCCACGCTGAAGAGCCGGCCCTTGGGGTGGCGGAAGGGGAAGGTGAGGGTGGCCTCGGTGACGTAGTCCACCGCGAAGCCGCTGTCCGAGGCGTGGCGCGTGGTGGTCTCGCAGCACTGCTCGGTGCGGATGCCGCTGACGATCAACCGGCTGATCCCCCGCGCCGCCAGCCACGCCGGCAGCGGCGAGCCGGCGAGCGCGCTGTGCATCTGCTTCTTCACCTCCAGCTCCGGCACGTAGCGGACCTCGGGCATCGGCCGCACGAAGCCCGAGGCCTCGGAGAAGACCCCCTCCGGCTCCACGTGCAGCACCCGGACGATGGGGATCCCCTGTGCCTTCGCGCCGTCGCACAGGGCCTGCAAGCGGTCAAAAAAGGCCGGGGCATCTGCCTCGCCATAATACGGCCGCTGCTTGAAGGACTCCTGCACGTCGATCACCAGCAGCGCGCTCTTCTGCTCTCGCATGTGTTGCCTCCTCTGCGGTGAAGTTACGCCGCTGTGCGGAGGCGAAAAAGGCGCGTCGTGGCCATCTGGCGGTCATTTCAGGACATTCGCGGACAAGCAAGCTCCGACAGGGCCTTGGTCTGGGGCGCGGAGGGCAGGTAGGGACCGGGATGGCTCGAGGGCGCGCTCGTTGGAGCCAGGTCCTCTCCCGCGGCGGGGCGCTCGGGACCTCGGTGGCGGCCGCGGCCAGGCGGAGTCCGGGGGAGCACGCCACGCGGCGGCTCGTTCCGCGAAGTGGGGTCACTAAGTTACAATGTCAGAACTTAGTTACCCCACTTCACGGCAACGCCGGGCGGCGGCCTCAACTCGGTTTGAAACCGAGTACGACCCACGAGCGCCCGCCGCCTGCGCCAAAGGCAGTGCAACCCACCGCGGTCCGTGCCGCTACCGAGGGGTCCATCCCGCCACAGCGCTGCGCAAACTCGAGCCCACTCGGCTCCTACCTGCCGCCGGCGCAGGTGAAGGGCTACCGCGGCGCGAGCAGCCCGGTGGCGAGCCCCTGGCGGACGAAGCTGAGGACCTGGGGGCGGACGTCCTTGGGGCTGGCGCTGCAGACGTGGGCGTAGGCGTCCACGGCGGCGGCCACCGTGGCCTTGTCCTCGAGCACGCCGAGCAGGACGTAGGAGGCCTCGGCGAGCTCCTGGTCCGAGGCGATCGCCCCGGGCGGCGAGACCACCTTGAAGCGCGGCTGGAGCGACGAGTCGGGCTTCTTCCGCTCCTCCACCCAGCTCAAGCCCTCGCGCGGGCTCACCGCCGCGCGCAGGAGCGCCTCGTCCGGGCCGCTGGCGAGCTCCAGCGCGGTGAAGAGCGCATCCAGCGCTCCGGGGGCCGGGTTGGAGAGCGAGCGGACGGGGAGCCCCACGGCGAAGCGGGCCTCGGGGCCGTCCACGCGGCGGCCGGCGAAGAGGGCGTGGCTGAACTCGGTCACGCCGAGCGACTCCAGGTGCTCGCGGTAGCGGCGGACGGCGGCCTCGTACTCCGGCCCGAAGCCCACCGCGCTCACGGTGGCGTAGGCGATGGACTGCATGTCCGCGCTCATCCCCTTGGCGGTGAGCAGCGCCACGTCCAACGCGGCGTTGCCGACGGCGGCGCGCACGCGGGTGGCGAGCGGCTCCTTGCGGACGGCGGAGTCGAAGAGCACCAGCGCGTGGCCGAGCGGCGCCAGCGCGTCTTGAAGCCCGGAGAGCAGCCGCAGCGCGAGCTCGTCTCCGTGGGCGCCGCCGTGCAGGAAGGTGACCTGCTGCAGCTGCGGCGGGAGCGTCACGTAGGGCGGCTGGGCGAGGAGGACCTCGAAGCGCTCTCCCTGGAGCGGCTCGAACAGCGAGCCGGCGCGCAGCTCCACGTCCAGCGCGTTGAGGCGGGCGTTGAAGCGGGCCACCTCCACCGCGCGCTCGCTCACGTCGGTGCCGAGCACGCGCCGGGCGCCGCGGCTGGCGGCGACGAGCGCCAGCGTCCCCGCGCCGCAGCCCAAGTCGAGCACCGAGCGCCCTTTCAAGCCGGACGTCCAGCGGATCAGCTCCAGCGTGGTGGGGCCGGGGCCCATCACCGCCTCGGGGCCGGCGGCGGGGTCATCGTGGAGCAGCCAGAGCCCCTCGAAGGGCAGCAGCCGGAAGGCGGAGCGCAGCGCAGCGCCCTCCTGGGAGACCAGGCCCGCCTCGCGCAGCGCCGCGGCGAGCGGCGCGCCCAGGTGGCCCTCGAGCGCCTCGGGGGTGAGCGTGTCCCCGTAGAGGAAGAACGCGGTGAGCGCGGCCGCGGGGGTGCCCTGCTGCGAGAGCCGCCAGCGGACCAGCGGCAGGCGGATGGGGTCGAACTGGCCGGGGGCGATCCGCTCGGCGTCTGCGACGGCGGAGTCGGTGAAGCCCAGCTGCGTGAACGCCTTGCGCAGCTTGGCGCACAGCTCTGGGGTCAACAGGCGCAGGGACGAGATGGAGGCCAGGGCCATTTGGGCGCGCAGGCTACTTCAGGCCAGCGCGCGCGCCAGCGCCTGCACGCGCTCCCGGACCTGCGCGCGAGCGGCCTGCAGCGCGGGGGCGCTCCCAGGGGTGTGGCCCAGGCAGAGCACCACGTCATCCTCCGGGGCGGGGAGGGCGCCGAGCGCGCGGTAGTCCAGGGTCCGCAAGGTGACGTCGTCGTCCGCGGAGGGGTCGAACCGGCCGAACACGGCGGCGCCGCCCTCCCGGCCGGTGGCCTCCTCCTTCAAGGCGAAGAGGGCGCGCAGCAGGGCGAGCGGCCCGGGCCGGGCGAGCTCGGCGGCGCCCACCGGACGTGCCAGCTCCCGCTCGAGGAGCGCGCGGCAGCCGCGGATGAAGTCCACGTCCGTCACCACCAGGCCATAGAGGTACCAGTCCGCGCAGGCGTCCCGGACCAGCGCCGCCCAGTCGTCCGAGAGCCAGAGGAAGGAGGGGCACTCGAAGGTGGCGCAGGTGTCCGCGTTGTACACGCCGCAATCCCGAAGGTCTGGGCCGCCGGTGACCGCGGGGTGCGCCAGGCAGCCCACGCGGGACTGCTCCTCGTCGAGGAACCCGAGCAGCGGGCAGACGCGCACCGCGGGGAAGAGCGGCGAGGCGTCGCCGCTGCGGGTCCGAGCGGCCGCTTCGCGAAAGCCCTCGGGCGTGCGGGGGGAAGCGCGCACCGACTCGGTCCGCCGAGCCAGTGCGCTCGTCAGCGCGGCGCGCGAGTGGTCCTTGAAGTTGTAGAGCCCGCAGCACGCCCCGCAGGACGCGCCGCCGCCAGGCTGGCAGAGGGAGGGGGCCATTATTCGGAGAGCTCGAAGCGGCGGTGGAAGGCGTGGGTGACGCGGGCGGCCTCGGCCTCGTCCAGCCCTTCGCCGAAGGCGTGCAGCCGCCCGTCATGGAGGAAGCAGACGCCGCCGCTGTCCATCCCCACCTGGTGCGCGGCGCGCTCGAACGGGTAGTGGCCGAAGGAGGAGAGCTCCTTCGTCGGGTACGTGCGGCGCAGCCCCCAGCGGAAGAGCCGGTGCTCCAACGTGAGCGCGTCCCGCGAGAGGCGGATCCGCTCCCAGCCAGCGAAGCTGTAGAGGAAGAGCGCCCCCAGGGGCACCACCACGGCGCTGAGCAACGCGATCCCGAACGCCACCGCCAGCGGCCGCTGCCCGTACTCGCGGATGAGCTCCACGGAGAGATAGCCGGTGAGCGCAGTCCAGCCGCCGAAGGTGAGCCCCCAGATCGCCGCCCGCCGCGCCCGCCGCGGGGGGCGCACGGTGACGACCAACCCGCCAGCGTCTTCGTCGATCTTCGCGCTCATCGTTGGGGCGCGCGGGTGTGCGCGCGCTCACCTCGTGGGTACAAGTCACCCCTTCACGGCTCACGCTGCGTTTAGCACGCTCCGTCCATGCACAAATTGCTGGCGGTCCCGCTGGTCGCGCTCGCTGTGGTGCTCACCGGCTGTCCTGGCGGCCCGTCGACGACGACGGACGGCTCGGTGAACACGGACACCGTGGCCCTCACGGTCAGCACGCTCGGGAGCGGGACGCTCAGCTCGGCGCCCGCCGGCATCGACTGCGGCTCCGCCTGCACCGCGCAGTTCTCCAAGGGCAGCTCGGTGACGCTCACCGCCGCGCCCGGCTCCGGCGCCGTGGTGAAGAGCTGGGGCGGAGACTGCACCGGCAGCTCCGGCAACACCTGCACGCTGACGATGGACGGCGCGAAGACCGCGTCCGTGGAGTTCGCCACGGGGATGCAGACCGTCACCGTCACCCTCGCTGGCAGCGGCGGGGGCGAGGTGGTCTCCACGCCGGCTGGCATCGACTGCGGCAACGGCCACTCGCTGTGCAGCGCCGCCTTCACCAACGGCAGCTCGGTCTCCTTCGCCGTCACCCCGGCCACGGGCAGCACCTTCGCCGGCTGGTCCGGCGCCTGCACCGGGACGGCGCCCTGCTCGGTCACCGTCTCCGCGGCCACCGCGCTGACCGCGACCTTCACCGCCACGCCGGTCACCCTCACCGTGACCACCAGCGGCGCGGGCGGCGGCACGGTGACCTCGGCGCCGGCGGGGATCAGCTGCGGCGCCACCTGCACCCATGACTTCAACTACGGGGCCACGGTGACGCTCACCGCCGCGCCGAACGGGACCTCCGACTTCATCGGCTGGAGCGGTGCCTGCACCGGCACTGGCACCTGCACCGTCACGCTGACCCAGGCGCGCTCGGTGAACGCGGAGTTCCAGCCCCAGGGCCCGAGCCTGACCGTGACCAGGGCGGGCGCAGGCGTGGGGACGGTGACCTCCGCGCCGGCGGGGATCACCTGCGGCGCCACCTGTTCCGCGCGCTTCCCCACGAGCACCAGCGTGACGCTCACCGCGGCGGCGAGCGCCGGCTCCACCTTCACCGGCTGGTCCGGCGGCGGCTGCAGCGGCACCGGCGCGTGCGTGGTGACGCTCGCCGCGGATACGACGGTCACCGCCACCTTCGCGGTGGAGCAGTTCGCGCTCACCGTGACCAAGGCCGGCACCGGCGCGGGCACCGTCACCTCCGCGCCGGCCGGCGTGGCCTGCGGCCCCACCTGCTCCGCGTCGTTCGACACCGGCTCGGTGGTGACGCTCACCGCCGCGGAGGCCGCGGGCTCCACCTTCGCCGGCTGGTCGGGCGGGGGCTGCACCGGCATCGGGACGTGCGTCGTCACCGTCACCGCGGCCACGTCCGTCACGGCCACCTTCACGATCAATCAGTACACGCTCACCGTGGCCAGAGCGGGGACCGGCACGGGCACCGTCACCTCCGCGCCCGCCGGCATCAACTGCGGCGTGGACTGCACGGAGCCGTACAACGCCGGCACCGTGGTGACGCTCACCGCGGCGGCGTCTGGCGGCTCCGCCTTCGCCGGCTGGTCCGGGGGCGGCTGCAGCGGCACCGGCACCTGCGTCGTGACGATGGCCGCGGCCACCAGCGTCACCGCCACCTTCAACACCGGGTTCACGCTGACCTTGACCAGGGCCGGGACCGGAACGGGCACGGTCACCTCCTCGCCCTCCGGAATCAACTGCGGCAGCAGTTGCTCGGCCACGTTCGGCGCTGGCACGGTGGTGTCGCTCACCGCGGCGCAAGCCGCGGGCTCCACCTTCGCCGGCTGGTCGGGCGGCGGCTGCAGCGGCACCGGGGCTTGCGTGGTGACGGTGAACGCCGCCACCGCGGTGACGGCCACCTTCAACCTCCAGACCTTCACCCTCACCGTGGGGAAGGCCGGCTCCGGGACGGGGACGGTGACCTCCAGCCCCGCGGGGATCAACTGTGGCTCTACCTGCACCGGCACGTTCGCCTCCGGCACGGTGGTCACGCTCACCGCGACGCCGGCGGGAGGGTCTGGTCTCACCGGCTGGAGCGGCAGTGGCTGCAGCGGGACCGGGACGTGCGTGGTGACCGTCACGGCTGACTCGGTGGTCGTCGCCACGTTCGCCGCGCAGTTCACGCTCACCATCGCCAAGACGGGCCTGTTCGCCGCCAACGCGGTCGTCACCTCGACGCCCGCGGGGATCAACTGCGGCGCCGTCTGCTCCGGCACCTTCCCGGGCGGCACCTCGGTGACGCTCTCCACCACCGTGGCCGGCAGCAAGTTCAACGGCTGGAGCGGCGGGGGTTGCAGCGGCACCGGCACCTGCACCTTCACTGGCTCCGCGGACACGACCATCACCGCCTCCTACAGGGCGGTGAAGGTGGCGATCTCCGTGAATGCCAGCTCGTGCCTCAGGAACCCCAGCGAGGCCGGAGAGCGGCTCAGGGTCCTCCTGGCCGCGCGGGGACACACCCCCACCTTCAACGCAGCCGCGGAGCTGGACAGCGCGGCGGAGATCAACGCGTTCGACGTGATCGTCATCGGCGGGCCCGGCAATCCCTGTGGCGGTGTGGACGAGAGCGCCTACGACAGCGTGATTGACGCGTACATCCGGACGAACGGCGGCGGCGTGGTGGCTTCCGGGTGGCTGCTCTACAACGGGATCGCCGGGCCGAACCTCGTCAACGACCTGCCCACGGTCGCGAACATGTCCTACCTGACCGGGACCCAGTCCGTGGCCACGGTCTCCACGCTCTTCGCCACCGGGCTCGCGGGCTTCAGCTCGGGCGAGTGGGTGCCCACCGGCGGCGGCGCGAAGGCGGGAGCCACCACCGTCCTCACGGTCGCCGGGAACAGCGTGGGCGCCGCGTGGAACCTCGGCAACGGCCGCACGGTCTTCCTCGGCCCCATGTACGTGGAGGCCTATACGAGCTACCAGAACGAGAACCTGCTCGATAATTCGCAGCCGGACGCCACGGAGCTCTTCCTCCGGGCGATCGAGTGGGCGGCCAAGGCGCGCTGACCGGCTACGGCGCCTGCCTGCAGCGCAGCTCGGGCAGGTGCTCCGCCTTCCAGCGCATGGCGGTCTCGATCCGGACCCGGCCGCTCGGGTGGTCGTAGAAGAGCAGCTCCTCCACCGGGCCCGGGTCCAGCTTGCGGTACTCGGAGAGGCCGAGCGCCACCTGCGCGAAGCCGTCGGGCTGCTGGGAGGCGTTGACGCCGAACTGGTCCGCCTCCTGCTCTTGCGCGCGGATGAAGGAGTTGAGCACCGGCGTGAGGGCGAACAGGTAGACGGTGAGCAGCGCGAGCAAGAGCGGCAGGCCGGCGGGGTCTTCCACGCCGCGCACGTCCCAGCGGGCGCCGGCGCGCGCCTTCAGCCGGCCGAACGCCCACTGCATGAAGGCAAAGCCGAGCGGGATGATCAGCGCGAAGAAGAGCACCGCCTTCATCACGTGGTTGAGCACGTAGTGGCCCATCTCGTGGGCCATCACCGCTTCAATCTGCGGGAGCGAGGCGCGGTTGAGCAGGTTGTCGTTCAGGGTTATCCGCTGCGTGCCGAACAGGCCGCTCACGTTCGCGCTCACCCGGTCGCTCTGCTTGGAGGCGTCGTTCTCCCAGACGTCGGTGACGGGGATTCCGTTGGCGCGCGCCAGGGCGAGGATCTTCCCCTTCACCGCCTCGTTCTGCAGCGGCTTGTACTGGTTGAAGAGCGGCGCCACGAACACCGGCGCGATGGCGATGGAGAAGACCATCAGGACCAGCGCCACCCCCGCGCCCCACAGCCACCAGCTGCGCTGCGCCCGGCGGAACACCGCGTAGAGCAGCGCCACCGCCAGCGAGCCCATCACCGCCCCCACCGCGAAGCCCTTGGCCTCCTCGGCCAGCCAGCCGCCGAAGGTGAGGTTGGAGAGGCCGTAGGCGTGCTCGCGCACGTAGCCCACGTAGACGGAGAGCGGGAAGGAGAGCAGCGTCATCGCCGCGGTGAACTGCAGGTAGTAGAGCACCGGCTGCAGCCACGCCCGGCGCGTCACCCGCTCCGCCAGCCCGCGCATCCGCGCCGAGGCGCGCGTGGCGAGCAGCCCGAACAGCAGCGCCAGGGAGAAGAGGAAGTCCACCGCGCGCAGCCAGTAGCCGGTCTCGAAGTACGCGTCCGACTTCTCCTTCGCCTCGCCGCTCAGCTGGGCCAGGTAGGCGCGCGTGGCCTTGCCCACGTTCAAGGGCTCCTCCTGCGCCTCCGGCGGGACGAGCTGGCTCAAGGGGCGCGGCGGCTTGGCCGGCGCGTCCTCGGCGCGGGCGGCCGGCGGCGCGGCGCCGAGGAGCAAGACCACGAACAAGAGCGCCGCTCTCACGCCTCGCCCTCCAGCGCGGAGACGAGCAGCGGCAGGCTCACGTCGTAGCGGTAGGGGATGTTCATGTGGCCATCGTCGAACTCGGCGTAGCGGTGCTCCACGCCGAGCGCGCGCAGCTTGGCGGAGAAGGCGCGCGCGCCCCAGAGCAGGCCGAACTCGTCGCGGGTGCCGCAGTCCAGGTAGAGCAGCGCAAGCCGCTTGAGCGCGGCGGCGTGCGGGGCGGCGCGGTTGACGGGGTCCCACGCGCGCCACCGCTCCCAGACCTCCGGGCGGAAGGCGCCGGTCTCGACATCCACCGGAAAGTCGATGCCCAGCGGCGGCGCGGCGGGGTTGGGGGAGTAGTGCGCGGCCATCGCCAGCATCTCCAGCGGCTGGCCGTGGCGCTCGCGGTGCTTGTTGTCGTCCCGCCAGAACGCCTCGAGCCACGGGGCGAGCCCGCCCGCGGCGCAGTAGGCGTCCAGCGCGCAGGAGAGGCTGGGCAGGTAGCAAAGCTCGAACCCCGCATCCCCCGAGTGGTCCGCCACCGCGCGGAACAGCTCAGGGTGGTGCATGCCCAGCATCGCCGCGCCGTAGCCGCCGGAGGACTTGCCGAACGCGCCCCAGCGCGCGGTCCGGTAGGCGCGGTTGACGAAGGGCACTACCTCCTGGACCAGGTAGTCCTGGTAGCGGCCGGTGGCGCTGGAGTTGAGGTACTGGTTGCCGCCCAGCCGGGTGAAGCAGTCCGGGGCCACCACGATGCAGGGGCCGCAGCGCTTCTCGGAGATGAGCCGGTCCAGCCGCCGGTCAAGGCTCTCGGAGAATGGGTCCAGGTTGAACAGCATCCCGCCGGTGCCCTTGAAGCCGCTGAGCGCGAGCAGCACCGGGTAGGCGCGAGCGTCCCGTTCGTAGCCGGGTGGGACGTAGACGTGGAGGTTCCGGGTGGCGGGGTCCTTCAGCGGGTTGTCCGCGAGCACCACGCTGTCGAGGCGGTGGACGATGACCGGCATGCGGCGCGGTCTAGCACGCGCGGCGCACCGGTCAGGGGTTCATCGCCTCGAAGCTGCTCAGCGAAGTGCTCAGGCCGGGCTCGACGTCGTACGTCCCCGCCGCGGGCTCGACGCGCAGGTTGGTCACCGGGAAGCCGAGGTTGGAGACCAGGCGGGTCCCGAACGCGCTCCACGTGACGTTGTCCGCGGAGGTCTCCCAGAAGATCGTCCCGCCCGCCTCGCGGATCCGCAGGTACTTCGTGTTCGTGGCCGAGTACGTCCGGGTGCCGTACTGGCTGTAGGTGTTGAGGCCTGTCCTGACCTCGGCGAGCACGGTGCCCGCGCCGACGATGATCGAGATGTGGTGGGTGCCGTCTGCGACGAGGAACAGCACCGTCTCCAGCGTGGCGAGCCCCTGGTTGCCGACCGCCGCGAGCTGCACGGAGGCGGAGGAGCCCGTGAGATCGTACCGGGCGACGGAGCGGAAGCCTGCGTAGAGCGGGCTGGAGGTGAGCCGGACCTCGAGCCGTCCGTTCGTCTCCGTTGCCACGGCCCCGGCCCCGTCGCTCCAGGCCGTCCACTTCCCGGAGTCGAGCGCGTTGTCCGCGAAGTCGTCCTTGAGCGTGGAGATCTTGGGGGTGCACGTGGGCGCGTTGCAGGTGATCCCGCTCGCGCAGGTCAGCCCGCCCCCGCAGGTGGTGGCGCAGGAGGCGGTGTTTCCCGGGCAGGTGTAGAGGCCGCAGCTGGGCGAGCCCGGGGCGCCGGGCGGAGAGAGCAGGCAGGTGCCGGCCATGCCTGCCGCGTTGCACGCGTCACACGCGCCGCCGCACGCCGAGTCGCAGCAGACGCCATCGGCGCAGAAGCCGGTGAGGCACTCGTTGCCCGCGCCGCAGCTCGCACCCTTGGGCTGCTGATCCACGCAGATCCGGTTGACCGCATGGCAGTAGCGCCCCGCACCACACGGCGGGTCAGTCGTGCACGCCAGGCCTGCGTCGGGAGCGCCCGCGTCGGGAGCGCCTGCGTCACGAGCGCCCGCGTCGGGAGCGCCCGCGTCGGGAGCGCCTGCGTCTGGGCGGCCGCTGTCGGGACTGCCGGCGTCAGGACTGCCAGCAGGGGGATTGCCCGCATCGGGGCTGCCGGCGTCCGGGCTGCCCGCATCGCTGGTGCCGCCGCCATCGAGGGGCAGGGCGCCCAGCGCGAGCACGAGCGTCCGGACCTCGCCCGCAACCAGGGTCTCCACGGCGGAGACCTCGGCGACGCGCCGGGTCCCCTGGAGCGCCGCGGCCCGCACCAGGAGCGCCGTTCCGGGCGGCGTGGAGGGGCCGGACAGCAGGTTGAAGCGGTAGGGCGGCGCGCTCAGCTGATCGCCCGAGAGCGCCTCGGCGCGGAGGACGTCCGGAGATCCCGGACGGAAGACCTCCAGCGCCAACACCCCGAAGTCGGCCGGGGTCCGCAGCGAGCTCTCGACGACCACGTGCAGCGCCGTGGGCGGCGGCGCGCAGCCGGCGGCGAGCGCCAGCACCACCAAGGCTGCGGGGGGGACGACGCGCCTTCGCACCGCCCCATCGTCGCGCGGCGGGGGTCTGCTCGAAAACCTGCCCCCGGTGAAGGAGGATCACCTGCCCCTACACGTCCGCCCTGTTGCCGCGCAGTTACGCCCGCCGCGCCAGGAGGTCGGTTGTCTCCACCGCGCGCTTGAGCGCGGCCAGCCGCGCGTCCATGTCCCTCTGGAGGAAGCGGCGCACCACCGGCTCCACGAGTGGGCGCAGCAGCCGCGGGCGGGTGAGGAAGTGGTAGCTGAACTTCACCCGCGTGTGCCCCGCTTCCAGCGGCTCGAAGCCCCACGCGCCCGAGAACTTCTCGAACAGGCGTGGGCCCTCCGTCATCGTCATCGCCACCTGGTCCGGTCGCCGCGCGGTGATGTACTTCACCGTCATCGTCAGTCCGTTGTGGGCGCGAACCCAGCTGCGCACGCCCACCTCGGTTCGGGTGGCGCCGTCCAGAAGCTTTACCTCGCGGATGAAGGGGTCCCACTGCGTGCGCAGGTAGTAGTCCTGCGAGAGGTCCCAGAGCGGCCCGGGCGGGGCGGAGATCTCGATGACCGAGTGGATGGACGGCACGGCGCGACTGTAGCGCCAGAGCGTTGCGCTGGCGCTCGCCGGTGGAGCGCGGACGTGACGGTCGCCTCAGACAACTCCGCTCCTGCGCCTCGGAGAATCCAGTGATGCTCCCCACCTCCAAGCTGGGCGGGGCGGTCGTCGCCGCCCGGTCGTCCGCGCAGGAACTGACACCCGCGGCGGCGCGCGTGGCGGAGCTCCTGCCGTCTGGGGTGGCCGCGGGCATCGCGATCGATCGGTTCACCACCTCCACCCAGCAAGGGGAGGCGTGGCTGGTGGAGCTGCTGGGGAAGGCCGAACAGGACGTGCTCGGGGAGCTGTTCGGGATCACCAACCGGCGCGTCACCGACGCCTTCGTCTCGCGGATCGCCGACAAGGTCCCGGTCCGGGCGAACGCGGACCCCGAGTACTTGGCGCTCCAGGAGCACAAGGCCCTCATCAGGGAGGGCGCGCAGCTGCGCCCCTGGGGGGGCAATGGCCTGCGGAAGGGGAAGTACGATCACCGCCGCAACCCGCGAAAGGTCCACGCCAAGGCGTGGCACATCGACGAGGCCGGCGTGCTCTCCACCGCCTCGCTCCTGAAGTCCAAGGTGCGCACGTTCGACGCAACCGCGATCACCTCCGGCGAGACCGCCAGGCTGGCCAGACGGGTTACCCAGACCGCGTTCGACGGCGACGTGAAGGCGTTGCGGTTGGCCGCCGAGGAGGCCCGGCTCGGCGGCATCCTGCTCAACGACCCCGCGGTGGGGATCCGCCACCTCCGTCAGGGGATGGACGAGGTGATCGGCTCGGCGCAGACCGAGCTGGTGCTCGCATTCAAGATCATCTCCGACAAGGGCTTTGCCCGGATGCTGGCGGCCAAGGCCGCCAGCGGCGTCAAGGTGACGCTGCTGACCCGCCCGTTCGAGATGACGCCCGCGGTGGCGCGCATCCTCAGGAACAGTAAGGTCAGGCTGATCGAAGACCCGATCGGCGCCATGCACGCCAACATGGTCATCGCTGACAAGCAGGTCGGCATGTTCATGTCCGCCCACGCCACGCCGCGCTCACTGGGCTCCAAGGGCGCCCGGCGTCAGAGTCGCGAGCTCGGCTTCGTGGTCGACGACCCGAGCGTGGTCAAGCAGATGCGCCGGGCCATCCTCGACTTCAAGCCCAAGCGCGCCGGCAAAGGGCGCTGAGCGCTACGGGATGGCGAGCTGCTCGATCGCCACCACGTCGTTGGAGGGGAGCAGCACCTCGTCCGAGTCCGCGCGGACGGAGACCTTGTACGTCCCGGTGAGGACGATCCCCTGGAAGGTCGGCTGCGAGCCGCTCGCGCACTGGAGCGGGAGCTTCTGGTGGTCCACGCCGTTGGCGTTGGTGAAGGTCACCTCTCCGCAGGCGCCGGTCGTCTGCAGCACCAGCGGCGCCACCCCGTTGTGCAGCACCCGGCCGGCCACCTTGGCGATCGGCACCGTGGCCACGTTGAACACCTGGGCGGGCGTGCTGGCGGACACCACCAGCGCGGGCATCACCAGCTTGGCCGTGTTCGGCAAGGACGAGCTGAGCTGATCTCCCTGCACCGAAACCTTGTAGGTGCCCACCAGGAGCTTGGGGGCGATGGAGAAGCCGGCGGAGGAGCTGCACGCGAAGGGCGCGTTGAGCGCCTCGCCTCCCGCGACCGGCTCGAACTTCACCACGCCGCAGCTGCTGGAGCCGCCGTTGAAGACGACCGGCGGCAGCCCGTTGTGGCGAATGACCGCGGAGAGGCTGGCCTGGGTGGCGTTGGGCGTGGTCGCCGCGAGGTTGAGCGTGAGCGCGGTGGTGCCCACGGTGACCGTGCCCGCAGGCCAGTAGCCCTCCGGCAGCGGGTCGTTCTCCACCACCTTGAAGACCTCGGCCTTGTAGGTGCCGGGGGGCACGGCGAACGCGCCTTCGCTGAGGGAGCTGGGGCAGTAGATGTCGTAGCTGTCCGTGTTGGCGGTGTTGGTGAGCAAGAGCCCGAAGCAGTGGTCGAAGAAGCCGGGCGTCACCGGGGAGCCGTTCACCGTGAGCGTCGCGGCCACGCGCGTCACCGCCTGGGTGGTGTCCAGCACCACCGCCGGGTTGCTCGCGGTGTAGGGCTGCGCGCTCAAGAGCTTCCGGGTGAGCGGCGTGCGCCCGTAGTCCAGGGTGAGCTTGAGCGTGACGTCGTAGTTGCCGGCCAGCAGCGCCGTGCTGAAGGCGCTGACGCCCTGCTGCGGCGCCGCCACCACCGTCTCGCCGGAGGCGGTGTTCTTGAACTCCAGGCTCATCTTGTTGAACGGCCCGTACTGCGCGCCGGCCAGGGAGTTGATCCGCAGCGAGCCGCCAAGCTCGATGCGCGCGCCGCCGGTCATGTTCAGCACCAGGGGCGCCATCCCCGGCGTCATCGCCAGCGCGGGCAGCACCAGCTGGGAGCTCCCGGGCAAGTCCGTGTACGTCAGCCCTCCGAAGGCGCTGACCTTGTACGTCCCGGCGATCGCCCAGCCCTGGAAGGTGACGCCGCCGCTCATCGAGCAGGTGAAGAAGACCCGCAACGGGCGCGTGAAGGCCGGGGACTCGAAGGTGGCCCAGCCGCAGTAGCTGCTGTCCTGGCGCACCACCGGCGCGGCGCCGTTCTTGAGCACCTTGCCGGAGAAGCTCACCGCCACCGGCCCCGAGAAGTCGAGCACCAGGTCGAGCCGCGAGCTGCGCAGGTCCACGTTGGCCAGCGGCGCGAGCATCTCCGGCACCACCAGGCGGTCGTAGGCGTCGGTCAGCTCGGCGCGGTACGTCCCCGCCACCACGCGCCCCGCGAAGGTCACGTTGCTGGCGTTGTTGCAGTCCACCCGCAGCGCGGTGGAGTACTTACCGTCCACGCTGGTCAGCTTCAGCAGGCCGCACTGGCTGGTGGCGGTGCGGACCTGCGGCCCGGCGCCGTTGTAGCGGATGACGCCGCCCACGGAGATGACCGCGGGGGCGTGGACGTCCAGCGTGAGGTTCTCCGAGTTGCCGCCCTTGCAGACCGCGCCTTGGCAGGTGTAGCCGGCCGGGCAGCCGCCGCCACACGCGTCCCCGCAGACGTTGGGCACGCCACCGCCGCCGCAGCTGAGCCCGCCGCTGCAGCTGCCGCAGTCCAGCGTCTTGCCGCAGCCGTCGCTGATGGAGCCGCAGGTCTTCCCGGAGAGCATGCAGGTGGTGGGGGTGCAGCTGCTGGGGTCCCCGCAGACGTTCGCCACCCCGCCGCCGCCGCACGTCTTCCCGCTCGGGCAGCCGCCGCAGTCGAGCACGCCACCGCAACCATCGCTCGCGGGGCCGCACGCCTTGCCCTGCGCCGCGCAGGTGGAGGGGGTGCAGGTGCCGGTGCCGCAGCTGTTGGGCACGCCGCCGCCCCCGCAGCTCTGGCCGGTGGGACAGGTGCCGCAGGAGAGGACGCCGCCGCAGCCGTCCGGCGCCTGCCCGCAGGTGGCGCGCAGGCCAGCGCAGGTGAGCGGCTGGCAGGTGCCGTCGTTCTTCGGCGCGCAGGCACCCGCGCCGCAGGACTGGCTGGGGCCGCAGGCGGAGCAGAAGAACCCGTCCTTGCCGCAGGCGAGGTCCGAGCTGCCGGAGACGCACTGCCCGGCGCCGTCGCAGCAGCCGCTGCAGGTGTCAGGCGAGCACTTGCCTGAGGGCGCGGCGCAGCTGGCGGCGAGCAAGAGGGACAGCCAGACCCCGAGAGAGACGGCGCGCAGGACGTTCACGTCCGCGTGACCCGGGGGCTGCCCCGAGTGCGCAAGCCGGAAATGGGGACAGGCTACTTTTCGCCCGCGAAAAGTAGCCTGTCCCCATTTCCTGCTCACTCCAGCGGCAGGCCGAAGTCCGGGTTGGCGCTGGGCAGCCGGGTGGCCACGTCCGCCAGCACCCCGGCGATCAGCAGCGCCACGAAGACCAGGGACAGCAGGAAGAACGCGCGGTTGACGGGCGAGTGGTCCTTCAGGTGCATGAAGAAGGCGAGCACCAGCGCGGACTTG
>JBGATB010000093.1:0-16869 GCA_044229415.1 Myxococcaceae bacterium | reverse complement strand
AAGGCGTGGCGCGAGGCCGGGGGCAAGGCGCCGCCGCTGAAGCTGCCGGTCCCCGCTCCCGGCGGGCAGTGGTTCGACCACAGCCGGGCGGAGCGCGAGCTGGGCTGGCGCAACCGCCCCTACGTGGAGGGGCTCAGGGAAACGTTCGAGCTGCAGCAGGCCGGGGTATAGGGCCCCTTCCGCTCACCCCGAGCGGCCTGACTTGAAACTTGAGGCCGTGAGCTCTCCACCGGTCTGCCCGAGCGTAGGGCAGCGTAGGGCCGCCAGGCCCGTAGTCGAGGGGCGGCACCCCAGCTCGGAATCACCCATGCGTGGACCGAGCGTGGGTGCCGCCTCTCGACTACGCGCCTGCGGCGCTACGCTCGAGGTGAACGGGTGAAGTTTCATCCCTGACCTGATCCGCCCGAAGGGCGGCGGCCTCACTACGCTCGGGGTGAACGGAGGGGGGCGCCCCTCGACTCCGCTCGGGGTGACCGGGGGTCGGCTCAAAGCTCCAGCCGGCGCCCGCGCGGCGTGTCCTGGATCAGCTGCTCCCAGCGGCGGACGGCGTTCTCGCGCTCCAGCTCCGGCGCGTCCGCGGCGTAGCCGAGCGGCTCGCCCACCGCGCGGGCCAGCTCGTCGATGGCCGCGTTGCGGACCTCCAGCTCGCGGCTGCGCAGGGCGGTGACCAGCCACTGGGCGCGGCGGCGGTCCCGGTTGTCCGCCCACCACGCGGTCCACTCGCGCGGGTTGGTGCCGAAGGTGGCGCGGGTGATCTCCTTGAGCGCCTCCGCCGCGGCCTGCGCGCACATCAGGTCGTCCGAGCCGGTCATGCCGATGAGGCCGTCCACCGCCTCGCGGTCGTGCAGCACGCCCAGGGCGCGCGCAGCGAGCGAACGGCGCAGCGGATCGCTCGCGGCCAGCTCCTGGCGCAGCCCGCGCATCGCCGCGTCGAAGCGGGGCACCCGGCGCAGGGCGGTGGCGGCCGCGCGAGCCGAAGACGAGATGTCCGGCTCGAGGTCGAACAGGCCGCGCAGAATCCCATCCACCAGCTCGGGGAAGGGGAGGTTGCCGGCGGTGAGCAGCGCCAGATAGCGCGTGTCCGAGTCCGAGGAGTCCAAGAGCGGCGCCAGCGCCTTGGCGGCGGGGCGGCCCAGCCGTGCGAGCGCAGCGGGGATGGGGCCCAGCTCGTCCGCCTCGGGCAGCTCGGAGACCGTCATCCGCGTCCAGGCGGTGGGGCCGGGGAACTGGCGCGCCAGCACCTCCGCGGAGGCCTCTGGGGTGCGGGCCAGCTCCGCCATCGCCCGGGCGCGCGCGGCGGCGTCCGGCCCGGTGAGGCGGCGCAAGAGCGGGGCGAAGTCCGGCGGCGGGCGCTCGCCCTCGGCGAAGGCCAGGCCCGGGATGGAGGCGGCGCGGCCGAGCGCGCTGGAGTGGCTGGCGGCGGAGGGGCTCCAGCCCACCGAGGCCGCCGGGCCCGGCAGCCCGCGCGAGCTGAGGCCGAACCCGTCCAAGAGCCCCTCGCCGCCGCCGCTCGCCCGCTGCTTGCGGCGGGCGATCAGCTCGTGGAAGGTGCTGGAGAGCTCCTGGCAGAAGAGGATGAAGTCGGAGAGGCGGCGCTGGCTCACCGGCCCCTGGCCGGAGTCGCCATAAAGGATGGCCACCAGCCGCCCCTTCACCTCCACCGGGTAGAGGAAGACGGTGCGCGGCGAGCGGTGCAGCAGCTCCAGGTACTGCTTGGAGAGCGTGTCCGGCGGCAGCGGGCCCACGTAGCTGCCGCGGGTGATCGCCACCGTGCGGAAGACGGAGGCGGCGTCCAGCGGGATGGAGAGCTGGGTGAGCTGCGCCTTGTCCGCGCCTTCCCCGCGCGCGTCCCAGCCCACCGCCGCGCCGCGGACCACGGCGAAGGCGGCCGCGTACTCGAACGTCTTGCGGGCGAAGCGCAGCGCCACCTCGATGATCCGGTCCCGGTCGGTGGACGCGGTCTTCAGGGCGGAGCGGGCCTGCGCCAAATTCCAGTCCGGCACCGTGTGGTCCGGCGGCGGAGGGACGGGCTCGCGCGGGAAGGCGGCGCCGTTGAGCGGACGCGGCGGCTCCTGGTGGGGCGGCGGGCGCGGGGTGGCGGGCGGCGGCTCGAGCCGGAACTCGGGGCGGGTGGGGGCGGCGGGGACCGCGGGCTCCGTGCGGGCGCGGACCGGGACCGGGGCGATCCGCGGCGGCGGCGGAGACGGGACGCTGGGCACGGCGACCGCGGGCACCGCGGGGCTCTTGCTGGACTCGCGCGCGAACGCGGCGTAGCCCGAGGCGTCCACCGAGGTGGTCTCGATCCGGTCGTAGATGGGGTTGACCGCGGGGGAGCGCGGCGGGTCCGGGTTGCGGGGCGCCTTGCGGACCTCGAGCGGGATCGGCTCTTCGATCACGTTCATCGCCAGCCGCTCCACCATGTCCCGGGTGAGCGTCTCTTCGAGGCTGGCCTCGTCCCCGCCCACCTCGTCCTCCACCGAGACCGGCTCCGGCGCCTGCTGCGGGGGCGCGGGCGGCGGTGCCTGCGTGTGCGCGGTGGAGCCGCGCTGGGGATCCAGCGTGGAGAGCAGCGAGACGTACCGCTGCGGCAGCGGCGTCTTGTAGATGGTGGAGACCCAGTCGCGGATGCGGGCCTCGATGGCGATCCAGAGCTCGAGCCGCTTGCCGAGCAAAAAGCCCACCTCGTTGAGCTCGCTGGTGGGGACCGGGTAGCTGCAGGCCACGTGGAGCGAGTCCTCGTCCACGGAGAGCGGGACGATCCCCATCCGCTCGGCGATCTTCGGCGGGATGAGGGTGGCGACCTCGGCGTTCGGCTCGAAGTCCGCCAGGTTCACCAGCCGGTGGCCGGAGACGTCCGAGAGCGCCTGGAGGATGCCGGCTTCGGAGATTAAGCCCTGCTCGAGCAGCACCGTGTCCAGCGTGCCGCCGGCCACCGCTCGCTGGCGAAGCGCCTCGTCCACCTTCTCGGACAGAAGGAGGCCGCGCGACACCAGGTGCTGGGCGAGCTTAGCTGGCATGGGGCGCTCGGCATCTTACGGCCAAGGCGGTCAGCTGGGCAGGACGATGAAGGTAGACGTGAGCTTGTCGTGCAGGGTCTGCCCGCGCCGGTCGAACAGCGCCAGCCAGAAGCCGCCGAGGAAGACCGCGAACGACACCGCCGAGAGCAGCGCCCGCACAGAGGCCCGCGCCGGGGTGGGTGCCAGGCCGCTGCCGTCCACCAGCTGCAGCCCCAGGAGCCTGCGCCCCGGCGTGCGGCCGTTCCACACCACCGCGAACACCGCCGAGTACACCAGGCAGATGAGCGCGGTCAGGACCACCCCGGGGAGCACCACCGGCTGCCACGCGTGCAGCCGCCCCATCACCGCGTCCAGGCCGGAGAGGTGGCTGGTGGGTGGCTTGAGGCCGGTCACCGCCAGCGCGATGACGAGGTAGAGCGAGACCAACGCGCCGATCGCCGCCGCGTCCACCGCGAGCGCGAGCGCGCGCCGCCACAGCGGAGCGGGCTGGGCGCGGTGCTTGTGGAAGTCTCCCATGGGCTCGTCCTCCAGCTGGGTCACCGAACCGGTGGAGGCCCGGCGCGGCGGCGGCGTCTCCTCCGGCGGCAGCGTGGCGCCGCGGGGCAGCGGCATCGTCGGCGCGGGGGGCACGTCCGCCAGTGACCGCGGGGGGCGCGGGGTGGCGGGGCGGCTCGCGCGCACGGGCTCGGCGGCCTGGGGCGGGGGCCGCGGGGTGCGGTTCACCGGCGGGGGCGCGTAGGCCTCCGGAGGCCGCGGCGTGCGCGCGGGCGGCGGCGCCGCCGCGGGGGGCAGCGCGCGCGGCGGCCTCCTCGTGCCCAGCGAGCAGCGAGGGCCACCTGCGGCGGGGCGGCGGCGGCGGGGCGGGGAGGGCGGGCGCGGCGTCCCGGCAGCGGCGGCGGGGCGCCGGTGCGCGCGGCGGGCGGGCGGGGCGTCTGGTGCGTGGGGCGGGACTTCTCCAGATCGGCGAAGGAGGGGACCGCGGGGGTGGTGGGGCGGACCTTGGGCTGCTGCTGCGGGGGCGCCATCACCGGGCGGGTGGGGGGCTCACGGCGGCGGTCGTGCGAGAGCTCCATGTCCAGGAGGGAGGGGACGGCGTCTTCGATCAGCCCCTCGCCCTGGCAGCTGGTGCACTCGCCAACGGCCGGCAGCGTCGCTCCGCACTTCAGGCACTTCTGCAAATGGCCTCCGAACGCGTGTAGGTCCGCCGCATGAGAGGACAGCCGGCGGCGCGGATCAAGAAACGCGAACGGGGAGATCGCCTGGCGCTTGACAAGGCGAGGGCGGGCCCTCGACTTCGCTCGGGCTGAACGGACCCCTTCCCGTTCCCCCGAGCGGTGTCGATTGGACGCCTACACGTGGACGCGGCGGCGCCCGGCGAAGCCCACCACCAGCAGCACCACGATGGAGCCGACGATGGACATCAGGATTCCGCTGGGATGCAGGTCGAAGACCCGGCCGTTTCGCACGAAGAGCGAGCCCAGGAGCCCGCCGATCAGCGAGCCCACGCAGCCGAGCACCGTGGTGGCCAGCAGGCCCATGGACTGGTTACCGGGGAGGATGGCCCGGGCGATCAGCCCGGCGATCAGACCGATCAGGATGAACGCGATGATTCCCATGTGAACTTCTCCTTGTGTCGACAGCGTCGGATGACGTCGTCACAGAACGTGGAGATGTGTGTGGGGCGCTGCATGGCTCGCTCCCTGGAGGGCAGGGGGGCAGGCGCCGTCCGCTCGGCCGCTGCGTTTTCAGCCCAAACGCCCGTCCAAGTGCAGAAGCACACAGAGCGCCGCCAGGCCAGCCGTCTCGGTCCGCAGGATGGAGCTGCCGAGCGTCACCGCCCGGGCGCCGCGCGCGGTGAGCGCGGCCACCTCCTCGCGGGTGAGGCCCCCCTCCGGGCCGATCACGAGCGCCACCGGCGAGCGCTCTGCGCGCACCGCCGCGAAGGCCTGCGAGAGCGGGACCGCCCGCTCCTCCTCGTCCAGCACGAAGACCGCGGTGGCGGGGTCGAGCGCGGCGCACACCTGGACGAGCGGCGCCGGCGCCAGCACCGGCGGGACGTCCGAGCGGCCGCACTGGCGCGCCGCCTCCTCGGAGATCTTCCGCCAGCGGGCGAGCTTGGGCTCCGCCTTGTCCCCGGGCAGCTTCACCACGCAGCGCGCGCAGGCGGCGAGCGCGAAGGCGGAGGCGCCCAGCTCGGTGCCCTTCTGGAGGATCAGCTCCAGCTTCTCCCCCTTGGGCAGCCCCTGGACGAGCGTGATGGGGCGCACGGGCGGCACCTGCGCGGCGGGGCCCAGCGCCAGCACCGCGCTCGCCTTCTCCAGCTCCACCACGCGCGCGGGGAAGGCGCGCCCCTCCCCGTCGAACACCTCGAGCGCGTCCCCGGGGCGAAGGCGCAGGACGTGCGCGAGATAGTGGTGGGGCGGCCCCTCCAGCGTGAGCCGCTCCGGCGCGGGAGAGGGGACGCGGTGGAAGAGGCGGATCATCTCGGGCGGCGCAGCGTCAGGCGGACCCAGTCGCCGATCTGCCCGAAGCCCTCCGCCACCAGCCCCTGGCGCACGTACGCGGCCTCCACCTCCAGCCGCTGGTGCGCGAGCACGCCCGCCATCACCAGCTGGTCCGTCACCTTGGGGGCGATGAGCGGCGCCAGCTCGATCAGCGTGTTGGCGAGGATGTTGGCCAGCACCAGGTCGAAGGTGCCGGTGACGCGGGTGAGCGGATCTCCGGAGAGCGCGAGCTCCGGGGTGCCGTTGAGGGCCGCGTTCTCCTGGGCCAGGGTGACCGAGACCGCGTCGTTGTCCACGCCCACCACCCGCCCGGCGCCCAGCTTCTTGGCGGCGATGGCGAGCACGCCGGTGCCGGTGCCCACGTCCAGCACCGAGGCCCCCGGGTGCGCGGCCATGTACCCGTCCACTGCCTCCAGGCACAGGCAGGTGGTGGGGTGGTCCCCGGTGCCGAAGGCCATCTTCGGCTCGATCACGATCTTCAGCTTGCCGGCGGGCGCCTGCGCCGCCTCCCAGGGCGGACCCACCCACAGGCGCCCCACCTCCACGGACTTGATCAGCGCCTTCCAGCTGTTGGACCAGTCCTGCTGGACCACCGTCTCCAGCGCCGCTCGCGCCGCGGGGTGGGCCTGGGCCACGTCCGCGCGGGCCTGCGCCGCCACGTCCGCGTCGTCGAAGAAGGCGATGACGATCGCCTCGCCGGGGTTGGGGCCGCGCACGCCGGGCATCGGCGGCGCCTCGCGGTCGCGCACCTCCAGGCCCAGGGCGCCGGCTTCGTGCAGCAGGTCCTCCACGCGCTCGGCCTCCGCTTCGGGGAGCTCGACGGTGAGGGAGAGGTAGGTGTCTGCCATGGAGCCGAAGGCTTTTAGCCCGTGACCGGGTGCTATGCTCGCGCCTCGTGCGCGCCTCGGCTCGGCTGTTGGCTGGACTGACTCTGCTCGGGCTCTCCTGCGCGGGCCCGCCCGCGAGCGACGCGGCCGTCTGCCAGGACTGGGTGAAGCGGGTCTGCACCGCCCCGCGCTGCGAGGGCGTCTCGGTGGTGCTCGGGGTGGGGGACGACTGCGAAGAGACGCTGCTGGCCCGCAGCGGCTGCGGCGCGGACGACTTCGCCTTCACCGCCGTCCCCCGGGAGCGCTTCCTCTCCTGCCGGCTGGCCCTGTTGCGCGGGGGGCGGGACGCGCCTTCGCGGCCGGACTGCCTGGACCTGGCCGAGAGCTTCGATCGCTGCCCGGACGTGCTCTCGATGTTCAAGGCGGGCAAGCCATGAGGCGGGCGCTGGCGCTCTGGCTCTCCTGCGCGGTGGCCGGGAGCGGCTGCGTGGCGATCAACGAGGAGAGCCGCCTCACCCGCGGGCCGCTGCTGCGGACCTACGAGCGCAACACCGTGCACCCCTCCGGCGGCATCCAGGCCAAGGTGGCGGCGCGCTGGCCGGAGCTGACGCTCACCTTCGCCGAGTTCGACCGCTGCCGGCTGGAGCGGGTGGAGGAGTACGCGGAGGACGAGCAGATCACCCGCAGCGCCCCTTCGTTCGGGCCGGCGCTGGCGCTGGGCGTCTGCGGCACCCTCGCCGGCGCCGGGCTGCTGGCGGCCCGCGGCGCGTTCTCCAACGAGCCGGACCGCCAGAAGATAGATGGCGCGGGCAACTACGCGGCGCCGCCCCGGCAGATCGCCACCGCGTGGGGCGCGGGGGCGCTGGCGGTGGGGTTGCCGGCGCTGGCGGTGGCGGCCATTGGCCACCTGCGCTCCGGGACGGAGACGAAGTCCCGGCGGGCGGAGGAGATCTCCAGCGCCACCGACACGCCCTGCCACCACCGGCCGGTGGACGGCCAGGTGGAGTTCCTCGGCCAGGGGAGCACGCCCGCGGGCAAGCGCACCGCGCAGGGGACGGTGGTGCTCACCGCCCAGGAGCTGCGTGGCAGCGACTTCGACACCGTCCTCCTGGACGGCCGAGCCGCGGTGGCGCCCGCGGAGGACGCGGCGCGGCTGAGCGCCTTTGGCGCGTGCCTGGAGGTGCTGCCGCCGCCGGGGCCGGACGCGGTGGCCAAGCTCACGGTGCCCGCGCTCAAGGAGCTGATCGCCTCGGCCGAGGCCTGCGCCGCGGTGCCGGAGGCGCCGGTGGCCAGCGTGGGCGCCCTGCTCAAGGAGGAGCTGGCGCGGCGGGAGCGGACCGAGCGCCCTGCCGCGCGCTTCAAGAGCTACGAGGAGGCGCTCGCCGCCCAGCGGCCGCGGGCAAAGGTGGGCCCCGGGGACACGGCGGCGCTGGAGAAGGACGGGCCGGTGGTGCTGACGGGGATCCTCCTCGAGCGGCTCTCCACCGGCGAGGCGCTGGTGGAGGTGGGCGCGCGCCGGGTGCTGGTGAGCGCGGACCCGCAGAGCGCCTGGGCCGCCAACCTGCGCCCCGGCTCGCGGGTGGAGGTGGTGGGGACGCTCAAGGGCCAGGGCGAGCTGCGGGGGCAGAAGCTGCCCCGGCTCGAGGCAGACTGGGCTCGCACGGCGCTGTAAGACTGACCTGAAACTCGCCGCGCCCCGCTCAGCCCGAGCGAAGTCGAGGGCCCGCCGATCGTAGGGACTCTCGCTCGTGGGGCCCTCGACTTCGCTCGGGCTGAGCGGACGGCCTCACGTTTCTTGCCTTGATTGATCCGCCCAACGGGCGGCGGCCTCACTCGGCTCGGGGTGAACAGGGGGCCGGCTCGAGCCCTCAGAACCCCTTACCGGGTGTGGGTGCGGATGCGGGCGTAGTCCTTCAGGAACGCGTCGTAGACGCCCTTGTCCACCACGCGCATCAGGGTCTCGTCGTTGTTGCGCAGCGCGGTCGGCTGGTAGTTGTGCGAGCCGGTGAAGACGATCTGCGCGCGCGTCTTGCCCGCGCCGTAGGGGGCGTCGATCAGCATGTACTTGGAGTGGATGCCGGCGTGGCCCGCGCTCATCGCGTAGTTGCGGGTGGGGACGTTGTACTTGTCCAGCGCCTTGCGAACGCCCGTGGAGACGCGGTCGTGGTCCTTGTCATCGCCGATCAGCACCTCCACCCCGCAGCCGTCCTTACGGAGGGAGCCGAGCTTCCGGGCGATCTGGATGCCGCGGTCACCGGTGAAGAAGGACATCGCCACCCGCACCGCACCCTTGGCGCCGCTCTTGGGGCAGTGGACGTTGCCGAGCGCGCCGAGGATGTAGTCCGTCTTCGAGTTGGGGGAGAAGTAGACGCGCACGCCGCTCTTGGCGTCGAACGTGCGGTTGTAGCCGAGCTTCGGCGTGCGCGGGTTGCCGCGCAGGTCCGCGAAGTAGTCCACGTACGTGTTGTAGAGGGCGGTGTTGCCCCGGACGATGACGGCGTTCTGGTGCATCGAGAAGCCGGTGATGTTGGCGGAGGACTGCCAGACCACGTTCTTCGAACCGTCCGTCAGCGCGGAGAAGGTGGCGAACTTGTTGTGGTTGATGTGCGAGCCGAGGCAGGCCTCGCCGCGGCGGCCGCCCACCGAGTCGTTCCGCTTGTCGCAGAGCACGGTGGAGATGGGGCCGAGCGCCTTCTTCGCTTCCGCGTTGAGCGCCTCGCGGTCCAGCGCCAGCCAGATCTTCACCTTGCGCTGCTGCCCGGCGCGCAGGAGCGCCGCGCCCACGCGGCCGCGGGCGAAGTGGTACCAGGAGCCGCGGATCTCCGAGCCCGGCGCCGCCAGGTCAATCAGCCGGACCAGCGCGTTCTCCACCGCCATGCGGGCCCCGGTGGTGCCGAACGGGTCGTTGAAGACGGTTTGGAAGCGGGGCGGGGCGACGACCGCCAGCGCGGCCTCGGCGAGCTCGGGCTCGGCCGCGAGCGCCGCGGCGGTGGCCTCTTCGGGGACGTCCACGTCCGAGGCCGCGTCCGTGAGGTCGTCCTCCGGCTCCGGCGCGGGCTCCGCCTCCGCCAGCGCGTCCTGCAGTTCCTCGGGGGAGAGCGGCTCCTCCAGCGCGAGCGGGGCCTCCAGGTCCTCGCCAAGCTCGTCTTCGATCGTCCCGAGCTGATCCGGCTCCTGCTCGAGCGGACCGCAGGCGAACACGCTCAACACAGCCGCGAAGATGACACCCAGTTGTAGCCGCATGATTGACGCCTCGTCAGTGGTGGGGGTTGGCCTCCTGGGTTGCAGTTCGTGTTCCCACTCCGGGGCAAACGCCCTGTTCGAAGTCAGGACGCGCGGTTCGCGCGCGGGGTGGAAAGCCACGCAACACGCGCGAGCGAAAGTGACACCGCGGCTGCCGGGCGCGCGCAGGCCAGATGGGAGCGCTGCGCCGCACTGAAGCCCCGCAAGTGACGCCGAGGTGTCAGGGACCGACGATGGAGATCGCCGCGCGCTCCAAGTCCAGCACGCGCTGGGCGACGGCGAGCACGTCCTCCGCGGTCACGGCCTGGATCTGCTCGGCGTACTCGAAGAAGTCCCGGTCCCCGAGCTGGTAGCAGTAGTCCAACGCGAGCAGCGCGGCGCGCGCGCCGTTCCGCTGCAGGCCAATCTCGTGCGTGCCGATCAAGTGGCGCTGGGCGCGGGTGAGCTCGGCCTGGGAGATCTTCGTCTCCCGCACTTTCTTGAGCTCGTCCAACACGCCCGCGAGCGCGGCGTCCAGCTTCTCCGGGCTGGTGCCCATGTAGACGGCGAAGTAGCCCGGATCCAGCCCCTCCACCGAGTAGCTGCTCACGCTGTAGGCCATGGAGCGCTTGTCGCGCAGCTCCACGAAGAGCCGCCCGCCCTGGCCGGAGAGCAGCGTGGAGAGGACCTCCAGCGGCCGGCGCCAGGGGTCGGTGACGCGCGCGCCGAGCATGCCCAGCACCAGGTGGGATTGGGCCCGGGCCAGCGCGCGGTGGGCCTTGCGCGCCTCGCGCGGCGCCGGCTCCTGGGGGATCTGGGGCGCCGGCGCGGCACCGCCGCGGCTCTTGCCGAACGCCTCGTGCGCGAGCGCGAAGACCTCGTCCGCCCGTACGTCCCCCACCACGCTCAAGGTGAGCTGGGAGGGGTCCAGGTACCGGCGGTGGTAGGCCGCCAGCGTCTGGGCGGACAGCCGCTCCACTGAGGCCACCTCGCCGATCGCCGGCAGCCGGTAGGGGTGGCGCGTGTAGAGCGTCTTGTTGAACTGATCGAACGCCACGCCGGAGGGCTTGTCCTCGCGGGTGAGGATGTCCTGGAGCAGGAGCCCCTTCTCGCGCTCCAGCTCGCCTTCGGGGAAGGCTGGCGCGCTCAGGCAGTCCGCGAAGAGCGCGAAGGCGCGGTGGAAGTGCTTGGAGAGGAACTCGCCGCGCAGCCCCACCGAGTTGCGCCCGCCCTGGCCGGAGAGCGAGCCGGCCAGGTCGTCAATCAGGTGCGAGATCTCCTCGGCGCTGCGGCTGGGCGTGCCCCGCGTCAGCATCCGCGAGAGCAGCACGGTCAGCCCGTTGTCCGCTTCCGTCTCGTAGCGCAGCCCGCCCAGGAACGCGGCGCGCATGGCGAAGAGCGGCACCGCGCTCTCCTCGCGGACCACCACGGTGGCGCCAGAGGGCAGCTTCTCCACGCGCACCCGCTGCTCGCTCTTGCGCGAGGTGGCGCTGGCGTTGAGCCGGATGGGCGTGGGCTCGGCGCCGGCCTGGCGCGGGAAGGAGAGCGGCGCGCCCGCGGAGGCGGCGGCGCGATCCAGGAGCTCCTCCACCTGTGACGGCGGCAAGGTGGCGCCGGGCGGGAGCAGGCCGGTGAGCAGCGCGCGCGCAGGGTCGAGATAGCGCTGCGCCACGTCCCGCAGGTGCTCGGGGGTGAGGCCGGCCACGCGCTCGTAGTAGCGCGCCTCCTGCTCCAGGCCGCCGGCGGAGGCCTCGTAGAAGCCGACCTTGCGCGCCATGCCCTGGACCGTCTCCCGCTGGTAGACGGCCTCGGACTCGATGATCGCCTTCACCGTGGCCAGCTCCTCCACGGGGACCGGCGTGGAGCGCAGCTGCATCAGCACCCGCGCGGTCTCCTCGAGCGCCGCGGGGGCCTTGCCGGCCGGGAGCGTCATGGACGCCACCCAGAGGCCGGGATCCTTGGGCGTGTACGCGTACGTGTGAATCTCGTTCACCAGCGAGAGCTTCCGCTTCACGTGGAGCGAAAGGCGGGAGGCGTCTCCCTGGCCGGCGATCATGGAGAGCACGTCCAGCGCCGCGGCGTCCGGGTGCTCCACCGCCACGATGGGGAAGCCTAGGTTGAGGTAGGCCTCCTTCACGTCGTCCTCGCGCAGGAGAATCCGCCGGCCGGTGGCTGCGGGCTCGAGCGGGCGCTGGACCGGCCCCTCGTACGGCCGCCCCCAGTCACCGCCGAACAGCTCGTCGATCCACTTGCGGGCCTCCGCCTCCCGCACGTCCCCCACCACCGCGAGCACCAGGTTCGAGGGGGTGTAGTGGCGCTGGTAGAACTCGAGCACCTTCTCCCGCGTGAAGCTGCGGACCGTCTCCTCCCAGCCGATCACCGGGCGCTGGTAGGGGTGCACCTTGTAGGCGGTGGAGAAGAGGTCTCTCGAGGCGCGCCGGGACGGCATGTCCGTGCTGCGCTTGATCTCCTCGCAGACGACCTCGATCTCCCGCGAAAGCTCGCCCGCGTCGAACGCGGAGTTCCGCACCGCGTCACAGAGGATGTCCAGCCCCTCGCGGGCGAACTGGCTGGCGATCACGATGTGGTAGACGGTCTGGTCGAAGGACGTCCAGGCGTTGATCTCCCCACCGTTGGCCTCGATGGTGTGGGCGATCTCCCCGGGTCCGCGGCGCGCCGTTCCCTTGAAGAGCATGTGCTCATGAAGGTGCGCCAGCCCCGCCTGATCGGGGCGCTCGTCCGCGCTGCCTGCCCTGACCCACACCTGGAAGGCGGCCACCTTCGCCGCGTGCTGCTCTTCGAGGACGACGGTCAGTCCATTGTCGAGTCTGTAGCGAGCGACCATGCCGGGCCCAAGCTGGCATCCCAGGGTGCGCCGTGCAAGGCTGCCAATCCTGAGAATTCATGGCCGCCCCTCCTGACGAGGCGGATCCGTTCTCGGATCTGCGCTCCAGCTTCGACGACGAGCCGTTGGGGATCGCGCCGGCCAAGCCGGCGCCAGCTCCGGCCAAGGCACCGCTGCCCCCACCGTCCCGCCAGGCCGCGCCGCCGCCGCCCCGCCCCAGCTCCCCGGGGATGGAGCTCCCCAAGCAGCCGGGTGGACCGCCGCCGCTGCCTTCACCGCCGCCGCTGCCGGCGCGCCGCCCCACCACCAGCCTCAAGCTCCCGGTGGGCGGCTTGCAGCCCCCGGACGCGGCCCCACCGCCCGCGCGCCAGAGCAACCCGGCCCTCGCGTTGAACCCGGCGCCGGTGGCCGAGCCGGTCCGCCTGCCACAAGCGGTGGCGCGGGACTCGGATCCGTTCAAGGAGGCGCCCGAGCCGCGTCCCCCGCGCGGCGGCTCGCCGGAGGAGAAGCTCGAGTACTTCCGCACCATCACCAAGCTCAAGGAGGAGGCGATCGCCCGCGGGCGCTCGGCCTACTCTGAAGTCGCCGGTGAGGCGCAGGCGCTGCGCGAGGCGGCCGGCACCCTCCAGGCCCAGCTGACCGAGGCGCAGACCCGGCTGGCCGCGCTCAAGGACTCGCCGGAGCGGCTGGCGGCCGCCACGGACGCGCTGGAGAAGGAGCGCGCCCGCGCCGAGAGCGCCGCGGCCCGGGTGCGCCAGCTGGAGAGCGCGCTGGAGGCGGTGGAGCAGGAGCGCAACGACCTGCGCGGCGCGCTGGCCGAAGTCGAAGCCCAGGTCCCCACCCTCCAGGAGGAGGTGAAGACCGAGCGCGCCTCCCGCGGCCAGGTGGCCGAAGAGCTGATCATCCTCAAGGAGTCGCTCCAGGTCGCCGAGTCCCGCGTCTCCGAGCTCTCCGCCGAGAAGTCCGAGGTGGAGGGGAACCTCGAGGCGACGAACGAGCAGTACCAGGCGGTCACCGCCGAGAGCGAGAAGCTCGCCGCGGAGGTGGCCGAGCTCAAGGAGCAGCTGCAGACCCTAACGGTCGAGCGCGACGAGGCCCGCGGGGACAAGGACGCGCTGGCGGACGAGGCGCGCGGCACCGCGCAGCGGCTGGACAAGGTGGAGACCGAGCTGGCGGCGGTGAAGGCCAAGCTCTCCGCCGCGCAGTCCGAGGCCGAGTGGTCCCGCTCCTCGCTGGAGGAGGCGAACAAGCGCGCCAAGGCGCTCGAGCAGCAGCTCCAGGACGAAAAGGAGAAGGGGAACGAGAGCGCGGCCTCGGCCCAGACGCAGAAGCTCGAGGCCGAGGGGCGCGCCGAGGCGCTCCAGTCCGCGCTGGACGAGGAGCAGGCGCGCACCCAGTCCCTGGAGAGCGAGAAGGAGGAGCTGGAGGAGCGGCTCAAGCAGGAGAAGACCGAGCGCGCCCAGCAGAAGGCCCAGGCGGACGGCTTCGCCAAGAAGCTGCGCGAGGAGCTCACCGCGGCCAACAACAAGCGGCTGGGGGAGCTCCAGGAGAAGCTGGACGAGGCGGACCGGCGCGCCACGGAGGCGGGCGAGCAGCTGGAGCTGGAGCGCGCCAAGGCCACCCAGCTCTCCGAGCAGCTCTCCATCGTGGAGGGGGCCAACCAGCGCAAGGTCCGCGATGACCTGATGGCCGCCAACAAGAAGGCGATCGACGCGGTCACCGCGCTGCAGAAGGAGAAGGCCGCGCGCGAGGCCGCCGAGCGGCGCGCCGGCGAAGCCGAGAGCAAGATCTCCTCGGTGCAGGCGGAGCTGCGCGCGGCGGAGGAGCGGGCGGAGGAAGCCCTGCGGGTGGCCAGCGCCGGCGCCAAGCCGGCTGCCGCCGGTGCCGCCAGCGCGGGCGCCGGGAACGAGGAGCTCATCCGCGAGCGGGACAAGCTCAAGGACGACCTGGCCGCGCTCAAGCGCAAGCTGGTGTCCGCCGAGACCGCGATTGAGGCCGCCGCCAGCCTCAAGGCCAAGGTGGCCAAGCTGGAGGCGCAGCTCAAGGCCAAGAAGTAGGCCTCGAAGACCTAACAGCAGGAGGTCTGACACTTCGGTGTCCAGAACAACCGGCCGCGATCCGGCGATAAGCCAGGCATGTGGCCACCTCCTTCTGGGCGCTCGCGCGGTCCGTCCGGCATCCCCGTCAGCTTCGGCGCCTCACCGGGGCTCGTTCGCCCCCGCATGCAGGCGCTGCTCAATGAGATCCGCCGGCTCAGCGGGAGGGACTACTACGTGGTCTTCGGGAGGGATCTCGAGACCGGAGCGATCGCCTCGGTCGACCGGGCGGGGCGCCCGTTCATCGGCCTGGATCCGGTGAGCCTGAGCCGGAACGATCTCTTCACCACCTTCCTCCACGAGTCCGGCCATGCGGTGGGCACGCCTCCGGACGGGACGGCCAACGCCGTGGCCAAGGAGCTGCAGGCGGCCAACATCCACGGCCAGCTGGTGGTGCTGCTCAAGCTCCCCCCGGGGGCGCTGGTGGAGGGGGAGCGGCTCTACGCCCAGTCGGTGGCTGACCCCTTCCACGGCACGCCTCGGCAGCAGGTGGAGGCGTTCCGGGCGGGCGTGGCGCAGGCGCGCGCCACGGGGCGGCTGCAGAACGCCCCGCTCCCGGCCACGGGCCCCAAGCTGGTGGACATCCGGGAGGCGGGACAGCAGGTGCTCGAGCAGTACCGGGCCGGCGCCGTGCCCGGCTGGGGTGACCTGAACTAGAAGGGTGGGGTGCTCCCCGCCGCGCCGACAGATCCGCTCACCGGCCTCTCCGCCGCGGCGAAGGGCGTCTACGTCCACTTCCCGTACTGCCTCTCCAAGTGCCCCTACTGCGACTTCGCCTCCACCGCGGCCAAGGTGGTGCCGGAGGAGCGCTACGCGAAGGCGCTGCGGCGCGAGCTGACCCACCGCGCGCAGGCGTGGGGCGGGCGCGGCGCGGCGGAGTCGGTCTTCTTCGGCGGGGGGACGCCCTCCCTCTGGGATCCGCGCTGGGTGGGCGAGGTCCTGGAGGCGCTGGCGCGGGAGGTGGGGATCTCCGCGGGCGCGGAGGTGACGCTGGAGGCCAACCCCGGCGCTTCGGACTCGGAGCGCTTCGCGGGCTTCCGCGCCGCGGGGGTGAACCGGCTCTCCATTGGCGTGCAGTCCTTCCAGCCCGCCACGCTGGCCGCGCTGGGGCGCGCGCACGGCCCGGACGAGGCGGAGGCGGCCTTCCGCGCTGCGCGCGCGGCGGGCTTCGAGAACGTCTCCATGGACTTCATCTACGGGGTGCAGGGGCAGACCCGCGCCATGGCGGAGGCGGACGCGGCGCGCGCGGTGGCGCTCGAGCCCACGCACCTCTCCGCCTACGCGCTGACGCTGGAGCACGAGGCGCTCGCGGAGGAGGTGCCGCTGGCCAAGCAGCTGGCCCGCGGCGAGGTGACGCTGCCGCCGGACGACGAGGTGGTGGAGATGGGCGCGGCGGTGCGGGAGCTCTACGCGCGCGCCGGACTGCACCGCTACGAGACCTCCAACTGCGCGCGCGAGGGCTACCACTCGCGCCACAACGCGCTCTACTGGACCGGCGGCGAGTACCTGGCGCTGGGGGTGGGAGCCACGGGCTTTCTGCGCACGGGCCCCACCACCGGCCGGCGCTACAGCAACCAGCGCAGCGCCGAGCGCTACCTGGAGGCGGCCGAGTCCGGGCGTCCAGTGGAGGTGCAGGTGGAGTCGCTGGGCCGCGAGGAGCTGTTCGCCGAGCGGCTGGCGATGGGGCTGCGCCTGGCGAGCGGGGTGGCCCTCCACGCGGCCTGCGCGGCGTACGGGATGGAGCCCGGCTCACGCCTGCGCGTGGCGCACGGGCTGGTGCGGGACGGCTTCGCGCGCTGGGAGGGGGAGCGGCTGGTGCTCACCCTCCGTGGCGCGGACGTTCACAGCGAGATCTGCGCGCGGCTGATGTAGCGGGCCTCAGCCCCACATCTTGAATGCCGCCGCGGCGGTGCCGGTGCGGGTGTCGTCGTGCGGGATGCCGGCGCGCTCGTAGTCCCGGCGGAAGACCACGGCCGCCTGCTCGGGGCTGGTGGCCGCCCGGAGCGTACGCAGTGAGTTGCTCTCCTTGCCGTTGAGCTCGTGCCAGATGAACTCGAGCTGGGTGTTGAGGTCCCGCGGGTTCTTCCCGCCATCGCGCGCGAACCTGAGCAGGTCCTGCCAGCGCTCGCCCACGCTCCACTGGGCCAGGCCGCGGCCGGGGCCTCCGCCGATCTGATCCTGGTTCGGGTTGCAGCTGGACTCCGCCATCAGGTTGCCAACGATCCCCGCCGCCTGCGCCGCCGTGAGCCCCTTGGACTTGAAGAACTCGTAGGCCGCCTTGGCGTTGGGGTTCTCCGAGAGGTCCTTGGACATCGCCGCGACCCTCTCCGGCGGCACGTCCGCGACGTTCGGGATCGG
>JBGATB010000032.1:0-107001 GCA_044229415.1 Myxococcaceae bacterium | reverse complement strand
TGCCGGTGCTCGGCTCGGCGCGGTGACGGCGCGGCCCCCGGGCTCAGAACAGCCCCCGGTCACCCCGAGCGTAGAGAGGCCGCCGCCCCGTGGGCGGATCCATCAAGGCAAGACCCGTGCGGCCGTCCGCTCAGCCCGAGCGAAGACGAGGGCCCCACGAGCGAGAGTCCCTACGATCGGCGGGCCCTCGACTTCGCTCGGGCTGAGCGGGGCGCGGCAAGTTTCAGGTCAGCGCCCACCCAGAGGTGATTCCGAGCTCGAGGTGAACGGGGGGCGGCATCCTCGACTGTGAACGGGTGAGCGTCCCTCAGTCGACGAGCGTGTACTCGATGCTCATCCCCTTGCCGTAGCGCTCCAGCTCCAACGTCAGGGTCTCCACCGTGCGGAGCTTGGAGTACAGCTCCAGCATCTTCTCCGGGGTGGCGAGCTCGAACCCGTTCAGCTTCACGGCGACATCTCCGTTCTGGAGGCCGAGTCGGGCGAAGGTGCTCCTGGCACGGATGGCGAAGAGCTTCATCCCTCGCACCTTGCCGTCGACGAAGCTGGGGACGATGCGCGCCTGCGTGCCGCCGGCGCCGTTCATCAACCGCTCCAGCACGCCGCGCTTCACCTTGCACTTGCGCTCCTCGCACACGATGGCGTCCGGCTCCTCCTCCACCAGGGGGCGCAGCGCGGGGGTGGGGCTGGCCTCCTCCGCGCGGACGATCCGGGAGACGGTCTCCACCTCCTGCACCAGCCCCTCCGCCCGCAGCGCGGCGCCAAGCCGCTCGGTCAGCTCGCGGGAGGTGAGCTCCGCGCTGAGCCCGGCCGGCAGCCGTACCTTGGCGTCGCGCACGGAGGTCCGCACCAGGTACCGCTGGCAGGTCCGCTTGGAGAGCTCCTCCAGCACCTTCCCCACGGTGTGCTCGCCGGTGAGCTCCCAGCGGCCCTGGCTGAACGAGCAAGTCCGCCGGTCGGCGCCGATGAGGACCTCTGGGTCGGTTGGCGGCGCGGCGAGGACCCAGAGCGGAACGAGCAAGAGCTTGAGCATGGTCTCCTGGTGTGACCCGGGCCGTACGGGCGCTGTGAAGGGCGGCTTCACACTTCTTCGCGGGAACTTCGCCCAACAGAAGGCCCAAGCGAAGGATGCTTCCCGGATGCCCTACCAAGTCACGGTGAACGAGCGGCGCTGCGAGGGCGCCAAGGACTGCATCGAGGTCTGCGAGCCCCGCGTCTTCGCCATGCGCCCGCCGCCAGCGGACGCGTCCTTCCTGCTCAAGCTGAAGGTCCGCTTCCACGGCGGCAAGCAGGCCTACGTGCGCAACGAGGCCGCCTGCAACGGCTGCATGAAGTGCGTGGAGGCCTGTCCGGAGAAGGCGATCTCCGTGGTGGCGCTCGCCGGGGGCTAGAACGGGGCGGGGGACTCGAAGTGGAGCCGCTCGCCGGTGAGCGGGTGGCGCAGCGTCAGCCGCTCCGCGTGCAGCAGGAGCCTTTGTCCCTCGTGGCCGTAGAGCCGGTCCCCGACGATGGGCGCCCCCAGCCCCAAGGGGTGCGCCGCGTGGACGCGCAGTTGGTGGGTCCGCCCGGTGAGCGGGAAGAGCGCCACCCTGGTGCGGCCGCTGGCGCGCTCGAGCACCTCAAAGCGCGTCACGGCGCGCCGGCCGTGCACGGGGTCGTGGATCTGCCGCGGCCGGTCCGCCAGGTCCACGCGGATGGGCAGGTCGATCTCGCCCGCGTCGCGCGCCACCGTCCCCTCCACCCAGGCCACGTAGCGCTTCTCCACCTCGCGCGCGGCGAACTGGCGCTGCAGCGCCACGTACGCCTCCAGCCGCAGCGCCGCCGCCAGGAGCCCCGAGGTGTCCAGGTCCAGCCGGTGCGCGAGCAGCGGGCCGGTGGCGTCCGGGTAGCGCTCGCGCAGCCGCCGCAGCACCGAGTCCTCCACGCGCGCGTCCTTGCCGGGGATGGAGAGCAGCCCCACCGGCTTGTCGACGACGACCAGCGTGGCGTCCTCGAACAGCACGCGCAGGGGCGAAGGGTGGACCTTCGCGGGCGAGAAGCGGCGCGGCGGCGCGACCTCCAGCCCCTCCAGCATGAACCCGAGCAGCGGCCCGCACTTCTCCTTGCACGCCGGGTAGTAGCCGCCCTCCACGCGGCCGCCGGTGGCGGGCGGCGCCCCCCACCAGAGCTCCGCCAGCGCCAGCGGGCGCAGCCCGCGCGCGTAGGCGGCGGCGAGCAGCTTGGGGGCGCAGCAGTCCCCTGCGCCGCCCGGCGCCACCCCGCCAAAAAGCTCGGACACGGTCCGCCGCTCTCCGCGCGCGTTGGTCAGCACATACGTCCCGAGCAAGCGCAGGAAGATCTCCCGGCACACCACGCGCCGCAGCCGCTGCATCGCCGCCAGCCGGCGCTCCAGCGGGCGCAGGCGGGCCTCCAGCTCGGCCTGGGCCTGCGCGCGGTCCGCCTTCTGGTGCCGCCGCTGGGCCCGGTCGGTCCGGCTCTCCTGCTCCAGCGCGGCCGCCCGCTCGGGCGTGACGCCGCCCTCACGCAGCGCGTGGCGGCGCGCCTTGCGCTCCTCGTGCGCCTGCCGCAGCGCCTGCTCCTCGCGCGCGTGGCGCTCCAGCAGCGCTTCGCGCGCGGCCCGGAGCGCCGAGAGCTCCCCGCGCTCGAAGGTTTCCTCGCGCGCGAGCAGCGCCTTCACGAGCGCGTCGCCGGCGGGCTCCACCGCCTCGCGCGCCGCCGCGTCGAACGCGGGCGGGACGAAGCCCTCCAGCTCCCAGCGTCCCGCGAGCTTCCCGGAGAAGGCGCGCAGCGTGTCCAGCGCTCCGTCCGGCGCGCGCACCACCAGCACGCCGAACATCTTCCCGCCGTCTGGGCCGTAGAGGCACTGCGTGCTCAAGCCCGGCGCCAGCGCTCCTTTGCGCAGTTGCGCGGCGAGCGCCTCCGCCGCCTGGCGCGCCAGCGGCGAGGGGCCCAGCTCGTCAAAGGGGCTGAGCAGCGGGCCGTCTTCCATTACCGCCGCGTCCGCTCGAGCACCGCCGCGGGCAGCGCAAACGCGATGAGCAGCTCCACGCCCTGCTCGCCGAGCACCTCCAGCGTGTACGGCCCGGCGGGGAGCGTGGTCTGCTCGCCGCGGGAGAGCTCCACCTGCGCGCCGCCGGCCTCGAAGCGGCAGCGCCCGGCCAGCAGCACCACCCGCCGCTCCAGCGCGCTCGCGCGCAGCCGCGTGCCGGGGGCGAAGGTGAGGCGGGTGAGCAGCTTGCCCTGCGGCTCGAGCGCGCGGCGCACGGCCTCTTCGGTGAGCACGCCCTCCCAGCTGGAGCGGGGCAGCTCGCTCACGGTTGCGGGTGCCACTTGATGTTGCAGCCCAGGCTCGGCCGCTGGGGCTCGGGGGGCGGGCGGTCTGCGAGCACCGCGTCGATCGCGGCCTGGAGATCTCTGCCCGTCACGGGATCCGGCTTGGAGGGGCGGCTGTCGTCGAACTGGCCCCGGTAGGCCAGGGCGAGGCGCCGGTCGAACAGGTAGAGGTCCGGGGTGCAGGCGGCCTGGAAGGCGCGCGCCACGTCCTGGGTCTCGTCGAAGAGGAACGGGAAGCGCCAGCCCTCCTCGGTGGCGAGCGCCCTCATCGCCTCCGGCCCGTCCTGCGGGTGCGTCTGAACGCTGTTGGAGTTGATGGCGTAGACCGAGAGCCCGCGCCCCACGGCGGCGTTGGCCACCTCCACCAGCCGCGCGCGGATGTGGACCACGAACGGGCAGTGGTTGCACAGGAACATCACCAGCGCGCCGCTGCGCCCGGCCTGCGCCGAGGAGACGGGCTGCCCGGTGCGCACGTCCGTGAGCTGGAACGGGGGCAGCGGGGTGCCCAGCGGCAGCATGTTGGAGGGAGTCCGAGCCATGTCGCGGAGTGTCTTACCCACCTTCCCGGCGAACTGCACCCGGGCGGTAGATGGACTTCCCGAAGTTGTCGGCTGGGACGACGGACAGGGACAGGCTCGGTCGCTGGTGGCCGCGCCCCCCCAACGGAGCGTCACCCCATGTCTCGCCACACGCTGCTGTCTGCCCTCACGCTGCTCGCCTCGGTCTGCGCCGTGCCCGCGCTCGCGCAGGAGATCGTCGAGCCCGCGCCCGCCGCTCCTGCCGCCACGCCCGCGCCCGCGCCCGCCTCGCAGGCGGAGGCCACGGTGGAGGATCGGAGGATCCCCCGCCTGGATCTCGGGCTCGGCGGCGGGATCAACAACCCCGCTGGGATCTACGGCGTGGAGGCCAGCTACCGGCTGCTGGACTACGTCTCCGCGGGCGTGGCCGCCGGCAACGGCGCGTGGGGCTTTCGGATCTCCCCGCTGGTCCGCGCCTACCCGTTCGGCGCCTCGCGGGTGGGGCTGTTCGCCGAGGGCGGCGTCTCGCTCAACCTGGGCAGCGCGATCGAGACGAAGGTGAACGGCCAGCTCGTCCAGCGCGTGGACCAGCTGTTCACGCCGGTGGTGGACATGGCGGTGGGCTACCGGTTCCAGATCTCCCGCTACGGCTGGCTGGCGCTGCGCGCGGGCTACGGCCTGAAGCTCGGCGGCAATGACAACTACCGCGTCTCGCAGGGGCCCACGCAGCTGGACCTCATCACCCAGGGCGTGGTGGACCTCGCGCAGCCGGGCGGGATCATGGCGGGCATCGCCGGGGGCGTGACCTTCCTCTGACCGCCGGTGCACGCTCGCTGCCTTTTTTCGCGCCTCCTAGGCTTGCGTCCGCCGGGGGGCGCGCGCATTTTTTCGGCCAGGCCGCGCACTGCAATTGTTGCAGAAACGCACCGCACTTCTTACGGTGGCGGCGCGTGCCGCTCTGCAAACCGCGAGTGATTCTCTGCACCTGCCGCGCTGCGCCGCGGCACATGGGTTGCTCGGTCTCCCCGGCCGGTCTCACGGAGGGGAAGTGACATGGGCTGCCCCGACTGCCACGCAGACCATCCCGAAGACTTCGCCTGCTCCCACTGGGTGGTGGCATGCCCGCCGGAGGTGCAGCCCACGAGCGCGCAGCCGGACCCGCCCTCTCCGTTGCCGCGCCCGCTCCCGCCGCTGCCGCGCGTGAGCGAGAACCTGGTGGGCAAGACGCTGCGCGGCTTCAAGGTGCTGCAGAAGCTCGGCACCGGCGGGATGGCCACCGTCTACCTCGCCGAGCAGCAGGACATCGCCGCCCGCGTGGCGGTGAAGGTGCTGCACCGCGGGCTGGTCGCGCAGCCGGCGGTGGTCGCGCAGTGCTACGCCGAGGCGCGCGCGGTCAACCTGGTGGGCCACCCCAACATCGTCCGGATCTTCAGCCTGGGGATGCTGCGCCCGCGGCGGCCGTACCTGGTGATGGAGTACCTCGAGGGCTACACGCTCTCCGCGCTCATCGCCCACCGCGGCGGCGCGGTGGGGACGCAGGAGTCGGTGCCGCTGCTCCTTCAGGTCTGCGCGGCGCTGGACGCGGCGCACGGCCGCGGCGTCATCCACCGGGACATCAAGCCGGCGAACATCCTCATCACCCGCGGCCCGGGTGACGTGCCCTTCGTGAAGGTGGTGGACTTCGGCGCGGCCAAGCTCGCGGGCTCGCTGCACGCCGAGGCCGCTGGCGGCCAGCGCGTGGTGTTCGGCACGCCCGCGTACATGGCGCCCGAGCAGTGGACGGACGCCCCGAGCGATCCGCGCTGCGATCTCTACGCGCTGGGCGTCACCGCCTACCTGCTGCTCACCGGCCGCCTCCCGTTCCCCGGCAAGAACGACGTGCAGGCCATGGTGCGCGCGCACCGGCACACCGTGCCGCCCGCGCCGCACGAGGTGAACCCGGCGATCAGCCCGGAGCTCTCCGGCGTGGTGATGCGGCTGCTCGAGAAGGACCCGGCGCGCCGCTACGCCCGCGCCGCGGACGTGGCGGTGGCGCTCTCCGCCGCGCTGATGCGGCCGCACGGCGCCCCGCCGCTGCAGGTCAGCTCGCTGCCGCTGCCGCCGCCGCTGCCGCGCAGCCACGCCGCGTAGTCGCGGTTTGCCCCGGGGTCGGCCGCCCCGTTCTCCCCGAGCGAAGTCGAGGGGCGCTGGTGGCCGTCCTCAGTGCTGCACGAGCGGCACAACGCGCCGCTCCCTCCCGTACACACGAGGTTCGGGCGGGCGCGCTCCACCTGGCGTCTGCGGGCTTCACAGCCGCGGGCCAAGCGCGGGAATCCCTTCGTCGTCACGGCGCGTCGCGGGGGAGGCGCGTGCCTTGCTCTGGAGCCCGCCGCTGCTCAAAGGGGAAACGGTGGAGCTCTCCATGCGGGACCGTCTCTTCGTCTGGCTGCCGTCGAGCGTCATTCCAGGGTCGACCTGGAGGAAGAAGGAGCCGATCGAGCTGGCCAACCCGCAGCATGACCGCGCCGCGCGCCTGTCCTCGGATCCGGTGGAGCACACCGCGCGGGGGACGCGCGAAGAAGGCAGCGGCGGGCGGAAGCGCTAGCCGCTTACGGGCGCAGGCGCCGCTGCAGCACGGCGATGGAGGCGCGCGCCTGCTTGGCGAGCTCGTCCTGCAGCTGCAGCAGCTGCGAGTCCGCGCGCTCGAACTTGAGCGCGTGCAGCACCTCGCCGGTGTCGATCTGCACGAAGCGGGCATTCACGCGCACCGTCTTGCCGTGCCGCTGGTAGCCGCCCACCACCGCCACCTCCGCGCCGGCGAGCTTGCCCAGCTGCGTGCGCAGCGAGGCGTCCACGTACTTGCCCTGCTCGAAGTCCAGCTCCTTGAGCAGCCCGGCGAGATCCACCTCGCCGCGCTCCACCAGCCGCAGCTCCTGCTCGGAGGCGAAGTCGGTGGCCAGCGCCTCGGGGAGCGTGGTGCGCAGGAACTCCAGCTGCGGCTCGTTGAGCAGGTTCTTGAAGGGGAGGATGCACAGCCGCACCGGGCCCGTGCGGGCGGTTGGCTCGTCGCGCAGGGCGACGCGAACGGGCGCGGCAGGGCGGGGCGCGTCCAGCACCGGCGTGGGGACCGCGCCCTTGGTGGCGACCTGGATCGCCTCCGTGGAGGGAGAGAGCTCGGCCCAGCTCAGCCGCTTCGGCGCGCCGGCCTCCAGCGTGAAGCGCGCGCCGTAGCTCTTGCCGCCCTTCACGGCGCGGATGCCGTAGCGGCCGGGGGCGAGCACCAGCTCGCGCGGAGAGCCGGTCTGGACCTCGGCCACGACTTGATCTCTGGCGAGATCCGTCACCACCACCCGGTCCGAGCCCGCGGGCACCTCCAGCACGGACGCCGGGCGCTGGAGCGAGACGAGGATCAACTCGCCCTGGCCGGAGAGCCGGTAGTCGTAGCTGGGGTGCTGCGGCCCGCGCCCGGTGATGGCGGTGGCCGCCACCGTCCGCTCGTAGGCGTACCGGTAGGCCTCGGCGAGCGACACCTGCTTGTCCCCGGAGGCGTCCGCCGCGCCGCGCAGCCCGGAGAGCAGGTGGTGGGTGAAGAAGCTGCCCATCACCTCGGAGGATTCGAGCGCGCTCTCGCTGGCGGCGCTGGAGGCGATGAAGACCTCGCCCCGCGCGCTCAGTTGATCCGAGAGGTGGATGCTGAAGGGCGGGGCCGGCTTGCCGCCCTTCGAGGCGAGCGCCGCGCCGCTGTTGCACGCGTCCACCACGCTCACGCGCACGTCCGCGCCGGTGCCCTGCAAGAGAGCGCGCAGCCGGGCGTAGGGGAGCCGCTCGTTGCCCAGCTCCAGCGCCTCGCCGTCGCTGTGGCCGGAGAAGTAGAAGAGCAGCAGCGCGCGGGTGTCCGGGGTGCGGTGCAGCGCGTCCACCACCGCCTTGGCCCGGGTCACCGCCTCCTCCACGTCCGCCGCCTTGCGCCCCTGGAGCAGGAAGAGGTGCTGCGGCTGGACCTCGGCCAGCTCGGTGAGCAGCCGCGCCATCTTCCCCGCGTCATTCTCCGCGTAGCGCAAGGGCGGCAGCGCCCCGTTGCCGGCGTTGTTCCCCACCACGATCGCCACCCGGCGGGACTCGCCAAGAGCGGGCAGGGCGCAAAGCAGGCACAGGGTCAGGAGCAGGCGCATGGAGCTTGGGGCGCATCTGCGCACAGCCCCAGGGGGCAGGCAAACCGGCGCGCGCGTCACGGACGTGCCACGACTCCGAGGCTCGCCCTCTCCCCGAGCGAGAGACCTTGGTATAGGCCCGCTCCTGCATGGACACCCCCGCCACGCACCCGCTGCCCGTCGCGCCCCGCCGCATGGGTGGGGTGCTCTCCTTCTGGACCTGGTTCGAGATCGGCTGCGTGGCCTTCTTCGGCTTCTGGGTCCAGCTCGCGCTCGCGCTGCTCACCTGGCCGTTCGATCGGCGCCGCTACGCCACCGGCCGCGCCTTCCGCCTGGTGGGCGTCATTGCCGCCAAGCTGTCGCCCTACTGGCGCTTCAGCGTGCACGGCCGCGCCGCGCCGCCGGTGGGCAAGGTGGTGGTGGTGAGCAACCACGAGTCCCAGGCGGACCCGTTCCTCATCTCGCACCTGCCGTGGGAGATGAAGTGGTTGGCCAAGGCGAGCCTCTTCAAGATCCCCTTCGTGGGTTGGAGCATGTGGCTGGCCGGGGACATCCCGCTGGTGCGCGGCGAGTCCGAGTCCGGGAAGCATGCGATGAAGCGCTGCGCCCAGTGGCTGGAGAAGGGGGCCCCGGTGATGATCTTCCCCGAAGGCACGCGCTCCAAGACCGGCGAGCTGCTCCCGTTCAAGGACGGCGCGTTCCGGCTGGCGATCGAGAGCGGCGCGGACGTGCTCCCCATCGCCGTGAGCGGCACCCGCCACGCGCTGCCCAAGCACTCGTGGCGCTTCAACGCCTCCACCGCGAAGGTCGCCGTGGGCACGCCCATCTCCACCAAGGGGCTCACCCTGGAGGATCTCCCGGCGCTCCGGGAGCAGGCGCGGGGCGCGGTGCTGGCGCTGCGAGCCCAGCTGATCCCGCTCACCACCTCCGCGGTCGACTAGCCTTCGCCTCCATGAGGCCCTCCTGGACCCTGCTCGCCGCGGCGCTGCTCTCGACGGGCGCGCTGGGTGCGCCACCGCTGCGGCTCAAGGGCGCGGACGTGGCCAAGGCGCTGGAGCAGGGCCTCGAGGGCTTGGTGATTCACCTGGACTACGACGTGGCCGGCGCGGATGGGAAGGCGGTGCCGCGCTCCTTCGTGGAGCTCCCGGCGCGGCTGGGCGGGGAGCGGACGTTCTTCTCGATGCCGGAGCAGGCGATCTCGCTCGGCAGCTTCGGCCAGGCCACCTACCGGGTGCGAGACATCAACCTGGAGCGCCTCACCGTCGCCGCCGAGGGCGGCGAGTACGTGCTGCGGCTCTTCTTCGAGGACCAGGGCTACGAGCTGGTGGCCGCGGGGCGCAGCGCCGGCCTCGCGCCGGACGTCCAGCTGGACAGGATGTGCCTCTCCTTGCACCTGACACCCAAGCAGGGAGCCGCGGAGGTGGAGAAGGGCACGGTCACCTTCGATGCAAACACCAAGGTGGCGGGGCTGGAGGCCAGCGCCTTGCTGGACGACGTGACGGGCTACAACGCCTACGTGAAGGCGCTGATCGAGCGCGAGGCGGCGCAGGCGATCGCCAGCCAGGGGCTGCTCCGCGCGCTCAACGACCGGCTGAAGCAGGAGCTCACGAGCCGCGGCGCGGACGCCGGCGCGCTGCGCTTCGAGGGCACCGACCTGGTGGTGAAGACGGGCGGAGGCGAGAGGCCGGGGACGAAGCGCCGCTGACTGGGTTCGAGCGCGGCAGCTTCGTCGGCAGGGAGGGCTCGGGAAACCGAACGGGTCGCGTTTCTCCTTGCTCGCATGACTCCCGCGGTGGCGCGCTTGCCGCCTCGGTAGAGGCCAGCGCGGCGATGGCCGCAGCGGGAGCACGACACCCTCCAGCTCCGAGCGAGGGTTCCCGCGCCTCTTCACAAGCGTCGGATTCGCCCTTTTCGAGGAGGACCCGTCTCGAGATTTCCGTGGGTTGCGTGGGGGCAAAAAGCGCGTTTCAGACGCTTCTGAAGAGGAGCGGAGCCCCTCTCCCGGGGGGCGCGGAAGCCGAGCGCCCGCTCCCGGTCGGTGGTGGCAGTGCTACCCACCGCGCGTGGAGCGCGTCACCGCGGGAGCCATGCGAGCAATGAGGAGCGCGACCCTTCGGGTTTCCCGGGCCCTCCTGGCCCTCTGCGGTGGGTCTAGCGGCCGACGACGGCGTCCCGCCCGCCCTGCTTGGCGCGGCGGCAGGCGCCCTCGGCGGCCTCCACCAGGTTGCCCCAGGGCTCGCCGCGCCGCAGGGCCGCCACGCCCACCGAGACGGTGAGGCGGAACTCGCCCAGCTCCGAGCGGTGCGCGGTGGAGGGGACGGTGCGGCGGATCCGCTGCGCCAGGCGGAGCGCGCGCTCCACCGAGCAGTTGCGGACGAAGACGCCGAACTCGTCTCCGCCGACGCGGCAGATGGGGCCCTGGCCGTCGATGATCCCGGAGAGCTGCTCCGCCAGCCAGCCGAGCACGGCGTCCATGGACGCGCGCCCGTGCAGGTCGTTGTGCTCTTGCAGGTCGTCGATGTCGATCCAGAGGAGCGCGAGCGGCCGCTGGGCCTTGCGCGTCTCCGCGACCGCCTTCGACAGCTCCACCTCGAAGCGCTCGCGCTTCCAGGCCCCAGTGAGAAGATCGACCTCGCGTGCGAGCTCGACAGTCATCGGATGGAGAGAAGTCTAAGGCGCGCCGCGCGCTCGCGCGAGTCCCCGTCCGCGCGCACCTTGAGCGCGGGTGTGCGCTGGCGAACGAAGCTAGTTGTTGGAGGCCCGGCGCGTCTTCTCGCGCGCCTTGTCGAAGCCGGCGTAGTGGCGCATGGCCTCGTCGCCCACGCTCTGGATGTGCCGGTTGTTGAGGTACGCGCTGATCGGCGCGGCCACCAGCGGCACCGCGCGGCCGAAGAGGTTGAGGCCGCCCTTCTCCAGCAGCGAGCTGGCCACCTTGCCCAGGACCTTGGGCCCCGAGCGCGCCAGCGGACCAATGCCGTTCGCGTAGCCGAAGAGGTCCAGCAGGTCCTGCCGCGCCGCCTCGCTCTTGAGGTTCACCTTGTGGAGCATGGCCAGGTCCACCAGCAGGACGATCTCCAGGTACGCCATCAGCAGCAGATCCGCCGGGAGCGTGACGATCCCGAAGACGCCGCTCACGCCGCCCACCATCCCGGCGAGCGCCTTCTTGTCGTCCACCAGCCGCTGGCCGAGCTCGCGCGTCTGAGCGGAGGGGTAGCGCTCCTCGAGCTCGGTCACCCGCTTGCGCGAGCGGCCAATCTCCTTGAGCACCACGTCGCCGATCTTCTGGTTGGCGAGCGACTTCAGTCCTGCGGGGGTGGGGAGCTTCATGGAGTGCTTTCTAATAACCCCGCTCGGCCAAAATCAGGTCCACCAGCGCACCTTCCTCGAACCACACCTGATTCTGGACATGGTGGAACCAGCGCGAGTCCGGCCGAGCCTCGCGGATCTCCAGCAGAACCCTTCCGGTCCCCACATCCGCCACCTGCGCCCGCGTCAGGCACGCGCCGCCGGGGGCCTCGCCCACGCCGTTCTCCAGGCAAACGTCGTCCCCGGTCGACAATTTCCTCGCCCACAATTCGGCCAGGTACTGGGCCTCGTCACACCTCTGACGGACCGCGGACTTGCCGTGCTTGGTGCAGCGGACCTGGGTGGGGGCCCTGACTTCAGGGGCGGTCTCGAACGGCCCGCCGCGCTCGCGCGCAGGACGGGCGTCCCGCAAGCAGCCGAGCGTGCCTGGGAGCACGGACAGGAGCAGAACAGCGGAGAGCTGCAGGCGCATCGGCTTCTACCTCGCCGTCACGCCTCCTCAAGCCGCGCGTGGTGCTGCGCGAGGAAGCGGTGGATACGGCGCACAGCTTGAACCGAGGGCTTGCGGAACGCCAACCGCATTCCGCCCACGGCGTTCAGCGCGCCCACGACCTCTGCCTCCACCAGCACCGGCTGCTCGCGGTCGTCCGGGAGGAAGAGCGCCAGCTGCACCCGGGTTCCCACCGAACGCGTCAGGCCCTGCCGCGTGGAGAGGCCGAACGGGGAGAGGTCCTCGGTGATCCGGTAGTAGCGCGAGTTGCCGTGCCGCTCCTCGCACTCCACCTCCACCTTCACCCGCGCGGTGGCCCGCCGCTCCGTGTGGAGCCGCCGCTCGGGCCGCCGGTCCCCGCGCGCCGTGAGCGCCGCGAGGAGGCTGCGCTGGGTGGTCCTGCGAGCCTGCTGACGCGCCCGGACAGGGGGCGTGATCAGGGCCATCTCTGTGATTTCACCCGGAGAAGTCATCGGCCTTTGTGCGACCAAGCCTCCGGATTATCGATCCCGTGTCCCGGTTGTTGTCGCCAGGTGACAGTAAGGAAACTAGCCAGGTCTCCAGCGCTTTTGGCTACTTCCGGATGTTCAGCACGTCGTTCAGGTTCACCGGGATGGGGAGGCCGCCCGAGTCCAGCTGGCCGGTGAGCGCGAACCGGGCCTGGCCGCCGCGGATGGCCGCCACCGCGGCCGGCGCGTTGGCGAGGTTCAGGGTGACCGGGATGGCCACCTCGCGCGTGGCCCCGCCGGCCAGCGCGCCCACGTTGCCGGTGGAGACGTTGCCCACGTTCACGCCGGAGATGGAGAGCGCGCCAGAGAGGCCGGCCACGGGCAGCTCGAAGGTGTTGCGGTTGGTGAGCGCCACCGGCAGCTCCAACGTGACGCCGCTCAGGGAGAGGTTGGAGATCCGCGGCGGGCGGAGCTGGACGGTGGGGACCTTGGGGACCTCGAACTCGCCCTCCTTGGAGATGGGGAAGGAGATGACGCCGATCGGGCTCTGCAGGCCGATGTGGCCTTCCGCGCGGTAGGTGGCGCGGTCCTTGGTGAGGAAGGTCTGCACCACCGGGGCGATGTCCTGGAACTTCACCGCGGTGGGGAACTGGATCTCCGACTTGCGCTGCGCCGGCAGCTGCAGCCCGTTGGGGGGCTTGCCCGCCACCACCTGCTTGCCCTCCACGAAGAGCGCGTAGTCCACCTCGGCGATGGAGATGCCAATGGCGTTGGGGTTGTCCAGCTCGTAGACCAGGTTCACCGTGGCGCCGGCGAGCGAGACGTCCAGCACCTGCGCCGTCTTGAACGTGAACGTGGGCTTCTGGAAGGCCACCGCCAGCAGGTTCTTGAGGAAGGCGCAGCCGCTGAAGGTCAGGGTGACGACCGTGAGCAGGGCCAGGCGGACGGTGGCGCGAGGGGGCATGGGCAAGCTCATAGGCGCCGCGGACGAAGACTCTCAAGCGCAAATTCAGGCGCCCAAGTAGCCTGTGGCCCACATGACCGTGCCCGCCCTGAAGCCGCCGCCCGAGTCCGTGGAGAACGACCAGGGCCACCCGCGCTTCGGGACCTACAGCGGCGCGCTCGCCAAGGTGAGCTTCGACGCGCTGGGCGGCCCGTACCGGCTGCCGCTGCCTTTGCGCGCGGTGCGCCGCAAGCGCTGGCAGTACTCGCTCATCTGCACGCCGGACGTGGTGGCGCTCTTCGCCATCGCGCACCTCTCGTACACCGCCAACGCCTTCGCCGCGGCGGTGGACTTGAAGGCGCGCCGCCCGCTCTTTGACGAGGGCTATCTAGGGCTCCCCGGCGCGATGGCGGCGGTGAACGAGCACCCCGGCCGCGGTCACCACTCCCGCTTCCGCTCGCTGGGGGCCAAGCTCTCGTGCGCCCGCGGCGAGAAGGACGATCGCTACGCGCTGGAGGTGGAGCTGGGGCTCTCCCCGCTGCGCCCATCCGTGCGCCTCTCCGCCGAGGTGCTCGCCGCCGGCGGGGCGCCCCCGCTCACGGTCATCGCCCCGGTCAACGAGGGCGGCGTGGTCAACGTCACCCAGAAGTGGGCGGCGATGCTCACCGTCGGCTCGCTCGAGGTGAAGGGCCGCCGCTTCGTGCTGGACGGCGGCGTGGCCGGGATGGACTACACGCACGGGCTGCTCGGGCGGCGGACCTCCTGGCGCTGGGCCATGGCCAACGGCCGGCTCGAGGACGGCACCCCGGTGGGGCTCAACCTGGTGGAGGGCTTCAACGAAGGCGCGGACGAGGCGAACGAGAACGCCCTCTGGGTGGGGGACCGGCTGGTGCCACTGACACGCGCGCGTTTCGCCTACAACCCCCAGGATGTCCTGGACCCGTGGCACGTGCGGACCACGGATGGCCAGGTGGATCTGCACTTCAAACCCCTCCACGCCCACCGGGATGAGAGGGACTTGGGGGTGGTGAAGAGCCGGTTCCTCCAGCCGGCGGGGACCTTCGAGGGCACCCTGCGGGTGGATGGGGAGGCCCTCCGGGTCTCCTGGTTGGCGGGGGTGACAGAGGACCAGGACATGGTCTGGTAGGTCCGCCTAGACTCCGCGGCTCGCATGAGCACACCGCCCGAAGTCACCGAGCTTTTGCAGTCCGATAGCGCCCGCTTTCCCCGGGCCCGCCTGTTCGTCAGCAAGGGACCCGACAAGGGGGTCGAGGTCGTCCTGGAGGGGCAGACCGTCCTGGTGGGGTCTGACGAGGCCTGTCAGCTGCGCCTCACCGACAGCTCCGTCTCCCGCCGTCACTTCGAGCTCTCCGGAGGTCCGGGGGGCTACCGGCTGAGAGATCTCAAGAGCACCAACGGCGTCTTCATCGAAGGCGTCCAGGTGCTGGACGTCCGGATCTCCGACAAGGCGCGGATCACCCTGGGGCGCACCGAGCTGCGCTTCGAGCCGGAGCGGCAGCAGATCCAGTGGCCGCTCTCCCAGTCGGACCGCTTCGGCGAGGCGATTGGCCGCTCCACCGCCATGCGCCGCGTCTTCGCGCTGCTCGAGCGCGCCGCGCCCACCGAGTCCGCGATCGTCCTGGAGGGCGAGCCGGGCACCGGCAAGGAGCTGCTCGCGCGCGCCATCCACGAGCGAAGCGACCGCAAGGAAGGGCCGTTCGTGGTGGTGGACATCGGCTCGCTGTCCGAGACGCTGCTCGAGTCGGATCTCTTCGGCCACGAGCTGGGGCAGCTCACCGCCGGCAAGGCCGCCCGGCCCGGCGCGTTCGAAGAGGCGGACGGCGGCACGCTCTACCTGGACGAGGTGGCGGACTTGCCGCTCTCGCTCCAGCCCAAGCTCTTGCGCGCGCTGGAGGCCAAGGAGATCAAGCGGCCCGGCGCCAACGCGGCGGTGAAGGTGAACGTGCGCGTGGTGGCCTCCACGGTGAAGGACCTGGAGGCCGAGGTCCGCGCGGGCCGCTTCCGGGAGGACCTCTTCTTCCGGCTCTCCGTCTTCCGGATCCGCGTCCCCGCGCTGCGCGAGCGGCCCGAGGACATCCCGATGCTGGTGAAGGTCTTCGAGGCCAAGCTCAAGCCCCAGCAGCCGGTGCCCGCCGCCACCGTGGACATGCTCGCCAGCCACGACTGGAGCGGCAACGTGCGCGAGCTGCGCAACGTGGTGGAGCGGCTGTGCGCCTTCCCCGACCTGGGGACGGGCGCGATCGCCAACGCGCTCGGGAAGACCGGCGAGGACGAGGCCTCCAACGCGCGGCTGCGTCAGGAGATCACCAAGCAGCTGGTGTCCCTGCCGTACCACGAGGCCAAGGAGCGGGTGCTCGAGAGCTTCGAGAAGACCTACTTCACCGAGCACCTGCGCGCCGCCGGCGGAGTGGTCACCCGCGCCGCCCAGCGCGTGGGGCTGCCGCGCCAGTCCGTCCACCGCATGCTGCGGCGCCTGGGGCTGCACTCCGGCGAGGACTGAAGCCCGCCGCCCACCCGTTGACGTTGACGTTGACGTTGACGTGGTCGTTGACGTGAACGTGTGACGTGGACGTGGACGGCCGTTCCACTGCGGTTCCGTTCGAGGGCAACGGCCGTCACACGTCGCACGTCAACGTCAACGTCAACGTCAACGTCTACGTCAACGTCAACGGGAGGATGCGGCGGTTATCGCCGCCGCCGCCACCACGCGCCGCACCTCTTCGCTGAGCGCGTCCAGCTCCACGGGCTTCTCGAGCACGCTGGTGGCGCCGAGCTTGAGCGCCTCCTCGCGGGTCTCCTCATCGCAGAAGGCGGACACGAGCACGATCGGCACGCCCAGGCGGGGCAGGGCGCGCAGCACCTCCAGCGCGCTCTGGCCCGGCATCCGGATGTCCGACACCACCACCGCCGGCAGCGCCACCGCGCCGCGCGCGCAGGCCTCGAGGTAGTCCAAGAGCTCGAAGCCGTCCTCCACCGTCACCACGTCGAAGCCGTCCCGCAGCAGCTGCTCCGCGAGGAGCAGCCGCATGTCCTCGTCATCCTCGGCGAGCAGCAGCGTGCGCGCGTCCATGCGGCGCCCAGAGGCAGCACCGGCCGTGCCACGCCCTTGGCGCAGTGAGCGGCGCCCCGAGGCGGAGCGTCACTTTGCCCCGGTGGGGCGCGCCTCCTCGATGGGCGCGGGCGGGGCGCGCGAAGGCCGCGGCCCGTCCTCGTCCTCGCCGTAGCGCTCCAGCTTCCGGTAGAGCGTCTTGCGGTCCAGCCCCAACACCTGCGCCGCCTGGGTGCGGTGGCCGTTGAGCGCGCGCAGCACGCGCAGGATGTGGCGGCGCTCCACCTCGTCCAGCGGCAGCAGCTCCTCGGCGCCGCCCGCCTGGGCCTCCGAGGGGCGCCGCTGCTTCACCTTCTCTGGCAGGTCCTCCAGCGTCAGCTGCTCGAACTCGGTGAGCGCCACCGCCCGCTCGATCGAGTTCTGCAGCTCGCGCACGTTCCCCGGCCAGTGGTAGCGCAAGAGCGCCTGGGCCGCCGGCGCGGAGAGGCCGGTCACCTTCTTGCCCGCCCGCTCCGCGAAGACGCGCAGGAAGTGCTGGGCCAGCTGGAGCACGTCGTTCCCGCGCGAGCGCAGGGGCGGGAGGGAGACGGTGATCACGTTGATCCGGAAGAAGAGGTCCTCCCGGAAGCGGTGCTCCTCCACCGCCTGCTCCAGGTCCCGGTTGCTGGCGGAGATGATCCGCGCGTCGTACGGGACCTCCGCGTCCCCGCCCACCGGCCGCACCGTGCGCTCCTGGAGCGCGCGCAGGAGCTTGGGCTGCAGCCCCAGCGGCAGCTCGCCAATCTCATCGAGGAACAGCGTCCCGCCCGCCGCCTTCTGGAAGAGCCCCACCCGCGCCGTCTTCGCGTCGGTGAAGGCGCCCTTGGCGTGGCCGAACAGCTCGGACTCCAGCAGCGCCTCCGGCATGGCCGCGCAGTTGACCGCCACGAACGGGCCGGTCTTGCGGCGGCCGTGGTCGTGGAGCCAGCGCGCCACCACCTCCTTGCCGGTGCCGCTCTCGCCGGAGATGAGCACCGAGGAGTCGGTGTCGCTCACCCGCGCCAGCAGCTGCCGGGCGCGGCGCATGGCCGGGCTCTCGCCGAGGAGATCTCCCGCCGCGGGCTCGCCGGCCGCCTCGCGCAGCCGCCGCACCTCCAGCCGCAGCGCGCGGTGCTGCAGCGCGCGCTCCAGGGCAATGGTGAGCGCGTCCAGCTCGAAGGGCTTGGTGATGAAGTCGTAGGCGCCGGCGCGGATGGCGGCCACCGCGGACTCCAGGCTCCCGAAGGCGGTGATGACGAGCACCGGCACGTCCGGCCGCTGCTCGATGATCCGCTGACAGAGCGTCACCCCGTTGGTCCCCCCGCGCAGGTTGAGGTCGGTGACCACCAGGTCCACCGGCTGCTCGGTGAGCGCCGCCAGCGCGGACTCCGCGTCCGGCCGCCCCACCACCGTGTACCCGCGCCGGGCCAGCTCCTCTTCCAGGAGCTGGCGCATCGCCGCGTCGTCTTCCACCACCAACAGTCTGCCGCCCATGAAAGCTCCCTTGCGTCAAACGTCCGCCGCTCTCACGCGAGCGGCAAATAGATGGAGAAGCGGCTGCCCCTGCCCACTTCGCTCTCCACGGAGATCCACCCGCCGTGCTCGCGCACCAGCCCGTAGGAGACCGAGAGCCCCAGGCCGGTGCCCTCGCCCACGTCCTTGGTGGTGAAGAACGGCTCGAAGATCCGCCCGCGGATCTCCTCGGGGATGCCGGCCCCCTGGTCCTTCACCTCCAGCCGGGCGAAGCCGCGCGGCCCCCCGCCCACGTCCGGCGGGGGCTGCGCCTGCACCGCCTCCACCCCCACCACCAGCTCGCCGCCGCCGCTCATCGCCTGCAGGCCGTTCATCACCAGATTGGTGAGCGCCTGCTGCAGCTGCCCGCGGTCCACCTCGGCGCTCAGGTCCTGGGCGCCCTCCACCCGCGCCGTCACCCCGCGCTTCTGCGCGAAGGGGCGCAAGAGGGTGAGCGTCTGCTCGGCCAGCGGGAAGAGCGCCTCCTGGTTCTTCTTGGGCGCGCGGCGCCGGGCAAAGTCCAGCAGCTGGCGGATGATGCGGGTGATCGCCTCGGACTGCTGGGAGATGATCCGCGCGTTCTCCACGGCCACCTCGCCCTTGGCGTCCCCCGTCACCACCAGCTTGGCGCGGGCGGAGATGACGTTGAGCGGCGTGCCCATCTCGTGCGCCAGCCCGGAGGCGAGCTTGCCCACGGTGGTGAGCCGGTCCGCGTGGCGCAGCTGCTCGAGCGCGGCGATCTTCGCCAGGGTCTCGTCCTCCACGCGCTTCCGGGCGAGCCGGAGCTGGTCCGACATGCCGTTCATCTCCTGCGCGAGCTCGCCCAGCTCGTCCGTGGGGCGCAGCGCCAAAGGTTCGCCCCAGTCCCCCGCGCCCACCGCCCGCGCCTTCTGCGCCAGCAGCGTCATCGGCCGGCCCACCAGCACCGCGCCCAGGACGATCGCCACCAGCGCGCAGGCGCAGCCGAGAATGGCCACCGCCGCGGCATTGGAGAGCAGGGTGGTGCGGATGAACTGCTTCTGCTCCTTGAGCGGCTCGGTGACCACCACCACCGTCTGGGCGTCCTCCACGGGGACGTAGGTGCACAGCCAGCCCTGGGGATCGTCCCGCTCCACCACTTCCGCGCCCTGCCCCAGCCGAGCCAGCTGCTCAACATCCAGGCGGCCGCGCTGCTGCACCTGCGCCAGCGTGAGCCACTCCAGGCTCACCGGCTCCTGCCGCGCGGCGACCTTACGGAGCAGCTCGCGCGCGGCCGCCTCGCCGTCGTGGCGCCAGGCCTGCGCCACCGCCACGGCGAGCGACCGGCCCACCAGGGCCTGGTCCCGCCTCATGTCGGAGTCGAACAAGGCCACCTCGCGGCGGAGGCTGCTGAAGGCGAGCGCACCGAGCACCACGAACACACACACCACCAACGGGAGGGTCAGCTTGAGCGCCAACTTCACGGGCGGGTCCTCACAGGACAGCGAGAGGGTTGAGCAACGGACGTGCCCTCAACCTTCCCCCAGGAATCCAGGGGCGTTGGGGCCAAATGCTCGGGGCAGGATGCCTCCATGGGGCGGAATGCCCATGGCCGCGGGGAAGGCCACCCCGGGATTGCTGAAAGAAGACAGAGGGCACGGTTGCTGCTCAGCGCCCCGCCTGGACCGGCAATCACGCCGGAGACCGACTCGGGAGTGATGAATGAAGCGCTTGGCGGCAGGGATGCTGTTGGCGGCGAGCTTGATGGTGGCGGGCTCCGCGTTCGCGGAGGAGGCGAAGGAGGGCGCTGCGGCGGAGGGCAAGGCCGAGCCGAAGAAGGCGGACGCCTCCAAGAAGGCCGCGAAGCACAAGAAGGGCGAGGCCAAGCCGAAGGATGGCGAGGCGGACGCCGCGAAGAAGTAGACGGAAGCGGGCCCGTCACCCGTGGCCCGTCACCCGTGGCCCGTCACCCGTGGCCCGTCACCCGTGGCCCGTCACCCGTGGCCCGTCACCCGTGGCCCGTCACCCGTGGCCCGTCACCCGTCACCCGTGGCCCGTCACCCGTGGCCCGTCACCCGTGGCCCGTCACCCGTGGCCCGTCACCCGTGGCCCGTCACCCGTGGCCCGTCACCCGTGGCCCGTCACCCGTGGCCCGTCACCCGTGGCCCCGTACCCGTACCCGTGACCGAACCCGCACGCGAACCCGAACCCGAACTGCAGAGCCTGGTTCATTGAGGCTTCGCGCATACGCCGGTTGCCTCGATGGACGCAGCCGGTGAGCCTCTCGCGACCTCGGTCGGGTTCGGGTTCGGGTGCGGGTTCGTTCACGGGTACGGGTACGGGTACGGGACGACGGGTACGGGACGACGGGTCACGGGACGACGGGTCACGGGACGACGGGTCACGGGACGACGGGTCACGGGACGACGGGTCACGGGACGACGGGTCACGGGACGACGGGTCACGGGACGACGGGTCACGGGACGACGGGTACGGGACGACGGGTCACGGGACGACGGGTACGGGACGACGGGTCACGGGACGACGGGTCACGGGACGACGGGTCACGGGACGACGGGTCACCGGCCCGCGCGGGGACAGCGGCGCGCGCGCAGCGCTGCTGCCACCCCACCACCGAGGGGGTCTGCGCGTTCAAATTCCAGGCAGAGGTCCCCAGCACCTGCGCCGCGGAGACCGGCACGCCCGCGAGGTCCAGCGCGCGGCTGGAGATCCGCCCATCATGCGCCCCGGGCCGCGGGGCTAGGCGAGCCCGGCCGCCCTCTGACTACATCCGGCTCGCCGCTAGAACGGGATGCACTTGCGCTGCGCGAAGTCGTACTTGAAGCGCGCCACACTGTCCGGGAGCACCGTCACGTCGCAGGTGCCGCGCTGGCGGCCGGAGGTGATGGTGACGGTGTAGCGCCCGGTCCGGACGTGGCGGCTCACCGGCGTGCCGCCCCAGGGCTGGCCGCCCACGCTCACCTCGCCGTTGGGCTCCGCGCCGATCCGCAGCTGCCCCTCGCCGTCTGGGATGGCGGCGGGCTCCGCCTTCGCGGCGGAGGCCGGCGCCGCGCGCGCCGCGGGGCGGATCCGCTTGGGGGCCGAGCGCTCCGGCGCCTGATCGGATTCTGGCTCGTGCTCGGCTTCCAGCGCGGGCTCCACCCCCGCCACGGCGACGGGGACCGGCTCGGGCTCGGCGCGCCGGGCGGACGGCGCGGGGAGCGTCCGCGGCAGCAGCGTGACCGGGGCGCTGGGCGCGGGGCGCTGGTTCCGGGCCCCCAGCAGCATCACCGTGCCGCTGCCAAAGCCCACCGCCGCCACGCCGGCCAGCCCCAGCAGCGCCATCCGCAGCCGGGAGGGGCGCTGCGCCGGCGCGGCGTGCGCGCGGACCATCTTCTCGGTGTTGCGCTGCCGCGCCGAGGTGGGCGGGGGCACCGCCAGGGGCGGCGTGCGCGGCGCGTTCACCGGGCGCAGCGAGTGGCTCGGGGTGGTGCGCGAGGTGACGGAGACCTCGCCGCTCTCCTGCTGCTGCACGTAGCCGGAGAGCGAGCTGGCCCCCACGTGCACCCCGGACTCCAGCGCCACCCGCTCCAGCGCCTCGCGCATCTCGCGCGCGCTGGCGAAGCGGTCGTCCGGGCGGAGCATGAGCGCCTTGTTGACGACGTCATAGAAGCCGGCCGGCAGCCCCGGGCAGACGGCGGAGAGCGGCTCCCACCGGCCGTACACCAGGGCGTTGTTCCGCGCCTGGTGGGTCTTGTGCATGTCGAACGGGGTCTGGCCGTAGGCGAGCTTGTAGAGCGTCACCCCGAGCGAGAAGAGGTCGCTGCGGCCATCCAGCGAGCGGCCCATGGCCTGCTCGGGCGAAAAGTACCCGGCCTTCCCCTTGGTCACCCCCGGCGAGGTCAGGTTCCGGTTGGTCACCGCCTTGGCGATGCCAAAGTCGATCAGCTTGAGCGCGCCGCTCGAGGAGAGCAGCAGGTTGTGCGGCGAGACGTCCCGGTGGACCAGGTTCAGGTGGTGGCCCTCGCCGTGGAGCCGCAGCGCGTGCACCGCCTCCAGCGCGGAGCAGGTGTTGATCCCCACCGCGAGCAGCGCCTCGTCCGAGAGCCGCTCCTCCTTCTCCCGCAGCGCGCGCGAGACGACGGCCAGGGTCTCCCCCGTCACCAGCTCCATCGCCATGTAGAGCAGCCCGTCCGCCTCGCCCACCTCGTAGATGTGGACGATGTTGGGGTGGGAGAGGGTGCAGGCGGTGCGCGCCTCGTCCAGGAACATCTCCCGGAAGTCCGGCGAGCCCGAGTACTCCGGGCGGATGACCTTCAGCGCGGCGGGGCGGAAGATGCCCGCGGTGAGCTCCTGCTCGGCCCGGTACACCTCCGCCATCCCGCCTTGCGCAATCAAGCGGGTGACGCGGTAGCGGCCGACCTGGGTTCCGGACTCGATGCTCACGGCGGTCGCGAAGGATAGCGCGATTCGGGGGGCCGGCGCCCCTCAGCGGGGGGAGGCGCTCGCGGTCGCGAACACCACCACGCCAATGCCCACCACCAGCGCCGCGCCGCCGCCCCACACCCAGGGGCTCTTGTACCAGGGGCTGCGCTGGACCACGGAGAGCTGCAGGGGGGAAGAAGCGCTCGCCGACTGGGCCAGCGTGTTGCCCTGCGCGTCCAGGGCCTCGGCGTAGTACCAGGCGTTGTAGCTGAGCGCGCTGGCGGGGGCGGGGATCTCCCCCACGCAGACCGCGCCCCCCTTGGCCTCCGGGCAGCGCAGCGGCTGGCCGTAGAAGGGGCCGGCGGGCGAGAACCCGTGGCGCAGGAGCAGCTGCTGCACCCGCCTCTGTGGATCGGTCACCTTCACCCGCACCTGCTGCGGCGGCTCCTCGCCCGAGCGGGGGAGCACCTCCAGCTTGGGGCGCGCCTCGAGCTCGCGCTTGGCGTCCGCCAGGAAGTCCACCTGCTTCTGAGGCGCCCCCGGCCCCGCGCGCAGGTTCGCGTCCAGCTCCAGCGCTTCGAAGGTGCGCTTCTTGGCGTTGAGCTCATCTCCCAGCAGCAGGTGGATGAAGCCCAGCTCCAGCAGCGCGCGGGAGCGCTCCGCCAGCGGCCGGTTGGGATCCGTCAGGTAGCGCTGGTACTCCACCAGCGCCTCCTCGAAGCGCAGCTGGTCCGAGAGCCGCCGCGCCGAGAGCAGGCTCTGCGGGACCTCCGCCGCGGCCAGGCGCACCGGCGCGTCTGGCGGGAGCGCCACGAGGCAGAAGCCGAGGAGCGTAGCGAGCGCGGCCATGGAGGCCTTCGGACACTACCGGAAGTCGGCGCGAGCGACGATGGCCGGCTGCGCCTTCACCAACAGCGAGTACGCCGCGTAGCTGGCGAGCACCCGCTTCACGTAGTTGCGCGTCTCCGAGAAGGGAATCTCCTCCACGAAGTCATCCACCTCGAGCCCGGGCCGCTCCTTGAGCCAGCGGTCCACCGCGCCCGGCCCCGCGTTGTAGCCCGCGGTCGCGTACACCACGTTCCCGTCGAACCGGTCCAACAGCGAGCGCAGGTAGAGCGAGCCCAGCCGCAGGTTCTTGTGCGGCTGCACGAGGCCGCGCTCGCTGAACTTGAGCCCCGCCTGGCGCGCCATGGCGCGGGCGGTGCTGGGCATCAGCTGGGCCAGCCCCACCGCGCCGGCCGAGGAGCGCACCGCGGGGCGGAAGCGGCTCTCCTCGCGGATGAGCGCGTGGAGGAAGTTGGGGTCCACGTTGGAGGCCTGCGCGCTCTGCTCCACCAGCGCGCGGAAGGTGTCCGGGAAGGCCAGCCGCCACACCGGCTCGGTCTGCGGCGTCACCGGCCCCGCCAGCTCCTCGGTGGTGGAGAGCACCTCCACCTGGCGCTTGCGGCCGCCGTCGTACAGCACGCGCAACAGCAGCGGCCGCGCCTGGGCGGGCTTGTTCTCCAGCTCCACCCGCGCCAGCTCGCGCAGCGCGTCCGGCAGCCCCAGCTTGAGCAGCTCCAGCCCGGCGGCGAAGTGCGGGTCCGCGAAGAGCGCCTCCAGCGCCTCCTCCTGGCCGTCCCCGCCGGGCGCGTCCGCCGGGCGCACCGCCTCCGAAGGCTCGGCCAGGCCGCCCAGCCGCGCCCGCGCGAGCAGGCCGTAGTAGGTGCCGGGGGCCAGCTTCGCCACGCCTTCGAACAGCTCCGCCGCCTTGCCCTTGTCGCCGCGCTCCTCGAAGAGCCGCGCGCGCCAGTACTGCACCTTGGGGTGCGTCTCCGCGCCTTCGGCCTGGCCGTCCGCCGCCGCGTCCAGCCGGTTGAGCGCGCCCAGCGCCCCCTCCACGTTCCCCTGCCGCCGGTGCCACCAGAAGGCCGCGAAGAGCGCCTCGGGCGCCGCGTCCCCTTGCGGGTAGCGCTCGCCCACCGCGTCCAGCCGGTTGAGCGCGCCGGCGGTGTCCCCGTCCTGCAGCGCGAGCACCCCGGCGGCGAGCAGCGCGTCGTCCGCGAGCGGGTGCTCCGGGTACTCGCGCGCCAGCTCGTCATAGAGGGCGCGCGCCTTGTCCCCCTCCTGCGTGCGCGCGGTGGCCCACAGCGCCGTGGCGCGGGCGGGGGAGAGCTGGCACTGCGTCACCACCTCGGCGAACTGCTGCTTCGCGGCGCGCTCGCGCCCCAGCCGGTGCTGCGCCTGCGCCACCAGCGCGCGCGCCTGGCACCCCTGCTCGGAGCGCGCGGCCACCTGCCGCTTGTCGAGCAGCGCCTTCGCCGCCAGGAGCGCCTCGCGCGGCTGCCGCTGCGCGAGCAGCTTCTCCGCGCGGCGCAGCGTGGCCTCCGGGGTGAGCGCGTCCTTGGGCAGCAGCAGCGCGGCGCGCGGGGCGAGCGTGCTGGTGGGCTGGTCTGTCCACAGCTCGAGCAGGCTCTGCTGCTCCGCCGCGCTCTGCCCGCGGGCGCGCTGCAGCTGCGCCTGCACCCAGAGCGCCTCCGCGCGGGAGGCGCGCGCGTCCCCGGTGGCCTCCACCAGCGGCCGCAGCGACGCGAGCGCGTCCTCCAGGCGTCCCTTTTTCGCCTGGAGGCGCGCCAGCGCCAGCCGCGCCGCGGGATAGGAGGAGGTGCCCCCCGGCACCCGCGCATACGCCTCCTCCGCGTCCTCCACCTGCCGCAGCGCCGCGTACGCGTCCCCCGCGTGGAGCAGGCAGCGGTCCGCAAGCGGCGGGTAGTCCTCCGCCAGCGCGCGCAGCTCCGGCGCGGCGGCCTTGAAGTCCCGCGCCTTGTACGCGGCGAGCGCGCGCAGGAAGCGGACCTCCAAGAGCGGGCTCTCCGTCAAGAGCGCGCGGGCCTTCGCGTACTCGCCGCGGTCGAAGGCGCGCTTGGCCAGCTCGCCCTCGCCGTCCAGGAAGTAGCGCGTGGTGTCCAGCGTCCGCGGCGCGGCCTTCGGCGCCTGGAGCACGAGCCCCGTGAGCGAAGCGTGGGTGGCGCAGGCGCTCTCGAAGGAGAGCGTCACTGCAGCGGCGACCAGCGGAGCAACAGCGGACCAGCGCCTGCGGCAGCAGTGCATGGAGCCCTCTCGTTTCCCCTTTACAGCCACGCCCAACGAGCAGCAGGCGGACGGTAGTGCCCGCTCCTGTAGGGGCGACAGGTGGGTGGGAAAGGTGAAGGCGGGGCGTGAGGGACGGTCGGGGAACCAGTGCGAGCAGCGCTGACCTCCCCTCGAGGAGAATCAGGGGCCTGGCCAGAGGGCGCTGCTGCGCGGGAGCACCTTGTGCGGCCTTGTCGCGGGCGAGGACACCGATGGGCTCCTTAGGCAGCAGCCCAGAGAGGCTGCTCGATCCGATCGAAGCTGGCGCACCGCCCGACCACGAACACCTCGGCGGCGCTGGAGGCGGCCAGGTCCTCCGCGCTGACACCGGGTTGCGCCCGGTAGCGCCGGGAGCTACTTTTTAGCGATGGGGACGACAGTCGGGCTGAAGATGGACGAGGAGACTCGCGATCGCCTGCGCATCTTGGCAGCGGCGCGTGACCGCAGCCCACACTGGCTCATCCTGACTGCAGTTCGTGAGTATCTCGAACGGGAGGAGGCGTTCGAGCGTGAGCGCGTGGAAGACGCGGAGCGTTGGGAACGCTACCTCCTGACGGGACGAGCAGTACCGATGGATGACGTCAGGGCAGAGTTGGCGAAGCTCAGAAAGGGCGTGGCGCGTGGAGGTGCTGTGGCTTCCCGAAGCGATTCGAGACCTTCATCGCCTCGAAGCCTTTCTGGCGGGCAAAGACGAAAAGGCCGCCCACCGAGCCACTGAGTCGATCCTCGAGGGGGCCGCTCTCCTGGCGAACGTGCCCTTGGCCGGCAAGCTGATGGGGGACGACTCCGGCAGGCGCGAGTGGCCGGTGGCCTTCAGCGCAGCCTCATACGTGTTGCGGTATCGCATCGACAGCGCTGCACGCGTCGTGATTGTCCGAGTCTGGCACAGCCGTGAGCGCAGGTAGCTCACCTGCAGACCCAGCTCGACCATGTCAGCGCTCTCCTGGGCCGCTGAGGCGCGCGACCTGACTGGCCCAGATGGCATGTCACCGCTCGCGGACACGCCACGCTCCGCGCTTCAAGACAGCCCGCGCTCCGGAACCCGAGCTCCCAGTCTTCGGTACCAGCGCGACAACTGCGCGTTGCCCGGGCCCGATAAGGCGACACAAGCCGCCTTCCCAAGGAGCCCCCGACCATGTCTCAGACCGTCCTGCCCCCTGCCGTCCGCGCGGTGCTCGCCTCGAACGCCTGGAACGGCTCCTCCAACTCGGTGGACCGCGTGGACGTGGTGGGCCAGCCGCCGGGCACGCTGGTCACGTCCGAGTCGAAGGGGCAGACGCGCTACGCGCTCTACGACGACTTCGGCCAGCTCAAGGCCACGCTGCCCAAGGAGTACGACGCGGTCCCCACGCTCGCCTTCGTCGGCGGCGGCGCGCTGCCCGGCGCGAGCGGCGTCACCGTGGAGATCCTCGACGATGCGCAGTCCACCGGGATCCGCAGCCTGCTCGACACGCTGGAGGCGAAGATGCGGCCCGGCTTCGCCGCGGACATGGAGGCGCTCGCCGCGCGATTCGGCGATGTGGACATGCCCACCGTCCGGGACTACGGCGTGTACCGCAACCTCGCCAGAGCGCTGCTCGCGCGGTACGACGGCTCGCTCTCCAGCGAGGAGCGCGCGGCGCTCCAGCAGTTCGAGCAGGCCTGCGCGGCCAAGTCGGAGAAGTGGTCCTTCGCCGCCGACCGCGACTTCCTGCTCCCGGGGATGAGCGCCGACTTCCCCAGCCTGCGCTGACGCTTGGCTTTGCTTACGGTTCGGCAGCACCTGACGCCGCTGTCTGGCGATAAGTCGATCATCCAGGGAGATCCAAATTGCCAAACGCATTGACAGGGTTCGCGCTACGGGCTGCCCATCCCGAGGCCGTCGCCGTAGGCGGCCCAATCGCCAACGACGTCACGGCAACCGTGAAGTGGTTCAACCGCGACCACGGCTTTGGTTTCTTGGAAGGCGGGGATGGGCCTGACATCTACGTTCACTACGCGGATCTGCCCGGCCCCGGCCTCCAAACGCTCGAGTGGGGACAGCGCGTGCGCGTGGACGTCTTCGACGGGCGCTACAGCGGCAACAGCGGCCCCGTCGCCAAGAACGTCCGGACCCTGGAGTAGCGCTCGTCGCCTGCGAGCTGCGCGGGTCTCGCAGCAGCCCGCAAGGCGCCGCGGTCAGAGCGACTTGAGGTACTCGAGGAGGTCCGCGCGCTCGGCCTCGGTGAGCGCGTCGCCTGCGTTGCCCAGCCCCGGGAGCGTCGTGTCGTAGATCTGATCTCTCACCGCCCGGGCGTCCGTGCTGACCTGGCCCGCGGCGAGCACGTCGACCTTCCAGCCCACGCGCTCGGCGTCGTACTCCGCGCCGTCCGTGCCGCGCCGCCGGAAGTAGCGCGGCCGCTGCTGCGAGTTGAGCACCTGCTGCAGCGTGGGGACGCTGCCGTTGTGGAAATAGGGCGCGCTCGCCCAGAGGCCGGTGAGGTTCGGCGCGAGGTAGCCGCCGCCCGCCGCCTGGGGATGGTCCCCTCCGAACCAGCTGGCGTTGACGTACGCCACCTCCAGCGCGCGGTAGCGGGCAGCGCGCGTTGCGTCCGTCCCCACCGAGGCCACCGGCTCCACGTGGCTCGGGTACTGCGCGCACTCGTAACTTCCGTGGCAACGCTCGCACTGCGCGCGGAAGAGCGCGAGCCCGCGCGAGCGCTTCGCCCCGTCCAGCGCGCCGAAGGGCCAGCGCGGGGCCTCGAGCGTGAGCAGGTACGCGTGGATGTCGCGGAAGGCCGGCTCGCGGTCCTGCAGCTCCGGCAGGGTGAGGCCGAACGCGAGCAGGAAGGCCATGGAGTTGCGCACCGAGCGCGCGTCGCCCACGCCGTCCACGTAGTTGCGGGCCTTGCGCTTCAGGTTCCAGAGCGGCGGAGGATCTTCGTAACCCAGGTGGGTNAGTCGAAGGGGCAGACGCGCTACGCGCTCTACGACGACTTCGGCCAGCTCAAGGCCACGCTGCCCAAGGAGTACGACGCGGTCCCCACGCTCGCCTTCGTCGGCGGCGGCGCGCTGCCCGGCGCGAGCGGCGTCACCGTGCAGATCCTCGATGACGCGCAGTCCACCGGCATCCGCAGCCTGCTCGACACGCTCGAGGCCAAGATGCGCCCGGGCTTCGCCGCGGACATGGACGCGCTCGCCGCGCGCTTCGGCGATGTCGACATGCCCACGGTCCGGGACTACGGCGTGTACCGGAACCTCGCCAGCCAGTTGCTCGCGCGGTACGACGGCTCGCTCTCCAGCGACGAGCGCTCCGCGCTCCAGGCCTTCGAGCAGGCCTGCGCGGCGAAGTCGGAGAAGTGGTCCTTCGCCGCCGACCGGGACTTCCTGCTCCCGGGGATGAGCGCGGACTTCCCCAGCCTGCGCTGACGCTCGGCGGGCTTACGGTTCGGCAGCACCTGACGGCGCTGTCTGCCGATAAGTCGATCATCCAGGGAGATCCAGATTGCCAAACGCATTGACAGGGTTCGCGCTCCGGGCTGCTCATCCCGAGGCCGTCGCCGTAGGCGGCCCAATCGCCAACGACGTCACGGCAACCGTGAAGTGGTTCAACCGCGACCACGGCTTTGGTTTCTTGGAAGGCGGGGATGGGCCTGACATCTACGTTCACTACTCAGATCTGCCCGGCCCCGGCCTCCAAACGCTCGAGTGGGGGCAGCGGGTGCGCGTGGACGTCTTCGACGGGCGCTACAGCGGCAACACTGGCCCCGTCGCCAAGAACGTCCGGACCCTGGAGTAGCCCTCGTCGCCTGCGAGCTGCGCTTGGTCTCGCAGCAGCTCGCCGGCGCCGCGGTCAGAGCGACTTCAGGTACTCGAGGAGGTCCGCGCGCTCGGCCTCGGTGAGCACGTCCCCGTAGGTGTGGCCTGCGTTGCCCAGCCCGGGCAGTGTCGTGTCGTAGATCTGATCTCTCACCGCCCGGGCGTCCGTGCTCACCTGGCCCGCGGCGAGCACGTCGACCTTCCAGCCCACGCGCTCGGTGTCGTACTCGGCGCCGTCCGTGCCGCGCCGCCGGAAGTAGCGCGGCCGCTGCTGCGAGCTGAGTACCTGCTGCAGCGTGGGGACGCTGCCGTTGTGGAGGTAGGGTGCGCTCGCCCAGAGCCCGGTGAGGTTCGGCGCCAAGTACCCGCCGCTCGCGGCCTGGGGATGGTCCCCTCCGAACCAGCTGGCGTTGACGTACGCCACCTCCAGGACGCGGTAGCGGGCAGCGCGCGTGGGATCCGTCCCCACCGAGGCCACCGGCTCCACGTGACTCGGGTACTGCGCGCACTCGTAGCTGCCGTGGCAACGCTCGCAGTGCACGCGGAAGAGCGCGAGCCCGCGCGAGCGCTTCGCCGCGTCCAGCGCGCCGAAGGGCCAGCGCGGGGCCTCGAGCGTGAGCAGGTACGCGTGGATGTCGCGGAAGGCCGGCTCGCGTGCCTGCAGCTGCGGCAGGGTGAGGCCGAACGCGAGCAGGAAGGCCATGGAGTTGCGCACCGAGCGCGCGTCGCCCACGCCGTCCACGTAGTTGCGGGCCTTGCGCTTCAGGTTCCAGAGTGGCGGAGGATCTTCGTAACCCAGGTGGGTGTTCAGCCCGGCCGGGGGAGTTCCGCTGCGCGCCGAGAGCCAGAGCCCCAGCCCCATGGCGTCGTTCGCGCCTCGGGCGGCGGTGAGCGTCTCCGGATACTCCGGCGTGGCCTGGCCAATGAGCTGCCCGAGCTTCTTGAGATCTTCCAGCAGCAGCTGCAGGTCCAGCTCGCTGTTGGGCAGCCCCACCAGGGACTGCCCGTTGACCCTCCCTCCGTGGCAAAGGAGGCAATCGAACGTCGCGGCGCTGGTGCCCACCGCCCGGAGCCCCATGGGCAGGCCCTGGTTCGGGTACGGCGCCTCGTAGAGGCCGTAGCGCGCCCGGAACGCCGGCCAGTAGTCGGCAGGTTGGGCGCCGCCCCACACCCGCCAGAGGTTCTCCAGCGCCGCGCGGGGGAGGAGGCCTGAGCCCTGCGCACGCTCGAGCAGCTCCACCCGCCCGCGCTCCGCCGCCGCGGGCTCTGCGGAGGCGATGGGCGTGGGCGTGCAGGAGGCGCCGCCGTCCTCGGAGCCACCGTCCGCCTTCCCGGCGTCCGGGGTGAAGCCTGCGTCCGCCTCAGGCGCCCCGGCGTCTTCCCCCGGCGCCGCTGGGCGCCCGCTGCACGCCAGCAGCGCCGCCAGCAACACCGAAGACGACAACGCCGGCCGCATCAACCCACAGCTCATGCCTCACCTGGAACGACCGGCCCGAGGCGCTGTGACTAACACCGGCTCGCGGGCTGCTGCGCCGCGGCCAGCGAGCGCGCAACCCGGGCGTTTCACACTTTGCCTCTACTGGACGTAGAACTCCGTCTCCTGCGTGGTCCAGTTGCCGAACGGGTCCTCCACCGTGAGCGTCCACACGTACGGCGAAGGCGACGGCGAGAGCGCCGGCGGGTTGGCCTGACCGTTGGAGTTGTAGGCCACGGACGTGGCGCCGTTGGCCAGGTCCACCCACCAGAGAGATGGCCCGTAGCCCTGGCGGACGTTGAGGGCGATCCGCCGGTCGCTCGGCACCGGGCCCCAGCTGAACGTGGGCTGGGTGGAGGAGATGGTCCCCACCGGCGTCAGCGGCGAGGGAGGCGTCCGGGTGAAGGCCGAAACCGCGAGGTTCAGCGTCTCCGTGGTGTTGTCCGAGCGGGTGACCTGCACCTGGTAGGTGTCCCCGGCCTGCGGCGCGTGGCTGGACATCACGTACGTGTACGTGTGGCGCTGCTGGCCGTCGTACGGGCCCACCTCCATGCCGATGTCGACGGGGCTGGAGACCTTCGGCCCGCCCACCAGCGTCACCGCCACCGGCCGCTTGAGGCCGGGGGTGACGTCGAAGTGCAGCGCGTAGCCCTGGCCCCACGTCCGGATGAAGCGCTCCACCCGCACGCGCCCCACCGCGCCGTTGGGGCGCGTGAGGTCGATCGCCGGCGCCGTGGCCGTGCCCGAGGAGACGGTGACGGCCACCGCGCCCGCGCCCCCGTACGTGCCCGGGTCCGTGTCGCGGAAGAGGCCGTCGCCGCCCTCGTCGATGAAGGCCTCCACCGTGTACGTGCCGGCGTTGGCCGGGAACGCGTAGCTCTGCGGGTACGTGGGCGCCAAGATCCGCGCGTAGTAGTTGCCGCCGGTGCCGTGCGCCACGATGTAGAGCGGCCCGGACGGGGGCGCGCCGGTGAAGGTCACCTGCCCGGCGATGGAGGTGGGCGAGGAGGCGGTGCCCACGTTGGTGGAGCCAATTGGCTGGATGGCGCTGTTGGCCACGCCGACGCCGGCCGACACGCCGACGAAGTAGGCGCCCGGCGCCAGCCCCGTCACCACCGTCTGCGTCGCCCGCGCGCCGGCGAGCACGGTCACCACCGTGGTGGAGCCTGCGGGGAACGCCGCGCTGGTGCTGACGTGCACCCGGTAATGGGTGGGCAGTTCGTTGTTGTTCGGGTCCCGCACCGGCTGCCACTCCGCCCAGAGCGAGTCCGTGCCGCCGATGCAGCTGCCGCCGGACGGCATGGGCGGCGTGGTGCTGGGAGGGTCCGTGAGCGTCAGCGCCACGCCTGTGATGGAGCTGCCGGTGAAGTTGAGCACCGTCTGGGCGTGCGGGCTCGAGCCGACCACGTACTTGCCCACGTCGGTCGGGTCCCGCCAGGCGTGCAAGGTGATCGCGCTGCCGGAGGCGGGGAGGCCCTGAAGGGTGAAGGCGCCGGGGGAGGCCAGGGACGTTCCCACCACCGAGGGGCCGCTCGGGGTGTCCATGCTGGCGCTGATGTAGATGCGCCCCGGCTTGGCGCCCGCGTACGCCACGGTGCCGCTGATCGCGTAGAGCGGCTGGACGACGTAGATCTGCGCGAGGTCCACCTTGGTGGGGTCCGCCACCGAGGTCGCCACCACATGGCACACACGGGCGCCGCTGCCCGCGGTGTACTGCCCCGTCGCCTGCACCGTGCCGCAGCTGCTCTCGAGCACGCTCCAGGTCACCGCGGTGGACCCGCCGAACGGGTTGGTCACCGTGGCGGCCAGCGTGGTGCTGCCGCCGGAGACGACCGTGCGCTCGAAGGGCGGCGTGATGCTGACCTGGACCTGGTTGGCGGCCGTCACCGTCACGCTCGCCGAGCCCGACTTCGTCCCGTCCGCGCTGCTCGTCGCCGTCACCTGCCCGGACGCCATCAGGGAGGCCGTGAACAGGCCGCTGCCGTCCACCGTGCCAATGCCGCCGGCCGAGGTCCACGCCACGGTCGGGTCCGCCGCGCCCGTCACCACCGCCACGAAGCGCTGGGTGGCGCCCTGCTTCACCGTGGCGGAGGACGGGAAGACGGTGACCGTCACCGGGACGGTGAAGTGCGCCTGGACCGCCGCCGCGCTGTTGCCAAAGTCGTCCCGCGCCTCCAGCTCCCACGTGTAGGAAGAGCCGGTGAGCGCCGGGGCCTGCGTGGCGGTGCCGTTGAAGTTGTAGAGCGCGCTTTGCTGCGAGCTGGGGAGGTCTTCGGCCTCCCAGACCACGCTGTTGCCCGTGTCGTCCCGCAGCCGCAGCGCGTAGCGGTACGCGCCGCTGGGCGCGGGAGAAGGCGCCTGCCAGGTGAACTGCGGCGCGGCGGACAGGGAGGTCCCCAGCGGCGCGGTGGGCGTGGGCGGGGCCGGCACCAGATGGTCAATCTGCGCGGTGAGGGTGGCGGTGGTGCCGTCGGTGAAGGTGACGTCGAACGCGTAGGGGTCACCCAGCTGGGGCGCCGGCGCCCCGTTCGCGCACTGCCACTGCGCGCCGAAGCGCACCGGCCCGGGGCCGCGCGAGTCCATCGAAATGCCCACGTCCAGCGGCACGGTCACGTTCGGTCCCGAGACCAGCCGCACCTTCGCCGGGCGCTTGGTGCCGGAGTGGACGTCCAGTCCCAACGTCCAGCGGCCGTCGTACAGGTGGGTGGTGACGCGGGCCCAGCCCAGCCCTGGCGGAAACGCGGCGGAGAGGCCGGTCACGTCCGCGCCCGCCACCGAGACGCGCGCGCTGGGGCCGGGACCTCCGCCAAGGGCGGGGTCGGTGGGGCCGATGATGCCGTCGTTGCCCAGGTCGACGAACGCGCCCATCTCCCAGGTCCCATCCGGGACGTGGGGGATTGTGAAGGCCTGCGGGCTGGTGGGCGAGGGCACCCGGACGAAGTAGGCGCCCGCGCTTTGATTGAAGACGTAGACGTAGAGCGGCCCGGTGGCCGCGCCGGCGAAGGTCGCGGTCCCCGAGACCGAATGGCCGCCCGCGCGCGCCCCCACGGTGACGGTGTTGGAGACGGCGTTGGCGGAGGTGCCGGCCGCGTTCTGCGCGCGCACGCGGAAGAGGTAGTCCGTGGCCGGCAGCGCGCCGAACAGGGCGAAGTTCCCGTTCCCGGCGCCGAGGGTGCGGCTGGCCACCACCGCGCTGTCGGAGACGCGGACCGCGTCCACCAGGTAGCTGATTGCCGCCTCATGGCCCGCCGGGGTCCGGCTCGAGCTCCAGCTCACCAGCGCCGAGTCCTCGGAGCCCAGCGCGAAGTCCACCGAGGGGACCGCCGGCGTCACCGCGGCCGGCGCGTCGGTGAGCGTCACGTTGGCGCCGGTGACGGACGTGCCTTGCACCGTCACGCTCGCGGAGCCGATGGGGTCCACCGAGCCGTTGGGGAGCTGCTGGCCGGTGCTGTCCCGCCAGGCGAAGAGCTCGTAGCTGCCGGGCCACGCCACGCCGTCCAGCGTGAACGCGCCGGGCGCCGCCAGGGAGGTGCCCACCGCCGGCGTCCCGCTCGAGCCATTCGAGCGCAGGACGATGTACACCCGGCCGCTCTTGGCCCCGGTGTACGTGACGGTTCCAGACACGCTGACGGTGGAAGGGCCGGGCGTCACGGCGTTGGAGGGCCCTGACGGCGCGCTGCTCCCCACGGCGTTGGTGGCGACGACCACGAAGGTGTACGGGGTGCCATTGGTCAGCCCCGGCACGATGACGGCCGTGGCGCCGGTGGTGCTGGCCGTGGCGCCGCCCGGGCTCGCCGTCACCGTGTAGCCGGTGATGGGGCTGCCGCCCGTGTTCGTCGGCGCGGTCCAGGAGAGGCGGGCCGCGCGCACGTCGATGGCGGCCACCACCGAGCTCGGCGGCTGGGGCACGGTGGCGGGCGTCACCGGGCCCGAGGTGGCGCCGCCGCCGCTGCCCACGGCGTTGGTGGCGACCACCACGAACGTGTACGGCTTCCCGTTCACCAGCCCGGAGACCACCGCCTGGGTGGTGGGGGCGCTCACGGTCACCGCCCCGAGCGGGGTTGCTCCGTCATACGGCGTCACCGTGTACGAGAGGACGGCGCTTCCCCCGTTGTCCGCCGGGGCCGTCCAGGAGACGGTGACCTGCTGGTTGCCGCGCAGCCCCAAGACGCCGGTGGGAGCGCCGGGCACGGTCGCCGGCGTCACCGCGTTCGAGGCGCCGGACTCGGGGCCGCTGCCCACCGTGTTGGTGGCGAGCACGGTGAACGTGTACGGCAGGCCGTTCACCAGCCCGTTCACCACGGTGCTGGTGACGCCCGCGGTGACCGTCACCGGCGTGCCCGCGGTGGTGCCCACGTACGGCGTCACTGTGTAGCCGGTGAGCGCGTCCCCGCCGTTGCTGAGCGGCTGGCTCCACGACACGGTGGCCTGACCCGCCCCGCGCACCGCGGACACGCCCAGCGGCGCGCTCGGCGTGGTGGCCGGCGTCACCGCGCTCGAGGCCGCGGACTGCGGCCCCGTCCCCACGGCGTTCGTCGCCGCGACCTTGAAGGTATACGCGGTGCCGTTGGTCAGGCCGGTGACGGAGGTGCTCGTGCTCGAGGCCGCTACCGTCACGGCTGTCCCGGCGCTGGCGCCGACGTACGGGATGACGGAGTAGGTGAGCAGCGCGCTGCCGCCGTTGCTGCTCGGCGCGGTCCAGCCCACGCTCACCTGCCCGTTGCCACGCACGACGGTGACGCCGGTGGGTGCGCTCGGGACCGAAGGCGCGCCGGCGTCGCTGCCGGTCGTGCCGGCGTCGGTCGTGCCGGCGTCGCTGCCGGTCGTGCCGGCGTCGGTCGTGCCGGCGTCGCTGCCGGCCGTGCCGGCGTCGTCGGTGCCGCTGGTGCCGGCGTCCTTCTCCTCGCCGGCGTCGGAGGTCATCCCCGTGCCGCTGTCGGTGACGGGGTTGCCGCCGTCCTGCTGCGCCTGGCCGGAGTCGGGGACCGGGTTCTGCCCCGCGTCCTCACCGCCGGGCGGAGCGGCGCCACAACCCGCGCTCAAGATGACGAACAGCGAGCCCACCGCCAGCCAACGCACGCAGCGCACGCGAGACCTCCCCCGAGTCACCGAGCGCGCGCAATGGTAGCGGAGCGAAGCGGCAGCCGCCGCCATCACCTGGGACCACACGGGGCTGCGCTGTGGACGGTGCGGCCAGGGGCGCAGCTGCGCACCCGCACCCGGCGCTTAGACCGGGTGGCAGACCTGGCGGAGGATGTCCAACGACTCGAGCGCCTTGCCGGCGCCGATCACCACGGACGAGAGCGGGTCCTCGGCGAGGAAGACGGGCAGGCCGGTCTCCTCGCGCAGGAGCGTGTCCAGGTTCTTGAGCAGGGCGCCGCCGCCGGCGAGGACGATCCCCCGGTCCGCGATGTCGCCCGCGAGCTCGGGCGGGGTGCGCTCCAGGGTCATCTTCACCGCCTCGACGATCCCGTTCACCGGCTCGCTGAGCGCGTCGCGGATCTCGTCCGAGGTGACGGTGAGCGTGCGCGGCACGCCGGCCACCAGGTCGCGGCCCTTGATCTCCATGCTCATCACCTCATCCGTGGGGTACGCGGTGCCGATCCCCATCTTGATGAGCTCGGCGGTGCGCTCGCCGATGAGCAGGTTGTACTTGCGCTTCACGTACTGGATGATCGCCTCGTCCAGCTTGTCCCCGCCGATGCGCACCGACTTGGCGAAGACGATGCCGGCCAGCGAGATCACCGCGACGTCGGACGTCCCGCCGCCGATGTCCACGATCATGTTGCCCGAAGGCTCCGTCACCGGCAGCCCCGCGCCGATCGCCGCCGCCATCGGCTGCTCGATCAGGTAGACCTCGCGCGCGCCAGCGTTCTCGGCCGCCTCGCGCACCGCGCGCCGCTCCACCTCGGTGATCCCGGACGGGATGCCGATGATGATGCGCGGCTTCACCAGCGTCTTGCGGTTGTGGGCGCTCTGGATGAAGTACCGGAGCATCGCCGCCGTGATCTCGAAGTCGGCGATCACGCCGTCCTTCATGGGGCGAATGGCGACGATGTTGCCCGGCGTCCGGCCGAGCATCTCCTTCGCTTCCTTGCCCACGGCGAGCACCTTCTTGCCGCCGCGCGTGTCCTGCTGCACGGCCACCACCGAGGGCTCGTTGGAGACGATGCCCACGCCCCGGATGTAGATGAGCGTGTTCGCGGTGCCCAGGTCGATGGCCAGGTCGCGAGAGAAGAGGGTGTGAAGCCAGTCGAACATGGGGTGCGCGCGGTGAGGCTTTTAGTCGGCTTGAGAGCTTCGAAGGCGCGGCAAGCTAACATTCGGGTTGCGGGGATGAAAGATGATTTGGCTCAGCGCTTCACGGCGTACTTGGCGATCGCGTACAGCGCGCGCACACCATCTTTCCAACCGATCTTCTTGCCTTCTTCGTAGGTCCGGCCGTGGTAGCTGATCGGGACCTCGTAAACGCGGTAGTGGCCCCGGGCCACCTTGGCGGTCAGCTCGGGCTCCACCCCGAACCGGTCCTCCTCGATGCGGATCTCCTTGAGGACCTCCGCGCGGAAGGCCTTGTAGCAGGTCTCCATGTCCGTGACGTTCAGCCCGCTGGTCATGTTGGAGAGGGTGGTGAGCAGGTTGTTCATCACCGTGTGCCAGTAATAGAGGACCCGGCGCGGCGTGCCCGTGAACCGGCTGCCGAAGACCACGTCCGCGTGGCCGTCCAGGATGGGCTGGATGACCCGGGGGATGTCGCGCGGGTCGTACTCCAGGTCCGCGTCCTGGACGATCACGATCTCCCCTGAGGCCTCGGCGAAGCCCCGCCGCAGCGCCGCGCCCTTGCCCGCATTCGCCTCCTGGAAGACCACCCGGAGGACGTTCTCGTTGACCGGCTTCACCTTCCCCAGCGCCTTGAGCCCCTGCTCCTCCAGGGACCGCAGGAACTCCCGGCTCCCGTCCTTCGAGCAGTCATCCACGATGACCAGCTCCTTGGGGAAGTCCACCGAGACCACCCGCCGCAGAATCTCCGGCAGCGTCGCGAGCTCGTCGTACACCGGCATCACCACGGACACACGCACCTTGGAACCCCTCCAGGCCCGTGATTCTCAGCGGTTCTGCCGCCCGCGCAAGCTTCAAGACCGGCCTTGCGGCCCTCCTTAATAAGGAGGCGGCAATCGGCCCCCCAGGCGGCCGTAGAAGCCTTCACCGGCGGCACCCTGCCTGGCCTTGCTAATTTCTTAGCATGGTGCTAAAAAACCCGCATCGAGGTGAGACGCATGAAGCCCGACGTCCAAGCCAAGCTGAGCCGGCGCGAGCGGCAGATCATGGAGGTCGTCTACCGGCTCGGGCGCGCCACGGTGCAGGAGGTGCTCGAGCAGCTGGAAGACCCGCCGAGCTACTCCTCCGTTCGCGCCATGATGGGGATCCTCGAGTCCAAGGGGAACCTCCGCCACGAGCAGGACGGCCCCAAGTACGTCTACCTGCCCACGGTGGCGGTGGAGAAGGCGGCCGCGAGCGCGCTGCGCAGCCTGGTCCGCACCTTCTTTGACGGCTCCTCGCAGCAGGCGATCGCGGCGCTGCTGGAGCTGCCGGACGCCAAGCTGAGCGACGAGGAGCTGGAGAAGCTGACCGAGCTGATCGAGCGAAGCCGGAAGGAGGGGCGGTGAGCCATGTCCCAGTCCGTCGCACAGCTGATTGACGCCGTCTGGTCCAGCCCCTCCGTGGGCGCGGTGCTCCTGGACGCCACCTTCAAGGCCACCGTGGTGCTGGCGGCCGCCGGGCTCGCGGTGCTGCTGGTCCGCAAGGGGAGCGCGAGCGGCCGGCACCTGGTCTGGTCCCTGGCGGTGCTCGCCGCGCTCTGCCTGCCGCTCCTGGCGCTGGTGCTGCCCTCGTGGCGCGTGGAGGTGGTGGAGAGCGCCGGCGCGCGCAGCCCCGCGCTGCGCACCGAAGGCCCCTTCGCCGCGAGCGCCCGGCCGCGCCCCTCCTTCGAGCCCGCGCGCGTGCGCCGCTACGACTGGGAGCGCCCCGAGCGCGTGTGGCGCTACGAGCTGCTCCCGGACGCCCCGCCGCGCTCCTCCCACGTCCGGGTGCTGGTCACCTCCATGGACCCCGCGCTCTCCTTCGCCTCGCCCTCCGAGCTGGACGCGGACGGCGGCGCGGGGGTGGTGGGGCTGCTCTGCGCGCTGTGGGCCACGGGCGCGGCGCTCCTCTTGGCGCGGCTGGCGTGGGGCCGCTTCCAGGTGGCCGCGCTCGCGCGCAGCGCGCACCGGGTGCTGGACTCCCGCCGCACGTTGGCGCGCCAGCTGTGCGCGGCGATCGGCGTCCGCCGGCCGGTGCGGCTGCTCGAGTCCAGCGACCCGGTCCTGCCGATGACCTGGGGCGTCCTCCAGCCCACGGTGCTCCTCCCGGACAGCTCCAGGAGCTGGTCCCAGGAGCGGCTCTCCCTGGTGCTCCTCCACGAGCTGGCGCACGTGCGCCGCCTGGACGCGCTCACCCAGCTGTTCGCGCAGCTGGCCTGCGCCCTCTACTGGTTCCACCCGCTGGTGTGGCTGGCCTCGCGGCGGATGCGCTCCTTGCGCGAGTACGCCTGCGATGACCACGTGCTCTCCGCGGGGCGCCGCCCCTCCGAGTACGCGGGCGAGCTTCTGGACATGGTGCGCGCGCTCGGTCCCCGGACCCGGCTCGCCGCCGCAACCCTTCCCATGGCGCAGCGGAACGAGCTGCAGGAGAGACTGATGGCCATCCTCGATCCACACGTTCGCCGCGGGGGCTTCTCCCGCTGGCGCGGCACGCTCGCGGGGCTGGCCGTGGCCGCGGTCGTCCTCCCGCTCGCCGCCATCCAGCCCGCCGTGGCGCAGCCCACGCCCGCGCCCGCGGCGCCCAAGGACAAGAACCTCCCCCGGCTCTCCAACTCCGAGTCCAAGAGCCGGGTGGGCGCGACGCCCGCCCCCGCCGCCGCGCCGGCGCCGGCCCCGTGGCCCGCCAACGCCGGTCCGCCGCCGGTGGCGCCGGGCGTTCCGCTGCCGCCCGCGCCGCCCTCGCCCATGGTGGGGCCGATGGCGCCCGTGCCTCCCGCCCCTCCCGTCGCCCCGGGCCGCTCCTGGCGCCACGCGGACGACGAGGACGACGACGACGACGCGGACGACGACGACGCGTACCCGCACCGCCAGATGATCCGCAACCTCAAGGAGGACGAGCAGGCGGCGGTGGACGCGATCCGCCGCGCCGAGCAGCGCCGCTCGGACGACGAGATCCTGGACGGGCTGGAGGACGTGGGCCGCCAGTTCAACCTGGCCGCCGAGTCCACCCGCAAGGAGTTCGTGCGCGTGGCGGACAAGCTGCGCGGGGACAGCGAGCGCTCGGACGCGCTGATCGCGCTGCTCAAGGGCGCGCCCATCACCGAGCAGACCGGGCGCGAGGTGCTGCGCTCCGCGGCCGCCATCCGCTCGGACGACGCCAAGCTGGACGTCCTCAAGTTCATGCACCGGATCTCCGAGTCCGAGCTGGTCCGCGGTCCGCTCACCGGGCAGTACCTGGACGTGGCCGAGAGCCTGCGCGGGGACGACGAGCTCTCCGAGGCGCTCAAGGGGCTGCTCCACCCCGAGCCGGTGGCCAAGGAGCAGGTGATCCGCGCCCTGCGCATCGCCGAGCGCATCCGCGACGACGACGGCCGCCAGGCGGTGCTGCGCGAGGTGAGCGACCACCAGGAGATCGACAAGGACGTGGAGGCCGCCTACCGGACCGTGATGGGCGGCATCCGCGATGGCGACACCCAGCGGGACACGCTGGAGCGGCTGACCGAGGCGCAGCAGGAGTCGCGCGGCCACGGCGGCAAGCACAAGCGCAAGAACGGCTTCTCCTTCCACTTCAACTGCAACAACGGCGACTGCCAGTTCGCCTCGCGGGACGTGGCCGCGGCGCGCGAGCAGGCCGAGCGGATGCGCGAGCAGGCCGAGCGCGAGGCGGAGCGCGCCCGGGACCAGGCCGAGCGCGAGTCAGAGCGCGAGCGCGCGCAGTCAGAGCGCCAGGCGGAGCGGGAGCGCGCGCAGGCGGAGCGGGAGCGCGCGCAGGCGGAGCGCGAGGGCCAGCGCGAGCGGGAGCGCGCCGAGCGGGACGCGGAGCGGGAGCGCGCCCGGGCGGAGAAGGAGTGGAAGGTGGAGATGAAGCGCTTCGCCGAGCAGCAGGCGCGCCTGAAGACGCAGGCGGAGGAGCTGCGCCGCCAGGCCCAGGCGCTCAAGGCCCAGATGAAGGAGCGGGCCAAGGCGCTCAAGAAGGACGGTCAGGACTTCGAGGCCGAGATCGAAGACTGAAGCGCCGCTGCAAAGGGTGCTGACTTCGCGCGGGGGGCCCCCGGTTCACTCCGGGCGCCCCCCGTAGGCTATAGGGCGGCATGCTCTCGCGCTCGTTCGTTCCCGCCGCCCTGCTGCTCGTCTCCCTGCGCTGTGGCACCCCGTCCACCGCGCCTGGCGCGGACGGCGGGTCGCCCGCGGCGGACGCTGGCTGGCCCGAGGCCGATGGCGGCGCACCCGCGGCGGACGGGGGGCCTGCCACACCCGTGGACGCGGGGACCGCCGCGGCGTGCAGCGGCAAGAGCACCGGCGCGGGGGACTACGTCTGGAGCGTGAGCTCCGGCGGCCGGGCGCGCACCTTCCGGGTGCACGTGCCCGCCTCGTACTCCGCCACGGCGGCCACCCCGGTGGTGCTCAACTTCCACGGCTTCGGCTCGGACGCCGCGCAGCAGGAGGCGCTCTCGCGAATGGTGGCGGTGTCCAACGAGGGCGGCTTCATCGCCGTGGCGCCGCAGGGGGTGAACGCGCAGGACCTGGGACAGCCCTCGTTGGTGCAGCAGCGCTCGTGGAACGCGGGGAGCTGCTGCGGCGTGGCGGTGGACGCCCAGGTGGACGACGTCGCCTTCGTGCGCGCGCTCCTGGGCGAGCTGGAGACGAAGCTGTGCGTGGACGGCGCGCGCGTCTACGCCACCGGCCTCTCCAACGGCGGCTTCTTCTCCTACCGGCTCGCGTGCGAGCTGGCGGACCGCATCGCCGCGGTGGCGCCGGTGGCCGGGGGCAACGTCACCGCCTCCTGCGCTCCTTCCCGGCCGGTGCCGCTGATGCACTTCCACGGCACCGCGGATGGGCTGGTGCCGTACAACGGCGGCGGCAGCTCCAACTTCCCCAACGTCCCGGCGACGGTGAAGGCGTGGGCGGAGAAGAACGCGTGCGCCACCTCCGCCACCGCGAAGACGTACGAGAAGGGCGACTCCACCTGCGTCACCTACGAGGGCTGCGTGCCGTCACTGGCCACCGCCACCCTGTGCACCGTCACCAACGGCGGCCACACCTGGCGGGGCGGGGTGCCCATCCCGGTGCTCGGCGCCACCACCACCGACCTCGACGCCTCGCGCGAGATGTGGAAGTTCTTCCGCGCCCGCGCGAAGTGAGGGGCGGACCGACCGTTCCCCGTACCCCATCCATCCCTCCCCGTGTCCCGGCCCCGTGCCCCTCCCCGGGACCCGCACCCGTCAACGAACGCGCCCGCGAACGCGAACCCGACCGGCACCGCCCCCGCGCCCTTGACAATGGGGACAGGCTACTTTTTGCGCGCAAAAAGTAGCCTGTCCCCATTTTCCTCACGCAACCGGCACCGGCCACGCGCCGCCGCGGCACCCCCGCCAGAGGCAAATTCCGTTTATTTGACGGGCCCCTTCGTCCCACCCCGGCCGAAAACTTGCGCTACAGGTCTGTCGCAGCAGGATTTCGCGCATGCTCACCGCCCCGGATCGCCGCGTCGTCTCTCGCCGTGCGCCCCCCAAGATCTTCGAGCCGCTCCAGCGCGTGGCCGAGCGCCGCGAGGAGGAGCGCCGGGACGGGCCGCGGGTGCCGCGCGAGGTGACGTTGATCGACTGCGCTACGGGCGACCGGCACGACGTCTCCGCCTTCCTCTCGCTGGAGGGGCTCTCCTGGACCTCCGCCCAGCCGCTCGCCGGGGACGCGGTGGAGGTGCTCTTCCGCCTGCCAGATCTACTGGAGCCGCAGCGCCTGCTCGCGCAGGTGACGCGCGTCTCGCGCCGCAAGGACCGCTTCGCCCTCCACGCCCGCTTCCCCGAGCTCCACGTGAAGGTGGCGCTCGCCCTGGCGCGCTTCCTCGAGGACCGCGCGCGCCTGCAGCTCGCGCACGCCGAGCCCTGAGGACACAATAAGGTCGCGCTCGCCCATGCCCTGCACGTGGCCCGAGCAGCTCGCGCGGACCTGCTCCAGCGCCCGGACGCCGGTGCCAGACACGGCGAGGAGCGCGCCCGTTGACGCTGGGGCCGGATGTTGTCGAAATGGCTGCCGGTGAGCGACGAACGCGGTTCCGCGGGTTGGCACGAGCCAATGGGGCAGGTCTTCGAGCTGCTCCGGCTCGTTTGGGCGGTGGACCAGGGGCTGCAGAACACCTCCAAGCGGATGGTGGCCTCGCTCGGGGTGACCGGTCCGCAGCGTCTCGTCATCCGGCTGGTGGGGCGCTTTCCGGGCATCAGTCCGGGCCGCCTCGCCGCCCTGCTCAGGCTCCACCCGAGCACCCTCACCGGCGTCTTCAAGCGGCTCGAGCAGCGCAAGCTGCTGGTGAGGCGCAAGGACCCACGTGATGGGCGGCGGTTCATCCTCTCGCTCACCGAGCGCGGCCTGAAGCTGGACGTGGACGCGGAGGGGACCGTGGAGGCCGCGGTGGAGCGGCTGCTCGAGAAGCTCCCCGCGCAGACCCTGAGCGCCGGCCGCGAGCTCCTGGTCGCGCTCGCCGAGGCGCTCGGAGACGTGGCTCCCCCCGCCCGCGCCAGCCAGCCGCGGCGCGGCTCCTCCCGCGCCGGCCGAGCGCCGCGTCGCCGCGCGGGGTGAGCGCTCAGTGCGGTGGAAGAGGCCCGGAGGGGTGCTCCTCCGGACGGGCCTCTGTCACCCCGGAGCCGTAGGGCAGCGTGAAGGTGAAGGTGGTCCCCATCCCCGGCTCGCTCGCCAGGCGGATGGTGCCCCCGTGCGCCTCCACCAGCGCCTTGGCGATGTACAGCCCCAGGCCGAGCCCCTCCGCGCGCCGCCCACCCGCCCCCTGGAAGCGCCGCTCGAAGAGCCGCGGCAGCTCCTGCGGGGAGATCCCCGGCCCGGTGTCGCAGACGGACACCTCCACGAAGCCCGCCTGCAGCCGGGCCCTCACGGTCACCCGCCCACCGGTGGGTGTGAACTTCAGGGCGTTGCCGAGCAGGTTGGAGAGGATCTGCAGGACGCGGTCCCGGTCCACCCAGAGGTCGACGTCGGCGGCCTCGTGGAAGACCCGGAGCTCAATCTGTTGGCGCTCGGCCCGGCCCTTCATCAGCAGCTCGGCCTCGTCGAGGACCTCCGCCAGCCCGCAGCGGCTGCGCTTGAGCGTGAAGGCGCCCGAGCCCAGGCGCGCTCCCTGAAGGATGTTCTCGATCAAGTTGCGCATCCGCAGCAGCGCGGAGTCCGCGGTGTTGAGCTGGCTGACCTCCTCCTGCCGAGGCTCCAGCGCGCGCCGGAGGTGGTTGAGGGCGAGCGAGAGCGCGAAGAGCGGCCCGCGCAGGTCGTGGGACACCACCTCGAGGATGTCCTGACGCTCCTGCGCGGCCCTACGCGCCTGCTCCGCCGCCGCCCGGGTGCCGGCGACCTGGGCCGAGAGCCGCCTGAGCACGGAAACCGAGAGGACGCCGCCCAGCGCGAGCGCCAACCCCACCGCGAGCAGCACCGATAGCTGCGCCCGCCGTGACTGGGCGCTCAGCCGCTCCAGCGCCTCGGCGTAGTCCTTCCGTTCGCTCTGCACGTAGGCGCTCATCGCCGCCTCGAGCGCGTCGCGTGACGGGCGAAGGACTTCGTCCACGTAGCGCAGCAGCGCGGCGGGATCTCCCGAGTCCCGGCGGCGGCCGGCCGCCTCGCCGGCGTCCTGCGCGTAGCGGGAGAGGCTCTGCCGCAGGGCGTGCAGCCGCCGCGTGTCAGCGGGGTCTCCGCGCGCGAGGTCGTCCAGGAGGTCGTGCACCAAGGCGCTGGCGGCGTCGAAGCGCTCGAGGTAGCGCGCCTCTCCTGTGAGCAGGTAGCCGCGGCTGCTGGCGACAACCTGCTCGCTGCGGTAGCGCACGCGCTCCACCAGCGCCAGCTGCTCCGCGTGGCGGCTGAGCACCTCCTGCCGGCGCTCGCTCGCTCCCCCGAGCACCCACACCGAGAGGCCGGCGGTGAGCGCGGCGGAGAGCATCACCGCGCCAAAGGCGAGCAGCACCTGGCTCTTGAGCTCCATCGCGTCTTCTCAGCGCTGCAGCGGCTCTGCCTCCGCGCGCCGGTTCTGGGCCCAAGCCGCCTCGTCGTGGGCCTGGGACACCGGGCGCTCCGCGCCGAAGCTCACCGTGTCCACCGCCCGCTCGGGAACGCCGAGGTCGACCAGGTACTTGCGCGCGGCCGCCGCGCGCCGCTGGCCGAGCGCCAGGTTGTACTCCACCGTTCCGCGCTCATCGCAGTGGCCGGCGATCCGCACCGCCGCGGTCCCCTCGCGCAGCAGCACCTCCGCCAGCTTGCGAAGCCGGCCCTGGCTCTCCTGCGTGAGGGTGGCGTCGTCGAAGCCGAAGTGGAGCACCGTCTGCCGAACGACCTCATCGAGCGAGGCGCCGGCCGCCTCCACGCGCGGCGCCGCGGCCACCGGGGCGGGTGCGGCGGGCGCGACCGCTGGGGTGGCGGCCAGGGGGGCTTCGGGCCTCACGGCCTGCTGCTTGGCGCACGCCGCGAGCGGGAGCGCGGCGGCGAAGGGAAGGAGCAACTCCCGGAAGGGGCGCATCAGGATCTCCTTGCTGGCGATGGTGTGATAGTCGTTTGACCTCAAAACAATATGGAATGCAAGGTGCCGGCGGCCGCCTTTGTGGGGCAGCGTGGGTTTACAAGTCGCGCAGGGGGCGCTACGAGGGACGTTGTTTTGAACGCAAACGAGATTGCCTGATGGCGGCCGCGCGGTTTGCCCTGCGGGCGCTCGCCTATGCGGAGCGGCTGCACCTGCCAGCTCCCTCCGTGCTGCCGGTGGCGGGCGCGGTGGTCGGCATCTACAGCGGCCTGCTCGCCGGCGTCTTCTCCAACCTGATCGCCCTGGTCAGCGCGCTGCCCCGGGCCATCTCCGAGTCGCGCGCCGCGGAGCCGTTCGGGAGGCGGCTGCTGGCCGAGCTCGCGTCCAAGAGCTGGCATTTCGAGCTCGCGCTGGTGATTGGCCTGCCGGCGCTGGCGGCGCTCTGGCTGGCCCGCCACGCCGGCGAGGGGCCGGAGCGCGCCTGGGTCCGGCGGCGGCTTCGGATCCTCGCCCTGCTCAGCCTGGCGGCGCTCGGCCTCTACTACCCTTTGGTGGGGCTCTCCGTGCTCAACACCGCGCTCCACGGAGGGCCCGCCACCTCGGAGCACGTGGCGCTCTTGCCCTGGTGGGCGACGCTCCTGGTGCCGCTGCTCGGCGGGTGGGCAGTGGGCGGGCTGCTTCGGCGCAGCCCGGAGACGCACGGCCACGGCATCCCCGAGGTCCAGCGCGCCATCGGCCGGGATGGGGACGGCCTGAGCGTGCAGGGCGGGGTGCTGAAGATCTTCGCGTCCGCGGTGACGATTGGCAGCGGCGGCTCTGCCGGGCGGGAGGGACCCATCGTCTACGGCGGCGCGGCGATTGCCGGCGGGGTGGCCCGCACGCTGGGCTTCACCCGCCGCGAGCTCACCATCCTGCTGGCGAGCGGCGCGGGCGCGGGCATCGCCGCGTCGTTCAACGCCCCCATCGCCGGGAGCATCTTCGCGCTGGAGATCATCCTCCGCGAGTTCGAGCTCAAGGTGCTCTCGCCGATCATCCTCGCCAGCGTCAGCGCCACCATGGTGGGGCGCGGGGTGATGGGCGCCACGCCCCTGCTGCGGCGGCTGCCCTACCAGATGGTCAGCGGTTGGGAGGCGGGGTGGTACGTGGTGCTCGGCCTGCTCTGCGGCCTGCTCGCCTACGCGTTCGTCTGGCTCCTGCACCGGACCGAGGATGTCTTCGCGGGGCGCCTGGTCTTCCGCCACCTCGGTTGGCTGCGCGGCTGGTCGCTCCCGCGCAAGGCGGCGATGGGAGGGCTGATCGTTGGCGCGCTTGCGCTGCTCAACCCGACGGTGTGGGGCACGGGCCACCACTTCACCAACGAGGCCGCGAGCGGGAGGCTGGCGCTCGGCTTCCTCGTAGTTGCCTGCCTCCTCAAGCTGGTGGCCACCGCGCTCACCATCGGCTCGGGCGGCTCGGGCGGGACGTTCTTTCCGGCCACGGTGATTGGCGCGATGGCGGGCGGCGCCTTCGGGGACCTGCTCCACCGGGCGTTGCCTTCGATCACCGCGCCCGGCGGCGCCTATGCCCTGGTGGGGATGGGGGGCGCGGTGGCGGGGCTCACCCGCGGCCCGCTCACCGGGATGATGATGGTCTACGAGCTGACCGGGAACTACCAGATCATCCTCCCGTTGATGCTCGCCTGCACCATCTCCAGCGCGCTGTGCCACTTCCTCGTGGGGCGAAGCCACGCCAACCGGCGCTCCGCGCGCGAGGTCCTCAGCCAGACCCCGGTGGAGGAGCTGATGGTCGTGCTGCCGGCCGTGCGCGCCGACCTCGCGGTGAGCGAGCTGGTGGACGCGATCGTCTCCTCCGGAGAGACCGCGCTGCCGATGGCGGACGAGCGCGGCGCGGTGAAGGGGGTGGTTCAGCTCCACGAGCTGCACCGGATCTGGCCGGACGAGGCGCTGCGCCGCACGCTCCGGGCTCGGGATGTGGTCCGGGCAGTCTCGGTGCTCAGCGGCGCCGAGGACCTGCGCACCGCGCTGCAGCTGATGAACCGCGAGGACATTGACGTGTTGCCGGTGGTGTGCGCACCCCCGCCGCTGAAGGTTGGGCTGTTGACCCGGGCCTCCATCCGGCGGCACCTGCGCGCCGTGGTGGGCGCAGACCCTGCCGTCCCCGAGCCGCCGGTGGCGCCGACCGAGGTGGACGGCTGACCAGGCGCTCAGCGCGCCTCGCGGTTCTTGTCGACGACGCCGACGATGAAGAGCAGGAACGCGGCCAGGCGGATCCAGAAGTACCACCGCCGTGCCTCGTCATCTCCCCCACCCAGGGCCAGGCCCGACCAGTTGAGTCCGAGCGTCCAGAAGCCGAGCCCGAAGAAGAGGAAGAGCCGGTCGCGCAGGTCCCGGTAGAACCGCAGGAAGAGCAGGCCGGCCACAGCGCTGAGCGCGGCGAGCGCCCCCCAGAGGAACTCGCGCATCAGCGGACCTCCCAGACAAGCCCGAAGACGAGCAGCCCCAGCGCCACCAGCGCCGTCCCCGCGCGCAGACCGCTCAGGTCCACGTCCGGAACGACCCAGAGATCCACCAGCAGCAGCAGGTTGTTGAGGGCCAGCCCGACGAAGCAGAGCATGCACCACAGCAGCAGGCGGGTTCGTGCGCGCACCCAGCTGCGCAACAGCAGGCCGGCGCAGCAGACGCTCGCGAGCGCGCACAGAAGGTAGACGAGGTCAGCCATCTCATTTCACCTTGAACGCGTCCGCGAGGGCGCGGAGGTTGTTGTCCGGCTTGTTGAAGATGTAGGAGATCACAGCCACGCGGCGCTCCCGGTAGGCGTCCGCCACCCGGCGCAGCACCTCGGCGGTGCCGGTCGCTTGCTCGTAGTGGTAGCGGTCCTGGGCACGGGTGGCGAAGCCCCGCGCCTGCAGGCCGTCCAGGCGCGTCTCCACCGAGAGCGCCGCCACCCGAAGCTCGGCAGCGACCTCCGCGGAGCTCCAGTCACGGGGAGCGGTCCGCTGGAGCAACAGGAGCACCTCCAGCTGCTCCACCGAGTCGATGTGCTGGGCCAGGAAGCGCTGCACGTCCGGCGGAAGGCCGGAATCCTTCATGTGCGGGACCTGTCCTGGCGCGCGGTGTCTGTTCTCTGGTGCATAGCGCGGGCAAGGTTAGGAACGAACTCGTTTGCACGCAAACGAGCAGACTCCGTACGATGGCCGAATGTTGCGAATCATGCGATTCCTCGGCGTGCTGGTGGCGGGCTTGGGCCTGCTCACGTGGGGCGCCGCGGTGGTAGCGACGCGCACCGGCCGCAGTTGGTTCGAGAAGGACGTGGCGCTGCGCGCCCAGCTCGCGGTCAGCGGGAGCCGGCGGGCGCTGGTGGCGGACCTGCGCGAGGCGCGGTGGGCGCTGTTGGGGGAGCTGCTCCAGGACATCACGCGGGACGAGCGGATCATGGCGGCGGCCGCCTGCGCGGGGGACCGGCTGGTGGCGCGGACCCCGGAGTACCCCGAGTCCCTGGGGTGCCAGCGCGAGCAGGGCGCGCCGCCCGTCCACCGCCTCTCCGCGCTGCCGGGCGGCAGCGTCTTCCTGAGCGTGCTCCCGGTGGAGGACGGCGGCGAGGTGCTGGGGAGCGTGGTGGTGCTGCAGGACATGAGCTACGCCGAGCGGCGGGAGGCGAAGACGCGCGAGCTGCTCTTGATCGCCTTCGCCATCCTCGCCGGCGGCGCGGCGGTGGTGACGGTGGTGGCCGCGCGGCTCGGCTTCCGCGGCTTCCGGGAGGAGCTGCGCAAGCTCTTGCGTGGGGAGACGCAGCGCCGGGACTTTCAGCCGCTGTTGGCGGACGTGCGGGAGCTGGTGGAGCGGCTCGCCGCGGAGCGCGAGCTGGACGGGCACGGGGCCTGGACCCCGGACCGGCTGCGGCAGACGCTGCACCGCCACCTGCACGGAGAGCGCGTGGTGCTGGTGGCCAATCGCGAGCCTTACATCCACCAGCGACGTGCGGACGGCGAGGTCTCGGTGCTCCACCCGGCCAGCGGCCTGGTCACCGCGCTGGAGCCGGTGATGCGGGCGTGCTCGGGCGTGTGGGTAGCGCACGGGAGCGGCTCGGCGGACCGGGAGGTGGTGGATCGGCACGCGCGGGTCCGGGTGCCGCCGGGCGAGGAGTCCTACCTGCTCCGCCGGGTGTGGCTCAGCCGCGAAGAGGAGCAGGGCTACTACTACGGCTTCGCCAACGAAGGGCTCTGGCCGCTGTGCCACATCGCCCACGCTCGGCCCGCGTTTCGGATCGAAGACTGGCGCCACTACCAGACCGTCAACGCGCGCTTCGCGGACGCGGTCTGCGAGGAGGTGGACAGCGACGACCCCATCGTCCTGGTGCAGGACTACCACTTCGCCCTGGCGCCCAAGCTCATCCGCGAGCGGCTGCCCAAGGCGACCATCATCACCTTCTGGCACATCCCCTGGGCGAACGCGGAGCGGTTCGGGATCTGCCCCTGGCGGCACGAGCTGCTGGAGGGGCTCCTGGGCAGCAGCATCATCGGCTTCCACACCCAGCTTCACTGCAACAACTTCGTGGATGCGGTGGAGCGCTTCATGGAGGCGCGGGTGGACCGCGAGCAGACCGCGGTGGTGCACCACGGGCGCGGCTCGCTGGTCCGCGCGTACCCCATCTCCATCGAATGGCCCAGCCGCTGGGCCGGGCAGGTGCCCAGCGCGAGCGAGTGCCGCGCGCGGGTCTTCTCCGAGCTGGAGTTGGCCCCGGACGCGCTGCTCGGCGTGGGCGTGGATCGGCTGGACTACACCAAGGGGATCGAGGAGCGGCTGCTCGCGGTGGAACGGCTGCTCGAGCGCTTCCCCGCGCTGCGCGGGCGCTTCACCTTCGCCCAGCTGGCCGCGCCCAGCCGCACGGAGATCGACCGGTACCGCGAGCTCAACGAGGCGGTGGAGCGGCTGGCGGAGCGGATCAACGCGCGCTTCGGCCGGGACGGCTACCGCCCGGTCGTCTTGCTGCGTGCCCACCACGAGCCGCCGGTGGTGTTCCGGTACTACCGCGCCGCGGACGTCTGCTACGTGAGCAGCCTCCACGACGGGATGAACCTCGTCGCCAAGGAGTTCGTGGCGGCGCGGGACGACCTGCGCGGGGTGCTGGTGCTCAGCCAGTTCACCGGCGCCGCCCGTGAGCTGACCGAGGCGCTGATGGTGAACCCGTACGATCTCGAAGAGGCCAGCGGCGCGCTCGCCTCGGCGCTGCAGATGCCGGCGGCGGACCAGGAGGACCGGATGCGCGCCATGCGCGGCTACCTGAGCGAGTTCAACGTGTACCGCTGGGCGGGGCGGATGCTGGTGGACGCCGCGCGCCTGCGCAGCCGCGAGCGGCTCACGGGCCGGCTGAGTGACCGGCCGCTGGGCATGGAGGGAGCTGCGTGATGAGACCCCTGCTGCAGGACGGCGCCGCGGCGCTGGCGGAGCTCGCCCGCGGGAAGGTGCTGCTCGCCTTCGACTTCGACGGGACGCTGGCGCCGATCGTGGACGAGCCGCACGAGGCGCGGATGTCGGAGCGGACGCGCGGGCTGCTCGAGCGGCTCTGCCGCCACTACCCCTGCATCGTCGTCTCCGGCCGCGCGCAGGCGGACGTGCTCAAGCGCGTGCGCGGGCTGGGCGTGCTGGAGGCGATCGGCAACCACGGGCTGGAGCCGTGGGCCAACGGGGACGAGTACGCACGCAAGGTACAGAGCTGGGGGCGGGTGCTCTCCGACGCGCTGGCGAGCGCGAGCGGCATCACCATCGAGGACAAGGTCTACTCGCTGGCCATCCACTACCGCGCCGCGCCGGACGAGCAGGCCGCCACCTCCGCCATCCTCGCCGCCGCCTCGCGCCTGGAGCCGCTGCGGATCATCCCCGGGCACCAGGTGATCAACCTCATTCCCTCCGGTGCCCCCAACAAGGGGATCGCCCTCCAGGCCGCGCAGGCCCGGCTGGGCTGCGAGACCGCCCTCTACGTGGGCGACGACGAGACGGACGAGGACGTCTTCGCGCTGCAGGCGCCCGGCCGGCTCGTGGGCGTGAGGGTGGGGCGAAGCCAGCACTCCCTGGCGGGCTTCTTCCTGGAGGACCAGGCAGAGATCGACGCGCTGCTGGAGCGGCTGTTGTCGCTGCGCCCCTGAAGGCCGCTCACGCGGCGCGGGTGAGCTGGGCTATAGCTCTTTCGCGTCGTGGACCTCCGTTGCCCCAAGTGCGCGCACGCCCTGGCCGAGGCGGCCAACTACTGCCCTGCCTGCGGGGAAGACCTGCGCGGCCTGACGCCCACCTCGGACACGCTCTCCGGGCCGCTCGCGGGCCGGGTGATCGACGGGCGCTACCGCCTCAAGGAGAAGCTGGGCGAAGGCGGGATGGGCACCGTCTTCAAGGTGGAGCACGTGCGGATGGGGAAGGTGCTCGCGCTCAAGCTGCTGCGCCCCGAGCTCGGCGCGGACAAGCAGCTGATGGCGCGCTTCCACCAGGAGGCCCGCGTGGTCTCCCGGCTCTCACACCCCAACACCATCCAGGTGTTCGACTTCGGCGAGCTGGACGACGGCTCGCTCTACATCGCCATGGAGTACCTCCCGGGCAGGGACCTCGCCTGGTCTCTGCGCACGCAGGGCCCGTTCTCCGAGGAGCAGGCGCTCTCCATCGGCAGCCAGGTGCTGGCCTCGCTGCAGGAGGCGCACGAGAAGGGGATCATCCACCGGGACGTGAAGCCGGCCAACGTGATGCGCGTGCGGCAGAAGGACCGGGAGGACCTGGTCAAGGTGCTGGACTTCGGCATCGCCAAGCTGAACGAAGGCGACGGGCGCAAGTCCATCACCGGCGTGGCGGACTTCATCGGCACGCCTGCGTACATGTCCCCGGAGCAGGCCAAGGGCGAGCCCCTGGACGCCCGCAGCGACGTGTACTCGGTGGGGGCGCTGCTCTTCGAGCTGGTCACCGGCCGCGCGATCTTCACCGGCCCCACGCCGATGAGCGTGGTGACGCAGCAGCTGGAGGCGGTGCCGCCCCGGGTGGCGGAGGTGGCGCCCGGGCGCCCGGTGAGCCCGGCCTTTGAAGTGGCGGTGCGCAAGGCGCTGGCGAAGGCGAAGAGCGAGCGCTTCGCCTCGGCGGAGGCGATGCGCGCGGCGCTGGAGAAGATCCGCCGCGAGCTGGGGCAGGGCGGGGTGGACTTCACGCCGGTCCCGGGGGACCTGGGGGCGGACCGCGCCAACCGCCAGGACTTCGACCGCTTCGAGCGCGGGCTGCGGATGCGCCGGGTGCTGACGCCGCTGGTGGCGGCCGGCGTGCTGCTCGCTGCCGGGCTGGGCGCGTTCGGCCTCTTCCGCGCCAACGCCACGCCCATCACCTACGACGCCGAGCGCGAGCCGAACGAGGTCCCCGCCCGCGCCACGCCCATTGCCCTGGACGTGGAGGTGAAGGGGACGTTGGGGGCGCCGCCGTCGGAGACGGAGTCCGACCACGACGTCTACGTGCTGGAGCTCTCCGAGCCCACCCGCCTCACCATCGAGGCGAGCGGGATCCTCGACCTGAACCTGGTGCTCGAGGTCCACCACGCCACCTCGGCCGCGGATCAACCGAAGCGGCTGGTGGTGATGGACGAGCACGCCCTCTCTGGAGACGAGCGCGTGCCACCGCTCTCCGTGCCGCCAGGGCTGCTCTTCATCCGCCTCTCCGAGCGCGCCCACGCCACCGAGCCCAACCGGCCGCCCCGCGGCCGCGCCACCGCGGCGTACACGCTCAAGGTGGCGCGCGCCCCGGAGTGAGCGGTGTGAAATTGCGCCCGAGGCGCGCGGCGCGGTAGATCACGCGCCCCATGCCCCAGAGCGACAGACACGAGAACTTCATTGGCGGTGAGTGGGTCGCGCCGTCCACCGGCGAGTACGGCCCCAACCGCAGCCCGGCCAACACGGATGACGTGGTGGGCCACTACCCGCTCTCCTCGCGCAAGGACGCCGAAGCCGCGGTGCAGGCGGCGAAGGACGCCTTCCCGGCCTGGGCCGCGACTCCCGGCCCGGCGCGCGGCCGCGTGCTCGCCAAGGCGGTGGAGCTCTTCCGCGCCCGGATTGACGAAGTGGCCCGCACGCTCTGCCGCGAGGAGGGCAAGACGCTCGCGGAGTCGCGCGGGGAGATCAACAAGGGCATCGCCCTGCTGGAGTTCTACTCGGGCGAGGGCTTCCGCACCCACGGCAAGACGCTGCCGTCCGAGACGCGCAACCAGCTCACCTTCACCCTGCGCCAGCCGCTGGGCGTGGTGGCGCTGATTACGCCCTGGAACTTCCCCTTCGCCATCCCGGTGTGGAAGAGCGCGCCCGCGCTGGTGACGGGCAACACCGTGGTGCTCAAGCCGGCGTCCGGCACGCCGGGGACCGCCACGCTGATCGCGGAGATCCTCCACCAGGCCGGCCTGCCCAAGGGCGTGCTGAACCTGGTCTGTGGGCCGGGCGGCTCCATTGGCAACACGCTGGTGGATCACCCGGACGTGAAGGCGGTCTCCTTCACCGGCTCCAACGCCATCGGCTTGGCGCTCAACGAGCGCGCCGCCAAGCGCGGCCTGAAGGTCACCGCGGAGATGGGCGGGAAGAACCCGGTCGTGGTGTTGGACGACGCGGATCTCGCGCTCGCCACCACGGGGATCCTGCAGGGCGCCTACGGCTCCACCGGCCAGCGCTGCACCGCCACCTCGCGCGTGATCGTCCAGAAGGGCGTGGCGAAGCAGCTGGTGGAGGCGCTGGTCGCTGGCGCCACCAAGCTGAAGGTGGGCAACGGGCTCGAGGACGGGATCGACATGGGCCCGGCCGTGGACGAGAAGCAGCTGAAGACGGACCTCGAGTACATCCAGATTGCCCAGGACGAGGGCTGCAAGCTGGTGGCGGGCGGCAAGCGCCTCACCGGCGGCGCGTTCGACAAGGGCTACTACGTGCAGCCCACCGTCTTCACCGGCGTGAAGCCGGGGATGCGGATCCACCAGGAAGAGGTCTTCGGCCCCGTCATCGCCGTGGTGGAGGTGGGGGACTTCGACGAGGCGCTCGCCGCGGCGAACCACGTGGACTTCGGCCTCTCGGCGTCCATCTACACGCGGGACGCGAACGTGGCGATGAAGTTCGTGGAGCGCTCCGAGGTGGGCATGGTCCACGTCAACAACCCCACCGTGGGCGGCGAGGCCCAGCTCCCGTTCGGCGGCTGGAAGTCCACCGGCGTGGGCGAGCGCGAGATGGCCGAGGAGGGCGCGGAGTTCTTCACGCAGCTCAAGACGGTGTTCTTCGACTACACCGGCCAGGCGCGGGTCTCGAAGAACTACTAGACGAGCGGGGTGCCCCCGGTCACCCCGAGCGAAGTCGAGGGGCGCCCGTGCTCTCCGCTGCGCTCGGACCTAGGTGATCTCCCCTTCGATGGGGCGCTTCACGTAGTAGTGCGGCGTCTCTTCGAAGCCCTTGGTGTCGCGCAGGAAGGTCCAGGTCGCCCACTCCGTCTGCGGAGCGGGCCGCACCATCACCGCCTGCACGTCCTTGGGCAGCTTGGCCACGTCGAAGCCGTGGAGCTCGTCGTAGTTGATGATGATCGCTCGGGCGTCGCTGCGCTCGGAGGTGCGGGAGAGCGCGGTGCGCAGCGTGCCCCAGCGGGTGTCGCCCTCGGAGGAGGTGGTGTGGATCCACCGGTCCCCGTTGCTGAGCCGCATGGGCCGTTGATCCTGGGACCACGCCCACAGGTGCTCGGGCAGCTTGAGCCGTTCGCGGGCGGCGTCCAGAGAGAGGATCAGCTTCCTCGGGGGAGGGGTGACTCCGGGGAGCTCGGGGGCGAAGCGTCGAACTGCTGGGGGTACCATCGTCCCGATTGTCGGCGTCGTCGATCTCCCAGTTTCGCAAGGCTTCCTGACACTTGGACTTCAATAATCCAGCGTGACATCCTCACGCGCCGTGCCGAGCGCAACGCTGAGGTTTCTGGGTCACGCGGGGTACACCATCCAGCGCGGGCCGCTCCATCTGGCCGTAGATCCATGGCTGGACGGCGCCGCCTTCGACAATGGGTGGGACATGCTGGTACCGGCAGTGAAGCCGGACCTGGCCACGCTCACGCACCTCTGGTTCAGCCACGAGCACCCGGACCACTTCAGCATCCCGCTGGTGAAGGGGATCCCCAAGGAGCGCCGCAGGGACGTCACGGTCGTCTTCCAGAAGACGGCGGACGGCCGGGTGGTGAGCTTCCTCAAGGGGAGCGACTACCGGAAGATCCACGAGGTCCAGGACGGCGAGCGGGTGGAGCTGGGCGAGGGCGTGGCGATCACCACCTCGCTCGCGCGGGATGGGGACTCCTGCCACCTGCTGGAGCTGGATGGCTTCCGCATCCTCAACTTCAATGACTGCTTCTACTACTCGCTCTCCGAGGTCGAGGACGCGCTGCGCGCGCTGAAGGTGACGCCGGGCACCGTGGACCTCATGGCCACCCAGTTCTCCTACGCCAACTGGATCGGCAACCCGGATGAGCCGGAGCGGCGCCGGCAGCTCGCCAAGCGGAAGCTGGACCACCTGGAGCTGCAGGCGCGCGCGGTGCAGCCCAAGTACGTGCTGCCCTTCGCCTCGTTCGTCTACTTCTCCCACGAGGAGAACAGGTACCTGAACGACTCGGTGAACCTGCCCTCGTTCGTGGCCTCGCGCGTGCGCGGGATGGGCTTCACGCCGGTGCTCTTCCGCCCAGGCGACACCTGCGAGCTCTCCGCCGCGGGCCTGGCCCAGGCCGCCACCCAGACCGACGCGCGCGCCAAGGAGTTGGACGAGGCCGTGGAGCAGGTGCAGACCGGCAAGAAGCCCTTCCGCAAGAGCGCGCCGGTGCCGCTGGACGAGGTCACCGCCACCGTGCGCGCCGGGCTGGAGCGGCTGCGCAAGGGCGTCACCAAGCTGGACTTCGCGCTGATGCGGGTGCGACTGCGCCGCGCGGTCTTCGAGCTGACGGACCACAAGTGCTTGATCGTGGTGGACCTGCTCAGCCGCGTGCGCGTGAAGCCCCTGGGCAGCGGGTACGCGGCGGACGTGGCGCTCTCCAGCGAGGCGCTCAAGTTCTCCTTCTCCCAGGACTTCGGCTTCGACACGCTGCTCGTCAACGGCCGCTTCCGCGAGGCGCGCCCCGGCGGGGCGATGACCGTGATGACGCTGTGCGGACAGTTCAGCTACGTGCGCCGGAAGATCTCCCTGGCTCGCTCCATCCTCCGGCGCCGCCTGTACGACGCGCCCCGGCTGGCGCTGGAGAAGCTGCGCAACCGGGCGCTCTCGTCGTCCTGAGGCCGGGTGGGGCATACTCGCGGGCATCGGCGGGCCGGCCGATTCGAGGCCCCGATGCTCGCCTGCACCCTGCTGCTCGTTCTCCACGCCGCCCCAGTCGATGCGCCGCTGCGCCTCACCCCGCTCGAGGCTCGGCAGGAGCTGGACCGGCTCGAGCTTGAGCTCGATCAGCACACCCTGGGCATGGGCGGCGGTGCCACTGCGGTCATGGTCCTGGGCGGAGCCACGTTCACGGCCGGGGCCGTGGTGGCGTTGCTGAACCTCCAGGCCATGACCCTGCCGGTCTACCCAGCGGCGCGCCCAACGGCGGCGGGGTGGGTTCCTCCCGCGTTGATGATCTCGGGGGTAGCGGTCGCGCTCACCGGGTTCATTTGGGGGCTCGTCGTCCTCCGCGCGCGGGCGGAGGAGCGGGAGCCGCTGCTCGCGCGCCAGCGAGAGCTGGAGGCGCTGCTGTAACGCGGCTTCGCACCCGCGAGCGCAACCTGGCAGCGACAGTTCCGGAGAACTGCGCATGGGTGTCAGCGGCATCGCGCAGGCCACGCGCTTGCGGGCGAAGTTCGAGGAGCAGGCGGAGATCGCCGCCGGCGCTGCGCGGATCCGCGAGCGGACCAGCGGCCCGTCGCTCTGGTTCATGCGGGCCAAGCCGCTGGTGGACCTGGTGCCGTCTCGCACCGCCGCGGACTGGCGGGCGATCGAGGCGGAGTACCGCGGCCTCGCCGACCGCGCGCAGAACGTCATCGACAGCATCGAGCGCCGCACCGCCGTCTGAGCTCTCCACCGTTCTCCGCGAACCTCATCGCTTCGAGCAGCAGGTAGGAGCAGTGGGGCAAGGGGTCGCGTTTCGCACTGCGCGCATGGACCCCGCGGCGGCGCGCTCAACCCGCGGTGGGTTGCACTGCCTTCGCTCCTCGTCGGTGGGCGCTCCAACCGCCTCCGGGCGAACTGTGAATGGATACGTGGGGCGAGCTCAAGGACTCAACGCAACGAGCTCATTGAACGCCTGAGATGGTGTCCCCCGAAATCATTCACAGAACCGCTCGCGCCCCGGTTGGACGCGTTTCCAGCTGCTCCCGGGCGTCAGGGGTGCCGTGCCGAGCGGGCGGTTCGCCCACTCGGGGCCGGAGTGACTGTGCTACCCGCCGCGGTTGGAGCGCGCTACCGCGGGATCCATGCGAGCAGTGCACAGCGCGCCCCCTGCCTCCCTGCTCCTATGAGCCGCTCTGACTTCGAGCTTGGGACCCCTGCTCAGTGGCAGATCTCCCTACCCGGCAGAAGTCGCCAAGCCGAATTGGCGCGGTCGCGCGGAATCGGCGCGACGCGCGCGCTTGAGCCCGTTCGCAAGGTGCCCAGGCACGTCGGTTGCTCGCGGGCTGGCGCATGCGCACCTCGATCCGTCTCCTCCGACTCGCCTCCTGGCCGCTGGCGCTGCTGCTCGCCGCGTGCGGCACCTCCACCCCGCCGGTTCCCAGCGCTGCGCCGCGTTCGCTGATCGACCTGGCGCAGGCGCGCGGCTTCACCGCCCCGGAGATCGACCTGGTGAAGCTGGAGGGCGGCGGCCTCTCCGAGCGCTATGCGATGCGCTGGGGTGGGGTGAAGGTCCTGGGCGTGGGCGGCAAGGGCGGCGCTGCTCCGGCCTTCACGCGCGTGCGGCTGGAGCTGGCGCAGCCGCCCACGGTTCGGCCCAGCATCCGCGAGGAAGCCGCGGAGACGCTGGCGCTGGAGGCCTTCGCGCCCGCGCCGGCGCGGCTCCAGTCCCTGGAGCTGTGGCTCAAGCCGACGCTGGAGGACCGCCTGAAGGGGGACGTCTCCGGCCGCGCGCCCACCGCCACGGACTTCGAGCAAGTGATTACGGCGCTCACGCCGGTCTGGCTGGCCGCGGTGGAGACCACGCCCGAGAGCGCGAGCGCCCCGGAGCCGTGGGCAGTGGAGCTGGACGCGAGCACCGGCGCGGTGCGGGGCCGCTGGCTGGTGGCCCTGCACCAGAAGCTGCCGCCCTCGCCGCTGCCGGACGGCGGCACGCTGGGGCTGGCGAACCTCCAGACGCTCTTCCACGGCGCAACGCGCGCGCGGGTGCTCTTCGAGGACGATGGCATCGACCCACCGACCTGGAAGCTGGTGGACGTGAACGGCAACCGGTTCTTCGCGAAGGACCTGTTCATCTACAAGGACGAGGACGGGACGTTTGGTGACGGGCTGGCCTTCACCGGCGGCACCAACGTCAAGACGCTGGGCACGGACAATGGCCAGACCGCGGCGGCGGACGCGGTGGTCTCGGTGGACGTGGTGTGGCGGATGTTCCGCAACGTGCTGGGACGCGCCGGGCCGGACGGGTGGGGCCGCCCCATGCCCATCCGCTTGCACACCGAGGTGGCCAACGCGCAATACATGCCGTCGCTGCGCGAGGTCCAGGTGGGCTACGACTCGCTGACCGCCAACCCCCGCATCCCGCTCAGCATGACGGACGTGCTCGGCCATGAGCTGGGCCACGACTTCTTCACCGTGGAGACCGTGCTCGATCCGGTGGGCATGAACGACATCACCGCCACCGAGTTCCTCGCGCTCAACCACGGCACCGGCGATGTGATCGGCACCTCCGCCGAGTTCTACGGCTCGCTCACGGCGAGCGGAGGGACCTTCCCGCCTCCGCCGATCAACGCCATCCCCAACACCGGTGGAAACCTCACCATGGGGGAGCAGACCGGCCACGTGCAGCGCTCGCTCCTGTCGCCGGCGTACCCGGTCTGGTCGCCGGATCTCAAGTACCAGACCAACGTCTACGGCCTGATGGGCCCGGTGACGCGCGAGTTCGTGCTGCTCGCCTTCGGCGTGAAGGCGCGCAACGGGATCAACAACGGAGATCCCTGGACCAGCGCCCGGCTCGAGCAGGGGGTGGCTGGGGTAGGGATGACCAAGGCGCTGCAGATCTGGCACGACATGGTGCTGCGCCTGCCCGAAGGCGGCGACTTCGCCACCGCGCGGGAGCTCGCCATCGAGAGCGCGTTCGATCGCTACGGCTTCGGCTCGCTGGAGAGCAAGGCGGTGGGAGACACCTACGCCGCGGTGAACATCGGCCTGCCCGCGGACCGCACCCCGCCCACGGTGGTGGCGAGCGCGGTCCAGAAGAAGCTTGGGATGGAGCTCACCGTGGCGGTGGATGACCCGGTCACCATCCCGGTGACCTCCAACACCTCGCGTCCGCACACCGCCTTCATCGAGCTGGCGAGCGGGCTGCCGCTGCCGCTCTCCGGCCAGGGCGGCACCGTCACCGTGCTGCTCGACAACTTCGTGAGCGGGCTCAACACCGTCACCGTGCGGGCCACGGACTCCTGGGGGAACACCACCACCAAGGCGCTGCCGTTCAACGTGGACAAGACGCCGCCCACGCTGGTGGCCACCGTCTCCGGTCCGGGGAAGACGCCCACCATCACCGTCTCCGCCAATGACGCCTCGGGCGTGGCCCACGTCGCCTTCTCCCGCGCCGGCGTCCCCCTCTGCGATGACGCGAGCGCCCCGTTCACCTGCCAGCTGGACACCTCCACCTGGACGGACGGCAGCCATCCCATCACCGTGAAGGGCTGGGACGTCTTCGACAACGCCAACCAGATCTCCGTGAACGTGGAGGCGGACAACACCGCCCCCACCGCGCAGCTGACGGTCACCGGCGCGGTTCCGCCCTTCACCCTCACCGCGACAGGGACGGACGTGCACCCGATCTCCCAGGTCCAGTTCACGCTGGACGGCACGCCCTTCGCCACGGACAGCTCGGCGCCCTTCACCGCGGGCTACGCGCCGCAGGACGCCTCCAACCACGTCCTCTACGCGCGGGTGAGCGACAGCTTCGGCAACGTGGGCGTGGCGAGCGCCACCGCACCCAAGGACACCCAGCCGCCCTCGGTGACCGCCACCGCCACGCAGTGGGGCTACGGCGTCACCTTCAACGGCACCGTGGGGGACAGCTGCGGCATCGCCTTCCCCGTGAAGGCCTCCGTGAACGGCACGTACATCGGCGACATCGGCGCCTCGCCGTTCTCCTTCGCGCTCCCCACCGCGCTCTTCTTCCCCGGCACCCACCAGCTCGCGGTGGACGCCACGGACAAGTGCGGCAACACGCGCCACTTCAGCCTGGCCTTCGACATCTACATCAACGTCCCGGGCGTGGCGGTGACGGTGGACGCCACCAACAAGAAGAAGCCGATCCTCAACGTCCAGGTCACCCACAACCGGCCGCTCAGCTCCATCGAGATCTGGCGTGGCCAGGCGCTGGTGAAGACGGTCTCCAGCCCGCCCAACAACGCGGCGATCACCCTGGACACCTCCGTGGGGGGCTGGCCGGACGGCACGGTGGACGTGCAGGTGATCGCCATCGACCACATCGGCATCCCCGGCAATACCCACGTCAACGTGCAGGTGGACAACACCAAGCCCACCTGCGTCACCTCGTGGACCGCCAACGGCCGCAACATCACCTTCCAGCCTCAGGTGAGCGACGGCTTCGGCTCCGGCATCGTCGAGGTGAAGACGGGGATCCTCAACTTCGTGCCGCTCGCCGTTCGGCAGCCGCCGTACACGTTGCCCTTCTTCGTCCCAACCGCGTTCAGCCAGCTGGACCTGCTGTACTCGGCGTACGTCAAGGATGCGTTCGGCAACCTGGCTCAGGAGAGCTTCGTCGTCCGCGTGAAGTGCACGTTCGCCAACGGCGTGGAGAGCTGCACCCACCAACAGATGAGCCTCTAGTCAGTCCCGCATCAGCTCCAGCGTGCGCGCGAGCAGGTCTCGCAGCGCGCGCTGGTCCGCCGCGGACAGCTCCCGCAGCCGCGCTGGCGGCGTCATCAGCTCGTCCAGCAGCTTGGCGCGCAGGCGCTGCCCCTCCGGGGTGAGGACCAGGAGCTTCACCCGGCGGTCCTCCTCCGAGGCCCGGCGCGCCAGAAGCCCGCGGTCCTCCAGCCGGTCCACCAGGCCGGTGACGTTGGAGGCGTCACAGTCCAGCAGTACGGCGAAGTCGCTCATCTGGCGCGGGCCGCCTTCACCCAGGTGGTGCAGCAAGAGCCCCTGCTGGAACGAGAGGCCGCGCTTGCCGAAGGTGGCCTCCATCCGCGCCTTGATCCCCCGGCCGAGCTCGAACACCAGCGCCCACGCCGCCCGGACCGGCTCTTCCTTCGCTCGCCGCTTCATCCGCCCGTCCTGATTGGTCCGGTGCAACTGGCTTTTCGCCGTGGGTCTGCGTTGCCCCCGCGATTGTTTGACAACCTCAATCATCTTAACTAGTCACCTTCGCCGCGCTCAACGGTGTCGCGTGGTTACAGCGGCATACCGGCACCGCGAACATGGGGTTGCGCGGAAGTTAGTTACCGTTTACTAACTAACCCACTTTTTTATGGCGCGCCCCCGGCTGGTCAGTGACGAGCAGATCCTCGCGTCCATGCGCGAGGCCGTGCTCGCGCACGGCCCGGGGGTCTCCTTGGAGCAGGTCGCGTCCGAGCTCAACGTCAGCACGCCCGCGCTGCTCAAGCGCTTCGGCAGCCGTCAGGCCTTGATGCTCCAGGCGCTGCGGCCCCCGGAGCGGCCGGATTGGATCCGCGCGCTCGCGTCAGGGCCGGGGGACGGCCCACTCGAGGATCAGCTGCGCGACCTCTTCACCCGCATCACCGACTTCATGGCGGAGACCATCCCCTGCGTGGTGGCGCTGCGCGAGAGCGGCATCCCCCACTCCCAGGTCTTCCCTCACAAAGAGCCCGAGGCCGGGCTCAAGGCCATGCAGCGCTGGCTCAAGCTCGCCTACGACAAGGGGCTGATCGTCGCCCCCGAGCTGGACGCCGCCGCCTACGCCATGATCGGCGCGCTCCAGGCGCGCGCCTTCTTCGCCTACCTCTCCAAGCGCCAGTACACCCGCGCTGCCCAGCGGCAGTACGTGGAAGAGCTGACGCAGCTGTTCACGCGCACGCTCGCGCCGTCTCCCAAGAGCTCCCGATGACACCCACTGCACGAGGCCCCATGAGAACCCGTATCCAGCTCCCCGTCCTGCTCTGCGCGCTGGCGCTCGCCGCCGCGTGCAAGAAGCCGGAGGCGGCCTCGTCCGCGGACAGCAAGCCGGCCGCGCTGCCGCCCGTGAAGGTGGAGACGGCCAACGTCGAGCACCAGAAGATGCCCAAGTACCTCACGCTCACCGGCAGCGTGCTGGCGGACCGCCAGTCCGAAGTGGCGGCGAACGTGGCGGGGCGGGTGGCCTCCACCTACGTGGAGCGCGGCCAGCCGGTGAAGGCCGGACAGGTGCTGGCGCGCGTGGACTCCAAGGCCGCGGGCTTCCAGGCGGCGGCGGCGAACGCGCAGTCGCAGGTGGCGGACACGCAGGTGGAGCAGGCCAAGCAGGACTGCGCCCGCGCGGACACCCTGTTCAACTCGGGCGCGCTCTCCAAGGCGGAGTACGAGCGGCAGAAGACCCACTGCACCGCGCAGCTGTACGGCGCCAACGCCGCGCGCGCCCAGGCGGACCTGGCGGGCAAGCTGGCCGGTGACACCATCATCCGCGCGCCGATCGACGGGATCGTCGGCGAGCGCTACGTGAACGTGGGCGAGTACGTGATGCCCTCCTCGCGCGTGGCGAGCCTCTTCTCGGTCAACCCGGTCCGCGTGAGCATCAGCGTGCCGGAGCCGGTGGTGAGCCAGGTGCGCGAAGGCCAGACCCTCAACGTGCGCGTCTCCGCCTACCCGAACCGGGACTTCCCGGCGGTGGTGCGCTTCGTCAGCCCCTCGCTGCGCCCCACCACCCGGGACCTGATCGTCGAGGCGTTCGCCGAGAACCCGGAGCAGGCGCTGCGCCCCGGGATGTTCGCCACGGTGCTGCTGATCACCGGCGAAGAGGAGCAGCCCACGGTCCCCATGGACGCGATCAAGGCGGACGGCACGGTGCGCCGCCTCTACGTGGCCAAGGACGGCGCGGCGCACGAGCTGGTGGTGCGCACCGGCGTGGAGAAGGACGGCCGGGTGGCGGTGCTCGAGCCCTTGGCCAACGGCGAGCGGGTGATCGTCAAGCCGCCCCCCGGGCTGCGCGACGGCAGCGCCATCCAGTGACGAAGAGACTTCCGGAGAACTCCTAAATGCAATGGCTCGCTGAAGTCTGCGTCAAGCGCCCGGTCTTCACCCTGGTGCTGTCGATCGTGATCGTGGTGATCGGCAGCGTCTTCTACAAGCAGCTGGGGGTGGATCAGTTCCCCAAGATCGACTTCCCCGCGATCGTCGTCTTCACCATCCAGCCCGGCTCCTCCCCCGAGGACATGGAGCGGGAGGTGACCGACAAGATCGAAGGCGCGGTCAACACCATCAGCGGCATCGACGAGCTGCGCAGCAACTCGTCCGAGGGCGTGTCGCAGGTGATCATCCAGTTCAAGCTGGAGAAGAACGTCGACGTCGCCGCGCAGGAGGTCCAGCAGAAGATCAACCTCGTGCTGGCCGAGCTCCCCAAGGGGATCGAGCCGCCGGTGGTCCAGAAGTTCGACCCGGACTCCCAGCCCATCCTCTACATCGCGCTCAACGCCACCGCTCCGGCGGAGGCGGGCGAGAGCGGGCTGCGCCGCCAGGTGGACGTGAAGGACATCACGGACATCGCGGACCGGGTGGTGCGCCGCCGGCTGGAGTCGGTGAACGGCGTGGGCCAGGCGGTGCTGATCGGCGGGCGCAAGCGCCAGGTGAACGTGCTGGTGGATCCGGTGAAGCTGCGCTCGCTGGGGATCTCCGCGGGCGAAGTGGGCGCGGCGATCAACGCGCAGAACATCACGCTCCCCGGCGGCCGCCTGGACGCCAGCCGCGACTACCTCACCCTGCGCGTCAACGGCCGCGTGACGTCCATCGACGAGCTCAAGTCGGTGATCGTCCGCGAGCAGAACGGCCGCGCCATCCGCCTGGACGAGGTGGCTCGCGTGGAGGACGGCGTCCAGGACGTCGAGACCTCGGCGATGTGGAACGAGGACCGCACGGTGCTCCTGGCGCTGCGCAAGCAGTCCGGCACCAACACCGTGGCGGTGGTGGACGAAGTGAAGGAGCGGCTCAAGGACATCGAGAAGGAGCTGCCGCCCGGCTACAGCATGGCCATCCAGCGGGATGGCTCCGAGGTCATCCGCACCGGCACCGAGGCGGTCACCGAGCACCTGCTGCTCGGCGCCCTCTTCGCGGCGATCATCGTGCTGGTCTTCCTGGGGAACGTGCGCAGCACGATCATCGCCGCGCTCGCCATCCCCATCTCCATCATCGGCACCTTCGCCCTGATGAAGCTGTGGGGCTACACGCTCAACAGCATCACCCTGTTGGCGTTGGCGCTCGCGGTGGGCATCGTGATCGACGACGCCATCGTGGTGCTGGAGAACATCTTCAAGCACATCGAAGAGAAGGGGATGGACCCGCGCGAGGCTGCGGTCGCGGGGACCAAGGAGATCGGCCTGGCGGTGCTCGCCACCACGCTCTCGCTGATCGCCGTGTTCCTCCCCATCGCCTTCGTGGCCGGCATCCCCGGCCGCTTCCTGGCGTCCTTCGGCATCACCATGTGCCTGGCGATCGCCGTGTCGCTCTTCGTCAGCTTCACGCTCACGCCGATGCTCGCGGCGTACGTGCTGGAGCGGAAGAAGCACGGAGATCACCGCAAGACGGCGCTGGAGCGGCTGGTGGACGTGGGCTACCGCCCGGTGGAGCGCGGCTACACGCGGCTGCTCGCGTTCGCCATGCGCCACCGCTGGCTGGTGCTGGCCGCCTGCGTGGTGACGCTCGTCTCCACCGGGCCGCTCGCGGCGGCGGCGCACAAGGGCTTCCTCCCGGTGGACGACCGCGCGCAGTTCGAGGTGATCGTCCGGCTGCCGGAGGGCAGCTCGGTGGCGGCCACGGAGCTGGTGGGCCAGCGGGTGGCGCGGCTGGTGCGCGCGTTCCCCGAGGTGACGGCCACGCTGCTCACCGTGGGCGATGACCCGGGCAAGACCCCGAACCAGGCGCGCATCTACGTGAAGATGATCCCCCCGGACCGCCGGGAGATCACCCAGAACGAGTTCAAGGACGTGGTGCGCCAGAAGGTGCTCCCCACGCTGCCCAAGGACCTGCGGGTGAACATCGCGGACGTGAACGAGTTCGGCGGCGGCCAGCCCACGCAGCGCATCCAGATCCTCCTCGCCGGCCCGGACCTGAAGGTCCTGACCGACGCGAACGATCACATCCTCAAGCGGCTGCGCGCCTTCCCGGACGCGGTGGACGTGGACTCCACCCTGGTCACCGGCAAGCCGGAGCTCTCCGTGTACGTGGACCGCGAGCGCGCGGCCGATCTCGGCGTGCAGGTGATGGACGTGGCCATGGCGCTGCAGTTCCTGGTCGCCGGGCAGAAGGTCTCCACCTACGCGGAGGCGGGCGAGCAGTACGACATCCGCCTGCGCGCCACCGAGGAGTACCGGAGCAGTCAGGACAAGCTGCAGCTGATCAACGTGCCGTCCCGCAAGCTGGGCCAGGTCTCGCTGGCGGACGTGGTGAAGCTGGTGCCGTCCTCCAGCCCGTCCACCATCAACCGCTACCAGCGCGAGCGCCAGGTGACGTTCATGGCCAACGGGAAGCCAGGCGTGAACGAGGCCGGGATCATCGACGCGATGAACCAGGCGATCACCGACGAGAACCTCCCCAAGGGCTTCTCCATCAAGCCGCAGGGCACCACCAAGCTGATGCGGGAGACGGGCATCTCCTTCATCCTCGGCCTGCTCGCGTCCTTCGTCTTCATGTACTTGATCCTCGCCGCGCAGTTCGAGTCGTGGGTCCACCCCATCACCATCCTCTTCTCGCTGCCGCTGACGCTGCCCTTCGCGATCTTGTCGGTCATCCTCTTCCGTCAGGCGCTGGACCTGTACAGCTTCCTGGGCATCTTCGTGCTCTTCGGCGTGGTGAAGAAGAACGCCATCCTCCAGATCGACCACTCCAACCAGCTGCAGGAGAAGTGGCAGCCGCTGTTGGCGGCGGCGCTCACCCGGCTGCAGCTCGGCGGCCCCGCGCCGGAGGTGCGCAAGTCGCTGGTGACCGCGCTCAAGGACCTGCTCACCCCCGAGCAGATCGACGACGCGATCCGCAAGGCCCGGCCCGGGAGCGAGGCCTCGCTGCGCAAGTCGCTGCTCAAGGAGGTCCGCCTCAAGGCGATCCTCCAGGCCAACAAGGACCGCCTGCGGCCGATCTTGATGACCACCTTCGCGTTCGTGGCCGGCATGGTCCCGCTGGTGACGGCGCGCGGCGTGGGCAGCGGCTTCAACCGCGCCACCGCCGGCGTGGTGGTGGGCGGGCAGGTGTTCTCGCTGCTCTTGACGCTCCTGGCGGTGCCGGTGGCCTACTCGTACCTGGATGACCTCTCGCGCTGGTTCTGGCGGGCGTTCGGCAAGTACATGCCCTGGCACAAGGAGGACATGCCGGTGGAGCCGAAGCTGTACCCGGTGGAGCGCGTGCTGGAGGAGGTGGCCAAGTGAGAGCGGCACTCGTGTTGGGGGCGCTGCTCTTCTCTGCGAGCGCGCTGGCGGGGACCACGCTGACGCTGGAGCAGGCAATGGCGCAGGCCGAGCAGCAGTCGCTCGACCTGGAGGTGGTGCGCGCGCGGGCCAAGCAGGCGGAGCAGCTCTCCGCCCGGGCCTGGGCCGGCTACCTGCCCAACATCAGCATCAGCGGCACCTACACGCGCAACAGCGTGGAGGCGAAGTTCCAGACGCCCACGCGCTACGCCATCCGGGACGTGGGGGCGCCCATCAACGGCCCGGAGCCGGAGCTGCCGGGCGCGCCCACCAACCTCCTGCTGGTGCCGGCGGAGTTCGCCGAGCTGGTCATCCAGCCGCAGAACGCGCTCTCCGCGGTGGGGCAGGTGAACCAGGCGCTGATCGTCCCGGCGCTCTGGCCGGCGATCCGCGCCGCCAGCTTCGCCACGGACGCGGCGCACTCCAGCGCGGAGGCGATGCGGCGGGAGGTGCTCTTCGGCGTGGCGCAGGCCTACTACGGGATGGCCACGCTGCAGGAGGCGCTCAAGGTGACCGAGCGGCTGGCGGAGGTGGCCCGCGCGCACGAGAAGGACTCGCAGCTCAAGGAGCAGGCCGGCGCGGCGTCCCGTCTCTCCCGCCTGCGGGCGGAGCTGGACCGCGCCCGCGCCGAGCAGGACGTGCTGCGCAGCAAGAACGCGCTGGCCGCGGCGCGGCTGGCGCTGGCGGCGCTGCTCAACCGCCCGGCGGACTTCGAAGTGGCGCCGCCCCCCGAGCCGCAGCTGCCGGCGGACCTCTCCAGCGACAGCGAGAAGGCCGTGCCGGAGGCGCTGGCGGCGCGGCCGGACGTGGCGGCGGCGCGCAGCGGCGCGCAGGCGGCGGAGAGCAGCCAGACGTCTTCGTACCTGAAGTACCTGCCGTCCGTGGGGTTCAACGGCCGCTACCAGATCGCCAACTCGGCAGGCTTCTCCGGCAGCAACAGCGTCTGGGCGCTCACCTTCGCGGCGAGCTGGACCCTGTGGGACGGCGGCCTGCGCGAGGCGGAGGTGCGGGAGGCCTCGGCCAAGCTGGTGGAGGCGCGCGCCCAGCGGGCGCTCGCGGAGCGGCGGGCGTCTGACGAGGTGGTCCGCGCGCGGTTGGATCTCGACAGCGCGGTGGCGTCCCGGCTGAAGGCCGAGGAGTCCGCGCGGCTGGCGCGGGAGAGCTACCAGGTGGCCGAGACCGCCTTCAAGGCGGGGGCGGGGACGTATCTGGAGGTGACGGACGCCAACGCCGCGGTGAGCAACGCGGAGGTGGGGCTGCTCACGGAGAAGCTCAACGTGCAGCTCTCCACGCTGCGGTTGATCAAGGCCACCGGCCGCTTCGCCGCGCGGTAGCGGTAGCGGGGAGACGGGGGGCGGGGTAACCCGTGAGGGGGCGGCCCAGAGCCGTGGTTCCCGTGGCCCGTGGCCCGTGGCCCGTGGCCCGTGGCCCGTGGCCCGTGGCCCGTGGTCCGTGGTCCGTGGCCGTGAGCCGTACCCGTACCCGTACCCGTCACCGCACGCGAACCCGCACCCGAACCCGAACTGCATTGCCTGCTTCGTTGAGGAGCCGCCCAACAACGCTGCGGCCCGGATGGACGCAGTGCCCTGAGGCTCTCGCGATCTCGGTCGGGTTCGGGTTCGCGTGCGGGTTCGTTGACGGGTACGGGTACGGGCCACGGGCAACGGGCCACGGGCAACGGGTTCACCGGGGCACGGGCCACGGGGAGGGACGACGTGTTCCTCGTCTGGCGCAGCGCTTCACCGCGCAAGTCCCTGACCTTTCTGTCCTCTTCCCCGGATGCGACGGACCCTGGCGACCGCCGTCCCTTCGAGGAGACGGGTGGTACGGGGGTGTGGTTGTCGGTGACGGTCTCTTTCAGCTATAGCGCCCGCCCCTTCACCCCGGGGAGTTTCCTCATGTTGGCAGCAGTCCTGGCGCTCGTCGTGAGCGCCGCCCCCTCCTCTCCGGAGCTCTCGCCGGAGGACGCCGCGAAGTTCAAGGCCCTGTTCACGCAGGGAGAGTCCCTCTACTCCGAGGGTGACCTCGGGGCAGCGATCTGGAACTTCAAGCAGGCGGACCAGCTGCGGCAGACGCCGGAGGTGGCCTACGACCTCGCCAAGGCGTACCAGAAGCTCGGGGACGAGGCTTACACCGCCTACTACTTCCGCCTGTACATGCGCCGCGCCCCGAACGCGCCGGACGCCCTGGAAGTCGCCGAGCTGCTCGGGGACATGCTCGAGCGCGCCGAGGCCACCGGCCGCGGGCTGCTCGAGGTGGAGGCCGCTGAAGAGGGCAGCGTGGTGGTGCAGGGCAAGCGCTACGAAGAGCTGCCCGTGGCCGCCTTCCTCGCCCCCGGCGACTACGAGGTCTCCGCGCAGCTGCGCTCCGGTGCCGCCCTCCGCACCGTCTCCATCCGCACCGGCAAGACCACCACCGTGGCCCTCTCCGCCGCGCCGCCGCTGGTGACCGCCGAGCCCCCCTCCAGCCCGCCGCCCGCGGTGGCGGGCCTGGGCGTCTCGCGCGGCCTGCAGCTGCCCTCCCGCGAGACCCTGCACACCGCCTCCGTCGTCTCCGGCGCGGTGGGGCTGACCGCGCTGGTGGTGGGCATGGCGCTGGGCTCCATGAGCAGCTCGGACGTGGGGCGCTACCGCCGCGAGCACAACGAGCTCACGCTCACCCAGGCGCAGGCGCTCGCCAGCGCCGCCAACGGCAAGGGGACCGCCGCCAACGTCCTGCTGATCGGCGGGGGGCTGCTCACCGCCGGCTCCGGCGCCGCCTTCTACTTCACGCTGCCCGAGCCGGGGGGGAAGTGATGCGCCCGCTCTTCGCGCTGCTGACGCTGCTCTCCGCCGCCGGCTGCGCCTCGCTCACCGTGGACGTGGAGGGGCTGCGCTGCGACGAGCAGAACCCCTGCGGCCCCGGCTACGCCTGCACCGCGGGCCACTGCAGCAAGTCCAGCACCAACACCTGCGCCAACGTCACCTGCGCCACCCCGCCCGCGCGCGCCTGCCAGGACGCCGCCACGCTGCGCGTCTACGCGGAGCAGGGCACCTGCTCGCCGGAGGTCGGCGAGTGCCGCTACCTCTTCACCGACACCGCCTGTGCCCAGGGCTGCGAGAGCGGCGCCTGCAAGGGAGATCCCTGCGCCGGCGTCAGCTGCGCGCAGCCGCCCGCCACCGCCTGCGTGGACGCCACCACCCTGCGCTCCTACGGGCAGACCGGCGTGTGCCAGGCGGCGGATGGCCGCTGCGTCTACGCCCCCACCGACATCGCCTGTGCCAACGGCTGCGAGGCTGGCCGCTGCAAGGACCAGGACCTCTGCGCGGGCAAGACGTGTGACGCCCCGCCCGCCGCCGCCTGCGTGCCGGGCAGCGTGCGCGTCTGGTCCAAGCCGGGCACCTGCGAGATGGGCACCGGCCAGTGCAGCTACCCCTTCACGGACACGCCGTGCACCGGCACCTGCACCAACGGGGTGTGCATGCCCGCCGCCGCGCTGCTCGCGCAGGTGGGGCCGCGCGTGCGCTCCCGGGTGACCGCGGTGGATCAGGTGGCCAGCGCCGCCGGCTCGCACGTGGTGGTGGTGGGCCCCGCCGGCTACGCGGCGAAGTGGAACGGCTCCACCTGGACCCAGCTCTCCACCGGCACCACCAAGGCGCTCACTTCGGTGTGGCTGGCCTCGCCCACGCTCGGGTACGCGGTGGGGCAGGGCGGCACGCTGCTGCGCTACGACGGCACCGCCTTCACGCAGGTGAACACCGGCGTGCCCACCGCCGCCGCGGTGGACTTCATCGCCGTGCACGGGCTGGACGCTTCGCACGTGCTGGTGGCGGCGGAGAGCGGCTTCTTGCTGCGCTACGACGGCAGCGCCTGGGCGTTCACCGGCCTGCCCGCCGGCGGCTACAAGGTGACCGGCGCCTGGGTCTCTCCGGGCGGGGATGATCGCCTCTCCGCCCAGTGCGGCGTCGCCACCTTGCGCCCCTGCATCCTCTACTCCCCCGGCCTGGGGAAGGCGTTCTTCCCGGACGTGGACAACGGCGCCGGCACCACCGAGGGCTTCCGCGCGGTGGGCCCCTCGCCCACGGGCCCCACCTACTCGCTCGCGGGGCTCACCGGCTCGGCGCGCCGCTACGTGCCCACGCCCACCTTCTCCAGCCTCGAGTCGCCCTCCGGCATGCTCGGCGGGCCGGTGCTTGGCATTTCGGAGGGGACGGCCGGCAGCGTCTTCGTGCTCACCGCGGCGGCCCCGGCGGTGCCTTCGCCCGGCCGGCTCTACCGCTGGACGGCGGGCGGGTTCGATCCCGGCGAGTCGCTGGTGCGCTTCTACGGGCTGAGCCAGGCCATGTCCCGCAGCTACTCGGGCGGGGTGATCGTCTCGGACTCTGGCGCCAACAGCGCCACCATCCTGCGCCGCGGGGTGATCACCGACGAGGCGCTCGAGGTGGGCGAGGACTGGCAGTCCGTGGCGGTGCGGCCGGGCGGCGGGGTGGTGTTGATGAGCCCCTACGGCGAGCTGGCGCTGCGGCCGGACGCGGGGGGCCCCGGCACCTTCGCGCGGCCGGCGGTGAACGCGCTCTTCTACCAGGTGGCCGCGGCCACCTCGTTCGCGCTGACCGCGGGCGCCTCGGGCCGGCTCTACAAGTGGCCCTACGCCGGGCCGCTGACGCCGGTCACCACCGCCACCGCCGCCAACCTGCGCGCGCTCTGCCGCGTCAGCGACACCGAGCTCTACGCGGTGGGGGACGGCGGCGCGGCCCTCAAGTACGACGGCAACGCCTCCGCGCTGATGAGCAGCGGCACCACCAAGAACCTCACGGGCATCACCTGCCTGGGGCCGGGCTCGGCGATCGCGGTGGGGGACGCCGGCACGGTGCTGCGCCTCTCCGGCGGCAGCTGGGCGCCCTACGCCCCGGCCTTCCCGGACGCCAGCGCGGCGCTGGCCCGGGTGAGCAGCAACGCCTCGGGCACGCTGGTGGTGAGCGCGGGCAGCGCGATCTGGCGCTCCACCGGCGGCGGGGCCTTCCAGCCGATCGCCGCGGCGCCGGGCGTGGCGGAGGCGCTGGTGCTGCGGGACGAGGGAGACCTCTACGCGGCCACCGGCAAGAACGTGGCCCGCTTTGACGGCTCCGGCTGGACGACCGCGGTGAGCGCCAGCTTTCCCCTGCTGGCTGGCACCCGCGCCGGCGCCAGGCTGGTGTTCGTGGGCGCGGATGGCGCGGTGGTGGACGGGAAGTAGGAAATGAAGGAAGTGGGAGCAATGAAGACGGAAGGGGAGCTGGATCCGCGCATCAAGGTCCGCGCGCCGCTGCGCTGTGACGGGGTGGGGCGGCTGGAGTGCGCCGAGGACGTCGAGTCTGGCGAGCGCCTGGCCATCCGCTGGCTGCCGCTGGCCGCCAACGGCGTGGCGGCCGCCAAGGCGCTGGAGTCCATCCCCAGCCACCCCACGCTCCCGAGGATCCGCGAGACCGGCCTGGTGGGCCAGTCCGCCTACGTGGCGATGCACTTCCCGGACGGCCGGCTGGTGTCCGCGCTCACCGCCCCGCTCTCGCCGCTGGTGGTGGCGCGGATGGGCGCCTCGGTGGCGGCGGCGCTCGCGGCGGTGCACGCGCAGGGCGTGGTGCACGGCGAGCTCTCCGCGGACTCGGTGCTGCTCCTGGATGACGGCAAGTACATCCTCTGGGACCTGCCGCTGGTGCTCGCCAACCGGCTGACGGACCGCCGCCGCGAGGAGCGCGCGGTGGCGCAGCTGCTCAAGAGCGCGCCGTACCTGGGCCCCGAGCGGGCGCGCGGTGGGGAGCCCTCGCCCGAGGCGGACGTGTACGCGCTGGGGGTGATGCTCTGCGTGGCCGCCGGCATGCCGCTGCCCACCGGGCTCTCCACCATGGCGCTCATCCACCAGGTGGCCACCGGACAGTGGCGCGCCGCGCCCCCGGCGCAGCTGCCCGCGCCGCTGGTGGACGCGCTGCGCCTGTTGCTGGACACCTCGCCGTTGGGGCGTCCGCTCGCGGCGGAGGCCGCGGAGTTCCTCGGCCGCTCGGCCAGCGCGCTCGAGGCGCAGACGGAAGGCAGCGGCCCGGTGCTGGTGGGCCGCGAGGAGCTGGAGCCCTCGCGCGCGCCGGATGACCTCCTGGCGAAGCTCGCGCTGGATCGCCGGCCGCGCCGCCGGGACACGGACGAGGAGCAGACGGTGATCGAGCCGCCCGGGCGCCGGGTGACGCTCGAGGCGCCGATCCCCGCGCAGCTGCTCGCGGCCACCCTGCGCACCGGGGAGCGGCTCTCCGCGCTGGTGAGCGCGGGGCAGAAGGCGGACGTGATCACCGAGCCGATCACCGACCCGGGCAACCGCTCGGAGGGGCAGACGGCCGAGGCCCACGTCTTCCCGGTGTCCAAGCCCACGCCGGTGGACGCGCCCAGGCACGGGCGCGGGATTGACGCGCCGCCGTCCTCTTCGCGCAATGCCCCGCCGATTGACGGCGCCATCCGGCCGCCCCGGCCGATCGACGCGCCGCCTTCCGCCAAGCACGCGCGCGTGTCCGAGGCCTCGGGCCCGTGGTCGCTGCCGCCCTCCGCGAAGCAGGCGGCGCCGGTGCGCTCCGCCGCGGTGCCGCGTCCGTCCTCGCCGGCGCTGGCGCCGCCGCGCTCGTGGCCCGGGCAGCAGCCGGCGGCCGCTCGGCCGTCCTCGCCGGGCGTGGCGTCCCCGCGCGCGCCGGAGAGCGGGGAGCAGCTGCCGTTCCAGCCGGCCATGGTGATGCCGACCTCGCCGGAGGTGCCGCGGCGCTCCACACTGGATGAGCTGAAGGCGGCCGGGCTGTCGCTGGGCGCCAAGCGGTGGGCGATGATCGCCGGCGCCGGCGCGCTGGCGCTGCTGTTGTTGGTGGGGCTGGTGGTGGCGCTGCTGCCCGCGGGGGACTCTCCGCGCGTGGAGCGGGCGCCCGCCCCGGAGAAGAAGGCCGCCCCGGCCGCCGCGGTGACGCCGCCGCCCCAGCCGGCCGCTGCCGCTGCTGAGCCGGGCGCGGACTCGGAGCCGCTCGAGCCGCTGGTGCGCGGGCAGGAGCCCGAGGTGCGCGGGCTGGAGGAGCCGCCCACCGTGATGCCCAGGCCGCCGGCCGCGGCGAAGGGCGTGAAGCCGCGCGGAAAGAAGCTCGCGGACGAGGAGGGCGCGGAGGAGACCCCGCCCATTCCGGAGGGGTTGGGGACGCCGGCGGTCGCGGCGCCCGAGCCCGCGCCAACGCCCGCCCCGCTGCCGGCGAATGAGCTGAAGCGCCCGAGGTTCTAGAGGCGAGGGTCACGAGCCCCGTGCCCGTGGCCCGTCACCCCTCACCCGTCACCCGTTGCCCGTCAGCCGTCAGCCGTCACCCGTCACCCGTCACCCGTCACCCGTCACCCGTACCCGTACCCGTACCCGTCACCGAACCCGCACGCGAACCCGAACCCGACCGAGGTCGCGAGGGCCTCAGGCGCTGCGTCCATGCAGGCCGCGGCGTTGATGGGCGGGATCCTCGACGAAGCAGGCACTGCAGTTCGGGTTCGGGTTCGCGTGCGGGTTCGGTGACGGGTACGGGTACGGGTTCGGGCACGGGTTCGGGTGACGGCTGACGGCTGACGGGCAACGGGTGACGGGAGCGCCCCCTGCGCGCTAGAAGCCCTCCCGCATGGATGAGCTCGCACAGACAATCTCCGCCGCGTTCGCCGACCGCGCGCGCCTCAAGGAGCCGGCGGTGGCGGACGCGGTCCGCCAGACGATCGCCCTGTTGGACTCCGGCAAGCTCCGGGTCGCGCAGAAGGGCCCGTCCGGCTGGACGGTGAACGCCTGGGTGAAGGAGGCGATCCTCCTCTACTTCGCCGTGGCGGAGATGAAGGTCCTGGAGACCCCGCCCTTCGAGTTCTTCGACAAGATCCCCCTCAAGCGCGGGCTCGAGGCCGCCGGCGTTCGGGTGGTGCCGCCAGGCACGGTGCGCTACGGCAGCTTCATCGAGCGCGGCGCGGTGGTGATGCCCGGCTTCGTGAACATCGGCGCCTACGTGGGCGCGGGCACCATGGTGGACACCTGGGCCACCGTCGGCTCCTGCGCGCAGGTGGGCAAGAACGTCCACCTCTCCGGCGGCGTGGGGCTGGGCGGCGTGCTCGAGCCACCTTCGGCCTCGCCGGTGATCGTCGAGGACGGCGCCTTCCTCGGCTCCCGTTCCATCGTGGTGGAGGGGGTGGTGGTCGAAGAAGAGGCGGTGCTCGGCGCCAACGTCGTGCTTACCGCGAGCACGCAGATCATCGACGTCACCGGCCCCGAAGAGAAAATCTACAAGGGCCGCGTCCCCGCCCGCAGCGTGGTCATCCCCGGCACCCGGGAGAAGAAGTTCCCCGCCGGCAGCTTCCAGGTGCCCTGCGCGCTGATCATCGGCCAGCGCAAGGAGAGCACCGACAAGAAGACCTCGCTCAACAGCGCGCTGCGGGACTTCGCCGTGGCGGTCTAGGCGCCCCTTCGCATGTCCACCGGCCACCCCGCGGGCGCCCGCGTCGTCGTCTCGCAGCTCGGCGAGGAGCCGCTGGACGCCATCGACCGCCACGCCGCGCTCGTGCCCATGCCCTTCCCGGACGTGGCCGCGCTCGGCCCGCGGGACGTGGTGGTGGAGGTGAAGGCCGCCGCCGTGGGCTGGGTGGATCTGCTGATGACCAGCGGCCAGTACCAGCATCAGGCGCCGGCGCCGTACACGCCCGGGCTGGAGTACGCCGGCGTCGTCGCTTGGGCCGGGAAGGACGCCGGGCTCGCCCTGGGCGAGCGCGTGCTCGCGGACGGCTTCCAGGTGGGGCCGCGCTCCTCCGGCGCCTACCGGGCGTACGGCGGCTTCGCGAGCTGGGCGGTGGCGCCGCGCGAGGCGCTCTTCCCCATCCCCGCGCCGCTCTCGTTCGATCAAGCCTGCAACCTGCTGGGCAACTACGAGACCGCGTTCCACTGCCTGGTCACCCGCGGGCAGCTGCAGGCCGGGGAGACGGTCCTCATCCACGGCGCCTCCGGCTCCACCGGCCTGGCCGCGGTGCACCTCGCCAAGCGGCTGGGCGCCACCGTCATCGCCACCGGCCGCTCGGACGAGAAGCTGGCCAAGGTGCGCGCGGAGGGCGCGGACCACGTGATCAACTGCCGCGCCGAGCAGGGCGTGCGCCCCTTCCGGGACGAGGTGAAGGCGCTCACCGGCGGCAAGGGCGTGGACGTGGTGTACGACGGCGTGGGCGGGGAGATCTCGCTCGAGTCGCTGCGCTGCGTGCGCTTCGGCGCGCGCTTCTTGATCGTGGGCTGGGCCTCCACGCCGTTCGTGGCCAAGGGCAAGGGCGGCCGCGGCGCGCCCAACGCGAACCAGCTCCCCACCAACTTGATCATGATGAAGGGGCTCTCCGTACTCGGCTGCCCCACCGTCATCTCCACCGTGAACGACCCCGCCTCCCGGCCGCCCCGCCTGGAGAAGATCCTCGCCTGGGCGAACGCCGGGCAGCTGCGCCCGCACGTCTCGCACGTCTTCCCGCTCGCGCGCTTCCAGGAGGCGATGCGCGCCAAGTGGCGCGGGGACGTCACCGGCGGCTGCGTGCTCCACCCCTGACGAGCGCGCAGAGCACCTCCGCTCCCGCATGCGGGGGGTGTCCCACCTTCGAGCGGGCCGGGCGCGGCCGGTAAGCTCCGGGGCGCATGGACACCGCCTCCCCGAGCTGCCCGCCCTCGGACGCGCTGCGGGCGCTCTCGCGCGGCGAGCTGCCGCCCACCCAGACCCGGGAGCTCAGCCAGCACGTGGAGGGGTGCTCGCACTGCGCGGTGAAGCAGCTGCGGTTGGGGACCGGCCTGGCCGGAGAGGACACGGGTGACCCGACGCCCGGCCTGGACACCGGCGCCCGCTTTGCGCCGCTCGCCCGAGGCGCCGCGCTCGGGCGCTACGTGGTGCTGGACGTGCTCGGACAGGGCGGGATGGGCGTGGTGTACGCCGCGTACGACCCGGAGCTGGACCGGCGGGTGGCGGTGAAGCTGCTCAAGGCGGATCTCTCGCGCGGCGGCAGCCCGGCGCGGCTGCTGCGCGAGGCGCAGGCCATGGCCAAGCTGTCCCACCCCAACGTGCTGGCCGTGCACGACGCGGGCTCGCTGCCGGACGGCCGGGTCTACCTGGCCATGGACCTGGTGGAGGGACAGACCCTCACCGCCTGGCTCAAGCAACGTCGCTCGTGGCAGCAGGTGAAGCAGGCGCTGCAGGCCGCTGGAGAGGGGCTCTGGGCCGCGCACCGCGCGGGGATGGTGCACCGGGACTTCAAGCCGGACAACGTGCTGGTGCAGAAGGACGGGCGCGTCTTCGTCACCGACTTCGGTCTGGCCAAGGCTGAGGGCGCGGCGCCGCCGGCCGCAGCGCAGACGCCCCCGCCGCCCGCCGGGGAGGTGGAGCGCGCCTCGCTCCTGAGCGCCACGCTGACGCAGGCAGATCAGCTGCTGGGGACGCCGGCGTACATGGCGCCCGAGCAGTTCAAGGGGACCACCGGGGACGCGCTCTCGGACCAGTTCAGCTTCGGGGTGACGCTCTACCAGGCGCTCTACGGCGAGCGCCCGTACGACGCGAGCGCCCGCGTCAGTGGGTGGCAGGTGAAGGAGGCGCCGCGCGGCAGCGCCGTCCCGCCCTGGCTGCGCAAGGTGGCGCTGCGCTGCGTGCGGGAGCGGCCGGAGGAGCGCTACGCGGATCTGGGGGCGGTGCTCTCGGAGCTCGCCAAGGACCCTTCCGCGCGGCGGCGGCGGCTGACCGGCTGGGGCTTGGCGGCGGTGACGCTGGTGGGCGTGGCGGTGGGGGCGCAGGCGCTGGGGCGGCGGCAGGTGGCGCGCTGCGAGGGCCCCTCCAGCCTGGCGCAGCACTGGAGCCAACCGCAGCAGCAGGCGGTGGCGGCCGCCTTCGCGGCCTCCGGGCTCCCCGGGACGCAGGACACCTTCGGGCGGGTGAAGGCCGCGCTGGACGGGTACGCCCAGTCCTGGAGCGCGCAGCGCAAGGACGCGTGCGAGGCCACCCGGGTGCGGGGCGAGCAGTCCGACGAGGTGCTCTCCCTGCGGATGCAGTGCCTGGACGAGCGGCGCAGCGCCTTCTTTGCGCTGGTGACGGTGCTGGAGACGGCGGACAAGCCCGCGGTGAACAAGGCGGTGGAGGCCGCGCACGGGCTGCCGGAGCTCGCGGACTGCGAGAACGTGGAGGCGCTGCGGCGGCCGGTGAAGCCGCCGAAGGACCCCCGGCAGGCGCAGGAGGTGGCCGCGGTGCGCGAGGGGCTGGCGCGCGCGGAGGCGGAGCTGGACACCGGCCACCTGGTGAAAGCGCACGAGGCGATCAGCGCGCTGCTCCCACGCGCCCTGGCCGTGGGCTACCGCCCGCTCGAGGCCGAGGCGCTGCTCTTGGCGGGCACCGTCCAGGGCACCAAGGGCGACCGCACGAGCGTGGAGACGCTGACGAAGGCGGTCTGGGCCGCGCAGGCCGGGCGCGCGGACGAGGTGGCCGCGCGGGCCCTGATGCGGCTGGTCAACTCGGAGGTCAACCACCACCACTACGACGAGGCGGCGAAGTGGGTGCCGCCGCTCAACGCGGTGGTGGAGCGGCTGGACCGCCCGGACGCGCTGCGCGCGCAGGCGCTCATCTACTCCTCGTACATCGAGAACGACGGCCAGAAGGCCGAGGCGATGGGGCGCGAAGCGGTGGCGATCGCCCAGCGCCTCTACGGAGAGATGCACCTGCGCACCGGCCAGACGTGGGCGCGGCTCGGTCAGCGGATGAGCAACCTGGAGCGGTGGGAGGCGGCGAAGGAGGCCTACCAGCGCTCGAGCCAGGTGAACGCGGCGGTGCAAGGCGAGCTGAACACCAACTTTGGGATCGACCTGCTCAACCTCTGCCGCGTCCACAACCACCTGTACGAGTACGAGCAAGGCATCGCCCTGGGCACTCGCGCGGTGAAGGTGCTGCTCCATGCGGCCGGCGAGGAGGCGGTGGTCACCAACGTGGCGCGGATGAACCTGGCCGAGGTGCTCTTCCGGAGCGGCCGCAAAGAGGAGGCGCTCGCGGTCCTGGAGGTGGCCAGCCGCGCGCTGCGCGCGGCCTGGCCCGCCAAGGAGCCGCTGGCCCGCATGCCGTACGCCTCGCTCGCTGAGCTGGAGCTCGCGGTGGGGAAGGTGGGCTCGGCGCGCGCGCGCTTCGAGGAGCTGCAGGGGCTGAGCGCCGAGGCCACCCCGGAGGAGAAGCTGCGCTACCGCTCCGGACTGGCGCGCGCGGACCTTGCGCAAGGACGCGCCCGGGTCGCCCGGCAGACGCTGGAGGCCGTCCTCCCCGAGCTGCTGGCGCTCAAGGGGGGCGATTCGGACCTCAGGGTGGAGACGCTCTTTGGCCTGGCCCAGGCGCTCTTCGCCACGGGGGAGCGCGGCGCCCGGCCGCGCGCGCTCGCCGAGCAGGCGCTGGCCATTCTGGAGGGCGAGCGGCGCACCGCTCGGGCCGCGGAGGTCCGCGGTTGGTTGGAGCAGAGCTCCCTCCGTTAGACTCCGGGGGATGAGAGAGCCCGCCCGTTTGAGCCCCGTCCCCGCGCTCGCCGAGCGCGCGAGGGCCTACTTCCGCACCGACGCCACCCGCGCGGCCTCCGCCCGCCTCTCGCGCCTGAACGCGCTCGAGAAGGCGCTCCGCCGGCACGAGGAGGCGCTCTTCACCGCGCTCGAGGAGGACCTGGGCAAGCCGCGGCACGAGAGCTTCCTGGCGGAGATGGGCTTCTGCTACCAGGAGCTGCGGCTGGCCAAGAAGCACCTCAAGGGCTGGATGCGCCCTGCGCGCGTCTCCACGCCGTTCGTCCTCCAGCCCGGCCAGAGCTACCGGTACCCCGAGCCGCTGGGGACGGCGCTGATCATCGGTACCTGGAACTACCCGCTCTACCTCATCGTCTGCCCGCTGATCGGGGCGATCAGCGCCGGCTGCAACGCGGTGGTGAAGCCCTCCGAGCTGGCGCCCGCCACCGCGCGGGTGGTGCAGCAGCTGCTCGAGGAGGCCTTCGGCGACGATGGCTTCGTGGCGGTGGTGCAGGGCGGGCCGGAGGCCTCGCAGGCGCTGCTCGAACAGAAGTGGGACACGGTCTTCTTCACCGGCAGCACCCGGGTGGGGCGGCTGGTGATGGAGGCGGCCGCCCGGCACCTCACGCCCTGCACGCTGGAGCTGGGCGGGAAGAGCCCGTGCCTGGTGGATGAGCGCGTGGAGCTGGAGATGGCGGCCCGCCGCATCACCTGGGGGAAGTTCACCAACGCCGGGCAGACCTGCATCGCCCCGGACTACGTGCTGGTCCACCGCTCGCGCGCCGGGGAGCTGGTGGAGGCCATCCGCCGCAACGTGCGCGCGTTCTACGGCGAGCAGCCCAAGGCGAGCCGGGACTACGCGCGGATCGTCAGCGCGCGCCACCTGGAGCGGCTGCAGGGGCTGATGGCCGGCGGGAAGGTCGCCTTCGGCGGCGAGGTGGACGCGGCGGCCCGCTACGTGGCGCCCACCGTCCTCACCGAGGTGGACCTGCGCTCCCCGCTCATGGAGGAGGAGATCTTCGGCCCGCTGCTGCCGATCATCGAGGTCTCCAGCACCGACGAGGCGATCGCCTTCGTCCGGGAGCGGCCGCGGCCGCTCGCGCTCTACACGTTCTCCAACAGCGCCGCGGTGAACGAGAAGGTGCTGCGCCAAACCAGCAGCGGCGGCGCGGTGACCAACGACGTGATGGTCCACTTCGGCGCGACGGAGCTCTCCTTCGGCGGCGTGGGCTCTTCGGGCACCGGCGGGTACCACGGCCGGGCCAGCTTCGACGCCTTCTCCCACTACAAGGGCGTGGTGAAGCGCCGCTTCCTGCTCGACCTCAAGGTCCGCTACCCGCCCTACACGGTGCCGCTGGCGGTGCTGCGGCGGCTCTTGCGCTAGCCCCCGCTCAGCCCGAGCGAAGTCGAGGGCGCCCGTGCCCCACGAGCGGAGGTCGCGGGCTCCTCCGGTGTACTAGGGTCTTGGGCCCATGCACGTGCTGGTGATTGGCGGGACGCGCTTTCTGGGCCAGGCCCTGGTGTGGCACCTGCTCGCCGCGGGCCACCAGGTGACGCTGCTCAACCGGGGCACGCGGCCGGACGCGTTCGGCGGGCGGGTGGAGCGACTGCAGGCGGACCGCACCACCCCCGCCTTCGCGGACGCGCTGCGCAAGCGCCACTTCGACGCCACGGTGGACTTCGCCGCGTACAAGGAGGCGGACGTGCGCGGCGTGGTGGAGGGGTTGGGCGAGCGGGCCGGCCACTACGTCCTCATCAGCACCGGGCAGGTGTACCTGGTCTGTCCGGACGCCCCGCGCCCCGCCTCGGAGGAGCACTACGGCCTGCCGGTGATGGCCGAGCCCGCCGAGCCCGCCGAGCGCGAGGAGTGGCTCTACGGGGTGGGCAAGCGCGCCTGCGAGGACGTGCTGGTGGAGGCCGCGGCGCAGGGCTTTCGGGCTACGCGCCTGCGCCTGCCCATGGTGAACGGCGCGGGGGACTACTACCAGCGGCTGGATGGCTACTGCCTGCGCATTCTGGACGGCGGGCCGCTCCTGCTGCCCAAAGGGCTCGGCCGGGACTGCCGCCACGTCTACGGCGATGACGTGGCCGCGCAGATCTGCGCGCTGCTCGCGCAGGGGAGCGGCGTGGGCGAGGCCTACAACCTCTGCCAGGACGAGGTGGTGCCGCTGCCCACGCTCCTGGCGCTGCTCGGCGAGGTCCTGGGGGCGGCGAAGGTGCGCCTGGTGGAGGTGGAGCCGCAGGCGCTGGAGGCGGCGCGGCTCTCCGCGAAGAGCGCCTCGCCCTTCAGCGTGCGCTGGATGTCCTGCCTCTCGCCGGAGAAGGCGCGCGCGCAGCTCAAGTTCCGTCACACGCCGCTGCGCGAATATTTGGCGCGCGTGGTGGCCGCCTTCCGCGCGCACCCGCCGCCTTTGCCCGCAGGCTACGCGCAGCGCGCCGCGGAGCTGGCGTTGGCGAAGCGGCTGCTGGGCTCGGCTGGGGCCTAGCGGATCCGCTCGCGGAAGCTCTCCAGCTGCTCGCGCAGGGTCTCCGGGCGCAGCAGCAGGAACTGGGCGTCGCCGAAGCTGATCGCATCCCCGTCCCCCAGCACGGTCTGGCGGGCGAAGGTGCGCTTGGCGTTGACGAAGGTGCCGTTGCGCGAGTCCAGGTCCTTCACGGTGCAGACCTGCCGGTCCGCTTGCCACTGGATGAGCGCGTGGCGGCTGGAGACGGAGGGCTCGTGGATGGTGAGGTCGCACTCTTGCGAGCGGCCGACCACCACTTCGCCTCCGCTGAGCAGCTTGAGCAGCGAGAAGACGTTCAGGTTCTCGAACTCCTGCAGCATGGCGAGGATCTCCTCCCCCAGCCGCGCCTCGTGCGCCATGCCCACCGTCTCGCCGTGGCCGAGCAGCTTGGCCAGCTCCAGGTAGACGCGCTGGGCGGGGCGCTGCACCAGGCCGTAGGGCCCCAGCCGCGCCTTGAGCGCTTCCACCGAGTCCGAGGAGAGGTCCCTGACCTGCGTCACGCGAAGGGACGATAGCGCACCTTGGGCCAAGGGCGACCGCCCCGGCGCCCGCGGGCGGCTGGCTGGGTGGCCGTCCCACCCTTCGCGGACGCTGGTGCCCGCAACCGTTGATTCATAGCCATATCCACGGGGGAGGAGGGGCTTTCAACGTATGCGGCTTTCGGTCGGATGGAGCACCGCGCCCAGCGCCGCCGAGGCCGCGGCCGAGGCCACAGAGCACGCGCGCGGGGGGAACGGGCACGCGCGCTGCGCCTTCGCCGTGGTGTTCAGCACGGACAACTACGAGCCGGCGGAGATCGCCCGGGCGCTCGCCGGCCCGCTCGCGGGGCTGCCGTGGATTGGCTGCACCACCGCGGGCGTCATCTGCGGCCGGCGGCTCTTGCGCGAGGGGCTGGCGGTGGGCGCGGTCTGGTCCAACACGGTACGCGTGGGGCTCGGGGTGGGCGGCCCGGTGAGCGTCAACGCCCGCGCGGCGGGGCGGATGGCCGTGGCGCAGGCGCTCTCCGGGATGGGGCTCCTGCACGAGCGGCGCGCCCGGTCGCTGGTGCTGCTGGCGGACGCCACCTCCCGCGCGGCCGCCGAGGTGCTGCGCGGCGGCGTGGAGGAGGGTGGGGCGGGAATGACCTGGGCGGGCGGCGGCGTGGGGGACAACCTGCTGCTCACCCACGCCTGCGAGCTCTTGCGCGGGCACGCGTACCGCGACAGGGCGGTGGCGCTCGCGCTCGAGGATGACGCGTCCCCGGCGATCATCCTGCACCACGGGTGGCTCCCGTACGGGCCCGCCACCCTGGTCACGCGCGCGTCCGGCCCCCGGCTGGAGGAGCTGGACTTCCAGCGCGCCTTCGACGTCTACCGCGCCACCGCCGAGCGCCACGGGGACGAGGTGACCGCGGACTCCTTCGCCGAGTTCGCCATGCTCCACCCGCTCGGCATCCCCCAGGCCTTCGGAGATCACCTGATCCGGGACCCCATCTCCGTCACCGCGGACGGCGCGCTGGACTGCGTGGCGGAGATCCCCGAGGGCAGCCTCGTCCGGTTGATGGCGGGCCAGCGGAGCGACCTCCTGGAGGCCGCGCACGCCGCGGCGCTCCGGGCCCGCCGACGCGCCAGCGCGCCGGGCGCTGGCGGCATCCTCTTTGGCTGCTTCTCGCGCTACCGGCTCTTCGGCAACAACCTGGAGGAGGAGCTCTGCACGGTGGGGGACACCCTCCAGGACGAATTCCCCCTCATCGGCTGCCTCACGCTCGGCGAGGTAGGGGCCATGCGAGGTGGGGTCCCGCAGTTCCACAACAAGACCGCAGTGATCATGGCTTTCTAGACCATGGACGGATTGGACGCGGCGAGCGGCCCGGGGGTAGTGCCCCCGGGCCACGGGTTGATCAGCGACGACGAGCGGTTGGCGCTGCTGAGCGCGCTGCAGGAGCTGACCGTGGCCGCGCTGCGCCTGTTCGACCCGGGGGCGTCCATCGCCGCCTTCGCCCAGCAGCTGGCGGAGCGCCTGGGGGCCGCGGCCGCGCTCTGCGTGGAGCTGCCCGAGGACGGCGGCGGGGCGCGCGTGCTCGGCGCGGCCGGCCTCTCCCGCGAGTCGCTCCGGCTCTCCCTCACGCGCCCTGCCTCCTCCAACGGCGAGGTGGCCTGGGAGCGGCTGCCGCTCCCCTACCCGGAGCTCTCCCGGGAGGAGACCGTGCGCTGGTGGTACGGGATGCGGGACGGCGGCGCGCGCTGGGGGCTCCTGCTGGCGTTCCGGCAGCTGCCGCCGAACGCGCCCCGGCTCGCCGGGTTGCTCGAGCGGCTCGCCCGCCTGCTGCAGCGCGCGCTCTCCTACCGGCGCCTCTACGCGCGGCTGGAGGAGCAGCGGACGCTGCTGGCGTGCGAGAACGAGGCCTCCATCGAAGGCATCCTGGTGCTCTCCGCGAGCGGGAAGGTGGTCTCCTCCAACCGGCGCTTCCGGGACCTCTGGGGCTTCGACCCGGCGGTGGACCCCGGGCCGCTCTTCGGGGCCGCGGCGCCGCGGGTGGCGCACCCCGAGGGCTTCCTGGCGCGGGTGGCGTATCTGGAGACGCACCCCGAGCAGGTGAGCTCCGAAGAGGTGGAGCTGCTGGATGGGCGGACCTTCGAGCGGTACGTGGCGCCCATCTGCAGCGAAGAGGGGATCTACTTCGGCCAGGGCTGGTACTTCAGGGACATCACCGCGCGCAAGGAGGTGGACGCGCAGCGGCGCCAGCTGCTCCAGCGGGAGCACGCCGCGCGGACCATCGCCGAGGAGGAGGTGCGCAAGCGGGACGAGTTCCTCTCCATCGCCGCGCACGAGCTGCGCACCCCGCTCACGCCGCTGGCGCTGCGGCTGGCGGCGCTGGTGCGCGCCGCGCAGGCCGGGCAGCCGGTGACCGCGGGGCCGCTGCAGCAGGCGCAGGGCTCGCTGCGGCGGGTGATCGTCCTGGTGAATGACCTGCTGGACTTCTCTCGCCTCCAGTCCGGGCGGATGGTGCTGCGGCAGGCGCCCTTCCGGCTGGATCGCCTGGTGGAGGAGGTGGTGGGCAACTTCCGGCTCGGCAGCCCGCACCGCAGCTTCGAGCTGCAGACCAACGGTGAGCTCACGGTGGAGGCGGACGCCAGCCGGCTGGAGCAGGTGCTCAGCAACCTCCTGGACAACGCGGTGAAGTACAGCCCGCGTGGGGGGACGGTGCGGGTCTGCGTGGGGGCGCGGGACGGCGAGGCGGTGGTGACGGTGCAGGACGAGGGAATCGGCATCCCGCCCGAGGACCAGCCCGGGGTGTTCGAGCGGTTCTTCCGCGCGCGCAACGCCCCGGCCAGCCAGTTTGGCGGCCTGGGGCTGGGGCTCTACCTGACGCGGGAGATCCTGCGCGGCCACCGCGGGAAGATCTCCGTGGACTCCGCGCCGGGGCAGGGCACCACCTTCACCGTGGCGCTGCCGCTCCCAGGCTGAACGGCCGCTAGAAGGCCTCTTCCGCCACGTCCATGGCCTGGAGCGTGCTCTGGGTGACGTGGCGCGCGGTGAGGGCGAGGTTGGGCAGGACCTCCCGGCAGAAGAAGCGCGCGGAGGCGATCTTCCCTTCGTAGAAGGCGGCGTCCGGCCCGCTCGCCGCGCCCTTCTTCTTCACCGCCACCGCGGCGTGGCGCACCAGGAGCCAGCCGATCACCAGCTCCGCGAGCGAGTAGAGCACCCGGTTGCCCTGCAGCCCCACGTGGTAGAGCGACTCGCCGAGCTTCTCCATCAGGGCGTTGAGCGCGCCCTCCATGTGGCCCAGCGCCTCGCCCAGCGCGGCGCGCTCGGCCTTGAGCGCGTCCCCGCCCTCCGCGGAGTCGAGCGTCTGGCGGATGCGGGAGAGCAGCCCCTGGAGGGTGGCGCCGCCGTCCTTGGCCACCTTGCGCATCAGGAGATCCAGCGCCTGGATGTGGGTGGTGCCCTCGTAGAGCGAGTCGATCTTCTGGTCCCGGATGTACTGCTCGATCGGGTAGTCCTGCAGGTAGCCGGAGCCGCCGAAGCACTGGAGGCTGACCCCGAGCAGCTCGTAGGCCTTCTCCGAGCAGTAGCCCTTCACCAGCGGCAAGAGCAGGTCGTTGAGCGCGTCTGGCGCGGCCGCGTCTGGCGAGTGGTGGCCGCCCTTGAGCGCCACCTCGTCCTGCTGGGACGCGGTGAAGAGGATGAGCGCGCGCATGCCTTCCGCGTGGCTCTTCTGGAGGAGCAGCATCCGGCGCACGTCCGGGTGGTGGAGGATGGTGACCCGCGGCGCCGCCTTGTCCCGCGCCTGCAGCAGGTCCGGGCCCTGGACGCGCTCCTTCGCGTAGGCGAGCGCGTTGAGGTACGCGGTGGAGAGCGTGGCCATGGACTTCATGCCCACCGCCATCCGCGCGTGCTCGATGACGTGGAACATCTGCCTGATCCCGTCATGCACGTTGCCCACGAGCAGCCCGCGCGCCGGCTTGCCGTCCCCGAAGGTCATCTCGCACGTGGCGGAGACCTTGAGCCCCATCTTCTTCTCCACGTTGGTGCAGTAGACGCCGTTGCGCTCGCCCATGCGCCCCTGCTCGTCCACCCAGAACTTGGGGACGATGAACATGGAGAGCCCCTTGGTGCCGCCGCCCGCGCCCTCGGGGCGCGCCAGCACCAGGTGGACCACGTTCTCCACCGCGTCGAAGTCGCCGTTGGTGATGAAGCGCTTGACGCCCTCCAGCTCCCAGACGTCGTCCTTCACGTGGCGCGCCTTGGTCCGGGCGGCGCCCACGTCGCTGCCGGCGTCCGGCTCGGTGAGCACCATGCTGCCGCCCCACCGCTTCTCCAGCATCGGCATCACGTAGCGCTTGCGCTGCGCCTCGGTGCCGAGCTGGTCGATGATCCGCGCCAGCACGTTGCCCAGCACGTAGAAGGCGACGGCCGGGTTGGCCCCCACCACCATCTCGAAGGCGGCCCAGGAGAACGAAGGCGGCGCGCCCACGCCGTTCAAGTGCGGCGGCAGGTCCAGCGCGTTCATCCCCGCTTCGTAATAGACGTCAAAGGACTTCTTCGTCCCCTTGGGCAGCGTGACGTTGCCGGTCTGCTTGTCGAGCACCAGCGGGACCACGTCCCCCTCGTGGAAGCTGCCGCCCAGCCCGTCCACGCAGATGGGGGCGAGCGTCTCCAGCGTCTGCCGCGCCGCCGCCTCGTCGAAGTCCCCGAACGGCTTCTTCCCCAGCGAGGTGCTGGCGATGTCCAAGAACTCGAAGAGGTTGAACTGGATGTCTCGGAGGTTGTGCTTGTAGTGCGGCGCCTGGGACATGGGTTCTCCGTGAATTTGAAGGCGCGCATCCTCGCACGAGGCGGACCTCTCCGGTACCGCTGGCGCGCTAGCGCTGCCGCAGCCAGTCCAGCAGCGCCTTCGCGCGCTGGTGGAGCGGATCCGCCGCGCTCGTCCCCTCCAGCACGTGCAGGGCGCGCGCCTGCGCGTCACCGGGCTGGGAGTCCTTGAGCGCGAGCGCCTCCTCCCAGACGGGCTTGAGGCCCGCCGCTCGCTCGAAGACCTGGTGGCCGCCGTCCGGCAGCTCCACGTCCCAGGAGTCCTTCTTGGCGTAGCCGCCGCCCACCAGCAGCTCCTTGCCGGCGGGCGGGAGCGCGAGCGGCGCGCGGGGGACTCTGGGTCCGCCGCAGGAGCCCGCGCAGCCGGCGCACAGCAAGAGCAGGGCGGCGGCGCGCCTCACAGGGCCAGAATCCCTTCCGGCGCGTTCACCCCGCGGGCGCGGCCGATCGCCTGGAGCAGGTCCTTGGGGGGCGCGTCCGGGCTGGAGAGCACCGCGCGCACGGACGCTTCGATGGCGTCCTCGGCGCCGGCGCGCACCAGCCCGCGCCGCGCGTCCGCCAGCAGCGCCTGCCGGTAGGTCTCGAAGCGCGCCTTCACCCGGTTGAAGACGTCCACCAGCACCGCGTCCCCCACCGCCAGCCGCAGCTCCAGCTCGTTCTTCACTTGGAGCGGGTCCGCGATGATCCCGTACTTCTCGAAGGCCTTGTGGGTGGTGTCCTCGTGGACCACCACGTAGTCGTGGGTGATGGGGGCGGGCGGCGCCTCGGCGGTGAGGCTCTCCAGCTGCAGCGTCACCGAGGTCCGCACGGTGGCGCGGTGGAGCTCCACGTCGAAGTAGTAGTCCGCCTGCATCGGCTCGTCGATGGTGAGCGGCTCGCGGAAGACCACGTCCCGCCAGCGCTGCACGTCCTTCTTCTGCCGCGCCTCGGCCTGGGCGAGCGCCTCCAGCCGGTCCCGGGCGGTCTGCGCGTTCCCCTTCTGCTTGGTCACCGCGGCGTCGTCCGCGGCGCACTGGGCGGGGTCGCAGAGCAGCTCCTTGCATTCGCGCGGCGGGCCGCCGGAGCTGTTGTTGGCCGAGGCCAACCCGCAGTCGGTGGCGGACTTCTGGCAGCGGGTGAACGCGTCGAACTTGCAGCGGTCGAAGAGGGCGCGGACGCGCTCCAGCTCGGCGGTGGCGTCCAGGAAGGTGCGCAGCGCGCGGTCCGCGTCGTCCTCGTCCTCCTCCAGCTTCCGCTCGGTGGAGAGCAGGGACTTCTCCGCCTCCGAGCGCTTGGGGTTGGGGACCGAGCGGACCCCGGAGGTGTACTTCTGGACGCGCTGGGTGGTCTCCTTCTCCTTGTTGAAGACCACGCGGTCCAGCGTGAGGGAGATCTTCAGGCCGAGCGAGTTGGGCGGGGCGGCGGTGACGAAGCGGATGGGGACGCGCTGCCCGGTGGCGCCGAGCCTGCCTGCGGTGAAGCGGGCGGCCACGTCCGGGGCGTTGGCGCGGTCCACCACCGGGCTGACCACGCCGTACCAGGCGATGGAGTCGAGCAGCTTCTTGCGGACGACCTCGGCGCGCTCGCGCGCGGGGGTGGCGCCCACCCGGGCCTGGTCCGCGCGCAGGTACTCGATCAGCGCGTTGCCCAGCTTGCCGGTCTTCTCGAAGTTCTCCGCCACCGCGAAGCTCTGGGCGGCGAGCATGAAGCGCGCCTCTTCGCGGGCGGAGTAGGCGCCCTGGTGCGAGGGCATCCGCTTGAGCAGCGCGTCCAGCTCCGAGAGCGCCTGGGTCAGCTGGCGGTTGGCGATGAGCAGGCGGGAGGCCTTCACCCAGTCATCCAGGGTCTCGGCCAGGCGCGCGGTGGCGGAGGGGTTGCCGGGGTCGATCTGCAGCGCGCGCTGGTAGTCGTCCACCGCCTCGCCGTACTGCTTGCCGGAGCGCTCGTGGTCCGCCTGGAGGGTGAACTCGGTGGCCCAGGCCTCCTTGAGGGCGGTGATCCGGGCGGGGCCCTCCGGGCGCCCGGGGTCCTGGGAGATGGCGGCCTCGTATTCCGACTGGGCGGCCTGCCACTGCTTGGCCTGGAGGTATTCGTCACCCCGCTTCAGGTGCTGGCTGTAGGCGCAGCCCGCCAACAGCGCGATGGCCAGCACGGCGAGGACTCTGGACGGAGAGGGGCGCATGTCGCACCCGAATATCGGCGCTTCGCGCCCGGCGCGTCCACGGAAAGTGCGGGAGGCGTGTTGCAGCGGTCTGCCCACCCGTGACGCTGCGCGCGCGACACATGGCTCGATACACCTACTTCCACGCTACAGCCGAGAGGACGCGGAGTTGATTCATGTGAATTGTCATCAATACTCCGTCGTCGAAGCGCGCGGCCGTTTTCAAGGAGGCAGGACCAACATGCAGACGAAGGCAATGGTTGTGGCAGCGCTGATTGGCATCTCGGGCTCGGCGTACGCGCAGGAGATGGGGGCCGAGGCGCCGCCTCCGCCTCCTCCCGCGGACACCCCGGCGGCTGAGCCGGCGTCCTCGGGGATGCGGGTCCGCTGGGGCGTGAACGGGGCGATCGGCTACTTCATCCCGGCCAGCGCGCTGGACTTCGGCGCCAACGCGCGCGTGGGCGTGCAGCTGAGCAACATGCTCGGCGCGTACCTGGACTTCGGGTACGTGGCCGGCATCGGTCTGGGCGGCTCGGTGTCCTCCACCGGCGGCTCGCTCTCCGTCTCCGGCGTGGGCTTCTGGCACCTGGCGCCGACGGTGGAGCTGGATCTCGGGAAGTTCTTCGTGGCGGGCGGCCCGATGCTCGCCAACGGCGGCTGGGGGCAGATCACCCAGGGCGCGGACACCTCCGGCAACGTGGTGCAGAACGTGGTGGCCACCAGCGGCCTGATGTACGGGGTGGACCTGCGGACCGGCCTCACCTTCGGCAGCACCCAGCCGTCTGGTCGTCACGGCGGCTTCACGCTCGGGCTGGACTTCAAGCTCATGGCCGCGCGCGTGGCCAGCGTCTCCCAGGGCGCCGGCGCCGGCGGGGTGAGCCAGTCCGTGAAGACGGGCGATACGGTCATCGGCATGACGCCGATGCTGGTGCTCGGGTACGACGCGAAGTAGCGCGAAGGCACAGCCGAGCTGCACGAAAGGGGGTACGTGGCGACAAGCCGCGTGCCCCCTTCTCGCGTCTGGGGTCGCCGTGCCCCGCGACGCCGTGTCCCGCGACGCCGTGTCCCGTGACGCCGTGTCCCGCGACGCCGTGTCCCGCGACGCCGTGTCCCGCGACGCCGTGTCCCGTGACGCCGTGTCCCGTGACCCGTCGTCCCGTGCCCCGTCGTCCGTACCCGTACCCGTACCCGTAAACGAACCCGAACCCGAACCCGAACCCGGTTTTTGCCCCAAGCCAGCTCCGCGGCTGCTCGTGGCTCTGCCTCGGTCGGGTTCGGGTTCGGGTTCGTTTACGGGTACGGGTACGGGTACGGGTACGCGGGACACGGCGACGCGGGACACGGGTACGCGGGACACGGCGACGGGCGACGCGGGACACGGCGACGGGCGACGCGGGACACGGCGACGGGCGACGGGCGACGCGGGACACGGCGACGGGCGACGGGCGACGGGCGGGGCGACCGGTGGGGGGCGACGGCTCCCATCCTGATGCGCTAGGACCCCCTCCCATGCCACCCCCCACCGCGGAGCAGCTGGGCCGGCGCGCGCTCGCGCTCTGTGAGATCGACAGCGCGATCGGCGAGGAGCGCGCCCTGGCAGACCACGTGGAGCGCTGGGCGCTCTCCCACTTCCCGCGCGGCGAGGTCTTCCGCAAGTCCCACTCGCTGGTGCTCGGCGCGCTCGCCGATCCCCGTCCCACGCTCGCGCTGGTCGGCCACCTCGACACCGTGGCCCCCCACCCCGAGGACGGGCGGCCGCGGATCTCCGGAGATCGCCTCTACGGCCTGGGCGCCTCGGACATGAAGGGCGGGCTGGCGGTGATGATGGCGCTCGCCGAAGCGCTGCCCCGCCCCCAGCTCCCCTACAACCTCATCTACATCCTCTACGAGCGCGAGGAGGGCCCCTACCTCCAGAGCGGCCTGGGCCCTCTCTTCGACGCCCGCCCCGAGCTGGCCAAGGTCAGCCTCGGCATCGCCATGGAGCCCACCGACAACGTGGTGCAGGTGGGCTGCGTGGGCTCGCTCCAGGCCACGGTCCGCTTCGTCGGCCAGAGCGCCCACTCCGCGCGGCCGTGGCAGGGCAAGAACGCCATCCATCTGGCCGGCCCCTTCCTCTCCGAGCTCGCCGCCCGCGAGCGGCGCGAGGTCCAGTTCGGCCCCTACACCTTCTACGAGGTCGTCTCCGCCACCACCGCCGCCGGCGGCCGCGCCAAGAACGTGGTCCCCGAGCGCTTCGAGCTCAACCTCAACTACCGCTTCGCCCCCGGCAAGACCGTGGAGCAGGCCGAGGCCGAGCTGCGCGCGCTCGTCGGCGGGCGCGCCGAGCTCGAGCTCACCGACCGCGCCCCCTCCGGCCGCGTCTGCGCCGACAACGCCCTCTTCCAGAAGCTGCTCCAGGTCACCGGCCTGCCCGCCGGCTCCAAGCAGGCCTGGACGGACGTGGCCCGCTTCGCCGCCTTCGGCGTGGACGCCATCAACTTCGGCCCCGGGGAGACCGCCCAGGCCCACCAGAAGAACGAGAGCGCCTCCATCTCCGCGCTCGGCCACGCCTATGAGAAGCTGGCGGCGTTCCTCACCGCCCCCTGAAGGCCCCCTTCGTGCCGAGCCTGAGCGAGAGCTTCCTCCCCCACGCGCCGGCCGCGCTGCGCGGCGCGCTGGCCGCGGAGGCGGACCTGGAGCCGCTCCTGGGCGCGCTGCTCTCCTCGGCCCACGAGGAGCACCCCGGCTTCGGCGCCCCGGACGCGGACTTCCTCCGGTACGCGGCGCAGCGCCTCCCAGCCGGGCTCCCTCCCCGGGACGCGCTGACCGCGCTGCGGCCCGGTGAGCTGTACCTCGCCTGCTGCTGCTGCGCCCAGCTCCCCGCGGCGCTCGAGACCTTCGACCGGCTCTTCGCCCCCGTCATCGCCCAGGTCGTCTCCCGCCGCGGCGGGGACAAGGTCACCGGGGACGAGGTGCCCAGCGCGTGCGCGGCCGCGTGCTGATGGCCGGAGAGGACGGCCGGCCGCCGCGCATCAGCGAGTATGGTGGCCGCGGCCCGCTCGCCGGCTGGGTGATGGCCGTCACCGTGCGCGCGCTGATCGACCTGCGCCGCAGCGAAGGGCGGCAGGTGATGCTCGGCGAGGAGGCCCTGCCCGAGCTGGCCGCCGCGGACTTCGAGCTGGAGTTCATCAAGGAGCGCTACCGCGGCGCCTTCAAGGTCGCCTTCGAGCAGGCGCTCCAGGCGCTCAGCGCCAAGGAGCGCAACCTCCTGCGGCTCAAGCTGCTCGATGGCCTGAACATCGACGAGATCGGCAAGCTCTACGCCGCGCACCGCGCCACCGTGGCGCGCTGGCTGGCGGCGGCGCGCGAGGCGCTGGGCAACGGCACCCGCGCCCGGCTGGCGGCGGCGCTCAAGCTGAACCCCGCGGAGCTGGAGAGCCTGCTGCGCGCGTTGGACTCGAAGATGGACGTGAGCATCTCCCGCTTCCTGCGCCCGGAAGCCGAGTAGGGCGTCTAGCGCCCGCGCAGCGAAGCCAGGAACGCCTTCGCCTCCTTCTCTCCCTGCTCGTACTTCTGCGCGGTGAAGGTCTCCGCCGCCGCCTGCGCCAGGCCGATCGCCGTGGTCCGCTCCTCCGGGCTGCCGCGCAGGGCCAGCGCCTGCCCCACCCGGAGCTTGGCGTTGGCCAGCCCCAGCAAATCTCCGCGCTGCTTCTCCCGGATCGCCAGCGCCCGGCGGAAGTGGGCCAGCGCCTGCGCGCGGTCCCCCAGGGCCAGGTGCTGCTCACCCACCAGGAGGATGGTGCTGGAGAGCTCCGCGTGCTCCGGCCCCAGCGCCGCCTCGCGCACCGCCAGCGCGCGCTGGGCGGTGGCCAGCGCCTCCCGCGTCGAGGATCCTCGCCTGGCACGCCAGGCAGGAGCCGTAGGGGCCGGCGCTCTCGCCCAGCGTCTTCTGCAGCATCGCGCACGCGCGCGCCGCGCTGCGCTCCGCCTCCTGCAGCGCGCCCGCATCCAGCTCCACGAACGCCAGGTCCAGCAGGCTCACCCCCTTGCTGCTGCTGTCCTCGGGCGAGAGCGCCTCCTGGAGCTCCAGCCCCTCTCGCGCCGCAGCCAGCGCCTCCTTCTTCCGCCCCAGGTACATGTAGACGGTGCCGAGGTCCCGCTTGCTGGCCGCCACCATCGGGTGGCGCGGGCCGTACGCGTCCAGCCGCAGCCGGAGGGTCCGCTCGGTCAGCTCCAGCGCCTGCTCCCAGCGGTTCGCCGCGCGCGCCAGCCGGGCCAGCCGCTCCAGCACCGGCACCAGGTCCGGGTGCTCGTCCCCCAGCGCCGCCCGCTTGATCTCCAGCGCGCGCTGCACCAGCGGCTCGGCCTCGTCGTACCGCCCCTGGCGGATGAGGGTGAGCCCCAGGTTCGACAGGGTGATGCCGGTGGACAGGGCGGTGGGGCCCAGGTCCGCCTCCTTGAGCGCGAGCAGCTTGCGGTTGAGCGCCTCGGCCCGGGCGAAGTCGCTCTGCGCCATGGCCACGTTGGCCTGCATCGAGAGCGAGTCGTGGTTGAACTCGCGGCTGGGCGGCACCCGCTCGGAGAGCGCCAGCGCGTGGCCGAGCGCCTCGCTGGCGGAGCCCTGGGCCTTCCCTTCCGCGCGCAGCAGCGCCAGGTCCAGCCAGCCCTCCACGAGCGCCTGGAGCGCGCCGCTGGCCTCCGCGGCGTGGATCGCCGCGAGCAACCCGGCGTCCCGGGTGTCCCCCAGCTTGCGCTGCAGGTGCCACCGCTCCAGCAGCATCTCCGCCCAGGTGGTGGAGCGGCGCAGCGCGGGCGGGCCGTCCCCCAGCTGCTGCGAGCGGTCCAGGGCGGAGCGGTAGTCCCCCGCCGCCGCCCGCGCGGAGATCTCCGCTCGCGTCCGCTGCAGCGCCTGCTCCTGCGGCGTGGTCCCCGGGAGCAGCCCGCGGCGCGCGCTCGCCAGCAGCTGCGCGGCGTCCGCGCACTCGGCGAGCGTGCCCGTGCCGGGCACCGCCTCGGCCGCGTTCTCCACGGTGGTGTCGCTCGCCGCGCCGAGCACCGCCACCACGGCTTCAATCTCGTACAGCTTGCGCTCCAGGCAGGACATCCGCAGGTCCAGCAGCTCCGCGGACTGCTCGCCGCGCACCCGGGTGGCCTCGCAGGCCTCGGTGCGCTGCTCCACCCACGCCTGCGTCACCGCGTCAATCGACGAGAGCACCCGCGGCAGCCCCTCCACCGCGTACCGCTTCCCCGTCTTCTGGAAGGCCGCGGAGAGCTGCTCCCGCGTGGCCGGGTTCCACACCGCGGCCATCCGCAGCCCGCTGCCGCGGCAGAGGGCCGCGCGCTGCAGCACCAGCGCCGCGCTGCCCGCGCCCAGCAGCGCCAGCGCCGCCACGGAGATGAGCAGGCGCCGCCGCGCGTCCCGGGTGCCCACCCGCCGCAGCTCGCGCAAGAGCGCCGAGATGGACTCGAAGCGGTGCTCCGGTTCGGGGGAGAGCCCGCGCAGCACCAGCCTGCGCAGCCGGGCAGGGACGCCGCGCCGCGCGGCAGGCTCGCGCACCCGCCCTTCAAGGACGGCCTCCCGGGCCACCTCCAGGCTGGAGGTGGCGAACGGCCGCTCGCCGTAGAGCGCCTCGTGGAGGGTGACGCAGAAGCTGAACTGGTCGGTCCGGGCGTCCGCCGGCCGCTGGAGGTGCTGCTCCGGGGCCATGTACGCGGGCGTGCCGAGCAGCGCGCCGGTGCGGGTGAGGGTGCCTGCGGGCGCGGCCGGCTCGGGCGAGGCCGAGGCCGCGGCCGCGGCGTCCACCTCCGCGTCGCCGCTCGAGCGCGCCAGGCCGAAGTCGGTCACGCGCACGCGGCCGTCGTCCCCCAGCAGCACGTTCTCCGGCTTGAAGTCGCGGTGCACCAGCCCCGCGGCGTGCGCCGCCGCCAGCCCCTCTCCGGCGGCGGTCATCACCCGGATCACCTCGTCCACGCCGCGCGGGGCCTCGCGCAGCCAGCGCGCCAGGGTCCGCCCCTCCACGAACTCCATGGCCAGGAAGATGCTCCCGTGGTGGGTCCCCACGTCGTGGACGGCCACCACGTTGGGGTGGGAGAGCTGGGCCATGGCCTGGGCCTCGCGCAAGAGCCGCGAGCGCAGCTCCGGGGTGTCCCGCTCCGGGGCGAGCAGCTTGAGGGCGATCCGCCGGTCCAGGTCCAGGTCGTACGCCGCGTAGACCACGCCCATCCCGCCGGCGCCCACCACGTGGCTCACCACGTACCGCCCCACCACTTCGCCCTTGGAGAGCCGGTCCGGCGCGCCCGCCCGCGGCACGGTCGGATCCAGGGCGCCGGGGAGAGACTGGCCGCGCCCCACCTCGGCGAAGAAGGCCCGGCAGTCGCCGCAGCCGTCGAGGTGGCGCTGCAGCGCCTCAGCCTCTGGCGGCGCCAGCGTCCCCGCCATCAGCTCGGCCACTGCGTTCTCGTCGAGGTGCCGCATGCCCCTCCCGCGCCGATTAGCCCAGCTTCCGCGTCACTGCGCGAGCGGGGGGCAGCTCCCCGACATGCGCGCAGGGCCTGGGATGTTCACGCACCTGGCGATGTAACGTCACCGGGACTGACCCGGACGCCAGGTGGCGCGGCCTCGCGCGGCCAGGCATGAAGGCGTTGCACGCGGATTGACGCGGTGGGGTGAATGCAGCGACCCCATCAGCTTGTTCCTGAAGGGCCACCTTCCATGCAGCTCCCCTTCGAGACCCCAAGCCAGGACGTCCATGACCGGGTCCACGGTCCGACCGAGGCGCTCGACGCGGACGTGATCGTCTCCCTCACCGGGGCGAAGGTGCTGCACGTGGAGCGCGGCACCTCCGCCGGGCAGCGCTTCGCCCTGCACGCCGCGCAGTCCCTCATCGGCCGCTCCGCCGAGTGCGACGTGCGGCTGCTCCACCCAACGGTCGGCCGCCGCCACGCGCAGCTGCGCTTCGTGGGGGACCGGCTGCTGGTGAGCGATCTCGGCAGCCAGAACGGGACCTACCTGAACGGGCTGCGGCTGCGGGAGGGCACCGAGGTGGACCTGCGCCACGGGGACGTGCTCGTGGTGGGCAACTCGCGGCTGCGCCTGCTCGACGCGGACAGCGCCGGCTCCGGCCTGCGCGCCGTCTCCTCCGCCACGCTCTCGCAGCCGCCGCTGAGCCGCCGCACGGCCGTCCGCCGCGGCCGCTCCGGCGTCCTCTTCGCGGTGGGCGCGGCCTCCGCGGCGCTCGCCGCCGGGCTGGTGGCGCTGCTCAGCCCGCTCACCTTCGGCCCCGCCTACAGCGTCCCGCCGCCGACGCCGCTGGTCGCCGCGGTGGCGCCCGTGGCCGCGCCGCCCACACCCTCTGCCCCGCGCGCGGGGCCCGCGGTGGACGTCTCCGCCGTCTCGGTGTCGGTGGGCCAGGCGGACGTGAAGGAGCGCTTCGAGGAGGCCTACCGCGCCGCGTACCGCGCGCTCACCGCCAAGGACCGCGCCGAGGCGCTGGACCGGTTCAAGGAGGCGCTGGAGCTGGACGAGCGGCTCAACACCGGCAAGCGCGCGGAGCTCACCCGCAACCTCGCCGCGCTCTACACGCTCGAAGGCGTGGACCAGGCGCAGGCGGGGCAGCCCGGCCGGGCGCGGATGCTCCTCAAGCTGGCGCTGCAGCACGACCCTGGCAACGCGCTGGCGAAGCGGAAGCTCGCGGCGCTCGGGCGGGCCCGCCCCGCGCAGCGCTCGCGCCTGGATGACGCCTGGGAGCAGCCGGCGAAGTCCGCCCGCCGCGGCCACGCGGCAGACCTGGACGCCGCGTTCGACTCCGCGGCGGAGTAGCGCTCCAGGAGGGCGCGCCGCACGGCGGCTGCACCCTCCCGGTTGCAGGCTCAACCCCCCGACTCCCCTGGTGAATCCGCCCTGGACGGGGGGTGCCCTGACGGCGTTGCACAGCCCCAAGAGGCGCGGTGTCTCTCTGGCACACCCCGCGCGGAACGCCTGGTTCGTCTGACCTCGGGCCGCGCCTCGAAGGAACCGCCGTCATGTCCCCAGCCGTTGGCCCGCGCACGCGGGCGTGGTCTCTCATTGTCTGCTCGCTGCTCGCCGCCTGCGGTCCGGGCGAGGCGCAGCTCTTCGAAGACGACGGTGACGGCGACGGCGTGGGCGAGGACCTGCTCGCGCTCGCGCAGGTGGGGCAGAGCTGCACCAACCCCACCTCGCCGCTCTACGCGCTGGGCGGCACGCTGCTCACGCCGGCCAAGGCGCTCGAGGGCTACCTGGTGGTGCAGAGCGGGAAGATTCTGGACGTGGTGCCGCGCGGCCAGCCGCTGCCGGAGGGGGCGGTGGTGGTGGAGACGAAGGGGGTGATCACCGCCGGCCTGTTCGACCTGCACAACCACGTGGCCTACAACTTCCTGCCGCCCTGGCAGCCGCCGCGCCTCTACGCCAACCGCTACGAGTGGGCCAAGGCGCCGGAGTACGGCGTGGCGGTGCGCACGCCCTACAACAAGCTGCGCGCCGCCGGGCACCTCTGCGAAGGGCAGAAGTACGGCGAGCTGCGCGCGCTGGTGGGCGGCACCACCGCCATCCAGGGCTCGCTGGGCACCACCTGCCAGAACGGCTGGGCCCGCAACGTGGAGGCCTACAACTTCTGCGAGGACCACGTGCGGCAGAACGTGCTCGCGGTGGGGGAGCTGGCGCAGAGCGAAGCGACGAAGCTCATCTCCCAGTTCGACAGCGGCGCCACCCGCGCGTACCTGGTCCACGCCGGCGAAGGGGTGGATGAGCTCTCCCGCGGCGAGCTGGGCACGCTCGAAGGCCTGGGGCTCTTGCGCAAGGAGCTCGTCCCCATCCACGGCACCGCGTTCGGCGCGGCGGAGCTGGCCAAGCTCGGCGCCGCCGGCATGGGGGTGGTCTGGTCCCCGAAGTCCAACCTCGTCCTCTACGGCAAGACGCTGGACGTCCCCGCGGCGCTCGCGGCGGGCGTGCGGATCGCCCTGGCCCCGGACTGGTCTCCGTCCGGCAGCAGCAACCTGCTCGAGGAGCTGAAGGTGGCGGACCAGCTCAACAAGACGCAGTTCGGCGGCGCGCTCAGCAACGTGGCGCTGGTGCGGATGGCCACGCAGGTGCCCGCGGAGCTGGCGGGGCTGGGGGACAAGCTGGGCAAGCTCGCGCCCGGCTACGCCGCGGACTTCACCGTCTTCCGCCGCCGCATCGCCAGCCAGAGCGCCTACCGCGCGGTCATTGAGGCCAAGCCGCAGGACGTGCTGCTCACCGCGGTGGACGGCGTGGCCTGGTACGGCACGCCCGAGCTGCTCACCACCTTTGGCCGGGCGGACCAGTTCGAGCCGGTGAACGCCTGCGGCGAGGCGCGCGGCCTGGTGGTGAAGAACCCCGCCGTGGCCAACGGCAACGCGTCCCTGGCCGAGGTGCTGGAGCGCTTCGCCGCGGACGGCGTCACCCAGGTCGCCCCCCTCTTCAACTGCCCGTGAGGAGCTCCATGCGCTGTTTGAATCTCATCGCCGCCAACCTGCTCGCCGCGCTCGCGCTGTCCGCCTGTGGTCCCGGCGCCGCCGAGCTCGGCGGGGAAGGCCCGGAGGAGGAGGGGCTCGGCGCCGCCGAGCTGTCCGCCGCCGGCGAGCGCAGTGACTACGACCCCGGCCCGGCCGCGGGCAACCGCTTTGCCGAGCTGTTCGCCGCCGTCCCCAACTACCGCGCCGTGGCCAAGCAGAAGGCGCAGGAGTGGCTCACGCCGGACGCGGACGGGAAGACGAAGCTCGCCCGGGTGAACGAGGCGCTGGTGGCGCAGGGGAAGGAGCCCATCCCGGAGTACACGCTCACCGGCGAGAAGTTCCGCTACGAGATGGGGCCGGTGCTCTACCGCGGCCGGCTGGACGGCACCGCCAAGGTGCTGGTGGTGGGGCAGGACGCGTCCACCGACGAGGCGCTGGTCCACCGCGCCTTCATCGGCGGCACCGGCCAGAAGGTGCAGGGCTTCCTCGCCTCCATCGGCATCAACCGCAGCTACCTGTGCCTCAACACGTTCATCTACAGCATCTACGGTCAGTTCGACCCGTACGCCGAGGAGCTGGCCACCAGCACCGCCATCCGCGCCCACCGCAGCCAGCTCTTCGAGCAGGCCTACGCCTCCGGCGCGCTTCGGCTGGTCCTCTCCTTCGGCAACGCGGCCCACACGTCCGTCCGCAACTGGCTGGACGACCTGCACGGCGGGCAGCTCCCGGCGGGCCTGGTCTGGGTGCGGATGCTCCACCCCGGCATGGCCGGCGTCGGCTTCGACCCGGACAACCCCGGCGGCAACTCGGACGCGCTGGACGCGGTCATCGCCAGCTTCACCTCCGGCTGGTGGAAGGTGTGGAACGCCCGGCGCGCGGACCCCTCGTGGCTCAGCTCGGACCCCGGCGGGCGGACCTACCAGGGCTCCAAGTTCTACTACTCCAACGCGGACGTCCCCTTCCGCGACCTGCCCTACGGCCGCCTGCCGTGGCTGGGGCGCGGCGGGACCACCAGCGAGCGCGGCACCGCGCTGCGGGTGCAGCTGCGCAGCCCCAACGGCGTGCGCTACCAGCCGCCCTCGCTCGCCTTCCCCTTCACCGCGTCCAAGTGGTCCAGCGGCTACTCGCCGGCGTCCGCGGAGGAGCTGGCGTGGGAGCCGCCCAAGGTGGACGCGGCCACGCGGCATGACAGCGGCCCCGGCGCCGAGTGGGCCGCCCTCTTCGCCAAGACGCCCACCCAGGCCGCGGTGGCCGCCGAGGCCGGCGTGGCGGTGGCCAACGACTTCGACCAGCCGGTCTGGCACCGCGGGGACCTCGTCGCGCCCACGCTGCTGGTGCTCGCGCAGGACACCTCGCTGGACAGCTTCGTCGCCGGGCGCGCGCTCACCGGGGACGACGGCCAGCACCTGGAGGAGCTGCTCGCGCGGGCCGGCGCGAAAGCCTACGCGCTCTTCAACGTCTACCCGTACGCCACCGGCGGGCTCGCCGCCGAGTCGGTGGCCGCGCTCGGGCGCGCGCCCTCGCTCGCGGCGCACCGGCAGGCGCTGCTCGCCAAGCTGCTCGCGCAGGGGAGCGTGAAGGGCGTGCTCACCGTGGGCGAGGGCGCCCGCGAGGCGTTCGGGCCGCTCGCCGCCGGCTTCTCCGGGACGTGGATCCACGTGGCGCACCCGAAGGACTCCGGCGCGTATGCCTCCTTCAACGCGGCGCTGACGCAGCTGCGCGCGAAGCAGGCCGAGCTTGGCCTCTCCGGCGGCAGCAGCCTGTCGTTCACGTCCAGCACGTTCGCCAACGCCCGCCGCCAGGTTCCCCGCGCGCACCTGCCGTACGGCGCGCCGCTCTGGCTGGGCACCAGCGGAGATCTCACCCAGCAGCCGTCCTCTGCGTGGCTCTTCTGGAACGCGCCGCGCTGGCTCTCGTACGAGGCGCCCTGATACCCCGCCGCGCGCACAGTGGCTCATGGAGATCGCCGGACGATCACGTTCATCCACAAGAACGGGGGCGTGCAGGTGGTGAGCGTCGACCCGAAGGTGCTCGCGGCGGCGCAGCGCCTGGAGGAGCGCGGCACGGTGCGCGCGGGCACTACGTCGACAAGGCCAGCCGGTGGACGGTGGCTACTCGTGTCTGTCCCCGACCGCGCTCGACGGTCAGTTGGAGCGGGTGCCATTGCGCGCCGGACGCTCGTCTGCGGGATAGCGGCGGGTGGGGCTGCCAAGAAATCTCTCGGTAGCGTGGCCAGCGGGCGGCAGACTCCCCTCCAGTGGCGCGCATACCTCCCGCTCAGAGTCAGCTCACAAAGCGCCGGTGGCGTCTGCGAGATGACGTACTGGAGCTGGCCTGGCCACACCTGGCGACACTTGAGGGTGTCGACGATGCCTGGCCGGCGCTCCGCGAGCCGTCAGTCCTAAGTGCCCAGTGGCGGTGGGTGAAGCTCGCGGGCGGAGAATCGGAGCGCTGGTGTGTGCGAAGGGGAGTCTCGGTCCTCGGACTGTGGTGTTCGAAAAACAAGACGGCAAGGCTGGAGGGCAAGGACTTCTACAACCTCGCCTTCCTAGAGGTGCACCCCGCCTGGAAACGCCAATTCTTCGGCTCCTTTATGGTGGGCCTGGTGGCGTCCCGGGCAGCCGAGGTAGGAAGCGGTGGGATAGTCCTTGCAACGGACACAGCTACGAGCAACTTCTACGGTAAAATCGGCGGCGTTCCCCGTACTGTCAAAGGCCTTCAAACACCCCGTGAACTCGTACGGATCGTGTTCGAAGGCGACGCGTTCGCGAAACTTGTGGAGATGACCCGTGACCTCCTCCAATCAGAAAAAGATTAGACGTGAGGAGATTTTGCGCGCGTGGGGCGGCGACGAGCCGCTGCCAGGCTCATTCCTCGCCAGCGAGGAGCCTGCGGGGCAACTCCCCTCAGCTACCACCGCCGAAGTGCGGATCGCGAGCAAGTTGGTCGGCGCAAAGGACCTCCCGCTCACGTCTTTACCGCGGATCCAGAAGGTGGCCGGCCAGCTCGCCGTGATTCGCGAGTCTTACAGCGCACCTGTTGCTGCGGCGCCGTCAGGGCGCGCTCGGAAGCATGGCGGATAAGCTCAGCGGCAGCATTGAAGACCTGGACGCACCACCCCAGGTCAAGTCGGCGCTGAAGACCATCCAGGCCGAGATCTCGGACGCGTACCGCGAAAACTTTTTCGCGATGACCGAGGCGATCAACAAGCAGGCCTCCGTCCTCGCGCGAATTCACAACACCCTTAACCAGCTGGTGGGGGCGATCGCCCCTCAGCTCAAGCCAGGGCTCCCGGTCGCGATTGGCGTCGCACCCGCGGGCGAGAACCCTGACGTCGCGACAATGCTGGTCGCCGCCGACCCGATCGGCGCCGGATACACGCTGAGTCAGGCGGACCTCGCGGCCGTCCTAGGGCTCCCGCAAGCGGATGTCAAAGTTCTGATCCGCGCCTTCGGCCTGGATCAGGACAGCAAGTGTGCAGTCGTCGTGCGGAAGGCTGGGAAGAGCACGCGGCCCTGGCTCAACTACAACCAGTATGCCGTTCAGCGCTTTCGCGAGCTTGTCGCGAATCCGCCCAAGTCTTTGGCGCCGAACGGGACAAGCGCGCTTCGTCGTGTGCGGGCTCGCCTCATCGTCGACGGAGGGCAGCGATCGTCTTGACCGTTCAGACCTTTCAGTCGATCGACCAATCGCAATCCTCGCGCTCCCCACCAATGGCTGCATAAGTCCGCAGCTTCGCCGCCGGCATCCTCCAGCCCTTGGCTTCCGCATATTGCGTTAGCGTGGACGGCCAGAAGTTGTCGAAGGAACGCCGAACGCGTCGAGCAGCGGTGCGCAGGGTAACGCGGCCGCCGCTGTGTCTGCACGGGTGACCTATAGCTTGGGCAGCGCCTGCAGCGCGCCCCTCGACAGGTACCATCTGGCGCGCCGCGGTCGGCCGAGCCGAGTGCGGACAGCTCCTCCGCTTCGGGGCTCAAGGTGGGTAGACCCGTGCAGCGGCCCGTAGCGAGCTCTGCTGCGCGGACGAGCACCCACTGCCGACGAGCGAAGGCACGGCAACCCACCGCGGCGGGAGCGCACCTCCGAGGAGCCCATTCGTGCAAGGCGAAGCGCGACCCTTTCGGTTTCCCGGACCCTACGCGCTTGCTGCGCTCGGTTTCCCAAACCTCCGCGTCACAGCCCGCTCCAGCGCAGCGCGAGCCGCGCAGGGTGCCGCTCGCAGCCCAGCAGGTACGCGGTGCCGCAGTCACCCCACTGGAAGTCCAGCGCGCCGCCCGAGACGAACTGGAACACCAGCCGCCGCAGCGGCGCGCCGTCCGCGCAGTCCGGACAGGGCAGGGCGTGGGCGCCACCGCCGCCCCAGCGCGGCCAGCCACCCAGCTTGTCGTCGTCCAGCGTGGCGGCGGCGAGGTAGTCCTCCTCGAGCCCCGCCGCCTCGAGCCAGTCGCGCAGCTTTTCGCCGGCGTCCTGGAGGTCCGGGAAGTCGACCGCGTCCGTGAAGCCCACCAGCCGCCGCGGCGCGGGCGAGCCCGCAAGCGGGGGAGGCTTCGCCGGCACCAGCGGCGCATCCGGCGGCAGCAGCCGCGCCAGCGCGTTGGCGCCCGGCTCTCCCGCGTCGTTGCATTGCAGGCAGTAGAAGAGCTGCACGCGCCCGTCCGCCCACCGCGCCCTCTCCGGGAGATCCGCCAGGCTCAGCTGCAGGAAGAGCGGCATGGCCGCGCCGCAGCTGCCGCAGGTGGGCCAGGCCTCTGCGGCGCGCAGCAGCGCCGCCCCGCCGAGCTTCGAGCCTCCGGGCACCCCCTCACCCTCCTCGACGACGGGGCGCAGCGCCGGGCGGCTGAGCGCGCCGAAGCCGCCGTCCACCAGCAGCGCCCGCAAGGTCGCCGTCGCCTCCTCGCGCTTGGCCGCCGAAGCCGCGTCCCGCGCCGCGAGGCGCGCCTCCAGCTGCGCGCGCCCGCCGAAGGCGCCCGCCAGGGTGGCGTCGCCCGTCAGCGCCGTCAGCTCGTAGCCCTTGTCGAGCGCGGCGAAGATCTGCTCGAGCACCTCCTCCGGCTTACGCTCGTGCGCGGAGATCTCCGCCAGGGCGTGGTGGAGCACGGGCGCCCCCGTCTTGCGCAGCCCCTCCAACGCGTACTTGCGCGCCGTGGCCAGCTCCTTCAGGCCGACGAAGAGGTTGGACAGGTTCACCCACGCGGCGTCTGGCACCGCGCCGCCGGCCGCCTCGAACCGGCGGAGCACCTCGCGCGAGTCCGAGAACCGGCCCTCGTCGTTGAGCACCCAGGTGAAGTTCTGCAACAGCAGCGGGTCCGCGCCGACCAGCTCCGGCCGCGCGGCGATCCGCTCCGCCAGCTCCTTGCGGCGCCCCTGCTGCACCAGCGCCCACGCGTACCAGGACCAGACCATCCCCGAGCGCGGGTGCCCCCGCAGCGCCTCCTCGCACGCCCGCTCCAGCCCGGGCGCGTCACCCCGCGCGTAGATCTCCTGGAGGCTCCTCTGCAGCTGCGCCGGCAGCTCCGCTTCGCTCGTCATGGGGCGCTCACCTAGCCCATTCGCTACGGGCGGAGCCAGATCCCCCGGAAGCGCTTCTTCGCCGGATCCCCGAGCCGCTTGCACGGCTCGCCGTGCAGCTCGCGGTTGCCGTCGTCGCTGAGCACGAGCAGCTCCTCCCCGCCCGGCGGCGCGAAGAAGGCCTCTGGGGTGAGCCCGTCCAGCTGCCGGTGCTTCCACTTCTGCGGCGCGCCCTCGCCGTCCCACCGGAACAGCCGCGCCTTGCCTCCCGGGCTCGCCTTGCCCGCGGCGATGAGATAGCCGCCGCCCCAGGGCGTCATCGCGCGGATCCCCAACCCGCCCAGCTCCAGCAGCACCGGCGGCCCGAAGCGGCCGGGCTTGCCCTCCACCACCTCGGCGGGGTTGAGCAGCGCCACCAGCAGCGCCTTCCCCTGCGGCTGCGGGTTGCGGAAGCCCAGCCAGAGCGCGCCGTCCGGCCGCGCGGCCAGCCCCTCCAGGTTGAGCCCGCCCTCCTCGCGCGGCGGCAGCTCCGCGGCCCGCGCCAGCCCGAGCGCCGTCAGCGCCGGCTGCCGCAGGAGGTCCTCCAGCAGGCTCGCGCTCGGCTTGCCGGCCAGCTGCGGCGCCTTCGGGTCCACCGTGGTGGCGAAGAAGCGCCGCCGCTCCGGTGCCGGCTTCCCGGACGGGCGCCGGCCGTGGGACGTCACCCAGTAGGCGCGCTCGCCCACCCGCGCGCCGCCTTCGATGTCCGCCTCCGCGCTCAGGCCCAGCGCGGCGCTCAAGTCCACGCTCGCCAGCGGCGGCCCGCCCGCACGGGCGTCGTACACGCGCAGGACGTTCTCCTCGTCGTCCGCCACCAGCAGGCGCGCGGCGTCCACCGCCACGGCGGCCGAGGCGTCGCACATGCCTTCGAAGACGACCTCGCCGCCGCCGGACGCGGCGAGCAGCGCGCTCACGGCCAGGTGAAGCGCGCTCATGGCTCCCTCGGCCAGGCCTCGGGGGGAACCCCGGAGAGCTCCAGCAGCGCGCAGCCGGCCAGCGCCGCGCGCTCGCGCGCCTCCACCACCTCCGCGCGCGCGTCGTGGATCCGCTCGAAGAGCGCCTCCACCCGCGCCGGCTCACCGGTGCGCTGGCTCAGCCAACGCTCGGCGATCGGCTCGGCCTGCGCCGCGGCCGCGGACAGCTCCTGCAGCTTGGGCCCCTGCGCCTCGAAGCGCGCCAGCTCCGAGAGCGCCAGCCCCACCCTGCGCGCGCGCTCCTGCTGCTGCGCCTCGAACGCCTTCTGCTCGCTCAGCCCTTCCGCCCGCTGGCGCGCCGGCTCGCCCCACGGCGCTCCCAGCGGCACCTCCAGCGCCAGCCGCGCGCCCACGCTGCGCCCCACGTCCGTGGCATTGGGGGAGAACCCCACCTCCACGAACCGGAGCCAGGGCAGGGACGCGTGGAACGCCTGCGCCTCCAGCGCCTCCGCCCGCCCCTGCGCCGCCGCGCGCGCGGCCTGCGCTGGGTGGTGCCCACTGAGCGCCGAGGCCACCACCTCCGCGCCGCGCGCCAGGCGCCCCCGCGGCGCGGCCACCTCCGGCAGCGCCTTCGCGTCCGGCGCGCCGCCCAGCAGCGCCGGCGGCAGCGGGCGCGGCTCGCGCGAGAGCAGCAGCCGCCCCGCCTCCAGCTCGAAGCGCGCCGCGGTCAGCTCGTCCAGGCTGCCGCCGCGGCGCCAGTCCCGGTTCCACTCGGTCAGCTTGCCCAGCTTGAAGGCGAGCAGCTCGTAGAGCGCCCGGCGCTCGCGCCAGGCCTGCTGCTGCGCGCCGTCCACGCAGCGCAGCGCGCGCTGCTGCAGCGCCACCCCCTCCAGCTGCGCCACCGCGCCGGCCACCTCCGCGTCCCGCGCGCGCGCGGAGGCCGCGGCCTCGAACGGGCTCTTGAGGTTCAGCCGCGCGCCCACCTCCAAAGGCCCCAGCGCGTCCTCGGCCGGAGAGGTGCTCGAGGCCTTCCCCGCCTGTCCCCGCACCCGGAGCTCCACGCCGTCCACCGCCGAGGTCGGCCGCGCCGCCATCGCCGCGTCCACGTGCGCGGCGGCCGCCTCCAGCTCCGCGCCCGCGCCGCCGGCGAGCGCGGCGTCCTTGCGCTGGGTCAGCTGCGCGCGGTCTCCCACGCAGGCGCACAGGCACAAGAGCAGCGACAGGTGAGCGCGCAGGAGCGGAGCCATGGGGCGGTAGCAGGCCAAGCGGAGCGACAAGATGCAACCTCGTGCACGACAGTTGGGCGAGAGTTGATTGAGCCAGGGTCCTCCCCCCGTTTACGCCCCCCGTTCACCCCGAGCGTAGCGCCGCAGGCGCGTAGTCGAGGGGCGCCACAAACCTCCAAGCTGCCTCTTCGGTAATCACGAACTCGATGCCGCCCCTCGAATACGGACCTTCGGTCCTACTCTAGGGGTGAACGGGGGAGCTACGAGCCCGAAAGGTTCACAGCC
>JBGATB010000092.1:0-17507 GCA_044229415.1 Myxococcaceae bacterium | reverse complement strand
GGGACCTCGGTGGCGCCCACCGCGGTGAGCCCATCCACCGGCGTGTCCACCTCCAGCTCCGAGGGCAGCGTCAGCCCCTCGCCGAGCAGCTCCACCACGGTGTTCCGGTACTGGAGCCGGGTGAGGCGGTGCAGCGCCGCCGGAGAGGGAACGAAGGCGGGCAGCGCCGCGGGCGGCACCGCCGGGTCTTCCTTCCCGGGCTCTCCCGGGGTGGCCTGCTGGGAGCTGCCCACGCAGGCCACGGTGGCCAGGGCCAGCGCGCAGGCGAGACCGAGGGTCGTCCTTCGAGCTGCTTCGTTCGCACGCACGGGGCGGCAGCGGTGCAACTTCAGCTCCTGGCGGCGCCCCCAAAATCCGCCAGGAGTTCCAGGGGCTTCGAGCCGATTTTGTCCCATTCACAGGGACAGGTGAGGCGTCGACTCCACACTCCGTGGTCAGTGCACCAGCCCGCCGCCCACGCCAGAGATGGAGACGGCCTCCGAGCGCACGGGGAAGCCGCCGGGGGTGGCGCGGGCGATCGTCGCGGACCCCACATAGAGCCCCAGCTCGGCGCCGGAGACGAAGGCCCCCATCACCTGCGCGGGCACGGACGCCGCGCCGGCGCTCGCGGGGAAGTTGCACCGCGCCTGGGTGTGGCCAGGCACCCCGTTCACGGGGTGCGGCTGGTAGAGGTTCACCATCGCCAGGACGGGCTGGCCCAGCCCCTGGGACACGGTCCAGGCCAACGGGAGCGGCTGGGTGCGGTCCGCCATCACCGGGCCTGAGAGCGCGGGGGCGGTGAAGCTCACCTTCTTCGGAAAGGGCTGCCCGGTGGTGTAGGCGGGGAGGGTAGCACCCGCGGCCTTCACCCAGACGGTCTCGCCCGGCACCCAGAGCAGCCCCTCCTGCTCCGGCGGCACGGGGTAGTAGCCCTTGGCGTCCGGGGTAATCACGATCGGCGCCTGTTGGGCGCCGGTGACGGTCACTGCGCCCGCGCTCACCGGCTGTCCCAGGTGTCCTGGCTCGGTGTCCACGCACACGCTGACCTCGCAGGCGCCCACCGTGCGGGTGGTGCAGGGGTTGCCCTGCTGAATCCGCCAGTACCCGGCGCTCACCGAGGTGAGCTGGGGGAAGTCCTGCGCGTCCAGCTGCGCGACGCCCACGATCCCCAGCCGGCTCAGGCACTGCGCCGCGAGCGCTTGGGACGCCTGGCCGTCCGCGAGGTCGCCAGCCTCCTCCCCCGGAGCGGCCAGGCCGCAGCGCACGAGCGTGGCGAGGAACAGGAACGAACAGAACAGACGGGTAGCAAGGCGCATCGGTGTGACCTCCAGAGCTGCGTTTGCAGGTAGGAGGTCCGCACCCGAGGCGATGTGACAGGAACGGCGACTTTTTAGAGCCCGTCCACCCACCAGGCCCGGTGCTGGTAGGCGTGGACGGTGAGCGCGAACCTCCCGTCCGCGCCCGCCACCAGCTCCCAGAAGTGGAGCCCCTCGTCCGGGGAGACGAGCAGCGCGGCCGCTTCGCTCCCGGGTGCATAGGCGAAGACGCCGGACCGGGCGCCCTCCTCGCGGCACACGCGGGTGAGCAGGAGCCGCTCGCCGGCCATGGCCAGCGACTGCGGGTAGCAGCCGGCCAGCCGCGTGGCCACCGCGCCGGAGCCGAGCTCCACCTCGAAGAGGTGGGGGACCGCCGCCGCACTGGCGAAGGCGCGCTCGGCGCGCGCGTCGATCGCCAGCCCAGCCGCGGCGCGGGCCGGGAAGGGCAGCTCCACGGAGGCCAGACGGCGACCGGTCAACAGCTCGAAGTGCAGCAGCATGGCCTTCTCGCCCGAGGCCAGCCACGCCACGCAGCGCGGCGCGGTTCCGCTGGTGCAGGCCGGGTGCTGCGCGCCGGCAGGGGCGCTCACCTCCAGCCGCTCCAGCCGCAGCGGCGCCTGGCGCAGCGCCCAGAGCGCCGGTGGCTGGGACGGCGCCTCCGCCCAGAAGACCTGCTCCCCGCGCAGGGCGAAGGGGCGCGGCTGCAGGCCGGCGGGCACCTTCACGCCCTGGGTCATCCCCTGCGCGTAGAGCGCCCGCTCTCCGGAGCGGTCCGACAGGAAGAGGGCCTGCCCGTCCTCGAGGAAGCCGAGCGCGGCGTCCTCGGCGTCATCCTCGGTGAGGCGGGTCAGCGGCCCGTCCGCGCCCCCGGTGTAGACCTCCGCCTGCGGCGCGGTGGCCAGGTAGGCGAAGGCGCCGCCCGCCGCGCTGAGGCTGCGCGCGGAGACGCCCGGTACCTGCGCCACCAGCTGGGGCTCGCCGCCCCGCCGCCCGCGCGCGTCCACCGGAAGCAGCCAGAGCTGGGTGCCCGCCTCCTGCGTGTTGGGCGTGCGCGCCAGGAGGAGCCGGCGCTCGTCGAGCCAGGCCAGCTCGCTCCAGGCATTGGGCCCGGACGGCTCGGCGCTCTCGAACAGCCGCTGCTCGTCCCCGCCCGCGGCCGCGAAGGTGCTCACCGAGTAGGCGGCGGCGACCTCCGCGCGGCTCGCGAAGGCCGCGGCCACCCGCTGCCCATCCGGCGAGAGCGCCACCCCCAGGGGCTCGCTCCCCTTCGGCAGCTCGAAGCGGTGCCGCGCGGAGCCATCCAACGCGAGCACGTGCACCTGGAAGGAGGGATCCACCGCCGCGCCCCAACGGCCGTCCCGGGAGACGCCGAACGGCCACGCCGGCCCCTCTTCGAGCAGCGTGAAGGCCGGGGAGTTCCCCACCCGCAAGAGCCCGAGCGAGAGGGCGGGGCCTTTCGCCACCGCGGCGAGGAGCCGCTCGCCGTCCGGCAGCCACGCGAAGGCCAGCACCTCCATCCCTTCCGGCGACGCCAGCGGCCGCGACGAGCGCGCCTGGAGATTGTGCAGGGACAGCCCGCGCGCGTCTTTGAGCGCCAGGGAGCGGCCGTCCGGCGCGAGCGCGGCGATCTGCAGCTCCGAGCCTCCGGGCACGGACGTGACGCGGTGGAATTGCAGCCGCGGCGCCGCCGGCGGCCGCAGCAGCAGCGCCGCGCCGGCGAGCGCCAACCCCAGCGCCCCCGCGACCGCGAGCCACGCCGCCCGGGCCCTCCGCGGAGCGGCGAGCGCCTGCAGCCGCGCGACGAGGGTGGCGCCGTCCGCGGGGCGCGCCTGCGGCGCCTCGCGGGTGGCCTCCGCCGCCAACCGCGCCAGCCCGGCGCGCAGTCCGCCCTTTGTCCGCGGCCCGCAGGCGGCAAGCACCTCCTGCGCCACCTTCCCGAAGGCGTACACGTCCGAGCGGGGCGAGGCCGGCTCGCCGCGCAACAGCTCAGGCGCGAGGTACCCACGGGTCCCCCCGGACGGGCCGCCCTGCTGCGACGCGAGCCGCGCCAGACCGAAGTCCAGCAGCTTCACCTGGCCGGCGGCGGTGAGCCCCACGTTCTCCGGCTTCACGTCCCCGTGCACCCACCCCTGCTGGTGCGCGTGGCCCAAGGCCTCGGCGAGCTGGCGCAGGATCGTCAGGGCGCGGGCGCCGTCCAGGGGCGCGGCGAGGGCGCGGCGCAGGGTCGGCCCCTCCACCCGCTCGAAGACGACGTAGACCTCGCCTTCCGCCTCCGAGACTTCGAAGACCGAGGCGATGTGCGGGTGGCTGAGCGAGGCCGCGGTGCGGGCCTCGGCGTAGGCCTGCGCGGCGGCAGCGCCGAGCTCGGGGTGGGACCGCAGCAGCTTGAGCGCCACCTGCCGTCCCAGCTTGAGGTCGGTGGCGCGGTAGACCGTCCCCATCCCGCCCTCGCCCAACCGCTCCTCGAGCCGGAAGTGCCCGAGCGTGCGCCCCACCCAGCGCTGGAGCGGCCCGGAGATCCGGGGGGTGGCGGCCACCGCTCGGACGAGCGAGTCCACGCCCTCGTCCGGCGCGCCGCTCTCTTCGTCGTCCGGGGGCTGGGCCATACGCTCAGATCAGCGCTCCGCAGCGCGCTCCTCTTTGGCCCACTCCCGCAGCTTGGCGGTGATCCGCTCGAAGCGCTTGCGCAGGGCGGCCACCGGCGTGGGCGCGGCCTCCAGCGGTGCCAGCGCGGAGGAGACGTCCTTCCAGGAGAGGCCACGGTCCACCCGGAGGATCAGCAGCGCCTGCTCCTGCGCGCTCAGCCGCTCGCGCAGGCGCGCCGCGAGAGCTCTCCCCTCTGTCCGCAGCAGGGAGTTCGTCCGCGTCCGCACCGGAGAAGACAACCGCTGGACCTCCGAGACCTCGGAGAGCCGCACGCGCCGCCGCTGGTACGCGGTCCGCCGGAAACGCGCCGAGGCGTTCGACGCCACGGCGTAGCACCAGGCGCGCAGCCCATCCCCGCGGTAGCTGGGGAGCCCCCTGAGGACGTCCTCGCAGAACAGGGAGTAGACGTCCGCCGCGTGATCCGGATCCCGGTGCAGCGCCAGGAGGTAGCCGCTCACCTCCTCACCGTAGGCTTCGAGCACCGCGGTGACGGCGCCGCCCACGTCGCCCTCGCGTTGCCGGGCTCGAATGTCGGTGTCGAGATCCTTTGCCATCTTTCGCAGGCTTAGGGCGTAAGCCCCTCAGACAGCAACCCGGTAGACGAGATGCCCGCCTGGAAGCGGTCACGGATCGCCCTCCCCATCGGGTAGCGCCCGCGGCCCTTCGGTCGCCTCCCCCCAGCTTGCACAGGCGAGCCACTCGCCGTGTCTTGCCTGGCAGATCCATTGTGCGGCTGGGAAGCGGGGCACCAGAATGCGCGCCCTCTTCGTCACGCCGCGGGGGAACACACACATGGCCTACACCGAAGTCACCACCAAGTCGTGGGGCAGCCGCCTCGTCGAGTCCATCAAGTCGGTCCTCGTGGGGATCGCGCTCTTCGTCATCTCCTTCCCGCTGCTGTTCTGGAACGAGGGGCGCGCGGTACAGACCGCCAAGAGCCTCGAGGAGGGTGCCTCCGCCGTCGTCTCGGTCTCGAGCGAGAAGGTGGACCCCGCGCACGAGGGCAAGCTCGTCCACATGACCGGCGAGACGAAGACCACGGACAAGCTCACCGACCCGGACTTCAACGTCTCCGCGGTGGCGGTGAAGCTCGACCGCAGCGTGGAGATGTACCAGTGGAAGGAGAAGGTGACGAAGGAGGAGAAGAAGAAGCTCGGCGGCGGGACCGAGACCGTCACCACGTACGACTACGTGGAGACCTGGTCGGATGACGCCATCGACTCCAGCGGCTTCAAGGAGGACGGGCACGACAACCCGGGCCGGCTGCCCTTCGAGTCCCAGTCCTGGCGGGCCAAGAACGTCACGCTCGGCGCCTTCAAGCTGTCGGACAAGCAGATCGGCATGATCTCCGGCACCAACGCGGTGACGTTCGATGACGCCACGCTGGAGAGCGTCCCCAAGCGGCTCCACGCCAACGCCACCACCGACCGCAAGCAGCTCTACCTGGGCAAGGACCCCAACCGCCCCGCCATCGGCGACGTGCGCGTGAGCTTCTCCACCACCCTGCCCGGCCCCACCAGCCTCGTCGGCGTGCAGACCGGCTCGACCTTCGCGCCCTACCAGGCCAAGAGCGGGGACGACATCCTCCTGCTCGAGGTGGGCACCTTCACCGCCGCGCAGATGTTCCAGCAGGCCCAGGACCGCAACACGATGCTGACGTGGATCCTCCGGCTGGTGGGCTTCGTGTTCATGTTCGCGGGGCTGGGGATGGTCTTCAAGCCGATCTCCGTGCTCGGAGACGTGGTCCCCTTCGTGGGGAACCTGCTCGGCGCCGGGCTCGGGCTGTTCGCGTTCTGCATCTCCGTGTCGCTGTCCTTGCTCACCATCTCCGTGGCGTGGATCTTCTACCGGCCGGTGCTCGGCGTTGGGCTGCTGCTCGTCTCGGGCGGGGCCATCTACGGACTGGTGATGCTGGCGAAGAAGCGGAAGGCCGCCGCGCCTGCCGTCTCGCCGGCCATCGCCCGCTGACGTCGGGGCGGGAGCCACAAGTAGGACCAGGGGGTGCACCGCACCACCTGGCCCCCCCTTCGCGCGCGGCGCCAATCTGTTGCCTGGCGTCCTGTCCAATCACATCCTGAGGCCCGTTCTCGTTCTCGAAGCGAGGGGCCATGCACGGGGCTTGGAGCCTGCTGGCGGCCATCTTGGCGGGCGCAGCGGGCGAGCCGACCGCCGAGCGATCGGACATCGACCAGTTCAGCCTCGAGGAGCTGCTCAACCCGACGGTGGCGTCGGCGACGCTGAGCTCCCAGAGCCTGGACACCGCGCCCTCGGTCCTCTCCGTCGTCACCCACGAGGAGCTGCGCGCGCTCGGGCTGCGCACGCTCCGAGACGTGCTGATGCGGATCACCGGCGCGACCGTGCTGGACACGCAGCTGGGGGAGCAGCGGCTGGCGCTGCGCGGGGTGGCCAGCCCACCCAACCTCCTGGTCACGCTGGACGGTGAGCCGCTCAACGATCTCTACGACGGCTCCGCTCCGCTGGATCTCCCCACGGAGAACCTGGAGCGGGTGGAGGTGATCCGCGGCCCTGGCTCGGCCCTCTACGGCAGCAACGCGTTCGCGGGCGTCGTCTCCCTCTACAGCCGCACCACGGAGGAGCTCGCGGGCGGCGTGGGGGGTGAGCTCTCCTTCGATCATTCGGTGGGGCGGGGCGTGCGGCTCCACGGCAGCGCCGGGCAGCCGCTGGGGCGCTGGCGCGTGCACGCCTCGGGCGTCTACCTGCTCAGCACGGGGCCCAAGGTCTGGGTGGAGAACGACAACACCCGCGGCTCCAGCTACTCGCAGGTGCCCGGCGAGACGCAGGCGCCGCGCCAGAACGGGCTCTTCCAGCTGAGCGCCGAGCGCAAGGGGCTGTTCGGCGAGGCGGACCGGCTCAAGGTGAGCGCGGACTTCCTGTTCAATCGCCGGGGCCCCTACTTCGGCCCCAACAACGTCTTCGCCCCGGACAGCGTGCTCGCGCGCTCCGCGCTGCTGGGGTTCGCGGAGTACGCGGTGCCGCTGGGCGCGGGCGTGGAGCTGACGACGCGGTTCTCCGCGGACCGCCGGCAGTCTGACAACCACGTGCAGGATCAGCCCCGCGGCTTCACCTACGAGTCGAACGGAAACCTGGAGGTGGATCCCGGGGAGCTCTTCCCAGAGGGGAAGCTGCGCGAGTTCGCCTTCACCTCCTTCCGCCTGCAGCTCAAGCCCCAGCTGGTCTGGGCGCTCCAGGCGCCGCAGCGGATCGTCTCCAACCTCCTGACCGTGGGGGCCGAGCTCCAGTACGAGCAGCTCGCCGACTTCTCCTACGCCCAGAACTCCCAGGCGTCGCTCTACGCGGGCCCCGCGCTGGACAACTACGACGCGCTCCCGCTCAACCAGAAGGGGCGGCCGCGCTGGGTGGTCGCCGGGTTCGCGCAGAACCAGCTGGAGCCGTTCGCGGGGCTCTACATCACCGCGGGGCTGCGGTTCGACGCGTTCAGCGACTTCGGCACGGCGCTCAACCCGCGGCTGGCGGTGGTCTGGAAGCCGCTCTCGTTCGTCTCGGGGAAGCTGCTCTACGGCCACGCCTTCCGCGCGCCGACCATGCAGGAGCTCTACGACCAGACCGGCAACCTCTTCACGCCGGCGGGCTACCCCATCCGCGGCAACCAGACCCTGCGGCCGGAGACCACGGACACGGTGGAGCTGGGGGTGGAGCTCTCCCCCACGTCCTCCTTCACCGCGCGGCTCAACGGCTTCGCCCTGCAGACGCGGGACACCATCGACGTGGACCCCACCTTCAACTTCGCGGGGACCACGCTGATCAACTTCCCGGGCCGGCTGATCGTGGGGGCGGAGGCGGAGGGACAGCTCCTGCTCACCGAGCGCAACTCGCTGCGCGCGAGCGTGGCGTGGTTCCAGTCGCGCCAGACCGGGGACGGCCTGCCCGGCTTCGAGGAGCAGACGGATCGCCGCTTCGTCGACAAGCGGATGAGCGACGTGCCGGCGCTGCGGGCCAACGCGGAGGTGGTCTCCCGGCCGCTCTACGGCACGCCCCTGCCCGCGGTGCTCGCGGAGCTGAGCGCGTCAGCGGCGTACAGCTTCGTGGCGGAGAGCGGGAACAACCGGCGCACGCCCTTCGAAGCGCTCAACCGCTACACGCGCCCCGCGTACCACGAGGCCTCGGCGACGCTGCGGCTGCCGCTGCTCGGACGCCGGCTGGAGCTGGTGAGCACGCTGGCGCTCGGCTTCGGCAAGAGCATCCCGGTGACGCTGCCCACGGGTTGGTACGAGCTGCCCACGTCGCGCGCGAGCCTCTTCGTGGGCCTGGAGTCACGGAGTCTGAACTGAAGCTGCCAAGGAGGATGAGATGAAGAAGACCGCGTACCTGACGGGTTGGATGGTGGTGCTCGCGCTCTGCGCCTGTGCGCCCAAGGAAGAGCCCCCCACGACCAACGGCACGGTGATCGGCAGGACCGAGGTGGAGATCGACACCCGGATGATCACCACCCGCGTCGGCGAGGCCGCCGTTGGCGACTTCATGATGGACCTGCTGCGCGAGGAGATGAACGCCCAGGGCAAGGCGGTGGACATCGCCATCATCAACGCCGGGGCGATCCGGGGCGGCGAGGTGGACGCCGCCACCTTCGCGTTCAAGACGAACGAGGCCAAGCTGGGCCAGCTCTACCCGGCCGGAGATCTCACCGACCTGGACGTGCAGGGCTGGTACCCCTTCCACGATGACACCGCCCTGGTGACCATCACCGGGACGCAGCTCAAGAGCATCCTCGAGCGCGGGGTGATGGACCTCCCGCCGGACCTGCGCAACGACAAGGGCGGCCAGCTGCTCCAGGTCTCCGGTCTGAAGTACCGGGCGGACTGCGCCGGCCAGCGGCAGCAGCTGAACGCGGACGGCAGCATGGTGGTGACCGACGGCAGCCGGATCAACCTCATCCAGGTGGGCTCGAAGGTGATCTACGACTCGGCGCAGTCGGTGGACCTGCTCGCGTCCACCAGCGTCCGGGTGGTGGGCAACAGCTTCATCGCCGCCGGGCTCGACGGGCACCTGGCGCTCAAGCAGGGCACCAACCCGGAGACCCTGAAGTTCGACGACTACAACTTCGCCCAGAAGCTCGTGGCCAAGGTGAAGGCGAGCTCGCCCATCGCGCCGGTCAAGGATGGGCGGATTGCGATCGTCGGGAACTGCGGGCAGCCGCTGACCCAGCCCTGAGCCCGACATCGGGCGCTGAGAGCAGGTAGGGACCGATTGGGCTCAAGGCGCGGATCGCCCAGGCACGGATGGGTCCCGCGGCGCGACGCATCGGCCTCGGTGGAGGTCCCCGGCTTCGACGCGCGGCACAGGGAGCACGTCACGCTGCGCCAGGGCGAGGGGCCACACTCGCGCTACGTTCCCTGCGCGGCGCCCCGGGTCGAACGAGCGCGATTCTCCGAGGCGTGAGAATGGGCTCGATCTGGGAGCAGCTCGCGGACGTACTCCCTGACTTCGCGTACGTCCGGCTGGTCATCTACGGGCGGCGGTTCCTGCGGCGCTCCGAAGCAAAACGGATCTGCGCGGGGCTCGAGCAGAAGCGCTGGGTCGTCCTCGACTTCGAAGACGTCGAGGAGGTGGGCGAGGCCTTCGCGTACGAGATGCTCTTCGTCCCTCACTGGATGAGGTTCGAGGCGATCAACGCGCAGCGCCACCGTGCGGCCTTCCTGCGCGCCCGCCTCCGACACGAGAAGCAGATCTGACCGGATCGCGGCCGCCGGGCTCCCACTGCCGGCAATCGGGCCGCTGCCGCCACCGAGGCGAAGAGCGCCCCGCCGCGGGAATCATCAAGGCGCAGACGAGCGCGACCCTTTCAGTTTCCCAGTCCCTACCTGCCCGAGCGCCTACTCCCGCAGCTCCTTCACCCAGAACACCACCGCGTCCCCGGCGGGCCCGGCCTTCTCCTGGAGCTCGAAGCGGCCGAACGCGCGCACGCCGCCCTTGGTGAGCTGCTCCTCCAGCTTCGTACGAGCCTTGTCGGACAGCTCGAGCGCGGACAGCTCCAGCGCGTGGACCTGGGTGGGCGCGGCGTCCGCCGGCGCGGCCACGTCCTTGGCCTCGTAGTACGGGCAGGGCGCGGCCACGCAGCGCAGGCCGGTGGAGCGCAGCAGGTAGACGCCCTCCTTCGGCAGGCCCGACTCCGGCGCCTGCGCGGGCGCCGCGCTCGCGGCGGAGGTGGACGAGCCGGTGTCGGCGGGCTTCGGTGCGGGCTCCGCCGCGGTCTTGCAGGCAGCGACGGTGAGCACCAAGAGCACCACGGCGAAGGGGCGGGCGAAGTTCATGGCGGCGCACTCTGGCCGCCGCAAGGCGCGTTTGGCCAGCACGAAGCGCCCCATCCGTTCACTCGCTACGGCGTGAAGGAGACGTCCACGCCGGTGAGGTCCCGCGCGCCGGTCCCGTCGTGGCTGCGCACCGCGTCCGCGGACTCATCCAGCGTCACCTGCACCCAGAGCGAGCGCGCGGCCACCGGGGGCAGCGGCGCGTCCTCGCCGGCGCGGGCGGTGACGCGGATGAGCTCCCCCGCCTCGCCGCTCTCCGACTCGGGACGAACCACCACCGCGAACCGCCCTCGAGCCCCTGCGCCACTCAGCCGCACCGAGCGCAGCGCGCTCACCGTGCGCCCGAGGTCCACCCGCATCGACAGCGTTCCCGTGGGCGGAGGCGTGAGCAGCCGCGCCGCCTGCACGTCCCCCTGCGCGCTGGCCGCGAGGCCCCCGGCGACGAAGAGGTTGCCGCCCGCCACCGCCGCCGCGGCGCGCGTGCGCCCGTTGGCGAACGGCGCGGACGTGGCGAACTCCCCCAACGTCCCGTCCGGGTGGAGGGGCGCCACCAGCACCTCGGCGCTGAAGTCCGCCGCTGGCCGCTCCGCCTTGGGATCGTTCGGGCGGCCCCCAAGCACGTAGAGGTACCCGCCGCCCGCGGCCGCGGCCACGCCCTCGCGGTTGCCCGTGAGCCACGCGGTCCGCACCCACGCGCCCGCCGCGCCGTCCGCGCCCACGCGCGAGAAGAGCACGTCCGCCACGCTGCCCGCGCCCGCCCGCCCCGCCACCACGTAGAGCGCCCCGGCGTGGGCGATGAGCGCGTGCCCCACCCTGGGCGCTGGGAGCGCGGCGCCGACCACCCACTCCCCGAGCGCGCCGTCCGCCCCCACCGCCGCCGAGAGCACCTGCGCGCTGTCCTGGCCGCCCGCCACGTAGAGGCGCTCGCCGTCACTCGCCGCCGCCAACCCCCGCAGCGCCTGCGGCAGCTCGCGCGCCACGTTCCACGCGCCCACCCCCGCCGCGGAGACGGGCGCCGCGTACACGGACGCGGTGGGCGCGCCGCTGGCGTCCGCCCCGCCGAGGACGAAGAGGTAGCCCCTGGCCACCGCGCTGCCGTGCTCCGAGCGCGGCTGCGGCAGCGCTGGCGCCGCGCTCCAGGGGCCCAGCGCGCCGTCCGGCTGCACCGCCGCCCACTCCACCGAGGTGGTGGCTCCGGCGCCGCCCGTCACGTAGAGCCGCTCGCCGTCCGAGACGAGGCCGTGCGCCTCGCGCACCGCGCTCATGGCCGGCGCCGCCCGCCAGGGCTCGAGCTGGCCGTGCCCCAGCAGCGTGGCGCTCTCCGCGATGCCCACCGGGTTCCCGTCGTACCCGCCCGCCACGAACACCTTCCCCCGCAAGACCGCCGCGCCGGGGTAGGAGCGCTCCTGCACCAGGTTCTGCGCCAGGCTCCACGCGCCCAGCGTGCCGTCCGCGAGGATCGGCGCCGCCTGGACTTCCGGGAAGAGGTGGCCGCAGTACGAGGCGCCTCCCTGCTCGTCGCAGCCGCCAATCACATAGAGCACGTCGTCATGGGCCACCGCGGCGAGCGTGTTGCGCCCGCCGGAGAAGCGCGCGGTGTCCGTCCAGCCCTCCAACAGGCCGTCCGGGCCGATGCGGGCCATCAGCACCCGGTCCTCGTAGCCATTGAACTGCTCGGGACCGCCGCCGAGCACGTAGAGCACCCCGTTGTAGGCGGCCACCGCGTGCCCCATGCGCCCGGGGAGGCCGGGCAAGGGCGCGGTGTCCCGCCAGGCCGTCACCGCGCCGGTGGTGGGATCCAGCTGCCCCACCGAGACGTCGGGGATCCCCTTGTAGCCGCGCATTCCGCCGGTGACGTAGAGGCGGCCCCGGTAGACGACCGCCTGGGCCATGGTGCGGTCCCGCAGGTTGGGGAGCGCGGTGGTGAGCACCGGCGTGGCCAGCGAGCCATCAGCGCGCACCGGCAGGAGCTCCACCTCCCTCAGGGTGTCCGGGCAGTACGGCTGACCGTTGCAGCCGCCCGCCGCGTAGAGGAAGCCGTTGAAGGCGCCGGGCGCCGTCTCCGAGAGCGGCATGAGCAGCGTGGCCGCGGTGCTCCACGGGCCAAGCGCCCCATCCGCCCTCACCTCGGCACGCTCCACGATGCTGGCCGGCTGACCCGTCCCCCCGGGGTGGCCGCCGATCGCATAGACGTAGCTGCCCAGCGCCACCACGGCGGTGCGGTTGCGCGCTTGCTGCAGGGCAGGCCCGGCGCTGAAGGCGGACGTGCCGCCCAGCGCGGTGGCGGCCACCAGCACCTCCGCGTGCAGCTTCGCGCCGTCGTTGCCGCCCACCAGGTACAGCCGCCCGTTGCGCGCGGCCAGCGCGTGGAAGGAGAGCCTCCCCGGGGACGGCGTGAGCGAGCGCCACGCGCCCGGCGTCCCGTCCAGGCCAAGCTGGGAGACGAGCAGCTCCGGGAGCACGGTGCCATCGCCACGGCGCCCGCCCTGGAGGAAGAGCGCCCCGCCGGACGCCGCCAGCGCCGCCCCGGTGCGCTCAGAGGGGAGCGCCGCGAAGGCGCGCCAGCCGCCCGCCTTCCCGTCCAACGTCAGCGCCGCCAGCTGCGACGCGCAGACGGTCTGGTTGCACGTCCCGCCGCTCACGTACAGCCGCCCGCCGTAGGCCACCGCGCTGTGGCCGGTCCGCTCGCCGTCCGGCAGGAGCCCGGCCTCGCCCCACGCGGCGAGCGTGCCGTCTCCCTTCACGCGCGCGGCCAAGACTTGGGCGCTCACGCCCGCCTCGCTGGTGCCTCCCACCAACCAGAGGTAGCCCCCGCTCGCCGCGCACGCGTGCCCGGCGCGCCCCGAGGGCAGCTTCGCCACCTCCGCGAAGCCCCCGAGCGCGCCGCTGGCGTCCGGCTCCGCCCGCCACACCTCGGCCGCCGCCCTGCCAGCCGCGTCCCGCCCGCCCACCACGTACAGCGCTCCACCCGCCGCCACCGCGCAGGCCCCGCGCCGTGGCGCCGGCAGCCCCAGCCCCGGCGCCCACGCGGAGAGGGCGCCTTGCGCGTCCAGCCGCGCCACCAGCACCTCCGCGCTCGCCGCCGTCCCCACCACGCCGCCCACGCTCACCAGGAGGTCCCCCAGGAAGGCCACCCCCGCCTCCGCCCGAGCCGCGGGCAGCGCGCTTCCGCTCGCGGTGAAGCCGAGCGCTCGGGAGACGGCAGGCGCGCGCCGCGCCACGCCCGCGGTGAAGAGGACGCCCCCTTCATCCCCCGCGCCCTCGAGCGCGAGCGAGAGCTCGTTGACGCTGCCCTGCTTGGCGCACGTGCCCCGGAAGCACATGAAGCCGCTCCCGCAGTCCGGGTCCACGTCACAGCGCAGGCCGGTGACGTCGATGAACGGCGGGACGCAGCCCGCGCACAGCAGCGTGAGAACAGCCCAACGCATGAGGTGGCGAGGAGTGTACCACCCGCTCGCTGCGGCTAGACTCACCCGCTAGAGATGCTGTTCGTCCTCCCCCTAGGCCTCGTTCTCGCGGCCAACCCCTACCTCGGCGAAGGGCAGAAGCTCTTCGACGGGATGCGCTACCCCGAGGCCGAGGCGCGCCTGCGCACCGCCCGCGAGGTCCCCACCTCCACGCCCGAGGAGCGGCGGCGCGTGTACGACCTGCTCGCACGTTCGGTCGCCGCGCAGGGGCGGCTGCCGGAGGCGGAGGGGCTCTACGCGGAGCTGCTCGCCAAGGACCCGGACGCCCCCGCGCCGCAGGGCGTCTCTCCGAAAATCCGCGAGACCTTCCACCGCGCCAAGGAGCGGATCTACCCGCCCCCGTACGCGCAGCTCTCCCCGCAGCCGGCCGCCCCCGGCCGCCTGGAGCTGTTGCTGGTGGATCCCTGGCAGAAGGTGAGCGAGGTGGTGCTCTCCACGTCCGTGGGCGAAAAGCCCTTCTCGCAGAGCGTGCTGACCGGCAGCGGGCGCACCTACGAGGCCGCGCTGCCCGCCACCCGCGAAGGGCTGCGCTACTACGTGCAGGCGCGCGGCGCGGACGGCGCGGTGCTCGCGCGGCTGGGCACGGCCGAGGCGCCGCTGGTGGTGGCGGCCGCGGCGCCGGCGGCGGCCACCGCGCTGGCCCCTGCCGCCGAGGTCAGCGCCGAGCCCGCCGGCCCCAGCCGCTGGCCGGCCTGGCTGACCGGCGGCGTGGCGGTGGCGGCGGCCGCGGGCGGCGTGGCGCTCCTGCTCTCCTCGCGCGCGGATGACGCCGCGGCGCACGCGGCCACCGAGGCCAAGGTGGCCATCCCGCTCTCCTCCAGCGCCCGCGCCAAGGCGATCGGCGCGGACGTGCTCTTCGGCGCGGCGGTGGTGGCCGGCGCGGGGACGGCGGTGATGGTGCTGCGGTGGTGAGCCCCTCCCCCACGCGCGGCGTCCCGCTCGGCCGCTACCTGCTCGGCGAGCGGCTGGCCACCGGCGGCATGGGCGAGGTCTTCCTCGCGGTGCAGCTGGGGCTCGGGGACTTCGAGAAGCCGCTGGCGCTCAAGCTGCTCCTGCCCCACCTCTCCGAAGAGCCGCAGGCGGTGGAGATGTTCCTCCACGAGGCGAACCTCGCCGCGCGGATGAACCACCCCAACGTGGTCCACATCTTCGACGTGGGTATCGAGGCCGGCCGCTACTACATCGCCATGGAGCTGGTGCGCGGGGTCACCCTCTCCAAGCTGCTCCAGGCGCTCGCCGCCAAGAAGCGCGCGCTCCCGCCGGAGCTGGTCACGTACATCGCCCACGGCCTGCTGGACGGCCTGCACCATGCGCACGAGCTGGTGGGCCGGGACGGCGAGCCGCTGGACATCGTCCACCGGGACATCTCGCCGCAGAACATCCTGCTCTCGCTCGACGGCGAGGTGAAGCTGGCGGACTTCGGCATCGCCAAGGCGCGGGACACGGTGGGCCACACCCGCCCCGGCCATCTGAAGGGGAAGATGGAGTACCTCGCCCCCGAGCAGTTTGATGGCCAGGCCGCGGATCGCCGCGCGGACGTCTACTCGGCCGCCGTCACCCTCTTCCACATGGCCACCCTGCGCTCGCCGTTCCACCGGGAGACGGACGCGGCGATCATGAAGGCGGTGATGACCGAGCCGCTCCCGCCGGTGCGCGCCACCCGCCTGGACCTCCCCCAGGCCCTGGACTCGGCGCTCGCCGCCGCCACCCACCGCGAGCCGCAGCTGCGCACCGCCACCGCGCTCGCGCTCCGCGACGCCATCCCCGTCCTCCACGACGCGGACGCCCCCAAGCTGCTCGGCAAGCTGATGGCCGAGGTCTGCGGGGACGCGATGCTGAAGCTGGACGCGCAGACCGCGTACACCGCCCACCTGCGCGCCAACTTCACCCAGACGCACTCGGAGACGATGGACGGCCACCCCCTGCGCCGCTGGCCGGTCATCGGCGGGCTGGCGGTGCTCTTGCTTGTCGCTGGCGCGGGGCTCGGCGCCTGGCGCGGCGGGTGGCTGGCGCAGGCGCCCGCGCTGCCGCTGCCTGCGGCCGAGCCCCCGCTCGCCGCAGCCCCGGCCCCTGCTGTTACCGAGCCTCCGCCCGCCTCGGGAGAGCCGCTCGCCCCGCCTCGGACCCCGGCGCCCGCGGAGCAAAAGCCGGCGGCGCGCGCGGCCCCCCATGTCGCGCCCAAGAAACATGAGCGCGGCGTGGGCTACCTCACGGTGGACGCGGTCCCCTGGGCCACGGTGTTCGTGCGCGGGCAGAAGATTGGAGACACGCCCATCCACGCGTACCCCCTGGACGAGGGGGAGGTCGCCGTGGTCCTCAAGAACCCCGAGACGGGCAGGACGGTCACCCGTAGGGTGCGGGTGGTGGCCTCCAAGCAAGCCCGCCTGAAGGTGGATCTCCAGTGAGCCGAGACGAGCAGCCGCAGCGCACCGCCACGCTGCTCCCGTCCCAGGAGGCGAAGCTCCAGCCGCTGGTGATCGAGGCCACCGCCGGGCCCGGCAAGGGGCCGCGGCTGGAGGTCCGCGTGGGCACCATCACCGTGGGCACCGACAAGGCCTGCGACCTCGTGGTGGAGGACCCCACCGTCTCGCGCCGCCACCTGACGGTGGAGCTGCGCGCGGGCGAGGTGCTGATCCGCGACCTCAACAGCCGCAACGGCACCCGCTACCTCAAGGCGAAGGTGGAGACCGCCCATGTACCGCTCGGCGGCTCGGTGCAGATCGGCCGGACCACCCTCTCCTTCCGGCCGCTGCGCGCGGCCCAGCCCACCAGCGAGCGCACCGAGCTGCACGGGTTGATCGGCGCCTCCGAGTCCATGCGGCGCGTCTTCTCCGTGCTGGAGCGGCTGGGGCCGCAGGCCTCCACCGTGCTCGTGCGCGGCGAGACCGGCACCGGCAAGACGGCGGTGGCGCGCGCGCTCCACGCGCTCTCCCCGCGCGCGGGCAAGCCCTTCGTCACCTTCGACTGCGCCTCGGTGCAGGTGAACCTGGTGGAGAGCGCTCTCTTCGGCCACGTGCGGGGCGCGTTCACCGGCGCGGAGGCGGACCAGGCCGGCGCGGTGGCCGAAGCCCAGGGCGGCACGCTCTTCCTGGACGAGGTGGGCGAGCTGCCCGCCGCGCTGCAGCCCAAGCTCTTGCGCCTGCTCGAGGCCCGCGAGTACCAGCCGGTGGGCTCATCCAAGACGAAGGCCGCGGACATCCGCGTCATCGCCGCCACGCACCGCGACCTCATGGCGGACGCCTCCGCCGGGCGCTTCCGGTTGGATCTCTTCTACCGGCTCGCCGTGGCGGAGGTGGAGGTGCCGCCGTTGCGGATGCGGCTGGAGGACATCCCGCTGTTGGCGGCGCACTTCGCGCGCACGCTCTCCGGCATGGACGTGCCGCTCGAGCCCCCCACCATCGCCGCGTTCCAGTGCGCCGAGTGGAAGGGCAACGTCCGCGAGCTGCGCAACGCGGTGGAGCGGACCCTGGCGCTCGGCACCCCGGCGGAGCGCCCCTTCGAGGAGCCGCCTCAGCCGAAGTCCTTCATCGAGGCGCGCGACAAGGCGCTGGACCGCTTCGAGCGCGACTACCTGGTGGCGCTGCTCAAGCAGCACAAGGGCAACGCCTCCGCCGCCGCCCGCGCCGCGAAGCTCGCCCGCAGCCACTTCTACCGGCTGCTCTCCCGCCACGGGCTGGTGACCAAGGAGTAGGACAGAGCGGGGCGCAGTCATCAGAACCGTTGACGTTGACGTTGACGTTGACGTTGACGTGGTCGTTGACGTGAACGTGTGACGTGGACGTGGACGGCCGTTCGACCTCGGTGCCGCCGCT
>JBGATB010000031.1:0-117622 GCA_044229415.1 Myxococcaceae bacterium | reverse complement strand
GCCGCGCAACTGGCGGCAGAGAGGCGGGAAACCGCGATACGCCGCTCGAACCTCAACTCACCGAACCGCCGGATACGGACCCGTACGTCCGGTGGTGTGGGAGGGGGCGCGGCGTGAGCCGCCCCCCTATCCCGATAGAGCTCGGCAGAGTGGCCCAATCAGGAACCACGTTGAGGATAGGACTCGCAGTCCCGGGCGAGTTCTCGACTACGGCCTGACGGCCTACGCTCGAACCGAACGGGGGGAGGGCGAACCAACCGGCTCGCAGCTTGGGAGCCGGCGGTAGAGCGTGCGCCGGTCGATCCCCAGAATCTGGGCGGCCTTCGTCCGGTTGTGCTTGCACAGCTCCAGCACGCGCTGGATGTAGCGCCGCGTGAGCTCCTCCAGCGTCACCAGCTCCTCGGGCGTGGACGGCAGCGCCACGGCGCCTGGGCTCCCAGGCGCCCGAAGCTTCTCCGGGAGATCCTCCGCGCAGAGGGAGCCGCCGCGGGCGAGCGCCGCGAGCCGCTCGATGCAGTTCTCCAGCTCGCGCACGTTGCCCGGCCACGCGTAGGCGAGCAGCCGGTTCGCCACCTCCGGCGGGAGCGCCAGCGGCGCGCGGCCGTCCCGCTCGCAGATGCGCGCCAGGCAGCGCGCGGCGAGGTGGACGATGTCCATCCCGCGCTGGCGCAGCGGCGGCAGGTCCACGCGGATCACGTTGAGCCGGAAGAAGAGGTCCTGCCGGAAGCGGCCGGCGGCCACCTCCTGTTCCAGCTCGCGGTGCGTGGCGCAGAGCACCCGCGCGTCGAACGGGACCTCCGCGTTGGAGCCGAGCGGCCGCACCTTGCGCTCCTGCAGCGCGCGCAGGAGCTTGGCCTGGTTGTCCAGGGAGAGCTCGGCCACCTCGTCCAGGAAGAGCGTCCCGCCGGAGGCCTCCACGAACAGGCCGGTCCGCGCGGCGCGGGCGTCGGTGAAGGCGCCCTTGGCGTAGCCGAACAGCTCGCTCTCCACCAGCGAGGCGGGCAGGGCGGCGCAGTTGATGGCGATGAACGGCGCCGCGGCGCGCGGCGAGAGCCGGTGCAGCTCGCGGGCGACCAGCTCCTTGCCGCTGCCGGTCTCCCCGTGGATGAGGACGCTGGCGCCAGAGGGCGCCACCCGCCCCACCACGTCCATCACCCGGCGCATCACCTCGCTCTCGCCGAAGAGCGGCCCTTCGCTGGAGCGGCCGCGGGCGCGCAGCTCGCGGGCGAGGCTCTGCCGCTCGAGCGCGCGGCGCACGCAGGGCAAGAGCAGCCCCGCCTGGATCGGCTTGGTGAGGAAGTCGTACGCGCCGGCCCGCAGCGCCTCCACCGCCGTCTCCTGGCGGGACTCGCCGGTGATCACGATCAGCGGCAGCTCCGGCCGGGATTCCTTCAGCGCGCGGCACAGGCCGATCCCGTCCAGCCCCTGCATCCCCACGTCCGTCAGCACCACGTCCACCGCCGCCGCGTCCCGCTCGAGCGCGCGCAGCGCCTCGTCTCCGGAGTGGAAGCGGAGCACCTCGTGCCCCGCCGCCTGGAGCAGCTCACCCAGCACCTCCGCCTGCTCGACGTCGTCCTCCACCAGCGCCACGCGGGTCATGGCCGGCAAGATCGCCACACCTGCCCAGGACGCCAGTGCAACCCCGCCACGATCGTTCGCTGCTGGACGGTGCTTGGCGCCACCCCTCCGCCTGATCCGCGGACTTGGCGCGCGCGCCCCGGTGGCACGCGCCTTGTTAACGCCATCCCCCAGAAGGAACGGCCTGAAAGGAGCTCGTCGAAAATGAAGAAGACCTTGCTGGCACTGGTGGCGGTTGCGGCGCTGGGAGTGGGGGGCGCGGCGCAGGCGGCGGACGTCGGCATCCGGCACGCGCCGGTGGAGAAGCCGAACATGCTGCTCTTCAACCCGGGCGATCTGCTCGGCGGCATCGTCTCGTTCGAGTACGAGCGCGCCCTGGAGACCTGGTTCGGCCTGAGCGCGGGCCTGTCCGTGCAGAGCTTCCGCGGCGCCTTCACGCCCGCCGGCACCAGCAGCTACGTGGCGCTCGGCCCGGAGATCGGCGCGCGCTTCCACTTCATCCAGGCGGCCCCGGGCGGGCTCTGGCTCGGCCCCTACGTGGGCGGCGCGTACATCGCCGCGCGTGACGACGGCGCGGTGAGCCGGGCCTTCGGTTGGAACCTCGGCGCGGCGCTTGGCTACAACTTCATCATCGCCCGCAGCTTCGTGTTCCAGATCGGCGCGGGCGGCGGCTTCCACGACTACGGCAACAACCTGGTCTGGGCCCCGCGGCTGCGGCTGGGCCTGGGCGGCGTCTTCTAACTGCAACCCAACGAAAGGAAGTCCATGTCCAACACGAACCTGAAGCTCCTGGCGCTGCTCTCCCTCTGCTCGATGCCGGCGCTGGCCGGTGAGTCGGCCGGGGAGAAGGTGAAGGCCTCCGCGAACGACGTGGGCCGCGCCGCGAAGAAGGCCGGTCACCGCGTCGAGGAGACGCTCTGCACCGGCACCAAGGTGGAGTGCGAGAAGAAGAAGCTCGGCAACCGCGCCAAGGAGGCGAAGGACGCGGTGAGCGACAAGGCCGAGGAGACCAAGGACAAGCTGGACCGCGACGGCCGGTAGCCGCCGAAGGGAAACAGGGGGAGGTGCAACATGCTGTACTGGGCCGCAGTGTTCTTCATCATCGCGCTGGTCGCCGCCGTGTTCGGGTTCGGCGGGATCGCCGCCAGCGCCGCGGGCGTCGCGAAGATCCTCTTCATCGTCTTCCTGGTGCTCGCGCTGGTGTCTCTGGTGTTCCGGGGACGCGTGGCACGTTGACGAGGCCCGGCTTCGAGCCGGGCGCGTGAAGTGAGAGGGGGGACAGGCCTGGTGTCTGTCCCCCCTTTCGCTTGCCGGCCGGACGTCCTGGCGGCCGCCTTGGGTCGCCTGCGGCTTCGGTGGCGCGTGCCCAAGCTTGGCGACACAGGACTCCCCAACCGATGACCCAGCTCGAGACCCTCCGCAGGACCGGCATCCGCCGCATCGGCACTCCGAAGTCGGGCTTCCGCTACGTGCGGCCGGATGGGCGGCCCGCGTCGAAGCAGGAGCGGGCGCGGATCTCGGAGCTGGTGCTCCCGCCGGCGTGGAAGCACGTGGCGGTGAGCCGCTCCCCGGGCGCGAAGCTGCAGGCGGTGGGGCAGGACGCGGCCGGGCGCTGGCAGTACCGGTACCGCGCGTCCTTCCAGCGCCAGCAGGAGGCGCTCAAGTACCGCCGGCTGGCCCGCTTCGCGCGCTCGTTGCCGGCGCTGCGCAGGCGGCTGCGCCGGGATCTGCGCGGCCCACCGCTGGGGCGCGAGCAGGTGATGGCGTGCCTGTTGCGCATCCTCTCCACCTGCTTCGTGCGCCCCGGCAGCGCCCGCTACGCCGAGCGCAACCGCAGCTACGGGCTGGCCACGCTGCGCCGCAGCCACGTGAAGGTGCGCGGGGACCGGCTGGTGCTGGACTACCCCGGCAAGTCCGGTCAGCCGCAGCACCGCGAGCTCGCGGATCGCACGGTGGCGCGGATCGTCCGCGCGCTGCTGAAGACCCCCGGCGTGGAGGTGTTCAAGTTCAAGGACGCGCAGGGGCAGCTGGTGGACGTGAAGCGCCGCCACATCAACGCGTACATCAAGGAAGTGATGGGCGAGCGCTTCAGCGCCAAGGACTTCCGCACCTGGGCGGGCACGCTCATCTGCGCCTGCGCGCTGGCTCGCGCCGGCTTTGATCCCGCCGAGAGCCACACCGCGCGGAAGAAGAAGGTGGTGCAGGCGGTGAAGGAGACGGCGGCCCATCTCGGCAACACGCCGAGCGTGTGCCGTTCCTCGTACATCTTCCCCACGGTGCTGAACGGTTTCGACCAGGGGAAGGTGGTCCAACACACCCTGGAGGACGTGGCCGAGCTGGCCCGCCACGTGCGAGACGACCTCCACCCCGCGGAAGCCGCCCTCGTGAAGCTGCTCTCAACCCCCTGACATTGCTGCCCTGGTCAAACCCCGGAACCCCAGAAAACGGGGGGCCTGGGCGCGCATGTGTGCACCATGTGATGGTGTAGGGGCGCGCGGGTGACCTATTCCAGGGACAGGTGTTGCTGGCAGTGGAGTTTGCAAGGGGTCGGAATTCCCGCTCCAGAGGACACGAATCTGCAACGCACTTGTGGCGGTTCGGGGGTTGCACATGCACCGGCCAGGTAACGGGGGGCCGACCTTCCGGATGCGAGGACGAAAATGATGATGATGTCGAGCAATTCTCAGATGGGCGCGTGGCGGACCGATGGCATCAGCCAGAAGGACGCCCCGAAGATCGAGCCCATCGTGATCGAAGCCATCGCCGGGCCGGGCAAGGGGGCGAAGGCGACGCTCGCCATGGGTTCGGTGACGGTGGGGAGCGCGGAGGGCTGCGATCTGCTGATCAAGGATCCGGCGGTCTCCCGCCACCACGCGGTGTTCGAGCTCCTGCCCGGCGCCGTGAAGATCCGGGACGTGGGCAGCCGGAACGGCACCCTCTACATGGGCGCGCGGATCTTCGAGGCCCGCGTCCCGATGGGCGGCTCGGTGCGGGTGGGGCGGACCACGCTGCGGCTCGCGCCCGCCACCTCCAAGCCGATGCTCTCCGAGCGCACCGAGCTGCACGGGCTGGTGGGCCACTCGGTCTCCATGCAGCAGGTGTTCGCGGTGCTGGAGAAGCTGGGTCCCACGGACTCCATCGTCCTCATTCAGGGTGAGACCGGCGTGGGCAAGGGCGCGGTGGCCCGGGCGCTGCACGGCCTCTCCCCGCGCGCCGAGGCGCCCTTCGTGGTCATCGACTGCGCCAACAGCAGCCCGGCGGGGCTGGAGGCGGAGCTCTTCGGCGAGGCCGGCCGGCCCGGCGCGCTGGAGGCGGCGGGCGAAGGCACGCTGCTGCTCGACGAGGTGGGCGAGCTGCCGCTGGACGTGCAGCCCAAGCTCTTGCGCGTGCTGGAGTCCCGCGAGTTCAAGCGGATGGGCGACGGCACCGTGCGCAGCGCGAAGATGCGGATCCTCGCCACGACCCAGCGGGACCTGGACGCGGACAGCCGCGCCGGCCGCTTCCGGACGGACCTGTACTACCGGATCGCCGTGGCGGTGGTGAAGATCCCCGCCCTGCGCGAGCGCGCGGACGACATCCCGGTGCTGGCCGCCCACTTCGCCCAGCAGAAGCTGGGGATGGACGTCCCCTTGAGCCCCGCCACGCTGGCGGCCCTGCAGTGTGACCCGTGGCGCGGCAACGTCCGGGAGCTGCGCAACGCGGTGGAGCGCGTGCTCACCCTGGGCAAGCTGGAGGCGGAGGCGCCCAAGGAGACCCCGGCGCGCAACCCCACCTTCAAGGAGGCGCGGGACAAGCTGGTGGATCAGTTCGAGCGCGACTACCTGGTGGCGCTGCTGGCCCGCTACAACGGCAATGTCTCCGCGGCTGCACGCGAGGCCAAGCTCTCGCGCACGCACATGTACCGGCTGCTGGACCGCCACCAGATCGATCACTGAGGGAAATGACGGCCGTTCCAACGCCGCCGGGGCAGTGACATGCTCGGCGGCCGAAGATGGCCGGTGACGAGCTCAGCAACCCCGCGCGGACCGAGCGGCTGACGGACAAGGCGGACGAGTCCGTCACCCCGGTGGCCATCGAGGCGGTGGACGGCCCCGGCAAGGGCGCCCGCTTCGAGCTGAAGGAGGGCTCCGCGCTGGTGGGCAGTGACGCCGCCTGCACGCTGGTGCTGCAGGACCGCGCCGTCTCCCGGCGCCACGCCTCCATCGAGGTCCTGCCCGGCGCCGTGAAGGTGCGCGATTTGGGCAGCCGCAACGGCACCGTGTACCTCAACGCCCGCATCTCCGAAGCGCGGGTGCCGGTGGGGGGCGCCATCCGGCTGGGGAAGACCACGCTGCGGATCTCCCCGCTCGGGAAGGCAGAGCCGGTGAGCGACCGCGAAGAGCTGTGCGGGCTCATCGGCCGCTCGCTGGCGATGCGCCGCCTCTTCGCGGTGCTGGAGAGAGTGGCGCCCACCGAGGCCAGCCTCTTGCTCCACGGCGAGACCGGGGTGGGGAAGGAGGCGGTGGCGCGCGCCGTCCACCAGCTCTCCGCGCGCGCCGCGGGCCCGTTCGTGGTCTTCGACTGCGCGGCGGTGGCGCCCACCTTGATCGAGAGCGAGCTGTTCGGCCACGCGCGCGGCGCCTTCACCGGCGCGGACCGCACGCGGGGCGGGGTGATCGAGCAGGCCAACGGCGGCACGCTCTTCCTGGACGAGATCGGCGAGCTGCCGCTGGAGATGCAGCCCAAGCTGCTGCGGGTGCTGGAGTCGCGCGAGGTGCGCCGGGTTGGAGACCCGGACGCGCGGCGGGTGGACGTCCGGCTGATGACGGCCACCCTGCGAGATCTCCCGCTGGAGGTGAAGCACGGGCGCTTCCGCGCGGATCTCTACTACCGGGTGGCCGTCACCACCGTGGAGGTGCCGCCCCTGCGCAGCCGGCTGGAGGACATCCCCCTGCTCGCGGTGCGCTTCGCGCGGGAGTGCTCCGGGATCGAGGTCCCGCTCGGCTCCGCCACGCTCGCCGCGCTCCAGTGCGATCCCTGGCCCGGCAACGTGCGGGAGCTGCGCAACGCGGTGGAGCGGGTGGTGGCGCTCGGCCAGCTCTCCGTCTCCACCCCCACGCCCGAGCCCTCCGCGCCGCCGTCCTACAAGGAGGCCCGGGACGCGCTGCTGCTCCAGTTCGAGCGGGACTACCTGGAGGCGCTGCTCGCCCGGAACAAGGGCAACGTGTCCGCGGCGGCGCGCGAGGCGCAGCTGGCGCGCAGCCACCTCTACCGGCTCCTGCAGCGGCACGGGCTGGCGAGCGCCGCGGACGAAGAGCGCTGATGTTCGGCCGCGTCCTGCTCGCGGTCGGCCTGCTGGCGGTGGCGCTGTTCGCGGCGGTGGCGCTGACCCGCAAGGGCCCAGCTCAGGGGGAGCGCGCGAAAGGCTTCGTGCGCGATGCGCGCTTCACCGCGCTGGCGGCGCTGGATGTCCCCAAGACGCCGCCGGGCCCGGGCGATTGGCTCGCGCAGCACCCGGAGGCGCCCGAGAGCTACCTCCAGTGGCGGGACTCCAACCCGGTGCGCGTCACCACCACCCGCCGGGCGATCTACCTGCAGCCGTTTGGAGGGCTCACCGCCGCGCAGGAGCAGGTCGTGGCGCTCACCGCGGACTACGTGGGGCGCTACTTCGGCGTGGAGGTGAAGGCCCGGCCGCCGCTGCCGGCCAGCCTGCTCCCGCCCCAGGCCCGGCGGAAGAACCCGGTGCAGGGCCAGCCACAGCTGCTCACCGGCGCGGTGATGGAGGTGTTGGCGCAGCGGCGGCCGGAGGACGCGGTGGCCTACATCGCCCTCACCGGCGAGGACCTTTTCCCCGATCCGGACTGGAACTTCGTGTTCGGCGCCGCCTCGCTCACCGAGCGGGTGGGCGTCTGGTCGCTCTACCGGTTCGGAGATCCCGGCGCCTCGCCCGAGGCGTTCGAGCACACCCTGGTGCGGACGATCGCCACCGCGATCCACGAGTTGGGGCACATGTTCTCCATCCCGCACTGCGTGGAGCGCGAGTGCATCATGAACGGCGCCAACCACGAGCAGGAGGCGGCCTCTCGCCCGCTCGAGCCGTGCTCGGAGGACCTCGCCAAGCTCTGCGATGCCACCGGGTGCGACCTGATCCGCCGCTACGACGCGCTGATCTCCTTCTGGCAGACGCGCAGCTCGGGTGACGTCACGCTCGCGCGGCTGCGGCGCGCCCGGGCGCTGCTCGGCCCGTAGCGCACCGCGTCCCCGGCGGGACGACATGTGGGGAGCCGCTCGCGACGGGTGTGCGCCACTGTCGGCGGGCTCCCGCATCACCAGTGGGTGTGGCGGGTAGTTGGCACTTATCGCGCTCGATAAAGTCGAGCGATGCAGAGAAGGGGCCGCGTCGCAATCGTTGGGATGGCGGGCCGATTTCCCGCCGCCAATTCGATCGCGGAGCTTTGGACCATCCTTTGCGAGGGTCGCTCCGTGGTGGGGCCGATCCCCCGATCCCGCTTCGATCTGCAAGCGCTGCGTCAGCTCGGCCTCAACGTCCCACCGTTCGGAGGATTTCTCGAAGGCGTGGACCGGTTCGACCGGCGCTTCTTCGGGATCTCTCCGCGCGAAGCCGAGGTGATGGATCCGCAGCAGCGGCTGTTGCTCGAGGTCGCCTGGGATGCGCTGGAGGACGCCAACCTCCTGCCGGCCGCCGAGACGGGCGTCTTCCTCGGGATGATCTCCAACGAGTACGCCGAGCGGCTCCCGCTCGACGCGGACCTCACCGTGCTGGCGGGCGGCTCCCGCAACGCCGCGTCCGGGCGGCTCTCCTACCTGCTCGGCCTGCGCGGCCCCAGCCTCGTCTTCGACACCGACCGCTCCTCCTCGCTGGTGGCGGTGCTGGAGGCCTGCCGCTCGCTCCAGCGCGGGGACTGCGCGGTGGCCCTGGCCGGCGGGAGCAACCTGATCCTCTCGCCGCGCACGTCAATCGCCTTCGCGCGGGCGGGCGCGCTCGCGGCGGATGGCCTCTGCAAGTTCGCAGACGCCCGGGCGGACGGCTTCGTCCGCAGCGAAGGCGTGGCGCTGATCGTGCTCAAGCGGCTCGAGGACGCCGTGAGGGACGGCGACCGGATCTACGCCACCTTGCTCGGCGGCGCCGTGAACAACAACGGCGCCCACCCCTCGGACCTGATGCGCACCAGCCCGGACGCCCAGCGCCGGCTGCTCGAGGAGGCCTGCCGGGACGCCGCCGTCTCCCCCGGCAGCGTCACCTACGTGGAGGCGCACGGCACCGGCACCCCGGCGGGGGACCCGGTGGAGCTCAACGGGCTGGGGGACTTCTTCGGCGCGGCCCGCGCCCCCGGTGACCCGCTCCGGGTGGGCTCGATCAAGACGAACCTGGGGCACCTGGAGGCCGCGGCGGGGATCGCCGGGCTGATCAAGGCGGCGCTCGCCCTGCGCCGCGGCACCCTCCCGGCGAGCCTCCACTTCTCCCAGCCCAACCCGGAGGTCCGCTTCGAGGAGAAGCGGGTGCAGATCTCCGCGCGGCGCGAGCGCTGGCCGCAGGGCGCGCCGCGGCTGGCGGGCGTGAGCTCCTTCGGTCTCACCGGCACCAACGCCCACCTGATCCTCTCCGGCGAGCCGGAGGACGTGGGCGCGGGGGAGAGCGCGTCCAGGCTTCCCCAGGCGTCTGGCGCGGCGCAGCTGATCGCCGTCTCCGCCCACACGCCCGAGGCGCTCGGCCAGCTGGTCAGCGGGTACCTGGACCTGTGCAAGCGCGTCCCCGCGCCGGAGTTGGACGCGCTCGCGTTCACCGCCGCGCGGCGGCGCAAGCACCACGCGCACCGCGCGGCCTTCGTGGCGCGGTCGGTGGAGGGGCTGCGGCGCGAGCTCACGGACTTCCTCGAGGGCGGCGCGAGCGCGGAGAGCGCGCCGGCGCGCAAGCCGAAGATCGTCTTCGTCTGCTCCGGCCAGGGCTCCCAGTGGGTGGGGATGGGGCGCGAGCTGCTGGCGGAGGAGCCGGTGTTCGCCGCGGAGGTGGCCCGCGTGAGCGCGCTGATCGAGCAGCGCTCCGGCTGGTCGGTCCTCGCCGAGCTGAAGGGCGAGCTGGAAGGCGCCAAGGAGCGGCCCTTCGACTTCCAGCCCACGCTCTTCACCGTCTCCGTGGCGCTGGCGGCGCTCTGGCGCTCCTGGGGCATCCAGCCGGACGCGGTGGTGGGCGCGAGCATGGGCGAGGTGGCGGCGGCGGTCATCGCCGGCGCGCTCAGCCTGGAGGACGGCGTCTGCGTCATCTGCGAGCGCAGCCGCCTGATGCTGGGGCGCAGCAACGTGGGCGGCGCGGTGCTGGCGGTGGAGCAGTCCGCGGAGCAGGTGGCGCCGCTGCTGGCGCCCCACGGCGAGCGCGCGGTGGTGGGGGTCTACAGCAGCCACAACGCGTGCGTCCTCTCCGGGGACCTCTCCGCGCTGGAGGAGATTGAGAAGGCGCTGGCCGCCAAGGGCGTGGGCAGCCGGCGCGTGAAGATGGACATCGCCTCTCACAGCTACCACGTGGACAGCTTGCGGGAGCCGCTGCTGAAGGCGCTGGAGGGGCTGCGGCCTCGCGAGGGCGCGGTCCCCATGCTCTCCACCGTGGAGCTGGAGTACTGCCGCGGCGGGCTGGACGCGGCGTACTGGGCGCGCAACCTGCGCCAGCCGGTGCGCCTCTCCGAGGCGGTGGATCGCCTGCTCCAGGAGGGGCACGACACCTTCCTCGAGCTGAGCCCCCACCCGGTGCTGCTCAGCCCGATCCGGGACAACGCCCACCGCCACGGCCACGGCGCCACCGTGGTGGCCTCGCTGCGCAGGGACAAGCCGGCGCGCGAGGCGCTGCTGGAGAGCCTCGCGCAGCTCTACGTGGCCGGCTGCACGCCCGAGTGGCCCGCCCTGCAGCGGGGCGAGTCGCCCGGCTGCACGCCGCTGCCGCGCTACCCCTGGCAGCGGGAGTCCTACTGGCTGGAGGCGGCGCCCACCGGGCCGCGGCTGGACCTCTCGCCGAAGGCGGAGGCGCCGCCGGAGTCGAAGCGGCTGGAGGACTCCCGGCGGGCGCGGCGCCGCCGCGACGTGGGCGAGGTGGTGCTCGCGGTGGTGGCGCGCGTGCTCGGCGTGGAGCCGTCAGACGTCCCCGCGGGGACGCCGCTGCGCGAGCTGGGGCTGACCTCGGCGATGGGGATCGACGTCTGCGAGCGGGTGGGCCGGCAGCTGGGCCTGGCCGTCCCGCCGTCCACCCTCTACCGCGCGGCCAGCGTGGGCGAGCTGACGCGGCTCCTGGAGGAGCGGCTGCGGGCGGTGCCGTCCAGCGAAGGGGCCACCACGCCCCGGCCGCCCGCCGCGCCGGTGCCCGCGGAGGGGCCCGCGAGCCGGATCGCGATCGTCGGGATCGGCTGCCGCTACCCCGGCGGCGTGGTGGACCCGGAGACCTTCTGGCAGCTGCTCGCGGCGGGGCGCGACGCGATCTCCGCGCTCCCCAAGGGGCGCTGGCCGGAAGGGGCGCTCCCGCCGGACGTGCTCGCGGCCTGGGAGAAGGTGCCCCCGTTCGGGGGCTTCCTGGACGGCGTGCAGGACTTCGACGGGGACTTCTTTTCGATCGCGCCGCGCGAGCTGCTGCACATGGACCCGCAGCAGCGGCTCTTGCTGGAGGTGGCGTGGGAGGCGCTCGAGCGCGCGGGGGAGACCCACGAGCGGCTCGCCGGGAGCCGCACCGGCGTGTTCGTGGGGATCATGGGCTCCGACTACGCCCGCCTGAAGGCGGACCTGCTGGGGCGCAGCGCGCTCACCGCGTACGACGGCACCGGAGACGCGCTGAGCGTGGCGGCCGGACGCGTCTCGTACATGCTCGGGCTCCGCGGGCCGGCCGTCACCATCGACACCGCCTGCTCCTCCTCGCTGGTCGCGGTGCACGCCGCCTGCCGCAGCCTGCGCAGCGGCGAGTGCGACCAGGCGCTGGCCGGCGGCGTGAACCTGATCCTCGCCCCCGACCTGAGCGTGGTCTTCTCCGAGGCGAACATGCTGGCGCCGGATGGGCGCTGCAAGTCGTTCGACGCGGCCGCCAACGGGTACGTGCGCTCCGAAGGGTGCGGGGTGATCGCCCTCAAGCGGTACGAGGACGCGGTCCGGGACGGCAACCCGATCCTCGCGGTGATCCGCGGCTCGGCGGTGAACCAGGACGGGCGCAGCAATGGCCTGACCGCGCCCAGCGGCGAGGCCCAGGCCCAGCTGCTCCGGGACGCCCTGGCCGACGCGCGGGTCTCGGCGCGGCAGGTCGGCTACGTGGAGGCGCATGGCACCGGCACGCCCCTGGGAGATCCGGTGGAGGTGGAGGCGATCGCCTCGGTGCTCGGCAAGGAGCGCTCCGCCGAGGACCCGCTCTGGATCGGCTCGGTCAAGTCCAACTTCGGCCACGCGGAGAGCGCCGCGGGCATCGCCGGGTTGATCAAGGCGGTGCTCTGCCTGCGCACCGGGGAGATCCCCGCCTCGCTCCACTTCCAGCGCCCCAACCCGCAAATTCCCTTCGACGCGCTGAACGTCCGCGTGGCGGCCACGGCCAGGGCCTGGGAGCGCAAGGACGGGCCTCGCCTGGCCGGCGTGAGCTCCTTCGGCTTCTCCGGCACCAACGCGCACGTGCTCGTCGAGGAGGGGCCGGCGGTGCCCGCGCAGCCGGTGGCCGAGGCGAGCGGCCTGGCGGGCTACGCGCTGCCGCTCTTGCTCTCGGCCCGCAGCCCCTCGGCGCTCTGCGCGAACGCCGGGCGGCTGGCGGACTTCCTGGAGAGGCCGGACGCGCCCCGCCTGGTGGATCTCGCCTACAGCCTGGCGCTCACGCGCGCGGCGCTGGACCGCCGCCTGACGCTGGTGCTGCCTCCGCAGGCCTCGCGCGCGGAGGCGGCGGCGCGCCTGCGCGAGGTGGCCGCCGGCCGGCAGCCTCCGGGGACCGTGATCTCCGCGGGCGGCGCGGGCAAGCTGGCGGTCCTCTTCACCGGCCAGGGGAGCCAGCGGCTGGGGATGGGGCGCCAGCTCTACGCGGCGGACCCCACCTTCCGCGAGCACCTGGATCAGGTCTGCAAGGCGCTCAACCCGTACCTCGGCGGGCCGCTGCAGGACGTGCTCTTCGCGGCGGAGGACAGCTCGGCGGCGGCGCTGCTCCACCAGACGGCGTTCACCCAGCCGGCGCTCTTCGCGATCGAGGTGGCCCTCTACCGCCGCCTGGAAGACTGCGGCGTCCGGCCGGACCGCCTGCTCGGCCACTCCATCGGTGAGCTGGTGGCCGCGCACGTGGCCGGCGTCCTGTCGTTGGAGGGCGCGGCGCGGCTGGTGTGCGCGCGCGGGAGCCTGATGCAGGGGTGCCCCCCGGGGGGCGCGATGGCCTCCATCGCCGCCACCGAGGACGAGGTGCTGGCGCAGCTTCGCCCCGGCTCGGACATCGCGGGGCTCAACGGCCCCACGCAGACGGTGGTCTCCGGTGAGGCGGCGGCGGTGGACGCGGTGATGGCCCACTTCCGGGAGCGCGGCCGCAAGGTGACGCGGCTCAAGGTGAGCCACGCGTTCCACAGCCCGCTGATGGAGCCGATGCTCGAGGACTTCGCGAACGTCGCGGCCACGTGCTCCTTCCACCCGCCGCAGATCCCCATCGTCAGCAACGTGACCGGCCGGATCGCCACCGACGAGGAGCTCGCCTCGCCGGACTACTGGAAGCGCCACGCGCGCCGCGCGGTCCGCTTCCTGGACGGCGTGCGCACCCTGGCGGCGGACGGGGTGACCACCTTCCTGGAGTGCGGTCCGGGCTCCGTGCTCGGCGGCATGGTGGCCAGCGCCCTGCCGCAGGAGCTCGCCGCGACCATCCTGCCCACCCTGGGCGAGGCGGAGGTCGACACCTTCGTCCGCGCGCTGTGCGGGCTCCACGGGAGCGGCTACGAGATCGACTGGGGCGGCTTCTTCGCCAGCTCTCGCGGCCGCCGGGTGGAGCTGCCCACCTACGCGTTCCAGCGCAAGCGCTACTGGCTCGAGGCGAAGGGCAAGCGGCCGCTGGCCGCCGCCTCCGGGTCCGCCGCCGAGGGAGAGCTCTGGGCCGCCATCGCCGCCGGCGCTCCGGAGGACGCCGCCCGCGTGCTCGAGCTGCCGGAGTCCGCGCGCGCCGCGTGGGCGGAGGTGCTGCCGCACGTGGCCGCCTGGAGAACCCGCGGCGCGGCGGACCAGCAGCTCTCGCAGTGGCTCTACGACGAGACCTGGGAGGTGGCGACCTCCGCCGGCGAGCCGGCGAGCCTCAGCGGCACCTGGCTGGTGGTGGCGGCCGAAGGCGGGGGCGGCTCGGCCGCGGCCTCCATCGTGGAGGCGCTCAGGGCGGCCGGGGCGGCGGTGGTGGAGCTCGCCTCCAGCTCTCGCCGGGAGGAGCTTTGCGCCACCCTGAAGACGCTCCCGCCGCTCTCGGGGATCGTCTCGCTGATCGCCCTGGGCGAGGACGCCTTCGAGGCCTCCGCGCCGCACGTCCACTCGGCCACGCTGCAGACCGTGACGCTCCTGCAGGCGCTGGCGGACGCCGCGGTCGCCGCCCCGCTCTGGCTGCTCACGCGCGGCGCGGTCTGGACCGGCGCGCGCGACACGGACGTCCGCCCGCTCCAGTCCCTGCTCTGGGGCGTGGGCCGCGCCTTCTCTCGGGAGCACCCGGAGCGGCGGGTGGGGCTGGTGGACCTCTCCCGCGCTGGGGACCGGCAGAGCGCGGCGCAGCTGCTCGAGCTGCTCTCCGGCACCAGCGGTGCCGACGAGGCGGCGCTCCGGCCGTGGGGCCACCTCGCGCGGCGGATCGTCCGCGCCGCGGCGCCCGCCAAGGTCGGCCGGTTCGCGCTGCGCGACACGGTCCTGATCACCGGCGGGACCGGCGCCCTGGGCCGGATGGTCGCCCGCTGGAGCGCGGAGCGCGGCGCGCGGCACCTCGTGCTCACCTCGCGGCGGGGCGCGCAGACGCCGGACGCGGCGGCGCTCAAGTCCGAGCTCGAGGCGCTCGGCGCGACCGTCACCTTGAGCGCGTGCGATCTCGCAGAGCGCGACCAGGTCGAAGCGCTGCTCCGGGAGATCGACCGGGGGCCGTCCCCGCTGCGAGCCGTCTTCCACCTCGCCGGCCTCTTCGACGCGCGGCCGCTCAAGGACGTGGATCTGGCGTCGCTCAGCAGTGGCTGCGCGCCCAAGGTCAGCGGCGCCCTCCACCTGGACGCGCTGCTCGGGGACAGGCCGCTGGACGCGCTGGTGCTCTTCGGCAGCATCACCGGGTTCTGGGGGGCGCAGCACGGGACCGTGTACGGTGCCGCCAACGCGTTCCTCGAGGGGCTCGCGCGGCAGCGCCGCGCCCGCGGCCTCGCCGGGAGCGTCCTCCACTGGGGGCCGTGGGACGGGGGCGGGATCGTGGACGACGCCATGGGCGCCTCCATGCGCCGGCTCGGCCTGCGGCCGATGGACCCCACCTCCGCGGTGCGCGCCCTGGATGCGGCGCTCTGCGCGGGCCGCGCGTCGCTGATGGTCTGCGACGTGGACTGGTCCCGCTTCGGGCCGGTCGTCGCCAGCATCCGGGCCAGCAGCGTGTTCACCGGCCTCGAGGAGGTCCGCCGCGAGAGGGAGGTGGCGGCCGCGGCGCCCACTGCGGCGGGCGAGCAGCAGTCGCTGCGCGCGGTGCTGCTGGCCGCGCAGGAGCAGGAGCACCCCGCGCTCGTGCGGCGCCTGGTGACCGAGGAGACCGCCGCGGTGCTCGGCGCCGCGGAGCCGGGCGCGCTGGACGCCCGGCGCGGCTTCAGTGACCTCGGCCTGGACTCGCTGATGGCGGTCCAGCTGCGGCAGCGCCTGGCGCGGCGCACGGGCCTCCCGCTGCCGGCGACCCTCACCTTCGACCATCCCAACATCGACGACTGCTCGCGGTGGCTGCTGGCGCAGCTGCTGCCGCAGCAGACGGCCGTGCAGAAGCAGCAGCGCCGGCGCGCGATCGACAGCCCGGTGGCGATCATTGGCGTGGGGCTGCGGATGCCTGGCGGCGCGCGGGACCTGGACTCGCTCTTCCGCGTCCTCAAGGAGGGCGTGACCGCCGCCAAGCCGATCCCGCCCGAGCGGTTCGATCTCGACGCCCTGGTCGACCCGGATCCGGACGCTCCCGGGACGAGCTCGACCCGCTACGCCGCGCTGCTCGACGAGGTCAGCGCGTTCGACGCCGGCTTCTTCGGCGTCAGCCCGCGCGAGGCCACGCCCATGGATCCGCAGCACCGGCTCCTGCTCGAGTCCGCGTGGGAGGCGCTGGAGAACGCGGGAATTCCCCCGGGGAGCTTGAAGGAGTCCCGGACGGGCGTCTTCATCGGCATTGGGCCGAACGAGTACGAGAGCTACCGCGGCCGCGCCTCCGAAGCGGCGGACGCCTACGATCTCACCGGCAGCCACCGCGCGTTCTCCGCGGGGCGCGTGGCCTACCACCTGGGGCTCCAGGGGCCCGCCCTGGCGATCGACACCGCCTGCAGCTCCTCCCTGGTGGCGCTGCACGTGGCGTGCGACGCCGTCCGGCGCGGCCAGTGCACGGTGGCGCTCGCCGCCGGCGTACAGATCCTCGCGGACCCGCGGATGTTCGTCCTGCTCTCGCGCACTCACGCGCTGGCGCCGGACGGGCGCAGCAAGACCTTCTCGGACGCCGCGGATGGCTATGGCCGCGGCGAAGGCGTGGGCGTGCTCGCGCTGATGCGGCTGAGCGAGGCGGAGAAGGCCGGGCACCGGGTCCTCGGCGTCATCCATGGCACGGCGGTGAACCAGGACGGCGCGAGCAGCGGGATCACCGCGCCCAGCGGCCCCGCGCAGCAGAAGGTGCTCGAGGCGGCGCTGGAGAACGCCCGGCTGACGCCCGCGGACGTGGACGTCGTGGAGTGCCACGGCACGGGCACCAGCCTGGGAGACCCGATCGAAGTGCAGGCGCTCGCCGAGGTCTACGGCCGGGGACGGGGTGCCGAGCGGCCGTTGCTCCTGGGCGCCGCCAAGGCGACGCTGGGCCACCTCGAGTCGGCCGCGGGCATCGCCGGGGTGCTGAAGATTTTGGCGGCGTTCCGGCACAACGCGCTTCCGCCCACCGTCAACACGCTCCCCCGCAACCGCCACATCGACTGGGAGCGGCTGCCGGTCCGGGTGGTGGATGAGCTGACCCCCTGGGCGCGTGGTGAGCGTCCGCGCCGCGCGGGCGTGAGCGCGTTCGGCTTCTCGGGCACGAACGCGCACGTGATTCTGGAGGAGCCGCCCAGGGCCGAGGCCGAGGTGCCGGCGGCGGCGGTGGCGCTGGAGACGGTTCCGCTGGTGGTGAGCGGGCGGACGGAGGAGGCGCTGCGCAGGAACGCGGCGCGGCTGGCGGAGCACCTGGCGGCGAGAGCGGCGCGCCTGGTGGACGTCTCGTACAGCCTGGCCACGCGGCGCACCGCCTTCGAAGAGCGGATGGTGCTCGGGGCGACCGACGCGGCCAGCGCCATCGAGCGGCTCAAGGAGGCTGCCGCCGGAGCGCTGCCGAAGGGCGCGGTGCGCGCGCGGGCACAAGAAGGGCGGGTGGTGTTCCTCTACCCGGGGCAGGGGAGCCAGTCGGTGGGCATGTGCCGGAGCCTGCTGAAGGACGCGGCGTTCCGTGCGGACCTGGAGGCGTGCGACGCGGCGCTGCGGCCACACACCGGCTTCTCGGTGGTGGAGGTGCTGGAGCAGGGTGAAGAGGCGCAGAAGGCGTCCTTGGCGAAGGTGACGGTGGTGCAGCCGCTGTTGTGGGCGGTGGCGGTGGCGCTGACGCGGCTGTGGGAGCGCTGGGGCGTGAAGCCGGCCGCGGTGGTGGGGCACAGCCAGGGCGAGGTGGCGGCTGCGGTGGTGGCGGGCGCGCTGACGCTGGAGGAGGGCGCCCGCGTGGTGGCGGTGCGCAGCCGGCTGGTGGCCGGGCTGTCGGGTGACGGGGCGATGGCGAGCGTGGGGCTGCCGGTGGCGGAGGTGGAGGCGCGGCTGAAGGAGCGGAAGAGCTCCGCCAACGTGGCGGTGGTGAACTCGAAGCAGTCCACGGCGATTGCCGGCGAGCGGCAGGCGGTGGAGGCGCTGGTGGCGGAGTACGAGGCCGCGGGCGTGTTCTGCCGGCGGATTGCGGTGGACTACGCGTCCCACTCGCCGCAGGTGGACCCTGCGCTGCCGGGCATTCGGGAGGAGCTGAAGGGCTTAAAGCCGTCGAAGGCCAAGGTGGCGATGTACTCGACGGTGACGGGCGGGAAGGTGGAGGGGACGGAGCTTTCGGGGAGCTACTGGGCAGACAACCTGCGCAAGCCGGTGCGGCTGGACCTGGCGCTCGAGGCGCTGGGCGGCGCGCAGGAGACGGTGCTGCTGGAGGTGAGCGCGCACCCGGTGCTGTCGGGCGCCCTGGGCGGGACGCACGAGCGGGTGGTGGCGAGCCTGCGGCGGGAGGGCGACGCGGCTTCGGGCGTGAGGCTCGCGGCGGCGGAGCTGCACACGCACGGCGTGAAGGTGGCGTGGGAGCAGCTCTTCGAAGGCACGGGCGCGCGCGAGGTGGAGCTGCCCACGTACGCCTTCGAGCGCCAGCGCTACTGGCTCGAAATCGCCCAGCGCAAGACTGGCAGCGTCGAGGCCGCGGGGCTGGCGGAGGGGGCGCACCCGCTCTCCAGCGGGAAAGTGGAGCTGCCGGACGGCGGCGCGCTCTTCACCGGACTGCTGGAGGCGTCGCGGCACGCGTGGATGGAGGACCACCAGGTCTTCGAGACGGTGCTGGTGCCGGGCGTGGCGATGGTGGAGCTGGCCGCGCACGCGGCGAAGCAGCTGGGCCTGGAGGGCGTGCTGGAGGCGGTGCTGGAAGCCCCGCTGGCATTGGAGGAGCGCGGCGGTCGCCGGGCGCAGCTGGTGGTGGGGCCCCTCACCGGGGGCACGCGAAGCTTCGCGCTGCGCAGCCAGCCCGCGGCAACCCCGTTCATCCCGAGCGGAGTCGAAGGGTGGACGCAGCACGCGACCGGGCAGCTCGGCGGCGGGCTGAAGGCGCCCGCGCCGCTCTCGCAGCAATGGCCTCCGCCGGGCGCGAAGGCGGTGGACCTCACCGGCTTCTACGAGCGGCTGAAGGGGTTGGGCTTCGGCTACGGCCGCTCGTTCCAGGCGCTCAAGGCTGCGTGGGCGGGCGAGGGTGCGCTCTACGCCGAGGTGGAGCTGAGCGAGCCGAGCGGCCGCGAGGCCGGCGAGTACGGCGTCCACCCGGCCCTGTTCGACGGCGCGCTGCACGCGGTGCTGACGCAGGCGGAGGGCGTGCAGCTGCCGTTCGCGTGGAGCGAGGTGCAGGTCCACGCGGTGGGTGCGACCTCGGCGCGGGTGAAGCTGACGCGGGAGGGCGAGGGCTGGAAGGTGGCCCTCTACGACGCGCTCGGCCAGCCGGTGGCATCGGTAGGCCGCCTGCAGCTGCGGCCGGCCACGGCGCAGCAGGTGAGGTCGGCCCTGGTGGGGCCCACCCACCTCTACGAGGTGACGGCGCAGGCCACGCTGGAGCGGCACCAGCCGGTGACCGCGGTGGACGTGGCGTGGTTGGCGCCCCGCTTCGTGGAGCTGCCCGCGGACGGCACGCTGCTGGTGCGTTGGCCCAGCCGCGAGCTGGGTGCGCAGGAGATCCACGAGGCCACCAAGTCCGCCGTGGCGTGGCTGCAGGGGTGGCTGAAGGATGAGCGGCTCGAGAAGAGCCGGGTGGTGTGGCTGACGCAGCGGGCCCTCTGCGTGGGGACGGACGGGGCTGGCGCGGATCTCTCCGCCGCGGCCGTCTGGGGCGTGGCGCGCACGGCGCAGGCGGAGCACCCGGATCGCCGGTTGGTGCTGCTGGATGTGGACGGCGCGCTGCCGAAGGAAGGGTTGGACGCGGTGCTCTCCCGCCTCCCCGAGGACGAGCCGCAGCTGGTGCTGCGTCACGGTCAGCTGAAGGCCCTGCGGCTCGCAGCCGTCCCGGCGGCCAAGGAGCCTTCCGTTCACCCCGAGCCGAGTCGAGGGGGGCCGCTGTTCCGCGGCGAGGGGACGGTGCTGATCACCGGTGGCACCGGGGGGCTGGCCGGAGTGACCGCCCGGCACCTCGTGGAGAGCCACGGCGCCAAGCACCTGCTCTTGCTGTCGCGCACCGGGCCCGAGGCCCCCGGGGCGAAGGAGCTGGTCGCGGACCTCCAGCGGCTCGGAGCGGCGACGGTGGAGGTGCGCTCCTGTGACGTCTCGGACTTCGCGGCGCTGAAGGACGCCCTCGCGCGCATCCCCGCGGAGCGCCCGCTCGTGGGCGTCTTCCACCTGGCCTTCACGCTCGACGACGGCGTGGTGACGGCGCTGGGCCCGGCGCAGATCGACAAGGTCCTCCTGCCCAAGGTCGACGGCGCCCTTCATCTGCACGCGCTGACCCGCTCGCTGCCCCTCTCCGCCTTCGTCCTCTACTCCGGGGCCGCGGGCACGCTCGGCAACGCCGGCCAGGCCAACTACGCGGCCGCGAATCTCGCCCTGGACGCGCTCGCCGCGGAGCGCAGGCGGCAGGGGCTCCCCGCGACCAGCCTGGCGTGGGGGACCTGGGCGGGGGTCGGCGCGGTCGTGCGGCTGGGCGAGGCGCACCAGGCGCGGCTGCGCCGGTCCGGCTTCCTCCCGCTCGCGCCGGGGACCGGGATGCGGCTGCTGGACCTCGCGTTGGCGAGCGGCCAGCCCAACCTCGTGCCGGTCCAGCTCGACCTGCGCGTGCTCCAGCGCCGAGCCGAAGAGCAGCCCGCGGGCTTCCCCGCCATGCTGCGCAGCCTGGTGCGTGCCGCGCCCTCTCGCGCGGCGCAGGGCACGGCGGTGGCCGGCTTCGTGGAGCGCCTGCGCGGCCTGACCGGGGACGAGCAGGAGCAGTTGGTGGCGCAGGCGATCCGTCAGGAGATCGCCGCCGTGCTGCGCCTGGAGGGCGCGCACAAGGTGGAGTCGAGCAGCACCTTCAAGGACCTCGGCTTCGACTCGCTGATGGCGGTGGAGCTGCGCAACCGCGTGTCCGCGGCGCTCGGCGTGAAGCTCCCGGTGACGGTGATCTTCGACCACCCCAGCGCGCGCCGGATGACGGACTTCGTGCTCTCGCGGGTGCGTCAGGCGGAGCCGGCGCGCGCCGAGGTCCAGCCCGGGGACCTCGCGGATCTCCGCGAGCGGCTCGCCGGGCTCAGCGAGGAGCAGCTGCGGGGAGCGGGGCTGCTCGAGTCGCTCCTGGAGCTGTCCAGCAAGCTGTCCAACCTGACCGAGGGGCTTCCGGGCGAGGGCGATGCGGCCGCGTCCCCCGAGAAGCCGATGACCCGGGAAGAGATGCAGGCGGCGCTCGACGCCGTCCTGGAGAGCTAGGGGATGCCCACCACCACCGACGACCAGATGCTTCAGAAGGCGATGGCCGCCGTCACGAAGCTGAAGTCGCGCCTCGTGGAGCTGGAGGGGCGGCCCGGCTCGCCGATCGCGGTGGTCTCGTTCGGCTGCCGCTTCCCGGGCGGGGTGGTGGATCCGGAGACGATGTGGCGCCTGCTCGACGAGGGGCGGGACGCGATCTCCCAGGTCCCGCCGGATCGCTTCGACCCCGCGGCGTTCTACGATCCGGACCCCGAGCGGGCCGGCTTCACCTACACCGTGGATGGAGGCTTCCTCGGTGAGGTCGACAAGTTCGACGCCGGCTTCTTCGGGATCACCGCGCAGGAGGCCCGCTCGATTGATCCGCAGCAGCGCCTGCTCCTGGAGACCGCGTGGGAGGCGCTCGAGCGCGCCGGCCTGAAGCTCTCCGAGCTCGCCGGCTCCAACACCGGCGTGTTCGCGGGGCTCACCAGCAACGAGTACCAGGCGGACGCGCTCCAGACCTTCGAGAGCATCGACCCGTACACGATGCTCGGCACCGCCCACTGCGCCACGGTGGGTCGCCTCTCGTACTGGCTGGGGCTCCAGGGGCCGAACGTCGCGATCGACACCGCGTGCTCGTCCTCGCTCGTCGCCATCCACCTGGCCAGCCAGGCGCTGCGCGCCGGAGAGTGCGATCTGGCGCTCGCCGGGGGCGTCAACCTCATCCTCTCGCCGAGCAACTACATCTACCTGAGCCGCCTGCGCGCGCTCTCGCCCACCGGGCGCTGCCACACCTTCTCGGCGGACGCGGATGGGTTCGCGCGCGCCGAAGGGTGCGGGATGCTCGTCCTCACGCGGCTCGAGGACGCGCAGCGCAAGGGCTACAAGATCCTCGCAGTGCTGCGCGGCAGCGCCGTGGGCCAGGATGGTCACACCAACGGCTTCACCGCGCCGAGCGGGCCCGCGCAGGAGGACGTGATCCACCGAGCCCTCAAGCAGGCGCGGGTGGAGCCGGCCACCGTGGACGTGGCCGAGTGCCACGGCACCGGCACCACCCTGGGAGATCCGATCGAGGTGCAGGCGCTGGCGAGCGCCTACGGCAAGGGGCGCTCGGCGGAGCACCCGCTGATCCTCGGGAGCATCAAGAGCAACATCGGCCACGCGGAGTCCGCGGCGGGCGTGGCCGGGGTGATCAAGGCGATCCTCGCGCTGCAGCATGGGCGCATCCCCCGCAGCCTGCACGCAGACGGGAAGCTCAACCCGCACATCCCCTGGTCCGAGCTCCCGGTGAAGGTCGCCTCCACCGGCTTGCCCTGGGCCCGGCGCGACCACCCGCGGCGGATGAGCGTCTCGGCCTTCAGCTTCTCCGGCACGAACGCGCACGTGATTCTCGAAGAGGCGCCGCCGGCGAAGCAGGAGGCGCTCGCCGCGGCGGTGGCGCTGGAGACGGCGCCGCTGGTGGTGAGCGGGCGGACGGAGGAGGCGCTGCGCGCGAACGCGGCCCGGCTGGCGGAGCACCTCGAGACGAGCGGAGCGCGGCTGCTGGACGTGGCGTACAGCCTGGCCACGCGCCGGACCGGGTTCGCGGAGCGACTGGTGCTGGGCGCGCCGGACGTCGGTGGCGCCGCGGCGGCGCTGCGGCAGCTGGCGCAGGGCTCACTGCCGAAGGGCGCGGTGCGCGCGCGGGCCCAAGAAGGGCGGGTGGTGTTCCTCTACCCGGGGCAGGGGAGCCAGTCGGTGGGCATGTGCCGGAGCCTGCTGAAGGACGCGGCGTTCCGTGCGGACCTGGAGGCGTGCGACGCGGCGCTGCGGCCACACACCGGCTTCTCGGTGGTGGAGGTGCTGGAGCAGGGGGAAGAGGCGCAGAAGGCGTCCTTGGCGAAGGTGACGGTGGTGCAGCCGCTGTTGTGGGCGGTGGCGGTGGCGCTGACGCGGCTGTGGGAGCGCTGGGGCGTGAAGCCGGCCGCGGTGGTGGGGCACAGCCAGGGCGAGGTGGCGGCTGCGGTGGTGGCGGGCGCGCTGACGCTGGAGGAGGGCGCCCGCGTGGTGGCGGTGCGCAGCCGGCTGGTGGCCGGGCTGTCGGGTGACGGGGCGATGGCGAGCGTGGGGCTGCCGGTGGCGGAGGTGGAGGCGCGGCTGAAGGAGCGGAAGAGCTCCGCCAACGTGGCGGTGGTGAACTCGAAGCAGTCCACGGCGATTGCCGGCGAGCGGCAGGCGGTGGAGGCGCTGGTGGCGGAGTACGAGGCCGCGGGCGTGTTCTGCCGGCGGATTGCGGTGGACTACGCGTCGCACTCGCCGCAGGTGGACGCGGCGCTGCCCGGCATTCGGGAGGAGCTGAAGGGGCTGAGGCCGTCCACCGCCAAGGTGGCGATGTACTCGACGGTGACGGGCGGGAAGGTGGAGGGGACGGAGCTGTCCGGGGGCTACTGGGCGGACAACCTGCGCAAGCCGGTGCGGCTGGACCTGGCGCTCGAGGCGCTGGGCGGTGCGCAGGAGACGGTGCTGCTGGAGGTGAGCGCGCACCCGGTGCTGTCCGGCGCGCTGGGCGGGACGTACGAGCGGGTGGTGGCGAGCCTGCGGCGGGAGGGCGACGCGGCCTCGGGGGTGCGGTTCGCCGCGGCGGAGCTGCACACGCACGGCGTGAAGGTGGCGTGGGAGCGGCTCTTCGAAGGCACCGGCGCGCGCGAGGTGGAGCTGCCCACGTACGCCTTCGAGCGGCAGCGCTTCTGGCTGGAGGCCGCCCCGAAGAAGATCGGCAGCCTGGACGAGGAGGGCGCGCACCCGCTGCTCGGCCACCGAGCGGAGCTGCCGGACGGCGGCGCGCTCTTCACTGGGCTGCTGGAGGCGTCGCGGCACAAGTGGATGGAGGACCATCAGGTCTTCGAGACGGTGCTGGTGCCGGGCGTGGCGATGGTGGAGCTGGCCGCCCACGCGGCGAAGCAGCTGGGCCTGGACGGGGTGCTGGAGGCGGTGCTGGAAGCCCCGCTGGCGCTGGAAGGGCGCGGCGCGCGGCGCGCGCAGCTGGTGGTGGGCGCGCTCGCGGACGGAACGCGGAGCTTCACGCTGCGCAGCCAGGCGGCGACGGTCGCCCCGAGCGGAGTCGAGGGATGGACGCAGCACGCGAGCGGCGTGCTCGGCAGCGGACTCAAGGCGCCGGCGCCGCTCTCAGCGCAGTGGCCGCCTGCTGGCGCGAAGGCCGTGGACGTCAGCGGCCTCTACGAGCGGCTGAAGGCGCTGGGCTTCGGCTACGGCCCTTCGTTCCAGGTGCTCAAGGGCGTCTGGGCCGCGGAGGACGGGCTCTATGCCGAGGTGGAGCTGACTGAGGCCACGGCGCGCGAAGCCGGCGAGTACGGCGCGCACCCGGCGCTCTTCGACGGCGCGCTGCATGCGGTGCTGACGCAGACGGCGGGGGTGCAGCTGCCGTTCGCCTGGAGCGAGGTGCAGGTCCACGCGGTGGGCGCGACGTCCGCTCGGGTGAAGCTGACGCGCGAGGGCGAGGGCTGGAGGGTGGCGCTCTACGACGGCGCTGGCCAGCCGGTGGCGTCCGTGGGGAGCCTGCAGTCCCGGGCGGCGACGGTGCAGCAGGTGAAGGCGGCGCTGGCCGGCGCAAGCCACCTCTACGAGGTGACCGCGCAGCCCGCGGCAGAGCAGGAGGCCCGGGACGTCACCATGGCCGAGGTGAGCGCCGAAACCCCGAGGCTGGCGGAGGTGTCTCCCGAGGCGACCTTGCTGGTGCGGTGGCCGGCGCGTCCGGTGACGGCGCAGGCCGTTCACGCGTCGACGCACGCGGCGGTGGCCTGGGTACAGGCCTGGCTGAAGGAGCCCAGGCTCGAGAAGAGCCGCGTGGTGTGGCTGACGCAGAAGGCGCTCTCGCTCGGCGCTGACGAGGCCAGTGCGGATCCCTCGGCCGCGGCGGTGTGGGGCGTGGGCCGGACGCTGCAGGCGGAGCACCCGGACAGGGCGCTCGTTCTGTTGGACTCCGACGACGCGGTCGCCAGCGAGCGGCTCGCCGGCCTCCCATCCGACGAAGGCCAGTTGGCGCTCCGCCAGGGACAGCTCAAGGCGCTGCGGCTGAAGGAGCTCGAGGCAGCGCCCTCGCCGCCGAATGCCGCGGCGGCCTGGCGGCTGGAGGTGGGAGAGAAGGGGCGGCTGGACAAGCTGGCGCTGATCCCCGCGCCGGAGTGCGAGGCGCCGCTGCAGCGCGGGCAGGTGCGGCTCTCGGTCCGGGCCTCCGGCCTGAACTTCCGCGACGTCCTCACCGCCCTGGGGATGTACCCCGGCGAAGCGGGTCCCATCGGGATTGAAGGGACGGGCGTCGTCACCGAGGTGGGCGAGGGGGTGCAGGGGTTGAAGAAGGGCGACCGCGTCTTCGGGATGCTCCCGCGGGCGTTCGGCACGGTGGCGGTGGCAGACGCGCGGACGGTGCGGCGGATCCCCGCCGGGCTCACCTTCGCCGAGGCGGCGAGCCTGCCCGCCACGTTCCTCACGGTGCTCTACGCGTTCGAGGACCTGGCCCGGCTGAAGCGCGGCGAGCGGCTCTTGGTGCACGCGGCGGCGGGCGGCGTGGGGCTGGCGGCGGTGCAGGTGGCGAAGCATGTCGGCGCGGACCTGTACGTGACGGCGAGCCGGCCGAAGTGGGAGCTGCTGCGGAGGCTCGGCATTCCGCAGGAGCGGATCGCCTCGTCGCGGGACACGGGATTCGAGAAGCAGTTCCTGGCGGAGACGAAGGGCCAGGGGATGGACGTGGTGCTGGGGAGCCTGCACGGCGAGCTCGTGGACGCGTCGCTGCGCCTCCTCCCTCGCGGTGGCCGCTACGTGGAGATGGGCAAGCGGGACATCCGGGACGCCGCGAAGGTGGCGAGCGCGCACCCGGGCGTGAAGTACCGCGCGTTCGATCTGGTGGAGGCGGGCCCCGAGCGGATGGGGCAGATGCTGGACCAAGTGGTGCGGCTGCTCGGCGAAGGGAAGCTCCAGCCGCTGCCGGTCCAGGCGTACGACGTCCGCGAGGCGCCGAGCGCGTTCCGCTTCATGTCCAAGGGCGGCCACGTGGGGAAGATCGTCCTCACGCAGCCGCGGCCGCTGGGCGGCGAGGGGACGGTGCTGCTCACCGGCGGCACGGGCGGACTGGCGCGAGTGACCGCGCGCCACCTGGTGAAGGCGCACGGCGTCCGGAATCTCTTGCTGCTCTCGCGGTCGGGCCCGAAGGCCGAAGGGGCGGAGACGCTCGTCGAAGAGCTGAAGCAGCTTGGCGCGGCGAAGGTGGACGTCGTGGCGTGCGACGTCTCGAAGCGGGAAGAGCTGGAGAAGGCGCTGAGCGCCGTCTCCGCCGAGCACCCGCTGAGCGCGGTCATCCACCTGGCCATGGTGCTGGACGATGGGCTGCTCGCGGACCTGAGCCCGGAGCGCGTGGAGCGGGTGCTGCGGCCCAAGGTGGACGCCGCCTTCCACCTGGACGCGCTGACCCGGGACGCGGACCTCGCCGCCTTCGTCGTCTTCTCGTCCGCCGCGGGGACGATGAACAGCGCCGCGCAGGGCAGCTACGCGGCGGCGAACGCCGCGCTCGATGCGCTCGCCTCCCACCGGCGCGCACTGGGCCTGCCGGCCGTCAGCCTCGGCTGGGGCCTCTGGGGCGGCGTTGGCGCCGCCGCGGCGATGAGCGAGGCGCTGCAGAGCCGCCTGCGCCGCGCGGGCTTCGCCCCCATCGACGCGGCGCTCGGCATGCGGCTGATGGACGAGGCGCTGCAGCACACGCGCGGCCACTGCCTGCCGATGCCGCTGGATCTCAAGTCGCTCGCACGGAGCGCCGCGGACAAGCCGGAGGGCGTCCCCACGCTGCTGCGCGGCCTGGTGCGAAGGCCAGCGCGCCGCGCGAGCGCCGCCGCCCGAGGCACGGGTGGGTTCGCGGACCGCCTGGCGAGCCTGCCCGCGCAGGAGCGCGACGCGTGGGTGTTGGACTTCGTGCGCACGGAGATCTCCGCGGTCTTCGGTCTGAGCGGGCCGGCGGCGGTGGCCGCGGAGCGTCCGCTCAAGGAGCTCGGGCTCGACTCGCTCTCCGCCGTGGAGCTGCGAAACCGCCTGGTCAAGGCGACCGGTCAGAAGCTCCCGGCGACGCTGCTCTTCGACTTCCCCACCGCCGCGGCCGTCACCGGGCGGCTGCTCAGGGACTTCGTGGCGCCCGCGGCGCCCAGGGCCCCCGCGGCGGCAGTCGCTCCGCTGAACGCCAAGGAGCCGATCGCGATCGTCTCGATGAGCTGCCGGTTGCCCGGAGGCGTGTCGACGCCAGAAGCGCTGTGGCGGCTGCTGAAGCGGGGGGAGATCCCGCTGCTGCCCTTCCCGAAGGAGCGCGGCTGGGACGTGGAGGCGCTCTACGACCCGGACCCGGAGGCGGCCGGCAAGAGCTACGTGAAGGAGGCGGGCTTCCTCGAGGACGCGCTCTCCTTCGATCCCGGCTTCTTCGGCGTGAGCCCCCGCGAGGCGCTGCGGCTGGATCCGCAGCAGCGCGTGCTGCTCGAGAGCGCGTGGGAGGCGCTCGAGCGCGCGGGCATTCCCCCCAAGTCCCTGGAGAAGTCCCTCACCGGCGTCTACGTGGGCGTCTCCTACGCCGACTACGGCTCCCGCTTCCTCGCCAGCCCGGAAGGGCTGGACGGCTCGATCGGCACGGGGAGCGCGGGCAGCACCGCCTCCGGGCGAATCTCCTACACGCTCGGGTTGGAGGGCCCCGCGGTGAGCATCGACACGGCGTGCTCCTCCGCGCTGGTGGCGATCCACGTGGCGATGAAGGCCCTCCAGGCGGGCGAGTGCAACCTGGCGCTGGCGGGCGGCGTCGCGGTGATGGCCACGCCGCACCTGCACATCGAGTTCAGCCGTCAGCGCGGGCTCGCTCCGGACGGGAAGTGCAAGCCGTTCTCGGACGAGGCGGACGGCGCGGCGTTCTCGGAGGGCTGCGGCGTGCTGGTGCTGGAGCGGCTCTCGGACGCGCGGCGGAATGGCCACCGCGTGCTGGCCGTGCTGAGCGGCAGCGCGATCAACCAGGACGGCCGGAGCCAGGGGCTGACAGCGCCCAATGGCCCCTCGCAGGAGCGGGTAATTGAAGCGGCGCTCGCCTCCGCCGGAGTCACCGCGAAGCAGGTGCAGGTCGTCGAGTCGCACGGGACGGGGACGCAGCTGGGCGACCCGATCGAAGCCGGCGCGCTGCTCGCCACCTACGGCAAGGCCCACCTCGGTGAGGCGCCGCTCTACGTGGGCGCGCTGAAGTCCAACATCGGCCACACCCAGGCGGCCTCCGGCGTGGCGGGCATCATCAAGATGGTGCTGGCGCTGCAGCACGAGGAGCTCCCGGCCTCGCGCTACGCGGACAACCCCACGCGCAAGGTGAGCTGGGATGAGGGGAACCTCAAGCTCCTCTCCGAGACGGTGCCGTGGCGCCGCCAGGCGGGGCAGGTGCGGCGCGCGGGCGTGAGCTCGTTCGGCATCTCCGGAACCAACGCGCACGTGATCCTCGAGGAGGCGCCGCAGCCCGCGCCCGCCCCGGCAGCGCCCGTCTCGGTCGCGCTGGAGACGGTGCCGCTGGTGGTGAGCGGGCGGACGGAGGAGACGCTGCGCGCGAACGCGGCGCGGCTGGCGGAGCGCCTGGAAGAGTCTGGGGCCAAGCTCGTGGACGTGGCCTACAGCCTGGCCACGCGGCGCACCGCCTTCGAAGAGCGGATGGTGCTCGGGGCGACCGACGCGGCCAGCGCCATCGAGCGGCTCAAGGAGGCTGCCGCCGGAGCGCTGCCGAAGGGCGCGGTGCGCGCGCGGGCACAAGAAGGGCGGGTGGTGTTCCTCTACCCGGGGCAGGGGAGCCAGTCGGTGGGCATGTGCCGGAGCCTGCTGAAGGACGCGGCGTTCCGTGCGGACCTGGAGGCGTGCGACGCGGCGCTGCGGCCACACACCGGCTTCTCGGTGGTGGAGGTGCTGGAGCAGGGCGAAGAGGCGCAGAAGGCGTCCTTGGCGAAGGTGACGGTGGTGCAGCCGCTGTTGTGGGCGGTGGCGGTGGCGCTGACGCGGCTGTGGGAGCGCTGGGGCGTGAAGCCGGCCGCGGTGGTGGGGCACAGCCAGGGCGAGGTGGCGGCTGCGGTGGTGGCGGGCGCGCTGACGCTGGAGGAGGGCGCCCGCGTGGTGGCGGTGCGCAGCCGGCTGGTGGCCGGGCTGTCGGGTGACGGGGCGATGGCGAGCGTGGGGCTGCCGGTGGCGGAGGTGGAGGCGCGGCTGAAGGAGCGGAAGAGCTCCGCCAACGTGGCGGTGGTGAACTCGAGGCAGTCCACGGCCATTGCCGGCGAGCGGCAGGCGGTGGAGGCGCTGGTGGCGGAGTACGAGGCCGCGGGCGTGTTCTGCCGGCGGATTGCGGTGGACTACGCGTCGCACTCGCCGCAGGTGGACGCGGCGCTGCCCGGCATTCGGGAGGAGCTGAAGGGGCTGAGGCCGTCCACCGCCAAGGTGGCGATGTACTCGACGGTGACGGGCGGGAAGGTGGAGGGGACGGAGCTGTCCGGGGGCTACTGGGCGGACAACCTGCGCAAGCCGGTGCGGCTGGACCTGGCGCTGGAGGCGTTGGGCGGTGCGCAGGAGACGGTGCTGCTGGAGGTGAGCGCGCACCCGGTGCTGTCCGGCGCGCTGGGCGGGACGTACGAGCGGGTGGTGGCGAGCCTGCGGCGCGAAGGCGACGCGGCTTCGGGCGTGAGGCTCGCGGCGGCGGAGCTGCACACGCACGGCGTGAAGGTGGCGTGGGAGCAGCTCTTCGAAGGCACGGGCGCGCGCGAGGTGGAGCTGCCCACGTACGCCTTCGAGCGCCAGCGCTACTGGCTGGAGGCGGGGACGAAGAAGAGCGGCGGCGTCGAGGAGGTGGGGCTGGCGGAGGGCGCGCACCCGCTGCTCGGCGGTCGCGTGGAGCTGCCGGACGGCGGCGCGCTCTTCACGGGCCTGCTGGAGGCGTCGCGCCACAAGTGGATGGAGGACCACCAGGTCTTCGAGACGGTGCTGGTGCCGGGCGTGGCGATGGTGGAGCTGGCCGCGCACGCGGCGAAGCAGCTGGGCCTGGACGGGGTGTTGGAAGCCGTGCTCGAAGCGCCGCTGGCGCTGGAGGGGCGCAACGCGCGCCGCGTGCAGCTGGCGGTGGAGGCCGCGGACCAGGGAGCCCGGCACTTCACCCTGCGCAGCCAGGCGGCAACGCCGAGCGGAGTGGAGGGAGCCTGGACGCAGCACGCGACCGGGTTGCTCGGCAGCGGCATGAAGGCGCCGCCGCCGCTGGGCCTGCAGTGGCCTCCTCCGGGCGCCAAGCCCGTGGCGCTCACCGGCCTCTACGAGCGGCTGAAGGGGATGGGCTTCGGCTACGGCCCCTCCTTCCAGGTGCTCAAGGGCGCCTGGCAGGCGGAGGATGGGCTGTACGCAGAGCTCGCGCTCACGGACGCCACGGCGCGCGAGGCCGCCGAGTACGGCGTGCACCCGGCGCTCTTCGACGGCGCGCTGCACGCGGTGTTGACGCAGACGGCCGGCGTCCAGCTGCCGTTTGCCTGGGGCGAGGTGCAGGTGCACGCGGTGGGCGCCACCTCGGCCCGCGTGAAGCTGACGCGCGAGGGTGAGGGCTGGAAGGTGGCCCTCTACGACGGCATGGGTCAGCCGGTGGCCTCCGTGGGCAGCCTGCAGGCGCGCGCGGCCACGGTGCAGCAGGTGAAGGCGGCGCTGGCCGGCGCGAGCCACCTCTACGAGTTGACCGCCCAGCCGGTGGCGGAGCAGGAGGCTCGCGAGCTCTCGGTGGTGGAGGTGGGCACGCTGGCGCCGAAGCTCGCGGACGTGTCGCCCGAGGCGACGCTCCTGGTGCGGTGGCCGGCGCGCGCGGCGACCGCGCAGGCCGTCCACGAGTCCACGCAGGCGGCGGTGGCCTGGATGCAGGCGTGGCTCAAGGAGCCGAAGCTCGAGAAGAGCCGGGTGGTGTGGCTGACGAAGAAGGCCCTTTCTCTGGGTGGTGACGAGACCGGCGCGGATCCCTCCGCGGCGGCGGTGTGGGGCGTGGGCCGGACGCTGCAGGCGGAGCACCCGGACCGCGCCTTCGTGCTGCTCGACGCGGACGACGCGATCACCAGCGAGAAGCTCGCGGTGCTGCCGCTGGATGAAGGGCAGCTGGTCCTGCGCCAGGGCCAGGTGAAGGCGCTGCGCCTCAAGGAGCTCGACGTGGCGGTCTCGCCCGGAAGGGCGCTCGGTGGAGAGGGAACCGTGCTGCTCACCGGTGGCACGGGCGCCCTGGCGGGCGTCACGGCTCGGCACCTCGTGAAGCAGCACGGCGTCCGGCACCTGCTGCTGCTGTCCCGGTCTGGCCCCAAGGCGGAGGGCGCGGCAGCGCTCGTCGAGGAGCTCGAGCAGCTCGGCGCGGTGAAGGTGGACGTGGTCGCCTGTGACGTCTCGAAGCGGGAGGAGCTGGAGCGGACGTTGGCGGCGATCCCCCGCGAGCACCCGCTGACGGCAGTCCTCCACCTGGCGATGGTGCTGGACGACGCCCTGCTCGCGGACCTGAGCCCGGAGCGCGTGGAGCGGGTCCTGCGGCCAAAGGTGGACGCCGCCTTCCACCTGCACGAGCTGACCAAGGGCCAGGACCTGGCCGCCTTCATCCTCTTCTCCTCCGCGGCGGGGACGATGAACAGCGCCGCTCAGGCCAGCTACGCCGCGGCGAACGCGGCGCTGGATGCGCTGGCTTCGCACCGGCGCGCCACCGGGCTGCCGGCGGTGAGCCTCGGGTGGGGGCTGTGGAGCGGCGTGGGCGCCGCCGCGGCGATGAGCGAGGGGCTCCAGAGCCGCCTGCGCCGCGCGGGCTTCGCGCCCATCGACCCTCAGCTGGGCATGCGGCTGCTGGACGAGGCGCTCCACCGCCCGCGCGCCCACTGCCTGCCCATGCCGCTGGATCTCAAGGCCCTCGCGCGGGCGGCGTCCGAGACGCCTGGGGCCGGAGCGTCGCTGCTCCGCGGGCTGGTGCGCGGCCCGGCGCGGCGCGCCAACGCGCTGGCCAACGGCGCGGCCTCCTTCGCCGAGCGCCTGGCGAAGCTGCCGGCCTCGGACCGCGGTCCCTGGGTGCTCGAGTTCGTGCGCTCGGAGATCGCCGCGGTCTTCGGCCTGAGCGGCGGCGCCGCCGTCGCCGAGGAGCGGCCGCTGAAGGAGCTCGGGCTCGACTCGTTGACCGCGGTGGAGCTGCGGAACCGGCTGGCGCGGGCCACGGGCCTGCGCCTCCCGGCCACGCTCCTGTTCGACTTTCCCACCGCCGCCGCCGTGGCCGGGCGCGTGCTGAAGGACTGCGCGCCCACCGAGGTGAAGGCGAACCCGGAGGCGGACGTGCTGCGCGCGCTGGAGCGGCTCGAGCGCGCGATCGCCTCGCTGCCCGAGGCCCAGAAGGCGCACCCCGCCGTCGCCAGCCGCCTGCAGGCGATCGTCGCCAGGTGGGCGGGCGAGCCGCAGAAGCCGGGCGAAGAGACTTCCAAGATCGCCGGCGCGACCGATGAAGAGCTGTTCCAGCTCCTCGATGAGGAGCTGACGACTCCCGAGGAGTCGACCCATGGGAAATGAGGAGAAGCTCAGGGAGTACCTCAAGCGGACCGCTCAGGAGCTGCAGCTCGCCAAGAGCCGCTTGAAGGAGCTCGAGGGGAGCTCGCACGAGCCGATCGCGATCGTCTCGATGAGCTGCCGGCTGCCCGGAGGCGTGTCGACGCCAGAAGCGCTGTGGCGGCTGCTGAAGCGGGGGGAGATCCCGCTGCTGCCCTTCCCGAAGGAGCGCGGCTGGGACGCCGAGGCGCTCTACGACCCGGACCCGGACGCGGCCGGCAAGAGCTACGTGAAGGCGGCGGGCTTCCTGGAGGACGCCCTCTCGTTCGATCCCGGCTTCTTCGGCGTGAGCCCCCGCGAAGCGCTGCGGTTGGATCCACAGCAGAGGCTCCTGCTCGAGAGCGCGTGGGAGGCGCTGGAGCGCGCGGGCATTCCCCCGGCCTCCCTGGAGAAGTCGCTCACCGGCGTCTACCTCGGGGTCATCTACTCGGACTACGGAGCCCGCTTCCTCGGCTCCCCCGAGGCCATGGACGGCTACGTGGGGATCGGCAGCGCGGGCAGCACCGCGTCCGGGCGCATCTCCTACACGCTCGGGCTGCAGGGCCCGGCGGTCAGCGTCGACACCGCGTGCTCCTCTTCGCTGGTGGCCGTCCACCTGGCGATGCAGGCCCTGCGTCAGGGGGAATGCAACCTCGCGCTCGCCGGCGGCGTGACGGTGATGGCCACGCCGCAGCTCTACATCGAGTTCAGCCGCCAGCACGGCATGGCGGCCGATGGGAAGTGCAAGCCGTTCTCGGAGGAGGCGGACGGCGCGGCGTTCTCGGAAGGCTGCGGCGTGCTGGTGCTGGAGCGGCTCTCGGACGCGCGGCGGAACGGGCACCGCGTGCTGGCCGTGCTGAGCGGCAGCGCGATCAACCAGGACGGCCGGAGCCAGGGGCTGACGGCGCCCAACGGCCCCTCGCAGGAGCGGGTGATTGAAGCGGCGCTCGCCTCCGCGGGGATCACCGCCAAGGAGGTGCAGGCGGTCGAGGCGCACGGGACGGGAACGCAGCTGGGCGACCCGATCGAGGCCGGCGCGCTGCTCGCCACCTACGGCAAGGCGCACGTGGGAGAGGCGCCGCTCTACCTCGGGGCGCTGAAGTCCAACATCGGCCACACGCAGGCCGCCGCCGGCGTCGCCGGCATCATCAAGATGGTGCTGGCGCTGCAGCACGAGGAGCTGCCTCCCTCGCGCTTCGCGGACCGCCCGATGCGGAAGGTCAGCTGGGACGAGGGCAACCTCAAGCTCCTCTCCGAGACGGTCCCCTGGCGCCACCAGGCGGGGCAGGTGCGGCGCGCCGGCGTGAGCTCGTTCGGCATCTCCGGGACGAACGCGCACGTGATTCTCGAGGAGGCCCCCGCGGCCCCAGCCGCCGCGGAGTCGCCTGCGGCGGCGGTGGCGCTGGAGACCGTGCCCCTGGTGGTGAGCGGGCGGACGGAGGAGGCGCTGCGAGCGAACGCCGCGCGGCTGGCCGAGCACCTCACGACGAGCGGCGCGCGCCTGGTGGACGTGGCGTACAGTCTCGCCACCCGGCGCAGCGCCTTCGAGGAGCGCGTGGCGCTCGGCGCGGGAGAGCTCCCCGGCGCGCTCGAGCGGCTCAAGCAGGTGGCCGCCGGCACGCTGCCCAAGGGCGCGGTCCGGGCGACCGCCGGGGCCTCGCGGGTGGTGTTCCTCTACCCGGGGCAGGGGAGCCAGTCGGTGGGCATGTGCCGGAGCCTGCTGAAGGACGCGGCGTTCCGTGCGGACCTGGAGGCGTGCGACGCGGCGCTGCGGCCACACACCGGCTTCTCGGTGGTGGAGGTGCTGGAGCAGGGCGAAGAGGCGCAGAAGGCGTCCTTGGCGAAGGTGACGGTGGTGCAGCCGCTGCTCTGGGCGGTGGCGGTGGCGCTGACGCGGCTGTGGGAGCGCTGGGGCGTGAAGCCGGCCGCGGTGGTGGGGCACAGCCAGGGCGAGGTGGCGGCTGCGGTGGTGGCGGGCGCGCTGACGCTGGAGGAGGGCGCCCGCGTGGTGGCGGTGCGCAGCCGGCTGGTGGCCGGGCTGTCGGGTGACGGGGCGATGGCGAGCGTGGGGCTGCCGGTGGCGGAGGTGGAGGCGCGGCTGAAGGAGCGGAAGAGCTCCGCCAACGTGGCGGTGGTGAACTCGAGGCAGTCCACGGCCATTGCCGGCGAGCGGCAGGCGGTGGAGGCGCTGGTGGCGGAGTACGAGGCCGCGGGCGTGTTCTGCCGGCGGATTGCGGTGGACTACGCGTCGCACTCGCCGCAGGTGGACGCGGCGCTGCCCGGCATTCGGGAGGAGCTGAAGGGGCTGAGGCCGTCCACCGCCAAGGTGGCGATGTACTCGACGGTGACGGGCGGGAAGGTGGAGGGGACGGAGCTGTCCGGGGGCTACTGGGCGGACAACCTGCGCAAGCCGGTGCGGCTGGACCTGGCGCTGGAGGCGCTGGGCGGCGCGCAGGAGACGGTGCTGCTGGAGGTGAGCGCGCACCCGGTGCTGTCCGGCGCGCTGGGCGGGACGTACGAGCGGGTGGTGGCGAGCCTGCGGCGCGAAGGTGACGCGGCCTCGGGGGTGCGGTTCGCCGCGGCGGAGCTGCACACGCACGGCGTGAAGGTGGCGTGGGAGCGGCTCTTCGAAGGCACCGGCGCGCGCGAGGTGGAGCTGCCCACGTACGCCTTCGAGCGGCAGCGCTTCTGGCTGGAGGCCTCGCAGAAGAGGGGCGGCAGCGTCGAGGAGGTGGGGCTGGCGGAGGGCGCGCACCCGCTGCTCGGCAGCCGCGCGGAGCTGCCGGACGGCGGCGCGCTCTTCACGGGCCTGCTGGAGGTCGCCCGGCAAAAGTGGATGGAGGACCACCAGGTCTTCGAGACGGTGCTGGTGCCGGGCGTGGCGATGGTGGAGCTGGCCGCGCACGCGGCGAAGCAGCTGGGCCTGGACGGGGTGCTGGAGGCGGTGCTGGCGGCGCCGCTGGCGCTCGAGGGACGCGGCGGCCGGAGACTTCAGCTCGTGGTGGGGCCAGCGGAGAAGGGGGCGCGTGCCTTCGCGCTGCGCAGCCAGGCGGCGACGGCAGCTCCCTCCATCCCGAGCGGAGTCGAGGGACCGTGGGTGCAGCACGCGACCGGGCTGCTGGGCAGTGGGCTCGGCGCGCCGGCGCCGCTCCCGTCGCAGTGGCCGCCCCCGGGCGCGAAGCCGCTGGACGTCACCGGCCTCTACGAGCGGCTCAAGGGGATGGGCTTCGGGTACGGCCCTTCGTTCCAGGTAATGAAGAGAGCCTGGGCCACAGACGAAGGGCTCTACGCCGAGGTGGCGCTGACCGAGCCCACCGCGCGCGAGGCGGGCGAGTACGGCGTGCACCCGGCGCTCTTCGACGGCGCGCTGCACCCGCTGCTCACCCAGACGAAGCAGGTGCAGCTGCCGTTCTCCTGGGGCGAGGTGCAGGTGCACGCGGTGGGGGCGACCGCGGTCCGGGTGAAGCTCACGCGCGAGGGCGAGGGCTGGCGGGTGGCGCTCTACGACGGGCTGGGTCAGCCCGTCGCTTCCGTGGGAAGCCTGCAGGCGCGCGCGGCCACGGTGCAGCAGGTGAAGTCGGCGCTGGCCGGCGCGAGCCAGATCTACGAGCTGAGCGCCCAGCCCGTGACGGAGCAGGAGCCCCTGGACGTCGCGGTGGTGGAGATGGGGTGGGCGAAGGCCAAGTTCGGCGAGCCGCTCCCCGAGGCCACGCGCGTGGTGAGGTGGCCCAACCGCGAGCTCGGCGCGCAGGCCGTGCACGAGTCCACGCAGGCCGCCATCTCCTGGGCGCAGGCGTGGCTGAAGGACGAGCGGCTCGAGAAGAGCCGGGTGGTGTGGCTGACGCAGAGGGCGCTCTCGCTGAGCGCCGAGGAGGCGGGAGCGGATCCCTCCGCGGCCGCGGTCTGGGGCATCGGCCGCACGCTGCAGGCGGAGCATCCCGACCGCCGCCTGGTGCTGCTGGACGTGGACGAGGCGCTGTCGAAGGAGGCGCTCAAGGCGCTGGTGGCCCGCCTCCCGGAGGATGAAGGCCAGCTCGCCCTGCGCCAGGGACAGCTCAAGGCGCTGCGCTTGAAGGAGCTCGATGCGGGGCTCCCGCCCCCGGAGGGCGCGGCCGCGTGGCGCTTGGAGGTGGGAGAGAAGGGGCGGCTGGACAGGCTCGAGCTGATTCCGGCTCCGGAGTGCGAGGCCGCGCTGAAGCGCGGCGAGGTGCGCCTCTCCATTCGCGCGTCCGGTCTGAACTTCCGGGACGTGCTGACCGCGCTGGGGATGTACCCGGGCGAGGCCGGGCCGATCGGCGTGGAGGGCGCCGGCGTCGTCACCGAAGTGGGTGAGGGCGTGCAGGGGCTGAAGGAGGGCGACCGGGTCTTCGGGATGCTTCCGCGGGCGTTCGGCACGGTGGCGGTGGCGGACGCGCGGACGGTGCGGCGGATCCCCGCGGGGCTCACCTTCGCGGAGGCGGCCAGCCTGCCGGCCACGTTCCTCACGGTGCTCTACGCCTTCGAGGACCTGGCGCAGCTGAAGCGCGGCGAGCGGCTGCTGGTGCACGCCGCAGCCGGGGGCGTGGGGCTCGCGGCCGTGCAGATGGCGCGGCACGTGGGCGCGGACCTCTATGTCACGGCGAGCCGGCCGAAGTGGGAGCTGCTGCGCAAGCTGGGCATCCCCCAGGAGCGGATCTCCTCGTCGAGAGACACGGGCTTCGAGAAGCAGTTCCTGGCGGAGACGAAGGGCCAGGGGATGGATGTGGTGCTGGGGAGCCTGCACGGCGAGCTCGTCGACGCGTCCCTCCGCCTGCTGCCGCGCGGCGGCCGCTACGTGGAGATGGGGAAGCGGGATGTCCGGGACGCTGCCAAGGTGGCGAGCGCGCACCCGGGCGTGACGTACCGCGCGTTCGACCTGATTGAGGCCGGCCCCGAGCGGATGGGGCAGCTGCTGGATCAGGTGGTGCAGCTGCTCGGCGAAGGGAAGCTCAAGCCGCTGCCGGTTCAGGCGTACGACGTCCGCGAGGCCCCCAGCGCCTTCCGCTTCATGTCCAAGGGCGGGCACGTGGGGAAGATCGTCCTCACGCAGCCGCGGCCGCTGGGCGGCGAGGGGACGGTGCTGCTCACCGGCGGCACGGGCGGGCTCGCCCGCATCACCGCCCGGCACCTGGTGAAGGACCACGGCGTCAAGCACCTGCTCCTGCTCTCCCGCTCCGGCCGGAAGGCGGAAGGCGCGCCCGCGTTCGTCGAGGAGCTCAAGCAGCTCGGCGCGGTGAAGGTGGATCTTGTCGCCTGTGACGTCTCCAACCCCTACGAGCTGAAGCGTGCCCTGGGGACCATTTCGCGCGAGCACCCGCTGCGGGCGGTCATCCACCTGGCGATGGTGCTGGACGACGCGCTGCTCGCGGAGCTGAGCCCCGAGCGCGTGGTGCGGGTGCTCTGGCCCAAGGTGGACGCGGCGTTCCACCTGCACGAGCTGACGCGCGGGGAGGACCTGGCCGCGTTCATCCTCTTCTCCTCCGCCGCCGGGACGATGAACAGCGCCGCGCAGGGCAGCTACGCAGCGGCGAACGCCGCGCTCGATGCGCTCGCGTCTCACCGGCGCGCGCAGGGCTTGCCGGCCGTCAGCCTCGGTTGGGGGATGTGGGGCGGCGTGGGGGCGGCCGCGGCGATGAGCGAGGCGCTGCAGAGCCGGCTGCGCCGCGCGGGCTTCGCCCCCATCGACGCTCCGCTCGGCATGCGGCTGATGGACGAGGCGCTGCAGCACACGCGCGGCCACTGCCTGCCGATGCCGCTGGATCTGAAGTCGCTCGCCCGCATCGCCGCGGACAAGCCGGAGGGCGTCCCGTCGCTCCTGCGCGGGCTGGTGCGGGGGCCGGCGCGCCGCGCGAGCGCGGCGGGGACGCGCGCCACCGGCGCGTTCGCGGAGCGGCTCGCGGGGCTGCCCGCGGAAGAGCGGGACGCGTGGGTGCTGGACTTCGTGCGGACGGAGATCTCCGCGGTGTTCGGGCTGAGCGGGCCCGCGGCGGTCGCCCCCGAGCGGCCGCTCAAGGAGCTCGGGCTCGACTCGCTCTCCGCCGTGGAGCTGCGCAATCGCCTCGCCAACGCCACGGCGCTGCGGCTGCCCGCCACGCTGATGTTCGACTTCCCCACGGCCTCCGCCGTCGCCGGGCGCCTGCTCAAGGACGTGGCGCCGCGCGCCGCGACGAAGGCGCCCGCCCGCGCCACGCAGACCCAGGAGCACGCGCGCGAGCCGATCGCGATCGTCTCCATGAGCTGCCGCCTCCCGGGCGGCGTGCAGAGCCCGGAGGGGCTGTGGCGGCTGATGCAGCGGGGGGAGATTCCGCTCTCGCCCTTCCCGAAGGACCGCGGCTGGGACGTGGACGCGCTCTACGACCCGGACCCGGAGGCCCCGGGCAAGAGCTACGTGAAGCAGGCCGGCTTCCTCGAGGACGCCCTCTCGTTCGACCCGGGCTTCTTCGGCGTGAGCCCCCGCGAGGCGCTGCGGCTGGACCCCCAGCAGCGGCTCCTGCTCGAGAGCTCCTGGGAGGCCCTGGAGCGCGCGGGCATTCCGCCCAAGTCGCTGGAGAAGTCCCTCACCGGGGTCTACGTGGGCGTGGCGTACGCCGACTACGGCGCCCGGTTCCTCGACCGGCCGGAGGGGCTGGACGGCTATGTCGGCATCGGCAGCGCCGGGAGCACGGCCTCCGGGCGGATCTCCTACACGCTCGGGCTGCAGGGCCCGGCGGTGAGCATCGACACGGCGTGCTCGTCCTCGCTCGTCGCCATGCACCTGGCGATGCAGGCCCTGCGCAACGGCGAGTGCGATCTCGCGCTCGCCGGCGGCGTGACGGTGCTGGCCACGCCGCAGGTGTACATCGAGTTCAGCCGCCAGCGCGGGCTCGCGCCCGACGCGAACTGCAAGCCCTTCTCCGACCTCGCGGACGGCACCGCGTTCTCCGAGGGCTGCGGCATGGTGGTGCTGGAGCGCCTCTCGGACGCGCGGCGCAACGGCCACCGCGTGCTGGCGCTGCTGCGCGGCAGCGCGATCAACCAGGACGGGCGCAGCCAGGGGCTCACCGCCCCCAACGGCCCTTCGCAGGAGCGGGTGATTGAAGCGGCGCTCGCCTCCGCCGGAGTCACGGCGAAGCAGGTGCAGGCCGTGGAGGCGCACGGCACCGGCACCCAGCTCGGGGACCCGATCGAGGCCGGCGCGCTCCTGGCCACCTACGGCAAGGCGCACCTGGGCGAGGCGCCGCTCTACGTGGGCGCGCTGAAGTCGAACATCGGCCACACCCAGGCGGCCGCGGGCGTCGCCGGCGTCATCAAGATGGTCCTGGCGCTGCAGCACGAGGAGCTGCCGGCCTCGCGCTACGCGGACAACCCCACGCGCAAGGTGAGCTGGGACGAAGGAAATCTCAAGCTCCTCTCCGAGACGGTGCCCTGGCGCCGCCAGCCGGGGCAGGTGCGCCGCGCGGGGGTGAGCTCGTTCGGCATCTCCGGGACCAACGCGCACGTGATTCTCGAGGAGCCGCCGCCCATCCCCGCCGCGGACGGAGCAGCCGCCCCGGCGACCGTGGCGCTGGAGACGGTGCCCCTGGTGCTGAGCGGGCGCAGCCCAGACGCGCTGCGCGCGAACGCGGCGCGGCTCGCGGGCCACCTGAAGGACGGCAAGGCGCGGCTGCTGGATGTGGCGTACAGCCTGGCCACGCGGCGCAACGCCTTCGAGGAGCGGCTGGCCCTGGGCGCGGGCGACCTGCCGGGCGCGATCGAGCGGCTGGAGCAGGTGGCCGCGGGCGCGCTCCCCAAGGGCGCGGTGAAGGGCGCCGCCAACCGGTCCCGGGTGGTCTTCCTCATCCCCGGCCACGGGAGCCAGTACCCGGACATGTGCCGCGGCCTGCTCGCAGACCCGGCCTTCCGCAGCGCGGTGGACGCGTGCGATGCGGCGCTGCGCCCCCTCACCGGCTTCTCCGTCCTGGAGGTGCTGCAGCAGGACAAGGAGGCGCAGGAGCGGGCCTTCGCGAAGGGCGAGGTGCTCCAGCCGGTGCTGTTCGCCGTGGCGATCGCCCTGGCGCGCGTCTGGGAGCGGCTGGGCGTGCGGCCCTCCGCGGTGATCGGCCACAGCCTGGGCGAGGCCTCCGCGGCGGTGCTCTCGGGCGCGCTGACGCTGGAGGAGGGCGCCCGGGTGGTGGCGGTGCGCAGCCGGCTGGTCCGCCCGATGTTCGGCCAGGGGATGATGGCGAGCATCGCGCTCCCCTGTGAGCAGGTGCAGGCCAAGCTGAAGGACCGCTCGAGCAAGGTGAACGTGGCGGTGGTGAACTCGAAGCAGTCCACGGCGGTGGCCGGGGACCGCGCCGAGGTGGAGGCGCTGGTGGCGGAGTACGAGGCCGCGGGCGTGTTCTGCCGGAGAATCGGCATCGACTACGCGTCCCACTCGCCGCAGATGGACCCCGCGCTCCCCGGCATGCGGGACGAGCTCAAGGGGCTCAAACCGGCGAAGACCCGCGTGACGATGATCTCCACCGTGACGGGCGGGCGGGTGGAGGGGACCGAGCTGGGCGGCGGCTACTGGGCGGACAACCTGCGCAAGCCGGTCCGGCTCGATCTGGCGCTCGAGGCGCTGGGCGGCGGCCAGGAGACGGCGTTCCTGGAGCTGAGCGCGCACCCGGTGCTCTCCGCGGTCGTCGCGGGCGCGGGGTACACGCCGGTGGTGGCCAGCCTTCGCAGAGAAGGTGAGGCGGCCTCCGGGTTGAGGCTGGCGGCGGCGGAGCTGCACGCGCACGGCGTGAAGGTGGGCTGGGAGGCCGTCTTCGAGGGGACGGGCGCGCGCGAGGTGGAGCTGCCGACGTACGCGTTCGAGCGCCAGCGCTACTGGCTGGAGGCGGGCCGGAAGAAGGGCGGCAGCGTCGAAGAGGTGGGGCTGGAGGAGGGCGCGCACCCGCTGCTGGGCAGCCGGGTGGAGCTGCCGGACGGCGGCGTGCTCTTCGCCGGGCTGCTGGATACCGCGCGGCACGCGTGGATGGCGGACCACCAGGTCTTCGACACCGTGCTGGTGCCCGGCGCGGCGATGGTGGAGCTGGCCGCGCACGCGGCGAAGCAGGTGGGGCTGGAGGGCGTGCTCGAAGCCGTGCTCGAAGCGCCGCTGGCGCTCGAGGCGCGCGGCGGCCGGCGCGCGCAGCTGGTGCTGGGGCCTCTGGAGGGAGGCGCGCGGAGCTTCACGCTGCGCAGTCAGCCCGCGGCAGGTGGCGAGGCGCCGTGGACGCAGCACGCGACCGGCGCCGTGGGCACCGGGCTGAAGGCGCCTGCGCCGCTGCCGGCCCAGTGGCCGCCTCCGGGCGCCACCGCGGTGGAGCTGGGCGGCCTCTACGAGCGGCTGAAGGGGCAGGGCTTCGGCTACGGCCCCGCGTTCCAGGTGCTGCAGGGCGCTTGGGCGGGCAAGGATGCGCTCTACGCCGAGGTGACGCTGCGCGAGGCCGCCGCGCGCGAGGCGGGCGAGTACGGCGTGCACCCGGCGCTCCTGGACGGGGCGCTGCACGCGGTGCTCACCCAGCTGCAGACCCAGGAGGTGCAGCTGCCGTTCGCATGGGGCGGCGTGCAGGTGCACGCGGTGGGGGCCACCACCGCGCGCGTGAAGCTCACGCGCGAAGGTGAGGCCTGGCGGGTGGAGCTGTTCGACGGCCAGGGCCAACCCGTGGTGTCCGTGGACAGCCTGCAGGCGCGCCCGGCCACGCTGCAGCAGGTGAAGGCCGCCCTCGCCGGCGCGAGCCACCTCTACGAGGTGACGGCGCAGCCGGTGGCGGAGCAGGAGCCGCGCGAGCTCACCGTCATCGAGGTGTCCCCCGGCGCTCAGCTGAGGGGTGAGACGCGCTCGCCTCCGGTCACCCCGAGCGAAGTCGAGGGGCGTCCGGCGTCTCCACCGCCCCTCGACTCCGCTCGGGGTGACCGGGATGCCGAGGCACTGCTCCTGGTCCGCTGGCCTTCACGCCCGCTGACGGCGCAGGCCGTCCACGAAGCGACGCAGGCGGCGGTGGCGTGGGTGCAGGCCTGGCTGAAGGACGAAACGCTGGAGAAGCGCCGCGTGGTGTGGCTCACGCAGCGCGCCTACGCGCTGGGAGCGGACGAGCCCGGCGCGCACCCCGCGGCGGCGGCGATCTGGGGCGTTGGCCGCACCGTGCAGGCCGAGCACCCGGACCGGCCCTTCGTCCTGCTCGACGCGGACGAGGCCGCGACGGCGGAGGAGCTCCACGCGGCGCTCTCCCGGCTCCCGCCGGACGAAGGACAGCTGGTGCTGCGGCACGGCCAGCTGCGTGCGCTGCGGCTCAAGGAGGCGCCGGACGCCGCGCTCTCGCCGCCTCCCGCCGCGGCCTGGCGGTTGGCCGCGGGGAAGGGCGGGCTGGAGAAGCTCGCGCTCGTTCCCTCGCCGGAGGGCGCCGCCGCGCTCCAGCCCGGCGAGGTCCGCCTCTCCGTGCGCGCGTCCGGCTTGAACTTCCGGGACGTGCTGACCGCGCTGGGGATGTACCCGGGAGATCCAGGGCCGATCGGGATTGAAGGCGCGGGGGTGGTCACCGAGCTCGGCGCTGGAGTGCGGGGGCTTGCGCCGGGAGACCGCGTCTTCGGCCTGTTCCCCCGGGCGTTCGGCTCAATGGCCGTGGCGGACGCGCGGACGGTCCGGCAGATCCCCGACGGCCTCAGCTTCGCCGAGGCGGCGAGCCTGCCGGCCACCTTCCTCACCGCCTTCTACGCGCTCGAGGACCTCGCCCACTTGAAGACCGGCGAGCGGCTCCTGGTGCACGCCGCGGCGGGCGGCGTGGGGCTGGCGGCGGTGCAGCTCGCGCGGCTGCGCGGCGCCGAGCTCTACGTCACCGCCAGCAAGCCGAAGTGGGAGCTGTTGCGCAGGCTGGGCATCCCCCAGGAGCGGATCGCCTCCTCGCGCGACACCGGCTTCGAGCAGCGCTTCCTGGCGGAGACCCGGGGTCAGGGGATGGACGTGGTGCTGGGGAGCCTGCACGGCGAGTTCGTGGACGCCTCCCTGCGCCTGCTCCCGCGCGGCGGGCGATATCTGGAGATGGGCAAGCGGGACGTCCGGGACGCGGCGCAGGTGGAGCGCGCGCACCCCGGCGTGAGGTACCGCGCGTTCGACCTGATGGAGGGCGGGCCCGAGCGGCTGGGGCAGCTCCTGGAGCAGGTGGTGCAGCTGCTCGGCGAAGGGAAGCTGCAGCCGCTGCCGGTCCAGGCGTACGACGTCCGCGAGGCCCCCACCGCCTTCCGCTTCATGTCCAAGGGCGGCCACGTGGGGAAGATCGTCCTCACCCAGCCCAGGCCGCTGGGCGGCGAGGGCACGGTGCTGGTCACCGGCGGCACCGGTGGGCTCGCCGGCGTCACCGCGCGCCACCTGGTGAAGCAGCACGGCGTCCGGCACCTGTTGCTGCTCTCCCGCTCCGGGGCCAGAGCGGACGGCGCGGCGGCGCTCGTCGAGGAGCTCAAAGCGCTCGGCGCGGCCACGGTGGACGTGGTGGCGTGCGATGTCTCGAAGCGCCCGGACCTGGAGCGGGCGCTCGCCGCGCTCCCCCGCGAGCGGCCGCTGCGGGCGGTGATCCACCTGGCGATGGTGCTCGATGATGGGCTGCTCGCGGACCTGCGCCCCGAGCGGGTGGAGCGGGTGCTCCGCCCGAAGGTGGACGCGGCCTTCCACCTGCACGAGCTGACGCGCGGCCTGGATCTCGCCGCGTTCGTCCTCTTCTCCTCCGCCGCCGGCACCCTGAACAGCGCCGCGCAGGGCAGCTACGCCGCGGCCAACGCCGCGCTGGACGCGCTCGCCTCGCACCGGCGCGCGTCCGGGCTGCCAGGCGTGAGCCTGGCCTGGGGCCTCTGGAGCGGGGTGGGCGTGGCCGCGGCCCTGAGCGAGACCCTGCAGAGCCGCCTGCGCAGGTCCGGCATCGCCCCGATCGACCGCCAGCTGGGGATGCGCCTGCTCGACGAGGCGGTGCAGCGCCCCTCGCCGCACCTGGTGCTGATGCGGCTGGACCGCAAGCTGCTGCAAGCCACCGCCAACGCCGCCGGCGGCCGGATGGACGTCATGTTCCGTGGGCTCGTCCGCAAGTCCCACCGCCAGGCTGCGGCGGCGGGGGCGGCGGGCGCGGGCTGGACCGAGAAGCTCGCCCGGCTCCCGGCGGCGGAGCGCACGGCCGCCGTCCTCGAGCGCGTCCGCGGCGAGCTCGCCTCCATCCTCGGCATGTCCGAGAGCTCGGGAGTCTCCCCCTCCCGGAACTTCCGCGAGCTCGGCGTGGACTCGCTGATCGCCGTGGAGCTGCGCCACCGGCTCAGCGGGCTCTTCGGCAGCAAGCTCTCGCCCACGCTCGTCTTCGACCACCCCACCGCGGACCAGCTCGCCCAGCACCTCTCCAGCGACCTCGCCAACGGCGCGCCGGCCAGCGAGCCGGTGGCCCAGCTCCACGGCGAGCAGCCCCGCTCCGCACCGCCGGGGAAGCCGCCCCGCCCCTCGCTGCCCGGTCCGTTCATCGCCGAGCCCTGGCTGAGCACCGTCAAGGAGCTGCCCTTCACGCCGCGCATCGGCACCCAGCGCAGCGTCCTGCTCACCGGCGCCACCGGCTTCCTCGGCGTTCACCTGCTGGACGCGCTGCTGGAGACGGAGGTCCCGAAGATCGTGGTGCTGATCCGCGCCAAGGACGACGCAGAGGCCGAGGAGCGGCTCACTGCCTCCGTGGACCGCTGGGGCTTCGCGCCGCTGACCGCCAGCCAGCGCGCCCGGGTGGTGGCGCGCGCGGGGGACCTCTCCCTCCCGCAACTGGGACTCACCGCCGAGCGGTGGCGCTCCCTGGCCAACGAGACCAGCGAGATCATCGCCAACGGCGCCGTGGTGGACTGGGTCTCGCCCTTCCGCCGCCTGGCGGCCGCCAACGTGGGCGGCACGGCCGAGCTGCTGCGGCTCGCGTCCGCCGGCCAACACCGCCGGTTCTCCTTCGTCTCCACCCTGTCGATCCACCTGGTGGGGGAGCTGGATCAACCCAACTACTGGGACGATGCGCGGATCCTCCGCGGGTACACCTTGAGCAAGCTCGCCGCCGAGCACCTCGTCTCCGCAGCGGCGGCGAACGGACTCTCCACCGCCATCTTCCGCCCCGCCGTGGTGACCACCGGCGCGGTGAAGGGGCTGGGGAACACCCGCCAGGCCGAGCACCACATGCTGCGCGCCGTCTTCAACTCGCGGCTGGTGCCAGACGGCGGTGTGGGGGATCTGACGCCCGCGGACTACTGCGCGAGGGCGATCGTCTCCCGGGCGCTGGACACCCGCGTCATGGGAGAGGTGGATGTCATCCATCCCCGCGCGGCGACCTCCCAGCTGCTCTGCCGCTGGGTGGGCGAGGCCGGGCTGCGCGCCAGCATCGCCCCCGCGGAGACGTTCGCCGCGCAGGCCCGCGCGGCAGCGCCTCCCGGAGACCTGGGAATGCGGGTGGTTGAGATGATCCTCAACGTGCGGGCCGCGCACGGGATCGCCGGCGGGGCGACCCTGCCCGAGGACGCCCTGGCCGCTCGCTTCACCCCCGAAGCCGCTGTGCGCAGGACTCTCACCGAGCTGATGGGGGAGGTGCCGCAGCGCGCCGCAACCACATCTCGCTCTGACACGGCCGCGTGACGGCCGCCTGCACTGGACGGATAATTCTTGGACAGTTCGCTCTCGCTCGCGCCCCCAACCTCGGAGCCCGCGGCCAAACATGATCCAAGATCTGAAGGCCACTCCCTCGCCGGCGGTGGACGCTCCTTCGGCAAATCAGCACCTCGCCCCCAACGTGCCGGGGCTGAGCGTCCAAGGGCTGCTCGCGGAGGGGGCGCAGAGCGCGGTGTTCCTCGCCACCCGCAACTCCACCAAGGTGGCGCTCAAGGTGCCGCACCGGAGCGTCTCCAGCGACAGTGACCTCCTGCGCTTCCGGCAGGAGGGCGCCACGCTCGCGCGGCTGCGCCACCCTTCGCTGATCCAGGTGATGGAGGTCGGCACGGCGCTGGACCGCCCCTACATCGTCATGGAGTACGCCTCTGGCGGGAGTCTCGCCACGCGGCTCAAGTCCGGACCGCTCTCCGAGAGCCAGGCGGTGGTGGCCCTCAAGGCGATCGTCTCGGGGCTCGGCGTCCTGCACCGGAACGGGATCGTCCACCGGGACCTCACCCCCAGGAACATCCTCCTGGACGGGGAAGGGCGGATGAAGATCGCCGACCTCGGCCTCGCGGTGCGGATCTCCTCCTCCCAGGTCACCCCTGAAGTCGCCGGGACGTTCGCGTACAGCGCCCCCGAGCAGAGCGGGATGCTCAACCGGCCGGTGGACGGCAGGACGGACCTCTACGGGCTGGGGGTGGTGCTGTTCGAGTGCCTCACCGGCACGCTCCCCTTCGCCGCGGATGACGTGGCCGAGCTGATCCGCCTGCACGCGGTGGCGCCCGCGCCCAAGGTGCGGACGCTCAAGCCGATGGTGAGCGCCGCGCTCGAGGCGGTGATCGCCAAGCTCCTGGCCAAGGACCCGGACGACCGCTACCCGTCGTGCCAGAGCCTGCTCTTCGATCTCGAGCGGCTCCCGGCGCTGGATCAAGAGCTGGCCGCGGGCCGGACGCCCACCCTGGGGCTCGAGCTGGCCGCGGGCGAGGCGCTGCCGCTGGTGGGCCGCGATGAAGAGCTCAAGCAGCTGCGCTCCGCCTGGGAAGGGGCCCGCGCCGGCCGCGGCGCCGTGGTGCTGCTCGAGGCCGAGCCTGGCGCCGGCAAGACCCGGCTGTGGCGCGAGCTCTTCTCGGAGCTGCGCACCGGGGCCGTGCCCCTGCTGCTTGGCAAGTCCGAGACCACGCAGCAGCCGTTCGGTCCCCTCCGCCAGGCCTTCGCCCGCTACGCCAAGCACGTCGAGAGCCTGCCGCCGGAGGAGCAGGCCGCCTCCCGCGAGAAGCTGGGCGCCGCGCTCGGGCCCCTGCAGGCGGTGCTGCCTCCGTTCGCCGCGCCGCTGATCGCGCTGACCCAGGCGCCAGGCGCCGGGCGGCCAACGGAGGCCACCCAGGAGCAGTTCTACGACGCCCTGGCGGACCTCCTCGCCGGCCTGGCGCGCAAGCACGGCGGCGCCGTCCTCTTCCTGGATGACGTGCAGTGGATGGATGACGCCACCCGCCAGGTGCTGATGCGCCTGGCCACGCGGCTGGCCAACGTCCCGCTGCTGATCGCCGCCACCGCGCGCTCCAACCCGGAGCACCAGGAGCAGATCTCCGCCTTCGTGAAGGCGATCAACGCCGAGCGGGTGACCCGCGTCCCCCTGCGCCGGCTCAGCGAGGACGGCATCGCCGCGCTGATCCGCGCCGAGCTCGGCGGCATGGACCTGGAGGAGGGCGGCGTCCGCCAGATCGCCCAGCGCGCCAACGGCAGCCCGCTGGCCGTCAGCGAGTACCTCGCGGCGATGCTCAACGCCGCGCTGCTCCGGCCGTTCTGGGGACGCTGGGTGATGGACGCCCGCGGCTTCGAGCACCTGCACCTGCCGGATGACGTCATCCAGCTGATCGTGCTGCGCACCAAGAACCTGGCGCCTGACACCCGCGCCCTGATGACGGCGGCCGCCGCCATCGGCTACGGGTTCGACCAGGGGCTCTTGTCCGCGGTCACCGGCAAGTCCGAGAGCTCGGTGGGCGAGGCGCTCGCCCAGGCCGTGGCCAGCCGGCTGATCGAGCGCGGGGACTCGTCCCGCTTCGCCTTCGTGCACGACCGCGTCCAGGAGGCGTTCCTCTCCGAGCTCGCGGCCGAGCAGCTCACCGACCTCCACCAGCTCGTGGCCGAGTGCATGGTCCGGATCAACCGGACCTCGGGTGAGGACGTCTACGCGCTGGCGGACCAGTTCTCCAAGGGACGCCCAGAGAAGATGCCGAAGGCCGCGTACGCCTCCAGCCTGGCCGCGGGGGTTCGCGCGAACGAGGAGAGCGCGAACGAGTACGCGCTGCGCTTCCTCCAGCAGGCGGCGCGCTTCGCGGAGCTGGCCAAGCTGCAGCCCGAGCTCAAGCTCTACAACACCATCGCCACCGTCCTCATCCGGATCGGCCAGGGCAACAAGGCGATCGACTGGCTCGAACGGGGCCTGGCCGTCGCCACGGACGGGATCGACCGCGCCAAGCTGCGCAGCCTGATGGTGTCCGCGTACAGCTTCGATCTCGAGCGGATCCAGGACTGCTATGCGCAGATGCACCTGGGCTTCAAGGAGCTCGGCTACAAGGTCGCGCGCCCCGCGCTGATCCAGATGGTGGTGTGCCAGGCGATCATCTTCGCCACCTGGTTCATGCGCCGCACCGGGATCGGCTACGGGACGGCCACCGGCGTGCAGCGCGAGCGCTACCTCACCATGACCGCGCTGCTCGAGCAGAGCGTGGCGATCACCTACCTCTCCTGGAAGCCGATCGAAATGATCGTGCTGTGGCTGTACTCGCTCTATTTCGGGTACCGCATCGGCCCCTCCGCCGCGCTGGTGAAGGTGCTCTCCAACGGGGCTTCGGTGGTGCTCACCCTGCGGCTGCCCAAGCTGGGCGAGGACTTCGCCCGGCGGGCGCAGCAGGAGGCGGACGCCACCGCGGATCCGCGGCTCAAGGCGTGGGCGCTCTTCTCCATCGCCACTGGACGCGCCGGGGGAGGCCGGACCGAGCACCTCGGCTTCCAGACCTACGCGGAGCTCTTGCGCACGGACGTGGGGCGCTGGCTGGACGTGGGCAGCCACGCGATGGCCTGCTCGGCGTACGGGACCCAGGCCTACATGCGCGGCAACTTCCGGGAGAATCTGGATCTGGCCCTGCGCAACGAGGAGATCACCCGGTTCGCCAACGACTACGGCACCCACTTCTACTCGCTGCTCTACAAGATCCCCTCGCTGGCCTCGCTCGGGGACCTGCCCGCGGCGAAGAAGATCGTCGACGAGTTCGACGCCTTCTTCAAGACGTCCAAGAACCCTGCGTCCCTGCGCATCCACTACCTGTTCTTCATCAGCAACCACCTCGGCTACTTCCAGGAGGCGAGCGAGGACGGGGAGATCATCGAGCAGCTGATGGCCCACGTGGCCTCCTCCGGCGTGAAGATCGAGATGGCCCCCGTCTTCATGGGCCCGCTCTGGATCCGCTACGCGTGGATCTGCCTCTCCACCTGCATGAAGTCGCAGAACGCGCCCGAGCAGGTGCAGCGGTTCCAGAAGGCGCTCGCGCTCGCCCGGAAGTTCCGCTCTCCCCCCGTCTTCCAGGCCCACGTGCGCCTGCTCGAGGCGGCCAACCAGCGCCTGCTGCGCAACTACCCCAAGGCGCTCGAGCTGATCGCCCAGGCCGAGCAGCTGGGGATCGAAACGGACAGCCCGCTCGCCGGCGTGGAGGCCGCGCGGCAGCGCGCGCACGTCCTGAAGGACCAGGGCCACGTGGCCGCGGCGCGCCGGGAGGCGCAGAAGGGCCACACGCTCGCCCGGAACATCGGCTGGGCGCGGCTGGTCCGGGAGCTGGAGACCGCCTTCGATCTCGAGACCACGGCCGTCAAGGCAGTGGGCCCCGGGGTCACCGTGATGGGCACGCGCATGGCGGGGAACCTCACCGCCTTTGGCACCGGGAAGGTGGACCGCCGCCTGGTGGCGCTGATGGAGATCACCTCCGCCGCCGCCCGCTCCGTGAACCCGGAGGAGGTGGCCCGCATCGGCGTGAAGGAGGCGGTCCGGATCCTCGGCGCCGAGCGCGGCGGGCTCTTCCTGCGCGAGGAGGGGAGCGAGGCGCTCAACTTCGCCGTCGGCTGCGAGGGCAAGCAGTTCATCCCCAAGCTCGAAGGCTTCAGCTCCACCGCCCTGCGCCAGGCCGCCCAGACGCGGGAGTCGCTCGTGCTCAGCGGGACCGAGACCGGCGAGCTGTTGGGCTCGCAGAGCGCGGTCGCCCACGGCATCCGGAGCATCCTGGTGGCGCCGGTCTGCTTCCGGGACAACCTGCTGGGCGCGCTCTACCTGGACAGCCGGCTCGCCAAAGGCATCTTCAAGCCCGAGGACGCGGAGGTGCTGGGGGCGATCGCCACGCAGATCGCGATCTCCATCGAGACCGCCAAGGCCGCCTCCGCCGAGGTGGAGAAGACCGCGCTGGAGAAGGATCTCCAGGTCGCCGGGGCGGTGCAGGCGCTCCTGCTCCCCAGCGAGTCGCTCCAGCACTGGGACGGCGTCTCCGCTGCTTCGTACTACCGCTCCGCCGCGCAGGTGGGCGGGGACTGGTTCTGGTGGGAGCAGAAGGGGGACAAGATCCGCTTCCTGCTCGGGGACGTCTCCGGTCACGGGGCGGGCGCGGCCATGGTCGCCGCCATGGCCTCCAGCAGCTACCGCGTCCTCCAGGACATCTCCGGCCACGAGCAGGTGGGCTCGGTGCTGAAGGGGATCGACACCACCCTCCACCGGATCTGCCGCGGCAACTACTGGGTGACGCTGATGGCGCTCGAGGTGGACCGCGCGGCGAAGCAGCTGCGCTGCTGGTCCGCGGGTGCGCCCCCGCTGGTGATGCTGGATCCAAAGGGGCAGGTCACCTACCGGGCGCAGCCCGGCACGCCGCTCGGCTCCGGGGACTCGGATCCCACCCTGGTGGAGGCGCCGCTCGAAGCGGGCATGCGGGTGCTGCTCGTCTCGGATGGGATCACCGAGATCCCCCAGAATGGCCGCCAGCTGGGGCCCCGGCGGCTGGGCAAGCTCCTCAGCGAGACGCGCAACCTGGACACCGGGGACGCCTGCAAGCACCTGGGCGCCACGTTCGACCAGCTCCGCCCCCAGGCGAAGTTCCTGGATGACATGACGATGATCGCCATCGACATCAAGGGCTGAGCGCCGGGCGCCCGCTCAAAGGCCGCGCGCGGCAGACGCACAGCGCGGTGGGGAGCCGGTCCCGCTGGCGGAACACCAGCCGGGCCCAGAGCTCGGTGCGCCGCCCCGGCTCGATGCGGACCACCAGCGAGTCCACCGCGTCGAGCACGAAGAAGAGCCCCAGCCCCGCGCCCCCGGAGGTCTCTGCCACCGCGCGGTCGGGCGTCTTGGCGCGCACGAAGCGCTCGATCAACAGCTCCGGATCGAGCGAGCCGTAGGCGTCGCACACGGAGAGCTCCGCCAGGCTCTGGTCCTCGGAGAAGGAGAGCTCGCTGCGGACCTCCTGCCCCGCCGGGAGGCTGACCGGCACCGTCCGGCTCAGGTGGGCGAACAGCGGCTGGCCCGCCGGATCTCTGGGCGCGTCGTACAGCGCGTTGGTCATCAGCTCCAGGGCCACCACCCGGACGCGCCTGGCCAGCGGGACCGGCACCTTCGCCGCCTCCAGGCTCCCCGCGAGCTGCTCGTCGGCGGTCTTCAGCTCGTCGCTGTTGCGCACGACCCAGCCGGCCCGCCGCTGGAAGGGGAGGGGGCGCGGCCCCATGCCGAGCGCGAGGCGCAGCGCGTCCTCGAACAGCGGCTCGGGCGGAGCGCCCCGGGTCGCCAGCACCACGCCGGCGCCGCTCATCGCCCCGCCCTCGGGCAGCCGCTCGCAGACGGCCGCGTCGATCAGCGCGATCGCGTGCGCGGGGGAGCTCGCCTTGGGGAGGCCCAGGCCAAAGGGGAAGATCTCCAGCTGCGGCCCGCCCGCGGCCGGCGGCGAGCCACCGGGCTCGGCCGCGCGCACCCCCAGGCGGTCCGCGGCGCGCAGCGCCACGCTCCGCAGCGGCGGCTGGAGCGCCGTGGTGACGAGCGATGGGCGCGCCGCGGCCTCCATGGCTCACCCGCTCTCGACGTTGCGGCTGACGAGCGGCGTGGGCTCATCCACCTGTGAGCGAGAGGTGATGCGGACCATGGTGGGCGTGGTGACGACGTCCATCGAAGGGACCACCCGCGCGTCCTCGATCGAGCGGGACACCCACTTGGCGATCGCCGCGTTGTCCGCCACGTCCCCCAGCGTGGCGCGGACCTCCGCCAGCGCGTTGGCCAGGTCTGACGCCGAAGGGAACCGGCCGTTGACCGGCCGCGCCGCCGCCTTGAGGACGATGTTGTCCAGCTCCGGGGGGATCTCCGGACGCAGGCTCGAGGGCGGGAGCAGCGGCTCCGAGCTGACCGCGTGGATGACCTCCTTGAGCGTCTGCCGGTGGAAGGGCTTGGCGAAGGTGAGCAGCTGGTAGAGCGTCAGCCCGGCCGCGTAGATGTCGATCCGCGGGTCGTCCTTCTTGCCGCCTCCGCCGTCGAGCAGCTCGGGGGGGACGAACGGGAGCTTCCCGCGGGTGACCCCCTCCTCCTGGGCGCGGCGCGAGGCGTCCGAGCTGGCGATCCCGAAGTCCGACAGCTTCACCTCGCCCTTGAGCGAGATGAGCAGGTTCTGCGGGCTGACGTCGCGGTGGATGATCGGTGACGGCTGGCCGTACTCGTCGAGCGCGCCGTGGACCGCCTCCAGCCCCCGCGCGAGCCCCAGGCCGATCGCGCAGGCGATGTTCAGCGGCACCGGCCGGCCCGTCTGCTCGCAGACGTTGAGCAGCTTGCCCAGATCCAGCCCCATCACGTACTCGAGCACGATGAAGTAGCTGCCGTTGGCCTTGTCCACGTCCAGCGTCTGGACCACGTTGGGGTGGGCGATCCGCGCGGCCAGCCGCGCCTCCTGCAGCAGCAGCTTGATGAAGGTCTCGTCCTTGGCGAGCGCGGGGAGGATCTTCTTGATCACCACCCGCTTCTCGAACCCGCCCACGCCCGTCTGGCGCGCCAGCGAGACCTCGGCCATCCCGCCCGCTCCCAGCGGTTCGATCATCTCGTACTTGTTGAGCAGCAGCTTGGCCCGCGCGGGCTCCAGCTCGGGGCTCTGCCGGGCGGCCGCCAGGTACCGGCTGACGTCCTCGGTGGGGGTGACGAGCAGCAGCTGGGGCCCCACCGCGGCCACCCGCTCGGCGTCCCGGAGCTCCTGCGGGCCGCCGCACGCGCCGCACGGGGGCGGCCGAGCCGTGGCCAGGTACGCTGCCAGCAGCGCCTCCGTGAGCTCCACGTCCTGCTCGGTGTGGCACTTGGAGCAGAGCGCCCGGGCGAGCACGGAGATCAGCGCGAACCGCTGCTTCGTCAGCGGCGCGGAGAGCAGGGCTTGCACATGCGCGAGCCGGACGCGCGCGAGATAGGGGGTCTGGGTCCCGGCCGGGAGCGCCCGGCTCAGCCGCTCGCTCCCCTCCGACGTCACCCGGGTGACGTCCTGGAGGACGACCACGACCTCGCCTTCTGCGCCCATCATCTGGCGCCGCGCCTGCAGCTTGGGACCCAGCTCGCCGGCGAACCAGAAGGCGGTGACGTTCCCCTGGACGTCCGTGTGGATGCGCGCGGCGCTCTCGGCCGGTGGGCTCCCCTCCAGCAGCTCCAGCGCCTCCATGGGAGGAGTGGGCCGGGGGTGCGAGGTGACGTAGGAGAAGTACACGCTCGGGGCGTCGTCGAAGTCGCTCGGCTCCCCGCACTTCTCGCACGTGACGTCCGGGGGCCTGCGCGTGAGCAGGAGGTCGAACTCGGCGCGGACGTCGGCCAGGCGCTCCTGGTAGTGGTCGCAGGCGGCGCACACGTACGGCAGGAAGAAGCTCAGCAGCTCCCCGCTCCCGGAGAACTGCTTCACCGAGTTGAACTGGGTGGCGACCGCGGGCCGGCAGTTGATGAAGCCCAGGTAGTCGCACCTGAGTGAACGTAGGGCATCCCGCCAGTTCCGGACGCCGTGCGAGGAGATCTCGGTGACCTTGCCGAGGTCGAAGATCAGCACCTTGCGGTCGGTGATGGGGAACTGGTCCGCGCCGAAGGTCTCATCGAGCCTGCCCTCGAACTCGAAGCAGCAGGCGGAGGGAGACTCTCGCTTGGTGATCTTCATGTGCCCTGCAGGCAAGCCGGCTCCTGACACGGGAACGCGCGACGCAGGCCCAGAACTGTAGCCCACGCCCCGGACGCGCCCAACGGGTGCCAGCCTCGGGATGTAGGGCGTTGGACGCGCCCGTTAGCCGAGCTGACCGCTGGCGCGCAGGACGCCGTCGATCACGGTGCGCCGCTGCTCGTCCCGCGCGGCGAGCGCCGCGAAGTGGAGCGCGGCGAGCCCGGCCGCGCCTGCCACGGCTGGGACGGCGCTCCCGCTCGCCACGCCCAGCACCAGCGAGGCCGCCGGGTAGACGGCGGAGAGCAGCACCGCGCCGCGCAGCCGGCTGCGCCCCGAGGAGCCTCTGCGCCACAGCAGCGCCAGCGCTCCCACCGAGGCCAACGCGGTGATGGCCGCCAGCGGCGGCGGGGCGCGCAGCACGGCAGTGAGGGCAGAGCAGACGGTCAGTGAAGAGAGCAGCCAGCGGGCGGGAGCGACCATGGCGGCGAAGCTAACCCTTCCCGGGCGCGGCGAGCCGAGCGCTTCACACTTCTTCACGCGCCCCGCCCGCGTCCAGCGGCGACCTGGCGCGCGGCAGCTCGAGCGACTGCCCGACCGGTGGGGCCACCAGCGGGGCGAAGCGCCCGTCCTTCCACTGCAGGAGCAAAAGTGACGGGTCCTCCAGCGGGACGCCGGCCTCGAAGCGGATCTTCGAGGGCAACCCGTCCCGCTCCTCCAGCACCGTCACCTCGGCCCCGTTGAGGGGCACCTTGGCGCCCACCTTGGGGGAGAGCTCGCGGGAGCAGGTGACCTGCTCGAAGACGTCGTCCACGAACGGGCGGTCCACCGCCTCCAGCTCGAAGGCGCGGTCCGAGGTGCGGGTGAGCCGCAGCGCGCGCGGCGCCATGGAGAGGGGCCACCAGGCGCGCGGCTGGGGGTGGCCGTCCATCCAGCGCAAGATGGGTGCGTAGACGCCGGTCATCATGTCCGCGCTGTTCACCAGCACCACGCTGCGTCCGGAGAGCCCCTCGTCCGGGATGGGCGCCGCGCGGGTGGCCGCCGCCGCGGCGTCCCGGATGCTCGGGAAGGCCCATGTCAGGGCGGGCCAGCTCACCACGGCGACCACCACGTGGAGGAAGAGCAGCGCCGCGAGGACGACCCTCTGCAGGGGCTGCTCGCGCTGCCGCCAGGCGGCGCGCAGGAGCGCGGCCACCCACGCCGCCCCGCCGATGGAGGGGAGCAGCAGGGTCCGGTTGCTGGGGAAGGTGGCCAGCACTGGCAAGAGCGAGAGCATCCCCCCCAGCCCCAGCCCCATCAGGGCGCGCCGCTCCCGGTCGGGCAGCCGGAGGGAGACCTTGCGGCCCAGCCAGACGAAGAGCGCCAGCCCTGCCGCGCCGCCGAGCACGAGGACGGGGCGCGCGGACGGGGCGAGCGCCCAGAGGTCGGCGGGCAGCGCGAGCAGGCCGGCGCCGAGCAGCGCCAGCGCCCGTCCCGGCGCGGCCCAGAGGAAGGCGCCCGGCGAGGTCACCGGGTCCAGGTACGTGGAGGAGCCCCAGGCGCCGTAGCCGAGCACGCGGTACGTGACGATGTACGCCACCCCCAGGCAGGCCACGGGGATGAGCGCCTTGAGCTGCTCCACGCGGCGCCCGGGCCCGAGCGCGACTTCGTAGGCCAGGAGGTAGGCGAACACGCCGAGCGCCGCCTCGCCCCCGGCCAGGCCCACCGCGTAGAGCAGGAGCGACAGTGGCAGGCCCCATCTCCAGCGCTCTTCGCGCCACTTCACGTGCGCCACGAGCCCCAGCAGCGCGGGCACCGCGGCCACCAGCGCGTTGCGGTTGGCCAGCCAGCACACCGGCGTCCAGTGCGCATCGTCGATGGTGAAGAGGAGCAGGGCGGGGACCGCCAGCTCCGGCAGCCAGCGGCGCAAGAGCAGCGCCACCACGCAGATCAACGCCAGGTACCAGAGCAGCGAGTGGAGGTGGTGGAAGAGGTACTGGTCGCCGAAGAGGTGGTGGTCGGCCGCGGCGAGCGCGCTGGAGAGCGGTCGCCAGAAGGCGAGCTTGAGCTCGGGGATCGTCCACCAGGGGAAGGGGCCGCTGCGCATGAGCGCGCGCGTGGTGGCCGGGTCGAAGGCGAAGCGGAAGAGATCCAGCGGGCGCGCCGGGCTGGGGATGCCCCCGCGCAGGGTGGCGACATGGAAGAAGTCATCCATGTTCAGCCCGATGGAGACCGCGGGCAGCGCCAGCCCCGCCCCGGCGATCAGCGCGTAGAAGAGCGGCCGGGGCCAGCGCAGCCAAGCCTCGCTCACGCGTCCGTCCATGGTCCCTGCCGGGTAGGGGCCTCGAGCGCCAGCGCCAGCTCGCGCAGGAAGCGGCGGCGCGGCCAGGGCTCCGCGCCGAAGCGGGCCAGGTGCTCGGTCTCCACCTGGCAGTCCACCAGGGTGAAGCCCCAGCCGCCCAGCCTCTCCACCAGGGTGACGAAGGCGACCTTGGAGGCCTCGGGGGCGTGGGCGAACATGCTCTCGCCGAAGAAGGCCGAGCCGAGCGAGACGCCGTAAAGCCCGCCCACCAGCGCGCCGTCCGCGAACGCCTCCGCCGAGTGGGCGTAGCCCATGCGGTGGAGCGCCACGTAGGCCTCGCGCATGTCCGCCGTGATCCAGGTGCCGTCCTGCCCGGGGCGCGGGGTGCGCTTGCAGGCGTCGATCACCGCGGGGAAGGCGGTGTCGTAGCGGATCTCGAAGAGGCCCCGCTTCATCGCCTTGCGCAGGCTCTTGGGGACGTGGATGGTCTGCGGGGTGAGGACGAAGCGGGGATCCGGCGAGTGCCAGAGGATGGGGAGCCCCTCGCCGAACCAGGGGAAGATCCCCCGCCGGTACGCCGCGAGCAGCCGCTCCGGCCGCAGGTCTCCGCCCACGGCGAGCAGCCCGTTCTCGTCCGCGAGCTCGGGCGAAGGGAAGGCGTTGACGTCGGCGTTGAGCAGGTAGACGGTCAAGGCGACTACTTGGAGACGTTCAGCTTCATGTCTCCCTTGAGCTCGTACGGCTCCTTGACCAGGTCTCCGGTCAGCTCGCCGGCGATCTCGTACGGGATGTTGTGCGTCTTGATCACCTTCGGCGCGTCCGGCCCGAACGTCTCCTTGTTGAAGGCGGCGTGGACCTCGAAGACGCCGGTGGCAGAGGGATCCACCTTCTCCCCGGAGCCGATCGTCCCGTCCGTGAGCTGCTTACCGGCCATCTTCACGGCGTACTTGAGGCCGGAGAGCTTGATGGGAAAGGGGTTGGGGTTCACCACGCCCAGGTAGAAGGTGGCGTTGACCTCGTCCGCCGAGTAGCGGGCGCCGTCCAGCTCGTGGAGCTTGACGGTCGGCATGCGCGGGACGCGGATCTCCCGGGAGCGGGCGTAGGGCAGCTCGTACTTCTTGCCGCCGGCGGAGGTGACGTAGAGGGTGCCGCGGATCGCCGCGAGCAGGGTGCCGCCCTTGGCGCTGACCTCCTTGAGCTCCTCCGCGGAGCGGACGTACTGCGAGCCGCCCTCCACCGAGAAGGGCTTGGTCTCACCCGGGGCGAGCTCCAGCGCGACCGGCGCCTCGCCGCCCTTGATCACCTTGCCCTCCACCACGACCTCGTAGGTGGCGCGGTCCGCCTTCACAGCGACCGGGCTGGTGAGCTTCCCCTCGAAGCGGACCCGGAAGTCGGTCAACCCCTGCTCGGCGATCGCCATCTCCTGGTGGGTGAGCTCGGGTGCGCCGGCGGGTGCCTCCTCCGGGCCGGTCTTGCAGCCGGCGGCGAGGAGGATCAGCCCGAGCACGAGTGAGGAACGCATGAGAAGACCTCCTTAGGGAGAACCGAAGCCGCAGTCCACGTCACCGCCGTCCACGCCCGGCCCCACTTCCCGGATCCGCTGCAGCCGGTAGAAGGTGGCGGGGGCCGCGGGGTCGAGCGAGAACTTGGCGGAGAAGGAGACGAAGCCCACGTCCCGCACCCAGATCCGCCGGGTGTCCGCGCCGTGGTCCGGCGTCTCCTCGAAGATCAGCTTCACCCCTTCCGGGTACGCCTTGAGCGGGGTGGTCAGCTCGTTGGCCGCGTCCGGCGCCACCGCGGTCACCTTGTACGTGGTGGCCTCGTTGCTCAGGGTGCCGCTCTTGAGCAGCCCGGCGGAGAGGGTGGTGCTGAGGTTCTCGCCGGCGGCGGTGGAGAGGTGGAGCCAGGAGACCCCGACGATCGGCCCGTCCGCGGGGTTCTGGTACTGGACGCGCTGGCCGCCCTGAATGGTGCGGCGGGCGAGCAGCAGGTCCCCGTTCTCCAGCCGGAAGTTGTCCGTCATCCGGATCTGCCCGGCCTCGCGGTACTCCACCTCCAGCACCTTCACGTCCCCTTCCAGCGTGTTCACCCTGCGCACCAGCACGCCGAGGTCCGCCGGATCCGCCGCGCTGCCCGTCTTCGAGTACTCCATGCAGCGGTTGACGAGCAGGCCGTAGGCCTTCTGGGCGGGGCAGTCGATGCCGCAGGACTCGTCCGGCACGTAGCCGGCGTCCGCCTTCCCGGGCGTCTTGCCGCAGCCGGTGGAGGTGCAGAGCACGGCCGCGCTGGCGGCGAGGAGGAGGGAGAGGGAGCGCGCCTTCATGGGGGCGGCATCTTTAGGCAAGTCCAAGTAGCATCACCAGTGAAACGTGCCTCGTCGCCGACCCAACCTCAACAAGGCCGTCCGCGCGCTGCTCGAGGACATCCGGCGCTCGATGGAAGAGTTCGCTCACATCCGGCCGTCGCGGATCCTCGTGGTGGCGGGCGAGGCGCGCCGGGCCTCGCGCGGGACGGTGAAGCCGCTGGCGCTGGGGCCGCCGCCCCACGGCACCCGGCGCAAGCCCACCGTGCGGGTGCGCGGGCGGCGGATGCTCTACTGCATCACCCTGCGGCCGCTCTTCTTCCGCTCCTCCACGCCGCAGGCGCGGGTGGGGACCATCCTCCACGAGCTCTTCCACATCGCCCCCGAGTTCGACGGGACCCTGGATCTGGCCCACCGCCACGCGCAGATGGGCGGCGGCTTCGCCCGCGCGCTGCGGCCGATCGTCCGGCGCTACCTCAACCGCTGCCCGCCGGAGGTGCTGGCCCCCTTTGCGTACGACGGCGAGGTGCAGGTGCAGCACTGGCTGGAGCGGCCCGCGGCCTCGTACGTGCCGGGCAAGGACAAGGTGCGCCGGCTCTACACCGAGGATCACCTCTTCCTGGGGCCGGTGCGGATGATCACCCGCCGCGCCCGCGCTGTCCGGACCAAGACGAAGATCAAGCTGCACTGATTGGAGCGTTCACCTAGGCCAGCGGGCCGCTTCTGCCCGCGCCACCCGTTTGAGAGGCTGTCCCGCTATTTCAAGGGGCGGAGGGCACGGATGGGACGACCCAGGGTGGTGATCGTGGGCGGCGGCTTCGGCGGGCTGCTCGCCGCGCGCGGGCTGGCCCACGCGGACGTGGACGTCACGGTGGTGGACCGGGAGAACTACCACCTGTTCCAGCCGCTGCTGTACCAGGTGGCCACCGCGGGCCTCTCCCCCGGGGAGATCGCCTCGCCCATCCGCTCCATCCTGCGCCGCTACGAGAACGTGCGGGTGCTGATGGGAGAGGTTCAGCGGGTGGACGTGGAGGGGCGGCGCGTGGTGCTGGCGGACGAGGTGCTCCCGTACGATCAGCTGATCCTCGCCGCGGGCGCGCGCCACTCGTACTTCGGTCACCCCGAGTGGGAGGGCACCGCCCCGGGGCTCAAGTCGCTGGATGACGCGCTGGAGATCCGCCGGCGGATTCTGCTCGCGTTCGAGGCCGCGGAGCGCGAGCCGGACGAGGCCGCGCGCGCGGCGTGGCTCACCTTCGTGGTGGTGGGCGGGGGCGCCACCGGCGTGGAGCTGGCGGGCTCCATCACCGAGATCGCCCGGCACACGGTGGCGCACGACTTCCGGAACATCGACCCCACCAAGGCGCGCGTGCTCCTGCTGGAGGCCGGCCCCCGGGTGCTCCCCGCGTTCGACGAGGCGCTCTCCGCCAAGGCCCAGGCCTCGCTGGAGCGGCTGGGGGTGGAGGTGCGGACCGGCACCGCGGTCACCGGCGTCTCCGACACGCGGGTGCAGCTGGGGGCGGAGGCGGTGGCCACCCGAACCACGCTCTGGGCGGCGGGCGTGGCGGCCAATCCGCTGGGCAAGTCGCTCGGGGTGCCGCTGGACCGCAGCGGCCGGGTGGTGGTGGAGGCGGACCTGAGCATCCCCGGCCACCCGGAGGTGAGCGTGGTGGGGGACATGGCCTCCTTCACGCACGGCACGGAGCGGCCGCTGCCGGGGGTGGCGCCGGTGGCCATGCAGATGGGCAAGCACGCCGCCCGCAACGCGCTGCTCGCGCTCGCCGGCAAGCCCCGGGAGCCGTTCCGCTACAAGGACCGCGGCAGCATGGCGACGATCGGCCGCGCCGCCGGCATCGCGGACGTGTGGGGCCTCAAGCTGTCGGGGTACCTCGGCTGGCTCGCCTGGCTCTTCCTCCACCTGGTGTTCCTGATCGGCTTCAAGAACCGGCTGCTGGTGCTCATCCAGTGGACGTGGTCGTACCTGACGTACCGGCGCGGGGCGCGGCTGATCACCGGCCGCACCCAGCTGGTGCTCCCGCACGGCGGCGCCGAGCCGCGCGAGGACGGACGGCCCGCGGCGAAGGAGCGGGTCCGGGCGGGCGCGCCGCGCGCCTGAAGGCTCCTTAGCAACTTCGCGCGGCGGACCTAAGACGCCGTGGCCCGTGGCCGGTGGCCCGTGGCCCGTGGCCCGTGGCCCGTGGCCCGTGGCCGGTGGCCCGTGGCCCGTGGCCCGTGGCCCGTGGCCCGTGGCCCGTGGCCCGTGGCCCGTGGCCGGTGGCCCGTGGCCCGTGGCCCGTGGCCCGTACCCGTACCCGTTGCCGAACCCGAACCCGCACCCGAACCCGACCGAGGCCGAGAGGGGCTCGCCGCAGCGTTCATCCACGGCGGGGCACGGATGAGCGTCTCCTCTGCCAAGCCGCAGTGCAGGTCGGGTTCGGGTGCGGGTTCGGGTTCGGCAACGGGTACGGGTACGGGTACGGGTCACGGGTGACGGGTGACGGTGACGGGTCACGGGTGACGGTGACGGGTCACGGGTGACGGGTGACGGGTGACGGGTCACGGGTGACGGGTGACGGGCCATGGGCGACGGGTGCACGGGCGACGGATGGGCGCGCCGCTGCGGCGCTCCGTTGGGCGCCTACGGCGCGGCGGGAGTCGCCGCCGGAGCGGGGGTCGGAGGCGGGGCAGGGCGCTTCTGGAGCTCCTTGGCCACCTTCTCCACGTCCCGCATCACCCGCAGCAGGTTGCCGCCGAGGATCTGCTTGAGCTGCTCCGCCGTGTAGCCGCGCTCGGCGAGCGCGGCGGTGATCTTCGGCAGGTCCGCGGCGGAGTCGATCCCCTCGGGGGTGGAGCTGACGCCGTCGAAGTCCGAGCCGAGCCCCACGTGCGAAACGCCGGCGATCTTGGCGATGTGATCGATGTGATCCACCAGCGACTTGAGCGGCGGCCGGGGCAGCTTGGCGCTCCACTCCTGCTGGGCCGTCCGGTACTTCTTCGCCGCCACGCCGGGCGCCTCCTTGCGCAGCTCCAGCTCCAGGGCGTCGATGATCGGCGAGCGCTCCGCGCCCTGCGCCGTGTAGGCCTTGCGGTAGTCCTCGTCGATGAACGCCGAGTAGAAGTTCACCATCACCACGCCGTTGTTCTTGGCCACCGCGCGCAGCATGTCGTCCGTGAGGTTGCGCTTGCTGTCGGTGAGCGCCCGCGCCGAGGAGTGCGAGGCGATCACCGGCGCCTGGGAGACCTCCAGCGCGTCGAAGAAGGTGGCGTCCGCCACGTGCGAGACGTCCACCATCATCCCCAGCCGGTTCATCTCCTTGACCACCTCGCGGCCGAAGTCGGTGAGGCCGTCGTGGTGGGTGACGTTGGCCTTGTCCAGGTCTCCGGACGAGTCCGCCCAGTCGTTGGTGTTGCTCCAGGTCAACGTCATGTAGCGGACGCCGAGCCGGTAGAAGTTCCGCAACAGCCGCAGGTCGTTCTCGATCGCGTGGCCGCCCTCAATCCCCATCAGCGCGGCGAAGCGCTTCTGCTTCCCGGTGCGCGCCTTGACGATGTCGTCCGCGGTCAGCGCCAGCACCATCTCGCCCGGACGCCGCTCCACCTGCTGCGCCACCGCGTCCACCAGCTCCAGCGCCCGGCGCGCGTAGCGCCCCTGGAACTTGCGGGGCTCCACCCAGATGGAGAAGAACTCCGCCGCCAGGTTCCCCGCCCGCGCCTTCGGCAGGTCCAGCTGGCCGTCCTTGAGCGACGCCTCGGCCCCGAAGTCCACCCCCTCGTCCAGGAAGCGCTGCGGGGTGTCTGCGTGGGTGTCGATCACGATCGCCGCCGCGTGCACCGCCTTGGCGTCTACCTTTCCCGCCAACGCCGGCGGTGCAAGGGCCAAGGAGATCAGGATCAGGCGCGCGCGCGAGGTGAGCATGGCGCCCTCCTACCAGGTGCGCCGCCGCTTCACATCACCTCCGTGGCCGCGCGGGTTGGCGGACGGCAATAATCCGCCCCAGATGCTCCGAGCACTCGCGTTCGCGTCCCTCCTCTTCGCCTCGCCCGCCTGGGCGCAGGCGGCCGCCCGCGTGGACCCAGCGCGCGACACCACGCCCTGGTCCTGCACCATCAACACGCTCCACAAGGGTGGGGAGTGCGTCTTCGAGTCCGAGGCCGCCGCGCCGAAGGAGCGGGGCGCCCAGGCCAACGCCAACGAGGCCACCGCCCGCAGCCTCGCCAACGCGGTGTGCAGCGTGAGCGCCAAGGACCCGCGGGGCCGCAGGGATCCCGCGCTCGCCTCGCTCTGCGAGTCCGAGTTCAAGGCCGCCACCAGCGTCTGCGGCCTGGACGGGACCGCGGTGCTCCTGGACGACCGCGGCCGCTTCGCGCCCGAGGCGCGCGTCTGCTACCTGCGCCTGGGCGAGGTGGTCCAGCAGACGCAGCTGCGCGCGGCCGTGGCCTCCACCTGCTGCAGCTGCCTGGCCGCGAGCCACTGCGGCGCCGGCGCGGACGCCTGCTACGACAACGTCTCGCGGCGCGCCTACAACCAGCCGCTGCTCCAGTGCATGCGCGGCGCCTGCCGCCCCAGCTGCGCCGCCAACCTCCCCACCCAGCAAGAGCTCCAGGCGATGGACGCGGACGAGGACCTGGACTCGGACCTGGGCGCGCTCCCGCTCGCGCCGCCCGCTGGGCGCCCCCTCCCCAAGCAGCACCAGAAGACCCAGTCCCACCAACTGTGAGACGCGTCATGACCCAGAGAGCTGTGGCGTTCGTCCTGATTGCCTCCTCCCTGCTCGCCGCCTGCGCCACCAAGAAGGCCAGCCGGTGGGGAGACGAAGAGCAGAGCGGATCTTCCGGCGAGGGCGCCCCCCCGCCGGCCCCCGCCGAGCCCCCGCCCCCGCGCCCGTTCGATGCCAAGGCGTTCGCCGCGCAGACCCCGCGAGCGCCGGATTGCGAGCTCGCCGCGCGCGGGCTGATCGCCGAGTCCCCCGCCAAGGCGTGGGCCGCGCTGGTGGCGTGCACCCAGCAGGCGAAGTTCACCCTCATCCGCGAGGTGCTCACGGACACCTGGCTGCCGGTGGTGCTCAAGCAGCCCAACGCGCTGCCGGTGCTGGCGCGGATCGTCGCCATGCGCGGCGGTCCGGTGGACCGGGACGTGAAACTGCTCAACGACAAGAAGGTGCCGGTCTTCAAGCTCGCCACGGTGCTGGCGCAGCCCGCCCTCTACAAGGGCAAGCACGTGCTCCTGCGCGGCGCGGTCTCGGAGATCGGCATGCAGGGGGAAAAGCAGACCGTGAAGATGGCGGAGCTGCAGCTGGGCTCGGCCGGCTACCTCGCCGAGGTGGGCCCCGCCTACAAGTCCTCCTCCAGCTACAGCTCCGCGTCCACCGGCGGCAGCAGCGGCTCCGGGAGCGCGCGCGTCAACAGCACCGCGTACGGCCGGGCCTCGGCGCGCGGCAGCTACGAGACCAACAGCCGCAGCAGCAGCTCCAGCAGCTCCGAGTACACCTCGCAGAAGATGGAGCGCCGCTACGACAACGTCAGCAACCCCACCGGCCGCGAGGTGCTGGGGGCCCTGGAGACCTCCGACCCGTTCCTGGAGCCGAACAAGGAGCTGGTGGTGCTCGCCCGCTTCGAAGGCGTGAAGACCACCTCCACCGGCGAAGCGGACGACGAGGAGGTGCAGACGGTGGCCGTGCTCACCATCCTCAAGTACTACCCGCCGGACGGGATCGTGGCGTTCTAGCGCGGCTCGTTGATCGTCTCTTCGCTGAAGGCGGTCACCTTCCACTGGCCGCCCACCTCCCGCAGCTTCACGCGGTGCCGGTAGGTGGAGGGCCGGGTGCAGCCGTTGGCCTCCGAGCTCTGCCGGCAGACGTCCTCCACCGCGACCAGCGTGGTGGTGCCCAGGGAGCCTGATTTCTCGGACTCCACCTTGTGGCGCGTCCACCAGACGATCCCCACGATGCCGCTGTCGTAGACCGGCTGGTGGAGGATCTTCCCCTCCTCAGGCTCGCCCACGCCGGTGGGGGAGGAGGCCACCGCGAACTCGGCGCCGTCCGCCGCCAGCTCCTTGGCCTTGGCCACGTGGCCGCGGGCGAGGGCCTCCGCGAAGAGCTCGTACGCCTCCGCCGCCTTGGACTTCTGCTTGTTGCAGCCCGGCGCCAGGCAGGTGAGCGCGAGCACCGCCAGCCACCGCACCACGGGAAGGCTCCGCACCAAAGGCTCCTCCTTGGGTTTGCTCTTGAAGCGCTACTCGTCGTCCGAGGACTGGACCAGGCCGTACTTGTGCAGCAGCGAGTAGAGGTGCTTGCGGTCCAGCCCTGCGTCCCGCGCCGCCTTGGCCACGTTGCCCTTGGAGCGCGAGAGCAGCCGCGTCAGGTATTCCTTTTCGAAGGAGCGGACCAGCTCCTCCTTGCACTCCTTGAACGGGCCGCCGAAGTTGACCGGGAGCACCTCGCCGCCCTTGCTGGAGGGCATCGAGAACTCGCGCAGCAGCGAGTCGCTCCCGAGCTCGGGGATGTCGCCGATGTGCTTGGCCCGCTCGATCGCGTTGCGCAGCTCGCGCACGTTGCCGGGCCAGGTGTGCGCGAGGAATTGATCTCGCAGCGGCTCGGGCAGCCGCTGCCACAGCGGCTCGCCGGCGAAGGCGTCCACCAGCAGCGGGATGTCCTCCTTGCGGTCCCGCAAGGAGGGCAGGCTCACCGTGAAGACGCTCAGGCGGAAGTAGAGGTCCTCGCGGAAGCGGCCGGCCTGGGTCTCCGCCCAGAGGTCCTTCTTGGACGCCACCACGATCCGGGCGTCGAAGCTGACCTGGCCCGCCGAGGCGCCGAGCCGGCGGAACTCGCGGTCTTCGATCGCGCGCAAGAGCTTGGGCTGCAGGTCCAGCCCCAGGTCGTCGATCTCGTCCAGGAACAGCGTGCCGCCGTGCGCGCGCTCCAGGCAGCCGATCCGCTGGGCCACCGCGCCGGTGAAGGCGCCCTTCTCGTGACCGAACAGCTCGCTCTCGATCAGCGAGTCCGACACGCCGGCGCAGTCGAACACCACCAGCGGGCCGTTCTCCCGCGAGGAGAGCTTGTGGATGGTCTTGGCCGCCGCGCCCTTGCCGCTGCCGGTCTCGCCCACCAGCAGCAGGGTGGAGTCGGTGGGGGCGATCCGCTTGAGCAGCGCGAAGATCTGCCGCATGGGCAGGCTGGTGCCCACCAGATCCCCCAGCCGGTCCTCCACCGCGGGGTCGATCTCCACCGCCGCGACCTTGGGGGTGAAGCGCAGCTGCACGTCCCCCATCTCCAGCAGCGCGCCCGGGCGCAGGTAGGCCTCGCGGACCTGGGCGCCGTCGATGAACGTGCCGTTGGTGGAGCCCTGGTCCTGCACCAGGAAGCGGTCCCCCTGGCGCTTGATCACCAGGTGGTTCCGGCTGACGGTGGGGTGGTCCACCACCACGTCGTTCTCCGGGGCCTTGCCGATCTTCAGCTCGTCCTTGCTGATGGGGTAGGTGTTGCCGGCCCCGTCCGTGTTCACCAGCACCAGGTGGAACTGCTGCACCCCCAGCCGCTCCGAGCGCGCGCGCGAGCCGAAGACCGTGTGTGTGGGGATGGGCGCGACCGGGCCGGTAGCCATGAAGGTTGCCGATTGTACGACCTTGGCGCCCCTGCGCCAGCCCTTGAAGGCGCCCCTGCGCCAGCCCTTGAACCCGCCTTCGCTGGACGTCCCCGGGGAGTGGCGTGCTACGCGCTCACCTTACGCGCATGGGTTCCACGGACGGACGGGGACGCAAGGGCTTGAGCCTGGTGGGGCAGGAGGCGGACGTCGCCTTCTACGCCGGCCACGCCGCGCGCGCCGGCGGGCCGGTGCTGGTGCTCGGCTGCGCCAACGGGCGGGTGGCCGCGGCGCTCGCCGGCCGCGCCGGGGCCAAGGTGCTCGCGGTGGACCCGTCCGAGCGGATGGTGGCCGCCGCCGAGGAGCGCCGCGCCGAGGACCCCCGGGTGGGCGCGAGCCTGCGCCTGCTGGTGGCGGACCTGCGCTCGCTGCGCCTGGCCGAGCGCTTCGAGCAGGTGATGGCGCCGCAGAACGCGGTGGGGCTGATGTCCTCGTACGATGACCTGGTGGCGCTGCTCGTCACCGCCGCCCACCACCTCACCGCCCAGGGCGCCTTCTACTTCGACGCGCTCTGCGGCAGCCGGCTCGGCGGCTGGGAGTCCGCGCGCAACGACGACCCGCTGGTGAGCAACCTCGCCGAGCCGCACCGCCCCGTCTTCTCCCCGCACCTCCAGGAGCGCACCCGCAAGCGCGAGCGCCGCGAGGACCGCGGCATCCACCGGCTGCGGCTGCGCCACTTCTCCACGCAGGAGGTGGACTTGGCGCTCGAGGAGGCGGGGCTGGTGGCGCACGAGCGCTTCGGAGACTTCGCCGGCCGCGCGTTCGACGCCAAGGACCTGCTCCAGGTCGTGGTCGCCGGGCGCCGCTAGGAGCAGCCGCCGCCGGCAGGGCCCTTGCCCTTGGCGCCCGGCACCATCCCCACGGACTGCGGCCCTTCGCTCTCCATGCCGTAGGCCAGCTCCAGCAGGTCCAGGAGCTGCGCTTTGGCGTCCTCGGTGTCCGCGCCCATCAGGACCAGCTCCACGGGGAGGCGGTCCTCCGCGGGCACCGGTTCGGGCTCCAGGGGCTTGCCAGAGGCGTCCAGCTCCTCGACGAGCAGGTCTCCGTCCTTGTGGATGGTGTAGCGGCGGTACATGTGGGTAGCCCCTGTCTACCCCACGAAGGTGTCCGGCGGCCACGTACACGCGCACAGGTACAAGCCACCACGCCTGGTCCACTACAGTTCGTAGGTGCAATGAACCAGGGGCTCTCCTTCTACGCGCGGCAGCTGATGCTGGAGCCCGAAGCCCTCCAGAAGGCCGTGGACGTCCCCATGCTCCTGTGGCGGGCGGCGCCCGGCGCGGACGAGCCGGACGTGCTGCTCACCACCCAGGGCGGCGCGTTCCGCCAGGGGCCGAGCGCGCGGGATCCGCTGGTGGTGGGGGTGAAGAAGGCCGCCAAGGCCCACAACGCGTTCGCCATGGGGATCACGCTCGGGCGCACCGAGAGCAACGACGTGGTGCTGGTGGACAACAGCGTCTCCCGCTTCCACGCCTACTTCCAGCAGGACGCCCGCGGCGAGACCTGGCGGCTGGTGGACGCGGAGAGCAAGTACGGCACCTGGATCGGCCCCATGAAGCTGCCGCCCAACAAGCCGCACCCGCTCCAGGACGGCGTCCACCTGCGCTTCGGCAACATCGAGGTGATCTTCTACCTGCCGGGCTCCTTCCTCGCCTATCTGAAGAAGGTGACCAGCGAGGATCCCCCGCCCTAGGGATCGAAGCGGTAGCCCAGCCCGCGCACGGTGGTGAAGTGGCGCGGCGCCTCCGGGTCCGGCTCGAACTTCTGCCGCAGCTGGCGCATGAAGTTGTCCACGGTGCGCGCGGTGCCCGCGTAGTCGAACCCCCAGGCGCCAGAGATCAGCTCCTCGCGGTTGAAGGTCCGGCCCGGGTTGGTGACGAAGTGCGCGAGCAGCCGGAACTCCTGCGCGGTGAGCTCCACCGGGGCGCCGGCGCGGAAGACCTTCTTGCCGTCCAGGTCCACCTGGGTGTCGCCGAAGTCCACGGTCCTGTCCGCGCCCTTGTAGCGGCGGCGCATCACCGCCTTGATCCGCGCGAGCAGCTCGTGGAGGCCGAACGGCTTGACCACGTAGTCGTCCGCGCCGAGATCCAGGCCCAGGATCTTGTCCTGCTCCATCCCCTTGGCAGAGAGCATCACCACCGGCAGGTCGCTCCCGCGCCGGCGCAGCTCCTTGATCACCTCGTAGCCGTTCATCTCCGGGAGCATCACGTCCAGGACGATGAGATCCGGCTGTTCGTCCAGCGCCCGCTGCAGCCCCATCCGGCCGTCCTGCGCCTGGAGGACCTCGAAGCCTTCGAAGCGCAGGTTCATGGAGAGGCCGGTGAGGATGGACAGGTCGTCCTCCACCACCAGGATCTTCCGCTTCTTGCCCGCGTCGCTCACGTCTGCGCCGCCGGGTGCGCCGAGGCGGGCAACAAGATGGTGAAGACGCTGCCCTTGCCCACGTCGCTGCGCACGGAGATCTTCCCCCCGTGGGCTTCGACGATCCGCTTGGCGATCGCCAGCCCCAGCCCGGAGCCCTGCGTCTTGCGGGTGAGCAGGTTGTCCACCCGGTAGAACCGGTCGAAGATCTTCTTGCGGTCCCTGGGTGCGATCCCCACGCCGTTGTCCTCCACCTCGATGGCCACCCGCTTCTCCTCCGCATGGGCGCGGACCGCAATCTTCTTCTCCGCCCCGCTGTACTTGAACGCGTTCTGGAGCAGGTTGAGCAGCGCCCCCGCCACCGCGTCCCGGTCCACCTCCACCGGGGGCAGGTTCGCGGGCACGTCCCGCTCCACCTGGACGCCGCTGTCCAGCCGCTGCGCCCGGAACGCCGCCACCGCCGCGTCCACCACCGAGTCCACCGTCACCGGCGTGCGGTGGTAGATCTTCTTGCCGCTCTCGATGCGCGACCAGTCCAGCACCCGGTCGATCAGCTCGGAGAGCCGCTCGGTCTCCTTCGCCAACAGCTGCAGCACCTCCTGCGTCTGCGCGGGATCCTTCACCCGGCCCAGCGCCAAGGTCTCGATGAACATCCGGATGGAGGTGAGCGGCGTGCGCAGCTCGTGGCTGATCAGCGACACGAAGTCCGTCTTCATCCGGGAGAGCTTGGCCTCGCGGTAGAGCGTCCGGCCGATGGAGCTGATCCCCCCCGCCAGCGTGCCGTAGAAGATCACCAGCAGCACCACGTACAGGGTGCGGTTGCGCGTGGAGCGCGCCGCCACCGGATCCTCGCCCACCGCCAGCGCCACCACCCGGAAGTCCTGCAGCGGCGGGGCGAGCACCCGCTCCGCCACCACCGGGGGACCGCCGAGCGCCGCCTTGGCCTCCGCCACCTCAGAGGCCAGCTTGCCGATCACGCCGCTCTCCGCGTCCCGCTTCACCGGCCGCAGCGACAGCCGCACCGCGGTGTCGGCCGGCTCGTTCAGCGGCGCCACCTCCGGCAATAGCGAGTTGATCGCCTCCACCGGGACCCGCGCCCCGGTCACCCGCTTGCCCTCGCGCACCGCCGCCAGCACGAAGGTGCCGCCGGTCCCGGACACCGAGAACACCCGCGTGCCCTGGGGCAGGGTCTCCAGATCCGGTGCCAGCCCCAAAAGCACCTGGCGAAGGCGCGCGTCCACGCACCTCACCTCCGTCCCCTCCACCTGGAACGCCACGTCCGAGAGCAGCCGCCCGGCGCCCGCCCCGGGCTTGCGGGCGATCACCTGGAGGCTCCCGTCCGGGGCGGTGGCCACCGCCGCCAGCAGGGCCTCCTCCACCGCGCGCCCGGCCCGCTCCAGCTTCACCTCCCAGAGCCCCGTCAGCCGCTTCTCCACCGCCGCCCGCTCGTTGATGATCGCCAACACCCCGAAGCCCGAGAGCCCCGCGGACGGGAGGACCACGAGGAGGATGACCAGCGCAAAGGTGCGCCGGAAACTGAGCAGCTCTCGGGGTGGGGAGACCTTCACGGACAAAGGCCGTTTAGCAGATCCGAAGGGTCCTTCCGGGCCGGGTACACACCTCTCGTTCCCCGTCACCGGCGGAGGGCGGCCGGGGAGGCACACAGCGTGCAATTACAAGCAGACCCGACTTCGTCCCTCGGTCCAAAAGTCGAAACTTTTTGAAGGTTTGCAATCCTCAATGGGTGGCCAGGCGCCCAGCAGATCGAGGCATTGCTGTCACAGTTGAAGTTCAAGGAGGCAGTTTCAAATGCGCAAACTGATCATGACCGGCGCGGTGATGGCTTCGCTGGTGCTCGTTGGGTGTGAATCCGGCACCACCGACACCTACACCAACTCTTCCGGCTCCCTGGCGCTGTCGCGGGATGACGGGCTGCTCTACGCGGCGGACTCCGACAACGACCTCCTGGCCGTGGTCGACACCAAGACCCACGAGAAGATCGCCGAGGTCAAGGTGGGCAAGTCCCCCGAGCGCGTGATCGTGGCGCCGGACGACACCATCTACGTCACCAACCGCTTCGACCGCAGCGTCTCCGTGATCCGCCGCGGCGAGTGGACCGAGGCCTCCAAGGTGAAGGTGGGCGTGGAGCCCACGGGCCTGGCGGTCTCGCCGGACAACAAGACCCTCTACGTGGTGAACAGCACCTCGCTGGACTCCGCGGAGGTCGGCTCGCTCCAGGCGATCGACACCGCGACCCTCCAGACGACCTGGGAGCTGAAGCTGGGTGAGGAGCCCCGCGCGATCGCGCTGCTCCCCGGCGACAAGGCGCTGATCAGCCTCTACAAGCAGGGAGAAGTCGTCCAGGTGGACCTCTCCAAGCCGGAGATCCTCAAGGGTGCCGCCGCCGTGAAGGAGGAGTCTGACCTCTACGGCGCGGTCAACAAGTCCTACCTGCAGAACGGCAGCGGCCTCTCCGGCAGCCCGAGCCGCGGCAGCTTCAGCTCCTTCAAGAGCCGCGCGGCCACGGACGTCGTCGCCAGCCCGGACGGCAAGCGCGTCTTCATGCCGGTGGTCTGGGCCCGCGAGGACCGCATCACCACCGCTCCGAACAGCTTCGGCGGGTACTACGCCAACGGCGGCCCCTGCAACCTGGGCGCGATCGCCACCGCGGGCGTGGTCACGCTCGAGTCCGACACCGCCAAGCCGCTGGTGGACGACCTGACCTCCTGCTCCTTCAGCACCAACTCGGACACCAAGGACTTCCCGCCCTCCACCCTCGCTGGCCGCGGCAGCACCGAGGTCATCCAGGGCCCCACGGTGGCCGCGGTGGATCCGACCGGCGCCTGGCTCTTCGTCGTCAACCGCGAGACCAAGAACGTGGCGATCCTGCCCACCAGCCGCCGCGACGGTGAGGACCTCAGCTTCAACACCAGCGGCAGCACCGTCCGCGCGCTCGTCAACGTGGGGGACGGCGCCAACGGCATCGCGCTCAGCCGCGATGGCAAGAGCGCCTACGTCTACAACGCGTTCGACCACACCATCTCCGTGCTGACCGCGGATGGCACCGGGCCGACCTCGCGGGTCTCCCGCACCCTGAACATCACCGTGGCGCAGAACCCGGTCACCATGACCAAGGACGTGATCGAGGGCCGCAAGCTCTTCTTTGACGCCCACAACGCCCGGATGAGCAACCCCACCACCGGTGTCGCGTGCGCCACCTGCCACCTCGAGGGCCGTGAGGACGGCCACGTCTGGATGTTCCCGGACGGCCCCCGTCAGACGCCCAGCCTGGCTGGCCGCATGGTGCTCCAGACCGCGCCGTACCACTGGAGCGGCGAGTTCAACACGCTCCAGGACTTCATGACCCACACCACCACCCTGCGCATGGGCGGCGTTGGGATCACCGAGACCATGAGCAACCAGGTGGCCAGCTACATCGACTGGGCGCCGGTGCCGGAGAACCCGTACCGCACCGCCACCCTGTCGGACGCGGCCCAGCGCGGCGCGCAGGTCTTCGTCCGCGCCGAGTGCAACAACTGCCACGCGGGCGAGGCGCTCACCAACAACAAGATGGCGAACGTGGGCACCTACGTGGTCAGCGGGATCAACCCGGATGACCAGAACAAGCTCAAGTCCGGCCTCAACACCCCGTCGCTGCTGACGCTCTCCCGCACCGCCCCGTACCTCCACGACGGCAGCGCGGGCACGCTGAAGGAGCGCCTGATGGCGAACAAGAACACCGACCTGCACGGCAAGACCTCGGTGCTCACCGACCGGGACATGGACGACCTGGTTGAGTACCTGAAGACGCTGTAAGCGCGTCGCTTGTCGTCACCTGCTGTTTGACGCGAAAGTGCAGCCTCGAGAGAGGCTGCATTTTTCGTTTTGGGGGTACCTGGCGCATGAAGCTCCGCATGCTCGCGCTCTGCCTGTGCGCCGCGCCGGCGCTGGCCCAACAGGCTCCGGACGAGTCCTGGACGCTCCCGGCGGGGGCCTCCCAGCCGGCGCCCGCCGGCGCGCCGGTGGCGCTGCCGCCGCCCTCGCCGCCGCCGGCCGCGCCCGCGGTGCCGATCACCGCCACCCCGGTGGACGAGTCCTGGCTGCGCTTCCCGGCTGAAGGTGGGCCGCGTCCGCGGGAGCGGGAGCTCCCACCGGCCTCGGTCCTGCCGCCCACCACGCCGCCGCCTCCTCCGCCCCTGCCCATGGTGGTGCGCCGCGCGGCGCCGCTGCCGCCGGAGGAGCCGAACCGGGTGAGCATGTACGGCGCGCCCGCGCTCGGGCAGTGGAAGCGGGGGCTGGGGCTCTACATCGGCTTCCCGCTCCTGGGGGTGCGCGGCTCCATCGGCGTCACCAACTCCCTGGACCTGGGGCTCGCGTTCGACAGCTTCTACGGCTGGATGAACGAGTTCCGGGTCCACGCCAAGCTGCAGGTCTTCTCCGGGCAGAACTGGAGCGGCGCGGTGGCGCTGGAGGCGGGCAAGGCCTTCTTCGCGCAGCCGCCTTCGGCGGAGTCCAACGGCGCGCGCTGGCTCACCGGCCGGCGGAACTGGAACATCGCGCCCGGCTTCATCCTCTCCTACCGGGGGGACTCCCCGCGCTCGGCGCGCCTGTTCCTGGACGTCCGCTACAACCTCGCGCTGGACACCCAGCCCTTCCAGAGAGATCCGTTGGGCGGGGTGCCGGCCTCGGTGCAGCTGGGCCACAACGTGCCGGTGCGCTTCGGCGCGGAGATGCCCTTCACCAGCCTGACCAGCTTCCTCTTCACGCTGGGGTTCGATCTCCACGGGCGGGTGGAGGACTCGAACTTCATGCCGGTCTGCGCGGTGGGGATCGTCACCTCGATTTAGGCCAAGCTGGGCGCGGCTTTACTTGGTGGCCTGGACCGTGGCATCCAGCCACCCACATGCGCGCCACCGTCATCGGCTCCGGCTCCTTCGGCACCGCGCTCGCGTGCGTGCTGGCCTCCAAGGCGGATGAGGTCTCCCTCTGGGCCCGGGACGCAAGCCTGGTGGCCTCCATCAACGACCGGCACGAGAACGCCACCTACCTGCCGGGCCTGCCGCTGCCGCCCAGCCTCAAGGCCACGAACTCGCTCGAGGAGGCGCTGTTCAACAGCGAGCTGGTGGTGGCGGCCACGCCCTCCCACGCGATGCGGGAGGTGATGGGGCGCGCGGCGCCGCACCTGCCGCCGCACGTGCCGATATTGACCGTGGCCAAGGGGATCGAAAACGACACGCTCTTCACCATGACCGAGGTGCTGGAGGACTGCCTGCCGGAGCAGTTCCACCCGTACCTGGCGGTGCTCTCGGGGCCCTCCTTCGCCAAGGAGATGGTGCAGCGGATGCCCACGGTGGTCACCATCGCCTCGCACTGGGACAAGGTGGCGGCCAAGTGCCAGAAGGCGTTCCTGACGGAGAGCTTCCGCAGCTACACCTCTTCGGACGTGGTGGGGGTTCAGCTGGGCGGGGCGCTCAAGAACGTGATCGCCATCGCCGCGGGGATCGCGGACGGGCTGGGCTTTGGCCACAACGCGCGGGCGGCGATCATCACCCGCGGCCTGGCGGAGATCTCCCGCATCGCCGTGCGGCGCGGGGCCAACCCGCTGACGCTCTCCGGGCTGGCGGGGATGGGGGACCTGGTCCTCACCTGCACCGGCGAGCTCTCCCGCAACCGGCGGGTGGGGATGGAGCTGGGGAAGGGCCGGACCCTGGCGCAGATCCTCGAAGAGATGAAGCAGGTGGCGGAGGGCGTGAAGACGGCGCGCAGCGCGAAGGACCTCTCCGAGCGCACCGGCGTGGAGCTGCCGATCTGCCACCAGGTGTACTGCATCACCCACGAAGGCAAGAACCCGAAGGCCGCGGTGGTCGAGCTGATGGGCCGGCAGCCGAAGGCCGAGCTGTGACTTGGGAAGAAGAACGGACATGACCCAGACCTCTGTGCGGGGCGCGATCGCGCTCTGCTTCCTCTTCGCCGTGACCGGCGGCTGCAAGTGCGGCCCCACCGTGGCCAAGCGCTCGCCGCAGATGGACCTGGACGGCGACCGGGTGGACTTCGGCTCGGTGCAGGTCAACCAGACCCACACCCGCGCGTTCCGCGTGCGGAACCTGGGGAACGCCTCGCTCAACCTGAGCGAGATCAAGCTGCCCGCCCCCTTCGCGGTGAAGGAGATGGCGCCGGTGGTGGTGGAGGTGGCGGGGGAGGGGACGCTGACGCTGACCTTCAGCCCCACCGTGGCGAACAAGCGGGAGACGGCGGACCTGGTGCTCACCACGGATGACCCGGCGAAGCCCACCGCCACCATCGCGGTGGCCGGGACCGGCGTGCAGGCGGTGGCCACCGTCACCCCGTCCCCGGTGGACTTCGGGGACGTCTACGTCACCACCACCAAGAAGGTGACCCTGACGGTGAAGAACACCGGCACCAGCGAGCTGAAGATCCAGCGCGTGGAGCTGGAGCCGGGGACCACGGCCGCGCCGGTGATCACCACCGCGCTCGCGCCTTTGGCGGTGAACCTCGTGGCGGGCGCCGAGGCCAGCACGGACGTGACGTTCGCGCCGCTGTCCGTTGGCGACGAGGTGAAGGGAGGCATCCGCCTCTTCCTCGACCCGTCCCAGGGCGGCGAGCAGCTGATCGCCTTCAAGGGCCGGGCGATCCGCGCCTCGCCCCAGCTGTGCTTCCAGCGCACCGGCGAGGGCACCGCCACCTGCACGGACGCGGAGGCCACCTCCGGGGCTGGCTCGGCGATCAACTTGATCTTCCCGCCCACCTGCGACAACGAGCTGCACCCCAGCGGCCCGGGCGCCTGCACCAACGAGGCGGGGAGCAACCCCGGCACCCGCACCGCGAAGGTCTGGGTGAAGAACGCGGGCAACGTGCCGGTGAAGTACGCGCTCCAGTTCGTCACCAACGCCGCGGCGAACAAGAACCCGTGCGGGCTGGCGGCGGCGCCGGCCTCGGACTTCTCGTTCTCCAACTCGCCCGCGCCGGGCACCGCTCAGTGGACCGAGCCCACCACGCAGCTGCCTGCGGCCGCCACGGATCCCATGCCGTGGGAGACCGCGCCGATCACCGTCACCTACCAGGCCCGCTCGCGCTGCAGCGCGGGCGCGGCGGATGACACCGCGGATCAGGCGCGCATCACCCTCACCCGGCAGGGGGACGCATTCCCGCCGCCCGCGCTGTTCATCTCGGTGACCGGGACGTCCAAGCTGCCCAAGCCCGTGCCCTCCACGCTGAGCCCCAACGGGGTAGTGCCGCTCACCACCGACTTCTACGGCGTGGCCAACGCCGGCTCCGCGCCGTTCAACGTGACGGGGGTGAAGCTGCAGGAGGTGGTGCCGGAGACGGACGGCGGCGTGCGCTTCGTGGACTGCGGCGTGGCCGTGGTGGATGACGGCGGCCTGGCCTGCGATCACTACTCGTGGGCCCAGCCACCCAGCCTGCCCACCGCCGTGCCTGCTCCGGCGCTCGTCGGCGGGCTGAACAAGGTGGTGCTCGGCAAGATCACCTTCGGCGTCGGCGCCGACGGCGGCGTGGTGCTCAACAAGCCGTACAAGGTGAACGCCCGCGTCAGCACGGATGACCCGTATACGCCCGTCGTGAACTCGGACGTGACCGGCAAGGCGCTGTAGTCGCCGCCCACGCCAGCCAACCCGTTGACGTTGACGTTGACGTTGACGTTGACGTTGACGTTGACGTTGACGTGGTCGTTGACGTGCGACGTGGACGTGGACGTTGCCATCGACGGCGACGGCGACCTGAACGTGGCCGTGACGAAGCTTGCTCGGCGCTGTGCATCGGGCGCGAACACGGGCGCCCCTCGACTGCGCTCGGGGTGAACGGAGGGACCCGACCAGGGCCACGTCGCCGTCGCCGTCGCCGTCCACGTCCACGTCCACGTCGCACGTTCACGTCAACGACCACGTCAACGTCAACGTCAACGTCAACGTCAACGTCAACGGGAAGTGTGGGCCGCTACCGCCGCGCCGCGGTGGGCCCCACGCCCTTGAGCCGCCAAGTCGTGAGCCGCTCGGTGCTGGTGTGGCTGATCAGCACGCCGTCCTTCTGCAGCTCCTCCAGCAGGCGCATGGTCTTGAACGAGTCCAGCCCGATGCTCTTGGCGAGCGCCTCGCCGGAGAGCCCCGTAATCTGCTTGCGCAGCTCGTGGATGATCTCCCGCTTGAACTCGGCCTTGGAGAGCCCATCCATGTCCTGGGCGCGCCACGCCTGGAAGATCCCCAGCAGGAGCAGCCCCAGCACCAGCGCGCCGAGGACCGGGTAGAGCACCCCGGCGTTCCGCTCGATGAACTCGAAGTACTCGGGCTGCGTGTCCCCCACGGGCTTGGGGTACGAGGTCTCCTTGCCGGGGAAGCCGTCCGGCAGGTCAACCCAGAGGAGCGCGAGGCGAAGTCCTAAATCCGACACGGTGGGCGGGGAGCCTAACGCAGGGACTCAGGGGGAGGCCACCGCTCCCAGCTGGGGCGTGGCGCCCTCGGCGAAGAGGATGGCGTCCGCCTTGGCGAGCAGGGTGTCCACTCCGTCCCCAGTGGCGGCGCTCACCGCCACCCCACCGTCCCGGCCGGCGAGCGCCTGGGCCTCGCCTTCCGGCAGCGCGTCCGCCTTGTTCCAGACCTTCAGGCGCGGCGTCCCAGCCAGGTCCAGCGAGGCGAGGATGGACTCCACCGCCTCCACCTGCGCGTCCCGGGCGGGATCCGCGGCGTCAATGACGTGCAGCAAGAGGTCCGCGTCCGAGAGCTCCTCGAGCGTGGCGCGGAAGGCGTTGACCAGATCCTTGGGCAGGTCGCGGATGAAGCCCACCGTGTCGGTGATGATCACCTCGCGCTCGCGCGGGAAGCGCAGCCTGCGGCTGGTGGGGTCCAGGGTGGCGAAGAGCTTGTTCTCCGCCAGCACGGTGGAGCGGGTCATCTTGTTGAGCAGCGTGGACTTCCCCGCGTTGGTGTAGCCGACGATGGAGATGACCGGCAGCTCGCGCCGGTTGCGCTGGGCGCGGCGGACCTCGCGCTCGCGGGAGATCGCGTCGATCCGCTTCTCCAGGTGGTTGATCCGGTCGCGCACGCGGCGCCGGTCGATCTCCAGCTTGGTCTCGCCGGGGCCGCGCCCGCCGATCCCGCCGGCCAGCCGCGAGAGGGACGTGTCGCTCTGGGAGAGCCGGGGCAGCACGTACTTGAGCTGCGCCAGCTCCACCTGCAGCTTGCCGTCCGCGCTCTGCGCCCGCTGGGCGAAGATGTCCAGGATCAGCTGCGTGCGGTCCAAAATCTTCAGGCTCGTCTCCTCGGCGATGTGGCGCCCCTGCGAAGGAGAGAGGTCCTTGTCGAAGATGATCAGCTCCGCCATCAGCTGCATGGAGCGCAGGTTCAAGTCCTCCAGCTTGCCGCGGCCGATCAGGTAGCGCGGATCCGGCTCGCGCCGCATCTGCAGCACCGAGTCCAGCACCTCCACCCCCGCCGTGCGCGCCAGCTCCTTGAGCTCGGCCAGCGAGCTCTCCGCGCGGGCGCGGTTCCCGTCCAAGCAGACGGCGACGAGGATCGCCCGGTCCCCGCCGGTGACGGCGCGGGCCTGGGCGGCGCGGGCGAACTCCTCCTCCAGCGAGCGGACCGTCTCCAGCACGTCCGGCTGCTCCCCGTGGACGTCCGGCAGCGTCTGCACCGACCAGAGGGCGTCGCTTCCGTTCTTGGGGAGCAGGTGCCCCACGTGGAGCACCCCCGGCAGCCCGTCCTGCAGCACGCCGATGGCGGCCACCAGGTCCAGCCGGAGCAGCGCCAGGTCCGTCAGGTCATCCTTGGTGAGCGGCTCGGACTTGAGGTGCGTGTGCACCAGCCGCAGGCCGCGCAGGCGGAACTGACCGGCGCGGGCGCGCCCCACGTCCGGCAGCTCCAGCTTGTGCGCGTTGCCGACGATCACCCACTCCACGTCCCCCTTGCGGTTGAGCAGCACGCCCACCTGGCGGCCGGTCTCGTGGGACAGCTCGGTCAGGTGACGCGCCAGCTCGGCGCTCACCACCTCGCGGGGCGAGACGCGGCGCCGGTACGTGTTGCGCAGCGTGGTCAGCTCGCTGGGCTTGAGGCCCAGGGTGTTGCCGTAGATCTCTCTCAAGGGACGCTCTTTATAACAGGCGCTACACTCGCCCACCGCCCATGTCCTCGGACCGCAAGAGCCTCGTCACAGCCAAGCGCGTGGTGGTGAAGCTGGGCACCGGCGCGCTCACCAACAGCACCGGCCGCTTCAACCGCGAGCACTTCCTGGCCCTGGCGGCGGATCTCCAGTGGGCGGCGCAGGGGAGGGAGCTGGTGGTGGTCAGCTCCGGGGCGATCGCCCTGGGGGTGGAGCGGCTGGGGCTGCCCGCGCGCCCCAAGGACATCCCCGGCAAGCAGGCGTGCGCCGCGGTGGGGCAGAGCCGGCTGATGCAGGCCTACGAGGACGCCTTCGGCGCTTTTGGAGCCGAGGGCCGCACGGTGGCGCAGGTCCTGCTCACCCATGACGACGTCCAGGACCGGCGCCGCTACCTCAACGCCCGCCACGTGCTGGCGCGGCTGCTGGAGGCGGGCGTGGTGCCGATCATCAACGAGAACGACACCGTCTCCGTGGACGAGCTCAAGTTCGGCGACAACGACACCCTGGCTGGCCTCGTGGCCGCGCTGGTGGACGCCGAGGCGCTGGTGATCCTCTCGGACGTGGAGGGGCTCTACCGCGCGGATCCGCGCGTGGACCCGTCCGCGGAGCTGTTGGGCGAGGTCCGCTCCCTCACCCCGGAGGTGCTCGCGCTGGCGGGTGGGAGCGTCAGCGGCGTGGGCGTGGGCGGCATGGCCACCAAGGTCCGCGCCGCGCAGAAGGTGACCGAGGTGGGCGGCTTCTGCGTGATCACCTCCGGCAAGACGCCGGGCCGGCTGCGCCAGGTGCTGCAGGGCGAGAGCGTGGGCACCGTCTTCTTCCCCAGCGGCGCCCGCCGCAGCGCCCGCACCGCGTGGATCGCCCACGCGCTCTTCCCCAAGGGCAAGGTCTGGGTGGACGCCGGCGCCCGCGCCGCGCTGGTGAGCGCCAAGAAGAGCCTGCTCCCTTCGGGGATCACCCGGGTGGAGGGGAACTTCGAGCAGGGAGATCCAGTGGACCTGCTCGACGAGCGCGGCGCCGTCTTCGCGCGCGGCCTCACCGCGTACGGCTCGGGGGACCTGGCCAAGATCGCCGGCAAGAAGAGCGCGGAGATTGAAGGCGCGCTCGGCTACCGGTACCTGGACGAAGCCGTCCACCGGGACGATCTCGCCGTCCTCGAGTAGGCCCACGCCGCCGCCAGCAGGGCCAGCCACAGGCCGCTTGCGCCCGCAGCGCCGCAGCTGCAGCCGGTGCTGACCCGCAGCGGCTCCACCGTGAACGGCACCGCGTCCTCCGCGCTCAGCGCCTGCCCCGCCGCGTCCACCACGCGCACGGTCAGCGTCCCGTCCCCCGGCGGTCCCACCACCCGCAAGGTGAGCGCCACCCCGCGCTTCTCCAGCGCTCCCAGGGAGGCGGCGAGCGTGCCGTCCGGCTCCAGCCCCTCCAGCTGCGCGCCGGTGGCCAGCGGAGCCAGCCGGGCCTCGGGGAGCGGGAAGCCGTTGCCGTTGGTGACGGTGGCCAGCACCGCCAGGCTCTCGCCAATGCGCAGCGGCCGGGCGAACGGCGCCCTGTCCACGCTCACCGTCACCGTGCCCTCCTTGGCGGAGACCTCCACCTGCGCGCAGCTCTCCCGCCAGGAGGCGCCGGGGACCGGCGGCGCCGCGCACAGCTTGGCGGTGGTGGGCGCCGAGCAGGTGAGCGTCAGCTGCGCGCTCCCATTCGCCGCGGTGGTGAGCTGCGCCGGAGTCGCGGTGCACGGCGCGCCCACCGAGACCTCCAACGGCAGCGCCTGGGCCACGGCCGCCCCGGCGCCGTCCTCCAGCTGCAGCGCCACGGGCAGGCTCTCGCCCACCCGCGCCTTGCCGGCCACCGCCAGACGCGCGCCCAGCGTCTGGCTGGAGGTGGTGAGCCGCAGGAAGAGCGCGTAGGCCGGCCGCGCGGCCAAGAGTGTGGCGGAGGCGCTCTCGTCCAGCTCCAGCCGCAGCCAGAGCGCCCTCACCCCCAGGAGCCCCAGCGGCGCCTCCTGGCCCAGCGCCAGGGGCCCGAGCGCGGTCCACGCGCCCCAGCCGCCCGCGGCGTCCGGCGCGCGGTACCAGCCGCGCACCGTGGGGCGGGAGGCCGAGGCGGCGCTCGCGGTGAGGGTGAGGCCGAGCACGTCCACCGGCACCACGCCCAGCTCCACCCGCCGCGAGTAGAGCGCCCGCGCGGCGGGCGTCTGCAGCGCGGCGGCGAGCACCTGCGTCCCCGCCGCGCTCGAGCCGCCCACGCTGTAGAGCAGCCCTTCGGAGAGCTCGGCGGTGTGCTCGTTGCGCCCGAAGGGCAGCGGCGTGGCCTCGGTGAAGGGGCCGAGCTCGCCGCCGGGGAGCACCGGCGCTGCCTCCACGCTGTCCACGTAGGAGCCCCGGCTCAGGCCGCCCAGCGCGTACACCCAGCCGTCCCGCGCCACCGCCCACGGCCGGTAGCGGCCGGTCAGCAGCGTGCTGGTCCTGCGCCACGGGCCGAGCGCGCCGTCGTCCTGCAGGGCAGCGTAGAGCACCTCCTGCCCGCTGCTGGAGGCGGTCTCGTCCCCGCCGAGCACGTAGACGTGGCTGGCGGTGGTGGCCACCGCGTGGCCGGTCCGCGGCGCCGGCAGCGGCGCCGCCGCCACGAAGGGGCCCACGCCGCCGTCCGCCGCGAGCGCGGCCACCTTCACGTCCGCCGAAATGTCGCTCGGGGGCACCAAGCCGCCCAGCACGTAGAGCCGGTCCTTGTGCAGGAAGCTCGCGTGGGCGCGGCGGGCCGGCGTCACGTCCGCCACCTGCGCCCAAGCGGTGGTGCCGCCATCCGCCGTCAGCTCGCAGCGCGCCACCGAGGTGAGCAGCGTCCGGCCGGTGCTCTCCCCGGCCACCGCGTAGGCCTCGCGCCCGCGCAGCGTCACCGAGTGGAGGTAGCGCGGCTCGGGCAGCGGGGGCACGGGGCTGAAGGCGCCGGCGGCGCCCGAGCTGGAGAGCGGCGCGGCGTACCCCGCGGCCGAATAGACGCCGCCGCCATGGATGAACAAGGTGCGCTCGAAGAGGAAGGAGGCGTGGCCCTGCAGCGGGCCGGGCAGGGTGCCGGCGGCGCCAAACGCCGAGAGCTGCCCGTCCAGGCCGAGCGCGGCGCTCTGCACGAGGTCCAGGTGCGCGCCGCCGGTCCAGCCGCCCACCAGGTACATGCGCCCGCGCTCCACCGCCACCCCAGGGCCGGAGCGCGCCTGCGTGAGCGGCACGTCCCGCACCCACGCGCCCACCGAGCCGTCGTCCAGCAGCGGCGCGGAGTAGAGCGTGGTCATCGCCGGCGCGAGCCCGCCCACCACGTAGAGCCGCCCCGCGAAGGCGGTCACCCCCACGTTGGAGAGCGCCTGCGGCAGCGGGGTGGTCTCCTTCCAGGAGGTGAGCTTCCCCTGCGCGTCCAGCGCGGCGAAGTAGACCTTCCCGTCCGGGGTGCCGGCCTCGCCGCCGCCCACCTGGTAGAGGTGGCCGCCGTGGGCGGTGAGGTTCCCCTCGTCCCGCGTGGTGGGGAAGGCGGCCTCGGGCGTCCAGGGCCCCACCGCGCCCGTCGTCACGTCCACCGGCGCCGAGTACACCTCCTTCTTGAAGGTCATGGCCTGCGCGTTGAGCCCGCCGCCGCAGTAGAGGCGGTTGCCGTGCAGCGCGCAGCCCAGGCGGAAGGTGGGCTCGGGGTAGGGGGTGCCCACCACCGCGCCCGAGAGCGCCACCCCGTCCCAGCTGAAGGTCCAGACGGTGTCCTTCGCCGCCAGGCAGGGGAACACGTCGCAGCCGCCCACCACGAAGAGCCGCCGGTTGGCGAGCGCGGCGCCGAGGTAGGACCGCCCCTGCGGCATCCGCCCCAGGAGGTTCCACGGCCCCAGGCTCCCGTCCGGCAGCACCAGCGCGCCCAGGAGCTCGTCCGAGATCCCGGTGTCCGTGTGGCCGCCGAGCGAGACGAGCATCCCGCTGCCGGCGAGGAGGCGGTGATCGTCCCGCGGCGAAGGCAGCGCCCGCTCATTGCGCCAAAGGGAGGTGAGCATCCCGCTGGGGTTGAGCGCGCTGCGCCACGCCTCCGCCTTCGCCGTGCCCCCGGCCGCGCCGCCGAAGGCCACGGCCTCGCTGCCCAGCGCCGCCGCCCCCAGCTCGGAGAGCTCGGCGCCGAGCGGGGCGGTGGCGCTCCACGCCCCAACGCCTCCGGAGGGGAGCAGCGGCGCCATCAGGGAGACGCCGGCGCTGCCGCGGCCGCCCACCACGTAGAGCGTCCCGCCCGCGGTGAAGGCCGCGTGCGCGGCGCGCGGCCCTGGCAGCGCGGTGGTGGGGAGCCAGCCCCCGAAGGTGCCGTCCGGCGCCAGCGCGCCCCAGAGGACCTGGCTGCTCGCGCCCGCGGGCTCGCCCCCCACCACCAGCACCCTGCCCAGGTGGGCCACCGCGGCGTGCTGGCGGCGCGGCGACGGGAGCGGCACCGAGGTCTTCCAGGCCAGCACCCCGCCGTCCGCGGCGAGCTCGCCGATCCACACCTCCGTCCCCGGGCCCCCCGGCCCCTCGCCCCCGAGCGCCATCAGCCGCCCCTCCAGCGCCACCAGCGCGAGGTACCGGCGGGGGAGGGGGAGGGACGCGGTGGCGGTGAACTTGCCGGGGTTTCCCAAGGCGGACAGCGGCGCCACCCAGACCTCGTCCGTGGGCTGCCCGGAGAGCTCCCCGCCCGCCACGTACAACCTCCCGCCGTAGGCAACGGCCGCCGCGCCCCGCCGCGCGGCCGGGAGCGGCTCGCTGGAGGCGGTGAAGGTCAACCCGCCCGCCGCGAGCGTGCCCTTGAGCACCTGCGCCGTGGGGTTGGCGCCGTCGAACCCGCCGGCGACGTAGAGCGCCTGCGGCGAGGCGGCCAAGGCGAAGTCGCGCAGCGGGGTAGGGAGGGCGCCGGCGGCGGTGAAGCCGGCGAGCCCCACGGTGCGGCCCGCGCGCGCCACCCCGGCGGGGGAGACGAGCGCCCCGCCTTCATCGTTGCCGGCCACGTCCGCGGGGAGGGCGAGGACGGTCTCCACCGCCTGAGCGCGCCGCTGCAGCGCCGGCGCGCTCGGCTCCGGCGCGGTGCACCCGAGCGCCGCCAGGAGCCCGAGCGCGGTGAGCGCCCCGCGCCGGCCAAGCCGAGTCGAGGGTGCCTTCGGTTCCACTAGCGCAGGTACAACAGGTAGCCGACGGCGAGCGACCCGCCGCCGAGGTTTCCATCGAGCAGGCCGGTGGCGGGGCCGCGCGCGTAGCAGAGCTCCAGCTGCGCCATCACCCGGCCGGGGCCCAGCGCGAGCGCCACGCCGGCCGCGCCGCGGACCCACAGGCGCGCCTGCGCCTCTTCGCCCTCCCAGACCAGCTTGTCGGTGCCGGACTCCCGGACCGCCATCTTCAAGGACGCGTTCATCCAGCCGCCCGCGGCGGAGGCGTGCAGCGCCACCCGGGGAGAGAGCGGGAGGGAGTAGCGCAGCCCGCCGCCCGCGAGCAGCGCGCGCGGGGCGCCCTCGTTGTAGACGTTGTCCGAGGGGCGCTCCACGCGCAGCGGGCCGTAGAGGTTGTAGCCGACCAGCGCCAGCAGCTCGAGCGGCAGGCGGGCCACGGTGAGCGCCACCTCGGCGCTCCCTCCGCCGCCCACCAGGGCGCTCGCGTTGGAGACGCCGCTGCCGAACACGCCGGCGCTGATCCCCCAGCTGGGGCGGTAGCGCAGCAGCGTCAGCTGCGAGCTGAGCGTGAGCGGGCTCCCGGCGGGGCGGACGTTCACCTGATCCACGCCCTCCAGCGAAGGCTCGCCGGCGTCGTAGAGCAGCTCGTAGCGCCCGGGCGCACGCTCTCCGGTGGCGGCCACCTTGCCCTGCTGCGCCTCCACCGCGAGCGTCTCGCCGGTGACCGGGTTGCCGTAGCTGTCGTGCAGCAGGACCTCGCCCCGCTGCGGGGCGTCACCCGCGCGGACGGTCCGGTTGGGGAAGGCGATCTGCCCGTTGGCCGGCTGGCCCGGCACCAGCGCCACCTGAGCGCTGGCGGCGCCCGCGGAGAGCGTGACGTGGCTCTTCCCCTCGAAGAAGTCCGGCAGCTTCAGGCTCGCGCGCTTGCCGTCCGCGCTGCGGGTGACGGTGCCCAGGTCCGCCGAGAAATCCCCCGGCACCTCCACCACGTTGCCCTTGGCGTCCAGCGCGGAGAGCTCCACCTCGATGGGCGCGGCGGAGCCGGCGACGTAGCGGGGCGGCGTGGCCACCACCTTGAGCGAGGCGGGAGGGCCGCCGCGGACCGGGAGCTCCGCCTCGCCGCGGCTGCCGGGCGCGTCCTTGAGCTCCGCGCGGACGAGCGCCTTGCCGTCTCCCACCTTCTCCGGCGCGGTGTAGGAGGCGGCCCAGACGCCAGGGGCGAGCGGCGCCTCGAGCCTGGCCTGCCCCTCGTCCGCGGAGAGCAGCGGCTCCGCCTTGGCCGGGGCGCCGGTGGGCTCCACCGCGAAGAGCTCCAGCGGCAGCGGCCGCGCGTCCGCCCAGGAGGCGGCGTCCTTGGAGAGCGGGACCAGCCGCACGCGCTGGAACGGCGGCGGGTCCAGGTCGAGCGTCTTCACCCGCGCGTTGCCCAGCCGGTCCACCGAGCGCACCGAGGCGCTGCGGATGCCGGGCGCCACCACCACCGGGACCTGGAGCTTGCCCAGCCGGTCCGCGGTGCCCGTGAAGCGGGCCTCGCCGATGGTGAGCTCCACCTGCGCGCTCGGCTTGGTGGTGAGCTTGAGCGTGTCGCTGCCGTGGATGGGGAGGGCGAGCCAGCGGCGCGCGCCGGTGGCGGGCTGGAGGATGAAGATCAGCGCCACCTGCGGAAAACGCTGCGGCGGCGGGGTGAAGCGCGCGCGCCACTTGCCGGGGCCGGCGGGCTCGGGGGCGCTCAAGGTGCCCACGTTGGTGGAGAGCTCCACCGGGCCGTCCGCGGTCAGCTCCACCGTGGCGCCGGCGCCTCCGGCCACGGCGAACGGGGGCTGGGCGCTCGCGTCGAGCGCGGACAGCGCCAGCGCGGCGAGCAGGCTCAGCGCTGGCGCCACAGCTTCTCCGCTTCAATGTTGGGGAGCTTGTCGTCTTGGAGGATGGACGTGTCCTGTTGCCGCCGCCGTCCGAGCACGTCCACCGCCGTCACCGCCACCTTCTGGCGCCCGTAGCGCAGCGCCACCTCGGTCTTGAAGTTGCCCAGCTGATCCACCTCCACGGGCTGCCCCTGCACCAGCACGCGGGATCCCGCCTCCACCCGCCCCTTGAGCGGGATGGTGCGGCGGTTGGTCTCCTTGCGCTCCGGCCAATCCACGTTGAGCAGGACGCTGCGTCGGGCGATCTTGGGCTCCTCCGGCTTGTTGCCCGGCCGCACCCGGCTCACCTGGCCCGCCTCCACGCCCACCACCCGCCCGGCGGCGGAGAGGTCCACGTGGCCATTGACGGTGGCCACCGCCACCATGCCGCGGGCGTCCGCGGTCATGGAGAACTTGCCGCCCTCCGAGCGGACCAGCGCGTCCGAGTTCTCCGCTTCAATCTCCACCACGCCGCTCCCCTTGGGGACGTTGGACTCGAGGTGGCCGCGCAGCTGCGCGCGCAGGGCCCGCTGGGAGATCTTCTTCACCTTGAGCTCCGAGCGCTCGCGCACGCGCACGCGCACGTCGCTCACGGTGATCTCCAACTCCGCGTCCTCCGCGGTCCGCACCGCGTCGTTCGCGGAGAGCTTGTCGCCCACGTTCAGCTCGCGCCAGGTCCCGGCGCTGCGGCTGACCTCCACCTTGCCGTTCTTGTTGGTGACCAGCGCGGAGGGGGCCTCGGGCTCCGCGCTCGTCGCCGCGTCTGGGGTGGCGAGCGCCACCGGCGGAGCGGGCGGGGCGGGTGGAGCCTCCTGCTCGCAGGCGCCGCAGCCGAGGAGCGGTGCGAGCCAGACGAGCCAGACTCCAACGCCTCGGTGCATGGACGCAGATCGTAGGGTCCGGCTGTGGGTGGGATCAACGTTCCGTCAGAGGTGCCCCGGAGGGGGTAAGGCAAGGTGGGCGGGGCGGGAGGTGGGCTTGTCGTTCCGCCGCGTTCGCGCCGAAGATCTGTAGCTCACGCATGCGGCTCGCCCTCAAGCTCTCGCTGCTCCTGTTGGGCGCCTCGGCGGGGCCGCTGCTGGTGGGGACCGAGGTCCTGCTGCGGCTCAACCGCGCCGAGATGCGCGAGCAGCTGGAGGTGCTCTACCGGCAGAGCGCGCGCGAGCTGGCGGACTCGGTGGATCGCTCGGTGCGGGACAAGGCGCAGGCGCTGATGCTGGCGTCCCGGCCGGTGAACTTCGCCGAGGCCACCGCGGACGAGATCGAGAGCACGCTGGTGCTCATCTACCACCAGACCAAGCACGCCGGGGTGGTGGGGCTCTTCGACGCGCAGGGCAAGTGGGTGGGCGCCAGGCCGTACCGGATGGTGGACCCGGCGGCGGCCGGTCTGCCGGACAACGAAGGCGTGGACCAGCGGGGGCTGGACCTCTACGCGCACAACATCCCGCCGCTGGACGTGGTGGTGAAGTCCAAGGGGCCGGTGATCGGCGTGCCCTACGTGGCCCCGGACGCCGCCGGTGAGCCGATCCCCCGCGTGGTGGTGGCGGTGGCGGTGCCCGGCGCGGGTGGGGAGCGCTGGGCGCTGGCGGTGGAGCTGTCGCTGCGCTTCGTGGTGACGCAGGTGAAGGAGCTGCGCGCTGGAGACCGGGACGCCTACCTGGTGGACCAGACGGGCCGCGCCATCGCCCACAGCCGCGCGGAGTGGATGGCGGCGCGGGCGGATCTCTCGAAGAGCTCGCTGGTGGCCGGGCTGCAGGACCCGCTCTGGCTGGGCCACGCGGCGGAGTCACCCAACCTGCACTGGAAGGCGGTGATCGAGCAGCCGGCGGCGAGCGCGCTGGCGCCGATCGCGCACCAGACGCGGACGGCGCGGCTGCTCGGGTGCGTGCTGGGGCTGGTGGTGGCGCTGACGCTGGGCTTCACCACGGTGCGCGCGGTGACCCGGCCGGTGCGCCGGCTGACCGCCGCGGCGGCCGCGGTGGCGAAGGGGAAGCTGGACGCGGACGTGCAGATCCCCGGGAGCGACGAGCTGGCGCAGCTGGGCGCGGCGTTCAACTCCATGACCCGCGGCCTCAACGAGCGCGAGCGGCTCAAGCAGTCCTTCTCCCGCTACGTCTCGGAGGAGGTGGCGGCGCGGATCCTGCGCGAGTCCAGCGACCTGGACTTGAAGGGCGAGCAGGTGGAGGTGACGGTCGTCTTCGTGGACGTCCGCGGGTTCACCTCCTTCGCGGAGAAGCACCCGCCGCGTGAAGTGGTGGATCTGCTCAACGCCTATCTCGCCCGGGTGATCGACGTGACCATGAAGTACGAGGGGGTCATCAACAACTTCATCGGCGACGCGGTGATGGCGGTGTTCGGCGTGCCCAAGGAGATCCCCCACCCCGAGCTGCGCGCGGTCTCCGCGGCGCTGGAGATCCAGCGGGCGGTGGCGGCCTTCAACGCCCAGCGGCGCGCGGCGGGGCTCAACGTGCTCGAGTTCGGGATCGGCGTGAACACGGGGGACGCGATCGCCGGCAACCTCGGCGGCCCGCGCCGGATGCAGTACACGGTGGTGGGGGATGCGGTGAACCTCGCGCAGCGGCTGCAGACCCAGGCGAGCGAAGGCGAGGTGGTGGTGAGCACCAGCACCCTCTCACCGCTGCGGGATCGCTTCCGCGTGGAGCGCAGGGGCGCGGTGAAGATCAAGGGAAAGGAGCACCCGGTGGAGGTGTTCCGCGTGCTGGATCCGCTCCAAGCGGCCGCGCCGTCGTTCGACGTGACCGTCTTGAACCTCCGGCGGCAGTCCTGAGCCAACCTCGTTGACGTTGACGTTGACGTTGACGTGGACGTGGACGTGTGACGGCCTTTGCCACGAGAGGCGCCGCGGTTGAACGGCCGTCCACGTTCACGTCACACGTTCACGTCAACGACCACGTCAACGTCAACGTCAACGTCAACGAAGAAGTGAGCGCTCAGATCGCTCCCGCGCCCGGCGCGGCCTTGGCCATCTTCTCTTCGTCAATCAAACCCATCAGCGCGCGGAACTCGGGCGAGTCCACCTTCATGAGCGTCACGGAGATGGAGAGCTCTCCGGCGTAGTGCCCCAGCTCCAGCTTCCGCTCCTGGCCGTGCAGCAGCGCCAGCTCCTGGTGGCCGCGGGCGTCCTTCACCTCCGCGTCCAGGCTCAGCTTGAAGCGCTCGCCGTCGCGGGAGGGGAACAGGCGCAGCTGGTAGTCGGCCACGGACGCGCCGGGCTGGCGGCGCTCCACCCGCAGCGGCTTGCCGGTCTCCCCCAGGAGCTTGGGCTTGCCCACCACCACCCCTTCGCTGCGGAGCTCCACCGCGAAGTAGAGCTTCTCCGGCGGGCGTTGCACCTGGCTGGAGGCGCAGGCGGCGGCCAGGAGGAGCAGCGCGGCGATGACGGCGAAGCGGCGCATGGGTGACCTAGGGGGAAAGCAACGGGCGAGCCAGAAAGACACGAGACGGGAATACGTAGAGTTCAGCGACCGCTTGCGCAACGCACTCTGACATCCGGGGTGAGCCAGCGAGATTTCCAGGACATTTTGACAACTTCGCCGCCGCATTCCTAGCGTCCGCACCGCGCCTGTTTCGATGAACCCATGCTCGCCTTCCTCGTTCATTTCCTGTCGCTGTTTGCCCTCGCCCTGTGGGTGGGCGGAGGCGCCGCGATCAGCTTCGTCGTGGCGCCGGTGGTCTTCGAGAAGGCGGGCTCGCGCTCGCTGGCGGGCGAGCTGCTCGGTCAGGTCCTCCGCCGGTTCGACACCTTCGCCCTGGTGGCGGGTCCCTTCGCGCTCGCGGCCGCCTGGCTGGAGCTGTCCGGCGTCCCCACGGCCGCGCGCACGCTCGGCCTCAAGGCCGCGCTGATCGCCGCGATGCTGGGGCTGGCCGCGTACAGCCGGCTCGCGCTCGCCCCGGAAGTGCGCAAGGCCCGGGAAGCCGAGGGGGATCCTGCCCGCGCCCGAGCCTCGGTCGGCCGGCTGCACGCGCTCTGGGGTCTGTGCGTGCTCGGGGAGATCCTGCTCGGTGCCTTCGCGCTCGCGCTCAGCGTCATGCCGCTGTCGGCAAGGGTGGGTTGATGTCGTCCGCCGGCTCGCCGCTGACGCCTGCCCAGCTCCGGACGCTCTTTCCCATCACCGGGAAGCTGGCCTCGCTCAACGCCGCCGGCTTCGCGCCGCTGTCCACCCCGGTCTACGAGGCCGCCGAGGGCCACCTGCGCGAGCAGCGCGAGGAGGGGGACGCGCACTTCATGGAGTGGCTGGCGCGCCGCGAGGAGGTCCGCGCGGACTACGCGCGGTTGATCAACGCCTCGCCGCGGGAGCTGGCCTTCCTCCACTCCACCTCCGCGGGCATCCACGCGGCGGGCACCCTGCTGTGGCAGCTGGGCGTGCGCGAGGTGCTCACGCTGGAGCACGAGTTCCCCTCCACCACGTTGCCGCTGCTCAACCTGGGCTTCAAGCTCCGGGTGGTCCGCCCGGATGCGCAGAACCGCTACCCGGTGGAGCTGCTCGAGCGCGCGCTCGCGCCCACCACCCGAGCGCTGGTGGCCAGCGCGGTGCAGTACGCCACCGGCACCCGGCTGGACCTCGCGGGGGCGGGTGCGCTGTGCCGGGCGAAGAACCTCTTCTTCCTGGTGAACGGCTCGCAAGCGGTGGGGCAGGTGCCGGTGGACGTGGCCCAGGGGATCGATCTGCTCTGCGCCACCAGCTACAAGTGGACGCTCGGCGGCTTCGGCGTGGGCTTCTTCTACGCGCGGGACGCGCTCTTCGGCTCGGTGCGCGCGCCGATGGCCGGCTGGCTCTCCACCCAGGCGCCCATGGCGCTGGACAACCTCGCGGGCGCCAAGGTGAGCGGCCGGGAGGCGGGCGCCGCCGTCTACACCGCGGAGGGCATGGCCACCCGCCCCGAGGTCAGCGCGCTGGAGGTGGGCGTGGACGGCAACGCCGCCCTCTTCGGCGCGGGCGCGGCGATCCAGCTGCTGCACCGCGTGGGGATCCGCGCGATCGAAGCGCACAACTTCGCGCTCCAGCAGAGGCTCCGCGAGCGGCTCGCCTCGCTCGGCTTCGCCCCGCTCGCGCCGTGCGCGCCGGGGCAGGGCTCGGGGATCTGCACCTTCCGGGTGGAGGGCGCGCTCCCGGCGGTGGTGGCGGCGCTCAAGGGGGAGGGCGTGGTGGTGAGCGCGCGTGGCGGCGGGCTGCGCGTCTCCACCCACGCGTACAACGACGAGGAAGATCTCGAGCGGCTCCTCTTTGCGCTCGCCCGGCTGGCGGTCCGGCCGGCTTCGCCTTGACCGTGCAGCGGGCGTTCTCCATTGTGCCCTCCCTTTGCCGATGGATCGCACCGAACGACTGCTGGACCTGGTGGCGCTGCTCCTGGACGCGCACGAGCCCATCTCGTGGGCGGAGCTGCGCGAGTCGTTCCCGGACGACTACGGCGGCTCGGACGAGGCCGCGGAGCGCAAGTTCGAGCGGGACAAGGCGGAGCTGCTCGAGCTGGGCATCCCCATCAGCTACGTGCAGGGGGATGACGAGCGCAAGGACGGCTACCTGGTCGAGCGGGACGCCTACTACCTTCCGGAGGTGGGGCTGACCAAGGAGGAGCTGGCGGTCCTCTACACCGCCGGGAGCGCCGCGCTCGCCTCGGGGGCCTTCCCTGGCCGGCAGGATCTCGCGCACGCGCTGCGGAAGATCGGCTTTTTCCAGGGCGCGGAGGTCCCCACGCCGCGCGTCCGGGTGGAGCTCACCGGTACCCGGGAGGGCGGCGAGCTGGCGCCCAAGCTGGAGCTGCTCTGGGCGGCCGCCTCCGCGCGCAAGTGGGTGGAGATCTCCTACTGGTCCCCCAAGAAGGGCGAAGTCACGGCCCGCCGGGTGGATCCCTTCGGGCTGGCGCTGCGGCAGGGCGTCTGGTCCCTGGTCGGCTACTGCCACCTGCGCCAGGGGATCCGCACCTTCCACGTCCCGCGGGTGCGCGAGCTCAAGGTGAACTCGGCCAAGCCGCGCAGCCCGGACTTTGAAGTCCCCAAGGACTTCCGGCTCGAGGACTACGTTGCCAGCCACCCCTGGCAGCCGCAGATCCACCCGCGCATGACGGTGCAGCTGGAGCTCTTCGGCGAGCTGGTGCCGATGGCGGCGCGCCTCTTCCCGCCCGAGTCCGTGCAGCGCGAGGGCGAGCTGGCGAAGGTCACCCTGGAGGTCACGTACCTGGAGGGGCTCTTGCGCTACCTGCTCTCGCTCGGGGCCACCTGCGCGGTGCGCTCGCCGCCGGAAGCGGTGCGCGCGTTCCGGGAGATGACCGAGCGGGTGTTGCTCTCCCACGGAGGCGCGGCGTGAGCGCGAAGCTGGAGGCCGGCAAGCCCGCGGTGCACGAGCGGCTGCGGCGGCTGCTCTTCCTGGTCCCCTACGTCTCCAAGCGGCCGGGGCTCACGGTGGAGGAGCTCAGCCGCGCGCTCAACGTCAGCAAGGAGGACCTGCTCGAGGATCTGGATCTCTTGGCCATGGTGGGCCGCCCGCCGTTCCAGCCGGACGACTACATCGACATCTACGTGGACGGGGACCGCGTCTACGTGGACCTGGACCAGCGCCTCTCCGCGCCGCCGCGGCTGACCGCCGCCGAGGCCGCCGCGCTCTCCGCCGCCGCGGAGCTGTTGCGCCCGGCCGCCGGGGAGACGCTCTCCTTGGCGCTGCAGAAGCTGGAGAAGGTGCTGCCCCCCGGCGCGCGCGAGCGCTTCCGCGAGATGGAGCGGAAGATCGACGCCGCGGAGAAGGGCCCGTCCGAGCTGGCGCCGCTCACCCGCGCGATCTTGGAGCACCGCGAGGTGACGTTCGACTACTTCAGCCAGGGACGGGGCGCGAGCGAGCGGCGCACCGTCCGCCCGCGCGAGCTCTTCAGCCACCACGGCCAGTGGTACCTCTCCGCGTTCTGCCTCACCCGCCAGGACGCCCGGCTCTTCCGCCTGGACCGCGTGCAGGCGCTCGAGGTCACCTCCCGCGCCTTCACCCCGGATCAGGCGGTCGCCGGGCAGCTCCCCAACCCTGCCCGCGGGGAGGTGAAGGTGCGCTTTGGCCCACAGGTGGCGCGGTACATCCAGGAGCGGTTCGGAGAGGACGCCCGGCCCATCCCAGGCGGTGAGGTCGAGGTCTCGGTGGCCGGGGACTCGGAGCGCTGGTTGACCCGTTGGGTATTGTCCTTTGGCGGCGAGGCCCGCGTGGTTTCGCCGGATTGGGCGCGCCAGGCCGTTGCCCGCGCCGCAAAAGCCTCGTTAGAGTCCCAGGCCTAGATGGGGTTTTTGCTTACGATCGCCGAAGGTAAGGAGGCCGGACGGGAGTTCGTCTTCGAGCAGCCTTCGGTAACCATAGGTCGTACCTCGGAGTGCGATGTCATCCTCTACGACCCGGGGGTGTCTCGCCGCCACGCCCGCATCTTCGCGGAGGGCGCCGGCTACTTCGTGGAGGACATGGGCAGCTCCAACGGGACCAAGGTCAACGGGAGCGTGGTCCAGAAGGCGAAGCTGAACCAGGGGGACGCCATTTCCCTGGGGCCGGTGGTCTTCAACTTCGCCCCGGTGGAGCACGAGCCGCAGGAGCCCGGCTCGGTGGCGGACGCGAGCACCCGGATCGTCGCCGCGGACGATGTGCGCCGCGCCCGGCAGCAGAAGCTCCTGGCCCCGGCGAACGCCAACGACGGTGAGCTCTCCAAGCTGGCCCGGAGCAGCACCCGCGCCATGCCCGCCATCCGCAAGAACGGCGCGAGCGCGGCGATCGCGGTCCACGACGACAGCGACGACGACAGCGACGGCGGCCCGCTCTCCCCGCAGCGCTCGCTCTCCGTGGCGGACCGGGCGCGGATAAGGCGCGAGTCCCCCGGCTTCTCCGGCTCGCTGAAGATCTGGTGGCTCGAGGCCTCGGACGCGGTCCGGAACACCACCCTGCTGGCGCTGGCGCTGGTGACCCTGGGGGCGCTCGGCGGCGTGGCGTACTGGCTGGTGATCGCCAACGAGAAGGAGCCGCTCCCGCCCGAGCCGCTGGCCCTCAGCCGCGCGCTGATCGGCCGGAGCTTCGGGCTGGGGGACGGGGTGGACTACGAGCGCCCCAACGAGAAGGTCTTCGGCGTGGACTACACGCCCCCGGTGGACGCGCTGTTGATCGTCCACTTCCAGTCCCAGGACATCTCCGAAGGCGAGGTGGTCCTCTTCGCCAACGGCAAGGACGTGGAGAAGCTCCCGGCGGACCTGGGGGACGTGCGCGAGCGCTCCAACGAGGTGGTCATCCGCCCGCAGTTCTTGAAGCGCGGCGAGCCCAACCAGCTGGTCTTCGACAACCTCCGCAACCCGCCCGGTAAGGAGCCGTGGCGGATCTGGAACCTCTGGGTGGAGACGGTGCCGCTGGTGATCAAGCCGCCCAAGCAGCTGGTGCTGGACGCCCAGGAGGTGTTCGACCGGGGCACCCGCACGCAGGAGCTCAAGGACGTGGGCGCGTCCAACCGCTACCGCGCCTGGAAGGACTTCCGCGAGGCCTGGCTGATGCTGGAGGCCCACCCGGATCCCAAGCCGGAGCTCTACCTGCTGGCCCGGGACCAGATGCGGCTGGCGCAGCAGGAGCTGGATCAGCGCTGCCGCATGCTGATGATCGACTTCCAGCGCGAGTACTCCCACAACCAGTTCGAGGCCGCCCGCAGCACGCTGGACTTCGTGAAGGAGTACTTCCCCTCCACGGACCAGCCCTGCCCCCTGCGCGCCGAGCAGATGCGCGCGATGTACGACTTGTAGCGTTCACCAGCGCACGTCTTAGGTTGCGCGGCGCGCCGCCCATCCCAACCCTTTGGAGGGTATGCGGGCGGCGAGTGAGGTGGAGACGGCGGCGGGGTGGAGCGCAGCGGCGCTCGCGCGCGGGTACCTGGGGGAGGAGCACTCCCTGACCGCCGGGAACCGCTGCGTGCACCTCCGGGATGGCGTGGAGGCGTTCCCGCAGATGCTGGACAGCATCAAGGCCGCGCGCCGCTTCGTCCGGCTCGAGACGTACATGTTCATCGACGACGCGGTGGGCGAGCTGTTCGCCCGCGCGCTCGGCGAGGCGGCGCAGCGGGGCGTGAAGGTCACCGTGCTCTACGACGCGCTGGGGAGCCTGCGCACGCGCCGGGCCTTCTTCCGGAGGATGCGCGCGCAGGGCGTGAACGTGCGCGCCTTCAAGCCGCTCTCGCTCGCCGGCGGGCTGCTCCGGCTCATCCGCAGAGATCACCGGAAGCTCTTGATCGTGGACGGCGAGGTGGCCTTCGTCGGCGGGGTGAACATCGCAGTGGAGTGGGCCCCGGCGGGGGACGGGCTGGGCGAGGGCTGGCGCGATGACGTGCTGCGGATAGAAGGCCCGGTGGTGCACCGGCTGGAGCGGCGGTTCTGCGCGAGCTGGCGGATGCAGGCGCGGGAGCGGCTGCGCAGCTGGCGGCGGCGGCGCGAGCTGGCGGCGGCGCCGCGCGCGGCGGGGGACGTGAGCCTGTGCGTGCTCTCCTCCCGGCGCAGCATCCACCGCGCCTACCTCACGGCGATCCGCGGGGCGCAGCGGCGCGTGATGATCGCCGCGGCCTACTTCGTCCCAGACCGGAAGATGCTCGCCGCGCTGAAAGACGCCGCGGCGCGCGGGGTGGAGGTGTCGCTGGTGCTGGCGGGCAAGTCGGACCACCCGTGGATCCGCTACGCCACGCGCGCGCTCTACGAGCGGCTGCTCGGGTGGGGCGTGGGGATCTACGAGTGGTACGACGGCGTGCTCCACTCCAAGACCGCGGTGGTGGACGGGACGTGGGCGACCGTGGGCTCGTTCAACCTCGAGCGGATGAGCCTGCTCTTCAACCACGAGGTGAACGTGGTGCTGGTGGATCCGCGCTGCGCCAGCGCGCTGGAGCGCTCGTTCCTCCGGGACTGCCGGCAGTGCATGCGGATCACCGCCGAGCGTTGGGCGCTGCGCCCGCTCTGGCACAAGGTGCTCGAGCGGATCGCCCACTTCTTCCGGAAGGTGATCTAGGGCCCGTTCACCCTGACGGGGGCGGATCAATCAGGGCAGAGGCTGCCTCGTTCACCTCGAGCGTAGTGAGGCCGCCGCCCGCTGGGCGGATCAATCAGGGACTTCCGGTCACCTCGAGCGTAGCGCCGCAGGCGCGTAGTCGAGAGGCGGCACCCACGCTCGGTCCACGCCGAGGTGATTCCGAGCCTGCGTGCCGCCCCTCGACTACGGGACTGAAGTCCCAACGCTCGGGGCGACCGGGGGACGCTGCTCGCGCTGCGCCTGGGTGAGGAACGCGGAGAGGCCGCGGAAGAGCGCGTCCGCCTCCTTCTGCGCGAAGGCCTCGGTGCGAAGCAGCTCCTCCTGCTCCGGGATGATCATGAAGGCGGCCTCGGTGAGGACCGCGGGCAGCTCGGTGGGGCGGCAGAGCGCGAGGTTCGCCTGCCCCACGCCGCGGTCCGGCAGCTTCAGGCCCTCCAGCAGCGCCTTCTGGAGCGCGTTCGCCAGCGGTTGCGACTGCGGGTGGTGGAAGTAGACGGAGGTGCCCACCGCGTCGTTGGGGTCGAACGGGTCCAGCATCTCCGGCATGGAGTTGTGGTGGACGGAGACGAGCAGGTGTGCGCCGGCCTGCACCGCGGCGAGCGTGCGGGCGGGGAGCGTCTCCTGCGCCTCGGTGGCCTCGCCGCGGCGGGTGAGCAGCACCTTGGCGCCCGCGGCCTCGAGCCGCTTGGCGAGCTTCTCGGAGACGGCCCAGTTCGGATCCTTCTCCAGCAGCCGGGTGGGCCCGATGGCGCCCATCTCCCGCGAGTGGCCGGGGTCCACCGCCACGGTGAGCCCGCGGAAGGGCGCGCCCTTCACCAGCCGGGGCGGGGGCCGCACGTCCAGGTAGAAGTCCGTCCCCTCGAAGCCGTAGCGGTAGCCCCAGGCCGCGTGGCGCAGGGAGACTTCGAGCGAGAAGCGCTCGGTGGCCTCTTGATCCCAGGAGAGCGCGCCGATGGGCAGGGTGCTCGGCTCCACGCGCAGGAACTCCACCTCGGACTGCGCGCCGAAGAAGACGAGCCGGTAGCCGCTGCCGTCCGCGCGCTGGCGCACCTGGACGGGGACGGGTTGATCCAGCCGCACCAGCACCCGCGTCCAGCCGTCGTCCAGCTTCCGGGTGCGCACGGCGTAGACGAGCGCGGGGGACGGCGGCGGGCCCTCGGGCAGCGGGCGGACCTGGTCCGCGCGGGCCCAGACGGAGAGCTGGTGGTCCAGCTTCAGCTCGAGCAGGGGGCCCCAGCGGCGGCCGGCGCGGGCCCAGGTCCCGTTGGCGAGGAAGAGGAAGTAGGAGGCCTCCGGCCCGCTGCGGGCGATCACCTTGCCCTGCTTGAACCCGGGATCCGCGCGCGGCCGGTCCGCGAGCTCCACCCAGGGCAGGGCGGACGGGTCCCGGAGCGTGACGGGACGGGGGAAGGGCAGCTCGAGCGCGGGGCCGGGGCCGTTCACGCGGAGGGTGAGCTTGGCCGAGTCTCCGAAGCGCCAACCCTTGCCGGGCGCGGGCTCGGGGACTCGCAGGGTGGCGCGGTACCAGACGCCGGGCCCGGCCTCGGAGAGCTCGCGCTCGCCCGGGGCGAGCGGCGGGTGCGAGGCGAGCGGGTCCGAGGTGAGCAGCAGGTAGCCGCGGTCCGGGGGCAGCGCGGGGGCGAAGCGCTCTTTGGCGAGGCCGGCGCCGAGCGTCACCGTGGCGTCCAGGCCGCCCGCGCCGCGGAAGTAGACGGGGAGGGCGTCTCCTGGCTCCAGCTCCAGCGGCTCGAAGGGGCGCAGGCTGGCCGGCTCCACCGCGCCGTGCTCGGCGGGGACGTAGCCGCGGACCTTGAAGCGCAGCTCGCGGGTGACGGAGGCAGGGCCGTTGGCCTCGGCGCGCCCCTCCACGCGCAGCACGTTCTCACCGGGCTGCACGGAGACGGAGGCCACGAAGCCGCCGCCCTTCCCCTGGCGGGCGGGGACCCCGTTGACGAAGACGCGCAGCGAGGGCGGCGTCACGTTGCCCAGCACGTACTGGCGCATGGGGCCCTGCACCGTGTCCCCCTCGCCGGGGAACACCAGGTCCAGTCGCGGGGGCTCCGCGGCCGCGAGCGCAAGGAGGAGGAGGGCTGGGCGGATAATGGGGACAGGCTACTTTTCCGGCCGGAAAAGGGGACAGGCTACTTTTCGGTTCCGAAAAGTAGCCTGTCCCCATTTTTCCGCCCGGCCGCCGGGGCTACAGGGCGGGGCGCATCACCGGGATGATGCAGGCGGTGAACGCGGAGCACTCGGACGGCGCCAGGCACTTCGCGCTCGCGTCCATCATCCCCGCGGCCTTGGGCGAGGCGGCCATCTGCTCGCACCGGGCGGAGATCGCCGCGTCCTCGGAGTCCTTCTTCCACTCCTCCTTGGCCTTGGCGATCAGCGCGTCCCGCCCGCCGTTCTCCTTGGCCTTGGCGGCGATGCCCGCGGGCTTGTCCAGCTCCACGCGCAGATCCACCAGCGCGGGGATGAAGGCATCCGTGCAGGCGCGCTGCCGCTCGAAGAGCTTCACGCAGGCGGCCTTGAGCGCGGGGTTGACCTTGGAGCCGCTGGCGGCGGCGGGGCGCGCGGCGAGCAGCCCAGCGGTGAGACCGACGAGGACGGCGAGAGACACGGTGAGCTTCGACATGACGACTCCTGCCCGGGGTTGCCGGGGCGTACTGCGGGTTGAGGCTGCGACAGACGGAAGGGAGGGAGGTCAGCTCCGCGGCATGCGGCGCAGGCCGACCGCGGAGACGAACGCGCCAAGCGCGAGCAGGGAGAAGCCGAGGACGCAGGGGGCGAGCGACTCGCCCACGCCCTGGAGCAGCAGCGGCACCAGCTCGGGGCTGTGCACCCACTCCGGGTTTCCGGCCACGCGCGTGCACACCCGGGCGAAGCAGGAGGCGCTGCCGCTCAAGGTGGCGAAGAGGGTGGCCAGGCCGAGCGCCACCAGCGGGCGCAGCTTGTGCGGCTCCGGCCGGCGGGCGAACAGCCCGGACGCCGCGAGGCCCACCCCTCCGAAGAGGAGGATCACCCACATGGGGATACCGCCGTACTGCATCAGCTCGAGCACAGGTCGCTCCGTGGAAACCGTTGCGAGTCTCAACTCCGCCCGCCCGCCAGCGTGACACGGATTTATTTTCGCGCCGTTGTGTCACGCTCTCGGCCTTCGAGCGTTGGAGGCTCTCGATGCTGGACGCCGCCGCCTTCGAGCGCCTCTACGCGCGCCACCGCGCGGGGCTCCACGCCTTTCTCCTGCGGATGACGGGGGAGCGCGCCGTGGCCGAGGAGCTGCTCCAGGAGACCTTCCTGCGCCTGGCGCGCAGCGGTCCGCTGCTCGCGCCGGACACCGACTTCTGCGCCTGGCTCTTCACGGTGGCCCGCAACCTCTCCCGCAGCCACCGGCGCTGGCGGGTGCTGGAGCTGGGCCGGCTGGCGGAGCTGGTCTTCGCCCCGCGGGCGCCGCCGCCCTCTCCGCTGGAGGCGCTCGCCGCGAGCGACGCGCAGCGCGCGCTGGAGCAGGCCCTGGCCCAGCTGCCCGCTGGCGACCGCGAGCTGCTCCTGCTGGTGGGAGTGGAGGGGCTCGGCCCCACCCAGGTGGCCAGCGTGCTCGGCCTCAAGCCGGAGGCGGTGCGGCAGCGGCTCTCCCGGGCGCGGGCGAGGCTTTCCGCGCTGCTGGGGGAAGAGCAGGGCGTGCCCAGGAGAGAAGCCAGCGGAGGACGGCGATGACGGACCCTGTGGAACAGCGGCTCGCGGAGCTCCCGAAGCCGGACGTGGACGCGCTCACCGCGGAGCGGATCCGCCGCCGCGCGCGGACGGAGCTCCTCGCGCAGCTGGAGCGCCCGGCGTGGGCGCGCAGGCTGGGCGAGCTCTGGAGCCGGCGGCTCGAGCCCGCGCTGGTGGCGGCGGTGGTGCTGCTCTACGCCGCCTGGGCCCTGTCCACGGCAGGAGAGCTGGTCAGCGCGGGCGCTCAAGAGCCACAGGCCTCCGCCGCGCTTGTGTTGCCAGGAAATTGAACGCCTCCAACTGCGCCGGTGGGTGATATGGCGCGGCGCATGACGCTCAACCCGCTCTCTGTTGCCGGACGCCTCCTCGGAACCGAGCCCGCGGCGCAGCGGGAGCTGGTGAAGTACGGCTCGCTCGCCGAGGCGCAGGAGCAGCTCGCGGCCGCCGTGAACCGCCAGGCGCCGCTGGAGCCGGTGCTCGGCGCCGAGGTCCGCGCCAGCCCCCCGGCCACCGAGGCCTTCATCCCGGCGCGGGTGCGGGACGTGCTGGCCTGGGAGCGGCAGGCGGGCGTGCGCCCCACGCTCCACGAGATCCAGGCCGGGGACGAGCGCGTCTGGGTGATCAACTCCGGCGACACGTTCGAGCTGCGCTCCGCGCGGGGAGAGCCGCTCGCGTGGGGCCAGGTGCCAACCGCCGGTGCGCACGTGGCGCCCGAGGCGGAGGGCGTCCTGCGCTGGTGGTAGCCGCTTTCAGGGCTTGTTGAAGAGGGGATCTTCCGCCAGCTGTCCGTGCGTGTCCGCGCGGACCTCGGCGTGGAAGGCCTCGTACTCGCGCCGCTCCGCCTCGTTCATCCGGTCCAGCGCGAAGTTCAGCTTGGCGCGCGCCTTCACCAGCTGCTTGCGGGCGTCCTCTCCCTTCGCGTGCGCCTTGACGAAGGCCGGCGCCTCTTCGCTCTGCACGCCGTCCTGGCGGATCAGCTCCAGCTCGCGGTCGGCCTCGTCCTGGGCCTTCTCCAGCGCGGCCACCTCCTGCTGGGACTCCCACGCCAGGCGCTGCGCCGCGCTCTTTAGGCGGTCGAGCCCCTGGCGCAGCCCCTGCGACTCGCGCGTGGCCTTCGCCTGGGCCTCCAGGTGCTGCATCTTGAGGATCAGCTCATCGGCGGAGTCGGACATGGGCGCACTCTACGGCGGCCCGACCCGGGCGTCACCGCACGGGCTGCGTGGTGGTGGTGGGGTCCGCGGGAGTGACCGGGGTGGTGGCCGGGCCGGTGGGCGTGTTCAGCCCCGTGTTGTCGCCGGGCAGGGGGGGCGAGAGGCCCGGGTTGGTCTGCTGCATGTCGGAGCTGCCCGGCATCCCCGTCACCGACCCCGCCGAGGGGTTCGCCGTGCCGCCGCCGAAGACGGGCGCGCCCGTGCTCCAGGTCCCGTAGGGCGCGTAGCCGTAGCCCGTCCCGCTGGTGGCCGGCTGCTGCGCGGTGCCAGTGCCCACCTCGTACGGCCAGCCGCTGCCGGTCACCGCGGACGGCGGTCCGATCGTCTGGGTTCCGGTGCTGTCCATGCCGGTGCTCACCCCGGTGCCGGTGTCCACGCCCGTTCCGGTGTCGATGCCCGTGCCGGTGGTCACGCCCGTGCCGGTGTTGACACCGGTGTTGACACCGGTGCCGGTACCGGTGCTCAGCCCTGTGCCGGTGGACGGCGAGGACGTGGAGGGTGTCCCCACCTGGCCGACGGAGAAACCGCCGCTGCTGCTACCGGAGAGGCCGCCGGTGGTCGCCTGGGCGAGCGCGCGGGACCAGTCGAAGTGCGGGCGGCTGGCCGAGCCGCCGTTGCCGCCGCCACCCTGGGCCGTGTCCTGCGCAGGCGCGGTGCCGCCGACCGCGTCCGGGGGCGGCGGGTTGAACGCGCCGGACTCGGGGCTGGGCGGCGGCTCATCCGAGCCCGCGCCGATCGAGCCCGTGCCGAACGCGCCGACGCTCGTCTGGTTGCTCTGCTGCCCGACCTGCTTGGTCTTCGCCTCTTCTGGCGGGCGGGTGGCCGGGGGTGGGGTGGCGGTGCGGATGGAGTCCCCGGCCGGAGCTGGATCTGCCGCGGGGCCGTCCCCCGAGGGCGTGCTCGGCAGCTGCGTGACCGGTGGTGGGGAGGTCACGGTGTCCTGCGGCGAGCGAGCTCCCGCGGCGCCGCTGCCGCCGGTCCCGGCCTGCTGAGGTGGCTGGGTTGAAGCAGAGGTGGTGTGGGGAGGATCCGCGCGGCAGCCCGCACTGAAGAGGAAGGCAGCGGCGACGGCGCACAGAGCAGTCCAGGGAGCGCGGGGCATCTTGAGGTCACCTCGGTGAGAGTCCTGCGGATGACGTTAGGGACGGCGAGGTCCACGGGCAGGTGCGCGCCGGAGCGCCGCTCGGCCAGCCGCCGGGCGTGGACACGAATCAATTGCGGACCCGTCTGACGCTCACATAGAAGGGGCTGCACTCTCGACCGCCCTACGAGCGGAAAGGCAGCAAGACACCATGGCCCAGTCGGACAGCTTCGGTACCAAGGACAAGCTGACGGTCGGCGCGAAGTCCGCGGAGTTCTTCAACCTCAGCAAGCTCACCAAGAAGTACCCGGCGGTGAAGAAGCTGCCCTTCAGCCTGAAGGTGCTGCTGGAGAACCTGCTGCGGCACGAGGACGGCCGGGTGGTGCGGCGCGAGCACGTGGAGGCGCTCTTGGCCTGGGATCCAAGCGCCGAGCCGGCCACGGAGATCTCCTTCCACCCCGCGCGCGTGCTGCTGCAGGACTTCACGGGCGTGCCTGCGGTGGTGGACCTGGCCGCGATGCGCGAGGCGATCGCCCGGATGGGCGGGGACCCGAACCGGATCAACCCGCTCTCGCCGGCGGACCTGGTGATCGACCACTCGGTGCAGGTGGACCGCTTCGCCTCCTCGAGCGCCTTCGAGGCGAACACCGAGCTCGAGTACGAGCGCAACAAGGAGCGCTACGCGTTCCTCAAGTGGGGCCAGCAGGCGTTCAAGAACTTCCGCGTGGTCCCGCCGGGCACCGGCATCTGCCACCAGGTGAACCTCGAGTACCTCGCGCCGGTGGTCTTCCGCGAGGGCAAGCTCGCGTTCCCGGACACGGTGGTGGGCACCGACTCGCACACCACGATGGTGAACGCGCTGGGCGTGGTGGGCTGGGGCGTGGGCGGGATCGAGGCCGAGGCGGCGCTGCTCGGCCAGCCGGTGACGATGCTGATCCCCCAAGTCGTGGGCTTCAAGCTCCACGGCAAGCTGCCGGCGGGGGCCACCGCCACGGACGTGGTGCTCACGGTCACGCAGATGCTCCGCAAGCACGGCGTGGTGAGCAAGTTCGTGGAGTACTACGGCCCGGGCATCTCCTCGCTCTCGCTGCCGGACCGCGCCACCATCGCCAACATGGCGCCGGAGTACGGGGCGACCATCGGCTTCTTCCCGATCGACGCCGAGACCGTGGACTACCTGCGCTTCACCGGCCGCTCGGATCACCAGGCGAAGCTGGTGGAGCAGTACTGCAAGGCGCAGGGGCTCTTCCACACCGCCAAGTCCCCCGAGCCGGTCTACTCGAGCACGCTGGAGCTGGACCTCTCCACCGTGGTGCCCTCGCTCGCCGGCCCGCGCCGGCCGCAGGACCGGCTGGCGCTCAAGGACGCGCGCCGGGTGTTCCGCAAGTCCCTGGTGGAGATGCTCGACAACGCGGGGCTCAACCAGGAGCGCGTGGCGCGCTGGCTCCAGGAGAACGGCCGCCCGAGCGGCGCGTCCGCCAACGGCGAGCTCGGCAAGCTCACCACCAGCGTCCCGGTCACGCAGGGCAACGTCACCTACCAGCTCTCGCACGGCGCGGTCGTCGTCGCGGCGATCACCTCCTGCACCAACACCTCCAACCCGGCGGTGATGCTGGCGGCGGGCCTGCTGGCGAAGAAGGCGGTGGAGCGCGGGCTGGACACCAAGCCGTGGGTGAAGACCTCGCTCGCGCCGGGCTCGCAGGTGGTGACGGACTACCTGACCGAGGCCGGGCTGCTCCCGTACCTCGAGGCGCTGGGCTTCCACCTGGTGGGGTACGGCTGCACCACCTGCATCGGCAACTCCGGTCCGCTGCCGGAGCACATCTCCGAGGCGGTCACCAAGGGGGACCTGGCGGTGGCCAGCGTGCTCTCCGGCAACCGCAACTTCGAAGGCCGCGTCCACGCGCTGTGCCGGATGAACTTCCTGGCCTCGCCGCCGCTGGTGGTCGCCTACGCGATCGCCGGGGACATGGACTACGACCTGGTCAACGAGCCGATCGCGCACGACCGCAGCGGCCTGCCGGTGTTCCTCAAGGACATCTGGCCGTCCGACGAGGAGATCAAGGAGGCGCTGGCCAAGTGCGTGAAGGCCGAGCAGTACGAGGCCCGCTACGCGCACGCGCTGGACGGGGACAAGTCCTGGCGCGCGCTGCCCACCACCAAGGGGCAGATCTTCAAGTGGGACCCCAAGTCCACCTACGTCCGCAAGCCCACCTTCTTCGAGGAGATCTCGAAGCAGCCGGCGCCGCTCAAGGACATTGAAGGCGCGCGCGTGCTGGCGCTGCTGGGCGACTCGGTCACCACGGACCACATCTCGCCGGCCGGCAACATCTCCAAGACCAGCCCCGCGGCGAAGTACCTGGTCGAGCAGGGGGTGAAGCCGGAGGACTTCAACTCGTACGGCGCGCGCCGCGGCAACCACGAGGTGATGGTGCGCGGCACCTTCGCCAACATCCGGCTGCGCAACCAGCTGGTGCCGGGCGTGGAGGGCGGGGTGACCGTCCACATCCCCACCAACGAGAAGATGTCCATCTACGACGCCTCCGTGAAGTACGCGGCGGAAGGCACGCCGCTCATCATCATCGGCGGCGCGGAGTACGGCACCGGCTCCTCGCGCGACTGGGCGGCCAAGGGCACCATGTTGCTCGGGGCGCGCGCGGTGATCGTGAAGAGCTTCGAGCGCATCCACCGCTCCAACCTGGTGGGGATGGGCGTGCTGCCGCTGCAGTTCCAGGCGGGCGAGGACGCGGCGTCGCTCGGGCTGACCGGCAAGGAGACCTACTCCATCGCCGGCATCGCCGAGGGGCTGGCCCCGGGCGCGAAGCTCACCGTCGTTGCGAAGGGGGAGGGCGGCGAGAAGCGCTTCACCGTCACCTGCCGGATCGACACCCCCAACGAGCTCGACTACTACCGCAACGGCGGCATCCTCCACTACGTGCTGCGGCAGCTCGCGGCGAAGAAGTAGTCACTGCAGGGGGCAGGTGACGCCCCCCACGAAGTTCCAGAGGAAGCGGCGGGCGAGGAAGGGCCCCAGGCTCAAGGGGCCCGGCTGCACGCGCTTGGCGGCGCGCAGGTCCTCCTCGAAGTCCCGGCTCAGCTGCGCCACGACCGCCGCGTCCTCGAACAGCAGCGAGGCCTCCTTCACGCAGCGCAAGGCGAGCGGATCGAAGTTGGTGGAGCCCACGAAGGCGAACCGGTCGTCCACCAGGATCAACTTCGAGTGCAGCATGGTGGGGCGGTACTCCCAGATCTTCACGCCTCCGGCGGCCAGGCGGCGGTACGAGTCGCGCTGCCCGGCGAGGATCAGCGGCATGTCGTGGACGTCGCCCGGGACGAGCACGCGCACGTCCACCCCCTCCGTCACCTTCTGCACCAGGAGGCCGGCGAGCTCGTCCGAGGGCACGAAGTACGAGTTGGCGATCCACAGGCGAGACCGCGCCGCCCAGATCAACAGCTGGGTCGCCTTCTCCGCGTCCGCCTGTCTTCGCCCCCGGCCGGCGCTGGAGACGAGGGAGGCGTAGATCTCTCCCCCTTTCGCGAGCTCCGGGTAGTCCGCCGGTCCCAGCCCGGAGCCGGCCACGGCGCGCCAGTCCTCCTCGAACGTGCGCTGGAACTGGGAGACGACGGGCCCCCGGACGCGCACCGCCACGTCCCGCCACTGCTTGGGCGAGGACGCGTCTCCCAGCCAGGAGTCCCAGATCCCAAAGCCGCCGGTGATCGCCACGCGGCCGTCCACCACCACGATCTTCCGGTGGTTGCGCTCCAGCTTGTCCCGGAGCGCCGGGGTGGTAGCCAGCGGGTGGTAGAGGTGCACGGCGCAGCCGAGCGCTCGCAGGCGCGGCTCCACCTGGGTGTCGAAGCCGGGGCTCTGCAGCGGATCCACCACCACCCGGCACGCCACGCCTTGGGGCACCACCTGCTTGAGCGCCTCGAGGATCCGCTCGGACGCCGCACCCGCGCGCCAGATGAACAGCTCGAAGTGAACGCTCACCCGGGCCTGGCGCAGCTCCTGCTCCAGCGCGTCGAACACCTCGCCGTTGTTGAGGACGTCCACCGCGTTGCCCGGAAGCATGGACGTGGAGAGCGAGGATGGCAGCGCGCCCGCCAGCTGCTCGGTGCTGGAGGGCCGCAGCCGCGGCTCCCACTGACCCGCGCGGGCGCAACCCAGGGCCCACAGCAAGATCAGCCCCGCCACCCCTCCGCGCATCCATTCCCCCGACGGGGAACATGCGCACGGTCCCGCCCAGCGGCAGCGAGCCGCCTGCCAGTGAACAGAGGGCACAGTGCCGGCAGTTCAGAGCCTCTCCATCCGTTCGGCTCGAGCGTAGTGCCGTAGGCACGTAGTCGGTGTGCCCAGCATGGGCACGGTCAGGAGGTGCAAGTCCTCTGGGAAGCAGGTCGTAGCGACCCAAGCAACTCGCAAGGTTTGTCGGCCGCGAGGCCGGGACTGAAAGAAGCGATAGCGAAGCCACGGCTCGACGTACAGGAACCGGATTCGAGGCGGACATGCGAGGGGTGAGCGGACCGACGACCGCGAAACTCCCACGACCTAGGCGCGTGGACGTATATCCGGCGAGCGCGGGGCGAAGACCGGAGCCCTTACCTGGGGAGATCTCGCCTCGCGCCTGAAAGGGCGACGGCCGATGAGGCCGGAGCGAGAAGTCAGCAGAGGCCGTAGTAGCCACGAGCGCGCCGACAGGGATGGCCACCCGCCTACTGGAAGTCGGAAGGGCAGCGAAGGGTGAAGGGCCGAACGGTGAGGAGAGCGAACTCACGCCTAGCTCGACACTGTCGTGAACTCACAAGCTCCTGACGAGGAGGCCCGCTTGAAGGGAAGGGGTGAAGCTCCAACCCGACAACACGGGTGACGAGACAGAGTGGGCGCGAAGCGAACGAGACGTTCAGGAAAGGCCGCGCAACTGGCGGCAGAGAGGCGGGAAATCGCGATACGCCGCTCGAACCTCAACTCACCGAACCGCCGGATACGGTCCCGTACGTCCGGTGGTGTGGGAGGGGGCGCGGCGTGAGCCGCCCCTATCCCGATGTGTGCCCAGCATGGGCACGGTCAGGAGGTGCAAGTCCTCTGGGAAGCAGGTCGTAGCGACCCAAGCAACTCGCAAGGTTTGTCGGCCGCGAGGCCGGGACTGAAAGAAGCGATAGCGAAGCCACGGCTCGACGTACAGGAACCGGATTCGAGGCGGACATGCGAGGGGTGAGCGGACCGACGACCGCGAAACTCCCACGACCTAGGCGCGTGGACGTATATCCGGCGAGCGCGGGGCGAAGACCGGAGCCCTTACCTGGGGAGATCTCGCCTCGCGCCTGAAAGGGCGACGGCCGATGAGGCCGGAGCGAGAAGTCAGCAGAGGCCGTAGTAGCCACGAGCGCGCCGACAGGGATGGCCACCCGCCTACTGGAAGTCGGAAGGGCAGCGAAGGGTGAAGGGCCGAACGGTGAGGAGAGCGAACTCACGCCTAGCTCGACACTGTCGTGAACTCACAAGCTCCTGACGAGGAGGCCCGCTTGAAGGGAAGGGGTGAAGCTCCAACCCGACAACACGGGTGACGAGACAGAGTGGGCGCGAAGCGAACGAGACGTTCAGGAAAGGCCGCGCAACTGGCGGCAGAGAGGCGGGAAACCGCGATACGCCGCTCGAACCTCAACTCACCGAACCGCCGGATACGGTCCCGTACGTCCGGTGGTGTGGGAGGGGGCGCGGCGTGAGCCGCCCCCCTATCCCGATAGAGCTCGCCGGAACGGTCCGGTCCGAGGTGACGCTAAACGGCGTTGCAGCCGTTCGCAGGTCCGGGCGAGCTCTCGACTACGTCCTGCGGACTACGCTCGAGCCGAACGGGGCGGGCCGATCTGACTGGCATTCGCGCTAGGTGCAGCGGCCGGCGCTCACCAGAAGTCCTTGCGGCGCATCGCCTTCTTCTCGCCCTTCTGCTTCTTGCCTTCAATCCGCCGCCGCTGCGAGCCCCGGGTGGGCTTGGTCTTCCGGCGCGTCTTGGGGACGAAGGTGAGGGCCGCGAGCGCCTGCCGGAGCCGCTCCAGCGCGACGCCGCGGTTCTGCAGCTGGCTGCGGCGCTCGGTGGCGGTGACGGAGAGCTCGGTGGCGGGGTGGGTCAGCCGGACGCCGCTCTCGGTCTTGTTGCGGTGCTGGCCGCCGGGCCCGCCGGCCACGAAGAACTCCTCCTGGCACTCGCGCAGGAGCAGCTCGTCATCCAGCGCGAGCGCTCGGCGGGCGGCGTCCCGGCGTGCGGGGGGCTGCGGGGTGGTGGGAGCGTCCATGGGAGTGCCCTGCGTGACGGGGTGCCGCCGCCAAGCTGACGGCGGGCGCCGAGTCTAGCCGTTCCGCTGGGCGTCAGAGGGCTTGGACCCGCGGGGGGGAGGTGCCAGGCGGCGCTCGTCGCCACCTGAGGCCCACGGAGTGGCCATGCCCTGCATCGAAAGAACCCTCGCCACGGCCGCCGCGCTCCTGCTCGCGGCCTGCGCCACGCCTCCCACCCGAGAGCAGCCGGTAGCACCAGCGGTGGGCGTCTCCGCGGGCAGGAAGATCGTCTACGTGGACGAGCTGACCCGGCTGCACCGCGCCGAGATCGCCCTGGGCCTGCTCGCGCTGGAGAGGGGCCGGAACGCGCGGGCGAGAGGGCTGGCCCAGGCGCTGATCGACGATCACGCGCGCCAGCTCGTCTCGCTCCGGGACTGGGCGAGCGGGCGGATTGACGAGCTCGACCAGCTCCACCTGCGAGCGAACACCGCCGTTGGCGGCAGCGGTGGCGCGGGCGAGGAGGAGGGGCTGGCGGAGCTGAGCAGCAAGCTGGAGGAGTACGCCGCGGAGGCCCGCGAGGGCAGCCCAACGGAGCGCAAGCGCTTCGACGCGCTGGCGAAGGTGCGCGACGGCGAGTTCGATCGCGCCTTCGCCGCGGAGGTGGAGCGGCTCGCGGACCAGGGGAGGGGGCTGGTTCGCCGGGGGCTGGAGGCGTACGAGGGGGACATCGCGTTCAACGCCGTGCTGCGGGTCACCGACGCCGCGCTGGGGCGCCAGCTCGAGGCGGCGGGCCAGCTGCGCGGCGAGCGGCTCTAGGGCCCACACAGCGCGTTGGCCACCGCGTAGCGCACCACGTCCGCCAGGCGGTGCAGCCCCAGCTTGCGCATGATCGCCCCGCGGTGCGCCTCCACGGTCTTCTCGCTGATCTCCAGCATCACCGCGATCTCCGGCGTCCGCCGCCCGCCGGCGACCAGGCGGAGCACCTGCTGCTCCCTGCGGGTGAGCGCCGGGCCGGCGGCGCCCGGTGCAGGCTCCGCGCGCAGGGCCCGGCTCAGGTAGCGCGCGCCCCCAGCCACCGCCGAGATCGCGTCCAGCAGCTCGGCGCTCGAGTCCGAGAGCAGCACGCAGCCGCCCGCGCCGTGCCCCAGCGCGCGGTCCGCCGCCGCGCGCGTGCCGTCCGCGGCCAGCACCAGCACCGAGCGCGCGCCCGCGTTCCGGACCGCCCGCACGTTTCCCAAGGCGTCGCCGCCGGCGACGAGCTCTCCGAGCACCGCCACGTCCGGCCCGCTTGCCCCGGCCAGCTGCAGCGCGGCGTCCAGGCCGGCGGCCTCGCCGCAGATCTGATGGGCAGCGCTCCCGCCGAGGAGGGCTCGGATGCCCATGCGCACGAGCTCGTGCGCGTGGGCGAGGAGGATGCGCGCCATGGGCGAAAGCTAGGGCGCGCTCCTGCGCGGCGGACCTGACCCTCCGATCCGGCCTCGCTCGTCCCGGGGTCGCACCAGGGACCCTCAGTGGAGCGGGGCGCCGGCCTCGGGCGGTTGGGGAGGCCGGGCCTCGCCCTCCTCCTCGGCGTCTGGCGGGACCGCCGCGGCCAGGCTCGTCTGTTTCTCGCGGGCCCGCGCCAGCGCGTCTCCGATGCTGAAGCTCGCCGGGCTCTGGCGGGGCGGGAAGGCCTCGAACGTCTTGAGGAACTCGCCCACGATCTCCTGCGCCGGGACGAGCAGGAAGGCGTGGTCCGCCATCCACTTGTCGTAGAAGACCGAGGCGTCGCTGTCTCCTCGCTCGAAGGGGTCCGCGCGCAGGTTGTAGATCTTGGGCGCGCGCAAGGTCACGAACGGCTCGCGCCAGACGCCCAGGCCGTGGGCGCGCTGCTCCATGAAGGTGACCTTCCAGTGCTCCACGCGCAAAGCGAGGAGGTCTCCGTCGTCGCTCCAGTAGAGGAAGCCGCGCCGCGGGCTGCGCTGCACCTCTCCGGTGAGCACGGGCAGCAGGTTGAAGCCGTCGATGTGGACCTTGAAGCGCTTGCCTCCTGCCTGATGGCCCGCCTTCAGCTTCTCCACGATCTCTGGATCGCCCGCCGCCGCCACCAGCGTGGGGAGCATGTCCGTGTGCGAGAAGATCTCGCTGGAGACCGTTCCCGGCTGGATCTTCCCGGGCCACCGCAGCAGGCAGGGGACGCGCCAGCCGCCTTCGAAGTTGGTGTCCTTCTCCGCGCGGAACGGGGTGGAGCCGCCGTCCGGCCAGCTCATCACCTCGGCGCCGTTGTCGGTGGAGTACATCACCAGGGTGTCGTCGGAGATCCCCAGCTCGTCCAGCTTGTCGAGCAGCCGCCCCACGTGGCCGTCGTGCTCCACCATGCCGTCCGGGTAGAGCCCGAGCCCGGTGACCCCCTGCGACTCCTTCCGCAGGTGCGTGAAGATGTGCATCCGGGTGGAGTTGAACCAGCAGAAGAAGGGCTTGTCCGCCGCGCGCGCGCGCTCCAGGAAGTCGAAGGTGGCCGCGAGGAACTCCTCGTCCACCGTCTCCATCCGCTTGGTGTCCAGGGGGCCGGTGTTCTCGATCCGCTGGCTGCCGTCCGGGTTGGCCCAGGAGCGCAGCACCCCGCGCGGGCCGAAGCGCTGCCGAAACCGCGCGTCCCGCGGGTAGTCCGGGTTTTCCGGCTCCTGCTCCGCGTTGAGGTGGTAGAGGTTGCCGAAGAACTCGTCGAAGCCGTGGGCGGTGGGCAGGAACTCGTCTCGGTCGCCCAGGTGGTTCTTCCCGAACTGGCCGGTCACGTAGCCCAGCGGCTTGAGCAGGTCCGCGATCGTCGGGTCTTCGGGCTGCAGGCCGATCTTCGCGCCAGGCAACCCCACCTTGGTGAGCCCGGTGCGGATGGGCGACTGGCCGGTGATGAACGCCGCGCGCCCAGCGGTGCAGCTCTGCTGGCCGTACCAGTCCGTGTAGAGCGCGCCCTGCTCGGCGAGCCGGTCGATGTTGGGCGTGCGGTAGCCCATCACGCCGCGGTGGTACGCGCTCACGTTGTACCAGCCGATGTCGTCGCCCCAGATGATCAAGATGTTCGGTTGCTTCGCCGCCATGGGCCTCCTCCTTGCTCGTTCTTCGCAAGGTGGGCTTGGCCAAACGGCGCCCCAATCCGGGGTTTCCCCGAAACCGGCCTCCACCCGAGGGGCCGCCGCTCCGAGGCAGCGGCGTCCAGCCTGACGGGGCGCGGGTGCCTCGCTACTGGCCTTCTGTGCGATCGGGCCCAGCCTGCTGGAAGGGCCGCGTGGAGATCCGCTCCGCGCGCTTTTCGGGAGGGGTCGCTCATGCTTCGTCGAATGAGGGTATTGCTCGCCGCGGTGGCGGCGCTGTGTGCAGGCGCGGTGGCGCTCGCGCAGGAGTCTCCGCCAGGGAAGATCGACCCGAACGCCGACCAGCTGCTGCGCAGCATGAGCGACTACGTGGCCGGGATGAACGGCTTCAAGGTCCAGGTGGACACCGTGGACGAGGCGGTGACGAAGGACGGACAGCGGATCCAGTTCCTCGCCCAGCAGAGCGTCTCCGTCCGGCGCCCTGACAAGTTCCGCGTGGAGCGGCTCGGCCCTGTCGCCGACACCGTGTTCCGTTACGACGGGAAGCAGTTCTCGCTCTACGGCAAGCGCACCGGCTACTACGCCACCGCCCCCGCGCCCGGGACGCTCGAGGAGGCGATCGACACCGCCCGGAGCAAGTACGGCATGGACGCGCCCAGCGCGGACCTCTTCCTGGGCCGCCCGTATGACGAGCTGATGGCGGGCGTCACCCAGGCTTCGTACCTTGGGGTGGAGCCGATTGGCACCCTGAGCTGCCACCACCTCGCGTTCAAGGGCGCGGACGTGGACTTCCAGGTCTGGGTGCAGGACGGCGCCAAGCCGCTGCCCTGCCGCTACACCATCGTCTCCAAGTCGGACGAGGGGCAGCCCGAGTTCTCGGCCTCGCTGTCGAATTGGCAGCCCAACGTGGAGCTCTCGCCGGCGCTGTTCGCGTTCACGCCACCGCCGGGCTCCAAGCGCATCGAGCTGAAGTCGCAGCAGGACGGGTCACAGCCTTGAATCCCGGAGGGAGGACGATCATGACGAACAGACGGAAGTGGAAGGCGCTCTTGGGCGCGGCGACAGGGCTGACCCTGATGGTGGGCGCGCCGGCGCTGGCGGTGGTGGGCCGGCCGCTCACGCCGATGAGCTACGCCGGCGTGGCCAGGCGCACGGCCTATCGCGGGGCGGCGTATGGCGGCGCCGCGGCGGTCGGCGCTGCGGCGGTGGGCACGGCGGCCGTGGTGGGCACCGCGGCGGCGCTCAGCGCGCTGCCGCCGGGCTGCTACGCCGGGGTGGCCTGCGGCGGGGTGATCTATCGCCCCGTCTACCAGGGCACGACCGTGGTCTACGTGCCGCAGTGAGCGAACTTCAGGCCGGGGGCGCGGGCGGGGGCGCTGCTTCGAACCGGGCCACCAGGTGCCAGACGCCGCCGGACTCCTGTCCGGTCACCACCAGGCCGCTGCGGTGGACGATGGCGAGCATGGCCCCGTTCGCGCCGAGCACGTCCAGCTGGAAGCCCGGCAGCCCGGTGGCGCGGCCGATCTCCGCCATCCGCCGCATCAGGGCGGTGCCCAGGCCCCGCCCGTGCCAGTCGTCTCGGACGAGGAAGGCCAGCTCCGCCAGCCCGGTGGCGGGGTCCACGTCGTAGCGGACCACCGCCGCCAGCTCGTTGGAGCCCACCGGCTCGGCCACCAGCGCCATGTTCTGCTCGTAGTCGAGATCGCAGAGCTTCTGGACCTCGTCGTTCGGGTGGGTCCGCCGGTGGGCGAAGAAGCGCTGGTAGAGGCTCTGCTCCGAGCACCGATAGAGCAGGTCCTGGTAGGCCTCCTCGTCCGCCATCCGGAGCGGGCGGATGAGCACGCGCGCGCCGTCCTTCAGCTTCTCTTCGCGCTCCTGCGCCCACGGGTAGCGCCCCCGGGGGACGCGCTGCTCGGGGAAGACGTAGTGGCGCGCCTTGGCCGCGGCCACCAGCTCGCCGCGGAAGTCCGGGTGGGCAATGGAGATGAGCGCGGTGGCCCGCTCCCGCACGCTCTTGCCCCAGAGGTCCGCCACGCCGTACTCGGTGACCACGTAGTGGACGTCCCCCCGGCTGGTGACCACCCCGGCGCCGGACTCGAGCGCGGCCTGGATGCGGCTGACGGTGCCCTTCTTGGCGGTGGAGGGCAGCGCGATGATCGGCTTGCCGCCCTCGCTGCGCGCGGCGCCCCGGACGAAGTCCACCTGCCCGCCGATGCCGGAGAAGAAGCGCCCGCCCACCGTGTCCGCGGCCACCTGGCCGGTGAGGTCCACCGCCAGCGCGGAGTTGATCGCCATCATCTGGTCATGCCGGGCGATGATCGCCGGGTCGTTGGTGAAGTCGCTGGGGCGCATCTCCAGCGCCGGGTGCTCGTGCGCCCATTCGTAGAGCCGCCGGCTGCCCATCAGGAACGAGGTCACCATCTTCCCCGGCAGGAGCGTCTTGCGCCGGCCGGTGATCACCCCCTGCTGCTCCAGGGCCATCACCCCGTCCGAGAACATCTCGCTGTGGATGCCCAGGTCCGAGCGGCCCCCGAGCGCGGCGAGCACCGCGTCCGGGATCTTCCCGATCCCCAGCTGGAGCGTGGCCCCGTCCGGGATCAGCGTGGCCACCTGCCGGCCGATCTCACGGGAGATCTCGTCCAGCGGCTCCGCGGCCCGCTCGTAGAGCGGCGCGTCCACCGGCACCAGCGCCGCCAGCCGGTCCACGTGCACGAAGGAGTGGCCGTGCGTCCGCGGCATCCTCGGGTTCACCTCCGCGAGCACGCACTGCGCGGAGTCCACCGCCGCGCGCACCACGTCCACGGAGACGCCCAGGCTGCAGTAGCCGTGGGCGTCCGGCGGGCTCACCTGGATCAGCGCGGCGTCCACCCGCACCCGGCCGCCGCGGATCAACCGGGGGATCTCCGAGAGGAACACCGGCATGAAGTCCGCCCGGCCGCCGAGCACCGCCTCGCGGACGTTCTGGCCGATGAAGAAGGCCGTGTGGCGGAAGCGCCCCTCCTGGCCCGGGGCCACGTAGGGAGCGGGCCCGAGCGTGAGCAGGTGGACCACGTCGTTGTCCGCGAGCTGGGGCGCGGCGGTCATCGCCGCCACCAGCGCGGCCGGCTCAGCGGCGCCGGAGCCGATCAAGATCCGCCTGCCCGGCTGCAGCTGGGCCACCGCCTCCTCGGCGGTCTTCACCTTCGACGCGTAGCGCTCCTGCCAGCCTGCGGTCATCCGCCGCTCCTCCTTCGCCCCAAGGCACGGGGCGGCGGAGGTTGGCACGAACCGCGCGGACGTTCACGCGGCTGTTGTCCGCCTCAGTGCGGCTGGCCGGCCTGGCGCAGGAACGCCACCCGCTGCAGGTGCGCGTGGATCCGCGCGGCGAGCTCGGTGGGATCGTACGGCTTGCGCAGGAAGTCGTCCCCGCCCACCGTGAGGCCGCGCAGCCGCTCCTCGAGCGAACAGGCGGAGGAGAGGAAGACGATGGGCAGCGTCCGCCACTGCGGCCGCAGGCGGATCCGCTGGCACAGGCCGAAGCCGTCGATCCCCGGCATCAGCAGGTCCAGGAGGATCAAGTCCGGCACCCGCCGCTCCATCGCCGCCAGCGCGTCCTCGGCGGAGGTGCAGCACTGGACCTCGTAGCCCGCCTCCTGCACGTGCGCTTCGATGAAGCGGCGGCTGATCTCCGAGTCGTCCACCACCAGGATGTACGCGGGCGGCGGCGCCACCGGCTGGGTGAGCTGGATGGGCGCGGGGGCGGGGACGGGCGGCGCCGGCCTGGGCGCGGGGGCGGGCAGCTGCGCCAGCTGCATGACGCCGGTGGTGAAGGGCCGCTCGTGGGCGCCCACGCCGGTGACGTCCATCACCCCGGGCGGCAGCGGCGCGGGGGCGGCGCCGCTGGAGTCCAGGTGCAGCACCGCGGTGCGGTAGGCGGGCTGCTCGCCGGTGACGTGCTCATCGGTGCCGCCGGCGCCGCCGCTGCCGGACGGAGGGCGGCCGGTGGAGTGCCCTTCCAGGAACTTCGCCGCCCGCCGGAGCGAAGCGTCGTCCGCCTCGGGGGAGGCGAACTCGAAGAGGGCGCGCGTCTGCGTCATCCGCTCCTCGAAGAGCTCGCACATGAACTCCGAGGCCTGGGACTCGTCGAACATCAGCGCCGGCACCGCCTCTTCTATGGCCTTGGCCATCTCGCGGCCCGAGGCGTAGCGCAGCTGCGGATCCCGCCCCAGCGAGCGCATCACCACGTTGGCGAGCGAGGCGGGCACGCCGGGGTTGGAGCGGCGCGGATCGGGGATCTCCTCTCGGAGGATGGCCCGGATGGTGAGCAGATCCGTGCGGCGGCGGAAGAGCGGCCGGCCCGAGAGCAGCTCGTGGAGGACCACGCCGGCGGAGAAGAGGTCGCTGCGGCTGTCGATGGTGCCGCCGCGGACCTGCTCGGGGGACATGTACCCGCTGCTCCCCTTCACCGCGCCCTCGCCGGTCTTGCCCAGGCTCCCCTTGGCCTTGGCCACGCCGAAGTCGATCACCTTCACCGAGCCGTCGTAGGTGACCATCAGGTTGTTGGGCGAGATGTCCCGGTGGACCACCGGGGAGGCCTTGCCGGCCACGCTGAAGTGGTGGGCGTAGTGGAGCGCCAGGCAGACGTTGCGCGCCACCATCGCGGCGAAGCCGAGCGGCAGCGGCCGGTTCCGCCGCTTGCACTCGCGCAAAATCTCTCCCAGGTCCCTGCCGGCCACGAACTCCATGGCGATGTAGAGGTCGTCCCCCTCCATCCCCAGGTCGAAGACCTGCGCGATGTTCGCGTGCGACAGGGACGCGCTGATCCGCGCCTCGTCGAGGAACATCTTCACGAACTCCTCCTGCTCGCGAAGCTCCGGGAGGATCCGCTTGAGGGTGACGAACTTGCGGAAGCCGCCCGGGCCAGAGACCACGGCGAGGAAGATCTCTGCCATCCCGCCGATCGCGAGCCGGGTGAGGATCTGGTACTTCCCCAGCCGCGAGCTCGGCTCGGAGGAGGATCCCGCTCGGCTCTGCGCTCGCTCCATCGGAGTGGAAGTCTATACGCGGGCTGCTCCGAGGCCGCCGTGGGTTGAGCGCCTTCTCTGGACCACACCGCCGCACGCCCTCGAGGGCGGAAAGCCCCGCGTCGGACCGATCCCCACCCGGAGCCACCGTCGCGAAGCGACGTTGAACTTCTCTACGATGGCGGTACCCCCCGCGGAACCGTCGGAGCTGTCGCCATGCCCCACGTCGTCGAAGAGCTCGAGCCCCTCCTTGCCCGCTCCGTGCCCGAGCCCAACACCGGCTGTTGGTTGTCGTGGGGGGAGGAGATCGGCGCGGATCTGCCGGCCCGCGCGTGGGTCCGGCTGCACGGCGAGGTGCCCGGCGGGATGCGCCTGCGCAGCTGCGGCACCGCCGAGTGTGTCAACCCCTCCCACCTCCAGCTGGAAGCCGCGCGCTGAAGATGGGGACGGAACGGCGCAGCCCGCTCTTCGAGAGCGAGGCGTCCCGCTCCAACGTCCTGCTGGCGCGGACCTTCTACAACGAGCTGGTGCGCAGCAACCGCTCGCGCGCGGAGATCCTCGACTTCGTCAACGTGCTGCTCGGCCTGGTGACCGAGACCGCGCGCGAGGCGCCCGCCCGTCCCCGTCCGCTGATCAACCCCGCCACCGGGATGCCCACCCGGCAGGCCTTCCACCTGCTCCTGCTCCATGAGCTGGATCCGGCGGCGAGCCACCCTTCGCCCGCCGCGGTGCTGATGGTCCGGTTCGATCCCAAGGCGGATCAGGCGGCCTGCGCCGGCGCGGTCCGCCACTCCCTGCGCGCCTCGGATGTGATCGCGCCGCTGGGCTCCGGCCGGATCGCCGCGGTGGTCTATCCGAAGTTGATCTCGGACCTGCCCACGCTGCTCGAGCGGCTGGCGCGCGTGCTCTCCAGTGGGGAGCGCAGCGGCTGGTTCAGATCTCTCGCCGGCAAGCCGCTCCAGCCCGGCACTGCGCCGCGCGCACTGTGGGCGGCGCTGCTGCGGCAGAGCGTTCGCAGCCCCGGGCTGCGCGTGGTGGCGGGGCGCTGAGCATCAGTCAGGGAAAGAAACGTGGGGCCGTCCGCTCAGCCCGAGCGAAGTCGAGGGCCCCACGAGCGAGAGTCCCTACGATCGGCGGGCCCTCG
>JBGATB010000091.1:0-19542 GCA_044229415.1 Myxococcaceae bacterium | reverse complement strand
GAGAGGCCCCACGATCGGTGGGCCCTCGACTTCGCTCGGGCTGAGCGGGGCGCGGCAAGTTTCAGGTCAGCGCCGTAGGCGCGTAGTCGAGGGGCGGCAGAGACTCCAAGTCAGCGCCCAGTTCTACGGCTCCGGCTGCGGCTGCAGGTCCCACTTGAACCTGGCGTCGGAGGTCTGGAACGCGCCCTTGAATTGGCCGTTCGGCATCACCACCGGCGGGTTGATGTAGAGCCCGGAGTTGGCGTCGTTGGTGAGGAGCATCCCGCCCGTGATGTCGGGCTGCGTGGGGCTGCACCCAACGCCGGAGACGTTGACGGTCACCATCGTCTGGTCCGACGCGGCCGCGACGTAGGAGCGCGCCGGGTACTTGAGCCAGTCCCTGAGATCCGAATCCTCCGTTCGCAGCTCCGGGAACGGGTTGGTCATCATGAAGCCCGCGAAGGGGCCGAACATGAAGGTCCAGGGGCCGCCGCTGAACGAGCAGCCGGTGGTGCTGTAGTTGATGCTGAAGGTGAAGGGCCCGGAGACGGTCATCAGGGTGTTGCCGCCGACGCGCAGCGTGTCCGGGAACTGGGGGTGCTTGAAGTCGAGCTGCCCGGCTTCGGGCCGCACCTGGAACGTCAGCGTGGAGTCCCCCACCCGCCCCGGACCTGTCCAGGAGGAGTGCGTCTCGTCGTACCGCCCGGTGCCCTTGGCCTTGTAGCAGGCCATGTTGTTCCGCTTGAGGTAGGGCGCCTTGGCCGCGGTCAGCTTTCCGCCGCCGCCAGGGGTGAACTCGCCGTTGCTGACGATGATCAGCAGCTCCTTGGCGCGTTGGTTCTTGATGTCGCGGCAGAGGCCCACGAACTCGTAGTCGGTCCAGTCCTCGTCCTGCCACGTGCCGGCCGCGTCCTTCCACAGCGCGAGCACTTTGACTGCCTTGCCCGCCTTCGCCTGGTCGAACCAGCCGTTGTAGAAGAGCACCGACCGAGCCTCGTGATCGTTGAAGGTGAACCGCAGATAGAAGTTCGAGAGATCCTTGATCTCGCTCGGTAGCACCGTCTTGAGCTCCGGCGCCGAGCCGAGATCGCCGGTCTCGTCGTACGGCTGGACGACCTCCCTCAACGCATCCCACATCTTGAAGCCGGGCTTGGTATCCACCGGCGCCTGGTTCCAGAGCGCCTTGCCGAACTTCGGCCACTGATCCTTGAAGCCGCCGCTGATGTTCGCATTGACCGCCTCGACTCCGGTGTTCGCGGTGGTCAGCCCCGCGAGGATGGCCTTGACCGTGGCGGGAGACTGCGTGCGGGCGATGTGCTGGAAGAACAGGTAGGCCCCGTAGTCGCGCCGCACGTCGCCCCCCATCGCCACGCAGTGCCCCTTGCTGCGGTCATCGAGGGAGACCTCAGTCGAGTTCATGTGGCAATCGGCGTAGTCCTGCTCGACCTGGTGGGTCATCCCGAAGACGTGGTCGATCGCCCAGTTCGCCATCGCGTCCCGGATCCAACCGTAGCTGTGCTGGAAGCTGGCCATCTTCGTGGCCCACTGGATGGAGTGCATCATCTCGTGCGCGACCGCGCCCTGCATCTCGTCCGCCGTCATGCTGGCGCGGAGCAAGATGTACGTGGGCGCCTGGTAGAAGTTCAGCCCCTGCGACGGCGTGTTCGCGCGGTCCTTGAGGTTGCGCACCAGGTAGACGTCGAGCCGCTTGTCGCCGCCGTAGCAGCCGAGCACCGAGACATCGCTGAGCGGCTCGGGAAACCCCACGCCGTCGATCAGCTTGGGCCAGATCTCCTTCTCGATCGCGTCGGAGACCGCCTGCGCCTTCTCCTTCTGCCCGGGGACGCGGAAGTCGTACCAGACGTTCACCTTGGCGTAGCTGGGGTTGATGGTCGTCCAGCCGGCGGACTCGCCGCGGCAGCTGGGGCGCCCCTCATCCAGCCCGGTGTCCGGCACGGGCGTGTTCAGCCAGCTCCCCTTGTCCGCGGGGCGCATGAGGTACATCGCGAGCGCGTTCTGGGTCTTGAGCGTCAGCCCGTCGAACTTCTCGTTCAGCTCATCGAGCACGTCGCTCTCGAAGCCGCCCACGCCGTTGCCTCGGTACTGCAGAGGGAGCCGCGGATCATTGAAGGCGGCGAAGACGCGGTACATGAGCAGCTCTTCGTCGTTGATCAGCCCCGCGCTCTTCGCTTGCTCGAGCACCTCGTCGCTCGAGGGATCCGTGGGCTTGGGCGCCGGCATCACCAGGACGGTGGCGCTGTTGCTGGAGACCCGGCCGATCTTCGCGGTGATCGCCGTGCCGCCCACTGCAAGGCCCGTCACCTGGCCGCCCGTCACGCTGGCGTACGTCGGCAACACCGACTCCCAGGTGAAGGTCACGTCGGTGAGGGGATTGCCGGTCTCGTCGAAGGCCTCGGCCAGGAACGTGAACTCGCCGCCCAGGTTGAGGGTGGCAGCGGAGGGCGTGACGACGATGCTCGCCACCTTCCCGTTGTCGGCGCCGCCGCCGCCATCCGGATCTCCGCCGCCTGCCTCCTCAGAAGGGCACGCGGTCAGCAAGAGCAGCGAGCAAAGCAGCAGGGGGCGGGGGGCCAGCATCGGGGGCGACCTCTTGGGGGAAGGGAACCGTTCGCTCCCCAGGACACCCGCTCGGCTGCTGGCTTTCAACAACCTCTCCCCGCCTCGTGTGGGCGCGGGTAAACGCTAAGGCTTTCCGGGCTCTTCGCGCGGGCGCTTCAGCTCATCGATCGCGTCGCCGATGCCTCCTTGCACCTTCCCAGCGCCCTCCTGCGCCGCGCCCTTCACTTGCGTGCGCCGGTCGCCGGTGGCCTCGCCGTACTCCTTCTTCACCTTGCCCTTGAAGGCTTCCCAACGCCCTCGGATGGAATCCTTGTTCATGGTGTCTCCTCCTTGTCGTCGTGCCGAACGTTAAGCACCGGGCGACTCGGGGCGTGCAGGGCGCTCCCACGGCCGCCCGGTGAACAGCCCAGCGGTGCGGGCAGTCGGCACCGCGCGAAGCGCCCGTTACCTTCCCCCACAAAGGAGCCACACCATGCCCAACAAGCAGAGCGACTCGCCCGGCGTCCAGCCGCCCGCGGAGTCCGAGGTGAAGACCGAACGGCCTTTGGAGTTCGCGCCGCCCGGCGCAGTGGAGTGGAGCTCCCAGGACAAGCACCCGGAGGAGTGGCGGCCGAGCGACAGCCCGCAGAGCCCCACGCGCGTAGGCGCGGGCGAAGAGTGGACCGCGCCCGAGCGCAACGCCCCACCAGAGCCGGAGCGGGAACAGCCGGAGCCCCAGCGCGGCGAGCCATCGGAAGAGCCGGGAAGGCGCCAGGAGTGAACACTGCGGAAGGTTTTTCCGCTCCCCCCGGGGAGGGTTGCTCGAGCGGGTCTGTAACCCTTACCGGGGCTTGACGGCGGAAGGGGCCGGACCGTCTCCAACCCCTTGCGGTCTTTGACGATTGAAGCGGGGCGGCCCTGGCACTGCGGTTGCTCTTGGCAACCCCCACACGCGAAGCACTCGAACGGAGAAGCTGATGCAGACCACCACCGAGCAGTCGTCGTCCTCCTCCGGCTCCCTCTCGATGTACCTGTCGGAGATCAACCACTACTCGCTCCTGACGGTCGAAGAAGAGCAGAAGCTGGCGCGGCGCTTCCGGAAGGGAGATCTCCAGGCCGGTCACCGGCTCGTGACCTCCAACCTCCGCTTCGTGGTGAAGGTCTCCTACGAGTACCGCTCGTACGGCATCAAGATGTCCGACCTGATCCAGGAGGGGAACATCGGCCTGATGAAGGCCGTGCAGAAGTTCGACCCGGACAAGGGCATCCGCCTCATCTCCTACGCGGTCTGGTGGATCCGCGCGTACATCCAGAACTACATCCTCAAGAGCTGGTCGCTGGTGAAGTTGGGCACCACGCAGGCGCAGCGGAAGCTCTTCTTCTCGCTCGCCCGCACCCGCCGCGAGCTGGAGAAGCTCAACCACGGCGAGAACACGGTGATCAACGTGGAAGAGATCGCCAAGCGGCTGCACGTCAAGCCCACCGAGGTCCGCGAGATGGAGCAGCGGATGGGCGGGCGCGACCTGTCGCTGGACGCGCCGATGGGCGAGGACGGCGGCAACAGCCACGTGGACTTCGTGGTCTCCGGCGCGGCCGGCCAGGATGATCAGTTCGCGGACAAGGAGGAGGCGGGGCTGATCAACTCCCGGGTCCGCACCGCGCTGATGCGGCTGGATCCCCGCGAGCGCTTCATCATCGAGCAGCGCGTGATGAACGAGCGGCCGATGACGCTCAAGGAGCTGGGCGAGCACTTCGGCTTCTCCCGCGAGCGCGCCCGCCAGCTGGAGATCCGCGCCAAGGACAAGCTCAAGGGCGAGCTGGCCGCGCTGATGGCCGAGGTCGAGCCCGAGGCGGCGGCGCAGCTGTAGCGCTGCACCCGCAGTCCACCCCGAGAGTCGAAGGCAGTCATGAGGTCGAGCGCCCCTCGACTTCGCTCGGGGTGAACGGTTTGGGGTGTCCGCCCAGGTAGGTACCGCCTGGGTGCGCGCCCGAGCGCCCTGCCCTTACACCGGCCACCTCAAAGCGCCCGGACGGGCGCTGCTAGCGTTGGCCCGTGCTCGCGCGCGTGGCCGAGACGCTCTTTCCGGTGCGCCCCGCGGAGCGGCGGCTCACCGGCGTCCTCTTCCTCCACAGCCTCTTTGCGGTGGGCGCGTTCCTCTCCGGCCGCGCGGTGCGGGACGCGCTCTTCCTCACGCACCGGGATCCGCGCGAGCTCGCCTGGATGTACGTGGCCTCCGCGGTGGCCGTAGCGGGCGTCGGCACGTTCTACAGCCCGCTCGCCGCGCGGGTGCGCCGGGATCGGATGGCGGCCGGCTCTTCCCTGCTCTTCGCCGTCCTCTACGCGCTTGCCTGGGCGGTGGATCAGACCGGCAGGACCTGGCTCTACGCGGCGCTCTACGTCTACGTGGAGGTGATGGGCGCGCTGTGCCTGCTTCAGTTCTGGACGCTGGCGAACGAGCTGTTCAACGCGCGCGAGGCGAAGCGGCTCTACGGGCTGATCGGCTCGGGTGGGACGCTCGCCAACATCTTCGTGGGGCTCACCATCTCCCGGGTGGCGCTGCGCTACGGCGCGAGCGCGCTGCTCTGGGTCTGCGTGGCGCTCTGCCTGGGCTGCGCCGGCGCGGCCTGGGCCGCGGGCCAGGTGGGGCGTCAGCGGATGTTCGCCCGCGCCGCGCAGGGCCGCGTCCCCTCCATCCGGCGCGCGCTCGGGGCCACCCGCGTCCTCACCTCCGGCCACCTGCGGGCGGTGGCGCTCCTGGCGGCGGTCACCTTCTTCACGATCACGATCGTGGACTACCAGTTCAAGGTGATCGCCAAGGAGAGCTTCCCGGTCGGTGAGCTGGCCGCGTACTTCGGCCGCTTCAACGTGGTGATCGGCCTGCTGGCGATCGGCCTGCAGTTGTTCGGCACCAACTCGCTGCTCTCGCGGGTGGGGGTGATCGGCTCGCTGGCGGTGCTGCCGCTGTCCGTGCTCTTCGGGACGTCCGTGCTGGCGTTCTTCCCTGGGCTGTGGGCCGCCTCGCTGGCCAAGGGCGCGGACTCCCTCTTCCGCTACTCGGTGAACGACGCCACCACGCAGATCCTCTACCTGCCGGTGGCCAGCCACTCGCGGGCCTCGGCCAAGGCCTTCATCGACGGGGTGGTGAAGCCGGTGGCCATTGGCCTCTCCGGGCTCTTCCTGCTCGGCCACTCGCGCTGGCTCCAGCTCCCCACCGGCTCGCTGGCGCCGATCGGGATCCTCCTCGGGATCTGCTGGACGCTGGTGGTGCTCTCGCTGCGCTCCCAGTACCTGCGCTCGCTCCAGGACACGCTCAAGAACCGGCGGCTCGAGCTCGCCTCGGTGCGCCACCGCGTCCAGGACGGCTCCACCCAGGGCGTGGTGTTGCGCGCGCTGGAGAGCGGCGACCCGCGCGAGGTCCTGAGCGCGCTCGAGCTGCTGCCGTATCTGGAGAACCTGGGGCTGGATCACCGGGTGGAGGCGCTGCTGGAGCACCCGCTGCCCGCCATCCGCGTCTCCGCGCTGAGCTACTACTCGCGCCGGCAGACGCTGCGCTTCGCCAACTCCATCTTCCGCCGCTTCGAAGATGAGGACGCCGGCGTCCGGGCCGCGGCGGTCACCGCGTTCTGCGCCATCGGCCGCGACAAGTCCGTGCGCTCGGTGAGCGCGTTCCTGGGAGACCCCGACCCCGCCATCCGCAGCGCGGCGATCACCGGGATGATCCGCTACGGCGGGCTGGACGGCGTGCTCGCCGCGGCCGAGGCGCTCAAGGCGCTGATCGGCCACGAGGAGCCGGTGATGCGCGAGCACGCGGCCAAGGTGCTGGGCGCGGTGGGGGTGCGGAACTTCTACCAGCCGGTGCTCGAGTTGATGAACGACCCGGCCCCGCCGGTGCGACGCGCGGCGGTGCTGGCCGCCGGGCAGCTGAAGAGCCCCGAGCTCACCCTGCCCCTCATCTACAAGCTGCAGGGCGCGGACACCTGGCGCGAGGCGATCCAGGCGCTCTCAGAGCTGGGCGCCCCCACGGTGGGCGCGCTGGCCAGGGTGCTCGGCAACCACCTGGAGGACGCGCGGATGCGCCGCGGGGTGGCACGGGTGCTGGGGCGGATGGGGCCGCCCGCCGCGCCGGTGCTGCTGGAGCACCTGGGGGAGACGGACGAGGAGCTGCGCACCCGCGTCTTCCGCGCGCTCACCCGCGTGTCCAAGGGGACGCGGCTCTCCGCCCCGGAGCGCTCGGCCGTCCGGGCGGCGCTGCAGACGGAGCTCACCCACGCGTTCCTGGCGATCGCCGCGGCGGAGCTGCTGCGGCTCACCAAGCTGCCCTCCTCGGACACGCCCCGCCGGGGACCCGCCGCAGCAGCGGCGCTGCTCACCTCCGCGCTGGCGGACAAGGTGGCCCAGGCCGAGCGGCGCGTCTTCCTGCTCCTGGCGGTGCTCTTCCCCGAGGCGGACATGGAGAGCATCGCCGCCGGCCTGCGGGACGCCACCGCGCTGGACGCGGGGCGGCGGCGCGCCAACGCGGTGGAGCTGCTCGACAACCTGCTCGACCGGGAGCTGAAGCGGATGCTCCTGCCGCTGATCGAAGACGCGCCGCGCGCGGAGCGGCTGCGCCAGGTGGTGCCGCTGCTCACCCGTCCCCTGCCGAGCACGGCCTCAGAGATGGTGCGCGAGCTGTGCCGCGACGAGAACGGCTGGGTGCGCTCCTGCGCCCTGCTCTACGCGAGCGAGCACGGGCTGCCGCTGCCGGAGGAGACCTTCGCCGCGGCGGCGGCGGATCCGCACCCGGTGGTGCGCGAGACGGCGCTGGTCTGCCTGCTGCGCTCCTTCCCGGAGCGGGCCCACCGGGAGGCCGAGGCGCACCTGGTGGACGAGACCCCGGTGGTCCGCCAGCGCGCCGCGCTGATCTCCCAGCGCCGGCAACAGCTGACGAGCTGAGGCCTTTCAGGGGCGGCGGAGGATGAACTCCCGATCCCGCGTGGCGCCCACCTCGAACAGGTACTCCCCCACCCGCCGGAAGCCGCGCCGCTCGTAGATGCTCAGCGCGCGGTGGTTCTCGGAGTAGACGCCGATCCAGAGCGGCGCGTAGCCCTCCGCCGTCAGCCACTCCAGCGCCGTGTCAAAGAGCTCCCGGCCCACCCCGGAGCCCTGGAGCGAGCGGGCCACATAGAGGTTGTAGAGCTCCCCCGAACGGGCGGTCACCTCCGGGTGCGGCAGCTTGCACGGGCCGGCGCGGGCGTAGCCGACCAGCCGGCCCCCCTCCTCGGCCACCCAGGTCCGCAACCGCGGATCCGCCAGGAGCCCAGACCAGTGGCGAGGCGACTGGAACGCCTCCAGGAAGTGCGCCAGATCCGCCGGCGGGTAGAGATGGCCGAACGTCTCGGTGAAGGTCTCCGCGCCCAGCTGCGCGAGCGCGTCTGCATCTGCCAGCCCTGCCACACGGATCGTCGGCGCCATCTTGGGCGGAGGCTAATACGCCGGTCCCCTCGAGCGAAGTGGAGGGGCACCCTGGTACCGGGGGCCTCGACTTCGCTCGGCCTGAGCGGGGATCGCGCCCTTCAGCGGCGCGCGGAGGCCCGCGTGGAGAGCCAGGAGGCGAAGAGGAAGCCCTGGCTGAACGCCTTGCGGAAGCCCTTCGCGTAGAGCTTCCCCAACAGCGGCACGGCTTCGATCATGTCGCCCAGGCTCCACATCTCCTCGTGCCGGTGGATCAGGAAGTGGCCCTCCGGCTCGAGCGTGAACTCGTAGACGAGCACCGTGCGCAGCGGGTACGTGAGCAGCGGCTCGAGCAGCCGGAGGTTCATCACCCCGTCGGCGATCGCCCTGCCCTTCCCCGCCGGCTCGTCCAGGGTGACGTTGACCTGGAAGAGGTCCAGGTCGAACTTGAGCATGCGGTGGAAGCCGGCGAGCCCGAGCCGGTAGCGGTCCCGGCGGCCGCCCTCCTGCCAGGGGTCCACGAAGACCACGTCCTCGGCGATGAAGGGCATCACCTCCCGCTCCAGCACCTCCGGCGGCACCTTGGTGTCGTAGAGCAGCTGGGAGATCTTGCGGAAGGTGTCCTGCAGCTGCGGGAGCTGCGCCTGCCGGGTGCGCGCCATGCCGCGCAGCCTAAGCACTCAGCGCGCCGCGGTCTTCGTCTCCACGCGCTCCAGCGCGATCACATTGTCGTCCGGCATACGGTCGATCAGCAGGTTGAGCGGATCGATCCCCGCCTTCGCGGGCTCGGCGTCCACCACGAAGCGCCACTCGTGCTCCGGCTGGTCCACCCGCTCCCGCCGCAGCGCCAGCACCTTGCCCTTCGCGTCCAGCACGCCCACGGCCACGTCGTCCGCCGGAGGGACCTCGGTCTCCTCGCCCAGCTCCGAGGCGTAGAACTTCTTCGCGGTGGCCTTCAGCGTGACGTCCCATTTGCCGTCGTCCCGCTTCTGCACCGTCCCGGCGGTGGCGCGCAGCTCGAAGAGCGTGATCTTCTCGAACAAGTCCGTGAGCAGCGCCTGCTTCTCGGGCGGCGCCGCGGCGCGCAGGTAGCCCAAGAGCTCCCGCGAGGTGGTGAACGGGGGCTTCTGGAACGCCACCGCGTCCCGGTACTTGCGCAGGGCGCCGTTGAGCACGTCTTCACCCAGCGCGTCCTGCAGCGCGTACATCACCAGGCTGCCCTTGCTGTAGTGGATGTAGCCCTGATCCTCCACGCGCAAAAGCGGCCGCTCGCGGTTCTTCTCGGTGCCGCGACCCCGCAGGTAGCGGTTGAGCTCGTAGCGCAGGAAGCGCTTCATCGACTCCGGCCCGTACGCGTGCTTCATCACCATCAGGGCGGCGTACTGGGACATCGTCTCCGAGGTGACCGTGGCCCCCTGCACCCTGCCGCCCACCACCTGGTGCGCCCACCACTGGTGCGCCACCTCGTGGGCCGTCACGTAGAACGGGTAGTCGACCGCGTCCTCCTTGCTCTCGTCCACCTCGGCGATGAAGCCGATCCCCTCCGAGTACGGGATGGTGTTGGGGAAGGACTGGGCGAAGGTCGCGTAGCGCGGGAACTCGATGATGCGCACCTGGCGGTGCTGGTACGGGCCGAAGTTCTTCGTGAAGTAGTCCAGCGAGGCCTTCACGCCGCGGATCATCCGGTCGAGATCGTAGGTGTGGCTGGGGTGGTGGAAGATCTCGATCGCCACGTCGTTCCAGGCGTCCTTCTTGACCGCGTAGCGCGCGGAGATGAACGCGTAGAAGTTCAGGATCGGCGCGTCCATCTTGTAGTGGAAGTAGCGCCGCCCGTTCTGCGTCCACTCGCGCTGCAGGTAGCCCGGCGCGATCGCCAGCTGATCCGGGCTGGTGCCGATGGTGGCCTCGAAGCTGATCCAGTCCGCGTCCGGGATGAAGTAGTTGCGGGCGAGCTCGGCCTTGTCGTCCAGGTCCGGGACCCGCGGCTTGGCGGGCAGGCCGAGCTGCTTGCGCTTCGCCTCCTCCGTGATCTCCTGGTGCCAGCGGTAGCCCACCGTGGGGAAGTAGTCGCTGTTGAAGAAGGTGCCGTTCTCCACCAGGTCCGTGTTCGAGCCGTCGTTCTCGAAGCCCGGGTTGTCGTAGGCGAGCGTGAAGGTGAGCTCGGCCTTCTCGTGCGGCTGGAGCGGCTGCCCCAGCTCGTGGATGGAGACGCCCAGCCGGGGATCGTCCACCAGGGTCTTCTCGCCGCGGCCGAACTGCAGCGTGCGCACCCGGGGCCGGGCGCGCGTGGTGACCAGCACCTTGGACACCGGCACGTCGTTGGCGTTCTCCAGCTGGAAGGTGCCGCGGATCTCCACCCGGCGCTCCGCCGGGAAGATCTCCACGTCCGTCTTCACCCCCGTCACCTTCGGCAGCGGCGCCGTGTGCCACGAGGCGTAGCCCTTCTCGTAGTCCGCCTGGCGCTGCTCGGCGGCCTCCCGCGACTGGTAACGGTTCACCACGTTGGTGTTCCAGAAGATCCACCCGCCCGTCGCGGTGAAGGCCACGAGCACGGCCGCCAGCCCCGCCACCACAGGCCGGGTCAGGCGGGCGCGCGCCAGTCGCAGCCGCCAGCGGGCGCCGGTCTCCATCCCGCGCACCCAGAAGAGCCGCGCGACGATCGCCAGACCCAGCGCCGCGCAGCCCCAGTAGAGCTTGAACCAGAGGAACGGCGCGAGCATGTGGCCGAAGCCGTTCATCGCCGAGTACTTCCACTCCGGCGCGTGGTTGAACCGGTAGAGGTTGTGCTCGAAGCCCAGCAGCGGCAGCGCGATCCCCACCAGGAAGTAGAGGATCATCAGGAAGTGGGCCACGTACTTCTGGTTCACCAGGACGTGGACGCAGATCGCCAGCGAACAGAGGATCCAGACGTCCAAGAGGCGCAGCCCGAAGAGCGTCTTCACGTAGAGCGGCAGCTCGAACTCGAAGTAGCCGCGCAGCGCCTGCAAGGTGATCCCGCACAGCATCACCACCGCCATCAGCAGCACCTGCACGCCCATCAGCGCCAGGAGCTTGGAGCTGGAGATCACCCAAGTCGGCACTGGCAGCGCGTCCTGGATCTGCGCGAGCCCGGCGTCCCGCTCCCGCCAGACGAGCTCACCCGCGTAGAAGGTGATGATCGCCAGGATGAAGAGCATGAACGTCCCGCCCACCAGCTCCAGCACCTCGTAGGTGACCGGGTAGGTCTGCGTGCCGTACAGGCGCCCCACCGCCGGCGCGGCGGACGCCACGAAGAGCACGCCGGCGAGGACGATCACCCCGAAGAAGACGTTCTTCACCGTCTCCACCAGCTGCAGCCGGGTCAGGCGGGCCAGCAGAGACCACGACCGCGCCCCCGAGAAGTCCAGCGCCACCGCCACCGGCCGCAGCGGCGCCGCGGGCGCGAGCGCCGCCTCCGGGGCCTCGGTCACCTTCTTCTTCGCGGCGCGGGGGGCCTCGGAGCGGTGGGTGAAGGAGAAGCGCCAGTAGGTGAGCGCCAGCAGCGCCGCCCCCACGCCCATCCAGAGCAGCCGGTTCCAGAGGAGCAGGCCGGAGATTGGAATGAGCCGCGTGTTGCGCTCGGCCACGGTCCAGTACTCGGTGGTCCGCTCGATCGCCTGGCTGCCGAAGGGATCCAGCAGCGCGTAGAGGACCTTGTGGTCCACGCCGTCCGAGGCGTTGGTGGCGATCAGGTAGCCCAGCAGGAGCACCACCGCGCCCACGTAGACCGGGAACATCCGCCGGGTGAGCGCGGAGAGGGTGAAGAAGAGCGAGCTGGTGATGAAGAGGTTGGGCAGCAGGAGCCCCAGGTACGGCTGCGCGTACGCGCCGGGCACCGCGGGCCCCACCTTGGCGGGCTCCATCCAGGGCAGGTGCATGGCCACCCACGCGCCCACGCCAATGGCGAGGAAGAGCAGCACCGCCACGGCGAACGCGCCCAGGAAGCGGCCGGCCAGGTACTGCAATTTGGTGATCGGCGCGGTGAAGAAGAGCGCGCTGCAGCGGTGATCGATGTCCTGGAAGGTGCTCTGGCCCGCGAGCGCCGCGGTCATCATCACGCCGAAGTGGGCGATCAGCACCAGCATGAACGAGAGCGCGTAGGGGGAGTTCGCGTAGAGCTTGCCGCCGGTGATGAACTCCACCGTGGCGCCCTTGAACGCGCCGCCGGCGGCGAGCACGAAGAAGCCCGCGAGCGCGAAGAAGAGCAGCGCGTAGACGTAGGTGGAGATCCTGCCCAGCCGGCCCCTGAGCTCGAACCCGGCGATCGCCAGAAAGGTCCGCATGGGTCAGACCTTCCGGATGGCGGAGAAGTAGACGTCCTCGAGCTCTGGGGCGGCCTCGGTGAAGGTCTCGTCCGGGCGCGCCTGCGCGTTCACCCGCAGCTGCGTCTTGCCCGCCACCAGGCGGGTGGAGATCACCGCGAAGCGCGCCTGGTGATCCGCCAGCGCCGCGCGCTCCACCGTCTTCTCCCAGATCCGCCCGCGCAGCCGGGCGATCTCCTCCGCCGGCTTGCCGGAGAGCAGCACCCGCCCCTGGTGGATGATCGCCATCGCCCCGCAGAGATCCGCCACGTCCGAGACGATGTGCGTGGAGAGGATGACGATGACGTTCTCGCCGATCTCCGCCAGCAGGTTGTGGAAGCGGACCCGCTCCTCGGGGTCCAGGCCGGCGGTGGGCTCGTCCACGATGATCAGCTTGGGGTTGCCCAGCAGCGCCTGGGCGATCCCGAAGCGCTGCTTCATCCCGCCCGAGAACCCGCCGATCGCCTTCTTGCGGACGTCCCAGAGGTTGGTCTGGCGCAAGAGGCGCTCCACCACCTCGCGCCGCTCGCGGGCCTCCTTGAGCCCCTTGAGGACGGCGAAGTGCATCAGCATGTCGTAGGCGGAGACCTTGGGGTACATGCCGAACTCCTGCGGCAGGTAGCCCAGCACGCGCCGGACCTCGTCCTTCTGGGCCAGCACGTCCAGCCCGTCCAGGGCCACCTGGCCCCCGTCCGGCTCCTGGAGCGTGGCCAAAGTCCTCATCAGGGTGGACTTCCCCGCGCCGTTGGGGCCGAGCAGGCCGAACATGCCCGCGCCGATCCGCAGGCTCACGTCCGAGAGCGCCTGGACGCCGTTGGGGTACCGCTTCGACAGCCCCTCTATCCGAAGTTCCATGAACGCCCCGTACGTGTGTGCCTGCGGCTCATTGCGCCTGTGCTATGCCGCCCTCAAGGCCGATGATCTCCACCGTCGAGAAGGTCCTCTTCCTCAAGTCGATCGACCTCTTCTCGCAGATCCCCGGCGAGGATCTGGCGCAAATCGCGCTCATCTCCACGGAGGAGTCACGTGAGCCGGGGGACGAGATCTTCGCGGAGGGCGAGACCGGGGACGCGCTCTACCTGGTGCTGGACGGGAAGGTCCGCGTCCACCGCCAGGACCGCGTGATCGCCGAGCTGGGCGAGCGGGAGTGCTTCGGCGAGATGGCCTTGCTGGACGCCGAGCCCCGCTCCGCCACCGTCACCGCGCTCACCCCCGCCCAGCTGCTCAAGATCACCCGCGAGGACTTCGAGGAGATCATGAGCGAGAAGCCGGAGATCGGGATGGGGATCATCAAGGTCCTCACCCGGCGGCTGCGGAACGCCATCCGCTGACTGACGCACCGCACCGCCTGAGGGCTCGCCGGCCCAGCTTGGGGGCCCCCTTTGGCACACGTTGTGTGCTACGAGCACCGGCTTCGCTGCCATCAGGAGCCAAGCCCAGTGTCCGAGCCTGCCCGCAAGATCCGCGAGAGCGCCGCACCGCCCGCCGCCGAGCCCGAGTTCAAGCCCTTCATCCCCCCCGAGCAGGTCCTCCCGGAGCTGACCTTCCGCGGGGTGATCATCGGCTCGCTGCTGGGGATCGTCTTCGCCGCCTCGTCCGTCTATCTGGGCCTCAAGGTGGGCCTCACGGTCTCCGCCTCCATCCCGGTGGCGGTGCTGTCGATCACGCTCTTCCGGTGGCTGGCCAAGGCGCTCAAGCTGCGCCCCGCCAACATCCTGGAGAACAACATCGTCCAGACCACCGGCTCGGCCGGTGAGTCGATCGCCGCGGGCGTGGCCTTCACCCTCCCCTCGCTGCTCCTGATGGGGCACGACATGGAGCTGGTCCGGGTGCTCCTGGTGGCGCTGCTGGGCGGCCTGATCGGCGTCCTGATGATGATCCCGCTGCGGCACGGCCTGATCGTCAAGGAGCACGGCAAGCTCACCTACCCTGAAGGCACCGCCTGCGCGGACGTGCTGATCGTGGGCGAGCAGGGCGGCACCAACGCCAAGACCGTGTTCCTCGGGTTCTTCATCGGGCTCGGCTACGCGTTCTTGAACCTGATCACCAAGCTCTGGTCGGACGTCTCCACCTTCGGCGTCTCGTTCTGGGGCCGCCTCAAGGGCGCCACGCTGGCCTTCGAGGTCTCTCCGCCGATGCTCGGCGTGGGCTACATCATCGGCCCCAAGGTGGCCGCCAACATGATGGCCGGCGGCGCGCTGGCCTTCGTGATCCTGGTCCCGCTGATCCACCTCTTCGGCGACAGCATGCCCACGCCGATGTACCCCGAGCAGGTGCTCCGGATCGCGGAGATGAGCCCGTACCAGATCCGCAACCAGTACATCCTCTACATTGGCGCCGGCGCGGTCGCGACGGGCGGCTTCATCGCCCTGGCGCGCGCCATCCCCACGATCATCGGCGCCTTCGCGGGCGGCCTGAAGACGCTCAAGGCGGGCCAGGGCGCCGCCCCCGTCGCGAAGAAGCGCACCGAGCTGGATCTGCCCATGCCGGTGGTGCTCGGCGGCTCGGTGGCCATCGCCGCGGCGATCTGGCTGGCGCCGGTCATCCACATCAACGCCATGTCGGCGGTGCTGATCGTCCTCTTCGGCTTCTTCTTCGTCACCGTCTCCAGCCGGATCACGGGTGAGATCGGCTCCTCCTCCAACCCGATCTCCGGCATGACGGTGGCCACCCTGCTGCTCACCTGCGGGATCTTCGTGGCCATTGGCTGGACCGGCACCCACTTCAAGGCGATGGCGCTGACCACCGCCGCGCTGGTCTGCGTGGCCGCGTCCAACGGCGGCACCATCTCCCAGGACCTCAAGACGGGCTTCCTGGTGGGCGCCACCCCGCGCAACCAGCAGCTGTCCATCCTGGTGGGCGTGATCACCAGCGCGATCGTGATCGGCTTCGTGCTGCTGTTGCTCAACCAGTCCGCCACCACCTTCAAGGCGGCGAGCTTCCCCGAGTACACCGCGCAGGTGGAGACCGGCGCGCAGCAGATGAAGGGGCCGGACGGGCAGATGTACACGGTCCACTACGTGGCGGACGAGATCGCCAGCGTGCAGCGCGGCAAGTACCTGGTGGATGGCTCCGGGAAGATCCAGTACCTGGTGGACCCGGGCGTCTCCGGGAGCTACCCGTGGAAGCTGGAGCCGGTGGCGCCGGGCAAGCGGCTCGAGGCGCCGGCGGACGCGGCGATCGAGTCCGGCACCGACCACAAGCAGTACCGGGTGGTCGCGCTGGAGAGCGACAAGGACGGGCTGCTCGCCGGCCGCTACCTGGTGGACGAGGGCGGCAACGTGGCCTACCAGGCCCACAAGCAGCTCAAGTACGACGCCCCCAAGGCCCAGCTCTTCCGGTTGATCATCGACGGGACGCTCGGCGGCAAGCTGCCGTGGGGCCTCGTCCTGATCGGCGCGTTCCTGGCGATCATGATGGAGCTGGTGGGCGTCTCGTCGCTCCCGTTCGCGGTGGGCGTCTACCTGCCCATCTCCACCTCCGCCGGCATCTTCGTGGGCGGGATCGTCCGCTACCTGGTGGACCGCAAGCGCAAGGGCGAGTCCGCGGCGGAGTCCGAGTTCTCCCCCGGCGTGCTGATGGCCTCCGGGCTGATCGCCGGCGGCTCCATCGCCGGCGTGCTCCAGGCGCTGGTCTCGGTGGCGGAGGCGGACCAGAAGTTCGATCTCTCCCGCTACTTCCCGCTCGCCCACAACGAGAACGTCTGGCCGTTCCTTCCGTTCTTGGGCATGGCGGCGGCGCTCTACTTCGTCGGCGCGCGCAAGGAGAAGGCGGCGCACCCCGCGAAGTGACCGGCGGGTAGTCCCAAGCCGCACATGGACCCGCTCGCCCACACAGGGCCGGCGTGAAGGAGCCGATTCTCCCGCCGTGGGTAGAATCGGCCTCGTCCATGTCGCAGGCCGAGCCCCAGGCGACCGATCCGGCGGCGTCCTCCTCCGCGGAGGCGGATCCCGCGCGGGCGCAGAAGGTGGAGCTGGGCAAGGCGTTCGCCTTCCAGCTGCTCAAGGGGCTCAAGCAGATCGCGATGTACCGGCACAACGAGGGGAAGTTCCCCGAGTTCCTCACCAAGGCCCATGAGGCGCTGACCAGCTACACGGAGACCCACGGCGCGCTCTCGCTCAAGGTGGAGGCGCAGAACCTGCTGCTCTACGGCGAGCCGCTCTTCGCCGAAGACTCGCCGCTGCCGTACCGCTTCTACCGGGACGGGATCCGCCAGCTGATCTTCCGGCCGGGGATGCCGCTTCAGGAGCTGGTCACCCTCACGCTGATCGCGCTCACGGACTCCGAGCGCGGCGGCGAGGACCTGGTGAACCAGCTGTGGCGCAGCGGCCTCTCCTGCTTCGAGTACATCGTGGTGGAGGGCTTCAAGCTGGAGAACGTCTCCGAGGAGCAGGTCCAGGTGGAGGTGGACCAGATCGTCGGGTACCTCTACTCGCGGCTGAAGACCACGTCGGACGACTTCATGCGCTTCGCCCGGCTCTCCACGGAGGACCTGGAGGCGGAACTGGACGGGATCGAGCAGATCCGCGGCGCGGTGGTGAAGGGCAGCACCGCGGATGACGCCCTCAAGGCCAAGCTGCAGAAGGAGCTGGTGGACGAGGAGGCGCGCCTCTTCCCCAAGCTGGTGACGGCGGTGTTCCAGGTGGTGGAGGGCGGGATCGACGACGCCTCCCTGCTGGACGAGATGTTCATCCAGCTCCTGGACTCCATGCTGCTCCAGGAGGACTTCGCCACCATCAACCAGCTGGTCGCCAAGCTGGACGCGATGGCGCGCAAGGATGGCAGCGGAGGGCTGGAGCGGCTGCGCAACACGCTCGTCTCCAAGATGGGCGACGAGCAGCGCCTGGTGCGGGTGGGCGAGGTCCTGCGGAACTCCCGGCCGCGCAGCCCCATGGACGTGCAGCGCTACCTGCAGCTGCTCGGGCCGGAGGCGGTGATCCCGCTGCTCACCGCGCTGGAGACGATCGAGATCCCCGAGAACCGCGCCCTGCTCTACGAGATCCTCGCCAAGTCCACCAAGGACAAGGCCGAGCCGGTGATCAACCGGCTGGAGTCCGAGCGCCCGCAGACGGTGCGGGACATGGTGACGATCCTGGAGAAGAGCCAGCACCCGGACCGGATGAAGCTCTTCGGCCAGGTGCTCAAGTCGCCGAACCTGGCGGTGAAGCTGGACGTGCTCGGGGTGATCGCCCGCGGCAAGACCGGCGAGGCGCGCAAGCTGCTCGTGCAGTGCCTGGCGGATCCCCAGCCGCAGATGCGCATGCAGGCGGCGCGGCTGCTCAACGTCTTCGACCGGGAGGCCGCGCTGGCAGACCTGAGCAAGGCGATCCGCGACCCCTCCTTCGAGAAGCGCGGCGCCGAGGAGAAGGCCGTCTTCTTCGCCGCGCTCGGCGCCACCGGCCTTCCCGGCGCGGTCACCGAGTTCCAGCACCTGCTCCAGGTCAAGCCCTCCCTCTTCAACAAGGCCAAGGTGCTCGAGGACAAGCTGCTGGCGATCCAGGGGCTGGTCGGCGCCGCGTCCATCCAGTCCTACAAGGTCCTGCAGGAGCTGGTGGAGGACAAGACGCAGCCAGCGGACGTGCTCACCGCCGCGCGCAAGGCGATGTACCAGACCAAGAAGACGCTCTTCGGCGAGAACGCCCCGGCGGAGGGCGCGTAGCCTCATGGGCGGCCCGATCAAGACGATCCAGGAGCGCGAGGAGAACCTCAACGAGGTGGGCCGCGCCCACAACGAGAAGCTCCAGGTCTTGGGGCGCTCGCTGGTCTCCGGCCTCTACATGCTGATCCGCTCGGTGAAGATGTACGAGCCGGAGAACGCCGTCTTCGAGAAGCCGCTCTCCCAGCTGCAGGAGGTGATCAACCTGATCATCGGCCGGGAGCGGAAGCTGGAGCTGGTCGCGGTGAAGGACTCCTTCTACCTGAACAACATGCTGGTGAAGGTGGACTTGAACGCGCTCGACAACGTCCGCTACCTCCGCAAGGAGCTCCAGGAGAAGGACGTGGGCGGCATGCTCCTGGACGGGCCGATCACGCTCGCGGAGCTGCGCAACTTCATCTGGATCTTCAGCAAGGAGCAGACCGCCCACGCCGAGGAGGACGGCGCCCCCGGCCGCAAGCTGGTGAGCATGAAGATCGCCCGCTTCTCCCGGCTCAAGGAGCGGCTGAGCAAGGAGGAGCTGGACCGGCCCGGCGAGGAGAAGGTGGACCGGAAGAAGTACGCGATGACCGTCTACGGCCGCGCGGTCTTCTTCCTCAAGAAGTACCTGGACTCGGTGCGGGAGAAGAAGCCGCTGCCCACCGCCAAGGCGCTGCGGATCGTCCAGGACCTGGTGGACATCTCCTACGACCAGAAGACGCACTTCCTGGGCATGACGACCATGAAGGGCGAGGCGGAGTACCTGGTCTTCCACCAGGTGAACGTCTGCATGATCGCCATCGTCTTCGGCGGGGAGCTGGGGCTGACCAAGCCGCAGCTGCGAGATCTCGGCTACATCGCGCTCTTCCACGACGCGGGCATGGCCACCCTGCCGGAGTCGGTGGCCACCAAGAAGGGCGCGCTCACCGCGGAGGAGAAGGCGCTGGTGCAGCGCGCCCCGCTCGTCTCCGTCCGCAACATCCTGATGGAGAAGGGCGTCACCCGCTCCACCCTCACCCGCGTGGTCGCCACCTACGAGCACAAGCAGGAGTTCGGCACCGCGGTACGGGACGCGCGCGGCAACATCCAGATGGTGATCCCCCGGGCGAACCTGGGCGTCTTCGCGCGGATCCTCGCCATCTGCGACACCTACGACGCGCTCACCTCCAAGCGGCCGTTCCGGGATGCCTACGGCCCGGAAGTGGCGCTGATGCTGATGCTCACCGAGATGCGCCACAAGTTCGACCCGGAGCTGCTCAAGGTCTTCATGCGGGTGATGGCCATCCAGCCGGTGAAGATCCTCAGCAAGAAGCAGCAGACGCTGAACCTGAGCGGCGGCTAGTTCTTAGGCTGGCGCGATCCTTTCCTCCCCCCCGTTCACCCCGTCCCACGTTCACCTCGAGCGTAGCGCCGCAGGCGCGTAGTCGAGAGGCGCCACCCATGCTCGGTCCACCCTGAGGTGATTCGGAGCGCAGTGCCGCCCCTATCGGGATAGGGGGGCAGCCTCGCGGCTGCGCCCCCTCCCACACCACCGGACGTACGGGACCGTATCCGGCGGTTCGGCAGGTTGAGGTCATGTCGTCATCGGGTACAGCTTCATGCGGTGGAAGTCCTCGGTC
>JBGATB010000090.1:0-19671 GCA_044229415.1 Myxococcaceae bacterium | reverse complement strand
GCTTCTTTCAGTCCCGGCCTCGCGGCCGACAAACCTTGCGAGTTGCTTGGGTCGCTACGACCTGCTTCCCAGAGGACTTGCACCTCCTGACCGTGCCCATGCTGGGCACACCGACTACGGCCTGACGGCCTACGCTCGAGCCGATCGGAGGGCGCTTTGCGGGGGCCTGAACATCACTCAGCCCCTACCGCTTGCCGAGCACCGCGGGGATCCCACTGCGGTACGCGCGGGAGAGCTGCGCCACCGGCAGGTCGAGCACGCCCTCCACCTCGAGCGCCTTGCCGCCGACGCTTCCGATCACCGCCAGCGGCACACCGTTCTGGGCGCAGGCGGCCTCCACCGCGGCGCGCTGGGTGGGGGCGAAGGAGACCACCGCGCGCGAGGCGTCCTCGCCGAAGCAGAAGGCGTGCAGCGCCACGCTCCCCGGCGAGAGCTTCACCTTCGCACCGAGCGCCTTCTCCGGCGCCATCATGCAGCTCTCGGCGAGCGCCACCAAAAGGCCGCCCTCGCTGCAGTCGTGCGCGGAGCGCAGCGCGCCGCCGCGGATGAGCGTCCGCAGCACGTCATGCAGCGCGCGCTCCGCCTTGGCATCCAGCCGCGGCGGCAGGCCCGCGGTCTTGTCGTGGAAGGCGACCAGGTACTCCGAGCCCCCGAGCGCGCCCTTCGTGGCGCCGAGCACGGCGACCAGGTCCCCCTCCTCCTGGAAGGTGGAGCCGCAGTGGCGCGCCACGTCCGGCAAGAGGCCCACGATCGCCACGGTGGGGGTGGGGAGGATCGCCTTGCCGTCGGTCTCGTTATAGAGGCTCACGTTGCCGGAGACCACCGGGACCTCCAGCTCGCGGCAAGCGGCGGCCAGGCCGCGGGTGGCCTCGGCGAACTGCCACATGATCTCCGGGCGCTCCGGGTTGCCGAAGTTGAGGCAATCCGTCAGGCCGAGCGGCTCTCCGCCCACGCAGGCGATGTTGCGCGCGCACTCGGCCACGGCCAGGCGGGCGCCTTCATAGGGGTCGAGGAAGACCTGGCGCGCGTTGCAGTCCGCCGCCAGCGCCAGCCCCTTCTGGCTGCACTCCACGCGGACCACCGCCGCGTCCCCGCGGCCGGGGTGAAGCGCGCCGCCCAGGCGGACCATGTGGTCGTACTGGTCGAAGATCCACTCCTTGCTGGCGATGGTGGGCCGGGCGAGCAGCGTGAGCAGCGCCTCGCCGATCGCCTTGGGCGCCGGGAGCGAGAGCGGGTCGAACGCCTGGAGCGCGTCCAGCTCCTTCGGCCGAGCCGTGGGGCGGTCGTAGATCGGCGCGCCGTCCGTGAGCGGCTTCACCGGCATGTCCGCCACCACCTTGCCGCCGTCCAGGATCCGCACCCGGCCGGTGTCCGTCACCTTGCCGATCACCGCGGCGTCCAGGTCCCACTTGCGGAAGATGTCCAGCACCTCCTGCTCGCGGCCCACCTTGGCCACGATCACCATCCGCTCCTGGCTCTCGGAGAGCATGACCTCGTACGGCGTCATCCCCTCCTCGCGCCGCGGCACCAGCGCCACGTCCAGGTCGATCCCGCTGCCCGCGCGCCCGGCCATCTCGATCGAGGAGGAGGTGAGCCCCGCCGCGCCCATGTCCTGGATGCCGATGAGGGCGTCCGTCTGGAAGATCTCCAGGCAGGCCTCGAGCAGGAGCTTCTCCGTGAAGGGGTCCCCCACCTGCACCGTGGGCCGCTTCTCCTCGCTCTTCTCGTCGAACTCCGCGGACGCCATGGTGGCGCCGTGGATGCCGTCCCGCCCGGTCTTGCTGCCCACGTAGAGGATGGGGTTGCCGGCGCCGGCGGCGGTGCCCTTGAAGATCTTGTCCGCCGGCAGCACGCCCACGGTGAAGGCGTTCACCAGGCAGTTGCCGTTGTACGAAGGATCGAACGCCACCTCGCCGCCCACGGTGGGCACGCCAATGCAGTTGCCGTAGCCGGCGATGCCCGCCACCACGCCCTCCAGCAGCCACTTCGTCTTCGGGTGGGAGGGATCTCCGAACCGCAGCGAGTTGAGCAGCGCGATCGGCCGCGCCCCCATGGTGAAGACGTCCCGCAGAATGCCGCCCACGCCGGTGGCCGCGCCCTGGTACGGCTCGATGTAGCTGGGGTGGTTGTGGGACTCCATCTTGAAGGCCACCGCCAGCCCATCCCCGATGTCCACCACGCCGGCGTTCTCGCCGGGGCCCACCAGCACCCGCGGCCCGGTGGTGGGGAAGCCCTTCAGGTAGCGGCGCGAGGACTTGTACGAGCAGTGCTCGCTCCAGAGCACCGAGAAGATCCCCAGCTCGAGCAGGTTGGGCGAGCGGCCCAGGTGCTCACAGATCCGCTGGTACTCGTCCGGCTTGAGGCCGTGGGCGGAAACGACTTCAGGGGAGATCTGCTCCGTCATGGCTTTCCCTTAGGGCAACTGAGCGCGGTCATCGAGCGCCACGCGCCCCACCGCTTGTCGAAAGAGCGTCCAGAGCACCTCGCGGTGCTCTTGCTGGGTGAGCGCGCCCTCCAGGACCAGGCCGGCGCCCAGGTACTTGAGCGTCACCTTGGCGCGCAGGGCGGCGGGGAGCGCGGCTTGAGTTGCCGCGAGCTGCGCCTGGAGCGCGGGGACTTCGAAGGTGAGCAAAAGCTGGCGGCCGTTGAGCCCGTCCTGCTCGAAGAGCGGCAGCAGCGCCCTGCGGCAGGCGTCGTCCGGGACGGTGGCGGAGAGCTCGCGCGCGTCCCCTTCGCCGGTGAGCTTCGCCTTGGGGCAGGCCTTGGTGACCGCGGGGGACAGCTGCGGCCCGGCGGCCAGCGGCGGCAGCTTCCCGTCCTTTGGAGCCACCCGCACCCGCCAGACGCCGAACTTGCCCTCGCCGTAGAGCAGGAGCAGGGTGCGCCCCGGCGCCACGCCGGTGAGCAACAGCTCGCCCGTCTCCACCCGCTCGGCGGAGGCGATCTTCGGATCCTCCACCACCGCCCAGTCCACCGCGGCGAGCTTGAAGAAGCGCTCCTTGCCCGCCTCCAGGTCCGCGTACACGTCCACCGGCCAGGCGCGCGCGGGGAGCGCGAGCGCGGCGGCGGCGAGCAGCACGGCGATGGAGGCGCGGGGGAGCACTAGGCGAGGAGCGACTCGAAGACGCGCCGCCCGTCCGCGCTGCCCAGGAGCGCCTCCGCGGCGCGCTCGGGGTGCGGCATCATCCCCATCACGTTGCCGCGGTCGTTGATGATCCCGGCGATCTCGTGGCGCGCGCCGTTGGGGTTCTCCACGTAGCGGAAGACCACCCGCCCTTCGCCCTCCAGCCGCTTCAGCCCTTCGTCGTCGATGAAGTAGTTGCCTTCACCGTGGCCAATGGGGATGCGGACGCGCTCGCCCTTGGCGTACTTGCGCGTGAAGTCCGTCTGAGCGTTCTCCACCGTGAGCTCCACCATCCGGCAGACGTACTTGCGGGTGGCGTTGAGCAGCAGCGCCCCGGGGAGCAGGCCGGCCTCGGTGAGGATCTGGAAGCCGTTGCAGATGCCGATCACCTTGCCGCCGCGCTTGGCGTGGGCGTTGACCTCCTCCATCACCGGCGAGAAGCGGGCGATGGCGCCGCAGCGCAGGTAGTCCCCGTAGGAGAAGCCGCCTGGGACGATGATCACGTCCGAGCCCTTGAGGTCCCGGTCCTTGTGCCACAGCAGCTCCGCCGGCTGGCCGAGCACGTCCTTCACGACGTGCAGCGCGTCGTGCTCGCAGTTGGAGCCGGGGAAGACGAGGATCCCGAACTTCATCCCACCTCCACGCGGAAGTTCTCGATCACGGTGTTCGCCAGGAGCTTGCGGCACATCTCCTCCACCCGCGCCTTGGCCTTCACCGGATCCGTCTCATCTACCTGGATCTCCACGTACTTCCCGAGCCGGACGCCGCCGACCTCGGTGTAGCCCAGGCTCTGCAAGCTGCGCTCGACCGCCTTCCCCGCCGGATCCAGCACCCCCGGCTTGAGGGTGACAAACACGCGCGCGACCATTGAGGCCTCCGAAAGAGTGGAAATCCCTATAGCAGAGTCACAAAGCGGGCGTAGGCGTGTGTACGCAGATTGGTGAGCGCGCGCCTCGCGGGCTATGAACTCAGACATGAGTCTCACGGTGGCCCTGTGGGTCGTGGGCCTGTGGTTCCTCTTCATGAGGACGCTGCTCGCGGCGGCGGAGTCCGCGCTCTACGGGACCTCGGACCTGCGGGCGAAGGAGCTGTCCGCTGTCCGACCCACCGCCGGGCGCAGGGTCCTGCGCCTGAAGAGCGAGCGGGAGGCCACCGCCGCGTCGTTCCGGTTCGGGATGGTGATCGCCGGGTTCCTCGCCGCGGCGATCGGCGCCATGGCGCCACCGCGGATGCTGGACCTCACCCAGTACGGGAGCGCGCCGTGGCTGGAGACGCTCACCCCCATCGCCGGCGCCCTGAGCGTGGCGGTGCTGGCGAGCGTGATGGACGTCTCCGCCCGCTCCTTCGCCTCGCGCCACCCGGAGACCTGGGCGCTGCGGCTCTCCTGGTTCGCGCGCGCCGCGGTGGTGCTGCTCTACCCGGTCATGCGGGTGATCCTGGGCGTGCTGAACCTCGCCTCCCGCCCCTTCGGCGCGCGGCTCAAGTTCGAGTCCCCTCCCCCGCCGCTGGAGGAGCTGGAGAAGCTGCTCGCCGCCCAGGCCGAGCGGCAGCGCTTGGATCAGAACGTCCCCCAGCTCATCCGCTCCATCTTCGAGCTCTCCGACAAGCGCGTGCGGGACGTGATGGTGCCGCGCATGGAGGTGGCCGGCGTGGACATCACCACGCCGCCTCGGGAGATCCTGCAGATCCTGGCCGAGGAGAACCACTCCCGGATGCCGGTCTACAAGGACGACGCGGACCACATCGTGGGGATCCTGCACGTCCGGGACCTGATCCCCCTGATGCAGCACCCGGAGCTGATCGTCCTGCCGGACCTCATCCGCCCCGCGCACTACGTGCCGTGGATGAAGCCGATTGGAGATCTGCTGCGCGAGATGCAGCGCAAGAAGATCCACATGGCGCTGGTGGTGGACGAGTACGGCGGCTTCATGGGGCTGGTCACGCTGGAGGACATCCTCCGCGAGATCGTGGGCGACATCGGCGACGAGTTCGAGGTCGAGGAGAAGCACTTCGAGAAGCAGGCGGACGGCAGCTTCCTGGTGGACGCCTCGCTGGACGTGGCCGGCTTCTCCAAGGCATTCGGCTTCTCGCTGCCCGAAGGCGAGTACGAGACGCTCGGCGGCTTCTTGAGCTCGCTGGCCGGGAGCATCCCGGACGTGGGGGAGCGCTTCGCCTTCAACGGCTGGCAGTTCGTGGTCCACGGCAAGGCGGGCCCCAAGCTTGACCGGATCCGGCTCATCCGCCCGCGCGCCGCCGCGGCCGCCGCGCCCAAGGGCGACGGCAAGGACAAGGAGCCCGCTCAGGCCGCGAAGGATCCGCGGCTGAGCTGACGCCGAGCGGTCAGCGCGGCTTCGCTGTTGGAGGAGGCGGGAAGGACATCGCGCCCTTCTCCGTGTACCAGGTCATCACCTCCACCACGAGCCGGCCCGCCTTCACCATCGGGTCCTGCTCGGCGAGCCCGCGCGCCTCGTCCACCGAGCCCACCTTGTAGAGGCACATCCCGCGCAGCGAGATGTCCTTCTGATCTCCGAAGGGCCCGGCGACCACCAGCTTCCCGGCCAGGTACATCTTCTTCATGTGCTCGAGGTGCTGCTTCTGCAGCGCTTCGATCTGCGGCGTGGCTTCTGGCGTCCACTTGGGGCCGCGCCGAAGCAGCACCAGCTGGTGGGCCTCCATGTTCGGCGGCAGCGCCGGCGTCCCCGCGTCCTGCGCCTGCGCGGCGGCCGAGATCAGCAGCGAGAGCAACAGCAGCCTCTTCAAGGTCGAACCTCCAAAGTTGAGCGAACGGACACAAGCGCGCCCGGAGGCCAGAGGTCAACTGGAGGCGGACCGGCGAGGGCGGCGGCGGCGGCGCCTGGGCGGAGCGCGCTGGTCGCCGCCGGGCCCGAGCTCGCGCAAGAGCCGCGAGGCCAGGCCGCCCTCCACCTCGAGCTCGCGCAACAGCGCCTGCGCCGCGCGCAGCCCGCGCGGGTCCGCCAGGAGCTCGGCCAGCCGCTCGGCCACGTCCACCCGCAGCGCCACCGGGCCGAAGGGCTCGTAGCCGAGCAGGAGCGGCTCGCGGCCGGCCAGCGCGGCGCGGGCGACCACCGCCTCGCGAGGGACCTCCGCGGGCACCGGCAGTTGATCCACCAGCGCGGTGAGCAGCGCCCGGCGCTGCAGCGCGGAGGGCGTGAGCGCCTGCGCCACCGTGAAGAAGCGCCGCCCCTCCCGCACGCCCTGGGCGCGCAGCCGCTCCCGGCTGCGCGGGTCGAGCAGGAGCCACTGCGGAAGCGCCGCCTCGCGGCGGGCGACGCCCAGCCCTTCGGCCAGCTGGTACGCGAAGCCGCGCAGCGCGGGCGACTCGCCAAAGGCCGCGCCGGTGAACCCGCCGCTGGCCTCGGCCACGAGATCATGCGTGAGCGCGAGCAGCCGCCGCTGCACGCGCTGCCGGCCTCCCGCGCTCCAGGCGTCCGAGTCCGCCAGCGCCACCTGCGGCGCGCGGCGGTCCGTCCCGCGGGTGAGGCGCGCCAGGGGCTCGCCCTGGAAGGCGATGCGCCCCAGCGCGTCCACCTCGAACTCCTCGTGCGGGGCGTCCACCAGCTCCTGGACGAACTGCTCCTCCGTCAGCTCCCCGCCGCGCTCCGGCTGCGCCAGCAGCGTCCGCAGCTGCGCGAACGGGCTGGCCGAGGCGGGCGCCGCGGGCGGCGCGGCCGAGGCCTTGACGAACCGGCGCGGCGCCCGGCGCGCGGCCTTCTCCACGAAGCGCTCCACCAGGCGCGCGTGGAGCGCGTCGCTCAGCGCGTCTTCGATCTCCCGGGTGCGCGCCTGCCAGCGCTCCGGGTCCTTGAGCCAGCTCGACTTCTGGCTGATGTACGTCCAGATCCGGATGCCGGCGAGCCGGTCCGTCAGCACGTGGAGATCTCCGGAGACGTCCGCGAGCGGGTTCACCTGCTCCGCCAGCCACTGCTCGTCCAGCTGGCCCCCACCGCCGGAGAGCTGGAGGAACGTCTGGCGCAGGGCGCTCACGTGCTCCCCGAAGAGCCGCTTCCGGAAGTCCGGGACCTGGCAGACCTGCCAGAGCAGCTCCACGCCGGCCCGGTCCGCCGCGCGCTCGCGCACCTCGGGGAGCTGGGTCAGCGCCCGCAGGGTGTCGAAGTCGTCCGCGCGCTCCACGCGCGCGAAGGCGGGGTGCGAAGGAGGCGCCGCCAGGGAGTCCAGCAGCGCCTCGGGGCTGGTGAAGTCCAGCGCGTCGTTGCGCCACACCAGCGTGCGGATGGGGGCGAAGCGGTGCGCCTCGATCGCGCCCACGGTGCGCGGATCCAGCTCGCCGAGCGGGTTGAGCGTCCCGAACGTCCCGTCGTTCAAGTGGCGGCCGGCCCGCCCGGCGATCTGCGCGAGCTCGTCCGGCATCAGCTCCCGCTGCTCGTGCCCATCGAACTTGGAGAGGCCGGCGAAGGCCACGTGGTCCAGGTCCAGGTTGAGCCCCATGCCAATGGCGTCGGTGGCGACCAGGTACTGCACCTCGCCGGACTGGTACATCGCCACCTGGGCGTTGCGGGTGCGCGGGGAGAGCGCGCCGAGCACCACCGCCACCCCGCCGCGCAGGCGCCGCAGCGCCTCGGCAAGCTCGTAGACCCGCTCCGCGGAGAAGGCGATGGTGGCGGAGCGCGGGGGGAGCCCCTTGAGCGAGCGCCGGCCGGAGTAGCGCAGCTGCGAGAGCCGCTCGGAGCGGCGCAGCTGCGCGCCTGGGATGAGCTGCCGCAGCAGCGGGCGCAGCGTCTCCGAGCCCAGGAACCAGGTCTCCGCCGTGCCGCGCGCGTGGAGGAGCCGGTCGGTGAAGACGTGGCCGCGCTCCCGGTGCGCGCACAGCTGGATCTCGTCCACCGCGAGGAACTCCACCGGCTCCGCGGTGGGCATCGCCTCCACGGTGCAGATCCAGTAGGCGGCGCCTTTGGGGACGCGCTTCTCCTCGCCGGTCATCAGGGCCACCCGCCCCTCGCCGAGCTTCGCCGTCACCCGGTCGTAGACCTCGCGCGCGAGCAGGCGCAGCGGCAGCCCGAGCATGCCGCTGCGGTGCTCCAGCATCCGCTCGACCGCCCGGTGGGTCTTCCCGGTGTTGGTGGGGCCCAGCTCCCCGACGACCACGCTCATCGCGCTCATGGTAACGCCGGCCGTGGGCTAAGAACGTCCCCCGTGCTGAAGCAGCTCATCCGCGAGGTCGCGGACTTCACCGAGGGAGGCAAGTGATGGAGCGGGTGCGCGGGATCGGCGGCGTGTTCTTCAAGTCCAGGGACCCCAAGGCGCTCGCCGCCTGGTACGGCAAGCACCTGGGCTTCGCCGTGGACCCCTCCTGGGCCGGCTGCATCTTCAAGTGGAGCGAGCACGACCCCAGGGCAGACGCGTACACCGTCTGGAGCCCGTTCCAGAAGGACACCAAGTACTTCGAGCCGGGCCAGCAGAGCTTCATGCTGAACTTCCGGGTGGATGACCTCGACAAGATGCTCGAGCAGCTGCGCGCCGCGGGCGCCCAGGTGGACGCCAAGCGCGAGAGCTCCGAGTTCGGCAAGTTCGGCTGGGCGATGGATCCGGAGGGGAACCGGTTCGAGCTGTGGGAAGCCCCGAAGGGCTAGAACGGCCCTTCGCTGTCCCGCAGGAACGGCTGCGTCCCCTTCGCCGGCGGGCGCACGCCCAGCGCGCGGATGCTCTCCTCGGGAATGCCCTGCTGGCGCATGAAGTCCCAGTTGGCCTCGCCGATGAAGACGCCGTTGTGACCCTTCTGGCCGCGGGCGCTGGTGATCTCGAACTTCGTGCCGTTTTCGATCAACCGGATGTCCACCGGCGTCCCGGGCAGCGAGTAGAAGTTCATCTCCGCGCGGACGTAGCCGGCGGGCACGGGCGGGGTGGGGATCAACCGCTGGACGCGCGTGATCAGCGACTCGATGACGGACATGGGCACATTCTCGTTACGCCCAGCGCCCAAGTTGTCTCGTCAGTCCTCGTCCACGTCCGTGGCCAAGGTCTTGGGCAGCACCCGGTGCTCCAACCGCTCGAATTTCAGCGGCCGCTCCCCCACCGCCACCTCGCCGCGAACGCCCAGCTCCACCGGCCGCAGCTCGGTCACCAGCGTGCGACGCCGGAAGGCGAGCGGGATCTGAAGTTGCACGCGGGCGCGCTCGCCCGGCGGAACCGGCACCGCCACCGACTGCATGCCCGTGGCGAAGCGCCGCCCCTCCACCCAGAGCTCCCAGTCCACCTCGGAAGCAGTGGCGGCCTGCGTGGAGGGGTTGAGCACGGAGAGGCTCAGCTCGAGCAGCCCGGCGTTGTCGCCTTCGAAGCGCAGCTCCAGCTCCTCCACCTCCACCGGCAGCGGGGGCGGTGGCGGCGGTGGGCGCAGCGTGGCGCAGGCGGCGCACAGCACCAGCGCGACGAGCGCGGGACCCTGGGCGCCCCTCGACGTAGCCCGTCCCGAGCGGAGTCGAGGGGCTCGGGGTGAACGGAGGGAGGACCGCGCCTCCATGAGCTCACGGCCTCCGAGCACGCTCACGCTTCCCCCAGCAGCGGCCGGAGCGCCTCGGGCCCCAGCGGCCAGCGGCAGCGCGCGGCGAGCTGCTCGAGCGCGCGCATCAGCTCCCCCGCGCTCTGGAAGCGCAGCTCCCGGTCGGCGAAGAGCGCCTTGCGCACCAGCTGCACCGCGTAGTGCGGCAGCTGCGGCACCAGCCCGAAGAGGACCGCCACCCGGCCGGAGCGCACCCGCTGCATCAGCTCGAACTCGTTCTCCCCCGGGTGGAGCCGCTGGTTGGCGAAGAGCTCCCAGAGGATGATCCCCGCGGAGTAGAGATCCGAGCGCGCGTCCAGCGGCTGCCCGAGCACCTGCTCCGGGCTCATGTACGGGACGGTGCCGCGCAGCGCCCCCGGCTCGCCGCCCATCAGCCCCTCCACCTCCGCCACGCCGAAGTCGGTGAGCTTCACGTCTCCCTGCACCGAGACGAGCACGTTCGCCGGGCTGACGTCCCGGTGGACGATGTTGGCCCCGCCGTCCCCCACGCGGGCCCGGTGGATGTAGTCCAGCGCCTTGAGCAGCGAGTGGACGATGTAGACGGCGGCCGCCGGAGGCATGGGCTCGCTCTGCTTCATGTAGAGGTCCAGCAGGTACCCGAGCGTCCGGCCCGAGACCAGCTCCTGGACCATCAGGTAGTCCTCGCCCGCCTTGAAGCACTTGAAGGTGCGGACCACGTTGGCGTGGCGCAGCCGGACGGTGAGCTTGGCCTCGTCCACGAAGTGCTTCACGTGCGCGCCGTCCGCCCTCAAGGACGGCAAGAGGCGCTTGAGCACCACCTCGTCCGGCTCGCCGGGGGAGCGGGTGGTGGACTCCAGCGGACGGGCCTTGAACACCTCGGCCATCCCGCCGATCGCGATCCGCCCGACAATCTCGTACCCGCCCAGCTCGGTCTCTGCCACGGTCGGCTTCGCACCCTACTGCAGGAGCCGCGCGCTCACGCGGCCTTCCGCTCCCGGGCGAGCAGCGCGCGGTAGAGCTCCACGTACCGCGCGGCGCTGGTGGCCCAGGAGAAGTCCTGCGCCATGCCGCGCCGGCGGACGGCGGCGAGCAGCTTGGGATCTTCCGCCAGCGCGAGCGCGCGGCGCATGGCTCCGGCGAGCGCCGCCGCGGTAGGCGGACCGAAGCACAGCCCGGTGCCGTCCCCGTCGCTCAGGTCCACCACGGTGTCCGCCAGCCCACCGGTGGCGCGGACCACCGGCACCGCGCCGTAGCGCAGCGAGTAGAGCTGGTTGAGGCCGCACGGCTCGAAGCGGGAGGGCATCAGGAAGAAGTCGCTGCCCGCTTCGATCAAGTGGGAGAGCCCGCGGTCGTAGCCAATCCGCACCGCGGCGCGCTCGGGGTGCGCGGCGGCGAACGCGGTGAGCCCCTGCTCCACCGCGCGCTCGCCGCTGCCCAGCGCCACCAGCTGCCACGGGGCGTCGGTCAGCCCGGGGAGCGCTTCGAGCAGCAGGTCGATCCCCTTTTGCGGCACCAGGCGGCTCACCACCCCGAACACCGGCCCCTTTGCGCCAGGCGGAAGCCCCATGCGCGCGCGCAGCGCCTCGGTGGAGGCGGCCTTGTCGGCCACGGTCTTGGCGCTGTACGGCTTGGGCAGGTGCGGGTCGTTCGCGGGGTCCCACTCGCGGGCGTCTATCCCATTGAGGATGCCGGTGAGCTCGCGGCCGCGGCGGCGGAGCAGGCCGTGCAGCCCGTCTCCGCCCTCCGGCGTCTGGATCTCCTGCGCGTAGCGCGGGGAGACGGTGGAGAGCGCGTCCGCGTAGACGAGCCCCGCCTTGAGGAAGCTCAGCTGGTCGTAGAACTCCAGCCCGTCCAGGGTGAAGTCGCTCCAGGGAAGCCCGAGCTCGTCCATCGTCCACTTGGGGAAGACCCCCTGGTAGGCGAGGTTGTGGATGGAGAAGAGCGAGCGCGCGCGGCCGAGCGGCGTGTGGCGGTAGCCTCGGCGCAGCGCGAGCGCGGCCAGCCCGGTCTGCCAGTCGTTGAGGTGGACCACGTCCGGGGTGAGCTCCAGCGCCTGGGCGGCGGAGAGCGCCCCCAGCGAGAACACGGCGAAGCGGCGGTGGTTGTCCGGGTAGCCCTCCCCCTCGCCGTAGAGCTCGGGGCGGTTGAACGAGCCGGGATGGTCGATGAACAGGACCCGGACGTTCCTGGCGGGGCGGGCCTCGTACAGCCCCACCCGCTGCGCGCCAAAGGGGAAGCGCAGGGTGAGGGAGACCGGCAGCCGGGTCAGCCCGTCCCCGGGCACCGAGGCGTAGAGGGGCGTGGCCACGGTGACCTCGTGGCCCAGCTCCGCGAGCGCGAACGGCAGCGCGCCCGCCACATCGGAGAGGCCACCGGTCTTCGACCAGGGCTGCACCTCCGAGGAGAGGTAGAGGATCTTCAGCGGCACAGCAGCAGAGCCGCCCTTGGCTCTCTGGCGCCCACCCGACTTCTTTGTATCTTCCCGGCCCATGACCGCCCTGCCGCCTCCGCTTGCCCGCTTCGAGGAGCTCTTCGCGCTCGCCCAGACGGCCCAGCCCAAGGACCCGAACGCGGTGGTGCTCTCGACGGTCGCCCCCAGCGGCCGTCCCTCCTCGCGCGTCGTCCTGCTCAAGGGCTTCGACGCGCGCGGCTTCGTCTTCTACACAAATTTGGAGTCCAGGAAGGGAAGAGAGCTGAAGGACCGTCCAGTAGCCGCGCTCTGCTTCCACTGGCACCCGCTGGAGCAGCAGGTCCGGGTGGAGGGGGCGGTGGAGCGCGTCTCCGAGGCTGAGGCGGATGCCTACTTTGCGACGCGCCCGCGCGGCAGCCAGCTGGGGGCGTGGGCTTCGCACCAGAGCAGCGCGCTGGGCAGCCGCGCCGAGCTGGAGGCGCGCGTGGCCGAGCTCACCGCCCGGTACGAGGGCAAGACCGTACCCCGCCCGCCCTTCTGGTCGGGCTTCCGGCTGGTGCCGGACCGGATCGAGTTCTGGGAGGGGCGCAGCGACCGGCTCCACGTGCGGACGCTCTGGACGCTCGAGGGCGGCGCCTGGAAGAGTGGCCTGCTCTACCCATGACCATCGCGATCGTGGGGGCGGGCATCTCCGGGCTGTCCCTGGGCGTGGAGCTGCTGCGCCGGGAGCGGACCTCGCAGCTCTTCGAAGCGGCCCCGCGCGCGGGCGGCACCATCCGGACCACGCAGCGGGACGGCTTCCTCACCGAGTCTGGGCCCAACGGCTTCCTGGATCGCGAGGAGACCACCCGCGCGCTGGTGGAGGCGCTGGGGCTCACCGCCGCGCTCCGCCCCGCCGCGCCTTCGGTGAAGCGGCGCTTCGTCTTCACCCGGGGCAAGCTGCGCGAGGTCCCCTCCAAGCCGCCCGCCTTCCTCGCCAGCGACCTGGTCCCGCTGGGCACCAAGCTGCGGATGGCGCTGGAGCCCTTCAGCGGCCGGGCGAAGGAGGGCGAGGACGAGTCGGTGGCCCGCTTCGCGCGGCGCCACCTGGGCGCCAACGCCGCGGCGGTGCTGGTGGACGCCATGCAGTCGGGGATCTTCGCGGGAGATCCGGAGCAGCTCTCCCTGCGCGCCACCTTTCCGCGCATGGCGGAGCTGGAGAAGGAGCACCGCAGCCTGGTGCTGGCGATGATCCGCCTGCAGAAGGCGCGCAAGGCGCAGGGCGCGCCGGCGGTGGACGTGGCGGGCCCTTCGGGCGCGCTGTGCAGCTTCGAAGGGGGGCTGGAGACGCTGGTGCGGGCCGCGGCGCAGCGGCTGGGGCCGGCGCTGCAGCTGGGGACGCGGCTGACCGCGCTGGTGCCGAGCGGCTCGGGCTGGGGCCTTCAGCTGGAGCACGGCGGCAAGGTGCGCGAGGAGCGGGCACGGACGCTGGTGCTCGCCACCCCGGCCTACGCAGCGGCGCCGCTGCTGCAGCCGTTCGCGCCGGAGCTGGCGGCGGAGCTGGAGGGGATCGCCTACGCGAAGGTGGCAGCGGTCCACGTGGGCTACGCGCCCGGGGCGCTGCGGGTGCCGGCCGAGGGGTTCGGCTTCTTGGTGCCGCACGTGGAGGGGCGCAAGGTGATGGGAGTGATCTACGTCTCCAGCATCTTCCCGTGGCGCGCGCCGAAGCAGCACCTGCTGCTCACCTGCATGGTGGGCGGAGCGCGCAACCCGGAGCGGGTGGACCTGGATGACGAGGCCTTGCTGGCGCTGGTGAAGGAGGAGCTGGCGCTGACGCTCGGGCTCACCGCGCGGCCGCTGTTCCACACGGTGGACCGGTGGCAGCGGGGGATTCCCCAGTACAACCTGGGCCACCTGGAGCGCGTGGCGCGAATTCGGGCGCTGGCCGCGAAGCTGCCGGCGCCGCTGCACCTGACGGGCAACGCGTATGACGGGGTGGGGCTGAACGACTGCATCAAGGCATCCGCGAAGCTGGCCGCGGAGCTCGCAGCGGCGGAGTGAGCCAGCCCGTACCCCGTACCCCGTAACCCGTAACCCGTAACCCCGTACCCCGTACCCCGTACCCGTACCCGTAACCCGTAACCCGTAACCCGTAACCCGTAACCCCGTACCCGTACCCGTACCCGTGACCGAACCCGCACGCGAACCCGAACCCGACCGGGTCTTGGGAGGGGTCCACCGCCAGAGTCCATGCAGCGCTGTGCGCAGGTGAGCGGCACCTCCACAAGAAGGCTGTGCAGTTCGGGTTCGGGTTCGCGTGCGGTCACGGGTACGGGTACGGGTACGGGTACGGGTACGGGTACGGCTTCACGGCTCACGGCTCACGGCTCACGGCTCACGGCTTCACGGCTCACGGCTCACGGCTCACGGCTCACGGCTCACGGCTCACGGCTCACGGCTCACGGCTCACGGCTCACGGCTTCACGGCTTCACGGCTCACGGCTTCACGGCTTCACGGCTCACCGCTCACGGCTCACGGGCGACGGGCCGCCGGCCGCCGCGACCGCTCACGCCCGCCTGCCGACCTTCGGGCCCGCCTGCCGTACGGGCGGGCCCCCTCCCCGGTATGCTTCCCCCCGATGTCCGAGGCGTCCCTCATCCGCAGCACCACCCGCGCGCTGGTCGAGCCGCGCCGCCTGGTCCCCATCCTCCTGGTCTGCGTCCCGGTGGTGCTCGCCCAGCGCAACTTCAGCAAAGACCCGCTCGCGGTCCCGCTGGGCGTCCTGATGTGCATGCTCTTCGTGGGCGTGGCCCCGGTCTCGTACCGCGTGCTCTTTCCGGAAGGCCTGGACTTCAGCCACGGCGCCGTACGGCTGGTGCTCTACGGCAGCATCGGCTGCGGCGTGGTGCTCACGGTGGGCGCCGTCCTCCCCAAGGTCCTGGACATGGGGGACACCTTCCTCACTGCGCGCAGCAGCCTGGCCGTCTGCGCCGCGCTCTTCCTGGTCGGCGGCTGGGGGCTGGGACGGGACATCGACTTTGAAGCCAGCCTGGCGCGGGAGAAGGCGCTGACCGCCGCGTACATGCGCGAGGCGGAGCAGTCCCAGTTGCTCGCGCTGCGCTCGCACCTGGACCCGCATTTCCTCTTCAACACCCTCAACGCGATCGCCGAGTGGTGCCGCGAGGACGGCGAGGTGGCCGAGCGCGCCGTGCTCCAGCTCTCCGCCATGCTGCGCACCGTGCTCGCCGGGGTGCGCGCGCCCTCCTGGCCGCTGGAGAAGGAGCTGGAGCTGGTGCGCACCCTCTTCGCGCTCCACCTGCTGCGAGACCCCAACCGCTTCAGCCTCGAGCTGGACGTGGACGAGTCCGCCAAGGGCGTCCCGGTGCCCCCGCTGCTGCTGCTCCCGCTCGCGGAGAACGCGGTGAAGCACGGCCCCGCCGCCGGCCACGGTGGCAAGCTCTCCCTGCGCATCTGCCGCCAGGGGGACGCGCTCCAGGTCACGCTGCGCAACCCCGGCGACTACCGCGGCCCGCGCGACGGCAGCCACGGCCTGCCCACCGTCCAGAAGCGGCTGGAATTGGCGTATGCCGGGGCGGCCCGCTTCCAGATTCGCGGCGAGGCCGGCCAGACGCAGGTGGAGCTCTCCCTGCCGGTGGCCGGCCCGGTGCCGGGGGTGATGACGTGAGCGCGCTCCGGGTGCTGGTGGCGGACGACGAGCAGCTCGCGCGCCGCCGCCTGGTCCGCCTGCTCTCCGCGATGCCGGACGTGGAGCTGGCCGGCGAGTGCGAGGACGGCGAGAAGGCGCTCGCGCGGATCCGCCAGGGCGGCGTGGACGTGGTGCTGCTCGACATCCAGATGCCGGGCCTCTCCGGCCTCGAGGCGATGGAGCTGCTCCCCGAGGACGCGCCCTACGTCATCTTCTGCACCGCCCACCCCGACCACGCGGTGAGCGCGTTCGACGCCGGCGCCGTGGACTACCTGCTCAAGCCGATCGAGCCGGGCCGCCTGCAGAAGGCGCTCGCGCGCGCCCAGGAGCGGGACGCGCAGCACCGCTTCCGCGAAGAGGTGGAGCGGCGCAAGAAGGGCGGCAACGGCGCGCTCAACAAGCTCGCCATCCCCACCCGCCAGGGGATCGCGCTGATCGACCCCGCCCAGGTGAGCCACGCCACGCTCGAGGGCGAGCTGGTCACCGTCTTCACCTCCCAAGGCGACTTCCTCACCGACTTCACCCTGCAGGAGCTCCAGGACCGGCTGCCCGAGGGGCGCTTCGAGCGCGTCCACCGCCGCGCGCTGCTCAACCTGGACCACGTGGTGCGGCTGGAGCCCTGCGAGACCGGCGGCTTCACCGCCCGCACCGCCCGCGGCCACAGCGTGGACGTCTCCCGGCAGAGCGCGCGCGAGCTGCGCCGGCGGCTCGGGCTGCGCAAGGGACCGGACGACGAGCCCGGCGAGCCCTGAGCGTCCGGCGCCGCACACGCGCGCGGCTCGCCGCGCCGGCCGCTTGCTTCGCCGAAAACTTTCTGCGCAAGACTGACGGTAAAGCGCGCGCACACGCGAGGGACGAGCCGCCGCGAACCCGTCAAGTCGGCGCGCGCCAGCACGTGTCCGCAGGTCGCACCAATCGTTCGCGAGCCACTTGCGCGATGACTCGGCGTTGGCAAATTCTTCCGGGCCAAGAGCAGCGCAGGAGGCCGGTGATGCTCGCCATTCACGAGAACGAAACGCTGGAAGAAGCCAGCACCGAGCTGCTGCACCACATCCTCGAGCCGCGCAACTGGGTCCCCCTGGAAGCGCTGGAGGAGGATCCTTCGGCGCGGCCGGGTCAGAACCCGGCCTACCAGCGGCGGGTGGGCAACCTCCGCATCTGCGCGTCCGTGGACATCACCTCCAAGCTGGACGTCTACCTGCGCGTGGCCTTCCGCGCCCCGGGGCTCACCCCGGCCAAGGCCGCAGATCACCTCGAGCTCTTCCTCAAGCCGCGGCTGCCGCTGGTCCCCAACACCGAGTGGCAGGTCGAGGTCGACGCCCGGCAGTGGATTCACTTCATCCGCAAGTACGCTGGTGACACGCTGAAGGCGTGAACCCCGCGCTCGCGCACCCCCTCTACATCGCCCTGAAGGCCGCGCTCGCCGCCATGGCGGCGCTGGTGCTCGTGGAGCTCTTCGGCATCCACGACAGGCTCTCCGCCACCTTCGTGGCCGTGGTCTGCATCAGCCCCACCGTGTACACCGGGCTGCGCCGCGGCCTGGAGCAGATCGCCGCCAGCGCGCTCGGCGGCGCGGTGACCTGGTCGCTCACCGCCCTGCTCCCCCGCCCAGCGGCCCTCCTGGTCGGCCTCTTCACCACCATCTGGCTGTGCTTCCGGGTGGGCTTCGCGCGCGCCTACCTCGTCGCCGCATTCACGGTCCTGTACGGCCTCTTCATCCCCGGCGAGAGCGTGACCCGGACGCTCGAGCACCGGCTCGCGTCCGTGGCGATCGGCGTGTTTTGCGCGATCGGGATCAACCTCGCCATCTCGTTCGCCACCTACCGCTCGCTCTTCGCGCGGCGGATGAAGATCGCCCGGACCCAGGTCGCCACCGCCTTCCGCGCGCTCGCCGGGCTGCTCGCGCGGCCGCCCACGACGCCGGAGGAGGACGCCGCGCTCGCCGGTCTCTTCGAGAACGTCTTTCCGCTGCTGCGCGCGCTCGCCGAGGAGCTCACGGACGCCGCGCGGGAGAGCCGCCTGCGCGGCGGGGCGACGCGGGCCTTGATCGAAGGCACGCTGCGCGCGGCCCACGAGCTGCTCTCGGTGGCCCACCACGGGAAGGACGCAGCCCTGCTGCAGCGGCGCGAGCGCGCCCCCTTCCCGCTCGCCGCCGCCTGCGCGGGCCAGCTCGCGGAGGCGATCGCCAGCCACGCGCCCTGCCTCGCCCTGCCCCCGTGCGAGCCCGCCGCGCTACCCGCGCTGCAGCGCGCGGCCGAAGCGTACGAGGCCTCCCGGCAGCTGCAGTCGCTGGACCCCGCCTCGCGCTGAGACGCCGCGAACCTTTTCCGCGCTCCGGTTCCTCCCTCTCGCAGCTTGAACGGAAGGCGGCAGCACTCATGTGGGACAACTTCTACAAGGCGGGCGGCTGGGGCATGTACCCCACCTCCCTGTTCGGCTTCTTCCTCCTCGCCGGCGCGCTGCTCTACGCGCTGCGCCCAGAGACAAAGCGGCTCTTGCCGCTGGTCTGCCTGGCGGCGCTCACCACCGCCTCCGGGGCGCTGGGGACGGTGATGGGGGTGGTCCGGACCTTCAACTATTTGCATGAGGTGGCCCCAGCGGAGCAGCTGCAGATCGCCGCCGCCGGCTGTGCCGAGTCCCTCCACAACGCGGTGCTGGCGCTCATCCTCATCGTCTTCGCCCTGCTGGTGGCGTTGGTGGGCACGGTGCGCGCCGCGCGCTCCACGTAGAGTCCGGCGCCAGGCGTGAGGCTCTCGGACGAAGCGCTGTACCAACGGTGGGTCGAAGGCGAGCTGTCCGCCTTCGACGCGCTCTACGCGCGCTTCGAGCGGCCGCTCTTCGGCTTCCTGCTCAACCAGCTGCAGGACGCCGCCGCGGCCGAGGACGCGCTCCACGAGGCGTTCCTGGCGGTCCTCCAGGAGCGCGCCACCGGGCGCAACGCGCGCAGCTTCAAGCCCTGGCTGTTCCAGGTGGCGCGCAACCTCTGCCTCAACGCCGCCCGGGCGCGCTCTCGCGGCGAGCGGGCGCTGGAGAAGGTGGCGGGCGCTCCGGTGGAGCACGCCACAGACCCTGCCGGCGCGCTGGAGGCGCGCGAGGCCAGCGCGGCGCTGCAGCAGGCGGTGCAGCGGCTCCCGGAGAAGCTGGCGGAGCTCTACCCGCTGCGCGCCGCGGGGCTGTCGTACGAGGAGATCTCCGAGGTGCTCGGCGTGCCGCTGGGCACGGTGAAGTCGCGGATGCACGAGCTGGTGGGAAGACTGCGCGAGGAGGTGTCGCCATGGACTGCACGGTGAGCCAGCGGGAGCTGGTGCCCTTTCACTTCGGCCAGGTCGAGGCGCCGCTGCGCGCGCAGCTCGAGCAGCATTTGACCTCCTGCCCCAGCTGCCTCCGGGACTACCTGGTGCTCAAGCGGGACATCGAGCTCGGCGCGGCGGCGGCACCCGCCCCGGCCCCCGCCGCGCGCGCCCGGCTGCGCCAAGCGGTGGCGGCGAGGCTGCCCGGTCAGCCGGCGCGGGCGCGGGCGCGGTGGGAGCGGCCGATCGCCGCCGCCTTCGCCGGCGCCAGCCTGGTGGCGGCCATGCTCTTCGCCTACGGGGTGGTGACCACTCCCGGCGGACCGCCGCTGTCGCCTCCCAGGGTCTCCCCGACCGCAGCGCCAATGCCGGTCAGATAAATACGGCCGCCCCTCCGTTCGGCTCCAGCGTAGTGCCGTAGCCACGTAGTCGAGCGCTCGCCCGAACGATCCAGTCCGAGGTGACGCTGGAGCGGCGTTGCAGCCGTTTGCAGGTCCGGGCGAGCTCTCGACTACGTCCTTCGGACTGACCTGAAACTCATGCTGCTGGGGAGGACTCCGGCTCGACGAGCTTGTAGCCAAGCGCGCGTGCCGTCTCTCGCAGCGAGTGCAAGCGCTGCTGCATGTGCCGTCGCTCGTACTCCTGCTCGCCGATGTCCACATAGT
>JBGATB010000030.1:0-117560 GCA_044229415.1 Myxococcaceae bacterium | reverse complement strand
GCGCAACTGGCGGCAGAGAGGCGGGAAACCGCGATACGCCGCTCGAACCTCAACTCACCGAACCGCCGGATACGGTCCCGTACGTCCGGTGGTGTGGGAGGGGGCGCGGCGTGAGCCGCCCCCCTATCCCGATAGGGGCGCCACAAACCTCCAAGCTGCCTCTTCGGTAATCACGAACTCGATGCCGCCCCTCGACTACGGACCTTCGGTCCTACGCTCGGGGTGAACGGGGGAGCTACGCGCCCCAAAGGTTCACAGCCTCTCGGGGTGAATGGTGGAGGGCCTCCATAAAGGTCACAGCCGGGTCAGGGTCCTAGTAATGCGCCGCCGCCAGCTCCACCTGCAGCGCCTGCCCCACGCCGAGCTCGCAGCCTTCCGGCAGCGAGGCGTAGACGGGCAGGCCCCAGAGCTCGTGGCGGATGGGGTTGCCGAGCTGGCCCGGCGCCAGCTCCACCTGGGCGCCGCGGCGGAGCACCACCGCGCCCCCCTTGGCGCAGGCGGCGGTGAGCCGCTGGGCGGTGAGGCGCACCGGGGCGCCCGCCACCAGGAGCGCGGGATCCGTCTCCGGCGGCACGTAGGCCACCAGCTCCACCGCCGAGTCCGGGAGCAGGCTGAGCACCGAGCCGCCCTGCGCCACCGTCGCGCCCACCCGCGGCACCGTCCCCACGCGCCCCTTGGTGAGCGCGGTGACCGTGAGGCGGCGCGCGTCGTCCAGCAGCGCCGCCCGCTGGCGCTCGAGCACGTCGCGGCGGGCCTCGAAGAGCTCGGCGCTGGCCTGGGAGATCAGCCCGGCCCCGGGGCGGCTCTTCCACACCTGCTCCAGCTCCCGCAGCTTCTCCACCTCGGTGCGCGCCACCTTGCTGGCCTCCTCGGCCACCGCGCGCTCGCGCTCGACCAGGTAGCGGGCCTCGCGCACGTCCTGCTCGCGGGCCAGCTGCTGCTCGTTGCGCGCTTTCGTCTCCTCCTCCGCGCGCTCCACGCTGGAGAGGACGGCGCCGCGGCGGGTCTGCTCGGCGCGGGCTCGCTCGGCCTCGGCGCGCGCCAGGGTCACCTTGCCGCCCACGCGCAGGGCGAGCGCGCCGTCGTCCCGGGCCAGCTGCAGCTGCGCCAGGCGCGCCTCGCGGCCCAGCGCCTCCAGCTCCGCGTCCACCAGCGCCAGGGAGCGGTCCACGAAGCGCGAGGAGAGCGTCACCAGCGGCGCGCCGGCCTCCACGTGGTCCCCGGCGCGGACATGCACCTGCTCCACCACGGTGGCCACGGGCGAGGGGTGGTCCACCGAGGGCGCGGTGGCGACGGCGGGCGCTCGCAAAGAGCCCGGGCTGCCCAGCTCGAGCGCGGCGAGCAGGGCCGCGGAGGCGGCGAAGACGGCCAGGGCGGTGGGGCGCAGCCGCGCGCGCTCCAGCAACAGGGCGAGGCGACCGGGCCGGCGGCGGGGAGGGGTGCTCATGGTCAGTACTCCAGCGCCGTCTCCTGCAGGAGCAGGCGGGCATCGGTGGCGGAGAGATCCTTCCGGAGGGCCGCGAGGAGGGCCTCGCGGTCCGCCTCGGACCAGAGCTGCACCTCGTAGGCGTGCTCCTGGCGCGTGCCCTGGGCCACGTCTCCCACGGTGAGCAGCGAGCGGCGGCGGCAGTGCTCGGTGAGCAGCGCGGACAGCCGCGGCTCCACCTCCGTGCCGGTGGGGACCCAGAAGCGCAGAATCCCATCGAAGTGGTTGCTGGCGCCGAAGTCGCTGCGGTGCAGGTAGATGGCCACGGCGCAGAAGCCCACCGTCCCCGCCACCGCCAGGCGCAGCGCGTCCAGGCCGGAGCAGATGCCGAGCGCGGCCGCCGCCATCACGAAGACCAAGTCCCGGGGGGACTTGAGCGTGGTGCGGAAGCGGACCAGCGAGAGCACCCCGAGCAGCCCCAGCCCCGCGAGCAGCGACTGCGCCAGCGCCAGCATCACCACCGCCGAAGTGAGGCAGGTGAGCAGGAGGCTCTGGCTGAAGCTCCGGGAGTAGGAGACGCCCCGGTAGGTGAGCTCGTAGGTCCAGGAGACGGCCTGGCCCACCACGAACGCGGCGAGCAGCGCTTTGAGCGGCGTGAGGAGGAAGTAGAGCGTGGCCATCAGGCGACCCCTGCGAGGGTGAGGGACTGCGAGAGGAGGATTCCGTGCGAGTACTTGGAGAAGCCCTGGTAGCGCAGCTGGTGGCGCTGGATGATCCCCACCAGCCAGCGCGGCATCAGCGGCTCGCACTTGAGCTCGAGCACCACCGGCGCGTGCGCGCCGCGCCCCACGAAGGCGTCGTGCAGGGGCAGCCAGCGCGAAGGGCAGCCCTCCAGGCTCCACTCGCGCTGCTCCTGCACGCGCAGGTCGCGGTCGAAGGTGACGCGCGCGTAGCGGTCCACCGAGCTGGCGTAGGCCTCGCGCGTGTACTCCACCAGCAGGCGCGGCGAGGCCGCGTACCGGGTCCGGATGGCCGCGAAGTCGTCCAGCAGGGCGCGGGCGCGCGCGCTGCGGCCGTCGAGGGGCTCGCCGCTGCCCTGCGCGGCCTCCGCCCAGCGCTCGCCCGCCACGCGGATCCGCCGCTTGCTCACCACGTCCATCCGCTTGCGCTTGAGCTCGAGGTAGACGTCCCCTCCGCGCCCGTAGCCGCGCGCGCGCAGCTTGAGCCGGTCCGGCGCGTCCTCCAGCTTGGCGCGGTGGAAGGCGAGCGTGGGCGTGTCCAAATACAGCGTGGTGATGGGGTACCCGCCCCCCTCCGCGCGGTCCGGCTCGCAGAGGGCGAGCACGTCCTGGCGGATCCGCCCGGCCGTCTGCTCGTCGATCAAGTACTTCAGCTCGAAACGCTGGAACTCGGTCTGCCCGTCCACGCGTCCCTCCGGGGGTGGGTCTTGGCGAGGAGCAAGGCGGGTGCCGCCCAGGCGCACGGGAGGTTTCAGGAGCTTAAGCGGCCGCGAGCGCCCGGTTGGCCCACGAATTTCCGTCGCAGGTGTGCCGAGGTCGTGACGCGTCTTGCGCCTACATCTGCCCCTGGCCCCGGCGGCGCAGCTGCGCCACCCGGCAGCGGGCCCAGCGCTCCAGGTCCAGCTCCTCGGCGAAGAAGAGGTCCTCGCCCACGCCCTCCACGCGCACGAGGATCATCGGGTCCTGGGGAAACTGGTCCTCCGCGGGGCTGTCGTACAGCAGGCCGCAGACGCGCCCCACGCGGCCCTTGAACGCGGGATCCGCGGTCTCGTCGTTCGAAGCGTCGCCGAGAATCGTGACCGCCTGGCCCATGCGCACGGGCGCGCCGTCCACGTCCTGGCGCATCACCTCGCCGATGGTGGGCTGGAGCGAAGGGGCGGTCATGGCGCGAACGAGTACCGCCGCTGCCGGCGGGAGAGCAGGACGCACAGCGCGGTCACCGCCGCCCACGCGCCCAGGTGGAACACCGCCACGTGCGCCGCGCCCTGGCCGCAGGCCAGCTCGCCCACCAGCGCCCCCGCGGTCCCCGCCGAGAGCCCCGCGGTGAGCGCGCGCAGCGGGCTGTGCGCCGCGCGCCGCAAGAGCCACAGCGCAACCCCCAGGGGCAAGAGCCCCACCGCCACGTGGTTGGCCGTGCAGACCCAGCCGGGCACCGCGGAGACGCCGTGCACGTCCAGGCGGGTGAGCACCAGGAGGACCTGCGCGCCCAACAGCAGCGCCACCGCGAGCGCGCGCAGCCCCCGCCGGTGCGGCGCCACCGCCAGCGCCCCGCCCAGCGCGCCGGCCAGCGCCAGCACGGCGAGCGGCAGCGCGCGGCCCTGCACCCAGGCCGCCTCGGCGGCGCCGGCGAGGAAGGCGCCCGCGCCCACCAGCGCCCCCGCGGCGAGCGGCGCCAAGGCAAGCCACAGCGCCTCGGTCCGCCACGGCCGGCGCGAGGGGCCCTTCGCCAGCTCCCGCAAGCAGGCTTCCTTCGCCGCGGTGGGCGGGGCGGTGCGCGGCGCGGCGAGCTGGGCGAGCAGCGCCTCCAGCTTGTTCTCGGTGCTCATGCCTGGCCCTCCAGGTCCTTGAGCAGCGTGCGCAACAGCTCGTAGCCGCGGTGGGCGCGCAGCCGCGCGGCGGTGGAGCTGATGCCCGCGGCCTGCGCAATCTCCTCGAAGCTGAGCCCGTGCACCTTGTGCAGCAGCACCGCCTCGCGCTGGCTCTCCGGCAGCAGGGCGAAGGCGGCCTCCAGCCGGTCGCGCAGCCGGGGATCTCCGCCGGGCGGGGGCTGCAGCTCCCGGGTCAGCTCGAGCGTCGCCGCGCTCTGCGCGTTCGCCTCGCGGGTGCGCTTGCGGCGCAGCGAGTCCCGCGCGGCGTTGGCGGCGATGGAGAGCAGCCAGGGCACCACCGCTGCCCCGCGCTCGTAGCGGCCCCGGGTGCGCACCACGGAGAGGAAGGTGGCCTGCAGCAGGTCCTCCGCCAGCGGGGCGTCCCGCACCATCCGCCAGAGGAAGGCCTGCACGCCGGCGTGGTGCCGCTCGAAGAGGACCTCGAAGGCGGCGTCATCTCCCTGGCAGAACCGTTCCATGAGCGCTTCGTCCGTTGGCGTCCCCATCGGGCTCATGGAAGGTACGCGCCGCTCCAGATCGTGTTTCGCCACGGGGGCCGCCACGTAAAGGGCCGGAAGGACGGGTCGCTTCTACTCCCTTCCGCCCCGTCTCCCACCGGATCGTTGGCGAAGGTGTCGTGTTTGGGGCTGGACGCCCGCTGCGGCTAGGGTCCCCTACCCGAAGGTTGGCTTTGGGGAAGACGGGCATCGACAGCTTCGTGGGACGGCGGCGCGAGCTGGCGCAGCTGCGCGCGGCGCTGGGCTCGGGGGCGCGGCTCGTCACCGTGCTCGGCCCCGGCGGCATCGGCAAGACGCGGCTGGTGCGGGAGGCCGCCGCGCGGCGGTGGGTGAACGGCCGCGTGCACGTGGTGGAGCTGGCCACCGCCCGCAGCGTGCCGGACGTGCTGCGCGCGGTGGCGCGCTCGCTGGGGCTGCCCGCCGCGGGGGCCGGCAAGAGCGTGGAGGCGGAGCAGGCGCGGGTGGGGCGCGAGCTGGCGCGGGCGCGGGTGCGGGTGCTGGTGCTGGACAACTACGAGCAGCTGGCGCGGCGGGCCGCCGCGCTGCCGGGCGCGCTGCTCGCGCTCGCCGGCGGGCTCCGGCTCGTCCTCACCTCGCGCGTCCGGCTGGGGGTGCCCGGCGAGCGGGTGCTGAGGGTGGAGCCGCTGCCGCCCGCGGACGCGCTGCGGCTCTTCGAAGAGCGGGCCCGCGCCGCGGGTGCGGGTGACGCGCTGGCCGGCGCGCAGCAGTTGGTGCGCGCGCTGCACGGCGTGCCGCTGGCGCTGGAGCTCACGGCGGCGCGGCTGGCCACGCTGCCGCTGGAGGCGCTGCTGGCGCCCGCGCGCGGCGGCGGCGCCGGGGCGGCGCTGCGCCAGACGCTGGAGCGCTCCTGGCGGCTCTTGCCCGCCCGCGACCGGCGCACCCTGGCGGACGCCTCCGTCTTCCGAGGCCCGTTCGACTTCGAGGCCGCGCAGGCCGTGCTCGGGCGCGGCGCACGGACCGCGGAGGCGCTGGAGGCGCTGTGCGACGCCTCGCTGCTGCGCGCCGCGCGGGCGCCGGGCGCCGGGCTGCGCTACACCCTCCTCGAGCCCATCCGCGAGTTCGCCGCCGCCCGGCGGGGGCCGGCGCCCGCTGGGCTCCTGCGCGCCTACGCCCGCCACACCCTCGCCCGCGCGGAGGCGGCGCTGGCGCAGCTGTGGGGGCCGCAGGGAGAGGGCGCGCTGGAGGCGCTGCTCTCCCTGGAGCCGCACCTGGCCGCGATCGCCGAGCGCCGCGGCGCGGACGGCGCGCGGGCGCTGGTGGCGCTGGAGCCGGTGCGGCTCTTCCAGGGCTCGCTCGAAGGCTACGCCCGGCAGCTGGAGCGGGCGGTGGCCTCTGGCCCCAAGCGCGGGGCGCTGGCCGCGGCGGCGCAGCTCTCGCTCGGGCGGGTCTGCCACGAGCTGGGGCGCGGCGCGCGCGCGCTGCGGGCGCTGGACGCGGCGCTGCAGGCCGCCCCGCGCGGCGCGGCGCAGCTGCGGGGGAGGGCGCTGTTGGCGCGCGGCCGGCTGCGCAGCAATTTGGGGCGCTGGCGCGAGGCGCTGGACGACTTCGGGCGCGCGGCGCAGCTGGGGGCGGCCTGGGGGCTGCGCTGGGTGGAGGCCATGGCGCAGGCCTCGCGGTACTTCTACGGCTCGGAGCTGCGGCGGGACGCGCGGGCGCTGCCGGCGCTCGCGGAGGCGGTGGAGCTGCTCGCCGGCGCGGGCGAGCCGCGGGAGGCGCTGTTCTGGGCGGTGCAGGCCGGCCGCGCCTTCTGCGAGCTGGGGGAGACGCAGCAGGGAGAGCGGTACCTGGCGGCGGCGCAGCTGCGCGCGCAGGCGCTGGGAGACCGCCGCGCGGAGGCGATGGCGCGCTTCGGTCTGGGCAGCAGCGCCATGGGGCGGGGCCAGCTGGCGCGCGGGCGCGCGCTGCTCGAAGAGGCGGCCGCCGCGCTCGGCGAGCTGGAGGCGCCGCGCTACGCGGGCTACGCGGCCGGCTACGCCGGGCTGTGCGCCTTCGCGCAGGGTGAGCTCGCGCCAGCGCAGCAGGCGCTCGCCGGCGCGGTGGAGCGGCTGACGGCGGCGGGAGATCTCCCCAACGCCCGGCTCTTCCAGGGCGCGCTGGCGGCGCTCGCTGCCCGGCGCGGAGAGCTCTCCCGGGCGCAGGCGCTGCTGGCGCTCGCCGGCCGCGGGCTGACCGCGCGCGCGGATCCCTTCCGCGCCCGCGCGCTGTGGCTCCACGAAGGGCAGCTGTTGCTCGCGCGCGCCGAGCAGGCGCTGCGGGCGGGAGACGACGCGCGGGCGCAGCAGGAATTGGCGCGGGCGCAGGCGCGGCTGGCCCGCGCGCGGCGCCGCCCCGCCTACGGCCGCCGCCGCACCTGGGTGGAGGAGTCCTACGAGCCGGCCCTGGCGGCGCTCTTGCTGGAGCAGGCGCTGCTCGCGGCGCAGGCGCCGGGCGAGGCCCTGTGCGTGGGCGCGGACGGGGGCTGGTTCCGGCTGCCGGGCGCGGCGCCGGTGGAGGTGCCCGGCCGCGGCACGCTGCGGCGGCTGTTGCGCGCGCTGGCGCGCCACCGCGCCAGCCGTCCCGGCGAGGTGCTGCCGCGCGAGGCGCTGGTGACGGAGGGCTGGCCGGGCGAGCGCGTGCTGCCGGCGGCCGCCGCCAACCGGCTCTACGTGGCGCTGGATGGCCTGCGCCGGCTGGGGCTTTCGAACGTGCTGCTGCGCGCGGGCAAGGGCTGGCGGCTCGATGAGACGGTGCCGCTGCGGCTGGTCCCGCAGGACTTTAAGGACGCAATTAAGGCGGGCGCCTTGCTCGGAGGGGCGCCGCCGCGGCAAACGAGCGCCGCATGAAGACCTGCCTGCCGTTGCTGCTGCTCGCCGCCCTCTGCGCCTGTCCCGCCCCACTCCCGGCCCCTGGTTCGGGGCTGGAGGACTCCGGCGTCGTCACCGGGGAGGACGCGGGGCCCGGCGACGCCGGCGCCACGCCGGACGCAGGCCCGGCGCCGGATGCGGGGCCACCGGCGCCCGCCGCCTTCACCTTCCGCGTCACCCGGGGCGGCGCGGCGGTGACGGTGGACCAGATCGTCTACGGCGAGCAGGTGACGGTGGCGCTCTCGGGCCTGCCGCCGTCCAGCGAGGTGGTGGTGCGCTGCAAGGCGAACGCGTACGGCGCCCAGTCCCGCGGCTACGCCTCCTGGGCGCGCTTCGCGGTGCCGGCCTCGGGCAGCCTCGACCTCTCCGCCGCCGCCCCGCTGGAGGGGACGTACGGGGGCGCGGACGCGGACGGGTTGATCTGGTCCATGGTGGAGGGGCCGCGGCCGGACGGGCTGGGGAGCAACCCGTTCTCGCTCTACCTCTCCGTGGAGCGCCAAGGCCAGCCGCTCGCCACCGCGGAGCTGCCGCGGCTGGCGGCGCCGCCGGGGACGCAGCGGATCCCCGTGAGCGCGAACGGCCTGGTGGGGGTGCTCTACCTGCCGCCGGGCGCAGGGAAGCGCGCGCCCGTCATCGCCTTCGGCGGCTCGGAGGGCGGGCTGTACACCGGCGAGTCGCTCGCGGCGACCGCGGCGACCTGGGGCCACCCCGCGCTCGGGCTGGCGTACTTCGGCGAGCGCGGGCTGCCGGCGGAGCTCAAGAGCATCCCGCTGGAGTACTTCCAGACGGCGGTGGCGTACCTGAAGACGCGGCCGGAGGTGGACACCTCACGGCTGGCGGTGATGGGGGCTTCGCGCGGCGGGGAGCTGGCGCTGCTGCTCGGCGCCTACCTGCCGGAGGTGACCGCGGTGGTGGCCTGGGAGCCCTCCGTCTACGTCTGGGGCGCCTACGCCTCCACGCCGGGGCCGGCCTGGACGTGGCAGGGCGCGCCGCTGCCCTCCGTCCCGCGCAGCGCCGCCGCGCAGGTCGCGGTGGTCCCCGGGCCCGGCGGCGAGGACGCCTACTCCACGCTGAGCGCCTTCCTCGCGCACGTGAATGACGCGCCGCCCGCGGCGCTGGAGGCGGCCGCCATCCCGCTGGAGAAGGCGAAGGGGCCGGTGCTGCTCCTGGGCGGCGCGGACGATCAGGTGTGGCAGTCCTGCGCCTTCGTGGAGAAGGGGCTGCAGCGGCTCGCCGCCAAAGGCCACTCCACGCTCTACGCGGACGAGGGGCGCTGCTTCCCCGCGGCCGGCCACAACCTCACCTTCGTGGGAGGCCCCACCACGGACGCGCTGTTCCTCTACAGCGCCTTTGCTCAGGGCTGGTACGCGTTCGGCGGGACACCCGCGGGCGTGGCGAAGGCGCAGCGCGAGGCGGACACGCGCGTGCGCGACTTCCTGGGCAAGCACCTCGCGCTGCCGTGAGCCAACTCAGCCGCCGAAGAGCCGGTCGCACTCGGCGGCGAGCTGTGGGTCCCGGAAGGTGAGCCCGCCCGCGTCGTGCGTGGTCAGCCGCAGGGTCACCTTCGTGTAGCGGATGTCCACGTCCGGGTGGTGGTCCGCCGCCTCCGCGGCCTGCGCCACGGCGCCCACGAAGGCGATGCCCGCGAGGAACTTCTCAAACGCGTAGGTGCGCACCAGCATCCCACCCTCCACGCGCCAGTCAGGGTGGGCGGCGAGGAAGCGCTGCAGGGCCTCGGGGGCCAGCGGCGTGCGGTCGTAGGCCATGGTTACTTCCAGGTGTAGAGCGCCACCGAGAGGTTCATGTACGCGTAGGCGAGGTCGAAGGAGATCCCGAAGGTGAGCTTCTTGTAGATCCGCACCTCGCCGCCGAAGGTGACGTGCGGCCGCGTCCGCCCGGGGCCCAGCGTCCCGTCTTCGAAGCGCCAGGCCACCATGGGCGGCTCCAGGTACCCGCCGGCGCGGAAGCGCAGCCGGTCCGCCACCACCTCCTTCTCCACCGCCAGCCGCGGCTCGAAGGAGACGCTGCTGCCCGCGGAGACCAGGTCCGCCCCGGCCGTCTGTTCGATGAAGGGCGAGACGTAGGTGGCCTGCTGCACCGGCCAGTAGATGTCCACCTGCGCGGTGAAGAGCCACTTGGTCATCGCCGGCGAGAAGATCTCCGAGCCGTCCGGGTTGCGCTCACCGGTGGGCTCCACCCAGTCCACCTTGGAGACGATGTTGTAGTCGCGCCCGCTCCCCAGCGCGTAGCTGCCGCCCAGGGAGATCCGCGCCGGCGCCACCACCGCGCGGAAGGGGCGCAGCCCGCCGATCGTCCCGTCCGGTCCACCGTCCGGCGGGCGGCGCGCGTCCAGGTCGTGGTCCGGCGTGCCCACCGTCTGCGGCCGGAAGGAGAAGCCCACGCGGTAGTTCTGGTGCGCCGGGCGCCACAGGCCGCCGAACTGGATCCCCCAGCCGTGGTACCAGATGGAGTCCTTGAGCGACTTGTCCTGGATGTGCGCCAGGACCGAGTGCGTGCTCTCCACGCCCACGCCCACCACGATCTGGTCCTCCCAGAACACCGCCGCCAGCGAGCCGAAGACGTGGATGAGCCCCAGGCTGAAGGCCTTGGAGACGAACGGGTTGCCGCTCTCGTCCAGCTCGGTGCGCTGGTAGATGAAGTTCTGGAGGTCGAACCCCAAGCCGAGCGCCACGTTCTTGTACTGGACCTTCAGCGCCGAGTAGAGGACCTGCGCGCCGATGAAGCCGAACGGCCCGCCGCCCGCCTCGTCCGGCTTGCCGTCGTTGTCCCAGTCCTGATCTCCCAGCTTCAGGAACGGGAAGGTGCCCAGGAAGTGGAGCGTCCCGCCCAGGTCCAGGTTCCAGTCGCCTTCGTAGTGCGGATCCGGGTTGGCGGCGGCCGCCGGGTTGCGGGTGATCCCCTCCGCGCCTTCCGCGATGCCCACGAACGCGCCGGAGATCCCCATCAGCCGCGGGCTGCCGCGCAGCGAGCCCTCGGAGAGCAGCAGGCGGCACGTCTCCGGCGCGCAGCGGGCCTCCTGCGCCGCGGCGGGGAGCGAAAGCAGCACCGCGGCCGAGGCCGCCAGCACCTGGACGCTGCGGAAGAAGGGGCCTCTCACGGGTCGCGGGCGAAGACGCGCAGGCGGGGCGGGGTGGCGGATTGGTCCAGGCCCCAGGAGTAGACGCCGGCCGCGCCCTGCGGCGTGGCGCTCCCGAAGCGAAGCAGCTCGAGCGTCAAGCCATCGCCCGGCGTGAAGCGCGGGGTGATGCGCACGTTGTCCGGCATCCCCAGCGAGACCTCCGAGCTCTCGAAGACGGGCGCCAGCGAGTAGTCGGTGGCGTCGGCGCCGGCGAGCAGAGAACGGCGCATGCCGGTGGGGAGGGTGAGGTTGCTGCGGGGGAGCAGCGCCCGCCCCTGCGGCGAGAAGAGGCGCAGCACCTTGTCGCGCTCCGCGTAGCTGAACACGCCCCCGCTGCCGGTGCCCACCAGCAGCCCGTGGTAGGTGGCGCAGGTGGGGGCGTTGGCCGGGGTCACCACGTCGAAGCCGCAGACCTGGAAGTCTGGCGCCTGGCCGCCCACCGCGGAGAGCTGGCGCGCCACGAAGACCGCGTCCCCCTCCTGCAGCAAGAGCTTCGCGTCGAACGAGAGCCCCGCATCCGCCGGGGAGCCCACCACCGAGCTGGTGAGGGCGCCGGTGCCGTCCGGCGCGTAGCGCAGCAGCAGGCCGTCCTGGGTGCCGCCGTTGGGGATGACGAAGAGGCTGTCCGGCGTGGCGATCACCTGGTCCGTGGAGCCGGCGAAGGCGCCGAGCGACAGCTGGTGGGTGAGGGTGAGGCCGCCGTCCGCGGTGTCGAACCGCGCCACCGAGGGCACGTGGGTCCCGCCGTCCAGGTGCGTGGCCGCGTAGGCCCACACCCGGTCCCCCGCCACCTTGAGCCGGCCGCCGGGCAGCGCCATCCCACCGTCCTGCCGCGCCAGGAGCACGCCCTGGTCGCACACCCAGAGGCCGGAGGAGGTGCGGGCGAGCGTGGCGCACGTACCCGCGGGCGGCACCGGCAGCTCCACCGAGCTACCCTGCCGCGCGAGGAAGACGAAGCCCACCACCTGCGCGTTGCCCCAGCCCGGCTCGAAGTTGGCCGAGACGTCGTGCCAGCCGGAGCGGGTGGGCGTGAAGGTGATGCTGGCCACCCCCTTTTCGGGCGAGTCCTCGGGGCCGGGGACGAAGACCACCTCGAAGGGGACCGCGTCTCCGGTGGGGTCCTTCACCTCGGCGTCCACCCGCTTGGGGACCCCCTTCTCGCAGTTGAAGGTGGGCGCGGGCACGTTCAGCCCCACGCCGGTGGGCGCCCCGGTGTAGCCCCAGAAGCCCGCGTCCGAGCCGGAGATCGGCCGGCGGCCGCAGAAGGAGCTGGGGGGACCGCAGCGCGTCTGGGAGAGGCCTACCGCCAGGAGCGAGGCGAAGAGCGCGGAGCGAATTCGGCGTGCGGTGGTCACGTTCGCGTCGGAGTCGAGCCGGCCTGTGAAGGGGGCTGACTCTACCACGCGGCCATCGCGATGAAGGTCCTTCGCCCGGGTGCGAAGGGGAAATTCGGGCGAGCCGGCCCGCAGGTTTCCCGGATTCACCTGTTCCCGCCCGAGGCTGCCGCATTGCAGCAGGTGCGCCACCTGCGCGGGTCAGCCTTGCCGGCCACTTGCCCGCGCGGGGCTACGTTCGGCGGTTAACGGCGCGCGTGCCCGAACGGCGCGCTGCGCGAGCGTTAACGAGGCTCTTCGTTCAGGGCCTGGAGGATGGCCGTGTTGTCGAACACGTCCGCGGGGAGGAACGGCCGGGTGGACATGCCGTTGTCGAGCATGAACTGGCTGGCCTCCTTCAAGTAGTCGTAGAGGCCGCCGTCCACCTTGTTGCGCTCCAGCTGCTCGGCCTGGTCGTGCACCTTCACGTTGGCGATGAACTCCTTGAGCTCCGCCTCGGTGAAGGGCCCGTCCCCTTCGAAGGTCTTCTCGTTGAGGATCTTCTGCCACTCGGTCCAGTTGCCGGGGTCGGCGGTCCACTTCACGCCGCGGATCCACCCCTTGAAGATCTTCACCAGGTCCGCCTGGGGGATGCCCCGCAGGTGATCCGTCCGGGCCACGAAGCCCTCGGGGATGACGCCGGCGTAGTCGCGCGAGGTGGCCACCACCTTCCCGTTGCCGTCGCTCACCGCGCGCACGGCCTCCGGGTCGTAGTTGAGGACCATCTTGTACTCGTTGTTGATGAAGCTGGTGGAGAGGTCCCGCGGCCCCACCGCCTGCTCGATGGTGAAGTCGGTGAACTTCAGCCCGTTGGCGGCGAAGTACTTGCCGAGGAAGAAGTTGGTGGAGAGCAGCTTGAGGTAGACGCCCACCTTTTGGCCCTTGAGCGAGTCCACCGTCGTCACGTCGCTCTTGAGGATGATCTTGTCCCCGCCGTGGGACCAGTCCGTCTCCCCCAGCACGGTGAGCGGCACGCCCTGCATGTAGAGGTCCACCCAGCTGCCGATCATGTCCTCGGCCAGGTCGATCTTCCGGGTGTGGAGGTCGCTGTTGAGGACGGCGTTGTCCAGGTAGTTCACCACCTGCACGTCCAGCCCCAGGTCCTTCCAGAGCCCCTTCACCTCGGCCACGTTGAGCGCGGAGTAGGCCGCCCAGTGGACCATGCCGATCCGGTAGGTGCGAGGCGTGGGAGCGGGCTGCTCTCCGCAGGCGGCGAGCAGCAGCGCGCCGCAGAGCGCGAGCGCCAAGGTGGGGGACTTCATGGGTGCTCCTTTCAAAGGCGAAGCTCCACTTGGGCGTAGAGCTCGGTGCCGCGGTACGGCGCGCCGTACTGGCCGCCGTCGTTCAAGGGGAAGCGGTAGCGCTGGTCCAGCAGGTTGCTGACGCCCACCGCGAGGTCGAACATGGAGAGCCGGTAGCGCAGCTTCGCGTCGCAGCTCACCTGGAAGTCGGTCTGCCCGCCGCCCGGGAGCCCCCGGGGCGCGCGGATGAAGACCTGAGCGGAGAAGCGCAGCGGCTCCAGCAGGTCGAAGTGGACGCCGGCGTTGAGCAGCTGCGGGGAGACGTAGGGCGTGGGTGAGTAGCCGGTGGGGCTGGCCGGGTCCGGGCTGCGCGAGCCCAGGAGCGTGTAGTTGAGCCACCAACTGCGCCCCTGCAGCTCCACCTCGGCGCCGAGCACCCGCACCTCGCCGGTGTTGGCGACCTTGTTGGGCTTGGCGGGGTCGCCGTCATCCACCGCGGCGATCGCGTCCACCACGCGGGAGACGTAGCCGGAGACCTGCAGCCGCACCGTGGAGAAGTAGGTGATGTACGCGAGCTCGCCGGTGAAGATCCGCTCCGGCCGGACCTCGGGGTTGCCGGTGTTGGAGCCGGAGAGGATGCCCAGCTGCTCGAAGCCGGAGGGCGGGCGGAAGCCCTGGCCGTAGAGCAGCTTGAAGAAGTGGTCCTGGAACGGCTGCCAGACCACGGCGGCGCGCGGGCTCAAGATCAACGAGTCCGCCACGTCCAGGTACTTGTCGTAGCGCAGGCCGAGCGTGAGCGAGAGCGTCCGGTGCAGCTTCCACACGTCCTGCGCGAAGAGCGCGCCGGCGTAGCGCGCGTGGTCCGGGTAGGCGATCAGCCCCTCCTGCGGGAGCGTGGAGGTCACCTCCGCGTCCGGCAGGCTCGGGTCGAAGTGCTCGCCCCAGTAGGTGGCCGTGGAGCCCCACTGGTTCTCGCGCGACAGCGCGACCCCGGCCATCAGCTCGTGGCTGCCCAGCTCGTAGCGGAAGGTGGCGTCCACCTGGAGCTGGTCGTTGCGCTCGCTGCTGCCGAAGAGGTCCTCCGCCCCGAGCGCGCGCTCCGGGTCCAGCCGCAGCTCGGTGGCGGGCGGGCCGAGCACCGGGCTCAAGACGCCGCGCTGCCCCCGGTACATGTTGGAGTAGTGCGCTCCGAGCGTCAGGTGCCCGGTCACGTCCAGCTCGGCGTGGACCAGCGTCTGCGCCGCCAGCCAGCCGTACTGCTGCAGCGCGGGGTTGGGGTAGAGCCCGGTCAGCCACGGGTGCGGGGCGTGGTGCGTGTGCCACAGCTGCGCGCGGAAGCGGTGGTCCGGCGAGGAGACCGCGAGCGAGGCGTCGAAGGACGGGCGGATGCCGTCCGTCACCCGCTGCCACGCGGGCAGCTCGCCGCCGCCGCCCACCCGCGCGGGGTAGCTCTTGTCGTAGTGGAGCGCCTCGTAGGCCGAGCCCCCTTCCGCGAACACCTTCCCCTGCGCCGCCACGTGCCAGCCAAACAGCTCGCGCTTGTGCAGCGCGTGCACGTGCAGCGCGTTGTACGAGCCGTAGAGCACGCTGGCGAAGGTGCCGTCCGGCCCCGCCACGTCCCGGGTGACGAGGTTCACCACGCCGCTGAAGGCGGAGCCGCCGTAGAGCGCGGAGCCGGGGCCGCGGATCACCTCCACCCGTTCAATCAGCTCCGCGCTCACCCGCTGCGAGAGCCAGGGCGAAGCGAAGGTGAGGTCGTTGAGCTTGTTGCGCCCGTTGAGCAGCACCAGCACGTTCTGGCCGAAGTCGCTCTTCAGCCCGCGGCCGAAGAAGCTGTCCACCGGATCGCCGTTGCCCAGGCTCGCGCGCGCGCTGTCGAACCCGGGGACCATCCGCAGGACATCCCCGAGCGTGCGGGCGCCCATCGCGGTGAGCTCCTCGCGCTCGATCACCGTGACGGTGCCGGGGGCCTCGTCCACCGTGGTCTCGGTGCGGGTGGAGATCTGCACCGGCCGGTTGAGCAGATCCTCCAGCCCCAGCTCGGTGACGTCTCCGCCCGGCGCGGGCGCTTCAGCGGAAGGGGTCTGTGCCACGGCCGCAGCGGCCAGCAGCAGCGCCGCCAACCCTCCGCTCCGTGCACTTCGTCCCAGTGCACCCCAGGTCATTGAGCCGAAGCAAAGGGGCGAAAGCTTGAAGCCGTCAATGAAGGCACTTTGCCGCCGCCGTGGGGCGGGGTGGGCCTGTCCGGTTCAGGGCGCCGGGTCGTGCGTGACCAGCGGCTGCACGTACGCCACGGCGACGGTCCCCTCGCCGATGGAGGCCCGCACCTTCCCGCCGTCGTACGCCCGCTCGAGCTCGAAGAGCACCGGCCCCGCGCTGCCGCTGCCGAGCAGCGCGCCGCCGTCCGGCATCCCCTTCACTTCGTAGCCCGGCGGGGCGGTCTTGAGCGTCCAGCCGCTGTCCGCCAGCCGCGCCACGAGGCCGCGCACGCGCGCCTCCGCCTTGGCGGGCTCGCCCTGGTATTGCACGGAGAAGAAGAAGGTGTCCGAAAGGACCTTCCCTTCCTTGGGGCTGGGGACCATGGCCTGGAGCTGCTCGGTGGTCATCGGCGTGGGGGTCTGCGCCAGCTTGGCGAAGTCCTCCGGCGCGAGCGGCAGCACCAGCTCCAGCGTCAGGCCGCCGGGCATGGGGGCGCCCATCAGCGCGAAGGGCGGCTTCATCGCCAGCACCATGGGCGGGTCGCCGGGTGCGGGGGGGCGGAAGCCCTTCTCGGCGATGGAGGGCTTCATCAGCTCGTTGAGCGCCTGGCCGTGCGGCACCCGGTACTTGATGGCGCGCTGCAGGCTGGCGCTGGCCTCCAGAATCCGCACCGAGCGCTCGTCCGGGAAGGCGGTGAACATCGCCTGCTTCAAGTCCACGGCCTGCGCCTTGCCGGCGGCGTCCGCGGCCTTCGGCGCGCCCGCGTCCGGCACGGCGCTCTTGCCGCACTTGCAGCCGGCGAGCGCCAGCAGCGCCGCCGCGAGCAGGACCCCGTTGGCCCGCCTCACGCGCGCTCCACGGCCTTGCGCCACTTCGCCAGGTGCTTCTCCCGGTCCTCCCACGCCAGCTTCGGCTTGAAGACCCGCCCGGCCTTCCACGCCTTGCGGATCTGATCCGGGCTGTGCCAGACGCCGGCGCCCAGCCCGCCGAGGAACGCCGCGCCCAGGCTGGTGGTCTCCAGATTTCGCGGCCGCACCACTTCGGTGGCGAGCAGGTCCGCCTGGAACTGCATCAGCAGATCATTGGCGGTGGCGCCGCCGTCCACCTTGAACGAGGGGATGGGCTTGCCGAAGTCGCGGGTCATGGCCTCGGCGAGGTCGTGGATCTGCAGCGCCACGCCCTCCAGCACCGCGCGCGCGAGGTGGCCGGCGGTGGTGGAGCGGTCCATCCCGGCGAAGAGGCCGCGCGCCTCGGGCCGCCAGTGCGGCGCGCCCAGGCCGGCCAGCGCCGGGACGAAGACCACCTCTCCGGTCTCCTTCACCTTGCGGGCGAGCGCCTCGATCTCCTCGGCCTTCTTGATCAACCCCAGCCCGTCCCGCAGCCACTGCACGGCGGCGCCGGCGATGAAGGAGCTGCCCTCGAGCGCGTAGGTGACCGAGTCCTTGAGCTTCCACGCCACGGTGGTGAGCAGCCCGGACTTGGACTCCACCGGTTGCTCGCCGGTGTTCATCAGCAGGAAGGCGCCGGTGCCGTAGGTGCACTTGGCCTCGCCGGGAGAGAAGCAGGCCTGGCCGAAGAGCGCCGCCTGCTGGTCCCCGGCCATCCCGGCGATGGGGATGCCGTCCGGGAGCGACTTCATCCGCAGCGTGGTGCCGTACACCTCGGCCGAGCCGCGGATCTCCGGCAGCACGTCCCCCGGGATGTCGAACAGCGAGCGCAGGTCGTCGTCCCAGCGCAGGGCGCGCAGGTCCATCAGCAGCGTGCGGCTGGCGTTGGAGACGTCCGTGACGTGGGCCTTGCCGCCGGAGAGCTTGTAGACGAGGTACGTGTCGATGGTGCCGAAGCAGACCTCGCCGCGCGCGGCGAGCGCCCGCGCGCCCTTCACGTTCTGGAGCAGCCAGGCCAGCTTGGTGCCGGAGAAGTAGGGGTCGAGCACCAGCCCCGTCTTCGCCTTCACCCTGGGCTCCTCGCCCTTGGCCTTGAGCGCCGCGCAGACGTCCGCGGTCCGCCGATCCTGCCAGACGATCGCGTGGTGGAGCGGCTTGCCGGAGCTGCGCGTCCACAGCCCGGTGGTCTCCCGCTGGTTGGTGATGCCGATGGCGGAGATGTCCCGGCCGGTGAGCCGCGCGTCCTTCAGCGCGAGCGCGATGCACTTCTCCACCGAGGTCCAGATCTCATCCAGCGAGTGCTCCACCCAGCCCGGCTTGGGGAAGATCTGCCGGAACTCGCGGTAGCCCTTGCCCACCACCTTGACCGAGGAGTCCACCACCGAGACGTGCGTCCCCGTGGTCCCCTGGTCGATCGCCAGCACGTACCGGGTCTTTGCCATGGAGCGCCTGCGTACTAAACGGCGCCGCGCGCGTCATCCGTTCCCTCCGCGCCCGTTTTTGGCGATGCTCCGGCGCCGTGAGAATCCTCGGCGTGGTGCTGATTGCGCTCGGCGTGGCCGGCCTCATCTACGGGGGCCTGACGTACACCACGCGGGAGAAGGTGCTGGACCTGGGGCCGATCCAGGCCACCGCGGAGCGGCAGAAGACGGTGGCCGTGCCGCCGCTGGCCGCCGCCGCGGTGATCGGCGTGGGGACGCTGCTCCTGCTCATTCCCGGACGCCGCAAGCGCTGACTGAAGCGGGCGGTTTGACAACGCGGCTCGGCTTGGGAAATAACGCCCTTCGTCCGAGGAGCACTTCGGGCGGCGCGAGACTTTTGCCCACCTTGGGTGACGCGCCTTACAAATTTCACCCTAAGCCGTGGACCGGTGGGCTTCTTCGCGCAGTCGGCGAGGGGGCCTTTTTCATTTCCGGGGAGTCGTTTGGCGAGGTGGGCGGAAAAGGACGTCCGCCATGTCGCCCAAGCCCTCGCAGCCCTCCCTCTCCACCCTCTGCGTCCACGCCGGTCAGCCGCGCAAGAAGGCGCACGACGCGCTCACCACGCCCATCGTCTTCAGCTCCACCTATGCCTTCGCGGACACCGCTGAGCTGTGCGAGTACTTCGACGGCAAGCGCGAGCGCGAGGAGTACGGGCGCTACGGCAACCCCACGGTGCGCGCCGCGGAGGAGAAGCTCGCCGCGCTCGAAGGCGCGGACGACTGCGCGCTCTTCGCCAGCGGGATGGCCGCGGTCACCTCCACGCTGCTCGCCATGCTGCGCGCGGGGGACCACGTGGTCCTCACCAGCGACTGCTACCGCCGCACCCGGCAGTTCGTGGGCACCGTGCTCGGGCGCTTCGGCGTCACCGCCTCGCTGGTGGAGCCGTCCGACTACGCGGGGATTGAGGCGGCGATCCTCCCCGGGAAGACCAAGCTGCTCGTGGCGGAGTCGCCCACCAACCCGTACCTGCGCGTGGCGGATGTGCCCCGGCTCGCGGCCATCCGCGACCGCACCGGGGTGAAGCTGCTCATCGACTCCACCTTCGCCACGCCGGTGAACCAGCGCCCGCTCGAGCTGGGCGCGGATCTCGTCGTGCACTCCTGCACCAAGTACTTCGGCGGCCACAACGACCTGCTCGCCGGCGCGGTGTGCGGGCGCGCCGGGCTGCTCTCCGCGCTCAAGGACTTCCGCGGCGTGCTCGGTGGCGTGCTGGATCCGCAGAGCGCGTTTTTGCTCCTGCGCGGCCTGAAGACGCTCGCCCTGCGCGTGCGGCACCAGAACCAGGCGGCGCTGGCGGTGGCGAAGGCGCTCGAGGCCCACCCGGCGGTGGAGCGCGTCTACTACCCCGGCCTGCCCAGCCACCCGGACCACGCGGTGGCCAGCGCGCAGATGAGCGGCTTCGGCGCGGTGGTGAGCTTTCTGGTCAAGGGCGGGCTGCAGGAGGCGGCCGCGTTCATCGACCGCTGTGAGCTGGCCACGCTGGCGCCTTCGCTGGGCGGCACCGAGACGCTGATCGAGCAGCCCGCGCTGATGTCCTTCTACGAGCTCACCACCGAGCAGCGCCTGGCGGTAGGCATCCGGGACAACCTGATCCGCCTCTCGGTGGGCGTGGAGGACCCGCAGGAGGTGATCGCGGATCTGCTCAAGGCGCTCACCCCGAGCGAAGTCGAGGGGGCGCGTGGCGCCACCCCGGTCACCTCGAGCCCCTCGACTTCGCTCGGGGCAGGCTGCGTCGAGGGGCGGGCGCGCAGCGAGGTGGCGCCGTGAGCGCGCGCCCCTGGACGGTGGCCAAGTTCGGCGGCACCTCCGTGGGCAGCCCGGACCGGCTGGCGCGCGCCCTGACCTTGATCTCCGCCGAGCGCCAGGCCGGCCCGCTCGCGGTCGTCGTCTCCGCGATGGGGGACTCCACGGACCACCTGCTCTCCGCGGCGGACGCGGCCGCCCGGGGCGACCTGTCCGAGGCGCACCGGCTGGCGCGCGAGGTGGTGCAGCTGGCCAAGGCCAACGCCCAGGTGCTGCTCTCAGGTGAGCCCACGCCGCTGCTCGCGGCGCTCGACGACCTCGCCGCGCCGCTCTTCAAGCTGCTGGAGGGCGTGAGCCTGGTGCGCGAGCGCAGCGCGCAGAGCCTGGACGCGGTGGCCTCCTTCGGCGAGCGGCTCTCCGCCACGGTCGTCACCGCGCTGCTGGTGGAGCGCGGCCTGCCGGCGGCGTACCTCGACTCGCGCCGGTGGCTGGTGACCGATGACCGCTTCGGCGCCGCGGTGGTGGACTGGCCCGCCACGCAGGCCGCGCTCGCGCGCGAGGTCGCCAAGGTGCAGGGCGGGCTCTTCGTCACCACCGGCTTCATCGGCCAGACCGCGGACGGGCGCACCACCACCCTGGGGCGCAACGGCTCGGACTACACCGCCACGCTGCTCGGCCGGGGCTTGAGCGCGCGCGAGGTGGACCTCTGGACGGACGTGCCGGGCGTGATGACGGCGGACCCGGCGATCGTCCCGGACGCGTACCCGCTCGCGCGGCTCTCGTACATGGAGGCGCTGGAGCTGGCGAGCTTCGGGGCGCGGATGTTCCACCCGCGCACGATGGTCCCGTTGATCGAAGCCCAGCTGCCGCTGCGGATCCGCGACACCGCGCGCCCGGAGGCGGAGGGCACGCGGGTGGACGCCACCGGCGCGGGGGACAAGCAGCGCGCCACGTCCGTCACCTCGCTGGAGAACCTGGCGCTGCTGGACGTGGAGTCCCGGGCGTTGGCGCAGCGGGTGCGCCTGTCCGGCCGGGTGCTGACCGCGCTGGACGAGGCGGCGGTGCCGGTGTGGATGGCCACCCAGTCCGCGCACGGCCAGGCGGTGGCGGTGGCGGTGCCGCTCGCGCAGGTGGAGCGGGCGGAAGGAGCAGTGCGCAAGGCACTCGCGCTGGAGCTGGAGCGGGGCGAGGTGGATCCCCCGCGCGTGCGCGCGCCGGTGACGCTGCTCACGCTGGTGGCGGAGGCGATGGGCCAGGCCCCCAACGTGGCCGGCCGCTTCTTCCACGCGCTGGGCACGGTGGGCGTGAACGTGCACGCGATCGCTCAGGGCGCCAGCTCGCGCTCCGTCTCCTGCGCGATCGACGGCGCGGACACCGCGGTGGCGGTCCGCACGGTCCACGCGGCCTTCCACTTCGCCCGCGAGCAGGTGAGCGTGGCGGTGCTGGGCACGGGCACCGTGGGGGGGAACCTCCTCGCGCAGTTGGCCGCGCAGCAGCCGGTGCTGCAGGCGCGCCACGGCGTGCAGGTGCGGCTGGTGGCGGTGGCGGACAGCCGGCGCCTGCGCTTCGACGAGCGCGGGCTGGCGCCGGGAGAGGCCAAGGCCCTGCTCCAGGGTGAAGGCGCGTCCGCGCGAGACGACGGGGCGCTGCTCGCGCTCTTGGATCGCCTGCGCAAGCTGCCCACGCCGGTGTTGGTGGACTGCACCGCCGCGGACGGCATGGAGGTGGTGTACCAGGCGGCGTTCGAGCGGGGCATCCACGTGGTGGCGGCGAACAAGAAGCCGCTCACGCTGCCCACCGCGGCGCGCGCGCAGCTGATGGCGAGCTCCTTCGCGCACCACCGCGCCTACCGCTACGAGACCACCGTGGGCGCCAGCCTGCCGGTGATCGAGACGCTGCAGGACCTCATCCGCACCGGAGACCGGGTGCGCCGGGTGGAGGGCTCCTTCTCGGGGACGCTGGGCTACCTCTGCAACGAGCTGATGGCGGGCGCGAAGCTCTCGGCCGCCGTCGCGGAGGCGAGGGCCAAGGGCTACACCGAGCCGCACCCGCGCGACGACCTCTCCGGCCTGGACGTGGCGCGCAAGGCGCTGATCCTCGCCCGCGAGCTGGGGCTCACGCTGGAGCTCTCCGACGTGGCGGTGGAGCCGCTGGTGTCCGCGCCGCTGCTCGCGCATGACCGGGTGGAGGACTTCCTCGCGGCGCTGGAAGGAGAAGACGAGGCCATGGCGCAGCGCCTCGCGCGCGCGGCGAGCGAAGGGAAGGTGCTGCGCTACCTCGCGAGGATCGAGCCGCGCGAGGACGGGACGGCGCTGGTGCGCGTGGGGCCGATGGAGATCCCCGCGGACCACCCGGCCACCCGGCTGCGCGGCTCCGAAGCGTTCGTGGCCTTCACCACCGAGCGCTACGCGGAGTACCCGCTAATCGTCCAGGGCGCGGGCGCGGGCGGCGCGGTGACCGCCGCGGGCGTGCTGGCGGACATCTTCAAGCTCTCCCAGCGCGGGCGGGGGGCCTAGCGTGCCCGTGCCCGTGCTTCGTGCCCGTGCCCGTGCTTCGTGCCCGTGCTTCGTGCCCCGTACCCGTACCCGTACCCGTACCCGTACCCGTGAACGCACCCGCACGCGAACCCGACCGAGGCCACGCCAGAACCGCCTTTGAGCCTGCTCGAGGCACCAACCGGGTTCGGGTTCGCGTGCGTTCACGGGTACGGTCACGGCGCCGACGGGTCACGGCGCCGACGGGTCACGGCGCCGACGGGTCACGGCGCCGACGGGTCACGGCGCCGACGGGTCACGGCGCCGACGGGTCACGGCGCCGACGGGTCACGGCGCCGACGGGTCACGGCGCCGACGGGTCACGGCGCCGACGGGTCACGGCGCCGACGGGTCACGGCGCCGACGGGTCACGGCGCCGACGGGTCACGGCGCCGACGGGTCACGGCCGGCGGGTCACGGCGCCGACGGGTCACGGCGCCGGCGGGTCACGGCCGACGGGTCACGGCGCCGACGGGTCACGGCGCCGGCGGGTCACGGCCGGCGGGTCACGGGACGCCCCCGCTCAGTCGCAGGGGATGCGCGCCATCACCGGCGTGGGCGTGGCCGGCAGCGGCCGCCCCAGCTTGTTCCACGCGCTCGAGCCCCAGCAGTAGGGCACTCCGCCGCTCACCGCGCAGGTGGAGTCGATCCCGCCGCGGACGTCGGTGACGTTCTCCAACCCGACCACCCGCCCCGGGGAGAGCGAGCGCTCCGTGTCCCCCAGCCCCAGCTGCCCGCCGCCGTTCCCGCCCCAGCAGTACAGCCCGCCGTTCTGCACGGCGCAGGTGTGCGCGTACCCCGAGACCAGCTTGGAGGTCGCGCCGGTGGTGAGGGCGCGCACCGGCACCAGGCTGTCCGTGGTGGTGCCGTCCCCGAGCATCCCGTCCTTGTTCCCGCCCCAGCACACCGTCCCGCCGTCTCCGCCGGCCGCGCAGGTGTGCTCGTCCCCCGCGCTGAAGGTGGAGACGAGGAACGGCAGCGGGACGTTGAACGGGACGAGCTTGTTGGTCTTGGTGCCGTCCCCCACCTGCCCCAGGGAGTTCTCGCCCCAGCACCAGAGCTGTCCGTTGGTGCGGTGGGCGCAGGTGTTGATCGTGTTCGCCACCAGCGCGTCCACGTTCATCAGGCCGGGGTTCACCGGCGTGAGGCTCAGCGTGGTGGTGTTGTTCCCCAGCTGGCCCCACGAGTTGTTCCCGAAGCAGCGCATCGTCCCGTCGGTGAGCAGCGCGCAGGTGTGGCCCCAGCCGGTCGCCACGTGCGCCACCGTCGCCCCCAGCGCCGTCACCTGGAACGGCGCCGGGCGATCCACCGTCATCCCGTCGCCCACCTGGCCGAACTGGTTGAAGCCGAAGCACCAGAGCGTGTGGTCCGCCTTCACCGCGCAGGTGTGATCCCAGCCCAGCGCCACCTCCTGCACGCCCGCGCCGAGCGCGGTCACCTGGCGCGGCGGCGAGGAGGCCGGCTGGACCGGGCCGCTGCCGAGCTGGCCGTGGTGGTTGTTGCCCCAGCACCAGAGCGTCTGGTCGCTCTTGATTGCACACCCATGGCCGCTGCCCGCCGCAATCTGCGTCACCGCGTCCACGCCCTCCACCTTCCCCGGCGTCCAGGTGTTGCTCACCGTCCCCACGCCGAGCTGGCCAAAGTCGTTCCCGCCCATGCAGTAGAGCGCGCCGGTGGCGTCCACGAAGCAGGTGGAGGCCCCGCGCGAGACCAGCTTCAGCACCGCCGCCGGCGCGAGCACCGCGCGGGGCTGGCTGCTGTCCACCACGGTGCCGTTGCCCAGCTGCCCCCAGTCGTTCTTCCCCCAGCACAGCGCGCTGCCGTCCTTCTTCACCGCGCAGCTGTGCGAGCCGCCCGCCACCACCGCGGCGGTCTGCGTTGCCAGCGCCGCCACCAGCACCGGCGACACGGCGTCCACCTTGGTGCCGTCCCCCACCTGGCCGTCCGTGTTCCGGCCCCAGCAGTACGCGTCGCCGCCGAAGGTGCGGGCGCAGGAGTGGCCGTTGTTCACGTCCACGCTGATCACCGCGCTCTTGAGCGCCGGCACCACGGCCGGGGTGGGGTGCGGCGCCTTGGTCCCGTCGCCCAGCTGCCCCGCCTCGTTGGCGCCCCAGCACCAGAGGCTCCCGTCCGTCTTTATCGCGCAGGCGTGCCGCCAGAGGGCGATCTGCGCCACGCCTTCGCTCATCCCGGCCACCGCGACGGGGAGCGGTTGATCCACGCCGCTGCCGTCCCCCAGCCGCCCCTCCGAGTTCCAGCCCCAGCACCAGAGCGAGCCGGCCTTCTTGATCGCGCAGGTGTGCCAGGCGCCCACGGCCAGCTCGCGCACTTCGTTGGCGAGCGCGGTCGCCTGCACCGGCACCCGCCGGTCCTCCTTCGTCCCATCCCCCAGCTGTCCCACCCGGTTGTCGCCCCAGCACCAGACCGAGCCGTCCGTCTTCAGCGCGCACGTGTGGGAGTTGCCGCTGCTCACCGTGGCCACACCAGAGAGCGCCGGCACCTTCACCGGCACCGGGCTGAAGTCGAGCGTGCCGTTCCCCAGCTGTCCCTCGCTGTTGCGCCCCCAGCACCAGACCTCGCCGCGCTTGTCCACCGCGCAGCTGTGCGTCCCGCCCGCGGTGGGGTGCACCGCGCACGTGGTGGGACCGGTGACCGGCAGCGTGCCGCCGTCGTTCGGGGTGACGCGCAGCACGCACGTGCTCTGGCGGCAGGCGTAGCCGTCCGGGCAGCTCAGCCCGGCGCAGCTGCGGTCCACGCAGGTGTCCTCCTCGCAGACCGCGCCGGGCGCGCAGTCGCTCCCGCCGCAGGTGGTGGCCTTGCACGCGCCGTCCACGCACGCCGTGCCCGAAGGGCAGCTCACCCCGAGACAGCGCGTGGGGGCGCAGCGGCCGGACAGGCAAACGGCGCCGGTCGGGCAGAGCACGCCGGGGCAGCTCTGCGTGTAGCAGGTGCCCTGCACGCAGCTCTCGTTCTGACCGCAGGTGATGGAGCCGCAGTCGGTGGCCGTGCCGCGGGCCACGCACGCGCCGTTCACGCAGATCTGCCCGGACCGGCAGCTCGTGTCGTCCTGGCAGGTGCTGGACGCGGTCTCGCCGGGACAGGCGGACAGCAGCGTGAGGGCGAGCAACGGCAGCAACCAGAGCGAACGGGAGCGGGGGAGGGACACGGATGGAATTGTAGTCAAGAGGCCGCCCCTTGCCTCCCTTCGCCGCGCGGCCCCGTGCCAAACCCGCGACACTTCAGCCCTCGGGGGTGGGGGGTAGAAGTAGGCAACCCGCCTTCATGTAGGATCGATAAACCCACAGGGAGTGGGGAAGTAGGCGGTGCCGTCTTGGAGCAGTTGCGGTGGCAGCTCGCGAGTCCTGCGCTGGGTGGCGTCCTCTTCGGCGTAGCGGCGGGTGCCTGGTTCGCCTACTTCCGGTTGAAGGAGCGCCGCGCCAAGCCCTTCGGGTTGATGCTGGGCGCGCTGCTGGGCGGGTGGGTCGCCGCCTTCGCCTCGGTGCTCGCGTTCTCCGCGCTGGACTCGGTGGGGTTGGTCGCCGACTGGTGCGTGCTCCAGGCGGGCGGCAAGCGCGGCCTGTCCATGTCGCTGCTCGCGGCCGGCGTCGAGGAGAGCGCGAAGCTGATCCCCACGCTGGCGGTGGTGCTTTTGGGGCGCCGCCACCTGAACCGCGGCCGCGAGGCGCTCTTCGTGGCGGCGCTGGCGGGCGTGGGCTTCGCCGCGGCGGAGAGCATGTTCCTCTGTGAGCAGGGGCTGCCCCTGCTGGAGAGCCTGGCGCGGGCGATCACCTCGCCGGTCACCCACGCGCTCTTCGCGGCGCCCGCGGGGCTCGGCGCCGGGCGGCTGGTGCTCGGCCGGCGCGCTTGGGCGCTCCCGGTGGGGCTGGCCGCGTCGGTGGCGGCGCACGCCGCGTACAACCTGCTCCTGGCCGCCGAGGTGCCGCTGGCGGTGCCCGCGTTCCTGGTGCTGGCGCTCTGGCTCTGGCTGCTCTTCAGCCTCACCCCGGTGGCGCTGCCGTCTCGCCCGGGCGCCGCCCGCTGAGCAGCCGTGCGGCCGGCCGGCAGCGGCCGCTGGCGCGCGGACGCCTTAGCGTTGAAGGCATGTCGCCCGTCATCCTCTCGCTGGTCGTCTTCATCGTGCTGTTCGTGGCCCTGGCCCTCTTCGCCCGCGGCGGAGGCACCGAGACGGTGCGGGTGACCGAGCCGCGCACGCGCTTGCCGGAGAACCTCACCACCCATGCCCCGCGGGTGCTCAGCGGCCTGGGCCTCAAGGTGGACAAGGTGGAGGCGCGCGAGGGGATGACCGAGGTCTGGGCCCACAAGGACGGGCCGGTGGTGGGGCAGCGGCTGGCGGTGTGGTTGCTCGCGCCGGAGGCGCCGCCGGTGGGCGCCGCGCAGGTGCAGGCCGCCTCGGACGCGGCGCGCGGGCTGGGGCTGGACAAGGTGGTGCTGGTCTCGCCGGCGGGCTACTCGGACGAGGCGCGGCAGGTGGCGGTGGACGCGCCGGTGGAGCTGCTCACCGCGGCGCGCTGGGTGGAGCTGGACGCCGCGCTGGCCCGCTCGGTGGCGCGCGGCGGCCTGACGGCGGCGCGCACCTAGCGGAGCCGGTCGAAGAAGTCCGCCACCTCGCGCAGCGCCACCGGCGCGCCGAGATCTCTGGGGATGATGTGGAAGCCCTGGGTCAGCTCGAGGAAGCGCACGGACGGCGAGCGGGTGAGGCCGCGCGCCAGCTCCTTCGCGCCGCTGCCGGCCACCACGTGGTCCTTGCGCGCGTAGCAGATGAGGGTGGGGCAGCGGACCTGCCCCATCGCCGCGCGGGCGCGCTGCTGCAGCGTCCAGATGTCCGCGAGCCGGGCGGTGGGGAAGGCGGCCAGCACCGGGGCCTGCGCGCGCGCGGCGGCGTCCTCGATGTCCGTGCTGTCCTTCTCCACCCACGGCTTGAGCACCTCCACCACGGAGAGCGCGCGCAGCCTCCTGAGCGCCGCCATCTGACGATCGAGGAAGTGCATGGCCGGGGCGAGCAGCGCCAGGCCGCGCACCCGGGCGGGGCTCTTCTCGGCGAGCCCCACCGCCAGGAGCGAGCCCATGGAGAGCCCGGCCACGAAGACGTGGCGGAAGCCGCGCAGCGCCTCCAGCCCCTCCTCGGCGGCCTGCTCCCAGTCGCGGTGGGAGACGCCCGCCATGGCCTCCGGCGTGGTGCCGTGGCCGGGCAGGCGGATCCCCTTGGCGAAGTAGCCGCGCGCCGCGAGCGCCTCCCCGAGCGGGCGCATGTCCCAGGGGCTGCCGGTGAAGCCGTGGACGAGCAGGCACGCGTCCGCGCCGTCCCCCAGCTCGAACGGCGCGGTCTTCTGCGGATCCATCCGGCGGTCGAGCACCGCGGGCAAGTGTCGTTCCCCTTTGCGGCCCTGGCAACGAATGGGCGCAAGCGATATGGCTTGTGGCCATGGCGGACAACCCGAAGGGCCCCGAAGTCCAGCTGCAGATCCAGCTCGATGATGACGTGGCCAACGGCCAGTACATCAACATGGCGCTGGTGAACCACACCGAGACCGAGTTCACCCTGGACTTCATCTACGTCCAGCCGCAGCAGCCCAAGGCGAAGGTCCGCTCGCGGATCATCACCAACCCCAAGCACATGAAGCGGCTCTTGCTCGCCATCCAGGACAACGTCCGCAAGTTCGAGGCGAAGTTCGGGAACATCGAGCTCACGGACGGCGAGAGCCCCATCCACTAGCGAGTCTAGAAAAGCCCGTGCGAAGGTCGCTCCTCCCAGTCGCGCTCGTCCTGCTGCTCGCCCCGCTCCGGGCGCGCGCCGAGTGCCTGGACAGGGGGGTGCTCAGCTTCCCCGCGCCCAGCTCGGTGCTGCCCACCAACGCCAAGTTGATTTTGGAGGGCATCGGCGAGGACGCGAACAAGGTCTCCGCGCTGGTGGGGCGCCAGGTGGTGCTGCGCGCCTGGGACGACGCGGTGAGCGTGACGGTGAAGAAGGGCTGGAAGTCGAAGATGGGGCGCGTGGCGGTGCAGCTGTCCCCGAACGCCGAGCTGCGCGCGGATCGCACCTACAAGCTGCAGCTGCCGCCGGAGCTGGCGGACGTGGACGTGCAGAACGGAGACGAGCTGGCCTGGAAGACCGGGCAGGGGCGGGACACCCGGGCGCCCACGTGGAGCGAGAAGCCGGCGGTCTCGGAAGGCGAGTACCGGCTGGAGGGCGGGCGCCCGGTGCGCCACCTCACGCTGCACATGCGGCTGGAGGAGGAGAGCCCCACGTATCTGGTGGTGAGCCTGCGCCGCGCGCGGGGGGATGCGACGGTGCAGACCTACTTCGTGCCGGTGAACGGCGGGGAGGCGGCGGTGGGACACGACTCGTGCAGCGGCGGCTTCACCTTCGACGACGGCCGGGCCTACAAGGCGGCCGTGAGCGCGTTCGACACCGCGGGCAACGCGGCGCCGGCCTTGCGCGAGCTGGAGGTGCACGCGCCCCGCAAGGAAGCCACGCCGTGAGCGGTGCGGAGAAGGTGGAAGGGGACGCGTACTCGCAGCAGATGCACGCGTTCGTGCTCGGGTTGCAGGACGAGATCTGCCAGGCGCTGGAGCGGTGCGACGGCGGCGCGCGCTTCCGCGAGGACGCCTGGACCCGGCCGGGCGGCGGCGGCGGCCGCTCGCGCGTGCTGGAGGGTGGCGCGGTGCTGGAGAAGGCGGGCGTCAACACGTCCTACGTGTTCGGCGAGCTGCCGCCCCAGTTCGCGCAGCGGCTGCAGGGGGAGGGGACGTCGTTCCTGGCGGTGGGGATCTCCCTGGTGCTCCACCCCGCCAACCCCATGGCGCCCACCACGCACGCGAACTTCCGGTACATCGCCCAGGGGAAGAAGGCGTGGTTCGGCGGCGGCGCGGACCTGACGCCGTACTACCTGTTCGAAGAGGACGCGCAGCACTTCCACCGGACGCTCAAGGCCGCGTGTGACAAGCACGACCCCGGGTACTACCCGCGCTTCAAGAAGCACTGCGACGAGTACTTCTGGCTCCGCCACCGCGGCGAGGCGCGCGGCGTGGGCGGGCTCTTCTTCGAGAACATGGGCGGGGAGCTCTCCCGCGAGCTGGCGTTCGTCCAGGACTGCGGGCGCGCGTTCTTGCCGGCGTACCTGCCGCTGCTCGAGCGGCGCAAGGGGATGGCCTTCACCCCCGAGCAGAAGCGCTGGCAGGAGATCCGCCGCGGGCGGTACGTGGAGTTCAATCTGCTCTACGACCGGGGGACGATCTTCGGGTTGGAGACGAACGGGAGGATCGAGTCGATTCTCATGTCGCTCCCTCCGCACGTGAGCTGGGTGTACGACCATCACCCGGCCGCGGGCACCGCGGAGGAGCGGTTGGTCAAGGCGCTGCAGTCGCCCCGCGACTGGGCCTGATCAAGCCCACCACGACCGCGTGAACGTGAACGTGCTCGTGAACGTGAACGGCCGTTGACGTTGACGTTGACGTTGACGTTGACGTGGACGTTGACGTGAACGTGGACGTGCGACGTGGACGGCCGGGCCAGCTCGGCGCCTCTCGAGGCAAAGACCGTCACACGTCGCCGTCCACGTCCACGTCAACGTCAACGTCAACGACCACGTCAACGTCAACGTCAACGTCAACGAACACGCCCCCGACCCCGACCACGGCCGTTCACGTTCACGAGCACGTTCACGTTCACGTTCACGTTCACGGGGTGGGTCAGTTGCAGGTGCCGCCCATCACCGCGGCGGGGGGGCTCACCACGGCCGGCTTGGTACAGGCGCCGTGGGGCAGCAGCGTAATCCTCCCCGCCGCGCCGCCGCCGCCTCCTCCCCCGCCGGTCGGCTGGTTGACGCCGTTATTGGCGTTCCCATTGTTCCCATCCGTGGGGTTGAACCCGGCCGAGCCGCCGCGCCCGCCGAAGCCGCCGTGGGTGTTGGTGGGATCATCCCCGCCCAGCGCCGGCAGCGCGTCCGTCAGGTGACCGTCCTCGCCGGTCTTCCCCACCACGTTCCCCGAGTCGTCCTGGTGGAAGCCCTCCCCGCCGGCCCCGCCGTTGGCGGTGAGCTGCGCACCGGCGAGCTCCAGCGCGGTCGCCTCGAGCAGGATCGCCCCGCCGGAGCCACCGCCGCCGCCTCCCCCGCGCGCCACGGTGGCGCCGCGGCCCGCGCCGCCAGCGGCGGAGAGCCGCCCGGTGACGGTGAGTGTCCGGGAGACGGAGATCTGCAGCGCGCCGCCGGGCGGGCCGCCACCGCCGCCCGCGGGGCCGCCGCCCTGTCCGCCCGGGCAGCCGCCGCGCAGCGGGCGCAGCGCGTCCATCCCCTGCATGCCTGAGCCCTTGCCGCCGCGGTCCTTGCCCGAGCTCTCCCCGCCGCTCCCGGCGCTGGTGCCGAAGCCGCCGCCGCCCCCGCCGCCGCCGAGCGCGGCGCCCTGGCCCATCTCCCCCACGCAGGCGGTCATCGCGCCCGGGCCGGGCAGCGCCGCCTGCGCGCTCGCCTCCACCACGCCGTCCACGCGGGCGTCCCCGTACACCGCGAGCGCCACCGCCCGGGTGCCGGAGAAGCGCAGCGAGCCGCCGGAGACGACGTGCAGGCCGGTCATCGGCAGCACCACCAGGTCCGGCGCGGCGGCGCCGGCGTTCACCACGTACGGCGTGGGGCCCGGTCGGCCGCACCAGAGCAGCGGCTGGGTGCCCACGTTGGTGGTGTCGAACACCACGTCGCAGTCCACGCGCACGTCGCCAAGCGCCGTGCCGCCGTCCGCGGTGAAGTTGCTCGGCGCGAAGGTGAACGCGCGGGCGCAGGTGCCGGTCGCGGTGCAGGCCCCGCCGGGGCAGCCGGTACCCGGCGCGCTGGGGAGGCTGCCGCAGCCGCCGTCTCCCAGGCACAGCCCCACCCGGCACTCGGAAGGCGACGCGCACGCGTAGAGGCTCCCCGCGCAGCCGCGCTCCGCGCCGCAGGTGTCGCCGGCGGTGCAGGGGTTGCCGTCGTCGCAGCGCTCGCCGGCCGGCGCGGGCGCGTACTGGCACGCCCCGGTGGTGGGCTCGCAGGTGCCGGGCTCCGCCTCGCAGGTGCCGGGCTTGCCGCACGCCCTGTCTGGCCCGCCCACGCAGCGCCCGGCGCCGTCACAGCTGTCCGGCGCGGTGCAGAGGTTCAGGTCCGCGCACACCTCTCCCTGCGCCCTGAAGCCGTAGCTGCACAGCCCGGTGGCGGCCGCGCAGGTGCCGCTGGCGGCGTAGCAGGGGCCGGGCGGCGTCTGGCACTTCACCGCGGCGCCGCCGCCGCAGCTGGTGGGGCTCACGCAGGTCTCGCCCTCGGTGCAGAGGTCGCCGTCCTCGCAGCGCTTGGCGGCGCAGTCCGCGGTGTCCGCGCAGTCCACCAACCCGTCACCGTCATTGTCCACGAGGTCCGCGCACAGCTCGGCGGTGGCGCCGGTGCAGTGGCGGGCGGCGTCGCAGGCGCCGTTGTTGCCGCAGGCCTTCCCGGCGCAGTCCGGGTCCGCGCAGTCCCGCGTGCCGTCCCGGTCGTTGTCCTTGCCGTCGTCGCAGGCAAGCTCGCCACAGGCCCCGGCGCCGCAGGTGGCGCCCTCGCCGCAGGCGCGCGCGGCGCAGCCCCTGTCCGCGCAGTCCCCGCCGCCGCGGCAGTCGTTGTCCAGCCCGTCCCCGCACAGCTCCTCGGCGTTGGGGTGGACCGCGTAGTCCCGGTCATCGCAGTCGCCGCCGCCCAGGCTGTCCGCGCGGTAGCCGTCCCGGTCCGCGTCCAGCGAGGGCGGCAGCGCGTCCAGCGGCACGTTGACGCCCGCCACGCCGCTGGGCGGGAAGGTGGCGGAGAGCTTCTCGGAGACCTCGTTGAGGCCGGTGCAGTCCGAGAACGCGTAGCCGCGCGCCTCCAGCGTCACCGTGGCCGGCAGCGCCGAGGTGCGGAAGACCGCCACCGTGAGCTCGCTCTGGCCTTCGCGCGGCAGCGCGGCGGTGGTGAGCTCCTCCGGGCCGCCGAGCACCGCCAGCTTCACGCAGCTGGCGCGCACCTGCGGCCCAATGGGGATGACCACGGCGAGCGCCGGCGGCGGCGGCCGGCGACAGCCGGCGAGCGCGGCGAGCAGCAGCGGGAGCAGGGCGTACGGCTTCGACACTGGCGGCGACTCTAGCGCGTGCGGCTCACGGGCAAGGCTTGTCGCTGTCGGGTGTGGGACTGAGTGTGCCGCCGGCGGAGCAGGCGGTGGAGAAGTTGAGGCGGATGCGCCCCACGCCGCCACCGCCACCGCCACCGCCTCCGCCGGCGTTCTCGTTGGTGCCGTTGTCGCCGCGCTCCGCGGCGCCGGCCTTCGCGCCCCCCACGCCGCCGTTGCCGCCGGCGGTGGAGTTGTTGCCGCCGTTGGGCGTGCGCTCGCCGCCGTCCGTGCGGCCGTCCAGCCCGGGGGCCCCGGCGGTGTCCGCCACCAGGCCGGCGTTGCTGTTGCCCTCGCCGCCGCTGCCGCCGTTGGCGGTGATCAGCCCGGTGAGGGTGAGCCGGTCCGCCTCCAGCAGCAGGCCGCCGCCGCTGCCGCCGCCGCCGCCGCCCGAGCGCGCGTTGTCGCCCGGCGCGCCGCGCCCGCCGCCGCCCGCGGCGGAGAGCCGCCCGCTGACGGTGAGCTGACCGGCCACGGAGAGCTGCAGCGCGCCGCCGCCGCCGCCGCCCTCGCCGCCGTTGTCTCCGCCGCGCCCGCCGCCGCAGCCGCCGCGCAGCGGGACGAGCACCGCGTTCCCGTTCACGCCGCCCAGCGTCCCGCCCTGCGCGCCGTTGGAGCTGTTGCCGCCCACGTTCCCCGCGCCGCCGAAGCCGCCGCCGCCGCCGCCCGCGCCGATGGCGCCGAGCCCGCCGTTGGAGTTGCCCGGCCCACCGGTGCCGCACAGGTTGGAGCGGCCGCCGCCGGGCCCGGACACCTGGCCCTCCGCGTTCGCCTCCACCGCCCCCGCGAGCTCGGCGTCTCCGTACACGGCCACGATCACCGGGTTGGCGCCGGTGAAGCGCAGCCGCCCGGCGGGCGTGACGGTCAGGCGCGTCACCGGCAGCACCACGTGCTGGATGCCGCCGTCCGTCTGCGTGACGCGCAGCGGGCGCGGCCCGGGGCGCCCGCACCATTGGAGAGCGGTGGCGGGCGGGTTGGTGGAGTCGAAGTCCACCGAGCAGTCCACCGTCACCGCCGCGCTCGGCGCGGGGACCGCCGCCACGGAGAAGTTGCTGGGCTCGTACGGGAAGGGCGAGCCGCACACCGCGCCGGCCCGGCACACGCCGCCATCGCCGCAGGGCGTCCCGGCGGGCCTGGCGGTCATGGTGCAGCCGGGGCCGTCCCCGCACGCCGCGGTCAGGCACGGGTTGGCGGGCGCGGGGCACTCCACCGGCGCCCCGGCGCAGGTGGCGTCGGCCTGGCAGCGGTCCTCGGAGGTGCATGCCTTGCCGTCGTCACACGGGGTGCCGGCGGGGAGCGCGGAGTACTGGCAGCCGGTCGCGGGCATGCAGGCGCCCGGCGAGCCGTGGCACGCGGTGGGCTTGTCGCAGGTGACCGGGCTGGCCCCGCCGCAGTGGCCCTCGCCGTCACAGGTCTCGCCGGCGGTGCACTCGTTCCCGTCCGAGCACTTCACCCCGGCCATCTTCAGCGGGTACTCGCAGGCGCCGGTGGCGGGCGCGCACTGCCCCGCGAAGCGGCAGATGGGAGGGGCCGGGCAGGTGACCGCGGAGGTGCTGCCGCCGCAGCTCTTGTTCGAGCAGACCTCGCCGAGCGTGCAGTAGTCGAAGTCCTCGCAGGCCTTGCCGTCGCAGTCCGGGTCCGCGCAGTCCACCAGCGTGTCGCCGTCGTTGTCGTCGCCGTCGAGGCAGATCTCCCTCTCCGCCATGGTGCAGTGGCCCTCCACGCACGTGCCGCCCTCGCCGCAGCGCTGGCCCGCGCAGTTGGGGTCCTTGCAGTCCCGCACGCCGTCGCGGTCGTTGTCCGCGCCGTCCGAGCACAGCTGTTCGGTGCAGGCGCCGGCGGCGCAGAGGGCGCCGGCGCCGCAGGCCTGATCCGCGCAGGGGGCGTCCTGGCAGTCCGTCAGGCGGTTGCAGTCGTTGTCCACGCCGTCCGCGCAGGCCTCGGCGACGCCGGGGTTCACCTGCGCCTGCACGTCGTCGCAGTCGCCCCCGCCCTGCTTGCCGTCCCGGTAGCCGTCCCCGTCCGCGTCGTACCAGGGGGGCACCGGCGAGACGGAGAGGGAGACCTTGGCGATGCCGGACGCCGGGAAGGTGGCGTCTTGCGCCTCGCTCTCCTCGTTGAGCAGCGCGCAGCCCGGGCCGACGAAGCCGCGGGCGCGCAGGTGGACCGTCTGCGGCATGGCGGAGGTCTTGAAGACGGCCGCCACCAGCTCCTCGTCCCCGGTCCGGGTCATCGCGCCGGTGGAGAGCATGGCCATGCCTTCGCCCGTCACCTCCAGCTTGAAGCAGGTGGAGCGCACGGCCGCCGGGGCGGAGATGGAGACCGAGAGCGCCGGGGGGGAGCGCTTGCCGCACGCGGACAGACCCGCGGCGGCGAGCGCAGCGGTGACGCAAGCGGCGAGCAGTCCGGGGGAGAGACGGCGCATCCTGGGCGTCAGACCCTAGGGCAGCCCACCGCGGACGTCCATGCGCGCCGCACCAAGGCGTTGCGTCCGTGGGGCACTCTTCGGGCTACCCCTCGCAGAGGCTGTCCACCGGCAGCCAGGCGGCCGCGCCGTCCGCCAGCAGCACCCGGACGAAGGCGCCTTGATCGCAGACCGCGGCCCCGTCCACGCGGACCTCCTGGCCTCCATGGACCGCTCCCACCTTGGCGCTCCAGGTGCAGGCGCCCGCGCGGGTGGTGACCAGGGGCCAGCAGATTGTCCGTTCGCCGGGGGGCACCGGGACCGGGTCGCTCTGCTCGCCCACGGCCAGAATCCTCGGCGGTAGCCGCACCCTTCGCGGACTTGGCAGCTGCCCCGCGGCCGCAGCCCCCACCAGCGCGGTGAGCGCGGGCACGAGCAGCAGGCGCAGCGAGGGCGTCCCCATGCCTGATGGACGGCCCCAGCCCTGGACGTTGCAGGATTTCTGCGTGGAGGGAGAGGTAGGCTCCCCATCTTCCAGTTCGGAGGCGCGATGGCTGGGCAGATCCGAGATCTCGTGAGGTCCCTGCGCTCGGGGCAGCTGCCGCCAGGCACCAAGGTCCCTGCGCCCATCCTGGAGAAGGCGCGGCTGGGCCAGCTCTCGGCGGGAGAGCTCTCGGACCTGCGGGAGCTGATGCGCAGCCCGGCGCTTGCGGATCAGTTCAGCCCGGACCTGCGCGCGAGCCTGGAGAGCTTCCAGCGCGGCTCGCCTTGGGTGAAGCCGGTGCCGGACCTCGTCCCGGACCTGGGGCGGGTGCAGGACGGGCGGGACGTGGGGCAACGCTTTGCCGCGGACTTCGTGGTGCTGCGAGACCAGCTGCTCAACCGGAACCTCACGGATGACCAGAAGGCGGACCGGGCCTTCGAGTTCTACTCGCGCTACGCGGAGCGCTTCGTGGCGCTCGCCACGGGCGAGGCTCGCGGGGACGAGCGGCAGCACCCGTTCCTCTCGGACAAGGCGGCGCAGGTCGCCGAGCTCGAGGCGGAGGCGCCGCAGCCGGTGGCCGAAGGCGAGCCGGCGGGTGGCGAGGGGGCCTTCGCCGAGCGCGGCGAGGCGCCCGCCCCGCGCCGCCGCGTGGACGGCGCGGAGGTCCCGGACGAGGTCTTCTCGGAGGACGCGCCCCCGGACGAGGGGCACCTGGCTGCCCGCGCGGACGCGCAGCGCGCCGCGGATGGCCGGCGGCCGCTGACCCGCGAGGAGCAGGTGCGTGAAGCGAAGAAGTTCGCCGCGCTGGCGGACGGGGTGGGGTTCCGGGAGCTGGCGGACGCGCGCACCGGGAAGACGGGCACCGAGCTGGTCTACGAGCTCTCCCAGGCGCAGTCGCTGCGGGAGCTGCGGCAACAGCTCGCCCAGGTCCACGTGAAGTCCAACGCGGCGCGCACCGGGGACGAGGGTGGGCCGCAACAGCAGCAGCAGGACCCGGCGGCCGCCGCGAGCCCATTGACGCGGGCGGCGCGCGAGCGCGGTGAGACGGCCGCCACCGCCGCGGCCAACGACCGGCGGGTGGAGCTGGAGCGCGTGCAGAACCGCGATGGGGCGATGCGCGTGCAGCCATGGGCGGCGGAGGCGGGGAAGGTGCTGGTGACGCCGCTGGACCGGTCGCAGCGCGGGCTGGACAGCGAAGGGGACAGCTCGCACCACCACCGCGGGACGACCGACAAGCGGCTGGGCCGGAACATGGTGTGGAACCTCCTGCACCGCTTCCGGGGAAGGGAGCAGGAGGAGAGCGCGCTCGCGCGGGATGTCTGGGACAAGATCGCGGTGGGGGCGATCCTGTTCCTGTTCGGGCTGGCGATGCTGGTCGTGGTGCTCGTCAGCCTGTAGGCGTGCGCCGGCACGCCCGCGTGGACGAATTGGCGCGCCCTCTCGGTGCCGCGTAACACTCTGTCAGCGCCGCCGCGCCTCGCCCGCCGCAGTTCCGGGGCGTTGCCGCGGTACGGCCTTTGTACGGGGGGGCGGCATGCTCGGATGGCTCTTCGCGGTGCTGGGACTCGCCTATTGGCTCTGGGCCGCCTACGCGGTCTGGCAGACGGTGCGGCGGGTGGAGGCGCTCGGCGAGCTGACGCTGCCTGCGCCGCCGCGCTGGCCGAAGGTCTCCATCATCATCCCCGCGTGCAACGAGGCGGACACGCTGCCCCAGGCCATGCGCGCCAAGCTCGAGGACACCTATCCCGCGCTGGAGCTCATCCTCATCGACGACCGCTCCACGGACGGCACCGCGCAGCTGGTCGATGACCTGGCCAAGCAGCCGCGCGTGAAGGCGCTGCACGTCACCGCGCTGCCGGACGGCTGGCTGGGCAAGCTCCACGCAATGCAGGTGGGGCTCACCGCGGCCAGCGGCGAGTACCTGCTCTTCAGCGATGCAGACGTCCACCTGTCCAAGGACGCGCTCACGCGCGCGATCAGCTACTGCGAGGCCAACGGGGTGGATCACCTGGCGCTCCTGCCCACCATCCGCCCCGCCTCGCCGCTGCTCGCGATCGTCACCGCCAACTTCATCCGGATGATCCTCATGATGGCCCGGCCGTGGCGCGTGCCGGATCCGCGCTCCACCGCGTCCATGGGCGTGGGGGCCTTCAACCTCGTCCGCCGCGCGGCGCTGGAGAAGGCGGGCGGGCTTGGCCCGCTCAAGCTCGAGGTCGCGGACGACTTCGCGATCGGCCAGGCGGTGAAGGACGGCGGCGGCAAGAGCGTGGTGCTCTGGGGGCGCGGCGTGGCCTGGCTCCAGTTCTACGCCACGCTGGGCGAGTTCGTGCGCAGCGCGCAGAAAGGCGCCACCGCGTTCGACTTCAGCTTCGCGCGGGCGCTGGCCAGCGCGGTCGTGCTCACCGCGCTGGAGTGCGCGCCGCTGCTCGCGCTGGTCTGGTCAGGGACGCCGCGCCTGCTCGGCCAGGTTGGCGTGACGCTGGCCCTCTTCAGCCAGCTGGCCGCCTGCGCGGCCGCGCCGCAGGCGCTCTGGTCCGCGTTCTTCTTCCCGGTGGGTGCGCTCGTGAACGGCTACGCCACCGCGCGCGCCGGCTGGCTCGCGGCGCGGGAAGGGGGCATGCGCTGGCGCACCACCTTCTATCCGGCGCAGGCGCTCCGGGAGGGGCGCCGCGTCCGCTTCCCCTGGGAGCGCCCCCGCCCGGCTTCCCCCGGCGCATGACGGGCTGTGCCCCGATCGGGGCGACCGCTTGCGGGCCGCTCGCGGCGTTTGGTACAGCCCCCGTCGGATGAGCGGCTCCTCTGCGTTCGATCGGCGGCACTCGGGCGCGGCGGCCGCCCCGCCCAGCTTCGACGAGGTCTACCGCCAGGAGCTCAAGGGGGTCTGGCGCGTGCTCGCCTCGCTCGGCGTGGCTCCAGCGGAGATCGAAGACCTGGTCCACGACGTCTTCCTCACCGCCTACCGCAAGTGGAGCGAGTACGACCCGTCCCGCCCCGCCAGGGCGTGGCTCTTGGGGATCGCCTACCGGAAGGCCGCGGACCACCGGCTGCTCAAGCGCCACCAGTACGAGGTCGCCGATGAGCAGGCCGCGCACCGGGTCGCGGCGCCGGGCGCCCCTTCCGACGTGCGTGACGCAAAGAAGCTGGTCGAGCTGGCGCTGTCCCAGATGCACGAGGCGGCCCGCCCCATCTTCGTCCTCCACGAGATCGAGCAGCGGCCGATCCCGGAGGTCGCCGCGCTGCTCGGCATTCCGGTCGCCACTGCGTACACCCGCCTCCGGTCGGCCCGGCAGACCTTCCGTGCAGTCGTGGACCAACACTCCCAGGTGCTGCGATGACGCTCGAAGAGCTCACGGCGGATGAGCAGCGGCTGCTCCGGCAGTTCTCCTCCGACTTTCAGGTGCCGGCGGACGCCGCCGCGCGCCTCTCCCAGCGCTTGGCGGCTGCGGGCGTCCTCGCCGCGCCGCTGCCTGCCGCGCCGCCGCCCCCGTCGATCGCGACCCACGCGGTGTCCGCCGGCTGGGCGGCGAAGCCGGTGGCCGCGCTCGCGGCTGCGGCGCTGGCAGCGGGCGGCGCTGCAGGGTTCTGGGTTGGGCGGCGGTCTGCGCCACCGGCTCCACCTCCTCCGGTCGCGGCCGCAGCGCCAGCGCCCGCGCCGGCGGAGGTCGCCGAGGGCGCCTCGCCTCTCCCCGCGCCCTCTGCGGCGCGCGAGCAGCCGCTGCCTGCCCACAAAGAACGCCCCGAGCCCGCGGACCCCCAGCTCACCCGCGAGCACCAGCTCCTGGAGTCCGCCCGCTCTGCGCTGCTCCACGGCTCCGTGGAGTCGGCGATCTCTTGGCTGGCCACGCACGCCGTGGAGTTCCCGCAGGGGCGGCTCGAGGAAGAGCGGGAGGCGCTGTGGATCCAGGCCCTGCGCGCGCGCGCCTCCTTCGCCCAGGCGGACGAGAAGCTGCGGCGATTCAACGAGAAATTCCCCAAGAGCCTCCTCGGCGCCGAGCTCAACGCGGGCGCCGGCACGCGCCGGCCGTAGGGGTAGGAAATGGTTTTTCAGCCGAGGCCCCAATTGTAGGGCATGAACGGTCGACTTCCCTGGCACCTCCTGCCGCTGCTGCTGCTGGCGGCGTGCGCAACCGCCGCCGAGCGGAATCGCGCCGCCGCCGCGACGTGGCTGAGCTGTCCCGCCACAGAGCTCCGAGAAGAGCCACCCAACCACTACCTCGGCTGCGGGGCGCAGGCGGTTTGCAGCGCGGGCGTCTGTCGCTCGCCGATCTCCTGGGAGCAGCGCTTCGGCGCCGTCTCAGCGCGCTTTCAGGCGCAGTACGGCTGCCCGGCCGCGTCGCAGCGGGTGACGGAGCGTGAGAGCGACTACGTCGTTCAAGGGTGCGGTCGCAGCGCGCTCTGCGGCTTGAACGAGGCGTGCGCGGACTTCGACGACCTCCCCACGCTGCTGGCGAGGGCCCGTGAGGCGTTCTCGCGGGAGACCGGCTGTCCCGCCGCTGACGTCTCGGTCAGCTACCTCACGGAGGGGTTCCGGGCGCTCGGCTGCCAACGCGCCGCGAACTGCATGAAGCCGGAGGGGCCGTGCATCGCGATCCCGCTGCCGGCGTGCAGCGAGGTCGCCGAGCAGCGCTACGACGAGTGTCTCGCGGTGGCGCGCAATGACTCGCTCGACGCCAACGACAAGGCGGGCGGCTACCGGTACGACGCGCGGCAGATCTTCCAGTCCGTCGAGGGGACGGTCATGGCCAACCGCCTCATGGAGGAGTGCCGCTTCCGCTATGACCGGGCGCTCAGCACCTGCGCTGACCGCCGTCCGAGGTCGCCATGAGAGCGCTCCTGCTGGTCACGCTCCTCGGCCTCTCCGCACGCGCTTCGCCCAGCGGCCCGGTGGCCCTGACCTACGACGCGAGCGGCACCCCCTGTCCGCCCAAGGACGAGCTGGTGAAGGCGGTCACCCGCCGCGTCGGCCTCAATCCCTTCTCCCAGGACGCGAGCGACCGCGTCCTCGTCCAGGTCTCGCGCGCGGCGGACGGCTCCCTGCGCGCCACGCTCAGCCGCTTCACCTCGGGCTCCGAGACGGGCCGCCGCGAGCTCACTTCGCAGGGCGCCAGCTGCCGGGAGCTCTTCCAGGCGCTCGAGCTCGCCGTGGCGCTGGCGGTGGATTCGCCTCCCCCCGCCACGCTGGCCCCGAGCGCACCTCCCGCGCCATCCGCCGCACCCGAACCCCCCGCGCTTGTGCCCTGGCGGCAGAGCAGCGGTCCTTCGGACACGCCGGTGGCCCGGATGACCCGCACCGCGCTCGTGGCCGAGCAGCTCCGGCTGGAGAGCACCCGGCCCCTCGATGGCACCCGCTTCATCCTCTTCGGCGCAGGCGGGGTGGTGGCCGGGGTGGGGCTCCACGTCCTCAACGTGGTGTACCAGGGCCAGCTCGGCGGCTCCGGGACGCCGAGCTGGGTCGCGCCTGCAGTCGGCAGCGCGCTCCTCGTCGCCGGCGTGGCGAGCCTCGTCTTTGGGTGGGTGCAGCGCTGGCTGCACGGCGACACGCGGACGCTCTTCGACGCACGCCTCGCCGCCCTCTCGGACCAGTTGACGCTGCTGGAGGCGAGCGGGGCCATGGACCCCGGTCCACCCGTCCCCCGGCCTCGCGCCCAGGGACCCCTGACGGCGCGCTGAGCGTCCGCTTCCCCGGGGAGCGGGCGCCAAAAAGCTTCACCACCCCGCGGATCTAGGTAATGTCCCCCAGCGTTGGCGACCGACGACCTCACACTCGTCAAGCGCGTGCGGAGCGGCGACCAGCGCGCCTTCAAGCTCCTCGTCGAGCGCTACCAGCGCAAGGTGTACGCCGTTGCGCTCGGCATGCTCCGGGACAAGGAAGAGTCCATGGACGTCTCGCAAGAGGCGTTCGTGAAGGTCTACAAGTACCTGGACCACTTCAAGGGCGACTCGTCCTTCTACACGTGGCTCTACCGGATAACGGTCAACATCTGCATCGACGTCATCCGCCGGAAGGGCACCGCCAAGGGCGACCACGTGGAGTTCGACGAGACCGTGGCCATGGACTCGGCGGAGGCCAACATCGGCGCGCTCGGCTCCCGCCTGGGCACCAATCCGCAGAAGAGCGCCCTTCGTAAGGAGCTGGCGGAGAAGATCCAGGAGGCGCTGCAGCAGGTGCCCGAGAAGCACCGCGCCATCCTCCTCTTGCGCGAGGTGGAGGGGCTCTCCTACGAGGACCTGGCCCGCACCCTGGAAATCCCCAAGGGAACGGTGATGTCCCGCCTCTTCCACGCGCGGGCCAAGGTCCAGAAAATCCTGAGTGAGTATCTAGAGTTGGATGAAGCGAAGTCGGGCATCGGGAACGAGTGATGAAGGCCGCGAATAACGATTTCAACGTGCCGTCCCTCGACCTGGTTCCACCTTCGAAGAGCCGGTGACGTCATGCCTCCCAACGCTGCGTGCAAAAGCTACATCCCGCTCCTCTCGCCCTTCATCGACGGCGAGCTCTCCACCTCCGAGCGCCAGAACGTGGAGCGCCACCTCGGCGCCTGCAAGGACTGCACGGGCCGCGCGGCGGATCTGCGCGCCGAGGCCGGGTTGGTCCGCGTGGGCCTGGACATGGCGGCGGACGACGTGGACTTCAAGGACTTCGCCCAGAAGGTGATGGCGCGGGTCACCCCCGAGAAGCCGCCGCTGCTCGAGCGGCTGCGGCTCTCCCTCTCGGAGATGTTCACCTACCAGAAGCCGGTGATGATCTCCTCCTTCGCCACCGCCGCGGTGCTGGCGCTGGTGGCGGTCCCGCTGCTCCTGACCGACCGCACCCCCAACGGCTACGCCTCCGAGAAGATGATGGTGGAGAAGGTGAGCACCTCCGAGGACGCGAAGGTGCAGCCGGTGGTGCTCCAGTCCCAGGGCGGCGACGCGATCATCTGGGTGGTGGACAGCGCGGAGCCCGAGGCCCCCGTCAAGGTCGACCCCGAGGACGAGGCCCAGGACGAAGAGCTGGACATGGTCCCCTCGAAGACCGATTCCAAGGGCAAGCCGAAGGCGCAGGACCCGGGGCACCCCAAGGGAGGCGAGCTGTGACATTCGCGAAGGGCCGGAACCCCGCCGCCATCGGCGCGGTGGTTGTTGCGATGCTGCTGCTCCCTGGCGCCGCGCGCGCGCAGGCGAAGGTGGATGTCCAGGCGGACACGGTGCTCGTCTCCAACAAGGACGCCACCATCGACCCGCCGGAGCTGGTGAAGCTGAAGGAGAACTTCCTCAAGAACGGGCTCGCCTTCACCTCGTTCAAGCGGCTCAAGTCCGCGCGCCTCTCGCTCGAGCAGGGCAAGCCTGCGCGCGTGGACCTGCCCAACAAGAAGGCCGTCACGCTGCGGCTCGAGTCCGTGAAGGACGGCACCGCGCGCGTGCAGGTGGACGTGCCGCCGGTCTCGCAGACGCTGACGCTGGGGCGCGAGGGTTCGGTCTCGACGGTCGCCGGTGAGCACGAGGGCGGCAAGCTGGTCTTCGTGCTCTCTCCGGCGAGCGCCGCCAAGCCGCGCCGCTCTGCGCCCCTCTCCTCGCGGCCGCAGGCGCTGGTCTGCCCCCGCGAGCCGTAAAAGCCTGCGCATGCCCACCTCCCGCTTCGTCTGCGCGCTGGCGTTGCTGGTGTGGACCTCCTCCGCGCTCGCCGCCCCCAAGTCCTTCGAGAAGTGGCTGGAGGGCGTGCGCGCGGAGGCGAAGAAGCAGGGCGTCTCGGACGCCACGCTCAAGGCGCTCGATGGCCTCCAGCCCATCCCCAAGGTGCTCGCGCTGGATCGCAAGCAGCCCGAGTTCAAGATGACGTTCGACGAGTACGTGGCCAAGGTGCTCACCGACGCCAAGCTCGCGGACGGCCGCCGCCTCTACGAAGAGCACCGCGAGGCGCTCGCGCCCATCGCCGCCAAGTACAAGATCCAGCCGCAGTTCCTCGTCGCCCTCTGGGGCGCGGAGAGCGCCTACGGCACCATCATGGGTGACTACTCCATCGTCGCCGCGCTGGCGACGCTGGCGTACGACGGGCGGCGCGCGGAGTTCTTCCGGCGGGAGCTGATCGCCGCGCTGAAGATCCTGGAGCGCGGCGACATCACCGCCGACGGCATGAAGGGCTCCTGGGCCGGCGCCATGGGCCAGTGCCAGTTCATGCCCACCACGTTCCTCCAGTACGCCGCGGACGGGGACGGGGACGGCAAGCGGGACATCTGGACCAACAAGGCGGACGTCTGGGCCTCCACCGCGAACTACCTCTCCAAGCTGCGCTGGAAGGGGACCGAGCCCTGGGGGACGGAGGTGAAGCTCCCGGACGGCTTCGACGCGCAGGCGCTGGGGTTGAAGGACCCGCGGCCGGTGGCGGACTGGGTGGGGCTCGGGGTGAAGACGGCGGACGGCAAGCCGCTGGGAAAGGCGCTCCCGCCCGGGGCCGTGCTCAAGCCCGGCAACACCACCGAGCGCGCCTTCCTCATCCACGACAACTACCGCGCGGTGATGAAGTGGAACCGCTCGCAGTACTTCGCCACGGCCGTGGGGCTGCTCTCGGACGCGGTGCTCACCGGGAAGCTGGACGGCGTGCGCGGCAGCTGGGACGGCGGCACGCCCGCGCCGAAGCCGGCGCCCGCGGACGCCGGCGCTCCGGACGCGGGGCGGGCGCCCGATGCGGGGCGGGCGCCGGAGGCGGGGGACGCGGGACGCTGACGCGTCAGCCGCTCAGCCCCACTCGTCCAGCCAGGTATAGGCCGAACTTGCTGGTGCCCGCCCGCTTCGCCAGGGCGTCAATCACGCCCGGCGCGTGTCCACGTAGAACACGCCGCCCGGGCTGATGAACTTGAGCTGGTCCGAGCCTCCGTCTGGGTGACCCACCTGGACCATGAGGTGCGGCTGTAGATCCAAAGACTTGCTGGGTCCCTGTCGATTCCTTGCGACCTTGGGCGCGCACCTCCCCCTTCACCGCGAGCCACGCGTCCGTGGCCGTTCACGAAGCGCAAGGGAGTCCAAACATGAAGAAGACCCTTCAGGCGGCGAGCAACTGGGTGATGGGGCTGTTCCTCTCGGACGTCGACGCGGGGGCGTGTCTGCCCAGCTACTGCTGCTCGCGGCACTGGAAGACCAACTGCGCCGGCCGGTGCGTGGTCTACGTCAACTCCGGCTGCTGAGCGTTTGCTGACGTGGCCGGGCGCGGCGCCACCCGCCGCGCCCGGCCACGGGCAATGGGACGTTCTCATGGGACCGTTCGAGACCGGCAGCCGCGCCGCGTTGATCTTCGTCTTCGGCCTGGCCCTGCTGGGCAAGGCGAAGGACCGCGCCGCGTTCGACGCCTTCGCGCAGACGCTGCCCTCGTTCGGGCTGCCGGCGGGGCTGCCGTCGCGCCCGGCGGCCGCGGCGGTCCTGCTCCTGGAGGGCGCCGCGGTCCTGCTCCTGGTGCTCGCGCCGCTCGCGGGCGCCTTGGCGTCGCTGGCGTCGCTGGCGCTCTTCACCGGGGGCCTGGCCTGGGCGGTCCGGCGCGGCCGCCCGGTCTCCTGCCGCTGCTTCGGCGCGAGCGTCTCTCCGGTGGGGCCCTCGCAGCTGTGGCGCAACGGCTCCCTGCTGGCGCTGACGCTGGTGCTGCTGGGGCACCTGCTGGCACCGGGCGCGCCGGCGCCGCTGCCGCAGCGGCTGCTCGCGCTCGCCGTCGGGGGGACGGCGGGGCTCCTGGTCAGCCGCTGGGATGACCTTGCGTACCTGGTGCACGGGGCATGAGCACCGGGGGAACCATCACAGGGGCGCTCGCGGGGTGGGTCTTGCTGGATCTCGTCCTCACCGGGGCGCTGCTGGTCCGCCTGCGGGGGCTGCAGCGGCGGCTCGCGCAGGAGGGGGGCCTGCCGGACCTCACGCTGCCGCGCGTAGGCTCGGCCGTGGGCGCGTTCGAGGCGGCCCTCCCCGCCGGGGAGCCGGTCAGCGACCGGGCGCTGCGCTCGGGCACCACGCTGGTCGGCTTCTTCGCGGCGGGCTGCGCGCCGTGCGAGGCGCTGCGCGCGCAGCTGCTGCAGTCCCCCCCGCCCCTGGAGAGCCTCTTCTTCGTCCACGCCGCCGGCCCCGCCGCGGCCGACGCGCGTTCGCTCCTGGCGTCCCTGCAGCGCCTCTTTCGCGTGGCGCCGCTGGGCGAGGACGTGGGCCGGGCCTTCGGGATGACCCCGGAGACTGGCTTCCCGGTGCTGCTGCGCGTGGAGGAGGGGGTGATCGCCGCCGCCGGGTCCACGCTCGAGGAGGTGCTGCCGTGGTGACGCTCTGGAGCGTGGTGGATGGGCTGCTTTGGCTGGTGGCGGTGGGAAATCTCCTGCTCGTGCTCGGCCTGGTCTCCCGGGTGCGGCTGCTCGAGCAGGCCACGCGGGCCCGCCGGCCCACGCAGCTGCCGGGAAGGGGCCAGCGGATCCAGCCCTTCGCGGCGTCCACCGAAAGCGGTGCCGCCTTCACTGACCGGACCCTGGAGGGGCGCGAGAAGCTGGTCGGCTTCTTCACCGCCGGCTGCCGCGCCTGCGAGCAGGTGAAGGAGAGCCTCTTGCGCGCGCCCCCGGCGTTGCCGCTGGTGGCCTTCGTGCAGGGCAGCGCCGGCGCCGAAGAGGCGGCCGGCGTGGGCGCCGCGCTGCGGGAGGTGGGCGAGGTCGTCTACTTCGAGGACCCCGCCGTGCCCCTGGCGTTCGGCGCGGTGGGCTTCCCCGCGCTGGTGCGGGTGGAGGACGGCGTGGTCCTGGCGGCGGGGCGGCGCCTGGGGGACGTGCTCCCATGACGGGCGCCTCCCCCAGCTCCCACCTGCGCGCGTTCCGCGGGGCGGTGGGGATGCAGTGGCGCTGCGCGCCCTGGGCCTCGGCGGGGGCGCTCGCGCTCTCACTGCTCACCGGCACCGGGCCGGCGCTCGGGGCGTGGTTGATCAAGCAGCTCCTGGACGAGCTGGCCAAGGGCGGCGCGGCGGACCGCGCGCGATCTCTGGCGCTCGCCGGCGCGGCGGCCGGCGCTGGTGCGCTCTTCTCGGCGGTGCTCGCGGCCACCCACTACCTGGACACGGTCATCCGGCGCCGGCTGTCGCTCGGGGTGGACCGGGAGCTGTTCGCCAAGGTCGCCCAGCTCCCCGGCCTGCGGTTCTTCGAGGACCCGCACTTCCAGGGCCAGCTGCGGCTGGCCGAGCGCGCGGCCACTGAAGCGCCCCATCAGATCTCCGAGCTGAGCCACTCCATCGTCCGCGCGGCGGTGACGGTGGGGTCGCTTCTGGGGATCCTCTTCGCGGTCTCGCCTCTGTTGGCGGGGCTCTTGCTCGCGGTGGGCGCGCTGGGGCTGGCGGCGCAGGGCGTTCGCAGCCGCGCAGACGTCCGGCTCATCGAGCGCATGGTGGAAGGCGAGCGCTGGCGCGAGCTCTACCGCGCGCTCCTCTTGGACGTGAGAGCGGCCAAGGAGATCCGCCTCTTCGACCTGGGCGAGCTGCTCCTGGGGCGGATGTCCGGGGCGGCGGAGCGCTCCATCGCCCAGGAGCTGGGGCTGGAGCGGCGGACGGCCGCGCTGCAGCTGCTGCTCTCGCTCGCCACCGCGGGCGTCTCGGTCGCCTCCGCGCTGCTGGTCACCGAGGGGGCGCTGCGCGGCCGCTTCCACTTGGGGGACGTGACGCTGCTGTTCGCCGCCGTGGTGGGGATCCAGGGCGCCTTCGCCAATCTCCTGATGATGCTGGGGCTGACCAGCCGGACGCTCCTGATGCTGCGCAGCTACAGCGCGCTGATGGCGCTGCCGGGGGAGAGCGCGCGCCCTGCGCCGCCGCTGCCTCCGCTGCGGAAGGGGATCGAGCTGCGGGATGTCTGGTTCCGCTACGCCGAAGACGGGCCGTGGATCCTCCGCGGCGTCAGCCTCTCCATCCCTCCGGGAGGCTCGCTGGGGCTGGTGGGGGCCAACGGCGCGGGGAAGAGCACCCTGGTCAAGCTCCTGTGCCGTTTCTACGAGCCGGAGCGCGGGCAGATCCTCTGGGATGGCGTGGACGTGCGCCAGCTGGATCGCCGCGCCGTGCGCCGGCGGATCGGCGCCACGTTCCAGGACTTCATGACCTACGAGCTCAGCGCCCAGGACAACATCGGCCTGGGAGATCTGCCGCACCTGCACGACCTTGCGCGGATCCGCGCCGCCGCGCGCAGCGCCGAGCTGGACGAGGCCCTCTGCGCGCTGCCTCGCGGCTACCAGACGCTGCTCAGCCGCGCCCTGCCCGATGAGCACGCGCCGGACCAGCCCGGCAGCGCGCTCTCCGGCGGGCAGTGGCAGCGGGTGGCGCTGGCGCGCGCGCTGCTGCGCCAGGACGTGGATCTGCTGATCCTCGACGAGCCCAGCGCCGCGCTCGACGCCGCGGCCGAGCACCGGATCCACCAGACGCTCCGGGGCTACGGGCAGGGGCGGGCGCGGCTGCTCATCTCCCACCGGCTGAGCGCCCTGCGGGACGCCGACGAGATCGCGGTGCTCGAGGGCGGGCGGGTCATCGAGCGCGGGCCCCACCCGGCGCTGATGGCCGCGGGGGGCGAGTACGCGCGCCTCTTCTCCCTGCAGGCGGCCGGGTACCAGGCGCAGCCGTCTGCGGTGAGGGAGGTGGGATGACCCACTGGCTCCTCCTGGCCCCGCTGGCGTTCGCGGTGGCCGCCTGCCTGCGCGGGCGCTGGCTGGTGGTGACGGTGCGCGGCCAGAGCATGGCGCCCACGCTGGCGGACGGGCAGCGGCTGCTCGCCCGCCGCTCGCGCGGACGGCCTTGCGCGGTCGGCGAGCTCGCCGTCTTCCGCCTCACCGACGCGCAGCTGCGGCGGGACGGCTCGGAGGAGCTGCCCCTGCGGATCAAGCGGGTGGCGGCGGTGGCCGGGGAGCCGCTCCCGGAGTGGCTGCGCGCAAGCCCGCTGGGCGCCTCGCCGGACGGCCGGGTCCCCGCGGGGCACGTGGTGGTGATGGGCGACAACCCGCGCAGCGAGGACTCGCGACACCTCGGCTTCATCCCCCAGCGGGCGATCCTCGCGGTGATCCGCAACCGGCCCGCCGCCCCGCGAGGTGCAGGGGAGGCGCCGTTCGCCTAGGGTCGTTTCCAAACCGCAGCGAAGCGTCTGGCGAGCATGGGTGAAGAAGCGCAGGGCTGTCCCTCCGTGGAGGCGCTCCAGGTGCTCCTGGAGCAGAGCGAGCCCGGAGGTCCCTCCTCCCGGATGGAGCTTCACCTCGCGGCTTGCGAGGACTGCCGCTGGTTGGTGGCCTCCCTGCTCCGCGCGGGTGCGGTGACGCCCAGCCGCCCCCGGGCCTTCCCGCGCCCCACGCGCTCCGGATCGGCGCCCTCTTCTCCCGCGGAGGAGGAGCCGCTGGTGCAGGGGAGCCGGCTGGGCCGGTACGAGATCACCGGGGTGTTGGGCAGCGGCGGCATGGCGAACGTCTACTCCGCGGAGGACCCACAGCTGCGGCGCCGGGTGGCGATCAAGCTGCTGCGCTTCTCACCCGTGGGCGCCAGCGGGCTCGAGGTCGCGCGAGAGGCGATGCTGCGGGAGGCGCAGGCCCTGGCTCGCCTGAGCCACCCGGCGGTGGTGGCCATCCATGACGTGGGGCTGCACGAGGGGGCGGTCTTCATCGCCATGGAGCAGCTGGAGGGGATGAGCCTCGCCCGGTGGCAGCGGGAACGCCCGCGCTCCTGGCGGGAGCGGGTCCGGGTCTACGCCCTGGCCGGCGAGGGGCTCGCCGCCGCGCACGCCGCAGGGCTGGTCCACCGGGACTTCAAGCCGGACAACGTGATCGTCACCCCTTCGGGCCGGGTGTGCGTGGTGGACTTCGGGCTCGCGCAGCTGGGGCCCGAGCCCGGCGGCGCGCTGGCGCTGGTGGGAACGCCGGCGTACATGGCCCCCGAGCAGCGCGTGGGCGGGCCGGTCACGCCGGCCGCGGATCAGTACAGCTTCTGCGTCTCGCTCTGGGAGGCGCTGCAGGGGCAGAGGCCGCAGCCGCCGCGCCCCGGCCGGCGCGCCGGGCTCCCCGCGGGCGTGGCGCGCATCCTCGAGCGCGGGCTGTGCGAGGACCCCTCCGCGCGCCACCCCTCCATGGAGGCCTTGTTGAAGGCGCTGGCGGACGCGGTCCGCCGTCCACGCCGGGTGCTCGCGCTCGCCGGCGCGGCGCTGGCGTTCGGCGCCGCGGCGCTGGGGGCGACCTTCGCGCTGCGGCGCTCGCCGCCCCCCTGCGACGGGGCGCCGGCGCGCGTGGCGCAGGTGTGGGGCCCGCAACAGAAGGCGCGCCTTCGCGCCCGCGTGGTGGGCGGCGCCGCCCCGCTGGGCGAGCAGGCCTGGCGCCGCGCCGAGCGCACCCTGGACGACTACTTCACCCGCTGGTCCTCGTCGCACGCGGAGGCGTGCCGCGCCACCTGGGTCCGCCAGGAGCAGTCGCCGCTGCTCTTCGACGCGAGGATGGGCTGCCTCTCGGAGCGGCTGGATGAGGCCGGCGCGCTCCTCTCGCTGCTGGAGCGCGCCGAGGCGGGCGGGCTGGCGAGGTCGCTCGAGGCGGTGGGGAGGCTCTCCCCGCTCGGCGCCTGCGCCGGGAGGGAGCTGCAGGACCGGGTGGCGCTCGCCCCACCCGAGCCGCTGCGCGCCGCGGTGGAGCTGCAGCGGCGCCAGCTGGCGGAGGTGAAGGCGCTGGCGGACGCCGGACGCAGCCAGGCCGCGCTCGAGCGCGCGCGGGAGGTGGTCCTCGCCGCGCGCGGGCTCGGCTTCGCGCCGCTGGAGTCGGCGGCGCTCCTCCGGGAGGGGACGCTGCTGCGGGACCTGGGCCAGCCCGAGCCGGCAAGCCGCACTCTGCACGCCGCGCTCGCCGCGGCGGAGCGCGGCGGGGACGCCAGCGGCGCGGCGCGCGCCTGGGTCGGGCTGGCGGACCTTCAGGTGAAGGGGCTGGGAGACGTGGAGCGCGGGCTGCAGTCCTTCGATGTCGCCCGCGCGGCGATCCAGCGCGCCGGCGGGAGCGCGCGGCTGCTCGCGCTCACCTGTGAGGGGCGGGGGTACGCGCTGCGCCGGCGTGGCGAGCTGGCCGCCGCCGAGGCCGAGTACCGCCAGGCGCTCGCGCTGCTCGACGCCCTCAAGGAGGACCGCTCCCCGCTGGACCTGGCGCGCACCCTCAACAACCTCGCCGGGCTGCAGATGGATCAGGAGAAGCTGGAGGACGCGCTGGGCTCCGCCCGGCGCGCGCTCGGGCTGATCGAGGGCGCGGTGGGGCCGGAGCACCCGCTGGCGGCGACGTCTCTGCACATGGTGGGCGAGCTCCAGGTCCGGCTCGGCGCGCGGCGCGAGGGGCTGTCGAACGTGGAGCGTTCGCTCCAGCTCAAGGAGCAGGCGCTGGGGCCGGACCACCCCGCGCTCTTGCCGCCGCTGATCCGGCTGGGCGTGGCCGCCTGCGAAGAGCTGCGCGCCGCCCCCGGGCTGCGCCTGCTGGAGCGCGCGCTCGCGCTCACCGAGCGCGTCCACGGCAGCTCGAGCGTGGAGGGAGTGCCAGTGCTGCTCGACTCCGCCTACTGCCTGGCGGCGCAGGGCCAGCGCGCGCAGGCGCTCGCGCTCGAGCGGCAAGGCCTTTCGCGGGCGGAGGCGGGCTACCCCGCCGAGCACCCGGCGCGGCCCTCCGTCTACGACGCGGCGGGCGCGGTGCTGCGCTCGCTCGGCCGTCCCGCGGAGGCGCTGGCGCTGCACCGCCGATCCCTGGAGCAGGTGCGGCGGCAGCTCGGCGCCGGGCACCCCGCGCTGCGTGAGCCGCTCACCGGGCAGGGGTTGGCGCTGCTGGAGCTGGGCCGCGCGAGCGAGGCCGTGGCGCCGCTCGAGGAGGCGCTCGCCGCGCGGCCGCCAGCGCCGGGCGATGCCCTGCTGCTCGCGCAGGCGCGTTGGGGCCTCGCGCAGGCGCTCGCGAAGAGCGGCGGGGACCGCGGCCGGGCGCGCGAGCTGGCCGCCGCGGCGCGGGCGGGCCTCGCGGGAGATCCGCGCGCCGTGCGCCTGCTGCCCCAGCTGGACGCGTGGCTCGCGGTCAGGGCTCGGTGAGCAGGGCGCGGTTGAGGCTCAGCTCGAGGTTGCTGCGCAGCAGCCGGACGAGGCTGTCCGCCTCGGAGCGGCTCACCCCGGTCTGGAGCATGAAGCGCTTGCGGCAGTCCTTCAGGAGGGTGGCGCGCGCGCGGGCCAGCCAACGGGCCGCGGTCGCGCGGTGGACCTGGTAGAAGTCCCCCAGCTGATCGATGTTCAGCCCCTCCAGCGTGTGGAAGCGCAGCAGGTTCTGATCTCGCGCGGCCAACGCGCGGAAGGCGGCCCGGAAGGACTCGTTGAAGGCGCCCCGGTATCGCCGCCGGAGCAGGTCCAGCTCCGGATCGTCCAGGCCGGGCAGCGCCAGGAGCGCGTCATCGCTCTGCGCGGCCGGGGCCTGGCGCAGGCGCCCGGCCTCCCGGGCGGCGGCGATGCTCAGCCAGTTGAGCAGCGGGCCGCGCCCGGAGTAGCCCTCGAGCCCCACCGGCCCGCCCGGGCTGCTGCGGACCAGCAGCTCGTAGCGCAGGCGCTGCTTGGTCTCGTCCAGCGCCCCGGCCGAGGCCACGCGGAGGATCAGCGGATCCAGCTTGGACAGGAAGCCCTGCTCGAGCGCCTCGAGCGCGGCGCTCAGCTGCTGGATGCAGCCTTGCGCGAGGTAGAGGTCCTCCACCCGCATCTGGGCGAGCGCTGCCCGCGGCGGCAGCTCGCGCGGCAGCCGCGGGGCCAGGTGGGACGCGAGGGCGGGCGCGTCCACCGCCACGCGGGGCCAGGCGGCGCGCGCCCGCTGCCACGCCTCCTGCAGCGCCGCCTCCAGCTTCGAGGCCTCTTCCGGGCCGGGCAACGGCTGCCCGAGCGCCGCGCAGAGCGCGCTGCACAGCTCCAGAGCCTCTTCCCCGCGCACGGACCGCATCTCCCAGAAGGGGCCACCATGGCCCGCCGGCGGACGCTACCGGAGCCCCTCCACCGCGGTCGAGGTGGGGGGGGCGGGGTGCTACGCCAGGGGGACGCCGGAGCGCTCCATCAGGTCCGAGGCGCGCACCAGGAAATCTCCCAGCCCGAACTTTCCGTCCACCAGCCGCTGCGCGTAGGCGCGGATGAAGAGGTACGACGGGTGGCGCGCGATGTCCGCGTTGTCCTCCCCCAGCGCCACGTACCGCGCCAGGCACTTGCGGATCTCCTCCAGGTCCAGCCCCGCGCGGACGATGTTCCCGCGGGCGCGGGAGACCAGCGGCACGTAGCCTAAGAACATCGCATAGACCGCGCGGAGGTCCGCGAAGCTCAAGCCCAGGTCCGCCGTGTTGAGCAGGGGCGAGCGCGCCTTCCCGTAGCGGGCCAGCAGGTCGAAGTCCACGGCGAGGTGCCGCGCCTCGTCCGCGTTGATCTTCTCGAACACGCGGTGGCAGAGCGGATCCGTCACCGCGGTGGTGAGGTACCGGACCAGCGCGCCGTCGAGGATCAGCTCCGTCATCGGGACGATCGCCGCGAAGACGGACGGGTGCACCCGCTGCGCCGCGTGCTCCAGCTGCTTGAGCAGGAGCCGGACGTTGACGTTGGCGTCCGGGTACTGCCCCCGGGGCAGCATCTTCCAGCGGACCATCAGCTCCAGCTCCGCGTCCGCGTGGCGCTGCTCGTCCACCGCGAACGAGGCGAAGATCGACTTGAGCGTGGAGTCCGTGGTGCGCCCCTCCATGGCGCCGAAGACCACCGCGGCCACCCGCTCGATCCAGTAGAGGTCCGCCAGGAACGGGGAGAGCGCGCGCGCCTGTTCCTCGCTCACCTGCTCGGCGCCGGGCGCCTCCCAGTCGAAGTCCTCCACCTGCCACTGGAGCCGGTAGCAGCTGTGACGCATCCGCGAGAGGTCCAGCATGGGCGTCTCCTTCAGGCGGCGAGGTTCAGCTCGCCGTGGAACCAGGTGGGGGCCAGGCCCGGTGCCAGCGGGTGGCGGCACAGCTCGGAGGAGGGCACGCACTGCGGCAGGTGCGGGGCGCCCGGCAGCGGATCCGCCACCCCCTTCTCCAGCACCATCGCGTTGTACTGCCAGGACGCGAACTCGGGCGCGTTGAAGTTGAGCAGCACCTCCAGTCCCGAGTCCTTCGCCCACTGCGCCACGCCGGGGATCTTCGAGTGCTCCGGGGCGTAGCAGTCCACGGCGATCCCGTTCTCGCTGGAGGTGAAGAGGCCGCGGCCGGGGGCGTTCACCACCAACGTCACGTTGCCGAAGGTGTGGCCCGGCGTACGCACCAGCGCCACGCCCTTGCCGAGCAGCACGCTCCCCTCGAGGAGGAAGAGCCGCTCCCGGTCCACGTCCTTGTAAGTCCAGCCTTGGTGGAAGCGCGCCTGGAACGGGTGCACGTCCTCCACCTGCGCCAGCTCGTCCCGCTGCACCAGCAGCTTGGCGTTGGGGAACAGCGCCGGCACTGGCTTGTCGCCGCCCAGGTCCTCCTGCGGCCGGGTGGTGCCGATCAGCCGGCGCACGTCCTGGGTGTGGAGGTGATCGAACGCGAGGAAGTCCACGTCCCGGGTCAGAATCCCCAGCTTGAGCAGGTGGCTCTCCACCGTGCCGTGGCGGGTGAAGAGCTTCTCGCGCAGGAGCGCTTGCACGCGCGGCCCACCCAGCCGCTCCAGAGACCGGGCCAGGAACGGCGTGCTCGCGGCCAGCTCGTAGTCGGTCGGCTCGGCGACGAGGATCCGCGGCTGCCCGGAGAAGTCCTCGAAGCGCACCACGAACATCCGGTTGGTCATGAAGACGTACGGCGCCGGCACCGAGGCCGCGTCCCACAGCCCAAAGCGCCGCGGGTACGGGAGCGTCACCAGCGAGCGCGAGCAGAGCGAGCGCACCGTGCCGCTCTCCTGGAGCTGCTGCCGGATGAGCGGGGCGGCCTCGCGCACCGCGCGCAGGTGCGCGGCGGGGCTCTGCGAGAGGGACGGAAAGGGGACCTCCAGCGGGCGGGGCTCCCAGGGCGCCGCGCGGCGGGAGCGGGCGGTGGCTGCTCTCATCGGTGGATCTCCAATCGCCAAGCCGACGCTGGAGATTGTTACATCGTTCGATGTAGCGTTCACAAGTGACATGACGCTGAAGAGGAAACCGCGGGCTCCCGCCGAGCCTTCGCAGCCGCTGACGATCGACGCGCTCGCCCGCAAGGCGCGCACGACGACCCGCAACGTCCGGGCGTACACCACCCGCGGCCTGCTGCCGCCGCCGGCGCTCAAGGGGCGGGTGGGCTACTACGGTCCCGAGCACCTGGCCCGGCTGCGGCTCATCTCCCAGCTCCAGGAGCGCGGCTACTCGCTGGCGGCGATCTCCGACCTGCTCGGCGCCTGGCTGGAAGGCAAGGACTGGAAGGACGTGCTCGGCTTCGAGCAGGTGCTCACCGTCCCCTGGTCCTCCAGCGAGCCGCGGGTGGTGGACCGCGAGGCGCTCGCCCAGCTCGCCCCGCACTTCGCCGCGGACGAGGCGCTGCTTGCGCGCGCCATCGAGCTGGACGTGCTCGAGCGGGTGGGGCCGCGCTTTTGCGTCCGCAACGAGAAGCTGCTCGCGCTCGGCCGGGTACTGGGGGAGGCGGGGCTGCCCGCCGCGCCCGGGCTGGAGGCGCTGGCGCTCCTGCGCGCCACGGTGGCGCCGATCGCCCAGGGGTTCGTGGAGCTGTTCCGCGCCCAGGTCTGGGAGCCCTTCGTGCAGGAGGGCTCGCCGCCGGAGCGGCTGCCCGCGGTCACCGCGGCGCTGGAGAAGCTGCGCCCCACCGCCTGGCAGGCGCTGGAGGCCGTCTTCAGCCAGGCGATGGACGAGGCCGTGGCCGCCGCCACCGCGCAGGCGCTGCACGGAGCGCTCCCGGCCATCCCGCTCGCGGCCGGCGCCAAGCGCAAGCGGTAGTCACTCGTGTTTCGGCGCGGGCACCGGTAGCGTGCGCGCTCCATGCCCGTGGAGCCGTCGCAACAGGACGCGGATGCCCAGGCGCTGGCGAAGCTGGGCTACGCGCAGCAGCTGCTCCGGGACATGGGCGGCTTCTCCAACTTCGCCGTCTCCTTCTCCATCATCTCCATCCTCACCGGCGCGGTGACGCTCTACGGCCACGGGCTGCGCTACGGCGGCCCGCTGGTGATGGGGATCGGCTGGCCGCTCGTCACGCTGCTGACGCTGGCGGTGGCGGCGAGCCTGGCCGAGCTCGCGTCCGCCTTTCCCACCGCGGGGGCGCTCTACCATTGGGCGTCCATCCTCGGCGGGAAGGGCTTCGGCTTCGCCACCGCGTGGATGAACACCATTGGCCAGTTCGCGATCACCGCGGGGATCGACTACGGGCTCGCGGAGTTCGTGGTCTTCATGCTCGGGCTGCCGACCAGTCGCTGGGTCATTCTCGGCGTCTACGCGGCCATCCTCTTCACCCACGCGGTGCTCAACCACGTGGGCGTCCGCGCGGTGTCGCTGCTGAACCGGCTCTCCGCCTGGTACCACATCCTCGGCGTGGCCCTGGTCGTGGCGCTGCTCACGGCGCTCGCGCCCAAGCAGCCGCTGGACTTCCTCTTCACGCCCTTCACCGCCGCGGGCGTACAGGAGAACCTGCTCACGCCGTGGCCCCGCGCGTACGGCTTCCTGGTGGGGCTGCTCCAGGCGTGCTGGACCTTCACCGGCTATGACGCCAGCGCCCACGTCACCGAGGAGACGAAGGACCCCACGCGCAACGCGCCCTGGGGGATCTTCCTCTCGGTCGCGGTGAGCGGGGTGGCGGGCTACGCCATGCTCTTCGCGGTGACGCTGGCCATCCCGGACCTGCCGGCGGCCGCGGCCGCTGAGAACCCGTTCATCTTCATCCTGCGCCAGGGGCTGGGGGAGGGGCTGGGCAACGCCCTCATCTGGGTGGTGCTCGGGGCGATGTGGTTCTGCGGCCTGGCGTCCATCACCTCCAACTCGCGGATGCTCTTCGCGTTCGCGCGGGACGGCGGGCTGCCGCTGTCGGCGCAGATCGCCCGGGTCTCCCCCCGCTTCAAGAGCCCGCACGTGGGGGTCTGGGTGTCCGCGGCCGCGGCGTTCGCGGTGGCGCTCTGGGCGGCCGCGTACTCGGCGATGGTGGCGCTCTCCACCATCGCGCTCTACGCCTCCTACGCGGTGCCAATCGCCCTGGGCATGGTGGCGCGGCGCTCGGGGCGCTGGAGCCGCCGGGGCCCGTGGACCCTGGGGCGCGCCTCCACCGCCATCAATCTCGTCTCCCTGGCGTGGGTGGCCGCGCTGATGGTGCTCTTCGTGGTCCCGCCCAACGCGCTCGCCGGGTACACGTTCTTCGGCTTCCTCTGCCTGCTGGCGATCTACTGGTACGGCTACATGCGCTCGCGCTTCCAGGGCCCGCCCGTCTCGCGGCCGGAGTAGGCGCGGGCCGGGCGATCGCTGCGCTCGGTCGCTTCGCGGGCTCCCCAGGGCTGTCGATCAACGCGCGGCGTCCCAACTTTGCCGTTGGGCACCCCACTTTCGAGGAGAGAAACGATGATCGACAACGACAAGGTCGTAGGGCACCTCAACTCCTTCCTGCGGGGCGAGCTCTCCGCGGCGGAGACCTACCGGCAGGCCATCTCCCGGGTGGAGGACGCGCCCACGCGGGTGACGCTGGAGGAGGCGCACCGGTCCCACGCTCAGCGCGTGCAGGCGCTGCGAGACCGCATCCGCGAGCTCGGCGGCCAGCCGGCCGAGAGCAGCGGCGCCTGGGGCATGTTCGCCAAGCTGGTGGAGGGCGGGGCCAAGGCGTTCGGCGCCAAGGCCGCGGTGGCCGCGCTGGAGGAGGGCGAGGACCACGGCCTCAAGGACTACCAGAAGGATCTCGGCGAGCTGGATCTCCAGTCCCGCCAGCTGGTGGAGCAGACGCTCCTGCCCGCCCAGCAGCAGACCCATGCCACGCTCAGCCGCCTGAAGCACACCCTGCACTGAGCCCGCGCCGGCCGGAAAATGGGGACAGGCTACATTTCCGCGCGAAAAAGTAGCCTGTCCCCATTTCGGCCCGGAAAAGGGGACAGGCTACATTTCCGCGCGAAAAAGTAGCCTGTCCCCATTTCGGTAAGAAATGCAGCCCTCTGCGGGTTGGCCGTGAGTTCCCTCTGCGAACAGTGCGGGCTGTGCTGTGACGGGACGCTCTTCGGCTTCGTCGCGGTGACGGACGAGGAGGCGTCAGCGCTGCGCGCCCGCGACGTGGCGGTGGGGCTGCGCCGCGGCGCCCCCGCGCTGCTGCAGCGCTGCGCCGCGCTCGAGGGAACCCTCTGCCAGATCTACGAGGCGCGCCCCGCGGTCTGCCGCAGCTTCGAGTGCCTGCTGCTCACCGCGCTCGACGAGGGGGAGGTGGACCTCGCCGAGGCCGAAGGCCACGTGCGCCAGGCCCACGCGCTGCGCGACGCGCTCGCCGCCGCGCTCCCGGCGGGTACCACGGTCCACGACGCCCGCGCGTTGCGCGCGGACGGGGCGCTCGCGCCGGAGGCCAAGGGTCAACTCGATGCGCTCGAGCACTTCCTGCTGCGTCACTTCCGAGGCCGCAGCGGGCGCTGAGTGAGCGTCCAGGTTCACGGGCGATTCTGTGGAGACTCCTCCGACCGCGGGGGCATACTCCGACCTCCTCTCGCCGGAGCGCGTTCGCATGTCTGATCAGATTCTCTTGGGCACCCGGAAGGGCACCCTGATCCTCGACCGCAAGGCCAGCGGCTGGAGCGCTCGGCCCATCTCGCACGCAGGCATGTCGATCAGCTATGCGTGCAAGGATCCGCGGGATGGCACCCTCTGGGCCGCCATGGATCACGCGCACTGGGGCCCCAAGCTCTCGCGCTCGAAGGATGACGGAAAGACGTGGCAGCACGTGAACGAGCTCGCCTATCCAAAGGGCGCGCGCTTCGTGGAACAGCACCTGCCGACGCCGGACGAGGCGCCGGGCGGGCAGAAGCCGACCACGTACAAGGACGCCGCCCTGCTGAAGGTCTGGGTGATGGCGTTCGGTGGCAAGGATCAGCCCGGCACGGTGTACGCCGGCACGCTCCCGGGCGGCCTGTTCGTGAGCAGGAACGGCGGCGAAACCTGGGAGCTCAACCGTCCGCTCTGGAACCACGAGAGCCGGGGCGGAGATCTCTTCGCCGGAGACGCCAAGACCCGCAACGAGTGGGGCGGCACGCCCGCGGCGGTCGCGTACGGCGAGTTCGTGCCCGGCATCCACTCCATCGTGGTGGATCCGCGGGACTCGAACCGGGTGCTGGTCGCCGTCTCCTGCGCCGGCGTGCTCGAGACCCGGGACGGGGGCAAGACGTGGGCGGGCCGCAACAAGGGCATGCTCAACGACTACCTGCCCAACCCTGAAGCCGACTGGGGGCACGACCCGCACTTCATCACCCAGTGCCCGGGCCACCCGGACCGCCTCTGGCAGCAGAACCACAGCGGCGTGTTCACCAGCGAGGACGGCGCGAAGTCCTGGAAGAAGATCAGCCGCCCGGCGGAGGGCGTCCACTTCGGCTTCCCGATCGCGGCGGACACGCGGGACAGCCGCATCGCCTACGTGGTGCCGGCGCGCGCGGACAACGAGCGGATGAGCCTCGAGGGCGGCGTCTTCGTGGCGCGGACCGACGACGGCGGCGCGAGCTGGAAGCCGCTGCGCAAGGGGCTGCCGCAGCAGAACGCGTACGACATCGTCTACCGCCACGCGCTGGACGCCAGCGGCGACCGGGTGTGCTTCGGCAGCACGACCGGGAACGTCTACCTCTCCGAGGACCGCGGGGAGAGCTGGCAGTGCGTGGGCAACAACTTCCCGCCGGTGCACTCGGTGCGCTTCGCCTGACATGCCCCACGTCTCCTTCACGCGGCACCTCCAGGCGTTCTTCCCCACGCTCGCGGAAGGGGAGGTCCCCGGCGCCACCGTGCGTGAGGTGGTGGACGCGCTCAACCGCCTCTACCCCGGCCTGGCCTCGTACCTAGTGGACGAGACCGGCCGGCTGCGGCGGCACGTGAACGTCTTCGTGGGCGACGAGCCGATCGGCGACCGCGAAGGCTTGAGCGATCCGGTCCGCGCCACCGACCGGGTGCTGATCATGCAGGCGCTCTCGGGCGGCTGATGACTCCCAGCCGGGCCGTGGCGTGGTTCGACCAGCGCTTCCGTGCCCTGGGCACCCGCGCGCGCGCGGAGCAAGAGAAGCGCTACATGAAGAGCGCGCTGAAGTTCCACGGCGTGACGGTGCCGCAGGTTCGGGCGGAGTGCGGCGCGTTCTTGAAGGCGCACCCGGAGCTGGATCGAGACGGGCTGCTCGCCATCTGCCGCGCCCTCTTTGCAACGCAGGGCTTCAACCTGCGCCACGCCGCGCTCTTCCTCCTCGAGCGCCGCGCGAAGTGGCTGGTGCCCGAGGACCTGCCCTGGCTGGCGGAGTGGGTCCGCGAGGCGGCCTGCTGGGCGCACGTGGATCTGATCGCGCCCAAGCTCGTGGGCCCCGTGCTCGAGGCGCACCCGGCGTGCCTGAAGGTCTTGCGCGGGTGGGCACGCGACGAGAGCTTCTGGCTGCGGCGCGCCGCGCTCCTGGCCCAGCTGGACGCGCTGCGCGCGGGCCGCGGCGACTTCGAGCTCTGGGAGGAGCTCGCGCTGCCCATGCTGGGGGAGAAGGAGTTCTTCATCCGCAAGGCGATCGGCTGGGTGCTGCGAGACCTCTCTAGAAAGCGGCCCGCCCTCACGCGGCGCTTCGTGGACGCGCACCACGAGGAGATGTCCGGCCTCTCCCTGCGCGAGGCCACCAAGCGGCTCGCGTGAGCCCAGCCCGGCCCAAAAATTAGGTCTCTCCGCCAGGGCGACTACATTGGGCGCCGATGTCACCCCTCGCGCTCAGCCTCGCGCTCTGGCTCTGCGGCCAGGCGCCTCCGGCGCCCGTCGGCGCGCCTCCGCCCGCCGCTGCCGCGCCGGCCCCGCCTCCGCCTCCGCCGGTCGTGGTGGTGAAGCCTGGCCCGCCCCCTCCGCCGCCGGTGGCGCCCTCGCGGTTGCACGGCGCGTTCGAGGCGGGCTTCACCGTCTTCCCCTCCGGCTCGGCGGAGGGCGGGGCGGACGTCTTCGGCGTGGTGACGCCCATCCTCGGCTACGACGTGGGCGAGGACTTCGGCATGGAGTTCGGCGCGCCGTTCCTGCTGCGGTTGATCGACACCGTGCCTTTGCAGCGGGACACCGACGTGGGCGGGGTGCTGCGCCGCCAGGACTGGGACGAGCGCAGCGACTACGGCCAGTTGATCCGCGAGCTGCGGCTCTTCCCGGACGGCGCCCGCTTCTCCATCCGCGCGGGCCCGGTGGAGACCTTCACGCTCGGCGCGGGCCACGTGGTGCACCGGTACAACAACCGCGGGAACCCCAACTACCACCCGGCCTCGGCGGACGTGCGCGCCTACGTGGGGCCCACCCGCACGGAGCTCTTCGCCAGCGATCTGCTGGGCGCGCGCCTCTTCGCGGGCGAGCTGATGGTGGACGTGGGGCGCGTGCTCGGCGTGGCGGAGCGCAACTACGACCGCTTCCACGTGGGGCTCACCGGCGCGCACGACTTCGGCGAGGCGGGCGGCAAGGCGCCCTCCTTGAGCGTGATGCACCTGGACATGGACGCGGGGCTGGTGCGCAGCCCGGACGCGCAGGCCTTCCTCGTTGCGGGGCTGGGGACGCGCGTGGGGCAGGGGCCCTCTCCCGGCGCGCTGATCGGCCTCTCCGCGGAGGGGCGCCCAGGCGGCTTCCAGGTGGGAGGGCGTCTGGAGGCGCGCAAGCAGGCCGGCTCCTTCCGCCACAACTTCTTCGGCCCGCAGTACGAGCTCTCGCGCTTCGCGGGCGTGGGCGAGCGGGGGCTGCCCATCGCCGAGGAGGCGCTGCCGGACGGCTGGTCCGTCTACGGCGAGTTCGCGCTCGCGGTGGGGCCGGAGCTGCCGGCGCGGGGCATCCCCCGCATCTACCTGACGCTGGGCGGCGAGTACTTCGGCTTCGGCCGCGCGGAGCTGGACGTGGAGCTCGCCGTCCGGGCGATGGACGACCGGCTGGCGCTCTTCGCGCGGGTGACCGGCGTGGGGTTGGGGGTGACGCCCCGCTTCGGGGTGAGCCTGAGCGGGCGCTACCGCTTCGCGCCGTCGCTCTACGCGGTGGCCTCTGGCGGCACTGTCGACTTTCCGCTGCCGGACGCGACCTTGGCCCGCGGGGTGTACGCGTCGCTGGGTGTGGGCGCGGACTTCGAGCGGTGAATCCGGTAAGACCTTGGGTGTAGCCCGCTCGTCAGGAGCCGCCCATGGTCGCCGCGAACATCCCTTCCGCCACCGCCTTCACAGCGCTCGACCAGGTGGTGCACCGGGTGAAGGAGGGCAGCCGCGCGTTCGCCCGGTTGTCGCTGGATGACCGGATGCAGCTCGCCGAGCAGATGCGCCAGGGCTACCGGGAGATCTCCGAGCGCAGCGTGATCGAGGCCTGCCAGGCGAAGGGGATCGACTTCAACAGCTCGCTCTCCGGGGAGGAGTGGCTGGTGGGGCCGCTGGCGGTGCTGCGCAACCTCCGGCTGATTCTCGAGAGCCTGCGAGAGATCAAGGAGTACGGCGCGCCGCGCATCCACCCCAAGTGGATCTCCCAGCTGCCGGACGGGCGGATCTCCGTGAAGGTCTACCCGACGAGCACGCTGGACGCCGCGCTCCTCGCGAAGACCACCTGCGAGGTCCACATGCAACCGGGGGTCACGGCGCAGAACCTCAAGGAGCACCAGGCCTCGTTCTACCGGCGGCCGCATGACGGCCGGCTCTGCGTGGTGCTCGGCGCGGGGAACGTGAACGGCATTCCCCCCACGGACGTCATCTTCAAGATGTTCGTCGAAGGCTGCGCCTGCATCCTCAAGGTCAACCCGGTGAATGGCTACATGGGGCCGCTGCTGGAGCGCGCCTTCCGCGCGCCGATCGAGCGCGGGTATCTCGCCGTGGTCTACGGCGGCGCCGAGGAAGGCTCGCACCTGATCAACCACGCGCTGGTGGACGAGGTCCACATCACCGGCTCGGACAAGACGCACGAGCTGATGGTGTGGGGCCCTCCCGGTCCGGACCGCGAGGCGCGCAAGCGGCGCAACGACCCGCTGCTCAAGAAGCACATCACCTCCGAGCTGGGGAACGTGAGCCCGGTGGCGGTGGTGCCCGGGCCCTACTCCGCGAGCGAGCTGGAGTTCCAGGGGCGCAGCATCGCCGGGATGGTGACCAACAACGCCTCGTTCAACTGCACCGCCGCCAAGGTGCTGGTGACGCAGCAGGGCTGGCAGCTGGAGGGCGCGCTGCTCGAGCAGATCCAGCGCGGCATGGGCACGGTCGCCGCGCGCAAGGCGTACTACCCGGGCGCGGAGCAGCGCTGGAAGAGGCTCACCGAGGGCCGACCGGGTCTCAAGCTGATCGGCAACCCGAAGGAGGGCGAGCTCGCCTACGCCTTCATCCCCAACGTGGACCCGGAGCGGACCGACGACCGCGTCTTCACCGAGGAGCCGTGGTGCACGGTCATCTCCCAGACCGCCCTGCCCGCGAGCGACACCGTGGCCTACCTGGAGCGGATGGTGACGTTCCTCAACGAGAAGGTGTGGGGGACGCTGGCGGCGAACGTGATCATCCACCCTTCGTCCTTGAAAGACCCGGCGGTGGCGGCGGCGCTGGAGAAGGCGATCCGCGACCTCAAGTACGGGACGGTGGCGATCAACACCTGGTCCGCGGTCGGCTTCGCCCTGATGTCCACGCCCTGGGGCGGCCACCCCAGCTCCACGCCGCAGAACATCCAGAGCGGCGTGGGCTTCGTCCACAACACCTTCATGCTCGAGCAGATCGAGAAGTGCGTGGTCCGCGCGCCGGTGAAGGCCATGCCGGTCAGCCCCTGGTTCCCCGCCCACCGCACCCAGGACGTGCTCGGGCGGCGGCTCACCGAGATGGAGTGGAGCCCCAGCTGGCTGAAGCTGCCCGGGGTCGCCGCCGCAGCGCTCGGCGCCTAGTCCCGTTCACCGGGTGCGGCCTTTCGGGCGCGTAGCTCCCCCGTTCACCCCGAGCGTAGTGAGGCCGCCGCCCCTTGGGCGGATCAATCAGGGATGAAACTTCCCCCGTTCACCTCGAGCGGAGCGCCGTAGGCGCGTAGTCGAGAGGCGCCACCCACGCTCGGAATCACCTCTGGGCGAACCGACCTTGCGTGCCGCCCCTCGACTACGCGCCTACGGCGCTACGCTCGGGGAGACCGGTGGAGAGCTCGCCGGGCGGCAAGTTTCAGGTCAGCGCCTACGGCGCTACGCTCGAGGTGAACCGGGGGGGAGCTTCATCCCTGACCTGGACCGAACCCGGTGGCGGCGGTGCCGTACCGCAGGCTCAGCCGCTCCAGCCCGCGCAGGACGATGTGCTCGCGCCAGCGCGGCTCCTGGGCGCCGAGCGAGATGGCGCGGGGCTCCTCCGCGAGCGCCCGCAAGACCTCCTGCAGCTGCAGCCGGGCCAGGACTGCCCCCATGCAGTAGTGGATCCCCTGGCCGAACGCGAGGTGCGGGTTGGGGCTGCGGTGAAGCGCCAGCTCATCCGGGCGCTCGAAGGCGGCGGCGTCCCGGTTCGCGGAGCCGATGAGCAGCATCACCTCGTCCCCCGCGGCGATCTGCTGGCCCCCGAGCTGGGCGTCCCGCGCCGCCACCCGGGTGGTGAATTGCACCGGGCTCTCGAAGCGGAGGAGCTCCTCCACCGCGCTGCCGAGCAGCTCCGGCTTCGCCTTGAGCTGGGCGAGCGCGTCCGGGTGGCGCAGCAGCGTGTAGACGGCGGCGGCGATGCTGCTGGTGGTGGTCTCGTGCCCCGCGCCGTAGAGGAAGATGCAGTTGGCGATCACCTCATCGTCCGTCAGCCGATCGCCGTGGTCCTCCGCCTGGAGCAGCCCGGAGATCAGATCTCCCTCCGGGGCGCGGCGGCGCTGCGCCACCAGCCCTTCGATCACCCGCCAGAAGGCGTCCGCCGCCTCCACGCCCTTCTTGGCCGCGGCGGCGGGGAGGACCGGGTCGAAGGTGCGGCCCAGCTGCGAGGACCAGTCCCGGAGCGAGTCTCGCTGCGCGTGGGGGATGCCGAGCAGGGTGGAGATGACCTCCACCGGCAGCGGGAAGGCGAGCTCGGCCACCAGGTCTCCTCCTTCCGCCTGGCGGGCGATCGCGTCGAAGGAGGCGCGCACCCGCTCGCGGACGCGCTCGCGGACCGTGCCCATCAGGGAGGGCGTCAGCGCGCGGCCAATCAACGTCCGCAGCCGCGTGTGGGCGGGCGGATCGCTGAAGACGATCCAGAGCGCCTGCAGCCGCTGCAGCGCCGTGGCCGCGGCGGGGACGCTGCCTTGGCGGTAGCGGCGCGCGTAGCGATCCCAGCGGCGGTCAGCGGCGAAGCCGCTCGCGTCCTTGAGCACCGCCGAGACGTCTGCGTGGCTCGCGAGCACCCAGCACCCCATGAAGCTCCAGTGGACCGGGGACTCCTCCCGCAGGCGCGCGTAGTCGGCGTGCGGGTGGGCGCGAAACTCGGGGGTGAAGGGGTTGAAGCGCCAGGGGCGACCGCCGGCGGCCATGGCGGGAGGTTTTAGCACGGCTGCTAGGCCAGGGCCTCCCGGAGCCGGCGGGCGGCGCGCGGCGCGCCCTCCTCCTCGAGAACGCGGGTGCGCACCGTTTCGCACTGCCGCCGCAGGGCGGGATCCTCCAGCGCCCGCGCGAGCGCGGCGTCCAGCGCGCGGGGCGAGAGCTCGCCGTCCAAGACGGGCGCGGGGGACAGGCCGCTCAGGTGGGCGCGCTCGGCCCAGAAGGGTTGATCTCCCAGGCAGGGGAGGAGGAGCTGGGGGGTGCCGGCCCGGGCGGCGGCGTGCGTGGTGCCGGCGCCGCCGTAGTGGAGGACCGCCGCGCAGCGGGGCAGCAGTCGCTCGTGCGGCAGATCCGGGCAGGCGCGCAGCCCGGGGAGGGCGGGGACGGGGAGCCCGGAGTCGTCCTGCCAGAGCACCCGCAACCGGCGCCTGCGCAGACAGGGCTCGAGCGCCGCCCGCACCCGCAGCAGCTTGCGGCGGCCGACGATCCGGCTGAGCACCACCAGCAGCGGCGGCGGGCCCTCGTCGAGGAACGCCTCCACCTCGGGCGCGCGCAGCGCAGGCGCCTCCAATGTCCACGGGCCGGTGAGCTCCATTCGCGCCGGCGCGTCCTCCGGCCTGGGGGCGAGCGCCCCGCTGTAGCCGTCCAGCAGCACGCGCGCGCCCTGCGCCTGGTCCAGGTAGCTGCCCTGCGCGCGCCCCTGCAGCGCGGCGCCGTACGCGTCCCAGGGGACGGTGTAGCTCAGCCGCCGCAGGAGGCTCCCCCGCGCGCAGCGCCAAGGGGTCCACGGGTTCTGGAACGCGCTGGTGCGCAGCCAGGGCACCGGCGCGCCCACCGCCCAGGGGCGCTCGCCCGCCGCGCGCGCCAGCGGCAGCAGGAAGGGGGAGACGACGAGCGCGTCCGCGTCCGCCAGCGCCCGGGCCACGTCCTCCTGCATGCGGGGGAAGAACGGCGCCATGGCCTGCCCCATCAGCGCCAGCCAGGGGCGGGGCTCCACCAGCTCGCCGCGGATGGCCCGGGCCAGCGGCGCGTCCGCCAGCGGCCCTTCGCTGAGCAGCCAGGGGTTGCCGGCGAGGCGCACGAAGACACAGCCCGCGGCCTCCACCCGCGCGCGGTGGGCCAGGTGCGTGCAGACGCGCGCCTCCACGCCTTGAGCGGCGAGCGCGCGCGCCAGCGCGATGAAGGGCTGGACGTCTCCGCGCGTCCCCGCGCTGGCGAGCAGCACCCGCATCGCCGTCACCGGTGCGGGCGGAAGACCTCGGCGGCGCACGCGGCCAGCCGGTCGAGGTCCGCCTCGGTGTGCTCGGAGGTGATGCTGACGCGGAAGAGGTCCGCGCCTGCGGCCACCGCCGGGTAGGCGTAGTGGGCCACGGCCAGGCCGGCGCTGCGGAAGCGGTCCTTGGCGGCCGGGACGTTCATCCCGCGGGGCACGGGGAGGGAGAGGATGGCGGCGGGGGCCTTCACCTCCACGCCGGCCGCGGCCAGCTTGCGCACGGCGGTGGCCACGTTGCGCCGCAGCCGCTCCAGCCGGTCCGGCTCGCGCTCCAGCACCTCGAGCGCGCCGAGCGCCGCGGCGATCTGCGGCGGCGGGAGCGCGGCGGAGAACAGGTAGGTGTTGGCGAAGGAGCGCAAGAGATCGATCAGCTCCCGCTTGCCGCAGACGAAGCCGCCGGCCACCGCGAAGGCCTTGCTGAAGCAGCCGGTGACCAGGTCCACCTCCCGCTCCAACCCGAAGTGGCGCGCGGTGCCTCCGCCGCGCGGCCCCATCACCCCGGTGCCGTGCGCGTCGTCCAGCACCAGGATGGCGCCGCGCGCGCGGCAGGCCTCCACCACCTGCGGGAGGGGCACCACGTCCCCGGTCATCGAGTAGACGCCCTCCACGCAGACGTAGACGTCCCCTTTGCCCGGGTCCGCCCAGCGCTTCAGCAGCGCCCCCAGGTCCGAGGCGTCGTTGTGGCGGAAGTAGAGGGAGCGCGCGTCGTGCAGGCGCGCCCCGTCGAAGAGCGAGGTGTGCAGGTTCTGATCTCCCACCACCAGATCGCTCTTGCGGGGCAGCGTCCCCAGCACCGCGAGGTTGGCGGCGTAGCCGGAGGAGAAGAGCAGGGTGTCGTCCATGCCCAGGCAGCGGGCCACTGCCTCTTCGAGCTCGGCTTGCAGCGGCGTCCGTCCGCCCACCGGGGTGGTCCCCAGGCCGGTGCCGTACCGGTCAATGGCCTCCAGGACCCGGGCGCGCACGTGGGGGTGCTTCGCCAGCCCCAGGTAGTTGTTGGAGGTGAAGAGCAGGAAGGGCCGGTCCGTGCCGGAGGCCGCGTCGTGGAGGAGCACCTCGCGATCCATGGGCGAGCGCAGCTGCCGCTCGACGAAGTGCTCTTGGAACAGGGCGGAGACGAACCCCGCGCGCTCGCGCAGGGGTAGGGCGCGCGCGCGGGCCACCACCTTCGCCAGATCGAGCTCGCCGTTGGCGCCGGTGAAGCCCTCCTCGCTCATGGCGCGGCGGGCCTGCTCGAGGAGGCGAGCTCGCGGGCGAAGCTGGCGAGGTCGGGGCAGTCCCAGACCAGGGCCGGATCCACGGGCTGGCCCATCCAGTCCGCCAGCTCCCCGATGATCTCCGTGGTGGTCACCGAGTCGATCCCGTAGCGCACGAACGGCTCGGTGGCGTCAATCTGGGAGGGCGACAGCTCGAGCTGACGCGCCACGCGATCCACCAGCCACTGCTGGATCTCTGCCTCACCCATCGTCTTCTCCCGAAGCGGCCAGCAGCCCGGCCTTCAGCTGTTGTTTGCAGAGGCGGCGGCGCACCTTGCCGCTCGAGGTCCGCGGGATGGCGCCTGGCAGGACGAAGACGATGCTGCCGGCTTGGACCTGGAGGTCTTCGCTCACCGCCACCTGGATGCGCCGGACCAGCTCCTTGCGGTCCAGATCCTGGGCGGCCGGCCCTTCGAAGTGCGGCAGCGGCGGGTCTCCCCGGCGCTCGCGGCGCGCGCGGCCGTCGCGCGCGACCGGGAGCCCGGTGCCGGGGGCACGGCGATCCCGCCCGCTGCGCCGCTCCAGCTCGGCGACGATCACCAGCTCCGGCACCGCGCTCTCCTCGTTGGAGAAGGCGACCACGCCGCCCGCGCGGATCGCGGGGTGGACCGCCTCCACGCAGTGCTCCACGTCCTGGGGGTGGATGTTCCGGCCCCAGAGGATCATCAGATCCTTGATCCGGCCGGTGATGTAGAGCTCGCCGTCGCGCAGGAAGCCCAGGTCCCCGGTGCGCAGCCAGCGGCCCTCGTCGCCCGGGAGCACCTGGCCGAACGCCTCGGCGCTGCGCTCCCCGCTCCAGTAGCCCTGGGCGGTGGAGGGGCTCTCCACCCAGATCTCGCCGACCTTGCCGTCCGGGCACGGGAGCCGGGACTGCGGCTCCACGATCGCCAGGCGCACGCCGCGCGCCGGCGGACCGGTGGAGATGAGCCGCTGCGTCCGGCCGCCGGGGGCGGCTGGCTCGGCGCTGCCCTGCTCCAGGGCAGCGGCGTCCACCTCGAGCGGGGCCAGCGCGCAGGAGGGGTGTTGCCCGGTGACGAGCAGGGTGGCCTCGGCCAACCCGTAGCAGCCGAGGAAGACGTCCGGGCGCAGCCCGTGGGGCCGCAGCTTCGCGGCGAAGCGCTCGAGCGTCTGCGCGTGGATGGGCTCCGCGCCCACGAAGGCCACCCGCCAGGAGCTCAGGTCGAGCCCCGCGGCGAGTGCGGGGGTGAGCTTTCGCAGGCACAGCTCGAAGGCGAAGTTGGGGGCTGGGCTGACCGTGACGCGCAACCGGGAGATGGCCTGCAGCCAGCGGGCGGGGCGCTGCACGAAGTCCAGCGGCGGCATCAGCCACACGTCGAAGCCGGCCACCAGCGGCACCAGCACGCCGCCGATCAACCCCATGTCGTGGAAGGGCGGGAGCCAGGAGAGGCCGCGCGCGTCCGGGCCGAGCTGCGCGCGCTCGCAGATGAGGCGGGCGTTGGCGAGCAGCGCGCCGTGGCTGAGCTTCACGCCGGTGGGCTCCCCGGTGGAGCCGGAGGTGTACTGGAGCATGGCCAGCTGGTCGGGCCGCAGCTCCGGGGGGCGGTAGGCGGGATCGAGCTCGGCGGGGATCTCCTCCACGGCGAGGACCCTGACGCCGGGGGCCTCGCGGGCGAAGCGCTCCGAGCGCGCCAGCGCCTGGGCGAGCCGCGCGTGCGTGAGCAGCACCCGGGGCTCGCAGTCGCGGACGAGCGTGAGCAGCCGCGTGAGCGTCTGATCCAGCCGCCCCGCGGAGGGTGGGTAGCAGGGCACCGCCACCAGGCCCGCGGTGACCGCGCCGAAGAAGGACTCGATGAAGCCCTGCCCCGCAGGCTGGGCGATCACCGCGCGGTCGCCGACCTCGGCGAACGCTGCCAGCCGCGCGGCGATCTGCTGGGCCCGGCGCGCCAGCAGGCGGTGCGGGAGCGTGCCCGCCGCTTCGTCACCCTGGAGAAAGTGATAGCTGGCGCCAGCTTCGAGTCGCTCCCCGAGGAGCTCCACCACCGTGCTCGCCCTGCCCGGATGCGACACGCTTGGAAATGTTAATTGACGGCATTTCGGCGCTCCAAAGGGGCCCCGGAGCGCCCCGTCCATCGCGGCGGCAGGAGAATCCGCGCCCACTGATCTCCGGCCGTTGCCGCAGTCGCAGGTGCGACATCTCCCACACCGACGCCGGCCGCCTGACACGGGCGTGCTGGCAGGCCTGTCCTGGAGGGCGGAGGAGGGGAGACCGGGCGCACGTCATCCCCGGCGCTTCCCCTTGGCCCTCAGGTTGCTGACGCGGGCGCGGGCCGGTGAGAGCGAGCGTGAGCGTGGTCCGCCTGGGCGGCTTCGTCCTCTTCCGCAACAACGCGCGCACGCTGGACGCGTGCCTGACCAGCCTTCACCGCGTCTGCGACGAGGTGGTGGCGATCGACACGGGCTCAGCGGATGGCTCCGCGGCGCTGGCCCAGGCGCGGGGCACGCGCCGCCTGGCGAGGCCGTGGCGCGGGTACGGTGAGGCGCGGGCGGCGGCGGCGGAAGCGCTGCGCGGCTGCGATTACCTCTTCTATCTGGACTCCGACGAGCGCTCCCACGCGGCGCTGGAGGCGTGGCGGCTCGGAGCGGCGGGGGCGGCGGCTGCGCGCCGGAGCCCACCCCCGCGAGGTCGAGGCCTACCTCACCGGCCGGCTGGGTGAGCTCTACGCGCTGGTGGACGCGGTGACGCAGGGCGGGTGAGCCGCCGAGCGCTCCCGAGCCGGATTGTCGGCCCCAGCCGCTATGGTCCGAGTTGCGACTCAATCCGGCCGGAAGGTAGGGTGCCGGCCGCATCCCGCGCCCGTCGAGGTCGACCCCAAGAATGTCCGCGCTCCCCGAGTGGCTCAAGCAGCTGTTGCCAATCGGCCTGCTCCTCGTGGTGATCGCGCTCGTCCTGGCGCGGCTGCCCAAGGTCGAGCTGGGTCACTCGCCGGCCTTCAAGCGGCGCCGCGTCTTCAACTGGCTGCCGCTGGGCCTGTGCTACGCGTTCCTCTACTTCGCCCGGTACAACATCAACGAGGCCACCAGCGCGCTCGGCGGCCTGACCGACAACGCCGCGTTCGGGACGATCTTCGCGGTGGGGGCCTGGGTCTACGGCTGTTCGTTCCTCGTGAACGGCCCGCTCACGGACACGCTCGGCGGCCGCAAGACCATGCTGATCTCCGTGATGGGGGCGGCGGTGGCCAACCTCCTGATGGGGACGCTGGTCTGGGCGGTGATCAGCCGCGGGTGGCAGCCGCCGGGCGGGCTGGTGCTCTGGCTGTCTGGGCTCTACGGCCTGAACATGTACTTCCAGAGCTTTGGCGCGGTCTCCATCGTCAAGGTGAACGCGGCCTGGTTCCACGTCCGCGAGCGCGGCGTGCAGGGCGGGGTGTTCGGGATCCTCATCTCTCTGGGCATCTACTTTGGCTACGACTGGAGCCGGATGATCGTCCGGGCGCTCCCCCAGTCACCGTACTGGGCGTTCCTGGTGCCCGCGCTCTGCCTGTTGGCGCTCTTCGTGGTGGGCGCGGCGCTGATCCGCGACAACCCGAGCGACGCCGGCTTCACGGACTTCGATGTGGCGGACGCGTCCTCGCTGGACGCGAAGGGGCCGCGGCTGGGGGTGGTGGACGTCTTCCTCAAGATGGCGCGCAACCCGGTGATCGTGATCATCGTCGCCATCGAGTTCTGCACCGGCTTTTTGCGAAACGGGGTGATGTCCTGGTACCCCAAGTTCGCCAAGGCGGTGGGGAGCCAGAACGACTTCGTGGCCGTGAACTGGGGCCTGCTCCTGTGCGTCTTCGGGATCGTGGGCGGCATGTTCGCGGGGGTGATCTCGGACCGGATCTTCGGCTCGCGCCGCGGGCCCGTGGCCTCCGTGCTCTACGCGGGGATCACGGTGGGCGGGGTGCTGATGACCCTGGCGCTGTCCCAGCCGTGGGTGGGCTGGGTGCTGGTCTTCATGGCCCTCAACTACGTGGGGGTCCACGGGATGCTCTCCGGCACCGCCAGCGCGGACTTCGGCGGCAAGAAGAACGCCGGCGTGGCCGTGGGGATCATCGACGGGTTCGTGTACCTGGGGACCGGCCTCCAGTCCCTGGTGGTGGGGATGATCCTGCCCACGGGCGACCTGGCAAAGGTGCCTGGGAACTGGATCTACTGGCCGGTGGTGATGCTGCCGGTGGCCTTCATCGGCCTGGGGCTGTGCACCCGCGTCTGGAACGCGACACCGCAGAAGGCGCCGGCCCCGGCCCCTGCCGCAGACCCTGCTCCGGCCGCCAAGTCCTCCCCGGTCGGCCTGCGGCCGGGCTGAGCGCTTCTAGGCGCACTGCGCCGTCGAAGCCCTGGCAGCAATACGACTGGGTTTTGCCGTAAGCTTCCGCGCGTGCCCGTATTGCCGCACACGCTCTTCCAGAACCGGCTGGACATCCACGACCGGAAGCAATTCGAGATCAAGCTCGAGTACCAGCCCTCCGGGACCGATCCGAAGTCGAAGTACCTGGTCGAGACCTTCATCTTCCTGCCCGCGAGCCTGAACATCGATCAGGAGACGTACCCGCGGCACGACTTCTACACGGACATCCACAACTACATCCGGCTGAAGACGCCCGTGCTGGGGCTGCAGGAGATGCTCAGCTCGGATCAGTCCCCGCTGGTGAAGCTGGAGAAGTGGCTGGCCGCCGGCCGCCCGTTCCCGGAGGTGGAGTCCGAGGTCGTCTACCAGGCCAAGCTCCTCTCCTGCATCTTCCGCGGGGCGCTGCGCCGCTTCGGCAACTTCGTGGACGAGCGCTGCGATCAGGTGGCGCGCGAGTCCACGCCGCAGCCCACCGAGCCGCTCGAGGCGAGCACCCGCGAAGCGGTGGGGCGCGTGGTGGAGATCATGTCCCGCTTCCGCGCCTGGAACTCGCTGGTGCAGACGCGGGTGGTGGAGGAGCGCACGCGCGCCTCGCTGCGGCTGGTGGACGAGTACCTGAGCCTCACCGTCGAGCAGTTCTTCCGCAAGGCGGTGGCGGACATGGAGCAGCTGCCGCGCTCCGGCGTGTACATCGATCTGCGCAAGGAGCTGATGGGCGCGGTGATCCGCGAAGAGGGGTACCGGAAGGAGAACAAGCTCCGCTCCGTGATCAGCCCCACCGGTGACAACGAGGAGTACATGCACCGGATCGGCTTCTTGAAGAAGTTCTGCATGAACATCCTCTTCCTCTCCGCCCAGCGCGAGACCACGCGGCAGGGCTGGGAAGAGGTGCTGTTCGCGATCGCCGCCGGGTTGGCGATGACCTTCGCCACGCTGGTGGCCTTCTGGGCGCAGTCCCGGTTCCTCCAGGGCAGCCTCAACTTCTTCATGATCCTCGTCGTGGGCTACATGCTGAAGGACCGGATCAAGGAGGGGCTGCGGAAGATCTTCACCAGCTACGCCAGCCGCCACCTCTTCGACCGCTCCACGGCGATCTTGGACCCGGTGACCAAGGACGAGATCGGCTCCTGCAAGGAGAAGGTGGACTACGGCAAGGCGGCGCGGGTCCCCGAGGACATCTCCCGCCTGCGGCTGACGGATGACTTCGTGACCGTGTCCCAGGGCGAGCTCTCGGAGACGGTGATCCGCTACCAGAAGCAGATCATCCTCAACTCCGAGCTGCTCCCGAAGATGAAGAACGGGATCACCGGGGTGACCGACATCGTCCGGCTCAACGTGGACCGGCTGCTCCGGGACATGGACAACCCGGAGTACGCGCTGGAGTACGTGGATCTGGAGGACTTCTCCGTGGGACGGGTGAAGGCCTCCAAGAGCTACCAGGTGGACCTGGCCTTCCGCTTCCACGTGGATGACGGCGAGACCCGGCGGGTCTCCTTGCGCCTGGTCCGCCTGGTGCTGGACCGGAACGGGATCAAGCGGATGATCCGGTTCGAGCCCGAGTCTTTGCCGCCGGTTGGCAGCGCGCAGACCCGCTCGGTCGCCTGAGAGGCGGCGGAGGCGGCTGAGGCTGGCCGCCGGTCGCCAAATCCGTTAAGCGTCCACTTCTTTCCGCAGGGACACCATGACGCGATTTCACGAAGGCGTAGTCGCGCCCGGCTGGGCGCAGACCCTGGACGGGGTGCTGGCGCGCGCCCAGCAGATGGGCCCCCGGGGCGTGGCCATCTTCGATCTGGACTCCACCCTGTTCGACAACCGGCCCCGCCAGGCGCGGATCGTCCGGGAGTTCGGCCTGGCCAAGAACCTCGCCGCCCTGGCGGTCTGCCAGCCGTCCCACTGGAGCTCCGGCTGGGACATGAAGGCGGCGATGCGCAACTGCGGCCTGGCGGCGGAGGACGTGGAGCGCGTCTACGCTGAGGCCAAGCAGTTCTGGATGGAGCGCTTCTTCACCAGCGAGTACTGCGCGGACGACGAGGCCATCCCCGGCGCCGTGGACTTCGTGAAGGCGCTCGCCGCCACGGGCGTGCAGCTGAGCTACGTGACGGGCCGCCACGAGGCGATGCGCGAGGGCACCGTCCGGGCCATGGTCCGCGCGGGCCTGGTGGTGCCCGGCGGGACGGTGCGGCTGATCATGAAGCCCTCGTTCGACGTCCACGACGACGACTTCAAGCGGCAGGCGCACGCGGAGGTGGCGGGGTTGGGCGTGGTGATCGCCGCGTTCGACAACGAGCCGACCCACGCCAACGACTACCGGCTCAAGTTCCCGGAGGCCACGGTGGTGCACCTGGCGACCGATCACTCCGGACGTCCGGTGGAGCTGCTCCCCGGCATCGTCAGCGTTCCGCACTTCGCCACCGCGGAGCCTTCTTGAACCCCCCAGCTGTGCTAAGAGGCGCGCCCGTGCCAAGTCTGATCCCGAAAGAGAAGCTGCTGTCGATGTACCGCAAGATGTTCCTGGTGCGCCGGTTCGAGGAGCGCGCCGGCCAGGCCTACGGCCAGGGGAAGATCGCCGGGTTCTGCCACCTTTATATCGGCCAGGAAGCGGTGGCCGTGGGCGCCAACGAGGCCATCCGTCCGGACGACTACATGCTGTCCGCGTACCGCGAGCACGGCCACGCGCTGGCGCGCGGCTCGGACCCCGGGATGGTGATGGCCGAGCTGTTCGGCCGCGGCACCGGGTACTCCAAGGGCAAGGGCGGCTCGATGCACATCTTCGACATCGAGCACCACTTCTACGGCGGCTACGGGATCGTCGGCGGGCAGATCCCGCTGGCGGCGGGGCAGGCGTTCGCGGCGAAGTACCGCGGCGAGGACCGGGTCAGCGTCTGCTTCTTCGGCGAGGCCGCGTCCAACCAGGGCTCGTTCCACGAGACCCTGAACATGGCCAGCAAGTGGAAGCTGCCGGTCATCTACATCTGCGAGAACAACCGCTACGGCATGGGCACGGCGATCCGCCGGGTGGCCGCGGTGCCGGAGATCCACAAGCGCGCCGCGGCGTACGCCATGCGGGGCGAGGCCGTGGACGGCATGGATGCGATCACCATGTACGAGGCGGTGAAGGATGCCGCGGACTACGCCCGGGCCGGCAAGGGGCCGGTGCTGCTCGAGGCCAACACCTACCGCTTCCGCGGCCACTCCATGGCGGACGCCGCCAGCTACCGCCAGAAGCAGGAGGTGGAGGAGGAGCGGAAGAACGATCCGATCCCCAAGCTGCGCGCCCACCTGGTGAAGAACAAGCTCTCCACGGACGAGGAGCTGGACGCGATCGACGCGGAGGTGAAGCAGCAGGTGGACGCGGCGGTGAAGTTCGCGGACGAGTCCCCGGAGCCGTCACTGGAGGAGCTGTGGCGGGACACCATCGTGGAAGACGGCGAGCCGGACGTGCACCCTCGCGAGCGCGTGCTCGGCGTCAAGGTGCAGTGGCCGAGCTACCCCTCGGGCCAGCAGCTCAAGGTGACGTGGGACCTGGAGCCCTCCGGCAGCGCGATGGACGAGGAGGATGAGCCCAAGGCCGCCGCGGCCTCCAAGGCGGAGGAGAGCCGGGGCGACAAGAAGCTCAAGGACAAGGCAGAGAAGAAGGCCGGCTAGAGCCCGGGGAGAGCCATGGCAGAGATGATGTATCGCGAGGCGCTCAACGCGGCGCTCGCAGAAGAGATGGAGCGGGACGCGAACGTCTTCCTCATGGGTGAGGAGGTCGGCCGGTACAACGGCGCGTTCAAGGTGTCCCAGGGGCTCCTGGATCGGTTCGGCAGTGCGCGGGTGGTGGACGCGCCGATCTCCGAGCTGGGCTTCACCGGGCTGGGCGTGGGCGCGGCCATGGTGGGCTTAAGGCCGGTGATCGAGATGATGACCTGGAACTTCGCGATCCTCGCCATGGACCAGATCGTCAACAACGCGGCGAAGCTGCGCCACATGTCCGGCGGGCAGCTGCGCTGCCCGATCGTCTTCCGCGGCCCGGGCGGCGCGGGCGGGCGGCTCTCCTCGCAGCACTCGCAGGCGCTGGAGTCCAACTACGCGCACTTCCCCGGCCTCAAGGTGATCGCCCCGGCGACGCCCAAGGACGCCAAGGGGATGCTGAAGGCGGCGATCCGGGACGAGAACCCGGTGGTGATGTTCGAGGGCGAGCGCCTCTACGCGGTGAAGGGGGACGTGCCAGAGGGGGAGTTGGTGATTCCGCTCGGCAAGGCGGACCTCAAGCGCGAGGGCAAGGACGTCACGATCATCACCTGGTCGCGCATGTACTACTTCTGCGAGCAGGCGGCGCAGGAGCTGGAGGCGGAGGGGATCTCCGCGGAGATTTTGGACCTCCGGACGCTCCGCCCGATCGACGAGGAGGCCATCCTCGCCAGCGTGCAGAAGACCAACCGGGCGATCATCGTCGAGGAGGGCTGGCCGTTGGCGGGCGTTGGCGCGCAGGTGGTGGACATCATCCAGTCCAAGGCGTTCGACGCGCTGGACGCGCCGGTGCTCCGGGTGACCGGGCTGGACGTGAACATGTCCTACGCGGCCAACCTCGAGAACGCGACCCAGCCGGACGCGGAGAAGATCAAGGCGGCGGTGAAGAAGGTCCTCTACGTCGGGAACGACTGATACCCATGGCCATCCCCATCCAGATGCCGGCGCTCTCCCCCACGATGAAGGAGGGCAAGATCACCAAGTGGCTCAAGAAGGAAGGGGACAAGGTCTCCTCCGGTGAGGCGATCGCCGAGGTCGAGACCGACAAGTCGAACCTCGAGGTAGAGGCCTACGATGACGGCTTCCTCCTGAAGATCGCGGTGAAGGAGGGGGAGAGCGCCCCGGTGGGCGCCACCATCGGCATGGTCGGCGCCAAGGGGGAGAAGGCAGAGCTCCCCGCGGCGGCGAGCGCGCCTGCCCCCACGGCGGCCGCGCCCGCGCCGGCCGCAGCCAAGCCCGCGGCGTCCAGCGCGCCACCCGCCGCCGCCAAGCCGGCCGCGGCGCCGGCGCCTGCCGCGCGCCCGCCCGGTCCCGCGGGAGGGCAGGTGGTGCAGCTGCGCCGCGAGGCGCCCGCCGCGAACGACGGAGACGGCCGGCTGCGCGCGTCCCCGCTGGCGCGGAAGATGGCCTCGGAGCAGGGGCTGGATCTCCACGAGCTGCAGGGGTCGGGACCCAGCGGCCGGATCGTGAAGCGGGACATCGAGGCGGCGCTCTCGCAGGGCGGCGCCGCGCGGAAGCTGGAGCGCGCCCCCGCGCCGCTCTCCTTCGAGCGCCGCGCGCCGGAGGAGCTGCCGCTCACCGCCATGCGCAAGGTGATTGCCCAGCGGATGGGAGAGGTGAAGCCGGGCGTGCCGCACTTCTACCTGACGGTGGAAGTGGACATGAAGGCCGCCATGCAGATCCGCGAGGAGGCCAAGGCGCTGGAGTCGAAGGTGTCGGTCAACGACATCATCGTGAAGGCCGCCGCGATCGCGCTGCGCCGCCAGCCGGCGATCAACCGCAGCTACGATCAGGGGAAGATCTTCCAGCTCCACACAATGGACGTCGGGATCGCCGTGGCGATCGAAGACGGGCTGATCACCCCGGTGATCAAGGACGCGGACCAGAAGTCGCTCAGCCAGATCTCCGCCGAGAGCCGCGAGCTCGCCGAGCGGGCGCGCAAGCGGGCGCTCAAGCCGGCCGAGTACGCGGGCGGCAGCCTCACCGTCTCCAACCTGGGGATGTTCGGGATCGACTCCTTCATCGCCGTGATCAACCCGCCCCAGTCCGCGATCCTCGCGGTTGGCACCGTCACCGAGAAGCCGGTGGTGCGCGAGGGCCAGGTGGTCCCCCGGCCGATGATGTCGGTCACGCTCTCCGGAGATCACCGCGTGATCGACGGCGCGGTGGGGGCGCAGTACCTCAAGGAGCTCAAGGCGCTCCTCGAGCACCCGATGCGACTGCTGTTCTAAGAGGACCGGGCTCAGTCCCTGGCGCGGCCCTCGCACAGGTCGGGCTGACCGCGGGGCGGGCTCACGAGCGCCCCTCGAGCGTTCCGCCCGCCAACTCGGTCTCAATGGGTCACAGCCTCGCCGCGCGCACCTTGGGCGCTTGTGTCTCCCCGCAGCGCCTGGGAGATGATCCACGCCGTGCGCTCCCTGCTCGCCGCTGTGCTCCTGCTCTGCGCTTGCCGCTCCGCCCCGGAGGCGCAGGCGGCGGCCGCGCCGTCCCACCCGGGCGTGCCTGCGCAAGCGCTCTTCGACGTCTGCTGGCCCGCGAACGCCGCGCCTTCGCAGCGGCTGGAGCTGAGCTTCATCTCCGAGGGCGGCGCCTTCCGGGACGTCCTCTTCGCCGCGAAGGAGGGCGCCAGCAACTCCGTGGGCCGGTGCATGCGCGAGATCGCGCTGAGCTACCCATGGGCCGCGGGAGAGCTCCCCGCGGCCACTCTGCAGCTCTCGCCGCCGGCCACGCGCCCCTCCGGCTGGGTGCAGCTGGCCTACGTGCAGCTCTTGTCGGGCGCGCCGGCGGCGCGCGGCGTGGCGCAGCCCGCGCCGCTGGTGGCCGCCTGCCTCAAGGCGGGTGACGCCCGGCCGTCCCTGCGCTACCGGGTGCAGCCGGTGCCGGTGCGGGTGGAGGTGGAGCCGGGCGTGGTGACGGACGCGGAGCGCTGCGTGGCGGCGGTGCTCGGCGCGACCGTGTACGGGACGACCCGGCCCCTGGACCTCGACTTCTCCGCGCCACCGCCGGTGCGCCCGGCCCCCGCGGCGGAGGTGGCAGCCTACTTCTGGCCCCGCCTGGGCGAGCCGCGCGGCGTGCTCCCGCCCGGACAGGTCAAAGAAGCGCTCACCGCTCGCCAACCGGCGATCAGCGCCTGCTGGGAGTCCGCGCTCGCGCGGCGCGCCGGGCTGTTCGGCGGGCGCTCGGTGCGGCTGCGGGTGGGGCAAGACGGGACCATCCAGGCGGCGCAGGTGACCGCGAACCGAAGCGACGCGGCTGACGAGGCGTCAGACCTGCTCCTGGACCGGTGCCTCGTCGGGGCGCTACAGGGTACCCGGCTCACCGCGCCCTCCGGCGGCGATGCGGAGCTCGTCTACTCCTGGGTGTTCGCGCACCGCTGACGTCAGCCCCCGCTCGCGGTGAGCAGCTGCGGCGGAGGCGGCGCCCGCAGCTCCACACGGGCGCCGGTGCACGGGTGCGCGAAGGCGAGCGACTCGGCGTGCAGCAGGTAGCCGCCGTCTCCGGGCAGCCCTGGAGCGTCGGCGCGAGGCACGCCTCCCGCCACGAACACGGGGTCTCCCTCGAGCGGGTGGCCGATGAAGGCGAGATGGATCCGGATCTGCTCGGGACGGCCAGTGTGGATGCGGACCTCGAAGAGCGTGCTCGCCGCGCGCCGCTCGAGCGTCCTGGCGGTGCTCCGCGAGCGCTTGCCGTGAACGGTCGCGCCATACACCTCGCCGAGCCGCGGGTGTGGCACCAGCCCGATCGGCGCCGAGATCTCGTACTGCTCCTCGCGCGCTCGGCCGCTTGCCAGCGCCCGGTAGCGCTTCTCCACCTCGCCCGTGCCCCAGTGGGTGGACAGCGCCGCGGCCGCCGCGCGGGTGCGGGCGAACAGCACCAGACCCGAGGTGGCCCTCCCCAAGCGGTGCAGCGGCGCCGCCTGGGGCCACCGCGCGCGCACCAGCGACAGCAGCGTGTTCTGGAAGTACCCGCCTGAAGGGAGGGTGGGCAGGCCGCTCGGCTTCACCACCGCGAGCAGGTGCTCGTCCTCGAACGCGACCTCGAACGTCTGCGGGGTGTCTGCTTCGTCCCAGGGCGGGCGGTGCCAGGCCAGCTCCTGTCCGGCGACGAGCGGCTCGGGCCCACTCGCCGTCACGCCGTTGAGCCGGATCTCACCGCGCGCGAAGCGCGTTGCCCAGGCCTCGAGGGTCGAGTGGCGGTACCTCTCGGCGAGGTACGTCAGCGCGCTCTTGCCGGGATGGCTCCCGAGGATCTCGCGGTAGACGTAGCCCTGGTTGAGCGCCACCGGCCCACCCTACAGCCGGTCCGGCGCTCGCGTCACCGCGGACCGCTAGGGAGGTTCGGTGGGGGTGGGCTCCACGTCCACGCCTTCGGTCCACGCCGGCTTCTCCTCGTCCGGCTCGCCCGCCTCGCGCTGGCGGGGTACCTCCTCTTCCAGCTCGCGCTGGGCGCCGGTCACGGCGGCTTCGTCTTGCTCGGGTGCATCGCCCCGGGCCGGGATGCCGGGCCAGTTCTCGGGACGGGTGGACTGCTGCTTGGGATCCAAGGCACACCTCCTGTACGGCAGAAGGTGGGGATGGCTACGGGTTGGAGCTGCGCCGCTCACGCGCCTGGAGCACGAACGCCTGCTCCACGTGCTGGAACTCGCCGCGGTACTGCGGGTAGCGCCAGACGCGGAAGCCCTCGCGCAGGCACTCCCCGAAGGGCCCTTCGTCCTTGTCCTTCTTCTCCAGGTGCGCCTTCTCCACCCGCCCCTCGTTGGTGACCGTCCACTCCACGCGGTAGGTGACCGAAGCCGGGGGCCGGAGGTTGGCGGCCTCCGCCTCGAGGCAGGGGCGCAGCGTGACGCCGTAGTGCTCGTTCACCTGCTTCACCACGCCGGGCGAGAGCCCCATCCCGGCGGCGCGGCCGCGCGAGAAGTCCCGGAAGGTGTAGTGCCCGAGCAGCTGCAGCTCGAGCTTGCGGCAGCTGCCGGCGCCCTGCGCCTCGTCCAGCCGCTCGCACACCCGTTCCACGTCCGGGGTGCGCGCGTAGGTCCGCTGTCCTTCCGGGAGGGCCTGGGCGGCCAGCTCCATCTCCTTGAGCAGCGCGCTGGCCGCCGGCCCCAGCTCCCCCTTGCGCTGGTGCAGCTGCGCCATGGCCTTGAGCGCCCGGCGGCGCACCGCCGCGCACCGGCGCTCCTCGCACGCGGTCTCCGCCTGCCCCACGCGGTTCAACGCGTCCTCCGTCCGCGCGGGGTCGGTGGCCAGCCGCAGGCCCCGCGCGAGCAGTGAGCGCGCCAGCATCAGCCGGTCATTGCCGCGCCGGTAGGCATTCATCGCCGGCTCCAGGCAGGGCGGGGTGCTGTTGCCGCCGCGCGTCTCCGCCTGGCGCACGCAGGCGTCGTTCTTGCGGATCAGCGCCACCCGCTCCGCGGCCTTGGTGACGTCCGGGCCGGCCAGGCGCGCCGCCGCGAGCGAGGCGCTCAGGGCCGCGGCCCGGCAGCTCTCCACCCGGTCCGGCCCGCAGGTGAGCAGCCAGCGCTCCGCCGCCTTGCGCGCCTCCTTCGCATCCTTCTGGAGAGCGGCCAGCTTGAACGCCAGCTCGGCCGTCTGCTGGGCGTCCCGCGGCTGCAGCGCATCTTCCACCCCCTTGAGCGCCTCCAGCGCGGTGGCCAGCTCGTCCACCTCCTTGCGGCGCAGCGCGCCCCGCGCCTTCGCCAGGAGCCCCGCTGCGTCCGGCTCGGGCGGCGGCGCGCGCCTGGCGACCGCGGGGGGCTCGGCGGGCGCGGCGGGCGCGACCGCGGGCGCGGGCTGCGGCGGTGGTGCCGGGGGCTTCGCCTTCGGCGCGGAGAACGCGGCCTCCAGCTCGTCTGGGGACGCCTGCGCCGGAGCGGAGATCTCTCCCGCGGCCGCGGGCACGGTCTCCCGAGGTGCGTCCTCCAGCTCGTCCCCTGGCGGCAGCGGCTTGCTGCCCGCGCAGGCGAGCAGCAGCAGGGCGCACGTGGAGCAGGCCAGGGAGGGGCGCACGAACGGCGACTCTAGCGGCTCCCCTCTCTCTTGGACGGTGCATAAGTTGTCCCCATGTCGGAGCCGCACCCAGGCCCCATCGAGGTGAGCTTCCCGCTCGCCCGCCAGCTGAGCGACGCGCTCCTGGGCGCGGTGTATCCGCTCCAGCCCAACGAGCTGTCCTTGGTCGCGCGGGAGAACGAGGCGCCTGCCACCCTGGTGACGCTGCTCTCCGGGCTTCCGCCGCGGCGGTTCGGCTCGCTGCGCGAGGTGCAACTGTCGGTGGTGGGGCCGGGCGCCGCCGTCTAGCGGCTCACGGGTGGGCGTCCGCCGCGTCCCGCCGCTTCTCCTCGCCCACCGCGCGGGGCAGACGCACCGTGAAGACGGAGCCCTTCCCGGCCACGGAGCGGACCTCGATCTCGCCGAAGTGGCGCTTGACGATCCCGTAGGCGGCGGTGAGCCCGAGCCCGATCCCCTTGCCCACGCCGCGGGTGGTGAAGAACGGCTCGAAGATCCGGTGCTGGATGTCCTTGGGGATGCCGCAGCCCTCGTCTTCGATCTCGATGCGGACCTCGTCCGCCACGTCGCTGGTGCGGATCCGCACCCGCCCCTGCGTGCCCACCGCCTGGCGCGCGTTGCGCAGCAGGTGGCCGAGCACTTGATCCAGCTGCAGCGGGGGGAGCGCCACCAGCGCGGCGCTGCCCAGGAACGTCTCCACCCCGGCCATGTCTCCGCCGAACTCCGCGCGCACCGCGCGGGTGACCGACGGGTTGACGGGGGTCAGCTCGGTGCGGCCGATCTCCAGCTTGGCCAGCTCGCGCAGCCCGCGGACGATCTCGCCCACCCGGCGCGCGCCTTCCAGCGACTCGCTGATCATCTCCGCGCTCTCGTCCAGGAGGGTGCGGACCTCGCCGGCGGGCAAGGTGAGCTCCTCCAGCTCCTTGAGGTGGGAGAGCAGGCTGCGCAGGTTGGAGGTGAGGAAGCCGAGCGGGTTGTTGATCTCGTGCGCGGCGCCGGAGGCCAGCTGGCCCACCGCCGCCAGCCGCTCGGTCTCGCGCAGGCGCCGCTCCAGCACGCGCTGGCCGCTCACGTCCCGGTAGTGCACCACCACCGCGTCCTCCGCGTCCTCCACGCCCATCCGGAAGCCGGAGAGCACGTACGCGCGATCCTTGAGGTTGACCTCTCCGGAGAGCTCCTTCTCCTGGGTGAGCAGAGGGCAGCCCTCGCAGGGGGTGTCCCGGCCGGCGAGCAGCTTGTGGCAGCTCTTGCCGGGGATCTGGGTGATGGAGAGCCCCACCTTGCGCGCGTAGGCGAGGTTGGCGCGGCGGACCACGAAGTTGTCGACGATCGCGATCGGCTCGTTGATCGCATCGAACGTGCGCTCCCACTCGCGCTTGCCGCGGGCGATCTGCTGGGTGCGCTCCTGGACCTTGCGCTCCAGGCCGGCGTTGGCGCTCATCACCTGCGCCTGCGTCTCCTTGAGCTGGGAGGTGATCTGCGCGTTGTGCACGGCGATGGTGACGTGGGGCGCGAGGTCGCACAGGCGCCGCAGGTGGGCCTCTTCGAAGGGCGGGCGCCCTTCGCCGCGGACGGCCTCGAGCACGCCCACCACGTCCCCGCTGAAGAGCAGCGGGACGGCCACCAGCGAGGCGGTGGTGAAGCCGGTGGAGGCGTCCAGCGAGCGCTCCACGTCCGGATGGGTCTTCGCGTCTTGGACCAGCATCGGCTTGGCGCCCAGCGCCACCTTGCCGGCCACGCCCTGGCCGGGCTTGAGGCGGATCTGTTGCATGGTGCCGCCCGCGCCGCCCTCCACGGTGTCGAAGCAGAGCTCGCCGGTGGCGTGGTCAATCAGCAGGAGGCTGGCGCCGTCCGCGTCGCACAGCTCTCGGGTGCGGCGCATGGCTTCGCCGATCACGTGCGGCAGATCCAGCTGCGTGGCGATGGACTGAGCGAAGCGGCTGACCAGCTCCGCGCTCTCGGCCCGCTCCAGCAGGTTGCGGGAGCGCAGCGAGAGCTGGGCAGGGGAGTCCAGGCGCGTGAGCGCCTCCTGCACCGCGCGCGCGACGTCCGCGGGCTCCACCGCCACCAGCTGAACGGGCAGCAGGTGCGGCAGCTCCTCGGCGCGGGGCGGCTCTCCGAGCAGGAGGGCTTCGCCCCCCACCGCGTGCGCGCGGGAGACCAGGGCCTGCCACCCGGGGACGCGCTCGCAGACGAGCAGCTGGCCGGTCCGGATCTCCCGGGCGGCCTCGTTGCCGCTGCAGCGCTGCAGGGGGCGGCCTGCCGCGAAGAGCGCGTCCGTGAGGGAGGCCGGCGGCTCGGATTTGAGGACGGCGAGGACCGGCAGCGAGCCCATCGAAGGGCCCTCCTAAGTTAGGCCTGCGCCGAGCCGTCGATCAGGATGGCGCCGTCCGCGTCGCGGACCAGCTCGCCGATGCCGGGGTGCTCGCGCTCGAGCGACTTGAGCAGATCGTGCTGGCGGCGGACCATGGCCAGCAGGCGGCGGTTCTCGCGCTCCAGATCCAGCTGCTCGAAGGCGAGGAAGAGGGTGACCTTGAGCTCGGTGTCGTCCCAGGGCTTGGTGAGGAAGCGGTAGATCTCGCCGTGGTTGATCGCGTCGATCGCGGTCTGCATGTCCGCGTGGCCGGTGAGCATCATCCGCATGCAGTCCGGGTAGCGGTCCCGCACCAGCTTGAGGAACTCCAGGCCGGTCATGTTCGGCATCAGGTGATCCGAGAGGACGAGATCGAACCGGTGCTGCTTGAGGATCTCCAGCCCCTGGGCCGGCTCGGACGCGAAGTGCAGCTCGTAGCCCTCCTTGCGGAGGCTGCGGCGGAGCGCGTTGCAGACGTTCTCCTCGTCGTCGACGATCAGGATCTTGCGGGGAGCGGTGGGGGCCATGACGGGTACCTCTTTCAGCGGTGGAGCAGGTGAAGGTGGGGGTTGGGTTTTTTTGCGTCTGGGGAGAGTCATTTCAATCGGTGAGCCAGGAGGGGTCCCCGTGGTCCCGCTGGGTTGAGCGGGGTCCGGGGGGGGTCCAGCGCTACCTCCGGGTGCCGTTGGATTGGGGGAGTGGGAGCTCGGCGGACAGGCCGGCCCGGGCGAGCCCGGTGGCGAAGGCGGTGAAGTCCCGGAGCTGGTCCAGCCGGTAGACGGAGAGCTCGCGCAGGGCCGGGGCGGCGGCGTTGGCGCCGCGGGCGAGCGTCACCCCCAGCACCGCGCCGGCCTCGGGGACCGGGGCCCCCTCCACGTACTGCTCGATGTCCCCCAGCTTTCCGCCGGGGACGACGATCAACATCTGCGCGGGGCAGCTGCCCTTCACGCAGCGCCGCAGGGACAGCTCCACCTCGGTGTAGAGCAGCTTCCCCTGCGCCTGGGCGCGGGTGTGGGTGGCCTTCACCTGCACCGTGGCCACCACGGCGGAGGTCTGCGCCTGCGCGGGGTCGCGGGTGGGCTCGGAGGCGAGCGCGAGCTGGGGGACCAGCGCCACCGCGCAAACGGACGCGGCGACCGCGGCGCGGCGCGCGCGGCGGCGGGTGAGCAGCGGGAGCAGCAGGAGCAGCAGGTACGCGGCGCTGCGGCCCGCGCCGGCGGAGCAGCCGACCTCCGGCTGCGCGTCCTCGCCGGCAGAGGCGGCGTTGGCCGCGGCGGCCGGGTAGAGCGTGGACAGGCCGTTCTTGTCGTCCTCGGAGAGGGTGCGCTTGATCACCTCGCCCTTGCGCGCGCCCGGGTACATCACGGCCTTGGGCTCGGCCGAGTTGTGGGCCAGGCCCACCGCGTGCCCCAGCTCGTGGGTCAGCGTGTTCTGCACGTCGTCATGGTCGCCGGCCTTCTCGCCCTCGGACTCCAGCACCTTGAACTTGCGGTGGACCGCGTTGAAGGCGATGTCGGCGTCCAGGATCCGGTGGCTCTTCGCGTCCACGGTCACCAGCGTCACCGCGATGGTGTTCTGGTCGTACGCCCACTCGGCGGGGATGACGATCTCGTTCTGGTTCTTCCCGCCGCTGCGGTCGTAGCCGATGCCGGTGGTCTCCCCCGCGCGCACGGCCAGCCGCAGGCCGGGGGAGGCCTCATCCAGCGCCTTCACCGCCGCCGCCACCGCCACGAAGGCCTTCTCGTCACCGAGCAGCTGGGCGGCCCGGGCGTCCAGGATGAACTCCACCTTGTCCGCCCAGCGGACGACCTCGCCCGTGGAGTCCTTCTTCAGCTCGAAGCCGAAGGCGGCGGAGGAGACCAGGAGGAACAGGGCGGTGCGGTGCATGGACCCGGCCCGTTTCAACCCACGTGCCACGCCCAGTGGAACCTTCCGCTCAGAGGGAAGCGGGCAGGGGAGAGCGCGGACGACCCAGGGGTAAGTCCACCGAACGGGTCTGGCGGCACTCCGTGCGTCCAACCCGCGCTTTGAGGTCAAAACATGTAAAACCTGAAAAGTACGTCAGGTTGCATTTCTCAGAGTAGGTCGTTAAGAGGTGTTGTCTGGCAGTGAACGGAAGCGTCGCGCGCTTTCGGGCCGTGGGGGGAAACCAAAGAAGGGGACCTCATGGCCGCACCCATTCATCAGCCGACGCCCACAGCCGCGCCCGCCGTCGAGGGGCGCGTGGCGGACATCCTCCTGGATACCCTGGCGGATCTCGGCGTGGACACGTTCTACGGGATCCCGGGTGGGGCAATCGCCTCGGTGTACGACGCCCTGGTGGACCGCCCCGAGCTGCGGGTGGTGAACGCCCGGCAGGAGACGGGCGCCGTCTACATGGCCATGGGTCACTCCCGTGTGGGTGGCTCGCTGCCCGGCGTGCTGGTGACGTCCGGCCCGGGGATCACCAACGCGCTGACCGGCCTGGCCGCCGCGCACGCGGACGGCGTCCCGCTGGTGATGATCGCCGGCGAGGTGCCCCGCCGGAACTTCGGCCGGGGCGCACTGCAGGAGGGTAGCCGCTACCAGCTGGACATCTTGGGCATGGTCCGCAGCGTGACCAAGTTCGCCGCGGAGATCTCCACCCCGCGCTCGGCGGTCTCCATGGTCCGCAAGGCGGTGGCCACGGCGCGCTCGGGCCGCCAGGGGCCGGTGTTCCTCTCCCTGCCGCTGGACGTGGCGAACGCGCGGGTGCTGCCGGTGAAGGCGGTGGGGCGCGTCTCCACCAGCTTCGAGATCGACGAGGGGAGCGTGGAGGCCGCGGCGGAGGAGCTGCAGACCGCGCGGCGCGCGCTGATCATGGTGGGCTCGGGAGCGCGCGGGCCCGAGGCGGCGGCGCTGGTGACGGCGCTGGCCACCCGCCTGCAGGTCCCGGTCTGCACCACCCCCAAGGCGAAGGGCGTCTTCCCGGAGAGCCACCCGCTGTCCCTGGGGGTCTTCGGGCACGGCGGCCACGCCTCCGCCAACCGCTACCTGGAGGGCGGGGTGGACGTCCTGCTCTGCGTGGGCTGCGGCCTGGGCGAGACCGCCACCAACAGCTGGAGCGACCTGCTCCAGCCTTCCCGCAGCTTCATCCAGATCGACATCGACTCGGCGCAGATCGGCCGGAACTACCACGTGGACCTGGGGCTGGTGGGGCCGGCGCACGTGGTGCTGCAGCGGATCCTGGCGCGGTTGACGCGGCCGGCGCTGGTGCGGGAGCCGGCCGGCGGAGTGGAGCGGGCGGACGCGGAGGGGCGCGAGCAGGACTGCACGCCGCTGCGGCCGCCGCGGGTGCTCACCCTCCTGCAAGAGATCATGCCCGCGGACACCATCTTCACCAGCGACGTGGGCGAGCACATGATCCATGCCATCCACCACCTCACGGTGGACCGGCCGGATGGGTTCCTCGTCAACTCGGGGCTCGGGGCCATGGGCTCGGGGATCGGCGCGGCGGTGGGGGCCAAGCTGGCGCGGCCGGACCGCCCGGTGGTCTCCATCTGCGGTGACTTCGGCTTCCAGATGCAGGGGATGGAGCTGGCCACCTGCGTCCAGGAGCGGATCGGCGTGGTCTTCGCCATCTTCAACGACGCGCGGATGCGGATGGTGGAGTCCGGGCTGAGCCGGATCTTCGGGCGCAACAAGCCCATGGACGCGCCGCGCGTGGACTTCGCCGCGCTCGGCCGCTCGCTGGGCGCCCGGGCGTACAGCATCCGCGAGCCCCGCGATCTGCTCGCGCTGCGCGGGCGGCTGGGGCACACCGATCAGCCGGTCGTGCTGGATATCTGGGTGGATCCCACCGCGTCCTTCGGGATGAACGCGCGGGTGGCCGAGCTGAAGAGCTTCAAGTCCTAGCAGGTGAACGCAATGCAAGATCCCATCGGAATACTCGGGCTGGGGACGTTCCTTCCTCCGGAGGTTCGCAAGAACGACTGGTGGCCAGCCGCGATCGTCGAGACGTGGCGCTCCCGGATGCAGGCGAACCTGGTGCGCGCAGAGCGGGACCGGTTGGATCCGAAGACCGCCGCCGTCACCCAGACCCTGAAGACGATGGAGGACTTCCGGGATGACCCGTTCAAGGGCGCTCGCGAGCGCCGGGTGATGCCGGAGGGGATGCTGTCCTCGGACATGGAGGTCCACGCGGGGGAGGACGCCCTGCGGACGGCGGACGTCCGGCCTGACCAGATCGACGCGCTCTTCGTCTACAGCCAACTCCCCGACTACCTCACCACCGCGAACCACGCGCTGGTGCACGCGCGCCTCGGCCTGCGGCCGGACTGCTTCACCATCGCGGTCGACTCGGCCTGCAACTCCTTCCTCTCCCAGCTGGAGCTGGCGGAAGGGCTGATCCGGACCGGGCGAGTCCGCCGCGCGCTCTTGATCCAGTCCTCGGGGATCCTCCGCGCCTGCAAGGCCGAGGACGAGCACTCCGCGTGGTTCGGAGACGGCGCCACCGCCCAGGTGGTGGGCACGGTCTCGCCCGGCAAGGGGCTGCTGGGGCGCGCCCACCGGACGGACGGCACCTTCCACTCCGCGCTCGTCACCGGTCATCCCGGCAAGCGCTGGTGGGACGGGATCCCCTTCGTCTACAACCCGGACCGCGCGCTCGCCCGCAAGATGCTGGTCAGCATCTCCGACCTCGCCAAGGAGGTCATCGGCGGCGCGCTGGCGGACGCCGGCCTTCGCGCCGAGGACGTGGACTTCTACGCCACCCACCAGTCCACACATTGGTTCCGCAAGGCGACCCAGGAGTCGGTGGGGCTCACGCGGGCGAAGAGCGTGGACACCTTCGCCTGGACGGGGAGCCTGGCCACCTGCAACGTGCCCTTCGTGATGGCGCTCGGCGAGCGCGAGGGGCTGTTGAAGGATGGAGATCTGGTCGCGATGTACAGCGGCGGAGGTGGTATCACCTACTCGGGAGCGATCCTGCGCTGGGGGAGGTAGTTGCGCGAGGTCTCGAGCAAGGCCCTGGACGTCCTCTTCAAGGGGATGCGCGAGCAGAAGCTCGATGCCCGCCGCCTGCTCGAGGGAACGCAGCTGACCCTGGAGCAGGCCAGGGATCCCCAGTTCCGCTTGGACTGGGCGGACTTCATCCAGGTGATGGCCAACGCCGGGCGCATCTGGTCCAACGCGGAGCTGGCCGCGCTCGGCCGCGGCTTCATGCGCGCGCCGGCGATGCGCGCGTTCGGCGCCGTGGCGCGGCTGCTGTTCACCCCGGCCGGCTTCTACGCGTGGGTCTTCGACAGGATGAAGGGTGGCGGGAAGAGCCTCTTCACCGCGGTGGAGCCGGAGTTCCGCAAGCTCGATGAGCGGCGGCTGGAGCTGACGCTGCGGATCCGCCAGGGGTTCAGCCAGCCCCCGGAGTTCATGCAGATCTCGAAGGGCAACTTCGAGGCGCTCAGCACGCTCTTCGGCCTGCCCCCGGCGGAGGTGAGGACCGAGCCGGTGGAGCGGGGGACCCGCTTCGACGTCCAGCTCCCGTCCCCCAGGGCCCGGCGCGGCCTGCGGCAGATCCTCGCTGCTCCGTTCGAGGCCCGGGCCGCGGCGCAGGAGCTGCGGATCGCCCACGAGTCCCTTACCCTGCGCCTCCAGGAGCTGGAGGAGGCCCGCGCCCAGCTCGCGCTGGTGAACCGGCTCGGCAGCGAGCTGGCCCAGCGGACGCAGCTCGAGGTCCTGGCCGGGTACGTGGGGGCCATGATGACGCAGCAGCTGGGGTTCACCGCGGCGCAGCTGCGGGTCCGTCACCCGGAGCTGCCGACGCAGGCGCTGCAGCTGGGCCAGGCGGGGCAGGGCGCGCCGTCCGCCCCTTTCCGGCTCGCCATTGGAGAGAAGGGGGCCGCGGAGCTGGAGGTGTGGGGGAACGGGGACCGCTCGCTGCTCCAGGCGCTGTTGCCCTGGTTGGCGATCGCGCTGGAGAACGCGCTCCACTTCACGCTGCTCCAGGAGTACCAGCGCGGCCTGGCGCGCCAGGTGGAGGAGCGGACCGCCGAGTTGAGCCGGACCGCGCAGCAGCTGCAGCGGTCGCTGGAGCAGGTGACCGAGCTGAATCAGCAGCGGACCGAGTTCTTCGCGAACGCCTCGCATGAGCTGCGCACGCCGGTGACGCTGATCGTCGGTCACCTCGAGGGGCTCTCCCGGCGCGCCGAGCTCTCGGGCGACGCCCGGGCCCAACTGGAGACGGTGCTGCGCGGCAGCTACCGGCTGATCAAGCTGGTCAACGACCTGCTGGACGTGGCCAAGGCCGACGAGGGGGCGCTGCGGCTGCGCGTGTCGCGCCTGGACCTCGGCCAGCTGCTGGAGGAGCTGGTGGCGCCGTTCCGCCTCCTGATCGCGCAGCGGAACATCACGCTCGAGACCCGCCTCACCCGTCCGCTCGAGCTGGAGGGGGACGCCGAGCGGATCGAGCAGATCGTCCTGAACCTCGTGTCCAACGCGGTCAAGCACACGCCGGACGGCGGGCGGATCCTGGTGAGCTGCGCTCGCGAGAGGGAGCAGGCCCACTTCTCCATCGAGAACACGGGCGCGGGGATCGACCCCGCGGACGCGCAGCGGATCTTCGAGCGGTTTGGCCAGTCCCTCAAGACCGGCGCGCGGCAGTTCGGCTCCACCGGGCTCGGCCTGCCGCTGGTGAAGTCTCTGGTCGAGCTTCACCGGGGGCAGATCGACGTGGAGACGGTCCCGGGCGAGCGCGTGATCTTCAAGGTCTCGCTGCCGGTCGCGGTCCCCGGCGAGAGGGCCGAGCAGCGCGCCGGGCGGCCCGAGGCGGGGGAGGTCTCCCAGTATCTCTCGATCGCCGAGCGCGAACGCGCGGCGGTGCCCCCTGCCAGCGCCGAGGAGCCCGCCGGCCAGGAGCGGCCGGTGCTGCTCCTGGTGGAGGACAACGCCGAGATGCGCGCCATGCTGGCAGGCGAGCTGAGGACGGGCTTCACCGTGCTCGAGGCCGGCAACGGGCGCGAAGGGCTGAAGGTCCTGCAGGAGATGGGGGTAGACGTCGTCCTCTCCGACATGATGATGCCGGAGATGGATGGGCTGGAGCTGTGCCGGGCAGTCCGCGCGGATCCCGTGTTGGCGGGGACGCCGTTCATCCTGCTCACGGCGCGCGCGGAGCTGGACGCCAAGTTGGCCGGGCTCGAGGGTGGCGCGGACGACTACGTGGTGAAGCCGTTCCACATGGCCGAGGTCCGGACCCGGCTGTCGAACCAGCTTCGGATGAGGGAGCTGAGCCGGAAGTCGGCCCAGGCCGAGAAGCTCGCGGCGCTCGGCCTGGTCGTCGCCGGCGTGGCGCACGAGGTCCGCAACCCCTTGAACGGGATCCTCAACACCCTCTTGCCGCTCCAGGAGTTGCTGGGTGACTCGTCCGCGGAGGTGAAGGATCTGCTGGGCCTGGCCATCCTCAGCGCCCGGCGCGTGGAGCAGATCTCCCAGCAGCTGCTCTTGCAGGCGCGCGCGGGCGAGGGGATCCGGACCAAGGTGGACGTCACCGAGAACCTGGAGCTGGCGCTGCAGCTGCTCTCCCACAAGACGGGCAGCGGCCCGGCGATGCGCTTCGAGGCGGAGCCCCCGCGCGGCCTCCTCGTCGTGGGGGAGCCCGGGGCCCTCCACCAGATCTGGGTCAACCTGCTGGACAACGCCATCGCCGCGGCGGGGGCGGCCGGAACGGTCAGCGTGAAGGCGCTGCAGAGCGACAGCACGGTCACCGTCGTCGTCGAGAACTCCGGAGAGCCGATCCCGCGCCGCGTGCTCGGACGCATCTTCGACCCGTTCTTCACCACCAAGCCGGTTGGCCAGGGCACCGGGTTGGGGCTCTCGGTGGTTCGTTCGATCGTGAAGCAGCACGGCGGCGAGATCTCGGTACGGTCTGAGCCGGGGGAGCAGACCCGCTTCACGGTCTGCCTGCCCCGGTGGGATCCGGCGCTGTCGCCGGACTGAAGCTCTGACGGGAGGTGGCAGATCGCTCGGTCGCTGGAGGGAAGAGTCTGCGTCGTCACGGGGGCCAACTCCGGCCTCGGGAAGGCCGTTGCCCGGGATCTCGCGGCAGAGGGCGGGCGGGTGGTGCTGGCCTGCCGGTCAGGGGAGCGCGGCGAGCGCGCCGCCAGCGAGATCCGCGCGGGCGTGCCGGACGCGGCGCTCGAGGTGATGGAGGTGGATGTCTCCGAGCAAGCGCCCTTGGAGCGCTTCGTGGCGGAGCTCCAGCGGCGGCACGGCCGGCTGGACGTGCTGGTCAACAACGCGGTGATCTCCACGCCTGACCGGCGGCTCACCAGCGATGGGATCGAGCTCTGCTGGGCGACCAACGTGCTGGGCTACTACTCGCTGATGACGCTCCTGGAGCCCACCTTGCGGGCCAGCGCGCCGGCCAGGGTGATCAACGTCGTCTCCGCCGCCGCGGCAGGCCTGGACCTGGCGGACGTGGAGTTCCGCACCCGCCCCTATCGGTGGCCGACGGTGTACGCGCAGTCGAAGCTGTCCGAGCGGCTGCTGACGTGGGCGTTTGCTGCCAGGTTGCGTGGGAGTGGGGTGACCGCCAACGCCATTCACCCAGGCGGGGTGCGTTCGGACCTCTCCCGGCACCTGCCTCCGGGGATCGTGAAGTCGCTCATCCGCTTCGTGTACCTCTTCGCGCCTGCCCCGGAGCGCGCGTCCAAGGCGGTCTCACGCCTCGCCTTCGCTCCGGAGCTGACGGAGCTCACGGCCGCCTACTTCGAAAAGCACCGCCAGCGGCAATGTAAGTTCGCAGCGGCGCCGGAGGTCGAGCAGGTCTGGCGACTCTGCGGGGAGATGGTGCAGCGGCGCCGCTCATCGGCGTGAGCTGAATGTGTGGATTGTGGGCACCTTGCTGGCCGGGTTGGCAGGGTTGGATGCTTCTGCATCATGTTCCTGCCAAACGAAGCAGAGGAGCTGGTGTTCGAGAGCCTGGTCACCGCGCTCTTCCTGAAGGCGCTCCAGAAGGACATCACGCCCAAGCTCAAGGACCAGCTGCGCGGCATCGGACTGGATCTCGACTCGAAGATCCGTCCGGCCTACCCGCGGCGCGTCTGGGAGTCGGCGGTGCGGCTGACGGCGCAGTCCCTCTATCCGGGGCTCAGCCAGGCGGACGCGCTGAAGTCCCTCGCCGGCCGGATGATGGACCACTGGAAGAACTCCTTCCTGGGGAAGGCCCAGGCGCCGATGCTCAAGCTGCTGGGACCCAAGCGGACGCTGGCGCGGTCCCAGCAGAACTTCCGGATCGGCACCAACTACGCCCAGGCCAAGTACACGGAGGTCGGTTCCACGGAGGCGGAGGTCTGGCTGAACGAGCCGAGCGACTACCGCTACTATGTCCTCGGGGTGATGGAGGCGGGCGTGAAGGGAACGGGGGTCAAGGACGTGGACGTCAGCATTGCCGGGAACGACGCCCGCGGAACGACCTACCGAATTCGCTGGACGGCTTGACGCGGCTCAACAAGTCTAGTGTGAAAGCTCGGGAATCCCCGGGCCGGTCCATTCACCCCCGCGCTCACCCTGGGCGGCCCTTCGAGCAAGCGTCGGGAGAGAGCTCCGGAAATGCCCACGGCTGAGGCGGCGGTCCTCTACGTCGACGACGAGCCGATCAACCTCCGGGTCTTCGAGGCCAACTTCCGCTCGCGCTTCCGGATCATCACCAGCCAGTCCGGGACGGAGGCGATCGCCATTCTCGCCACCCGCGGGCACGAGGTGGGGGTGCTGATCGCGGATCAGCGGATGCCGGAGATGACCGGCGTGGAGCTGCTGCGCCGGGCGAAGGAGCTGGTGCCGGACGTGCAGCGGATCATCATCACCGCGTACTCGGACATGCAGGCGGTGATGGAGGCGGTGAACCTGGGGCAGGTCTCCCGCTACTTCGTCAAGCCGTGGGTGAAGGAGGATCTCGCCAACGCGCTGGAAGACTCGCTGCGGATCTACAACCTCCAGGTCCGGCTGCGCGAGTTCCAGGCGCAGCTGCTCCAGTCGGTGCGGCTGGCCACCATCGGCCAGGTGAGCGCCGGCATCGCCCACGAGCTGATGAACCCGGTCAGCTACATGTCCCAGAACATCGGCACCCTGCGCGCGGAGCTCAAGGTGCTCTCGGACTACCTGGCGGTGGCGCTCAAGTCCCGGCCGGACACCGCCGTGGAGCAGACGCTGGCGGATCTCCCCAGCCTGCTGGACGACGTGGAGCTGGGCGCCAAGCACATCCGGCAGGTGGCGCTGGGCATCCGCCAGCAGGCGCGCGGGGATGACGCGGAGAAGACCTGCGACCTCTCCGAGGCGGTGGCCTTCGCGGTGCGGCTCTCCCGCGCGGAGGTCAGGGATCTCGCCCGGGTGGTGACGGATGGCCCGCCGGTGCGGGTGAGCGGCGGCTCGGTGCGCCTGTGCCAGGTGCTGCTCAACCTGATCGTCAACGCCGCCCAGGCGATGGACGGGCTGGGGCGCCAGGGGCTGGTGGAGGTCCGCTGGCAGCCGCACGGAGATCAGGTGGTCCTCACCGTCAAGGACAACGGCTGCGGGATCCCCGCCGAGCTGCTGGAGAAGGTCTTCCAGCCGCTCTTCACCACCAAGCCGGTGGGCGTGGGCACCGGGCTGGGGCTGGGGATCAGCCGGGACTTCGTCCGCGAGGCGGGCGGGGAGCTGCGGCTCTCCTCCGTCCCCAACGAGGGGACCACCGTGGAGATCACCCTCCCGCGCGCCCCGGCCACGCCCTAGAGCCGGTCCGGCTCCCCGCGCAGGCCGAACGCGTGGTGGAGCATGCGCGCCAGGCTCCGCAGCGCGTCCTCGTCTCCGGCGCCCGCCTGCTGGACGAGAGGGAAGCTCTCCGGCTCCGCCCCCTCCCGCTGCACCTCCACCTCCAGCCCCAGCGCCCCTTGCGGGCGGCGCTCCAGCACCAGGCCGAGCACCTCGTCGAAGGAGACCACCCGGGTGAGCGGCGCGCCCAGCCCGCGGGCCGGCCGCTCCAGGCGCAGGGTCTCGTCCGCGAAGTTGAGGACGAAGCGGCGCCGCGCGCGCTGCCGCCCCCGCACCGCCGCCGAGCCGTAGAGCAGCGCGGCGAAGCAGAGGGCGAAGGCCGCGGCGAGCCCCACCCACGGCGTGGCCAGCAGCAGCACCACCGAGATCAGCGCGGCGCTCAGGGCCGCCACGCCCAGCCCGTCCGCGAGCGACGCCGGGAGGCGCGCCCCAGCCGCGCCAGGGGCGAGCTCGCCCACCAGCATGGGGCCGTCGTAGCGCAGCCGGAGATCGCCCACCGCGGTGACCGGGAGGTTCTCCCGCAGCGCCTCCTCGAAGCTCACGGGGCGGCGGCGAGCTTGACGATCAGCTGCGCGAGCGCCGGGGTGGCGTCCGCGCGGGCCCGGGCGCCCTGTACCGCCTCCCGCAGCTGCGCCACTTGCGAGGCCACGGACTTGGCGCCGGTCCCGCCCGTCACCTCCTTGGCCGCGGCGGCGCGCGCGGGCGCGAGCACCTCCAGGTCCGCGGGGAGGACCTTGCCGCCAGCCTCCTTCAGATCCGCCGGGGTGAGCGCGTCCAGCGCGCGGCCGGAGCCGAGCGCGGCCTGCACCAGGGCGCCCACCGCCTGGTAGGCCTCGCGGAAGGGCAGGCCCCGCGCCACCAGCCGCTCCGCCAGATCCGTGGCCTGGGTGAAGCCGCCCTCCAGCGCGGCGGCGAGCCGAGCTTGGCGGAAGCGCACGCCCGCGAGCCCGCGCCGGAACGCGGAGAGACAGCGCGGGGTGAGCGTGGCGGCCTCCAGGTACGGCCCCTTGTCCTCCTGGAGATCTCTCATGTAGCCGACCGGGAGCCCCTTCACCGTGGCGAACAGGGTGGTGAGCGCGCCGAGCGAGCGGGTGGACTTGCCGCGGATCAGCTCGAAGAGATCCGGGTTCTTCTTCTGCGGCATCATGGAGGAGCCGAAGCTGATGGTGTCATCCAGCGCCAGGAAGCCGAACTCCTGTGAGGCGAAGTCCACGAAGTCCTGGCTCACGCGCGACAGGTGGGTGAGGCAACGGGTGCAGGCGTAGATGAAGTCGAGCGCGAAGTCCCGGTCCCCCACGGTGTCCAGGCCGTTGGCGGTCACCCGCGAGAACCCGAGCAGCTCCGCGGTGCGCTCGCGGCGGATGGGCAGCGAGGAGCCGCTCACCGCGCCCACGCCGAGCGGGGACTCGTCCAGCGCGTTGAGCACCTGCGAGAACTGGGCGATGTCCCGCGCCAGCATCGCCCCGTAGGCGCACAGCACGTAGCCCACGGTGACCGGCTGGGCGCGCTGCCGGTGGGTATAGGCCGGGAGGAGCCAGGCGCCCTCTTCGCCTTCGGCGCGGTCCGCCAGGGCGGCCACGGTGGCGGCGAGCTCGCGGAGGATCTGCACCGCGGCCTCGCGCAGGTGGAGCCGGCCGTCGAGCGTGATCTGATCGTTCCGCGAGCGCGCGGTGTGCAGCCGGCGCGCCGGCTCGCCGATCCGGCGCAAGAGCTCGCCCTCGATGGACATGTGGATGTCCTCCTCGAGCGGCCAGGTGAGCCGGCCTTCGCGGGCGTCCTTGAAGATCCCCGCAAGGCCTTCCCGGATCTTCGCGCCGTCCGCCTCGGGGATGATCCCCGCCTCGGAGAGCATCCGCACGTGGGCCAGGCTCCCGGCGATGTCCGCCACGTAGAGCGCCTGATCCACCGGGAGGGAGGTGGTGAACTCGAGGATCTCCGGATCCAGCTCCTTCTTGCCTGTGGCCTGCGTGCGCGCGACGGTCATTTGGCGCACGCGCATAGCACAGTGCGGCTCTAGCGGGAGCGCCGCACGAGCGCGGCGGCGCCGGCCACCGCCATCAGCAGGGCTGCCCCGGGCGCCGCCCTCTTGATCCGGTGCTCGAGCGAGTCCACCCGGTCCCCGAGCAGCTTGAGCAGCCAGTGGCGCGGGTAGTGGTCGGGGATCCGGTAGGCGGCGCGGCGGATGGCGCCGGAGAGGCCGCGCAGGGGCACGCTGGTGCCGAAGACCGGCGGCACCGGCTTGCTGTTGCCGTGCACCGGGGAGCTGGGCTCTCCCTGCTGCCGCTCGGGCGGGTAGCGGGTGTTGGGGAAGGGGCGCGGCTCCTGACGCGCGGTCTGCACGCCAGGACGACTCAGCGGCTCCAGGTCCACGCCCCAGTAGGGCGGCCGCTCCACGCTCGGGAGCGTCTGCGGAGAGGTCTCGGGGGTCTCGGGCTGCAAGGGCATGGCCGCTCCTAGTGAAGGGTCTCGTTGGGGAAGAGGGCGACCTTGATGCAGCCGTCCTCCTTGCGCGCGAAGGTCCGGTAGGCGGCAGGGGCCTCCTCCAGCGGCAGCCGGTGGGTGAAGACCTTGCTGGGCTGGATCCGCCCGGCGCGCACGTGCTCGAGCAGGTGCGGCATGTACCGCTTCACGCTCGCCTGGCCGGTGCGCAGGGTCTGCGACTTGTTCATGAAGGTGCCGATGTCCACGGCATTGAAGGGCGGGCCGTAGACGCCGATCAGCGAGATCGTCCCTGCTTTGCGCGTGGCGTGGATGGCCATGTTGATGGCCGCGGGCGAGCCCGCCTCCAGCTTCCCGTAGATCCCCAGCGCCCGGTGCGCCGCCGAGCCGGCGGCCTCGCAGCCCACCGCCTCCACCGTGGCGTCCGCGCCGCGCCCCTCCGTCAGCTCCTTCACGCGGGCGACGAGGTCCATCTCCCTGAAGTTCAGCGTCTCCACGCCCAGCCACTCGCGGGCGAACTGGAGCCGGTAGTCCACGTGATCCACCGCGATCACCCGCCCCGCGCCCATGGCCCAGGCGCCCCACATGGCGAACAACCCCACCGGACCGCAGCCGAGCACCAGCACGGTCTCGCCGCCGCGCAGGCCGCACATCTCCGCGGCCTGGTACCCGGTGGTGAAGGCGTCCGTGATCGGCAGCGCGTCCAGATCCGCCACCTCGTCCGGCAGCTTCTCCGCGTCCACGGCGATGAAGGGGACCCGGACGTACTGGGCCTGGCCGCCGTCGTACCCGCCCATGGTGTGCGAGTACCCGTAGATCCCGGTGCCGGCGTCCGTGGCGGGGTTGGTGCTCTCGCAGCAGGAGGTGAGCCCGCGCGTGCAGTAGTAGCAGCCGCCGCAGAAGATCTGGAACGGCACCATCACCCGGTCGCCCTTGCGGATCCCTTCCGCCTGCGGCCCCACCTCCTCCACCACGCCCACGAACTCGTGGCCGAAGACGGAGCCCACGCGCGTGTCAGGGACCAGCCCGTGCAACAGGTGGAGATCGGAGCCGCAGATCGCCGCGCTGGTGACGCGCACGATCCCGTCCTGGGGATGCTCCAGCCGGGGCTCGGGGACGTCCTTGACGGAGACGCGGTAGGGGCCTTCATAGGTGAGCGCTCGCATGCTGCAAGGTTGCGGATGGGGGCGCTCGCCGGCACCTGGCGCCAGCGTCGGCGGCTTGGTTGCCCGGCGGTACTACGGCGCGGCGGCCGCAAACGCTGGAACTCCATCACCCTCCGTGAGAAGGAGCCGCGTGCTCCAGCCCGCCGTGCCCCTCCTGTTGGCCCTCGCGGCGAACGCTCCTGTGGCCGGGGTGATCACCCGGATCGACCAGGCGCTGCGCCTCTCCCCAGAGGAAGCCGCCTCGGGCAGGCCGGTCCACCTCCGCGGCGTGGTCAGCTACGCGGATCCGGTGACGCGGGACTTCTTCGTCCAACAGGACGATGGGACCGGGATCTCCCTGTGGTACCCGGACCCTGCGCAAAAGCTCACCCAGGGAGATCTGATCGAGCTCGAGGGGAAGACGGAGCGGGGTGACTACGCCCCGAAGATCGCGCTGCCACTCACCCGGCTGGAGGTGCTGGCGCACGGGCAGAGGGTGACGGCCACCGTCCCCACCCAGGCGCAGCTCGCGGCGGACGGCTTGGACTGCCGCCACGTGGTGCTGGACGCGGTGGTGCGGGACGTCCTGCAGCACGGGGCCCAGACCGAGCTGCGGATCGCCAGCCTGCTCGGCCCGGCGCGGGTGCTCTTCGCCACCGGGGTGCGGCTCGAAGAGCTCGCGTCGCTGGTGGGCGCGGAGATCCGGGTGCGGGTCACGGTGGGCGTGGATCTCAACCAGGCCCAACAGCGGGTGGGGCTGCGGCTGTACGCCCAGTCCCGGGACAGCGTGGAGGTGCTCCGCCCCTCCCAGCCGGTCTCCGCGCTGATGCGCCGGGAGCTGGGAGAGCTGCTGCGGTTCCAGCGGACCCAGCAGTCGGACGCGCGGGTGGTCACCGGAGGAAACGTGATCTACGCCGCGGGGAAGAAGGTCTTCATCGCGGCCGGCGAGTCGGTGGCGCGGCTGCGGCTGGCGGAGAGCGAGCTGGCCCACCCGCTCCCGGCGCTGGGGACGCGGCTCGAGGTCGCGGGGTTCGTGGAGCCGGGCGAGCCGTTCCCGCAGATGATCGACGCGCGGGTGCTCTCCGCCACCGCGGACGCGGAGCCGGCGCCGGTGGTGGTGACCGGGCAGGAGCTGGTGCAGGGCGGGCTGGAGGACCGGCTCGTCCGCGTGGAGGGGCGGGTGTCTTCGCTGCTGCTGCGCCCCGTCCAGTTGCTGAGCCTGGAGACGCGCGCCGGCCCCGCCCTGGCGATGGCGCTCGAGCCACACCTGCTGCCGGCCGAAGGGCTGCCGGTGGGCACGGAGGTGGAGGCGGTGGGGATCAACAGCCGCGCGCTCGACAAGGCCACCCCGGTGGTGCTGCTGCGGCGCCCGGAGGATCTCCGCGTGCTCCGGCCGAGGCCGTTCTGGACCCCGGGGCGGCTGGTGCTGCTCGCCGGCGGCGCGGTGCTGCTGGCGGCCGCCATGCTGCTCAGGTCCGCGGTGAGCAACGCCCGCGCGCGCGAGCTCCAGCGGCTGGTGGACGCGCGCACCGCGGCGCTCTCGCTGGCCAACCGGGCGTTGGAGGAGCGCTCGGTGGTGCTCGAGGGTCAGCAGCGGGAGCTGGTGGAGCTGCACCACGTGCGCGCCCGGTTCATCGCCACGGTGGCGCACGACCTGCGCACCCCGCTGATGATCGTGCTCGCCAGCGCGGACCGGATCTCGGTGGAGACGGACCCCCGGCGGGTGGCCGCGCTCGCTGGGGAGATCGCCGAGGCGGCGGAGCACGTGAACGACGAGCTCACGCGGGTGGTCCGCTCCTACCGGGACGAGCGCCAGCTCTTGCGCAGCGAGCGGTTCGACGTGGCGGCGGTGGTGAAGAGCGCGGCGGAGAGCGCCCGGCCGGTGATGGACCGCAAGCGGCAGCAGCTGACGCTGGCGCTCCCGGAGCACCCGGTCTGGGTGGTGGGGGACTCGGCGATCTTCGGCCACGTGGTGCTCAACCTGCTCTCCAACGCCTCCAAGTTCAGCGGCGAAGGCACGCGGGTGGGGGTGACGGTGAGCGCGGACGCGCCGCAGGTCCGGGTGCGGGACCAGGGGCCGGGGCTGGACGCGCGGGACCTCGCCCGGCTCTTCGATCACGCGCAGCGGCCCGGCGTGCGCCCCACCGCGAAGGAGAGCTCCACCGGCGAGGGGCTCCTGCTGAGCGAGCGCTGGATGCGGACGATGGGCGGGACGATCTCCTGCCAGAGCACGGTGGGGGAGGGGAGCACCTTCTTGCTCAGCCTCCCGGCGGCCGAAGCGCCTGAGCGGGGCTAGCGCGAGGAGGGGAGCTGCTCGAGCAGCCGCACTGCGTGGCCGGTGCCATCCTCGACGGAGAGGGAGGCCGCCAGCTCGCGCGCCCGCTCGGCGAGAGCGGACGTGGCGGTGAGCTCCCGCAGCTTCGCGGCGAGCTGCTCGTCGGTCGCCTTCCAGAAGCCGAGCGGCCGCGTGGCCGCCCCCGCGCGGTGGACGAGGTCACCCCAGAGCTGCTGCTCCAAAATCACCGGGACGACCACGGAGGGCAGCCCGGCGCGGAGCGCGGCGTGGGTGGTGCCCGCCCCGCCGTGGTGGACCATGGCCGCGCAGCGGGGGAGGAGCGCGGCGTGGGCCGCCCACGGCAGGAAGTAGAGCGCCCCGTCCTGCCCCTCCTCCCCCGAGCGCTTGGTCTGGATGATCGCGCGCATGCCGGCGGCCCGGGCGGCGCCGACGAAGAGCTCGCGCGCCCGCTTGGGGGCGAAGTGCTCCATCGAGCCGAGCGAGAAGAGGACCGGCGGGGGGCCGCACTCCAGGAACGCGCGCAGCGCTGGCGAGGGCTCCCAGCGCTCGTCGGCCTCGGGCAGGGTGAGCTGGCCGCAGACCACGTGCTCCGGGCCCCAGTCCGCCGGCGGCGGGCAGAGCAGCGGGCTCATGGCGTGGAGGTTGAGCCGGGGAGAGAAGAGCAGCTGGGGCATCACGTGGCGAAGCCGCGGCAGTCCGTGGGCCTCGAAGAACGCGGCGGGGCGCTTGCGGAACTGCAGGTCCAGTGCGAGCCGGGCGAGCCACCAGAGGGCGGGGTTGAGCGGCCCGAGCGAGGGCAGCCCGGCCGGAGGGCGGTGCCGGCTGGGCGCCAGCCCGGGGAAGAGCTGCAGCGTGGCGTCCGGTACCCCGGTCTTGAGCGCGGCGGCGCGCGTGTACCAGGAGGCGTAGTGCCAGACGACCACGTCGCTCTGAGCGCACAGCTCCAGCGCCGCCGCGTAGAGCTGATCCAGGTAGGGGAAGAAGGCCTCGTTCACCATCTCTCGGGAGACTTTGAGCGGGTCGAGCCGGTCCGACTGCGCGGCCACGCGCGAAAGCGAGAACGCGAGCTGCTCCGGCACCATGCGCAGCCGGAGGTTCTCCACGCCCTGGAAGGACCGGTAGTCCTTTCCGTCCACCGGCGTGACGTCCAGGCGGACCGAGTGGCCGGCGCGGCACAGCCGCAGCGCGAGCGCCAGCATGGGGCGGATGTCGCCTTCGGATCCCCAGGCCTGCAGCCCCACCTTCATGCGCGCGCTCCCCGCAGGCCGATCAGCTCGTCCAGCACCTCGAGCGCGCGCCGGAGGATCCGCCGGCGCTGCTCCTCCGGGGCGGCCGGGGCCGTCCGTCCGGCGATCGCCTTGCAGAGGGCCCCGTGCAGCCAGGTGTGGAAGTCCTCGACGAGCAGCCGCGCGCGCCTTGCGGAGAGGCGACCTCCGGCGGCGGCCCGAACGACCGCGAGCAGCGCCTCCCCCGCCTGCACCATGATCCCGATCGCCTCCGGCGGCGGGGGTAGGCGCAGCGGCTCCAGCCAGATGAAGCGGTACCAGCCGGGGTGCTCGAGCGCGAAGCGGATCTGGCCGTCCACGAAGGCGCGGAGCGCGCGGCGGGGGGCGCCGGGGCCGTCCCGGAGTGCCTCGCGCGAGCACTCCCCTTGCCGCTGGAGGGCTGCCACCAGCGCCCGCGAGAGCAGCCCGTCCAGGCCGTCGAAGTAGTTGTACGCGTTGGTGTGGGCGCAGCCGATCGCCCTGGAGACCTCGCGCAGGTTGACCCCCTGGGAGCCGCCGGCCTGGTCGATCTGGCGCAGGGCCTCTTCGACGTACTGGTTGACGCGCTCCGGGGCTGACATGACCGCTGGTAATTACCAGTGGTCACGACGGCCGCGCAACGGGGTGGGCTTGACCCGTCTACCGCTTCACCCCCGAGAACGGTTCGGTCCCGATGGGCGGGACCGTGAGACCAAAGGCACGGAAGATGACGACACAGACGAACAAGGCGAGGTGGGTGGAGGTGTTCCGCAAGGCTGGGCTCGACGACGCGGGCATGCACCGGTGGCATGCGAGCTTCGAAGCGCACTGGCCGGACGGGCACCAGCGCTTCCTGGAGTGGCTGGAGCTGCCGGTGGCGGAGATCGCCTCCATCCGAAAGGGCTCGCGCGCGGGCGCGGCGCCGTAGAGGCTTCGGGCGCGCGTGGGCTCACTGACCATCAGCCGGGTGGCGAAGCGCTTCGGGCTCTCCCGCGCGACGCTCCTCTATTACGACCGGGCCGGGGTGCTCCGTCCTTCGGGGCGGAGCGCCGCCGGCTACCGGCTCTACTCTCCCGAGGACGTGGAGCGCCTGGAGGCGATCCGGCGCTACCGCGAGCTGGGGCTGTCACTGGCGGAGACCGTGGAGATCCTGGAGGGCCCCCGGGACGCGCTCGCCTCCGCGCTGGGCCGGCGGCTGGACGCGGTCAACGCGGAGATCGCGAGGCTCCGGGAGCAGCAGCGGGTGCTGCTGCGCCTGCTCCAGGCCCGGAGCGGCCAGCGCAGCGCGCGCTCGCTCGACAAGCGCCGCTGGGTGGCGCTCCTGCGCGCCAGCGGGCTGTCGGATGAGGACATGCACCGCTGGCACGTCCAGTTCGAGCGCACGGAGCCGGAGGCCCACCAGGACTTCCTGGAGTCTCTGGGGATCTCCGCGGAGGAGATCTTGCGGATCCGCAGCGGCAGCCGGCGGCTGGGGCGCGTCAGGAGGCGGTGAAGACCGAGTCTGCGGCCCCGAGCGCGGCGGCGCTCGCAGTGGGCCGGCAGTCCACGCGCGTCGACCCTCCTCGCCTCCCCACGGAGGTGAGCAGCGCGCTCACCCAATCCAGCACGTGGGTGGCGGGCAGCCGCGGGAAGGGTTGCCCGAGGATCAGCGTGGCGGAGGCCTCGAGCTCGGCCTGGGCCTTCACGTGCTCGAGTACCTGGTCGAGCCGGTCGTCGAGATCCGCCTCGTCCGAGACGAGGACGGCGATCTCGCCCCGGCGCAGGTCTCCCACGCTGATCCGCCGCTGCGTGAGCCCGTCCAGCACGTCCGCGGCGTTGGGGATGGTCTTGAGGGCGCAGGCCGTCACCGCCAGCTGTCCGGTGCGCGCGGCGCTGGAGCGCAGCTCGGCGCCCAGCACGAACTCGAAGCTGGAGCGGGACATCATCCCGCCGCGCGTGAAGAACGGCTGCGGTGACGTCCCGCCCTCCACGAAGTGCGCCAGGCGCTTGCCCAGGTGCTCCAGCAGCTGGAGATCCACCGTGCTGAAGACCAGCGGCTCGCTGGCGATCAGGCACAGCGCCCCCACGGCGATGCCCCCCACGGCGATGGGGACGCTCGCCAGCAGCTGGGCGTCGCCCACGGTCCGCCACTGGAGGAGCGGCTGGTGGTTCAGGTCCGGCAGCAGCAGGTTGGAGCCGCTCTCCATCACCCGGCTGGCAACGCAGAGCAGGCCGTTGGCGGGAGCGCCCACGGGGTAGCGCTCCGGCGCGCTGGTGCCGACGATCTCGAGCGACTCCGTGTTCTGGAGCAACGCCACGGTGCGCGCGCCGCCGAAGTAGCGGCTCAGCCAGCGCACCCCGAGCTCGATCCGGTCCCGGGCGTCCGGTCCCCCCGCCGCCAGGGCGTGGGCCACGGACTCGGCAGCGGCGTGGAGCCGGGCGACATGGTGCGCCCGCCGGGCCCGGGCCCGTTCGTCCGCGTCCGGCGCGGGCTCGCTCTTGAGCAGCACGTCCGTCACGGCGGCGAAGAGATCCTCGTAGTCCACCGGCTTGGTGAGGAAGCGGGTGGCGCCGGTCCGGAGCGCGTCCCGGCCAATCTCGGGGAAGCCCGAGATGGCGATGACCGGCGGCAGCGGCGGGGCGAGGTCGCTGCGGATCTGCCGGATGAGATCCAGCCCGCTCTCCGCTCCCAGGAAGATGTCGGTGATCACCACGTCCGGCCGCCAGCTGCGCGCGAGGACGAGCGCCTCGGCCACGTTCTCCACGCTGCGGATGTCGTAGCCCTCCGCCTCGAGCATGGCGTGGTAGACCTCGCGCAGCTCCTCCGAGTCATCGACGAGGAGAACTTTGGGCTGCCGCATCATCGCCCCCAGACGCTCCCGGAAAGGTGGGGCGGGCGTCGGGGACGGGAAGTGGCCTGCGGTCAGGCGGCAGTCCTCCTGCTCCGAACCTCTGGCTCGTTCGCGCAGCCACTGGTTGCGCGGATGGCACAGCCCTATCTCGTCGCCCGCGGTGATGACTGGCCGCGCCTTCCCACCCTGCCCCCGAAGAGGAGTCGTCCCATGAACGAAGAGCTGTCCAGTGAGGAAGTCCATTCCCTGAGCGAGCTGATCAAGGAGCGCGTGAGCGAGGTCGTCCGCGAGCGCGTGGTGGCGCTCCTCAACGACGGCGTGGGGCAGGCGATCCGGGAGAGCGCCGGGGAGGCCGTCCGGTCCGCCGCCGAGGCACGGCGCCGCGGCGAGGGCTCCTCCGGAGCCGAGGAGCCGGACGAGCTGGCGGAGGCGATCCGGGGCCGCGTGGCGGATGGGCTGCGCGACCGGATCCACTCCGCCGTCTCCGAGCGGGTCCGCGAGCTGCTCCGGGACCGTCTGGGCGACGCGGTCCGCCACGCCTTGAAGGAGCGGCGCAGCGGCTCCTCCTCCGAGGAGATCGAAGTGCTCAGCGAGGCGATCCGCGCGCGGCTCCCGGAGTTGATGCATGAGCGGCTCGTCTACGGGCTCAAGGAGCACCTGGGCGAGGCCCTGCGCGAACGGCTGGCGGAGGCGCTGCGCTCCAGGGCGCAGGGGCTCCGGGCCACCCAGATTGCCGAGGCGGTGCGGCTGCGCCTGTCCGAAGAGCTCCACGAGCGGATCAGCTCGGCGGTCCGGGATCGGGTGGGGACGGCCATCCAGGAGCGGCTGCGAGAGATCCTGCGCAGCGAAGTGGGGGACACCCGGATGGGGCTGGAGGACAGCGGCCGGATCGCCGAGGCGCTCCGCTCGAGGTTGGCGGACGGCATCCGGGACCGGCTGGCGCCGCACCTCCACGAGCGGGTGGGGGAGCTGCTCCGCGAGCGGCTCTCCGGCGCCCTGCGGGCGGCGATGCGCGAACGCATGGTCGAGCAGAGCCGAGCGTTCTCGGGCCCGTTCAACTCCGAGCTCTTCCTCGAGCGGGTCCGGACCCGGCTGGAAGATCGCGTGATCGGCGCCATGCGGGAGCGGCTGAGCGAGGTGCTCAGGGCCAACCTCCGCGCCGCGATGGACGAGGCGATGGAGGAGCGGCACAGCGGAGGGATGTCGATGCGGGTCGACTTCGACTCCGAGCGCGTGGCCGATGCGATCCGGCAGCGCGTGCAGGAGACGCTGCGCGAGCGCGTGCCGGACGCGGTGGGTGATCGCGTCCGCGAGGTGGTGCGCACCGAGCTGAAGGGGCGCCGGTCCTCGATGCAGGCGTAGCGGCCGCTGCGAGGCCTCCGCGCGGTAGAGGCGGAGGCCTCCTTCGCCCTGGCCGGGATCACCGGAAGTGCGCTAGGGCGTCGCGCTCAACCTCGCTCGAGGAGGCGGCGATGGCCTGGGTGATCCTGGTGGTGGCGGGTGTGCTGGAGACGGGCTGGGCGGTGGGCCTCAAGTACGCGGACGGCTTCACCCGGCTCGTGCCATCGGTGCTCACCGTGGTGATGCTGGTGGCGAGCGTGGGGCTGCTCTCGGTGGCGGCGCGCACGCTGCCAATCGGCACCGCCTACGCGGTGTGGGTGGGGATCGGCGCGGCGGGCACCGCTGTGCTGGGGATCGTCCTCTTCGCGGAGCCGGTCACCGCGCCGAGGCTCTTCTTCCTCGGGCTCCTGGTCATCGCGATCCTCGGCCTCAAGGCGACGCACTCTGCCCACTGAGCGCTGGGCTCCCGTGCTATTCACGGCGGCCATGGGCAACGGCAAGAGCCAGCGCAAGCTGTCCTCGGAGCAGAAGGAGAAACTGTTGGGCGCCTTGAAGGCCCGGTTCGAGAAGAATGTGAACCGGCACAAGGGCCTGAGCTGGGGCGACGTCCAGGCGAAGCTCGAGACCAACGCCGGCAAGCTGTGGTCGCTCAGCGAGATGGAGCGGACGGGCGGCGAGCCGGACGTCATCGGCTTCGACAAGAAGACCGGGGAGTACCTCTTCTGCGACTGCGCGCCGGAGAGCCCGAGCGGCCGCCGGAGCGTCTGCTTCGACCCGCAGGCGCTGGCGTCGCGCAAGGAGAACAAGCCCGGAGGCAGCGCCCTGGGCCTGGCGGCGGACATGGAGATCGAGCTGCTCTCCGAAGAGGAGTACCGGGCGCTGCAGAAGCTCGGCGAGTTCGACACCAAGACTTCGAGCTGGGTGAAGACGCCCGCCGAGATCCGCAAGCTCGGCGGGGCGCTCTTCTGCGATCGCCGCTACGACACCGTGTTCGTCTACCACAACGGCGCCGAGTCTTATTACGCGGCCCGGGGGTTCCGCGGCGTCCTCAAGGTCTAAGGCCCCGCGCTAAGGCGAGACGGAGATCGCGACCGACGGGTCGATGCTGATCAGCTGGCCGGCGCGCGACTGGACGAGCTGCGGGCTGCCCGTTCCCGGGTAGCCGTTGAGCCCGACCTTCACCTGGGCCTGGCCGACGTTCGGCCCGACGTAGGCGATCGGCGCGCTGATGTTGAAGTTGTTGCCGTCGATCACGATCTGGCTGCCGCCTGTGATGTGGATGGCCGCGCGGTTCGCCGCGGCCCCGCCCGAGGCGGAGGCCGGGTTGGCCATGGCGCCCTTGAAGCTGGCGTTGGTGATCCGGATGCCGGTGCCTCCGCTGATCGACACCTGCTTGCCGTAGGTGGGGTAGGCGTCCGGGGCGTCGAACGCGGTGCCGTCGACCACCAGGTTGTGCCCGCCTTCGATGCTGAGCTGGTAGGTGCTGGACCGCGCGGAGAACATCATCCGGCCAATGGACGACTTGGACATGCGGCTGCGGAAGAACGGCTTGCCGCTGCTCATCCACGCGGCGGTGCCGTTGTCCTGGAACGAGTAGTCCTGGAAGAAGTGGTTCTCCGAGCCGCCGATGTAGAAGGCGGTGTCGCCCACGGCCATGAGGTGGGTGACCCCGGTGAAGGCGGTGCCATCACCCCAGCCCCACCAGATGGTGCGGAAGCCCACGAAGCCGCAGTCGTGCCAGTTGAAGTACCAGAGCACCTTCCCCGAGTAGCCACCGGCGCCCACGTCGTTCCTGGGGACGTGGTCCACGTCCGTGTGGCCGGTGAATTGGATGGAGTCGAACGTGATGTCGCGCGGCGAGCCGTCCGACGGGTAGCCCTGGTTGTTGCGGACAAAGGCAAGCTGCGAGGTGCCCGGCGCGCCCTGGTAGTGCAGGACGGTGCCAGTGCTGTACTCACGCGCAGCCGTGCGGCGGCCGCCCACCAGCGCCAGCCCGGACCAGAGCTGGATCGGCACGCTGTGGTTGTAGACCTTGGCGTCGAAGACGATCGCCGGCCGCGGCGCGGAGCTCCCGAGCGTCGCCGCCCAGGCGTTCATCGCCCGCAGCTTGTCGTCCGTGGTCGTGCCGGGGATCGAGTCAAAGAAGAGGACGCCGGGCAGCTGCGGCGCGAACCCTGCGGTGACGGCGGAGGCGTCCTCGCCGAGCGGTACTTCCTCTCCTGTCTCGGCGGGACCGCAGGCCGCGATCGCGACGAGGAGCAGGGTCGAGAAGGCACTTCGTGCGAGAGGGATGGGGCGAGCGGACATGGGGGTTCTCCTCGGGCCTGGGTGGAACGGCGGGAGACCCCTTGTGCAACGGGCGCTCCAACCTGCTCGGCACGCCCCAGATCGCCAGCACGCTCGGACGGTTGCGCCCGGCCGCGGCGCTCGCCCAGGCCGATGGGCTGGGGGAGTTGGAGCGCCAGCGTTAACCCCCGGTTGTCGATTCCTATGGGGTGGGCCAGCGGATGACGCGCGAAGTCTCCCGGTCGCGCTTGACGGTGAGCTGCAGCCGCTTGCGCTCGCCATTGGGCCGCACCAGCTCGACCCGGTGCGCGCCCGCTTTGACGCTCAGGCGGAAGAGCGGCGTGTCCCCACGCTTCACGCCGTCTACCCACACCGCCGCCCAGCCGGGGCGGACATCCAGGCTCAGGTAGCCGGACCCCGCGTTGGGCGCGTGGGGCTCCTTCGGGGCTTCGGGGACCGCGGGCTCGGGCTCTACGGAAGCGTCCGGGGCGCCGGCATCGGGTGGCGAGGCTGCCTGGACTTCGATGGGCGTGACGCCTTGCGCTGGCGCGTCCTGGCCCGGTCGCGAGAGGCCCCAGCTCACCGCCGCGGCGGTGGCGAGCGCGGCCGTGCCGAGGAGCAGGACCGCGCGCCTGGAGCGGGGGGCGGAAGCCGGAGCCCGAGCAGCGGGCCGGGGTGTGGAGGACGCGGTGCCCGAGGCGGTGGACGGCGCGGCCCCTGGATCCGCGGGCAGGTGCGCTCGGTGCTGCAGTGCCGCCGTCAGCCAGGCGCGCAGGTCCTCTGCTCCCCATGCCTTCTCGCGCAGGGCCGGCCACGCGTCACGCAGCGCCTGCACCGAGGCCGGCCGGGCGGCAGAGGTCTTCTGCAGGAGCCACGCGACCGAAGAGACGGTGTCCGGCGCGAGCCCTTCGCGGAGCTCCGCGAGCGAAGGCACCTGCTCCATCAAGAGGGCGGTGATCACCGCGATGTTGCTCTCCTGCCGGTAGACGCGCTCTCCGGAGAGCAGCTCGTGCAGGGAGAGCCCCAGGGAGAAGAGGTCGGTGCGGGCGTCGATCTCGTGGCCCTGCGCCTGCTCGGGGGAGACGTAGCGGAGGCTGCCCACGAGCTGCCCGGTGGTGGTCTGCGTCCGCTCGCCGTCTTCGCTGCGGGCGATCCCGTAGTCGATCAGCCGCAGCGTGCCGTCGTCGCAGAGGAAGAGGTTGGACGGCTTCACGTCCCGGTGGACCACGCCGTGCCCGTGGAGGTGCTCGAGCGCCGCCAGCGCCTGCGCGGCGAGGTTCAGCACCAGCCCTTCCGGCCAGGGACGGGAGACGAGCCGCCGCAGCTCGCCCAGGGACGCGCCGGAGAGCAGCGGCATGGTGAACCACGGCGCGCGCCCCTCCATGCCCCACTCGAGCACCGGTAGGAGATTCGGGTGCTGGAGGATCTCCCGGAGGGCGAGCTCCTGCTTGAACCGCCCGAGCGCGTACTCTCCGCTGAGCCGCTTGAGCGCGACGCGCTCGCCGCTCCCCTCGCGGGTGGCCTCGTAGACCGCGCCCATCCCGCCCTCACCCAGCTTGCGCCCGAGCACGTACGCGCCCACGCGGCGAACGCTCAACGCTCGTCCTCGCGCAGGCCGTAGGTGTCCATCATCCGGTAGAGGAACTGCCGGGAGATCCCCATGTCGTTCGCGGCGTGGGTGACGTTGCCGCCGTGCTCGCGCAGCTTCTCCCGGATGTACGCGTGCTCGAACTCCGCCACGACGAGCGCGCGCGCTTCCTTCAGCGGCAGGTCGGTGTTCCGCGCCGCACCGGCGCCCTTGGAGCTCGCGCCCGCGGGCGATAGCTCCGCCAGGTCCACGCTCGAGGGCATCAGGGTGAGGCGCGTCAACGTGTTCGACAGCTCCCGCACGTTGCCGGGCCAGTCATGGCGCTCGAGGAGTCGCAGCACGTGTGGGGCCAGCTCGGAGAGCTTGCGCGGTGGCCGCTGGCGCGCGAGCAGGGTCTCGATCAGCAGGGGGAGGTCCTCTCGCCGCTCGCGCAGCGGTGGCACCTGCGCGAGCACCACCGCCACCCGGTAGTAGAGGTCCTTCCGGAAGGTGCCGTGGGCGACCGCGGAGAGCAGATCCCGGTGCGTCGCCGCGATCACGCGCACGTCCACCGGGGTGTACTCCGTGGCGCCCACCGGCTGGATGGTGCGCGTCTCCAGCGCGCGCAGCAGCCGGCTCTGGCTCTCCAGCGGGAGCTCGCCCAGCTCGTCGAGGAACAGCGTGCCTCCATTCGCGGCGGCGAAGAGGCCGGCGCGATCCTCGTCCGCGCCCGTGTACGCGCCCTTCACCGAACCGAAGAGCCTCGCCTCCACCAGCGTGGGGGCCGTGGCCGCGCAGTCGAAGACGACGAAGGGCCCGGCGCGGCGTCCCGAGGCCTCGTGGACCGCCCGCGCGAGGCCGTCCTTGCCGGTGCCGGTCTCGCCGGTGAGGAGGATGGAGACGTCCGTTGAAGCGGCGCGCTGGAGCGAGGCGAAGAGCGCGCGCATGACCGGGCTGCGCCCGAGCACCTCGCCGAACTGGGTTGCCTCCGCCAGCGGCAGCCGCTCCACGCCCTTGCCGCGCACCAGGCGCAGCTTCGAGCCGCCGAAGTGCACCCACTCGTCCTCGCCCAGGTACGCGTCGCAGATCCGGACCTGGTTCACGAACGTGCCGTTCTTGCTTTCGAGATCCGCCACGCGCACGCCGTTGGGCGTCCGGCGCAGCTCCAAGTGGCGGCGGGAGACGCGCGGGTCCTCCACGGAGAGCGCGGCCTCGGCGCCGGAGCCCACCAGGAGCGGGACGAGTCCGAGTGGGCGCTCGTGCGTCCTCCCCGCGGCGTCCTCCGCCTGGACGGTGAGCTCCTCGACCTCGAGCAGCGAGCCGGCCTCCTCGCGGAGGAGCGTCATCGTGAGATCTTGCGAGCGCCGGGGCATGGCTTTTTCGGTCACCAGAGGACGACGGCGGTCACGCCAAGCGCTGCCGACACGCCCGCGGAGGCGAACGCGCCCGCGCGAAGGCCCTTGCGAGCGGCGTCCAGCCGCTGCGCTTCGGCGTAGGTGTGCTGGCCCCGCTGCGCGCTGACCTCCTCGAGCGCGCTCTGATTCAGGGCGAAGGCGGTGGCGAGCCCGGCGCCGAGGAGGGCGAAGGCCGCGGCGCCGACGAGGTACGGCGTGGGACGCCGCCACAGGGAGGGGGCCGAAGGTGCCTGCGCGGCGGTCGCCGCGGCGTCGGCGCGGGCGGGCGGAGCGTCCACCCACAGCGTCCCCGTCTGCGCGAGCGCGTTCTGGTATGCGTCGAGCGCCACGGCGGAGTAGGAGCAAGGCGGCTGGGCGCAGGACCAGACCAGCTCCAAGGGACTGGACACCTTCCCGACCTGCGCGGGCTGGCCGGTGGGTTGGAGGCGCAGCTCGCGCACCAGGCCCATCCGGTCGTGCTCGACGAGAAGCCGGCTGCGGATGCGGCCATCGGACATGGGCTCGGAGGTGGCGATCAGCCGCAGGCGCTCCCCGCCGATGCGCGCCTCCGCGCTGCGGTAGGGCTTGAGCACCTTGGGCGGCAGATCCTCCGCGAGCAGTCCCACCGGGGAGAGCTCGAGCGCGCTCGCGAAGAGCGGCTCGGCCTCGTCGGGCCGGTCCATCGCCGCCAACGCCCGCGCCCAGATCGCGTAGAGCGCGGCGAGCTCGGTCGCGGAGTGGCCGCCTTCCTTGATGCCTGCGCTCGCGAGCGCCTGCGCTTCCTTGAGCTGGAGGTGCTCGAGCGCGGCGCGGGCACGGCCCTCGGCGTCCGCCGCGTGGGCGGAGGAGGAGGCGAGCAGGACGAGCGACCAGCACGCGAATCGCCAGGGCATTCCTCGCGGACTATATATGGCCTGGTGCGAGCCCGGCTTCCGGCGAGGCTACGGATGTGCAGTGCCGCCGGGCTGCTGGTGTGGGCAGTTGGCTGCCTCTCCGCGGTGGATCTCACGCCCACCGGCTACACCTGCCAGAGCGACTCCGAGTGCGGGGGACAGCGCTGCATCCTCGGGGTGTGCCGGGAGGTGCCCGACGCGGGCCCGCCCACCACCGAGCTCGAGGTCCCGCTCTACCGCCTGCGCATCGCCACCGGCGAGGCGGAGCGGCTGGTGGCGGACCCGGTCGAGTACGTCCTGCTCACCGCGGATGGTGGCTATGTGCTGCAGGAGGTGCCGTGCCGGGTGGCCACGCGGCCGTCCTCTTCCACAGTCGCGGTGCACGAGCTCCAGCGGCCGTCCATTGGGGACTGGCTCTACACCTCCAACAGCGTGGAGCGGGACAAGGCGGTGGCGAACTACGGCTACACGGCCGAGGGTGCTCCGTTCTACGGCGCCCCAGTCCCGGGGGACGGCGGGGTGGGCGTGTACCGGATGACGCGCAACGGGTACCACCGCTACCCCTCGGAGGCCGCCGAGCGCGACCGGCTCGTCTCCGAGGGTTGGGTGGTGGAGTTCATCGTCTTCGGCGGCCGGACGCCGTGAGCTACCAATCGTCGATGCTGCCCAGGTTGTAGACGCTGTAGCCGCGCTCCTTGAGCAGCTCGGCCGCACGCGCGCTCCGCCTTCCGGAGGCGCAGTACACGACCACCTGGCGCCCGGCGGGCACCTCGGCGATCCGCGCCTGCAGCTCATCCACCGGAACGTTGATCGCTCCGTCCAGGTGGCGAGCGCCGTACTCCTCCGGTGTCCGCACATCCAGGAGCAGGGCGCCGGCGGCCACCAGGCGCCGCGCCTCGGTGCCGCTTCCCTCCGCCGGGACGTTGGAGGTCGCCGGCGCTCTCGCGCAGCCGGCGAGTGCCACCATGACGGCGAGCCCAATTCCAAGTCGCGCGCTCAAATCGCACCTCCCGCCCGCAGGTTGATGCCGTACTCGAGGTACGCCTTCATACAGCAGAGCATGTGCGTCCAGCCGCTGGCGTTGCCGTACGAGGCATCAATGTCCTTGGGGCTGTCGCGCCAGCCGGACTCGCGGATCTGCACCAGCGTCGACTGGGGGGAGAGCGGCTTGAAGATCATCTCCACCTTCGTGTCGTAGCCGCGAAAGCCCGCGCCCGACTCGAAGACGATCCGCTCGTTCTGGATCACCTGACGCACGTGGACCGGGTGCTCGCCGGGGACCTCGGCGAACTTCCACATCACGGTGGCGCCTTCGGCCAAGGGGCCGCTCGCCGCCTGGATGAAGTAGCCGCTGAGCTTGGTGGGGTTCACCACCGCGTCGAACACCTCGGCCACTGGCTTCTGGATCTTCAGCTGCACTTCGAACTTGGGGCCCATCGCTTCGCTCCTGGGTCTCGTCGGAAATCGACTGACGGGCGGCGTGATATGTTATAGAACTACAACATGTCAAGCGCTGCCCAGGACGACCTCGTTTTCAAGGCATTGGCGGACTCGAGGCGGCGGGAGATCCTCGACCTGCTGAAGGAGCGGGCGCACACGACGGGCGAGCTCTGCGAGCACCTGGGCGGAACGCTGGATCGCTGCACGGTGATGCAGCACATCGGCGTGCTCGAGAAGGCCGGGCTGGTGATCTCCCATCGGGAGGGGCGGCAGCGCTGGAACCACCTCAACGTGCTGCCGATCAAGGAGCTCCACGACCGCTGGATCTCCCCCTACGCGGTGCACGCCACGGCGCTGCTCGCGAAGCTGAAGAAAGATCTCGAAGGCGGGTGACAGAGCGCCGCGCGATTCCGGCGAGGCAGCCGTGGTAAAGGAGGCGCGCATGCGACTCCCCAATCTTCACTCGGTGAACGCAGACCCCGCGCGGCTGCAGGCGATGCTGTCCGTCTCGCCGGTGGCGGTGGCGTTCCTCGATCGCGAGCTGCGCTACGCCCGCGTCACTCCTGCGCTTGCGGCGTTGCACGGCGTGCCCGTGGAGGAGGCGCAGCGGCTCAGCCTGATGGATCTGTTCAACCCGGCGGACGCCGAACGGGTGCGGCAGATCCTCGTGGACGTCGTCTCGTCAGGCGCGCCGGTGTTCGGCTTCGAGATCACTTCGACGCGCGATCAGGGCAGCAAGCGTGAGCTGGTCTGCTGCTTCTTCCCGGTCGCGGTGGCGGGCGAGCTGGTGGGGGTCGGCGCCATCCTGGTTGACGACACCGAGCGCCGGCGACTGGACCGGCTGGCGCGGCTTCGCACGCTCGAGCTCGAGGCGGTCCTCGCCAGCATTCCGGAGGGGGTCTACGTCGGCGACGCCAACGGCGTACGCACCGCAAGCCGCGTGGCGCTGGAGATGCTCGGGTTCGAGAAGGCCGACGATCTGAATCGCCCGGTCGACGTGCTGATGCGGGAGCTGGACGTCCGTACGCTCGACGGGCAGCCGCAGCGTCCCGAGGAGAACGTGTTCCTTCGGGCGATGCAGGGCGAGTCGGCGCGGGAGGAGTTCCTGCTGCGTCCGCGAGGCCGCGCCGAGCACCTCACCATCCAGTCCTCCGCCGCTCCCATCCGCACGGAAGAGGGGATCCTGGGCGCGGTGGCGGTCAACATCGACGTCACCGAGAGACGGAAGCTCGAGCGTGAGCTGCGGACCCAGCGCGAGCTCGCGCTGGTCGAACGTGACGTGCTGGTGCTGCTCAGCGAAGGCGCGCCGCTGGAGCGGGTGCTGTCGGCCCTGGCGCTCGGGTTGGAGCGGGTCTGCGGGGGCGGGCTGCTGGCGTCGGTGCTGATGATCGAGAAGGGGACCATTCGCAACGTCGCAGCGCCGTCGCTGCCGGCTGGGTGGTGCGCCGCCATCGAGGGCGAACAGATTGGCCCGCAGGCTGGCTCGTGCGGGACCGCGGCCTTTCGGAAGGAGCGCGTGATCGTCACGGATGTCGAGACGGACCCGCTCTGGGAGCGCTACCGCGATGCCGCGCGGCCCTTTGGCCTCCGAGCGTGTTGGTCGCAGCCGATCTGCGCGACGGACGGGGAGGCCCTGGGCACGGTGGCGCTCTATTACCGCCAGCCCCGTGCGCCGACGCGCGGCGAGCTGGACGCGATCGAGGGCTGTGCACGGGTGGCGCGCATCGTGCTCGAGCGCCACCGCGATGAAGCGGTCCGGCAGAGCCTGCTCACCGAGCTTCGCGAGACAGTGCGGTTGAACGAGATGTTGATCGCCATCGTCGGCCACGATCTGCGCAACCCCTTGCAGGCGATCGTCGGCGCAGCGGCCGTGGCGGGGAGGGCGAGCGACGCGGATCACCGGGCCCGGCTGCTTCAGCGGGTGCAGTCGAGCGCCGCGCACATGGGGCGGATGATCGGGCAGATCCTGGACATGACGCGCGCGCGGCAAGCGGGTGGGATCAACCTGGAGCGCGTGCCCATGGATCTCGCGAGCGTGGCCCGCACGGTCGCCAGCGAAGTCGAGCTCGCCTACCCGCAGCGCCGCCTCGCGTTGGACATTGCCGGAGACACGAAGGGCGAGTGGGATGGGCTGCGGCTGTCGCAGGTGCTGTCGAACCTCCTCTGCAATGCGATGCAGCACGGGGATCCCGCGAAGCCCGTGGAGCTGCGGGTAGCAGGCGAGAGCAACGCAGTGGCGATCCGCGTCCAGAACGGCGGTGCGATTCCTCCGGACCGGCTGCCCTGGCTGTTCGACGCGTTCCGCCGCGCCAGTGACCCGAACGGAGCCGGTGCTCAGGGGCTTGGGTTGGGGCTCTTCATCAGCAAGGAGGTCGTCGTCGCGCACGGCGGCCGCATTGACGTGACCTCCACCGAAGCGGAGGGGACTCGCTTCGAGATCGCCCTGCCGCGCGCGTCGCAGTAGGCCCAGTGAGCCCGGAGCCGAAGACGCTCACTTGGTGGTGCGGTCTGCCTCGGGTGCCAAGCGCTGGACGACATGGCCCTTGGCGTCGAGGAACTCAATTGCGCCGTAGCCTTCTTGGGTAACGGTCAGGCGGACGCGAGGCTGGCTCATTTCGTCAGCCACCGAAACGGTAGGCGTGCCGTCCGCCGCCACCGCCAAGCGGAGGCGGGTAGCGGCCCCGCGAGCGGGCAGGATGTGGTTCTCGAGCGACGGCGCCCGTTCGATCTTCGGCTTCTGGTTCACGGAGATCTCAACGGCTCCGTCCGGCATGACCCTCCAGCCCACGGCATCCACGTGCTCGTGGTCCGATGCGACCACCACGGCACTGCCCGGAATATCCGCGACGCCGAAGCCTCCGCGCTCGTTGCCCTTGGCGTCGTAGTAGGTCACTCCGCTCACGGGAAAGGCTCGCTTGTACTGAACGCCGTCAACGATGGGTGGGGGAGTGGGGGCGCTCAGGGTGAGACGGATGGTGCCAGTCTCATCGACAACGTCGATGCGGCGGACAGTCAGCCGCTCGTGATCGACGCGGGCAGCTCGCGTCTGAGGCTTCAGAGTGAGGACGTTCTTCTTGGCGGCTTCGCCTCGCGCCTCGAGCCCTCCGGCGTCCCGCGGTTGAGCGCGCGCGGCGCTGGCGAAGAGGACGAGCAAGACGAGACCTGCCGAAGCCTGGGACGTCATTCTCTCCTCTTAGCGTTGAAGCGCATGCTGGCTCAAAACCACCGGGTGGCGGCGCGCAGCGATGACAGCCACGCCTGGTAATCAGGCGCCGATGCCATGCCCGAAAATTCGATCCCAGCACCCGGGACGAATCGAAGTTTGGCGTACGGAGTGATCGACGTGAACCGGCCCTGCGCGTCCTTTTGCAGACCGGTCCCGAGCCAATGCGGTTCCTCATTGCGCGTCCCGATCCAGCGAGGAAGCGCCGGGAACACGCTCTGCTCCAAGCGAGCGCGTTCAGCGCTTGGCCACTCCCACCAACGAATCGCAACCCCTCCGAGATAGGCGATCCAGGGAATGACCTCCACGCGATCTTCGGGAGGGTACGAGACGGTGAGCGAGGAGCTGCCGCCTTCAATTCCTACGTTCAGGACGTCGACGGAGGCGTTGAGCGTCTTCTGAAACGCTTCAGCCGCGGCTTTGACCTCAGCGGTGAAGCAGTCCGTCCAGCGCCCGAGGAAGATCCAGGCCTCTTTGTTCTCATTCGGCGGCATCAGGTCGAGCCCACCGAAATTCGGGCCGCGGTAGTTGCTCGCCGCCCAACGGACGATCTGGTCGAACCCTGCCTGATCAGCGCCCCGCAGGACGAAGACCCCGGACAGCGTGGCTTGAAGCCAAGGAAACTCCGCTGACGCCATCCGGTCCCTCCGGGCACAAAAAAAGCCCCGGAGATGTCTCCGGAGCTTCTTGCCCTCGAACTCGAGGAGTGACCCTGCCGGGATTCGAACCCCGCAGATGGATCTGCCGCGGCGTGGAGCGCAGTGCCGGTGTGTGCTCCGCCGAGGGCAGTCCCGCGTGAGAAGAGGGCCACTTCGCGGGCTCGTTGAACCAGTGCGTGCCACTCCCGCCCGTAGGGAGCCACCGGCTGAGGGAACAAGGAGGGAACACGAGCGCGGAGGACCGGTCGGACGCGCGGCAGACGACGACGGCACGGCCGGGAGTGAGAGGTTCGGGAGCCAAACTTGAAGCCCTGGCGCCGCGAAAACTTGGTTCTCCTGACGTTTGAGTGGGCTTGACGGACGCCGACGCAGGCGCGGCGTTGCGCCGCTCGGCGCCCGCTCGCGGTCGCGCCTCCGGCGCCCTTCGGACCTCGCTCGCCGCGCCGGCAGTGCGGTCGACACCCCTCGG
>JBGATB010000029.1:0-118914 GCA_044229415.1 Myxococcaceae bacterium | reverse complement strand
CGAGACGTGGCTTGGCTATCGCTTCCTTCAGTCCCGGCCTCGCGGCCGACCAAACCTTGCGAGTTGCCTGGGTCGCTGCGACCTGCTTCCCAGAGGACTTGCACCTCCTGACCGTGCCCATGCTGGGCACACCGACTACGGCCTGGCGGCCTACGCTCGGGGTGAACGGGAGGGGGCTTCCGAGAAAGACCGACGGCTACCGGATGAGCCCCATCCGGCGCGCGCCCTCCAGCGCGGCGTCCGGGTTCTCCTTGATCTCCAGGCCCAGCTTGCGCAGCGCCCGCTCCGAGCTGCTCTCGAAGCGCAGCAGCGTGCTGGAGAGCCGCGTGATGGTGCCCAGACCTTCGGAGATGGTGCGCAGCATGGTGGCGAGCACGCCGGTGACCTCGATCACGCAGAAGCCGTGCGAGGCGACCTTCTTCGCCTCCTCCGTGAGCAGCTTCAGCTCGGCGCGCGCCCCGCCGTCCGGGATGCGGGAGGTGGAGGCGAGCACCAGCAGCAGCGCGAGCGGCGCGCGGTTGGCCGCGGTCGCCGCGCGCTCCAGCGCCGCGCGGGCGTGGCGCACGCTCGGGACGTCCGGCGCGGAGTTCCAGCGCAGGACGAAGAAGCGACCAAACACGCCGATGTCACAGGTGAACGCCGTTCCGGGAGCTCTCATCGCGGTGGCGGCGAGTCTACCGTGAAGAGGACGAACGCCACCTCGGCGACCGCGGACGGGCGGGTGGCCGCGCGCAGGAAGGCGGGACGCGGGATGCTGGTGGCGTAGGTGGGCAGGGTGCGGACCACCCGGTAGCGCAGAGCTGCCGCGTCCAGCTTGGGGAGGGACGCGGGGCTCACCACGGCGGCGCGCGTCTTACCCTCCCGCACCAGGGTGGCCACCGCTTCCACGCCCACCGTCCGCGCGTCCCGCCGCGCGTAGTAGGCGATCGCGTTCCCCGAGCCCACGTCCAAGAACGGCAGCACCTCGCCGCCCGGGTCCTCCGCCCGGGCGAGCGCGCCGAGCTCATCGTCCGGCTGGTAGCGCAGCAGCGACGGGTGGAACCACCCCGCGAAGAAGAGCGTGAACCCGAGCAGGCACACCGCCCCCAGGGCGACCGTGCGCGGCAGGGACGGCCAGCGGCGCGTGAGCGCGAAGGTGCCGCCGGGGACGAGCAGCGCGAGCGCGAGGAAGAGCGCCGCCAGCGGCGCGGGCGCGGGGAAGAGCGCCCAGAGCCCGAACGCCACCGCGGCGGCGCCCACCCCGGCCAGCGCCCAAAAAGCCGCGCGCGTGCGCAGAAGCCCCGCCTCGCCCAGCTCGCCGAGCAGCCGCGCGCACAGCAGCGCGGCGGGGGGCGCGAGCCAGAAGGCGTACTGGGGCAGCTTGGCGCTGGCCACGGAGATGGCGGCGAAGGGCAACACCAGCCACCAGAGCGCCACGCGGCGCACGTCCGGCGGCAGCGCCCGGGCGCGCCACGCCGCGCGCGCGGAGCGGACGAGCGCCACCGCGAGCAGCGGGCTGTACGGCAGGAAGGCCCACGCCGAGGTGTGGACGAAGAAGAGCGGCGTGGTGTCGTCGTTGTAGGTGCTCTGGTGGAACACCCGCCCGAAGGTCTGCTCCCAGAGGATGAACTGCGGCCCGTAGTTGCCCCACTGGGCGCGCATCGCCCAGAACCAGGGCGCCGCCACCGCGGCGGCGAGCAGGAGCCCGCGCAGCGGCTTGAGCGCGAACGGGCGGCGCCACCAGACGTCCGCCGCGCCGCCCTGCCCGTCCCAGCGCCTGCGCAGCGCCTCGGGGAGCACCGCCAGCCCGGGGATGACCAGGCCAATGGGTCCCTTGGTCAGCAGGCCGCAGCCGGCGAAGACCCAGGCCAGCCAGAGCGCCCACGGCCGGGTCCGCCCCTCCACCGCGCAGAGGACGGCGAGCGCGATGAAGGCGGTCACCAGCGCGTCGATCTTCGGATCCGCCACCGAGAGCAGCAGCGCGGGCGAGGCCGCGTAGAGCGCCGCGGCGGCCCAGCCGGTGCGCCGGTCCCAGAGCCGCTCGCCGAGCCGGAAGACGCAGGCGACGGTCAGAAGCCCCGCCAACAGCGACGGCAGCCGCGCGGCCGCAGAGGTGGCCCCGAGCGCGCGGATGGCCAGGGCGATCAGCCACATCGTCATGGGCGGCTTGTTGAGGAAGTCTCCCCAGGCGTCGTGGAGCATCACGAAGTCGCCCGTGAGGGCGATCCGGCGCCCCACCTCCGCGTACTGCGCCGGGTCTATCTCCTGGAGCTCGTCACCCAGCACGAGCAAGAGCGGCACCACCGCCAGCAGCGGCAGCGTCCACGCCCAGCGCGGCAGCGGGTGAGGCGGCTCGTGGGACGGCGCGTTCAAGCCGCGCCTCTATCCCCGAAAGCGCGCCCCTAGGCAATGACGCGGCGGAAGGCGGACTTGAGCCAGGCGGTGGCCACCTCGGGCGCGCGCGGCAGCGCGTTGACGCGCTCGGCGAGCTCGCGCGGGGTGGTGCGCGTGCTGGGGTTCAAGATCTCCGCCTGCCGGGGGCCGGTGGCGATCTCCGCGCTGGACGCGCTGGGCAGCGGGAGCCGCTCGTACTTCACCTCGTTGGCGGCGGTGCGGCGCAGCACGTCCTTGTCCACGGTGAGGTCCGGCGAGGCGCCGCCCTCCTTGTACTCGTAGACCTCGTACGCCCGGACCACCTTGTTCTGGTAGGCGAGCAGCCGGGAGGCGAGCGCGAAGCGCTGCTCCTGCGTGAGGTTGCGGAAGGTGCCCTTCTCCACCAGGGAGATCAGCTTCTCGTCCTTGCTGCCCGCCACCGCTTCTCGCAGCGCGGCCTGCTCGTCCGGGGTGAAGTTGCCCACGTCCAGCGGCTTGATCGGCGGGTCCATGGCGGCGATCTCCTGCCGTTGCGCGTCCGGCAGATCTCCGAGCGACGCCGGATCCATGCCCGGGGTGCCCACCAGCTTGCCGAGCAGCTCCGAGTGCCACGGCTTCCAGTCCGGGCTGGCGCGCAGCCCGCGGCCGAGCCGCTGGCGGAAGCTGCCCTCGCCGTCCACGCGCTTGGACATCACCACCACTGACGGGCGCAGGAAGTCCGTGCCCTCGGCCCAACCGTCGCTGAGCGCCGCGGCGTCGATCCCCACCTTGCTGCCGGCGTCCATGGCGCGGGTGAAGAGCGTGCGCATCAGCTGGCGGCTGCGGCCGCTGCCCATGTTCACCACGGAGATCGGCAGCTCGCTGCCGCCGCGGGACTGCGCCACCATCAGCGAGGCCTGCTCGATCCGGCGCGCCACGCGCAGCCACTCGGTCAGATCGCGCAGCGGGCCCTGCAGGCCGCTGGCCTCGGGCGACTTGATCCGCGCGGCGAGCTCCTTGGCCACCGGCGCCGGGGCGTTCGCGTTGGCGGCCGCGGTGCCCATCCGGCCCAAGAGGGCGCGCGGGCCGCGGCGGGTGCCGCCCTTCTGGATGTGGGTCAGGTGGCGGCCGACCGCGGCCTCCACGCGCTGCCGCAGGGCCGGCTCGAACGCCTCGCGCTGCGCGGCGTCCTTCCACGGGAGGTCCGCGAGCAGCTCGTCCACCAGCGCCCCGCCCACCTCCTTCTGGAGGATCTCCGGGAAGAGCACCTTGTCGAGGATCCGCGCGCGCAGCCCCTTCTCCTCCGGCAGGAACGCGTGGATGGTCTGCAGGCCGATGGCGGTCTGCTGCTTGCCCTTGAGCAGGTTGCCCTCGACCATCAGGCCGGGCACCGAGGCCGGGCCGAAGCGGGCCGGGCCGCTGGCCCCCAGGCGCGCGGGGACGGACTCGGAGCGGGCGAAGATCAGCGTGCCCAGCGGCTCCTTGGACGCCACGCCCGCGCGCGCGGCGCGCTCCTGGCTGTGGAGGGTGAGCGCGGTCTCGCTCAGGCCGGCGCCGAAGGTGCGCCAGTACGAGCGGGTGGACTCCACCAGGCCGAGCAGCGTCTGGCCGAGGTTCTTCGAGCGGACGGCCGCCTCCGCGGTGGCGCCCACGCGAACCGGGGCCTCGCCGAAGGTGCCTTCGAAGAGCTTGGCGTATTCCGGGAGGCGGACGAGCTCGCCGAGCGCGGCGCGCCGCTCCGCGATGTCCTTGGAGAGGGCCGCGAACGTCTCCTTCGCGCCCGGCTTGCCGTACTTCTCCACCAGCGCCGCGTCCGAGAGCCCGTCGAACGACTGGATCGCCAGCACCAGGTCCGCCTGGTTGCGGGAGAGCTTCATGTCGCTGGCGAGCAGCTTGCCAATGCGGGTGTCGATCTCCCGCGCCTGCGCGCCAGGGGAGCGGCTGCCGTACTTGGCCAGCTCGTGGCGGAAGACGTCCTTGAGCTCCGGACCCTGGGTCTTCGCGAGCTCCTTGAAGCGGGCCTGGACCGCCTCGGTGTCCAGCAGCCCGAGCAGCTTGCCGGAGTCGTTGCGCAGCTCCCCGAGCAGCTTCTGGACGGCCGACTCCTCGCTGGAGAGCGTGGAGATCACGCCGTGGGCGTCGTACGCGGGGACGAAGCCGCTGGGGATCATCGCCTCCGGAGGGATGCGGACCGCGCTCTCGAAGCCCAGCCGCTCGATGTTCTCCGAGACGCCGTCCGTGGTGGCGGAGAGCCCGAGCACGCCGCTGAGCGCGCCCTGCTTCGCGTAGTTGACGAGCTTCTCCACCACCTTGGACTGCGGACCCTTGGGGTCCGAGACCATCTTGTGGACCTCGTCCAGCACCACCGTGCGGGCGCGCAGCGCGGAGAGGAAGCCCTCCAGCTCGCCTTCCCGGTTGAGCCGCTCGAGGCCGCTCGCGGTGAGCACCACCGCCCCGGGCTTGGGTTGCCCGGGGAAGCGCTCCACCAGCTTGGCCAGCTCGGAGGGCGTGCCGGAGAAGACGCGGCTGCTGGGGAGCTTCGGCCCCTTGGAGTCGTAGACGAGCGCGGCGCGCCACTGCTGGGCGACCACGGTGGACGGCGCCACGAAGACGACCGTCTCGCGCCCCTGGGCGCGGGCGAGCGCCTCCTGGGCGTAGGCCACCCCGATCAGCGTCTTGCCGGTGCCGGTGGGGAGGTTCGCCACCTGCGCGCGGCCGAGCACGCCGTCGGACGGGCGCGGCAGCGTCAGCCGCGCGTGCACCGCCCGCTGATAGGGGCGCATCACCGCGCGGATCTCCTCGGTGCCGTTGGCCGCCAGCGGCGCGTCCCGCCAGGGCAGGCGCGACCAGCGCGTGTCGTCCGCGTGGAGATCGAAGAGCGTGGGGCCGGGCTCGCCCACGGCCTGCGGCGTCAGCTCGCGCAGGTCGAACAGCGCCTCCTGGCCGGGGATCTGCCAGGGCCGGACGGGCTCATCCACGTGGAAGAGCGCGCCCTGCTCACCCGGGGCGGCGTAGGGGAACTCCACCGGCCGCGGCTGCCCCTCCGGCATGGCGAAGAGCGCGCCCTGCTCACCCGGACGCGTGGCCTCGATGATCCCGTCGTAGAGGTTGGGCTCCTGCGCGGAGCGCAGCCCGTTCAGCTCGAACAACGGGTCCTGACCGGAGAGCTCGGTGGACGGCCGCAGCGCGTCCAGCTCGAACAACGGGTCCTGACCGGAGAGATCCATCGCCGGCCGCGGCGGCTCGCCGAAGAGCACGCCCTGCTCGCCCGGACCGCCCAGCCACGGCTGCATCATCGGGTCCACGCCGCCGCCGCCCGGCAGGTCGAAGAGCCGGCCCTGCGGCTGGTGCGCCGTGCCCTCGATCACCGAAGCGCCTGGCTCGTGCGCGCCGAGCAGCCCGTCCGCAGCGAGCGCGTCCCCAGCGCCCGCCAAGGCCTCGCCCGCGCCGTTCAGCGCTGCGGCCTCGCCCGCCAACGCGTCCGCGCCGTTCAGCGCCGCGCCGTCCACTGCTCCGGCCGCGCCGTTCAGCGCCGCGCCGTCCACTGCTCCGGCTACGCCGTTCAGCGCCGCGCCATCCACTGCTCCGCCCGCGCCGTTCAGCGCCGCGCCGTTCAGCGCCGCGCCATCCGCTGCGCCAGCCGCGCCGTTCAGCGCCGCGCCGTTCACCGCGCCGGCCGCGCCGTTCAGGGCCGCGCCGTTGAGCCCTGCACCTGACGCCGCGTCGACCGCCGCGCCTGCGCCCGCCGCGCCGTGGAGCGCCTCACCCGGGGCCGCGTTGACGCGGCCCTTGAGCGCCTGACCCGGCGCCGCGTGATCAACACCGCCCGCCCCGGTGATGCCCGGGAGCACCTCGCCAGGCGCCGCGTTGAGCTTGCCCTTGAGCGCCCCGCCCGAAGCGGCGCTGTCCACCGACAAGCCGGGCTCTACGGCGGTGATCGGCGCGCCGCCGGAAGACCGGCCGCGCGGCTCACCCTGCGCGCCCTGCTCGCCGAGCTCGAAGCCGAGCGACGAGCCGCCCTGCTTTCCGGCGCCTGCCTCGCCGCCTGTCTCGAAGCCCTGACCGCCGGACGCGCCGCCACCGCCCTGCCGGCGCGACCGCGCCGCGGGGGTCTGAGCGGGGTGCTCCTTCGAAGACTCGAGCGCCAGGGGCTGGCCAGCGCGGCCGGCCGTCTCGGCGGCGCCCGCGGGGGTGCCCTCGCCCGGAGCGGCCGGGTTGAACCCATCCCCTGCGCGGCGCTGTTGGAAGTTCTTGAACGCGTCGCTGACGCGCGCCCGGAGGTCAGGGTTCGTGGCGACGACGGCCGCCGCGGTTGCCGCCGTGGCCACCCCGGCGACGGTCGCAATCTGGCCGGCGGTGGGCTCCCGGCGGCCCTTCTTGATCGATCCGTCTGACATAGGCTTCTTGGATTGTCAGAATGGACGACCCGCAGGTTTCCTTACGTTTTCCTTTTTGTTTTCCGGGCTAGAGCGCGGAGGGAGCGCCCCCGGGCGGAGGGACGTGGGAGACGTCCAACCCCGCGTCTTTCGCCATCTTCCAGAACGCCTGGTACTCGGCATTTGCCCGCGCCGCGGCCTCCGGGGTGCGGACCTTTTCCGCGCCGTCCATGGCTGCCCGGACCCGGGCCTCCTGCATGCCCAGCTTGTGGCCGATGGCGTCCCCGCGGAACACGCTCCGGGCCGCGCCCATCATCCGCAGGGCCACGAGGAAGTTGATGTTGTCCTCGATGGTGGCCCCCGCGCCCTCCATGCTGCCGGTGCGCAGGTAGCTCTCGCCGATCCCGAGCCCGGCGAACACGCCCAGCTCCTGGCCGAACAGCTTGGTGGCGTTGACGCCCTTCCAGAAGGTGCTGGTGGGGGGCGGCTTGAGCGCGTTGACGTAGCGCACGCCGGCGAGCGCCTCGAACATCACCATGGAGCGCAGGAAGTCTCCCGGCTGCCACGAGGCGTGCTCGCTCTTGCCGCGGGCGATCTCGAAGGCGTTCATCCCGGTGTGGAAGGTGGCGCCGTGGACCGCCGCCTGGAGGGCCACCGCGCGCCCGGGGACCGCGGCCGCGCGCAGCTTGGCCAGCGAGGCCAGCTCGGGGCTGATCCGCGCCGCCTCGGCCGCCAGCGGAACCGCCCGGCCGGCCTGGGAGAGGAGCGAGCCAGTTGCCCGGGCGGAGAGCCCGCCCACCAGCGCCATCGCCCAGACGCTGGGATCATCCATGAAGTGGGCGATCCCGGCGCCCGCGCGCTCGAGCAGCCCCTTCTCGTTCTTGCGCTTGAGCACGTCCAGCTGCGCGTGGATGGGCGCCAGCTCCTTGCGCAGCCCGCTTTGCGGCTCGCCCTTCTCCAGCCGCTCCAGCCGGGAGAGCTCCTTCTGCAGCGCCTCGTCCGAGAGCCCGTTGCACACCTGCCGCAGCTTGGCGTTCTTGCCCGTCTCGCCCCGGGCCCGCGCCTCGCGCACCGCGGGCAGCGACGCGCGCAGGTCGTCCGCGGTGGCGATCAGCTTGGCGTCCTCGCTGTGGACCACGTCGATCAGCGAGAGCTGGTTGATGAGGCCGGTGACCGAGAGCTGACCGGACTTGAGCCACTTCACGGACTCGCCGTCCGCTGAGGGCGCGTCGTGGTACGGCTCGAGTGCGATGTCGTAGGCCTCGAGCGCGGCGTCCACGTCCCCTTCGCTCGCGGCGGCGGCCAGGAAGGTCAGCCGGTGCTGCATGGACTGCGCGGCGGAGAGCGGCTTGCCCTCGGCGAGCGCGGCCGCCTCTGCGAGGCTGTAGTCCCGGGGATGGGGGATGGAGATCGCCTTGCCGGCCTGAAGCTGCGCCGCGGCGGCCTGCACCTGCGCGAGCTGGATGCGCAGATCCAGGATCCGCTTGCGCTGCGGCGCGCGCTCGAGCGTCTCCGCGTCCGTGATCTTCTCCCCCGCCCCCTCCCAGAACGCGCCCTTGCCCGCCTGGAGGTTCTCGGAGAGCTGCTGCAGCCCGGAGCCCACGCGGCGCATGGACATCAGGCCGCCGTTCTCCTTCCGCCAGCGGGAGAGCTCCTTCTCCGCGAACTTGATCGAATCACCGAGCTCACTGGCGCGCTGCTGGAGCGCCTTCACCGCCAGCCCGCGGGCGTCGGGCGCGCGCTCGCCCGCAACGCGCTGCGCCGAGGTGCTCGGGGGCGTGGAGAGAGGCTGGGGTTTCATCAGACGAGCCCAAGGGTTTATCCGCTTTACAAGGAGGCGAGTTGCCTTGGGTGCCCCTGCCACTTTTTTGCGCCGATCCGCGGCGCCACGTGTCCGGGACACTCGGTAAACGCCGCTTACGCACATTCGCGTGACACCGGCGAGCTCACGGTCAAAAACGATTTGGTTTCAGGGGCTTGTGGCCGGACAACTTCGGTTTCTCCGACGGCGACGATTGATCAGGCAGGCACCTCGATCCCGCATCCGGAGTCTCTTCGCCATGAGCAACGACCCCATCCGCTCCCGCCCCTCGGCGCTGCCCGGTGTCCCGCTCGCGAGCGCGGCGGCGCCGGCCGCGAAGACGGCGCCGGTGGCGAACGCGGTGGGCGTGCCGGCGGATCAGCTGGTGGCGAGCGCGGCCGGTCCCACCGCCGCGATCCCCACCGCCGAGGTCAGCGCCCACCACCTACTGGGTGAGGCGCTCTCCGGCGCGCCGGCGCTGCAGGGCCCGTATGCGGCGCTCAACGCGCTGCAGGCGCGGCGCTCGGAGCTGGTGGCGGAGCTGGCGGGCACCGAGAAGGACCTCAAGGGTTGGCGCGATCTGCACGGCGGGTTCGACTCGATGGCTCGGGTGGGCGCCGGCATCGGCAAGGCCGTGTCCAACCTGGCGCACGGCGAGTTCGCCTTCTGGAAGGGAACCGGCGAGGCGATCACGGACGCCGAGACGCTGGAGAAGGCGCCGCAGCGGGCGCGGATCGCCGAGCTGAAGCGCCAGCTCTCCGAGGTGGACGCCGCCGTCTCCGCCCTGGCGGATGGGCGCGCGCCCGCGGGCGCCAAGGACTACGCGATCGCCGAGGCCGCCGCGCTCGCGGCCGGCAAGCCCTTCTCGCTCGAGCAGGTGCTGCAGCACCGGCTGGGCTTCCTCAAGGCGGCCGCCTCCGAGGGGAAGGCCGAAGCCACCGCCTCCACCTATCCGGCGGCGCTCGAGCCCTACCTCACCGTGGCGGGCGCGTCCGGCGAGTCCGTGGAGCAGCTCAAGTCCGGGCAGCCGTCCGTGACCGGCACCCTCAACCAGCTGATCGCGATCGGCGTGGTCGACACCGGCGGCAAGCGGGTGGCCACCTCCGGAGATCTCAAGGAGGTGGTGGAGAAGCTGAAGGACGCGCGCAAGGACGAGAAGAACCTCAAGAACGAGAAGGTGAAGGCCCTGCTCGGGCAGCTCTCGGATGGGGCGATCTCGCAGGAGGCCGGCCGGCTCGCGGCGCTCGAGAAGGGGCAGCCCCACGCGGCGCTGCGCAAGTACGTGGATCAGGCCAACGCCCAGCTGGGCGTGCTCGAGCAGAAGACGGGCAAGTCGCTCATCGCCTCGCTGGGCGAGGGGATCGCCCACGTGCTGGATGACCCGCAGACCTGGGCGATGATCGCCGCGGGCGGCATCGCCACCAAGGCCTCCAGCCTGCTGTTGCGCGGGGCGGCGGTCTCGCCCGCCGAGCTGTTCCTGGCGCGCAGCTCCGGGCAGATCTCCCGGGCGATGATCGGCAAGGCGGTGGCCACCGCCGGCGTGCAGGGCGTGGGCTTCCAGCTGGGGATGAACGGCTTCAACCACGCGCGCGGCAAGGAGGAGCACGCGGGCTGGGGCGCCACCGACTTCCTGCGCTCCATCCTGCTCTTCGAGACGCTGGGCGCGGTGAAGTTCAACGCCCTGCGCCGGGCGCCGGCGATCACCGCGCTGGGCAAGACCGCCCAGGGCGCGCGCTACTTCGGCGAGGAGGCCGCGGCGCTCACCGGCCTGGGCGTGGGCGAGGCCTTCTTGCGGGACGGAGACCTCAAGTCCGCCGGGCAGATCTTCCAGGCGAACTTCGAGTTCCTGATCGCCATGCGCATGGTGGGCTTCGCGCAGGGGCGCTTCGCGGGCAAGGAGCGCGAGCTGGGCCAGCTGCGCATGCAGGAGGCGCGGGTCCGGGCCGCGCAGACCCGGTACGAGACCGACCGGACGCCCGCGAACCTCCAGGCCGCCTACGCGGAGCTGCGCGCCTATTCGGTCGGCTTCCACAAGCTGACCCGCGGCTTCGTGGAGCGGGGCCTGACGGACAAGCAGCAGCAGACGCTGAAGTCCGCCACCAAGTTCGCGCCGGACGCGGAGTTCCGGGCCACGCTCGCCGCGGCCAAGGCGCAGGGGCTGGCCGCCGCCAAGACCCCGGCCGAGCGCGCGGCGGTGGAGGCGCGCTACGCGGAGATTGAAGCCACCAGCGTGGCCTTCTTCGACAACAGCACCGGCTTCACCATTGTCAACTCGGCCCGCCTCCAGGAGCCGAACGCGGACGCCGTCCTCCGCCACGAGTACACGCACCAGGCGATCGCCTCGCTCCCCGCGGCGGAGCAGGCCGCGCTGACGGCGGCCTTCACCTCCGCGCCGGACTGGAAGTCGCTCAAGGCGAGCGTGAAGCTCAAGGGCGCCTCGGACGCGGTGGTGGTGGGCGAGCTGGTGGCGCGCTGGAACGGGGCCACCGCGGCCACCGCCGGCGCGGAGTCGGTGCAGCGGACCAACCGGGTGATGCAGGGCGCGGGCGCGCTCGGCGCGAGCGTGGATCTGCGCTCGCTCTCCGCGGCGGAGGTGGCCTCCAAGTTCAGCGGCGTCCCGTACACCAACCTCTCCGGAGACGCGGACGCGGTCGGCTTCAGCATCCCGGACTACTCGGGGCCGGAGCAGTTCAACTTCCCCGGCGCGGGGCTCTTCCTCGAGAAGGGCGCGAGCGTGGGCGGCGCCAGCGCGGACGCCCAGCGCGTCTACCAGGCGCTCTTCCGCGGCGGGCGCGAGGACCTCGTCTCCCTCTACAAGGCGATGGCGCTGGCGGATCCCACCACCCGCCTGGCGATCTTGGGGACGCTCAACTCCTACGGGGACGGCGCGCTCTTCATCCCCGGCAAGACGCCGGAGTTCTACCTGGAGCGGTTGGTCTCGGCGCCCTTCTTCGCCGCCACGCCCGAGGTCCGGGCCACGCTGATCGACGCGATCAACCTCAAGACCCAGAGCCGCTCCAACCAGATCAAGGCCGCGCTGGTGGAGGACAACGCGCGCCCCAACAACGACCGGAAGGGCGTGTGGGACGCGGTGCTGGTGGGCGCCGGGCCGCACACCCAGGCCGCCGCGCGCGCCATCCGCGAGACCAACCCCAACGCGCGGATCCTGGTGGTGGAGGCGGGCAGCACCGTCAGCCAGTTCAGCGAGACGGGGGACGCCTTCTACGTCAACAGCGGCGCGTACCAGGACACCGGCGCGCCCGCGCGCCCCTCCGCGGGCGTGGGGGACTTGAACCCGCTGGACGGGCCGGTGCTGGTGACGGACGGCCAATCCCTCAAGTACGCCAAGGGGCGCGACATCGGCGATGCGTCCGCGGTGAACCTGGAGCGGACGATGGGCGCGGGGCCGGGCGCCAATGGCGTGGACGTGCTGGTCACCAGCGAGCTGATCGACGGCGGCGTGCGCAAGGTGGATCCGAGCGAAGGGCTGCCGGGGAAGTACGAGCTCGTCGTCAACGCGCAGCTGCCCGGCGGCACCACGCAGCAGGTGCGGCTGTACGCGAACAAGGGCGTGATCGGCACCGGCATCTCCGGCCTGGACGTCTCCAGGTTCGATCCGGACTCCGCCGAGTACATCCTCTCCAAGATCAACGACACCAGCGACGCGGCGCGGATCGACGGCAACGTCCTCACCTCGCAGCAGCTGCTCGGCCTCTTCGGCACCGAGGGAGATCCGCAGCGCCGCTTCCGCGGCAAGAAGAACATGGTGGTGGGCTTCGGCGACTCGGGGTTCGTCACCGTGGCCGCGCTCAAGGGCGCGCTCTCCGCGCCGGACATCGCCGCGCGGACCTTCTCCCGCCGCCAGCTGGGGGACGTGGGCCCGGTGGAGTTCGTCACCGGCAAGAGCGGCCCCAACGACCAGTTCGAGTTCTCCCGCCTCTTCGAGCTGAACGAAGAGCAGATCAAGCGCCAGGCGGAGGCCTTCGGCTACCGCGTGGAGGTGGAGAAGGTGGACCCGCCCGAGGGCTCCCCCGCCGGCACGCCCAAGGTGATCCGCTTCCGCTACATCGACCTGGGCGGGCTCGCCCGCGAGCGCGCCAACGACGTGGACTTCAACGCCGCGAACCTGGTCTCGGTGCGCCGGTCGCCCCGCAACGCCGCCCAGACGGAGGTGCTGCTGGACGTCAAGGACGGGGCCAACAAGCTCGAGGAGTACCTGGACTCGCAGCAGCGGCTGCCCGCGAACGGGGAGCTCTTCACGGACCCGGAGACCGGCGTCAGCTACACCGCGTACGAGGTCCCGGATCTGCGCGTGGAGCCCGTGGTGGTGGACGGCGTGGAGCAGCCGCGGCCCAACCGGGTGGTGGCCACCAACGCGGAGCAGACCGCCACCCAGCTGGAGAGCTACCGGCTCCAGAACCCCGGCCAGCGGCCGGAGCTGGATGGCCAGAACTTCATCGACGACCCCAGCCCCACCAACAGCGGGGGCACCGGGCGCGTGCTCTCCTACGTCACCACCGACGCGGGCCCCAAGGTGCTGGACGTCACCCAGTCCAACGCCGCGATCAACCAGTTCACCGCCCAGAATGGGCGCGCCCCGGTCGCGGGTGAGCAGCAGGCGATCGGCGGCTCCACGTACACCGCCGTCCGCCGGGTCTCCACCGGCGAGATCATCATGGTGGACGACGTGTACGAGGCCGCGGCGCTGGCCCGGTTCGCGGAGAACTTCCCACCCACCCCGCCGGACGGCCTGGCCTTCAACGGCGGCGAGTTCCGCGTCGTCAACGGCGAGCCCATCTTCGTCGCCGCAACGGAGGGGGAGCAGGCCCTGCAGCGCTTCTTCGAGGCCAGCCGCCCCACCGAGGAGTCGGTACTGGCCCGCGGCGAGTTCGTGCTCCGCGAGCCTGCGGCGGATCTCCCCGGCGCCGTGGCCAAGGACCGCACCTTCATCATCCGGGAGAACGAGGTCCCCAACCCCGAGTACGTCGCCGACGCCAACGGCGCCTTCCCCGCGGGCGTCCCGGCCACCGTCACCGAGCGCCAGTTCCTCCAGCGCGAGGACGTGGACAACCTGATCCTCGCCACCGGCCCGAAGACCAACACCGCCCAGCTGCTCTCCAGCCTGCCCGAGTTGCAGGGCGTGGACGTGGCGCAGCCGCTGGAGCGCAACGACGAGGTGGCCAAGGTGATTCAGGGCCAGGTCGCCGGGTTCGACGAGCCGGTGAACATCGGCCGGCAGGTGGGCGAGGACTGGCTGCTGGTGGGCCCGGCGACCGGGGACATCGTCCCCAAGGAGTCTCTGGCGAACCAGAAGGAGAACGTGGCCTCGCTGTTCAACCTGATCCCCCGGAGCTCGGCGGTGGGCCGCCTGGTGGGGACGCAGGTGGCGCAGAACCCGGTGGGGCCCGGGCTGCAGTTCCTGCTCCGCTCGCCGGACTCGCCGTTCATCCCGGTCTTCAACCAGCAGACCGAGCTGCGCAATGAGAGCGAGGCGCGGATCAACCTCCCCGCCGAGACGCCGCTGGAGCGGATCGAGCAGCGGCCGCCCACCGGCTTCGAGGAGTTCCGGCTCAAGTACAACCTGGCCGCCCTGCTCGCGCCGATCAACTACCCGCAGTACCCCAACGGCGCGGACATGCGCGTCACCGTCTCCCGCGAGGACGGCCAGCTGGTGTTCAAGTCCAAGAACCTGGACGCCAACGCCACCCAGCAGCTGGCGAACCTGGTGAACGCCAACCCCACCCTTCGCAACCTGCTCCGGGACATGACCCTGGTGAACGGCCAGTCCATCCAGTTCAACGCGTACATCGGACCGGACGGCAAGGTGGCCCCGGAGCGGCTCTCGGTGGCGCCGGTCAACGAGTGGAACTTCTTCCGCTGAGCGCAGCGCAGCACAAGAGCAGGCAGGGCCGGGAAGTCGGAGTCAGTTCGTGACGTCAGCCATCTCTCGCAGCGGTCTGCCGGCGCCCGTGGCGTCCGCGCGCGCCGAGCCCTCGCCTGCCGCGGCGGCGGCGGCCGCGCCTGCGGCGCCGCGGACGGGAGATCACTTCCTGGACGGCGCCGAGCAGCCTGCGCTGGGCGCGGAGCTGGCCGCCCAGCCGGAGCTGGCGAGCGGGCTGACGCTGCTCTCGGAGATCTCGGCGCGCCGCGCGGAGGTCTCCGCGGAGCTGAAGGCGCAGCTGGGCGCGCTCTCCGCCTGGCGGGACGCGCACGGCGGGCTGGACAGCGTCTCCCGCCTGGGCGCCGGGCTGGGCAAGGCGGTGGGCGGGCTGCTCTCCGGCCACGGGCTGGAGGGCGTCAAGGAGACCGTGACGGACGCCGAGGCGCTGGAGCGCGCGCCCCAGCGGGCGCGGATCTCCGAGCTCAACCGGACCCTGAAGGCGCTGGACGACGCGGCGCTGGCCGTGGCGAACGGCCGGGGGCTGGAGGCGGGGCTCGCGCGCGCCGACTGGCGGCTCGCGGAGCTGGCGGGGCCCCCCGCCTCGCCCGAGGCCCTCACCCGCGGGCGGCTCGCGCTGCTCCAGGCGTCCGCGTCCGCGGGCGCGGCGGACGCGGCCCGGGAGCTGTACGGCGCCGCCCTGCAGCCCACCCTCACCGCGAAGGGCCCGGACGGGCAGTCCGTGCTCACCGGCGCGGACGGCAAGCCTTCACTCACGGCGGGGATCAACCGGCTGATCGCCACCGGCGTGGTGGACACCGGCGGCCGCGCGGTCTGCACCGCCGCCGAGCTGCGCGCCCTGGCCCCCAAGCTCGAGGAGATCCGCGCGGACTACGGCAAGCGCGGCTTCGGCAAGGGCGGCTTCCTGGGGCTGGAGGCGAAGCAGACGCGGCCGGACGCACGCGCGGCGCTGCAGGGCCTCGAGCCCGCGGCGATCGAGGCCGAGGCCTCGCGGCTGGAGGCGCTGGAGGCGGCGCCCGGGCACGCCGCGCTGCTGCCTTGGGTGGCGCAGGTCCAGGCGCAGCTGGGCGTGCTGGAGGAGAAGACGCGCAAGGGCTTCCTGCGCCAGGCGGGCGAAGGGCTCCACCACATCCTGGACGCGCCGCAGACGTGGGCCATGGTCGGCGTGGGCGCGCTGGTGGGCGGGGTGGGCGCCCGCGGGCTGGCGGCGGGGCTGCGCGCGGCGGGCGTGAACGCTCCGCGCGGGGCGCTGCTCGCCGGCGGCGCCGCGGTGGACGGCGCCCTCTTCCACACCGGGATGAACGGCTTCGAGGTGCTGCGCGGCAAGCCGGAGCGCGCGGGCTGGGGCCTGGGGGACTACACGCGCAGCATCATCCTCTTCGAGACGCTCACCGGCGCGCGGGCGCTGCACCTGCGCCGCGAGGCCGCCGCGCTCGCCGCGGGCAAGGGCGCCGGCGCGCACGCGGTGAACGCCGCGGTGTACCTGGGGTCAGAGGTGGGCGCGCTCACCGGCCTGGCGCTGGGGGAGCAGTACCTGCGCAGCGGAGATCTCTCCGGTGCCTCGCAGGTCCTCGTCGAGAACTTCGAGTTCCTCTTGGCCATGCGCATGCTCGCCGCCGCGCGCAGCGCCCGCTCGGGCGGCTCGCCCGCGGAGCTGGCAGAGCTCTCGCGCGCGGAGGGGCCGGCCCTGGCCGCGGTGCGCGAGGCCAGCGCCAACCCCTCCCCTGCGTCGCTCGGCCGGGCCTTCGCCGCGGCGCGCGGCTACGCGGAGCGGCTCAATGCGCTCGCTGCGGGCGCGCAGGCGCGGCTGTCCGCGGTGGCGCGGCCGTGGCACGCCGCGCTCGGACAGGCGCTCTCGCGGCTCGCCCCGGCGCACGGCCCCTTCATCTTCCGCAAGCCGGGGGTGGCCCCGCTCTTCGACGAGGTGAACCGGGCCCCGGCGGCGGCGCCGCCCACGGTCATCCTCTTCGGCGCCACCGGAGATCTCGCCAAGCGCAAGCTCTTTCCCGCGTTCCACGAGCTCACCGAGCAGAAGCTGATCCCCGAGGGCACGCGCGTGGTGGCGGTGGGCCGCAGCGATCTTCCGGAGGAGGCCTTCCGGGAGCAGACCCGCGAGAACGCCAGGACGCTGGGCGGCGTGGACGAGACCTCCGAGGCCTGGCGCTCGCTCGAGCAGCGGCTGAGCTTCCAGAAGGTGGACGAGGACCCGGCCTCCCTCGAGGCGCTCAAGGCGCGGCTGGACGCCCTGGACGCGGAGGCCGGCGGCGCGGGAGAGCGGATCTTCTACTTCTCGCTGCCCCCCAGCGCGGTGGCGCCCACCATCGAGCGGCTCTCCCGGGCGGGGTTGATCGGCCCGCAGGAGGGCGGCGTGGATCCCCGGCTGATCATCGAGAAGCCGTTCGGCTCCAACGAGGCCAGCGCGCGCGCGCTCAACGCGGAGATCGCCGAGCTGGCGGGAGAGAAGAACGTCTACCGGATTGACCACTACCTCGGGAAAGCGGGGGTGCTGAACCTGCTCGCGCTGCGCTTCGCGGACAAGGACCTGGAACGGGTCTGGAACCGCGAGTTCGTCAACCGGATAGAGGTCCGCGCCACGGAGAAGATCGGGATTGAAGGCCGCGGCGCCTTCTACGAAGACGTGGGCGCCCTGCGCGACATGATCCAGGGCCACCTGCTGCAGACGCTGGGGATGGCCACCCTGCCTCTGCCCAAGCGCGCCACCGCCGAGGCGATCAGCGACGCCAAGGCGCAGCTGCTCAAGTCCATCCAGACCGTGGGCCCGGAGCAGGTGGAGGCCAACGCGGTGCGCGGCCAATACGCGCCGAGCGACGCCGGGATCGGCTACCAGGCCGAGAAGGGCGTCGCCGAAGGCTCGCAGCGGGAGACCTTCGCGGCGCTCAAGCTGAACATCGACACGCCCCAGTGGCGCGGGGTGCCGGTGGTGCTGGAGACCGGCAAGGCGCTCGAAGGCAAGCGCTCCGAAGTGGTGGTCCACTTCTCCCACCTCACGCCGGCGCTGGCGAAGCGGCTGGGCGTCTCCCCGGACGCCGAGGCGGAGCTGGTGGCGGCGATTGATCCCACGCCCAGCCTCACCCTGCGCTCCGGCGACAAGCAGCTCGAGCTGACGGCCCCCGCGCGGCTCAACCCGCTGGACCCGTACGCCCGCCACATCCGGAACGTGATCGACGGCGAGACGGCGCTCTCGGTGCGCGGGGACGAGACCCAGGCGCAGTGGCACGTGGTGGATCCGGTGCTGAATGCCTGGGAGAGCGGCAAGGCGCCCGAGGTTGCCACCTACCCCCGCGGCTCGGATGGCCCGGAGGAGAAGGTCCGCCTCTTCGGTGACCGCGAGTAGGGCCAACGCCTGCCCATGAGGACTTTCACGAGGCGGGCCGAGCGCAGCCGCAGGATCGGCTTTCCGTGTCCGTGCGGGCCGTACCCGTGCGGGCCGTGACCCGTACCCGTACCCGTACCCGTACCCGTACCCGTGAACGAACGCGAACCCGCACCCGAACCCGAGCTGCATTGCCAGCTTCGCGGAGGTGCCGCTCATCCACGCGCTGCCGTGCATGGACTCCGGTGAGGGCCTCTCGCGACCTCGGTCGGGTTCGGGTGCGGGTTCGCGTTCGTTCACGGGGACGGGTACGGGTACGGGGGACGGCTCACGGCTCACGGCTCACGGCTCACGGCTCACGGCTCACGGCTCACGGCTCACGGCTCACGGCTCACGGCTCACGGCTCACGGCTCACGGCTCACGGCTCACGGCTCACGGCTCACGGCTCACGGCTCACGGCTCACGGCTCACGGCTCACGGCCACGGGTCACGCGTCACGGGTGACGGCTCACGGCTCACGGCTCACGGCTCACGGGTGACGGCTCACGGCTCACGGCTCACGGCTCACGGGTCACGCGTCACGGGTGACGGCTCACCGGCCACGCCGACTCGCGTCTTGCGCCTCAGCGCCCGCCGCCGCTGACCAGCGCGGGGCGGCTGACGCGGAAGCGCAGCGGATCCACCGGCACGCGCCCCAGCTCCAGCTGGTAGTGCACGTGCGGCCCGGTGGAGCGGCCGGTGTTGCCGGACTCGGCGATCACCTCTCCCCGCTTCACCAGCTGCCCCTCCGCCACCAGCAGGCGCGAGTTGTGGCAGTAGGACGTGGTGACGCCGCGCCCGTGGTCCACGGTGAGGACCAGCCCGTTGACGGCGTCCGCGCTGGCGCGGCGGACCACCCCGTTGGAGGTCACCTTCACCGGCGTCCCCGGCCGCACCGAGAGATCCACGCCGGTGTGCATCCGGTCCACGCCCAGCACCGGGTGGAGCCGCACGCCGAACGGCGAGGTGAGCGGCGCGCTGTCCGGCACCGGCCAGCCCAGCCCGTAGGCGGTGCCCAGCATCATCGCCTTGGACGCGGAGAGCACCGCGCCTTCGAAGCCAGGCGGCAGCTGCTGGGCGATCTTCTCCAGCGTCCGCTCCGCGTCCTGCGCCTCCAGGCGGTCCCGCGCGTAGCGGGCCGGCTCGTCCCCGCAGAAGAGCGCCGCCACCGCCAGCTCCTCCGAGCCCAGCTCGCCCGAGAGCGCCTTGAGCAGCTTCGCGTAGGCCTTGGGCCCTTCGCGCTCGTCGTCCAGGGTGGCGGTCATCACCCCGCGCGTGCGCGCCAGGGTGTACGTCCGCGCCCGCGCCGCCGCCTCCTGTTCGCGCACCGCCGCGAAGACGCCGTAGGCCAGCGCCTCGCCCGGCGGCACCTCGCCCTTGAGCGGCGCCGGCAGCTCCAGTGAGGCCGGCAGGTCCGAGCGGCCGTACAGGCCGCCGTTGTAGTAGGCGAGCAGCGGCCGCGCCGAGCTCTCCACGCCGAAGGTGAGGCCGCCCAGCGTGCGGATCAGCGCCCCCAGCGGCGTGTGGTGGTACGCGCCCCACAGGCACAGGGAGGCCAGCAGGAGGTCGAAGAGGCCGCGCGTGCGCCGGAGGAACATTCGCGTGCGCTCGTCAGCGGAAGAAGGCCAACACGGGCGAGGCGTCCACCACCGCGGCCACCGCCAGCGGCAGCACCAGCACCGAGCCAATCAGCCCGGCCGTCCACGCCTTGCGGCCGCGTAAGCCCTTGCTCTCGCAGGTCTCGTCCGCGTCCGCCAGGCTCTGCAGGACCGCCCGCCAGCCGAAGGAGAGGACCACGCCGAAGAGCGAGAAGAGCGCGCAGAAGCGCGCCACCGGGCCGGCCACGTCATCCGCCACCCCCTGGCGCATGGAGAGGTAGAGCGCGCCCTGCACCATCCGGGCGACCGCGCAGGCGCCAGCCAGCGCCATGGCCCCGGTGGCCAGCGGGCGGAAGAGCCGCAGCGTGGTGGGGCGGGCCTTCACCCGCGCGGCCAAGAGCGGCCAGCGCCGGGACTCCAGCGGGACGAACCGCTTCTTGGCCTTGGGCTTGGGGTGCGCCACCTCTTCGTAGCCGAGCGCCGGCAGCGCCAGGAGCGCGTCCGCGCACAGCTCCCACAGCAGCATGATCGCCCGCGCGGCCACGGTGCGCTGCTCCGCGCCCACCCAGTCCACCAGCGGCTGCGTCAGCTCGTACGCGCCAAAGTAGCCGTCCAGCACCGCGTCCAGGTGGTCGAACAGCCGCAGCAGCCGGTCATCCAGCGTGTCCGCGGCCGCATGGACGCCCACCGCCACCAGCGCGAAGAGGCCGGCCGGCATGAAGATCCACCGGAAGTGGCCGAAGAACTCGGAGATGGTGGCCACGTGGCCCTTCTTCGGGCGCCACGAGGGGGGCAGCGGCGGCGGCTTCAGGGCCGCGCCGGGCGGCGGGAGCTCCGGCGGTTGGCTGGGCACCGTTCACCTCCGTGAGCCCCAGGAAGCGGGAGAACGCATCAGGACAGGGAACGGTCTATCAGTGCAAGGGCAGGACCTACCCCGTCACACCCGTCACGCCGGAGAGGGTACGCGGCTCTGCAGCAACGCTTGCGCGTCAGCGAGCGGGCGCCCGAGCTCCTGCTCGTGCAGCACGAAGCCGTACCGGTCCGGCGGCGGCGCGGTCTCCGGCACCAGCTCCTCGGCGGTGGTGCGCAGCTCCTCCATGGGGAGGTTGGCGCGCTTGACCTCCTCGGGCAGCGGCGCGGGGAGGATCAGGATCAGGTGCCGCCCATCCAGCCGCTGCACGGCCTGGAAGTGGCGCCAGGGGATGGTCGCCTCCCCGCCGGGCGTCTTCACCGCCAGCCCGCCCTCCCCCACGCCGAGCACCCGAAAGCGCCACCCGGCCTGCGGGTTCTTGAGCCGCGCCACTTGGAGCACGGCGTTGGAGATCGCCGCGTAGAGCCCGAGCAGCCCGGCGATGGCGATGAACACCCAGCCCACCGCGCTCGGTGTGCCCTGCAGGCCGAGCAGCCCGTAGGCGAAGGCGCAGACGTAGAGGAGATCTCCCAACGCCTGCGTGGCCGCCGCCAGCCGCAGCCGTTGGTACCGGCCGCGCAGCTCCATCAACACGCCCAGCCCCGCCAGAGCGATCCCCGCCTCCGCGAGGACCAGGTGGAGCGCGGGCCGGCCGATCGGCAGGAGGATCGCCACGTCCGCGAAGAGGAAGGAGACCCCCATCCCCTGCAACAGCTGCCCCAGGCGGGCACGGGGGCTGCCCCGCCCGTCGTCCAGGAGCAGCCCCACCAGCATCAGCACGAAGCCGGTCCCCAGGGCCCCGTACACCGGCACCGGGAGCAGCTGCTGCACCGCGGAGAGCCCCGCGGCGAGCTCGCCCGCCGGACGCAGCAGCAACAGGGCCGCGATCCCGAGAAAGAGGACGATGGCGTGGCGGTTCAGCACGAGAACGCTCGGACGTGAAGAAGGCCCCGGACAAAAGCGCCCGGGGCCTTCGGTTTACGAAGCGAACAGAGAAGGCGCGCTACGCCTTGGCCTGCTCGGTGCCCGGCGTGGCGCCGGCGGCCGGGGGCGGCGTGCCCGCCTGGGCGGCCTGGCGGTCCGCCAGCGCCTCCTTGCGGGAGAGCCGGATCTTCCCCGTCTTGTCGATGGAGATGACCTTCACCATCACCTCTTCACCCTCCTTGAGCACGTCCGAGACGGACTTCACGCGCTTGTCGGAGAGCTCGGAGATGTGGATGAGGCCGTCCGTGCCCGGGAAGATCTCCACGAAGGCGCCGAACTCGGCGATCTTCCGGACCGTGCCCAGGTAGATCTTCCCCACCTCGGCCTCGCGGGTCAGCCCCTGGATGATCGAGATGGCCGCCTTCACCGCGTCCCCGTTGGCGGAGGCGATGTCCACCTTGCCCGAGTCCTCGATGTTGATGGAGCAGCCGGTCCTCGCGATGATGTCCTTGATCACCTTCCCGCCCGGGCCGATCACGTTCTTGATGAACTCCGGCCGGATCATGATGGTGGTGATCCGCGGCGCGTACTGGCTGATCTCCTTGCGGGGCGCGTCCAGCGCCTTGAGCATCTCGCCGAGGATGTGCAGCCGCCCCTGGCGGGCCTGCTCCAGCGCGCGCTTCATGATCTCCGTGGTCAACCCGGTGATCTTGATGTCCATCTGGATGGAGGTGATCCCCTTCTTGGTGCCGCACACCTTGAAGTCCATGTCGCCCAGGTGATCCTCGTCACCGAGGATGTCCGAGAGGATGGCGATCTTCTCGCCCTCCTTCACCAGGCCCATGGCGATGCCCGCCACCGGCTCCTTGATCGGCACGCCCGCGTCCATCAGCGCCAGCGTGCCGCCACAGACCGAGGCCATGGACGAAGAGCCGTTGGACTCGAGGATGTCCGAGACGATCCGGATGGTGTACGGGAACTGATCCCCCTTGGGCATCATGTTGCGCAGCGCCCGCTCGGCGAGCGCGCCGTGGCCGATCTCGCGGCGGCCGGGGCCGCGCAGCGGCTTGGCCTCGTTCACCGAGAACGGGGGGAAGTTGTAGTGGAGCAGGAACTTCTTGAAGGACATGCCGGAGAGCTGCTCCAGCCGCTGCTCGTCATCCGCGGTGCCCAGCGTGGCCACCACCAGCGCCTGGGTCTCGCCACGGGTGAAGAGCGCGCTGCCGTGGACGCGGGGGAGGATACCGACCTCGGAGGTGATCTTGCGGACCACGTCGTGCGGCCGGTCGCCAATGCGGCCGCCGTTCACGGTGATCTCCCGCATGTGCTCGTACTTGAGGTCCTCGTAGATCGCCTTGATCGAAGCCTCGACCTTGGCGGTGTACTTGTCCCCCAGCTCCTCCTTGAGCTTGACCTGCGCCGCCTTGCGGTTCTGCGAGAGCGCGTTGTAGCGGTCGTGCTTCTCGTGGATGGTGTAGCCCTTCTTCACGCCCTCCCACGTCAGCTCGCGGACGCGCTTCTTGAGCCCCTCGTCGTGCGCGGCCAGCTTCTCGTACTCGCGGGTCTTCTTGCCCAGCTCGGCGCGCATCGTCTCCTGGAGCGCGATGATGGGCTGCGCCGCCTGCTTGCCGAACTCCAGCGCCGCGATCATGTCCGTCTCGCTGACCTCCTCCGCGCCGCCCTCCACCATGACGATGGCTTCCTTGGAGACGGCCATCACCAGGTCAATGTCGCTCGTCTCGCGCTGCTTGGCCGTGGGGTTGGCCACGAACTGCCCGTCCACCCGGCCCACCCGCACGCCAGCGATGGGGCCGTTGAAGGGGATGTCCGAGAGCATCAGCGCGCTCGAAGCGGCGGTGATGCCGTGGATGTCGCCTTCGTTCTCGATGTCCGCAGAGATCACGTTGCAGATCACCTGCGTCTCGTAGGCGTAGCCCTCGGGGAAGAGCGGCCGGCAGGAGCGGTCCACCAGCCGGGAGGAGAGCGTCTCCTTCTCGGTGAGGCGCCCCTCGCGCTTGAAGTAGCTGCCGGGGATCCGCCCCGCCGAATAGAGGTTCTCCTTGAACTCCACCGTCAGCGGCAGGAAGTCGACGTCCTTCTTGTCCTTCAGGGACACCGCGGTGCACAGCAGCATGGTGTCGCCGTAGCGGACCACCACGGAGCCGTCCGCCTGCTTCGCCATCTTGCCGGTCTCGATCGACAGCTCGCTCGCGCCGACCTTCACGCTCTTCTTCAGGTACATGGCTTTCCTTTTCTCTCTTCTGCTCTCTGGTTTGAAGGGCTACAGGGTGGAGGAAGCCCAACGACCCCCGCTTCGAAAGCGAGAGCTGCGGCTCCTCCGGAATCGGTCTTCCACCGCGCTGCCAACGACTGCCTTGCCGGTGGGCCTTTGATCCCTGGTCGCCTCCGGCCCAGGGCGCTGGGCCGCGTCGATCGGAAACCAAAAACTCCACCGCCCCCCTACAACACCGCGGGGCGCTCGAACTTCGAGCGCCCCGGCGGAAACTCCCTACTTTCGAATGCCCAAGCCTTCGATCAACTTCTTGTAGCGGTTGGGATCCTTGTCCTTCAGGTAGTCCAGCAGGCGGCGGCGCTGACCGACCAGCTTGAGCAACCCGCGACGGGAGTGGTGATCCTTCTTGTGGGTCTTGAAGTGCTCGGTGAGCTGGGTGATCCGCTCGGACAGGAGCGCCACCTGCACCTCGGGAGACCCGGTGTCCTTGTCGTGGACCTTGAACTGCGAGACGAGCGCGGCCTTGCGCTCAGGATGAAGAGACATCTGCTGCCTTCCTTGTTCACCCACTCCGAGGATCTTCAGACGCCCGGTCCGTGGAGGGGTACAGACCGGGTCGCACAACCTGCTACCAGACGAATCGGGGGCTTATAGGGGGGACCCAGAGCCCCGTCAACTCAGTCTTCGAGCGCGAGCGCCACCAGCCCCAGCGCGAGCTCGCCCGGCGTGTACTCCGAGAAGCCGGGCAGCCCCCTGAGCGCCCCCTCGGCGTGGTCTACGCCGTCCAGCTTCACCACGCGGGAGCCGGGGACGATCTGGTCCTCCACCGTGAGGATCCCGTCGTTGTCCAACCCGTAGCGCGTCTTCACGTACGCCTCGAGGGGGGAGAGGATCGACTTCGGATCGAACCGGCTGGTGACCAGGGACACCGTGTCGATGTCCGGCGGGTAGGGGTGCTCCTTGAGGAACTTCTGCCGGGCCGAATACGTGACGTCCGTGAGGGACGTGTCGTCCCCGCCAAACACCGTGGTCAGCCCCTTGCGGGCCACCGGCGCGAGCACCTTCGAATCCAACAGGTCGCTGGCGATGATGGACCCGCCGTAGGCCCCCTGCATGGAGATCATGGAGCGCACCCGGTGGCGGATCTCCGGGTAGAGCGACAGCGCGGCCATCGCGTCCACCGCGCCCTTGCTGTGGCCGATCATCACCACCTGCTTGCCGGACTTGCAGGCCTCCAGCAGCGCGTCCCGGATGATCTTCGCGTTCTCCTTCACGGTGGCCTGGGTCTGCACCTTGGCCACGTGGACCTTGAGCCCCTGCTCGCGCAGCACGTCCCCGGTGTTGGTGAGGTAGCCGGGGTAGTGATCCGCCAGGAGCCCGGGGACCAGCAGGTACGAGTACTCCTGCGCCGAGCCGGGGAGGATCTCCTTCCCCGTCCGGTTCGCCTGCAACAGCTCCTTGAACCGGGCGCTGCGATCCCGCGTGGGCGCGGCGCCCTCCAGCGCCCAGCCGGACTTCCCGTCCGAGCCGGGGCTCTCGAAGAAGTCCTCCACCGCGTTGGCGGCGGAGCGGATGGGCGCGCTGATCGCGTCCAGCGCCTGCTTGATCCCGCCGACGATCACCGGGACCACTCCCACCAGCGGCAGCCCCAGCGGCAGGCCAAACGGGCCGCGCTTGGCTTCGTTCTTCTTCTCCTCCGCGGGCGCAGCCCGGTCCGCGGGCGGCGGAGCGCCGGGGGCAGCAGCGGGGATGGACGGCCGGATCTTGGTGGAGTCAGCCATGGAGCGCCGGTGTGCGCGGCAGTCTCACCGATCCAAGGGGCCGCTTGCGAGTCCGACCGTGTTTTGTCAGGAGCCAAGAATTCTCAGCGAGAGTTAAGTCCGCACAGCCACGCCCCATTCGGGCGTGTAAGCTCACGGCTCGCTCGGACGCCCCGTGAAGAGTTACCTCCTCTCCCAGCTGCGAACGCGCTTCCCGGAAGGGGCCGAGCCTGAGCTGCGGCGCACGCACCCTCACGACTGGCTGCTCTGGGAGCCCGGCTCCTGGCGGCCGGACGCCGGGGGAACCGCGGTGGTCCAGCCCGCCCAGCTGGAGGCCGCGCGCGCCGGTGGCCCCACGCACGCCAAGGATGAAGCGCTGGCGCTCGCGCTCGCCCCGGACGGGAAGACGGAGCTGTCGCTCGGGCGGGGCCCGAAGTGCGACCTCGTCCTCAACGACGGGACGCTCTCCACCGTCCACCTGCTCTTCAAGCGCTCCCCCACCAACGCCTGGAGCGTGATGGACGTGGGCTCGAAGAACGGCTCCTGGTGTGACGGCGTGAAGCTGGTGCGCGGCTTCAGCGTGAACCTGCGGGACGGCTTCCGCCTCCAGGCAGGTCAGGTGATCATGACCTACTACGCGCCGGGCGGCATGTTCGGGCGGCTGCGCGCCAAGCCCGGCTGAGCCTCGCGCCAGCCCGCGCCGTCCCGCTCCAGCGCCAGGCTGGCCACGCCGAAGGGATCCGGCGCGAGCGGGAGCGTGAAGTCAATCACCTCCAGCCGGTAGGGCTCGAAGCGGATCAGCGCGAAGTCACCGTCCAGCGGGCCCCCGGGGAAGAACGCGTACCAGAGCGGCATGAAGCGCCGGCGCAGCTCCTCCTGCGGCCCCAGCACCAGCTGCGCCCGGCCCACCAGCGTGACGCAGGCGGCGCGCGCGTCGTCCTCGTAGACCAGCGTCACCTCGGCGCAGCGCGCGATCTGCGCCGCCTTGCGCGAAGCCCGGCTGGTCCCCATCCACACGCACAGCTGCTCGTCCGGCCAGAACGGCTGCACCACGCGCGCGTCCACCCCCAGCTCCGAGCGCGTACAGAGGACGCAGTACTTCTTGCGGGAGAGGATCCGCCTCGCCGCCGCGAGCGCCGCCTCGGGGCCGGCCGCGCGGCGCCGGAGCGCGCGGCGCCGGAAGCGGCGGGCCAGCGCGGTGATCAGCGTACGGCGCAGCCGCTTGAGCCAGAGCACGAGCGGGTTGTAGCAGCCTCTGACGCGAAAGCGGCGGTCCGCGCACATCGGGCTCACCGGAGGCGGCCAGCTATAACCGCGCTCCGAGATGGCCATCTTCCTCACCGGGGCAACGGGCTACCTGGGCGCGTACCTGGTGCGGGAGCTGCTCGCGCGGACCGGAGAGCCGCTGGCGCTGCTGGTGCGCGGCGAGGACGAGGCGCGCGCCGCCGAGCGGCTCTGGGGGGCGCTGCAGCCGCACCTGTCGCTGGAGGCCTTCCGCGGCGCGCTCCGGGAGCGGGTGACGATCTTCACCGGCGACTGCGCCCAGCCGCAGCTTGGCCTGCCGCCGGAGCGCTACCGGGTCCTGGTCCAGCTCACCCAATCCGTCATCCACTGCGCCGCCGCGGTGAACCGCCGGTCTTGGAAGGCGGGGATGAACGGCAACCTGCGGGCCACGCTGGAGGTGATCAAGCTGGTGAAGGCGGCCCAGGCCGCGCACGGCGTGCGGCGGCTCACCGTCATCTCCACCACCACCGTGGCGGGCCCGCGGCAGGATGAGACCATCGACGAGGAGGCGGCCCTGCGGTGGGACCAGGAGGACGTGGACCCCTACGCCTTCACCAAGAAGTTCGCCGAGCACATGGCGCGGGAGCTGCTGCCGGACGTGCCGGTGCTGACGTTGCGCCCCAGCAGCGTGATCGGCGACAGCGTGAGCGCCCGGACCACGCAGTTCCAGATGCTCCAGGGGCTGGCGATGCTGCAGCGGCTGCCGCTGATCCCGCATGTCCCCACCCGCCGCCTGGACATCGTGCCGGCGGACTGGGTGGCGGCGGCGGTGGTGCAGCTGCACCAGAAGCCCTCGCTGCGCCACGCCACCTATCACCTGAGCGCGGGCGAGGCGTCGCCGACGTACGCGGAGCTCGCGCGCGCGCTGCGCGGGGGGCGCCCGGGGCGCTTCGCGCCGTGGCTGGGCACGCTCTACGCAGCCGCGCTGCGGCTGGTGGGCGCCCTCCCGCGGAGGCTGGGGGTGGCGCGCGCGGCGCTGCTCTTCCGCGTCTTCTGGCCCTACCTGACCTGCAACACCGTCTTCGACAACCGCCGCGTGCTCGAAGAGCTGGGCGTACCGCCACCACCTTTCCTCAGCTACGGAGCGAGCCTGCTCACCTACGCGCAGGCGCAGCGCTACCGCTACACGCCCGCGCCGCTCCCCGCGGACGCCCGAGAGGCTGCGCCGGTGCCAAGCCTTGCGGCAGCCTCTCCAGCCGACTAGCGTTCCGCCCGCATGTCGAACGACGGCAGCGACCTCAAGGTGAGCCGCGAAGATGCTCCCGGAGGCTGCATCATCCGGCTCAGCGGCGTGATCGACACCAACTTCGACAAGGAACGGACGCTCGCGCTGGCGGACGGAGCGGTGCTGATCGACCTGGACGGCGTGAAGCGGATCAGCTCCTACGGCGTGCGCCAGTGGATCTCCGCGATGCGGGAGCTGCGCGCCACCTACGTGGGCTTCGTCCGCGCCCGCGCGGCCATGGTGATGCAGTTCAACCTGATGTCCCAGTTCGCGGGGAAGGGGGAGCTGCTCAGCTTCTACCTGCCCTACCGCTGCCCGGACTGCGACGAGTACACGGACGTGCTGCTGGACGTCCGCAAGGATCCGCAGAGCGTCAAGGAGTTCAAGCCTCCCCACACCATTTGCGGCGCGTGTGGGAAGCAGGCCGAGTTCGACGACGTCCCCAAGACGTACTTCGCCTACGCGGCGAAGGCGGCCGTCCCCGCGCCTCCGAGCGCGGCCGAAGCTGCGCTCTCGCGCCTCGCCTGAGAGGCTCGGTGTGGGGGGAGTGCGCCGTTGCGGCGCGCGCGCCGCGGTCGCTAGCCTCGACCGCACGATGAGCTCCTCTGCTGGCGACTCCGAGCTGAAGCTTTCGCACAGCTCGACTGCGGGCGGTTGCATGGTGCGGCTCTCGGGGGCCATCGACACGCAGTTCCCCCGGGCGAACCTGCTGCAGCTGGCGCGCGGGGTGGTCGTCTTCGACCTGGACGAGGTGAAGAAGATCACCTCCTACGGCGTGCGCGAGTGGATCAAGGCGATGAAGGAGCTCGCCTGCGACTACTACTGCTTCGTCCGCTGTCGCCCGTCCATCATCATGCAGTTCAACATGATGAGTCAGTTCGCCGGCCGCGGCGAGCTGCTGAGCTTCTACCTGCCGTACGTGTGCGGCGGGTGCGGCGAGTACACGGACGTCCTGCTGGACATGCGGACGCAGTTCAACGAGGTCCGCACCAAGTCGCCGCCGCCGGTGAAGTGCCCCAAGTGCCAGGCGGACGCGGACTTCGACGACTCGCCGGGCTCCTACTTCTCCTACGCCTCACGCTGCCGGCAGCCGGCGCCCCCCGCGCTGGTGGACGCGCTGCTCGCCGGCAAGCAGGAGACCGCCGAACCGCTGAGCGTGGCCAAGGACGTGGAGGACTCGGTCACCGCGCTGTGGCTCTCCGGCTCGCTCGACAAGACCGCCAGCTTCAAGCGGATCGCGGACGGGCTGGAGGGGAGCGTGGTGGCGGTGCTGGAGGGGATCACCCGCGTCTCCGACCCCGGGATGGAGCGGCTGCGCTCGCTGCTCAACACCGGCGGCCTGGAGCTCTACCTGGCCCGGGTCCCCCCGGAGCTGGCGAACGCGCTCGCCGCGGATCCAAAGGGGACCTGTGGCGCCAAGCTGGTCTCGGGTTGGCTGCCGTTCCGGTGCGGCGGCTGCGGGGCGCAGGGGCCGCTGGAGCTCGGCGCGGAGGAGCTCACGGATCTCGCGCTCGACAGGCCGGCCGCCGGCGCCTGCGAGCTTTGTCACGGCGCGCTCCAGCCCGCCTTCTCGCCGCAGGAGCTCGCCGCCCTGCGCGCGCTGCGGCCCCAGAGCGCCCCCACGCAGGTGAAGGAGTACCTGAGAACCCACCGCTCCTTCGCGGACTCCTCGCAGGCGGCCCCTGCGCCCAACGAGGCCTTCGGCCGCTACCAGCTGGTGCGCCGGCTGGGGATGGGCGGGATGGCGGAGGTCTTCCTCGCCCGGCAGACCGCGGTGGCCGGCTTCGAAAAGAAGGTGGTGCTCAAGCGGATCCTCCCGCACCTGTCCGAAGACACCGCCTTCATCAACATGTTCCTCGACGAGGCGCGCCTGGCCGCGCGGATCTCCCACCCGAACGTGACCCAGATCTTCGACCTCGGGCAGGAGGGCAACCAGTACTTCATGGCCATGGAGTACGTGCCCGGCTGGGACCTCAACGTGGTGCTCAAGCAGTGCGCCAAGCTCAAGCAGCCGCTGCCGGTCCACCTGGCGGCGCGGGTGGCGGCGGACATCTGCGCGGGGCTGCAGGCCGCGCACTCCTGCACCGACGAGTCCGGCGCGCCGCTGGCGATCATCCACCGGGACGTCTCCCCGCACAACGTGCTCGTCTCCGGCGGCGGCCAGGTGAAGCTGACCGACTTCGGCATCGCCAAGGCGGTGGACAACAGCAGCCGCACCCCGGTGAACACCATCAAGGGGAAGATGTCCTACATGGCGCCGGAGCAGGGGGCGGGCACCAACACCCCCTTGGACGGGCGGGCGGACCTCTTCCCCACCGGGCTGATCTTCTACCAGTGCCTCACGCTGGAGCACCTGTTCCAGCGTGACTCGGACTTCGCCACGCTCAACGCGATCATGACCGCGCCCATCCCGCGGATGGCGGAGAAGCTGCCGCAGGCGCCGCCGCTGGTGCAGGAGATCCTGGACCGGGCGCTGGCGCGGGACCGGGAGCAGCGCTACCCCACCGCGCTCGCGTTCCAGGAGGACCTCGAACGGCTGATCGCCTCCACCGGCCAGCCGGCCTCGGCGGCGGACCTCTCCAAGTGGCTCGCGCCCCGCATGGCGGAGCTGGAGGCCTCCGGCCCGCCGCTCGGCGGCGGCACCCGCACCTTCCTCCGCACGCCGTCCAACGGGCCCTGACCGCCATGGCGACCCCTCAAGAGCTCATGGCCAGGCCCGCCACCCCCGCGCCGCCGTCGCGGCGGATCCTCCTCGTCCACGGCTCGCGCAAGCACCACCGGAAGATGATCCAGGTGCTCCGCTCGGTGAGCGGCGAGGAGGTGGAGACGCGCGACGGGCTGGGCGAGCTGCCCCCGGACTCGCGCTACGGCCTGGTGCTGGCGGACTACGACGCGCTCTCGCCGGCTGACCGGGCGCGCCTGCTGGACGCCTACCCCGAGCCCAGCTCCGAGACGCGCCTGCTGGTGCTCTCGGAGGGGCAGTGCAAGGACGACTTCGCGCGCCTGTTCGGCAACCGGATGCTCACCAACCTCGTCGCCCGCAACGACGACCTGGACGCCTGGGAGCTGATCGTCACGGTGCAGAAGCTGCTCCAGCGCAACATCTTCGGGATCGAGAAGTACTTCTCCTGGGGGATCCAGCCCAAGTCCCTGCGCTTCTCGCGCTCCCTGGACAAGCGGACCGTGGTGGCGGCGGCCGAGCAGTACGCCACCGCAATAGGGATCGACCCGCGGCTCGTGAGCCACTTCAGCAGCGTGACGGACGAGTTCTTCACCAACGCCATCTACAACGCGCCGGTCGACAAGAACGGGAAGAGCCGCTACGGCCACCTGGCGCGCGAGTCCGAGGTCACGCTCGAGCCGAACGAAGAGGTGGAGATCAAGCTCGCCTGTGACGGCGTGAAGCTGGGCATCTCCGCCACCGACCCGTTCGGCTCGCTGAGCCGGGACCGGCTGCTCTACTACCTGTCCAAGTGCTTCCGCCGGGGGGATGACCAGGTGGACGACAAGGCGGGCGGCGCGGGGGTGGGGCTCTATTACGTGTTCGAGTGCCTCAGCCACTTCGTGGTGAACATCAGCCCCGGCAAGAAGACCGAGATGATCGGCTTGATCGACGTGCGCGGGTCGTTCAAGGACTTCGCCACCCGCGGCAAGTCCTTCAACGTCTTCATGGACGAGCAGGGCTGAAGGCCGCCGTCACGAGCCGGTCAGCCGCCCGGGCGCCGGCCCGTGCTGCGCGAGCAGCGCCTTGAGCCCGGGCGCCAGCGGCGGCAGGTAGTCCTCCCAGGAGCGGTGGTCGTCCCGCGCCGCGAGCTCCGGGTGGCGGGCGCGCACGTGCTGGAGGAAGCCCTTCCCCATCTGCGCCATGCGGTGCAGGTTCTCCACCACGGTCCGGGCGATCCCCGCCTTCACCGCGTCCGCGTCCGTCCAGCAGCGCTCCAGCCCGGCCAGGAGCTTCGGCTCGAGCGCCTCGTCGGACGCGTCCACCGCCAGGTCGCTCTGGCCGCGCTCGCGCATCAGGTTGCGGATCCGCTCGTCGATCGCCAAGCCCACCGAGGGCACCAGCGCGGGCATGGAGGTGACCACGCCGTGGTAGCGCGAGGAGACGAGCAGCCCGCAGCGGCGCAGCAAGGCCACCAATTCGAACATGGTGTGGCGATCCGAGACGAAGGTGGGGACCCCGCCCAGCCGCTCGGCGAGCGCCTCGCAGGCGCGCCGGTCCAGCGCCTCCATGCCGATCACCACCGGGAAGACCGCGCGCGTCTGCCGGAAGGCCTTCACCGCGCCGGAGATCCCCGCCAGGTAGCGCTCGTACGAGGCGCGGCGGTCCGCGCCATCCGCGTGGAAGTACATGTCCCGCGCGTGGCTCTCTTGCAGGGCGCCGAAGCCCTTGCGCAGGGCGTGCTTCCAGAGCGAAGGGCGGATGGGGAACCAGAACGGGTTCATCGGGCAGATGCCGAGCACCGGCGTGGTGCCGTCCCAGCCGGCGGCGGTGAGCGCCTGATCCGCGTACGCGCGGGGAGCCGGCTCGAAGGTCCAGGCGGTGTCCGTCCCCAGCTCGCTCTCGATCCCCAGCTGGGAGAGCACCTCGCGGGACTCGACGTTGCGGGTGAGCACGTAGACGCCGCGGCAGTAGCGCTGGACCAGCGCCCGCACCACGGGATCCATCTTTCCGGCCTCCGCGCCGTAGCCCACCGCCAGCTTCCCCTGCGCGGCGGCCAGCCCGAGCGCGCCCACCATCATCGTGGTGAGCGCGTTGCCGAAGTTGCTCTTGAACATCGACCCTTCGCACGCCACCACGCCGTGGTGCTGCTCCACCTCCTGGACCAGCGCCGGCGGGAACCAGCCGGGCAGCGCGATCTGGAAGGCGCCCTTGAAGTAGCCGCGAGAGAGGAACGGCCGGTAGGTGAAGACGCTGGCCTCCACCGCGGCGTCGCCCAGCACGGCGCGCACCTGCCGCAGCATCTCCTCTACCCGCACATCCGCGCCGGTGTTCCGGTTGCCGTTGTACCCGGCGAAGAGGAGCTTCAGCGGCTCTCCGGGCGCCCAGCGCTGCGCCTTGGCCAGTGCCGCCGGCCGCTTCGCCCGCTCGATCGCCGCGCCCATTCTCAGCTGGAGCAGCAGGTCCACGCTCATGGTGCGCGCACGATAACAGCGGCCCGATGTGGGCCGGGTGGGGCCAGCGCACCTCAATCGTCAGCGGAATTCTGAAGTGCGAAGATTTTGCCCCGGCAGCATTCACGGAGGGCAGCACGCATGGGCGCGCCGAAGGCGAAGATCGTCCGCACGGTGGACGAGGTCGAGTCGTTCTTGAAGGATGAGATTGGCGAGATGGTGAAGCTCGCGCCCGCGGAGGTGGATCCGACCCGCGAGTTCTCCGACTTCGGGCTCGACTCGCGCCAGGGCGTGGCCCTCTCCGGCGCGCTGGAGAAGTTCCTGGAGAAGCGCCTCTCCGCGACGCTGGTCTGGGACTACCCGACCATCGAGACCCTGGCCAAGCACCTCGGCGCCTAGCGCGCCACCCGCCCACACCTCATCGCCTCACCCCACCCGCTTCGCGAAGGCGAACGCGGCTGGCGAGAACCTCCATGTCCAGCCTCCCCCTCAGCAAGCTCGAGCGGATGTCCTTCGTGGACATCGTCCGGGCGCGCGCGCAAGCCACCCCGGACCGGCGGGCCTACGTCACGCTGGTGGACGGTGAAGAGGAGGAGGCGGTCATGACGTACGCGCAGCTGGATCTGCGCGCGCGCCAGGTGGCCGCGCTGCTCCAGGCGAACACCGCGCCGGGGGACCGGGTGCTTTTGCTCTTCGCCACCGGCCCCGAGTTCCTCTCCGCCTTCTTCGGCTGCCTCTACGCCGGCGTGGTGGCGGTGCCGGTCTACCCGCCCCACCCCGCCCGCTTCGAGCGCTCGCTGGAGAAGCTGCGCGCGGTGGCGGAGGACTCGAAGGCGGTGGGGTTCCTCACTTCGGAGATGATCCACGGCGCCGCGCAGGAGCTGTTCGCCAGCTACCCGGACCTCGCCGCCAAGCGCTGGATGGTGACGGACGAGCCGGCCCCTGCGGACGCCTGGAAGGACGTGAACGCGCCGCTGCGCGCGCCGGCGTTCCTCCAGTACACCTCGGGCTCCACCGGCTCGCCCAAGGGCGTGATCGTCAGCCACGCGGCGCTCGCCGCCAACCAGTCCACCATCCAGCGCGTCTTCGACCAGTCGGAGAATTCGGTGGTGGTGAGCTGGCTGCCGCTCTACCACGACATGGGGCTGATCGGCTTCGCGCTCCAGCCGGTCTTCACCGGCTTCCCCGCGGTGCTCTTCTCGCCGCTCTACTTCCTGCAGAAGCCGCTGCGCTGGCTGCAGGCGCTCTCCCGCTACCGGGCCACCACCAGCGGCGGCCCCAACTTCGCGTACGATCTCTGCGTCCGGAAGATCTCCGAGGAGGAGAAGGCCGGGCTGGACCTGAGCCACTGGCGGCAGGCGCTCAACGGCGCCGAGCCGGTGCGGGCCGAGTCCCTGGACCGCTTCGCCGCCGCCTTCGAGAGCTGCCGGTTCTCGCGCGCCGCCTACTACCCCTGCTACGGCCTGGCCGAGGCCACGCTCTTGGTGAGCGCGCAGAAGCCCGAGCCCGAGCCGCGCTTCCTCCACGTCCGCAAGTCCGCGCTCACCCAGGGGCGCGTGGAGCTGGCGCGCCCCACGGACGAGGACCGCGCGGTGCTGGTGAGCGTGGGACGCCCGGTGGACTGGGAGGTGCTGATCGTCAACCCCGAGACCCGGGAGAGCTGCCCACCCAATGGCGTGGGAGAGATCTGGGCGCAGGGCGCCTCCATCACCCAGGGCTACTGGCAGAAGCCAGCGCAGACCGAGCAGCTCTTCGCCGCGCACACCGCGCCCGAGGGCAGGGGCCCCTACCTGCGCACCGGCGACGTGGGCTTCCTCCACGAAGGGCAGCTCTACGTCACCAGCCGCTGCAAGGACCTGGTGATCATCGGCGGGCGCAACCACTACCCGCACGACCTGGAGCGCACGGTGGAGAAGAGCTACCACGCGGTCCGCCCCGGCTGCGTGGCCGCCTTCTCCGTGGACGAAGGAGGCGAGGAGCGGCTGGTGGTGGTGGTGGAGATCGAGCGGCGGCACCTGGCCCCGGAGAAGGAGCTCCCCGAGAACGTGGCCAAGCGCACGCAGCAGCTGGAGCCCGGGTTCGATCCGGAGGTGCGGGCGCCGTTCGTCCGGGAGGCCTTCCTGGACGCCGTGAAGAGGGCGCTCTCCCGCGAGCACGAGCTGCAGGTCCACGAGATCGTCCCGATCAAGGCGGGCGCCATCCCCAAGACCTCCAGCGGCAAGCTGCAGCGGCGGGCGTGCCGCGCGGCCTACCTGGACGGCTCGCTGCCGAGGATCTGAGCCGGGCCGCCGTAGAGCCGCACCGGCACCAGCGAGAAGAGCTCCGCCTCGCGGTGGCGGCGGGCCAGCTCCTGCGCCACCTGCTCCACCGCGTCCGCCGGGAGCGGCCGGAAGGCGCCGTCCCCGCCGCCGAGCAGCCGCTCCAGCGCCAGCACCAGCCAGCTCCCCTGCGCGAAGAAGGGGCCGAGCGCGTCCCGGTTGTGGACCCAGGTGAGCACGCAGCAGGCCGCGGCGTGGAGCGCGCAGAGGCGCCGGGCCAGCGCGAAGAAGGCCGGCGCCCGGCTGAAGTCCGCCCCCTGCTCGGCGTCCACGGCGCGCAGCTGCCGGTCGAAGTCCGCCACCGCCGCGCGCAGCCGGGCCAGCTGGGCGTGGAGCGCCGCGCCCTGCCCGGTGCTGGCCGCGTCCGCCCAGCCGGCGAGCGGCTGGGCCAGGACGGCGGCGAGCGCGTCATCCTCGCCGCGGCAGGAGAGATCCAGGCGGCCCAGCTCCGGGGCGGGCAGCGGCGCCTCCAGCCGGAAGAGCGCGCGCACCCGCTCCTGCGCGGCCGCGTCCAGCGGCGCCGGCTCGGCCTGGGCCCGCTCGTGCAGCGTCTGGGTGAGCGCCTGGAGGTTGACCGCGGCGTTGCCGTCAAACAGGCCGACCAGCGCGTTGTCCCGCAAGAGCTTCTGGAAGATCCCGGCGTGGTGGGCCTCGCGCAGGTAGTGGCGCGCCCCCAGCACCCGCGCCAGCTCCGCCACCGACAGCTCGGTGACGGTGGGGACGAAGTACTTGGCCACCGAGGACCAGAGCAACAGCTGCTCCGGGGCCACGTGCAGCGCCCGGGTGGCGCTCACCGCGGTGCACTCGCAGATCAGCTGATCCACCGCCGCCAGCGCCAGGGACTCGCGGGCGAGCGGGATGGCGAAGACGTCCGTGCCGTACAGCCGGCGGGAGAGCGCGAAGTCCAGGGTGACGCGCAGGGCGGCGTCCGCCGCGCCCAGGCTGAGCGAGGCGCACATCATCCGGGTGATCTGCAGCAGCTTGAGCGTCACCTCCAGCCCGCGCCCCACCCCGCCCAGCGCCGCCTCCGCCGGGAGCAGCGCCCCCTCGAAGCGGATCCCGCTGATGTCCGCGCCGCGGATCCCGTGGGTCTTCACCTTGGGCAGGTGCCGGTAGGTGCCCTCCCCCAGGGCGTCCTTCTCCACCCACAGGCAGGAGAAGCCCCGCGGCCCGCCGCGCGCGCGGGTGCGGGCGAAGACGGTGAGCGCGCTGGAGCGGGTGGCGTTGTTGATCAGCCACTTCTCGCCGGTGAGCCGGAACCCGCCGCCCGGCAGCTCGGTGGCCTCCACCTCGCTGGCCAGAAGGTCGCTCCCGTGCGCGCGCTCGGTGAGCGCGAGCGAGACCGGCCGCGCGGCCAGCACCTGCGCCGCCACGCGGGCCTGCTGCGCGGGCGTCCCCGCAACCCAGGCCGCGGCGGCGCCCAGGTAGGTCTTCCCGTGACCTATCGCCACGGTGAGATCCCTGCGCGCGAGCGCCCGGGTGAGCGAGAGCAGCTCCTCGTAGGAGGTGAGCCGGCCGCCCGCGGAGGCCGGCGCGTAGTACGCGGGCATCCCCCAGGCGTCCACGGCGCGGCAGGCCCCGCTGGGGAAGGCGTCCGCTTCGTCCAGCGCCACCGCGCGCGCGTAGCCCACCTCGCTGGCGGGGTCCGCTGGATCTCCGAGCTGGGCCTCGAGCCGCTCCGCAGCGTGGTACTGCGGGGGGCAGCTCATCCCTTGCGCCTCCTCGCGGCGCGGGCGGCCTCGGCGGGCATCTTCACGTCCCACGTCAGGCCAACCACCGCGAGCGCCCGCACCACCCAGCCGCAGACGTCCACCTGCCACCAGGCGAGATCGTTGCGCGCGGTGGTGGGGAAGGCGTGGTGGTTGTTGTGCCAGGAGCCGCCCAGCGAGAGCAGCGCCAGCCAGGCGTTGTTGCGGCTCTCATCGCGGCTCTCGTAATCCCGCGCGCCGAAGGTGTGGCAGATGGAGTTGATGCTGTAGGTGGCGTGGTGGATGAGGAACATCCGCACCAGCCCGCCCCAGAGCAGCCCGTCCACCGCGGCGCGCGCGGTCCCCTCCACCAGCCCGCAGATGGCCGCCGGCAGCGCCAGCCCCACCGCCACCCAGACGAAGTAGGTGCGGTGGATGAAGAAGGACAGGTCATCCCGGAAGAGCTCGGGCGCGAAGTCGATCCACTCGCGCACGTTCTGCGGGACGAAGGTCCAGCCAATGTGCGCGTGCCACATCCCGGCGAGCAGCCCCCGCACCCCGTTCGCGCCGGGGCGGTGCGGCGAGTGCGGGTCTCCCTCCTTGTCCGAGTGCTTGTGGTGGCGGCGGTGGTTGGAGGCCCAGAAGATCACCGGCCCCTCCATGCCCATGGAGCCGAGCACGCCGAGCGCGAAGATCACCGGCTTCTTCGCCTTGAACGCGTAGTGGCTGAAGTAGCGGTGGAAGCCCAGCTCCAGCCCCACCGCGGTGAGCGCGTAGAGCGCCACGCCCAGCCAGAGCGCCAGCGGGCTGACGCCGCTGCGCACCGCGAGCGCCGCCGCCACCAGCGCGCCGGCGAACGGGCCGAGCACCGTGGCGAGCATCACCACCCGGTAGCGCCGCTCGGCCGCCGCGTTGGCCTTGCGCGCGCGCGCCGGATCCTTCACCGCCGGCCGCTGCGCCGCTTGCTCGAGGGAGGGCATCCGCGGGGAAGTATAGGCAGCCGCGCAGAGCGGCCGAATGCGTGCCTGTGTGCGCACGCATCCGCGCAGGGGATCCGCGCCGCGCTGCGCGGGTGTGCGCTCGCGAGATTCGGCGCGCAGCGCCCCGCTACACTCGTCGGCCATGAACGCCAACGTTGGTGACCTCGGCTCGGTGGCAGCGCCGCGCCCGCTTGCCTCGGGCAGAGCCCGCCTCATGAAGTACCTGCGCGCGGTGGCGCTCGGCACCGTGCTGGTGCCGGCGGCGGGGACGGCGTTCGCGCTCGCGTACTGGGCGCTGGGCCACCCGGTGGGCTGGGTGGAGGTGACGCTCTTCGCCGCGCTCTACCTGCCGACCTCGCTGGCGGTGGAGGCGGGGATGCACCGCCACTTCGCGCACCGCTCGTTCGACACCAAGCCGTTCATGCGGGTGCTCTTCGCCGTCTTCGGCTCCATGGCCGGCCAGGGCTCCGTCCTCTTCTGGGTGGCCACCCACCGCCACCACCACAAGTGGAGCGACAAGCCGAAGGACGTCCACTCCCCGCACGTCCCGGGCAGCCTCCCCGCCCGCCTCTGGCACGCGCACGTGGGCTGGATGACGAGCCACTACTACTGGGACGATCTCAAGCTGATCCCGGACGTGATGAACGACACCGCGGTCTGCGCGGTGGCCTACCGCTACTTCACCTGGGTGGTGCTCGGCGTGGCCCTCCCCGCGGTGGCGGGCGGGCTGTGGCACGGCTCGCTCGAAGGCGCGCTGCAGGGCGCGCTCTGGGGCGGCTTCGTCCGGATCTTCGTGCTGCAGCACTTCACCTGGGCGGTGAACAGCATTGGCCACGTCTTCGGCAAGCGCCCGTACGACAGCCGGGACATGAGCACCAACATCCTCTGGATGAGCTTCCCCACCGCGGGGATGTCGCTGCACAACACCCACCACGCCTTCCCCAACTCCGCCACCAACCAGCTGCGCTGGTGGGAGCTGGATCCCTCCGCGTGGTTCATCCGGCTGCTCGCCGCCGTGGGGCTGGCCACCAACGTCCGCGTCCCCTCCGCGGCGCGGATCGCCTCGCGCACCCGGAGCTAGAAGCGCCGGGCGGCTACGCCCGGTGCTCCACCAGGATGAAGGTGATGTCGTCCGACGGGGCGTTGCCCTGGTGCAGCGCCTTGAGCTTCTGGGCCAGCTGATCCCGGGCGGCCTGCAGGGGGACCGCGCGCTGCTCCAGCAGCGCGCGCCGCAGCCCGTTCACGCCCAGCTGGCGCCCGTTGGGCAGGTCGATCTCGAAGGCCCCGTCCGTGAAGAGCAGCAGCCGGGCGCCCGGGGTGAAGGGGATCTCCAGCTCCCCCAGCTCGAAGCTGTCTCCGCCCATGGCGCCGCCGGAGACGCTCAAGGACTCGGCCTTCCCCTGCACGTCCAACAGCACCGGCGGCGCGCCGGCGGAGAGCCAGCGGATGACGCCGCGCGAGGGGTCCAGCTCCAGCGCCGAGAAGGTCATCTGGTAGCTGCCGTTGGTGAAGCGCTCCAGATTGGCGTGCAGCGCCTCCACCACCTTGCGCATCCCCAGCTCGGCCAGCCCCTTGCCCTCTTGCAGGAAGAGCAGCGCCTGGAAGGTGCTCGCCACGGACGTGGTGACCATGGCCGAGGCGGCGCCGTGGCCGGTCACGTCCCCGGCGAAGAGGAAGACCCGCCCGTCCGGCGCGGTCTCGCACCACCACCAGTCACCGCCGCACTGCGCGGCGGGCTGGTAGTACGCGGCCAGCGCGAGCGGCCCATGGCTGAGCTCCGGACCGCGGGGCAACAAGAGCGACTGCACCGCGGTGGTGAGCGCGAGGTCGCGCTCGAGCGCCTTGCGCTCGGATTCGATCCGCGCCGCGCGCCCCATCTCCACGGCGATCGCCAGGTGGCTGGCAATGGCCAGGAGGATCTCCGTGTCATCTTCCGTGAAGACGCCGCGCGCCAGCCGGTTGTCGAGATAGACCACGCCCAGGCAGCGGTCCTTGAGCAGCAGCGGCGCAGCCATGATGCTGCGCAGATCGTGGGCCACCGCGCTCTCGGAGCCGAGCAGCGCCCCCTCTTCGGAGCCGGCCACCACCAGAGGCCGCTTGTCCGCCCGCGCCTTGGCCACCACGGTGCTGCTGTAGCCCTTGAGCTCACGCAGATCGCTCTGCGCGGCGTCCCGGCCCGCCTTCATCTTCAGCTCCTCCCCCTCCTCCAGGAAGAGGAAGGCGCGCTCGGCGCCGAGCACCTTCACCAGCTCGTCCAGCACCGCGCGGGCCTGATCCTCGAGGTTGAGGCTGGAGGCGGAGGCCTGGCTGACCTGGAGCAGCGCGCTCATGTGGCGCTGGTGCGCGCCGGAGATGGAGCTGGAGGGCGCGAGCGTGCTGGTGCTGCCGGCGATGCTGCCGGAGGAGGAGCCCACCCCCGGCAGGCTGACCTGGAACTCGGCGCGGATCTGCCGCGCGCGCAAGAGCCAGCCGTGCTTGTTGGCCAGCTCCAGGCAGTCCAGCGCCTCCTGCTTGGCGGAGGCCGCGTCGTCCCGCGCCTGCGCCAGCCGCGCCCGCTCCCGGCCGATGCCGAAGCGGCCCCAGGGGCTGTCCGAGTCGTTGGCCAGGCGCGCGGCGGCGGCGAGGTGCTTGCTGGCGGCCTTGAGCTGGCCCTTCTCGCGCGCCAGCCCCGCCTTGAGCACCAGCAGGTGGCACTTGAGCACCGGCGTGGGGGCCAGGATGGAGAGCCGGAAGAGCTCCTTGGAGAGCGCGCGCTCCCGGGCGCGCCGCTCGGGGCCCGGCGGGGTGCGCCGCAGCTGCTCGTACCGGGCGTAGCCGATGGCCAGGTACGCGTAGCGCGTGTGGTAGTCCAGGCTGTTGAGCGCGAGGAACGCGGTGACGCTGCTCTCCAGCTGCTCGCTCAGCTCGCCCTGCTCGAGCAGCGCGTGGATGCCGGTGCCGTGCGTGGCGATCTGGCAGAACACCGCGTCTGGCACCTTGGCCGAGTACTCCAGCTGCTCCTTGCGCCAGCGCAGGGCCTCGGGCATCCGCCCGAGCACGGTCAGCTGCGAGTAGAGCAGGCCCCGGATGTCCGAGCGGATGGTGTCGTTGTGGGTGCTCTCCACGGTGGGGAGCGCGGCCAGGCAGCGCTCCACCGCCTCGCGGGCGTAGCCGCGGGTCAGGTACTGGAAGCCGAGATCTCCCAGCGCGAGCGAGAGCTCCCAGGCCCCCAGGTACTTGCGCACCTCCGGGATGCACTGGTGGATGGCCTTCTCGGCGTCCAGGGTGGCGCCGCAGTACTCGAGCGAGAGCGCGTAGTAGAAGCGGCAGAGCGCGGCGATGGCGCGGTCTCCCACCTGCTCGGCGATGGCGATCCCCCGCTGCGCGTTGCGCTCCACGCCCTTGCGCGAGCCGAGCAGGCCGAACACCGAGCCGTACATGGCGCGCGCGCGGGCGTGCTCGCTGCTGGTCCCCAGGAAGTGGGAGTTCATCGCCTCGCGGATGGCCAGCTGCAGGAAGAGCAGCGGCTGCGAGAGCATGTAGGCGATCACCGAGGAGACGTCCGAGATCTGCGAGACCAGCCGGCGCTTCTCGCGCGCCCTGCCGCGCGCCCGCCCGTAGCCGAGCCCGGTCACCCCCAAGAAGACCAGGGCCACCCAGTTCAGCATCAGCCCCAGCACCTGCGCCGCGGTGGACCTGGGCAAAGACTCGCCGAGCAGCGCGTAGGCCTTCTGCATCTGGACCCACGCCCCGCGGTCATCCCCCTGGCTCACCTGCACCCGGCCCATCAGGTAGTGGATGCGGGCGCGCCCCTCCACGGTGCCGGCGCGCTGGAGGGCGCGGTCGAACTGCGCCGAGGCCTGCGCGAAGCGGGCGGTCCGGGTGCAGGCCAGCCCGAAGGCCTCGGCGAGCGCCGCGGCCTCGGGCGGCTCCGCGGGGAGCTGGCCGAGCGCGCCGTCCGCCCGCTCCAGGAGGCCGAACGCCTCTTCGTTGGAGTGGCTCTCCAGCGCGTGCAGGCCGGCGGCGAGGCTGGCGCGGAACAGCCGCTCCGGATGGCGGCCCGGGCCGCAGCCCGCGTAGTGGCGGGCGAGCGCGTAGAGCCGCACCGCCGAGCCGTCATCGTGCTGCTCGAGCTGGGCCGCCACCGCCTCGTGGATCTGCGGGAGCCGCTCCGGCGGCACGCCGCGCAACACCGCCTCGAGGATCCGATCGTGCACGAAGGCGAAGCGGGTGGCCTCCGTCCGCTCGATCAGGTTGGCCCGCTCGGCCTCGTGGAGCGCGCGCGCCACGGCCTCTGGTGGCTGCCCGAGCGCCCGGGCCACCAGCGAAAGCTCGAAGGAGAGCCCCACCACGCCGGCCACCCGCAGCACCTCCAGCGCCGCCGGGCCGAGCCCGGCGAGCCGGTTCACCACCAGCTGGATGAGATCCTTGGGGAGGTTGACCTCCGAGAGCGCCTGGACGTCCACCGTCCAGCGGTCGCGGTGGGGCTGCAGGAGCCCCTTGTCGAGCAGCAGGCGGATGTACTCGCCGATGGCGAAGGGGTTGCCGTTGGAGATCGCCGCCAGCCGCTCCACGAAGGCCGCCTCCACCTGCAGGCCCCCCAGGTGCGCCGCCACCAGCTGGCCAATCGCCACCACCGGGAGCGGCTGGAGGACCAGGCGGGTCTCCAGCGCCGGGCCCAGCGCCTCCACGAGGCGATCCTTGGCGGCCTCGCTCGCCGGGTCGTTGCGCGCGGTGGTGACGACGAGCAGCGGCAGCTGCGACAGCCGCGCCCCCAGCTGACGCAGCAGCTGCACGCTGCCGTCGTCCAGCCACTGGACGTCGTCAATCAGCAGCAGCAGCGGGCCGCGCACGGTGGCGTAGCGCTCGAAGAAGTCGGCGATGCGGCCGTAGAAGCGCTCCTTCTCCGCGTCCGCGTCCGCGGCGCCCTTGCCCGGGTCATCCGGGTTGAGCGCGCGCGCCAGGCCGCGCGAGAGCCGGGACATCACCCCCGCGGTCTCCTGGGCGGCCTCGCGCAGGAGCGCCAGCTCGTCTCGCCCGCCGGGCGGCTGCGGGCGCGTCACCGCGGTGGCCAGCTCGTCCAGCGCCTCGCGCACCGGCCCCAGCGGCACCGTCTCCGACTGCTGGGCCTTGCCGCCGAGGACGAGCGCCCCCTCCTGCTGCGCCCAGCGGATGAGCTCCCGCACCAGGCGCGTCTTGCCGCTGCCGCCCTCGCCCTCCAGCTGGAGCACCGCCCCGTGCCCGGCCCTGGCCCGCGCCCAGGCGGCGCGCAGCGCCTCCTGCTCGGCGTCCCGGCCCACCAGCGCCACCTCGCCGGCAAAGCGGACGCCGCTGTCCCGCGCGCCCAGCACCAGCGGCCGCCCCGCGCGCTGCGCCGCCTCGAGCTCGCCCAGGCCGTCCAGATCCGCGAGCAGCCCCTCCGCGGTCTGGTACCGGTCATCCGGGTCCTTCGCCAGGAGCTTGGCGAAGATCTGCGACAGCACCGGGCGCAGCGCGGGGTTGAGCTCCAGCGCCGCCGGCGGCGCCACCGCGGCGTGGTGGTGGATCAGCTCCGGCACCGAGCGCGCCACGAACGGCGGCCGGCCGGTGGCGCAGTGGAAGAGCGTGGCGCCCAGCGCGTAGAGATCTGACCGGTTGTCCACCGGGCGCTTGAGGACGCCGATCTGCTCGGGCGCGCAGTAGAGCAGCGTGCCCACCAGGTTGCCCGCGCCGGCGCCGGTCTCGGACTCGGCCGCGGTGACGAAGCCAAAGTCGATCAGCTTCACGTCCCCGGCGCGGCTGAGCATCACGTTCTGCGGCTTGATGTCCCGGTGGACCAGCCCATGCCGGTGGACCTCGCCCAGCGCCGCCGCGAGCGTGCGCGCCACCACCAACAGCGTCTGCTCGTTGAGCGGGCCGGGCTCGAGCAGATCGTAGAGGTTGTCTCCCTCCACCAGCTCCATCGCCAGGTAGAGCTGCCCGTCCACCTCCCCCACCTCCTGCACCTTCACCAGCGCGGAGTGGTTCAGCCGGGCCACCGCGGCCGCCTCGCGCCGGAAGCGCAGCGCGGCATCCGCCGCCTTGTCCGCGGTCGCCTCCCGCATCAGCTTGAGGGCGCAGCGGCCGCCGCCGTGCTCGGCCTGGTAGACCACGCTCATCGACCCTGAGCCGATCTCCGCGAGCAGCTGGTAGCCGGGGATCTTGGGGAGCGAGTGGAGGTTCATGGGGTTCCGGGAGGGCGGCAAGCTTCAGCGCGAGCGGCGCCGCGAGACGGGGACGGGGAGGGGAACCGGGATCGCGCCGGCGTCTGGGACGCTCTGCGCCGCTTGGGACGCGCGCGCGTCCGGGACGCCCAGACGGGTGCGGGTGATCAACATCAAGGGCGGCAAGAGGAACAGCTCGCCGACCAGCCCGGAGACCATGGCCAGGCAGGTGAGGACGCCGAAGTGGCGCACCGGCCCGAAGTTGGAGACCAGCACCACCGAGAACCCCAGGCTGATGATCAGCGCCGTCCAGAACACGCCGGCGCCCTTCATCTGGAAGGTCTCCTGGAGGCCGCGCTCCAGGTCTCCGTGCTCCGCCAGGCGAGTGCGCAGGTAGGCGATGAAGTGGATGGTGTCATCCACGGCGATCCCCAGGGTGATGGAGGAGATCATCACCGTGGCGATGTTGAGCGGCACGCCGGTCCAGCCCATCACCCCCAGCGTCACCCCGATGGGGAAGATGTTGGAGGGGATGCTGAACAACCCGGCCTTCACCGAGCGGAAGAGCAGGATGATCGGCAGGAAGATCAGGACGAAGGACAGGCCCAGGCTGTTCGTCTGGCTGTCCACGATGGTGCTCACCAGCGTCACCACCAGGCGGAACTGGCCGGTGCTCGCCGCGGTGTAGCCATCCCGGGCGGGGAAGTGCTCGGCCAGGTACGCGTCAATCCGCTCGTACAGCCCCGCCACCTTGGCGATGCCGTGCTCGCTCACCCGCAAGGTCAAGCGGGCCCAGCGCCGGTCGCCGTCCAGGTACTCGCGCAGGCTCTTGTCGCCGTTGAGCAGGAGCAGCTGGGCCACCTGCTCGCGCGTGTCGGGGATCCGGTAGGCCGCCGGGTCCTCGTTGAGGAAGGCGCGGTGCATCAGCTTGATGTGCGCGGCCGGCGAGGTCACCGAGGTGGCCCCCAGCTCCTTCTCGAGGAAGGTCTCCAGCGCCTCCACCTTCTTCAGCTCGGAGGGATCGAGGAAGCGGTCCGGGGTCTGCGACTTGAGCGAGATGACCAGCACGGTCGTCCCGCCCAGGTGCTGCTCGATGAAGGCGTTGGACTGCTTGATCGGCGCGGCGTCCGAGAAGTAGTCCAGGTGGTTGGTCTCCACGTGCAGCCGGCTCACCCCAAAGGTGAGCCCGGCGAACGCCGCCGCGCTCAGCACGAAGAGCAGCCACCGCCGGCGGATCACCAGCTGGCCGTAGGCGGAGATCGCCTTCTCGAAGAAGCGGGCCAGCGCCACGCTGTCCGGCGCCGCCAGGGTGGCCGAGTTGCGGCGCCGCGCCACCAGCGACACCAGGCAGAAGGAGACCACGTACGAGAACATCACCGAGAGGCCGCAGGCGATGCCGAACTGCCGCACCGCGGGGATCCGCGCGGTGGCCAGCGAGCAGAAGCCCACGCAGGTGGTGAGCGAGCACATGAACTGCGGGCCGAGCAGCTCGCTGACGGTGATCTGCGCCGCCCGGTCCTCACCGTGCTCGCGCGCGTTCTTCCCCAGCTCGGAGAGGAAGTGGATGATCGACGCCACCGAGAGGATCATCACGATGGACGGCATGGTGGCGGAGAGGTCGTTGATCGCCCCGCCCACCGCCACCAGGATCGCCATCCCGCCCAAGAGCGAGAGCGTGACGTTGGTGAGGGCCAGCAGCAGCCCGGCCCGCCGGCGCAGGTAGGTGAAGAGCACCACCACGATCACCGCGTAGATGATCGGGATGAAGCGCATCAGGTCCTGCTGGGTGTAGTGGCCGGTGTCCGTGATGATCGCGGACTTGCCCATCAGGTAATAGCGCTCCACCCCGCCCTTCCCGCCCGCGTCCGCGAGCACGCCGCGGATGTCGTCCACGGCCTCGCTGATCTGCCGGTCGCTCAGGCCCGGCGCCAGCCGCAGCACCAGCGCAGCCGCAGTGTCGTCCTTGCGCGCGAGCAGGTTGTCGCGGATGAGCGGGTTGGCCCTCGCCCGCTGGCGGATCCGCTCCAGGGCCTGCGGCTGCGTGGGCACCGGCGTGGGGACCAGCGGCTCGGTGCGGAAGCTCATGTCCGAGCCGACCAGATCCTTCACGTCCGTGAGGCTGGTGATGTCATCCACCGCCCGCTGCTGCTCGGCGCCCTCCGGCCCCGCCACCGTCAGTGCCTGCAGCGCCGCGGCGGTGCGCCGCACCGCCTCCAGGGACTGCGCGGAGAAGACGTCCTGGGCCTGGTAGGCCACGTAGAGCAGGTCGTCGTTGACGAAGTGGGCCTCGACCTCGTCCAGCACCTTCTGCTCGGGGACGTTCCGGTCGTAGAAGGACTCCCAGCCGGTGACGATCCTCAAGCCTGGCAGCAGCGCCGCCGAGCCGAGGATCAGCCCGCCGAGCACGAGCGCCACCTTGCGCGGGTGGCCGAGCATCCAGGCCGAGATCCGGCCCGACAGCGAGTCCTGCGACATCGCTTCCCCTTTCGCGCCGTTAATGAGCGCGCCCTTAGTCCGCGCCGAGCGTGTGCATGCTGAAGGCGTCCGCGCCGATCCCGCCGTTCACCTTGCGGGACTGGACCAGCAGCACCGTCCGGTGCTTGCGGCGCACGTCCACCAGCGTCAGCTGCTCCGCGCGCCAGGCCTGGCCGGTCACCTGCTTGAGGTTGGTGGCCTCCGTCTCCTTCAGGGGCTTCAAGTCCCTGTCGAAGAAGCGCGCCTTGACGATGAAGAGGTTGTCCTTGCGCAGCCAGAACTGGCTGCGGCCGTACGGGGTCTCCTTCGCCACGGTCGGATCCTTGGGCACCGCTTCGATCACGAAGCAGTCCTGGTCCGCGAGCTTCTCCGTCCGCAGCAGCTTGTACTGGTAGTCGTCCACCCGCCGGCGCTTGAGGTCCTCGTAGAAGATGTCGCTGTCCACGAAGCGGTCCCCCAGCTCCGAGGCGCCGATCCGCCGGGTCTTCCGGAACGAGGGCAGGTAGAGCCACTGCTCGGTGCTCTTGCCGCGCCCGTCTTCGAGCGACAGCAGCGCCGTCCCCTTGATCTCCGCGGGCCCCAGAAAGCGGACCCGCGTCTTGTCCCCGGCCTTGTCGTCCTGGACGAAGGCGAACTCCAGCTGGCGGCGCCGCTCGCTGCCGTCGCTGTCCTGGAGCACCATGCTGGAGCTGATCAGCTCCTCCTTGATCCGGTGCCGCTGGTCAGACTCGCGCATCAGCGACAGCGCGTCCGGCTCCGCGGCGGAGGCAGGACCGGCGACCAACACCAACGACAGAGAGATCCAGGCGTGAAGGAAGGCGCGCCCGCGCGCTCCCCGGCTGCCACGGCTCGGCGTCATGGGGCAAAGCTCCTGGCTCAAGCGGTGCTCGGTGGGACAGTTTCGAAGCGAAAGGTGCGTGCTGAAGTCTTGAGAGCGGCGCCGGACGTGTCAATGCAGTCACAGGTGTGAGGAGTGCGGTGCAGCGGGGCCGCGCGAGCGCATGAAGCGACCTTTGCCCCGCGTTGACGAACGCGCGCCGGCGCGGGTCTGATCCGCAGCACGTCTGCTTCGCCGCGAGGCGCGCGAAATGGCAAGCGAGGCGTAGCGGAGGGTGGCTTTGCCGTCGCGGCGCAGCGGTGCGCTCATCCTGGCGGTGCTCTCGCTGCTGCCCGCGGCGCGCTCGTCCGCCAGGCCCTGGCAGGGCGTGGAGGCCGGGGTGAGCACCCGCGCCGAGGTGATCTCCCACTTCGGAGACCCTTCGAAGACGGTGGCGCGGGACGGCAAGGAGATCCTCGCCTACACCGGAAAGAACGCCGCGCCCGGCACGCTCCAGACCCAGTTCCGGATCGACTCGAAGACACAGCTTTTGGAGCGGATTGACGCCTTCCCGCGCGCGGTGATCGACCGGGAGACGGTGATCAACACCTTCGGCACCGCGTGCGTCCCCGGCCAGGCGCGCCAGGCCGCCTGCTTCGTGCAAAAGCTCTCCGAGGACGCGAAGGTCCACCTGCTCTACGCGCGGCTCGGGCTCGCGGTGTTCCTGCGCGAGAACGGCGTCACCGTTGCCTCGTTCGTCTTCCTGCCGGAGCGCAAGGACGGTCCGCCCGCCCCCACCTCGCTCCCCATGCCGCCCCCGCCGGTGCCCGGCAAGAAGCCGTCCGCCACCGCTGCGACCACGCCGCAACCCCCCGCCCCGGACGCCCCAATCGCGGACAGCGCGCCGCCGGCCACGGGCGAGGGCGGCGGCGAGGACGGCTGGGCGGTGGACACGGCGTTCGCGCCCGTCAACAACGGCAGCCCGGTGGAGAAGGCCTACGAGCTGGGCGGCGAGGTGCGCGTCCAGAGCTTCACCCAGGTCACGCGCGAGCAGGCCGACAAGCTCACCGGCCGCGCGGACGTGACCTTCTCGCTGCGCGCGAAGGCGCGGCTGGGCAACGCACGGCTCTTCGGCTCGCTGCTGGCGCGCAAGGACTTCATGGATCCAGCGCGGGACCGGATCGACTCGGACGAGGCCTACGTCGCGCTGGACTCCACCCACGTCCGCGGCAGCGCCGGGCGGATGCTCCTGGCCTGGGGCACCGCCAACCTCTTCAACCCCACCGACCTGCTCAACCCCGTGGATCGCAGGGACTTGCTGGTGCCGGAGAAGCGCGGCGCGTGGATGGCGCGCGTGGAGCTGCTCGCCGGGCCGGTGAAGCTGGAGGCGCTCTACCTCCCGGTCTTCGAGCCGCACGCGATCCCGCTGCCGGAGGCGGTCACCCCGGACGGCGTCCTGATCAGCCGCTCGCCGTGGATCTCCGGCTCGGTCGCGCAGCCGTCCCCCATCCCGCTCACCTACCGGATGGGGCAGGTGCGGCTGCCGCCGCTCACCGTGAGCAACGGCCAGGGTGCGGCGCGCCTGTCCGCGGCGCTCTTCGGCGTGGACCTCTCGCTCGGCTACGCGTTCCTGTACGACCGGCTGCCCATCTCCCGGCCGGTCCTCGCGCTCGCCGAGCCGATCCCCGTCTCCGGCGAGGTGACCCTGGACCTCGCCTACCAGCGGCTGCACGCGGTCACCTTCGACTTCGAGCGGACCTTCGGGAAGCTCCGGGTGGCGGGCGAGGCGCTCGCCACCAAGGTGGTGCAGCCCCAGCCGGGGGACGGCGAGGACCTCACGCTCACCTACGTGATCGGCGCGGACTACGTGACGCCGGAGCTGGGCCCGGGGAAGACCTTCCACCTCTTCGCCGAGCTCACCGAGACCCGCGCGCTGCAAGGCGCGCTGGCCGACGACTTCCTCGGGCGGCTGCGCCACCCCTTCCGGCGCAACGTGCTCGCCCGCGTCTCCTTCCAGTGGAGCACCGACTGGCAGCTGGAGGTCACCGCGGTGGCGGCGCTGGGCTCCCGGGCGGACGTGCTGATCCGCCCCGCCGGCGAGCTGCGCCTGTTCGACGCGGTGACCGCGCGCCTGGGCGCCTCCCTGCTGCTGGGAGATCCGGAGACCTTCTTCGGCCAGTACCGGGAGCACTCCCGGGTCGAGGCCTCCCTGAGCGCAACCTTCTAGACGAGGACGAGAGAGCCATGCCCCACCTCCCCCACCCCGAAAACCTCACCGACTTCCTCGCCGGCTGCGTGGAGCGCCACGGACCGCGCGAGCTCTTCGGGACGAGGACCGCCTCCGGCTGGCAGTGGATCACCTACGCGCAGCTCTACGCGCGCGTGGGGGCGCTGCGCGCGGCGCTGCACGCCCGCGGGGTGAAGCGCGGGGACCGCGTGGCGGTGATCTCCCGCAACCGGCTGGAGTGGGTGGTGGCCGCGCACGCCACCTACGGGCTGGGCGCCACCTGGGTCCCCATGTACGAGGCGCAGCGCGCGGCCACCTGGGAGGAGGTGCTGCGGGACTGCGGCGCCAAGCTCTGCTTCGCCGGGAGCCCGGCCATCCGGTCCCAGCTGGAACAGATGCGAGGCCGGCTGCCGGCGCTGGCCCAGGTCCTCACCTTCGACGGCGCCGCCTCCGAGCCGGACAGCTGCGCCGCGCTGCTCGCGCAGGGCGCGCCCGCGGTGGAGCCGGTCCGCGCGGCGCCCGAGGAGATCGCCACGCTCATCTACACCTCCGGCACCACCGGCGCGGCCAAGGGGGTGATGCTCAGCCACCGCAACGTGCTCTCCAACATGCTGGACGCCTCCGGCCACTTCGAAGTGGGCCCGGAGGACCGCGCGCTCAGCTTCCTGCCCTGGGCGCACGTCTTCGGCGGCTGCTCGGAGCTCTTGGGGATGATGGCCTACGGCGGCTCGCTGGCGATCTGCGAGCAGCCGGAGCAGATGGTCAGCGCGGTGCTCGAGGTGCGCCCCACCTTCCTCTTCACCGTGCCGAGGATCTGGACGCGGATCTACGACGGCGTCCGCCAGAAGATGGCGGCGGCGCCCGCCCCCATCCGCGGGCTCTTCTCCCGGGGGCTGGAGCTCGCGGCGCGCCGGCGGGAAGGCAAACCCCTGAGCGCGCTGCAGCGGGCCACGCTGGCGCTGGCGGACAAGGTCGTCTTCTCCAAGGTGCGCGCCAAGCTGGGCGGCCGGCTGCGCTACGCGCTGTGCGGCTCCGCGGCCATGCCGCCCGAGGTGGGCGCCTTCCTGGAGGACCTGGGGATCCGCGTCTACATGGGCTACGGGATGACCGAGGCCGGCGGCGTGGCCACCGAGAACCGGCAGGACGCCTTCCGGCTCGGCAGCGCCGGCAAGCCGGTGCGCAACGTCCGGGTGGAGCTGGACTTCCACGCGCCGGGCGCCACGGCGGAGCACGGGGAGATCATCCTCCACGGTCCCGGGGTGATGGCCGGCTACTTCGAGAAGCCCGAGCTGACGCGGCGCGCGCTCACGCCCGAGGGCGGCCTGCGCTCGGGGGACCTCGGCCGGTTCGACGCGGACGGCTTCCTGTGGATCACCGGGCGGATCAAGGAGCAGTACAAGCTCGACAACGGGAAGTACGTCTCCCCCACCGCGCTCGAGGAGAAGCTCTGCCTCGGCCGCTACGTGGCGCAGGTGATGGTCCACGGCGCCAACCTGCCCCACAACCTGGCCCTGGTCGTCCCCAACTGGCCCGCGCTCCAGTCCGCCCTCCCGCAGGCCGCGGGCGCGCCGGCGGAGCTGGTGCGGGACGCGAAGGTGAGGGCGCTGATCCGGGACGAGCTGGAGGCGCTCTCGCGCGACTTCCGGCCGTACGAGCGCGTGCAGGACTTCGCGCTGCTCGAGGAGGCCTTCTCCATCGAAAACGGGCAGCTCTCGCCCACCCTCAAGCTGGTCCGCCCCAACATCCTCGAGCGCTATGGCCAGGTGCTCGAGGCGCTGCGCGCCCGGCCCTCGCCTTGATCGCCATCGTCGGCATGGGGTGCCGCTTCCCCGGCGGCGCGGACGACCCGCGCTCGTTCTGGGAGCTGCTCGCGCAGGGGCGCGACGCGGTCACCCGCACCCCGCCGGACCGCTGGGACAACGAAGATCCAGCGCTGGCGGCGAGCGCCGCCAGCAGCGATCGCACCTTCGGCGGCTTCCTCTCCCGGGTGGATCTGTTTGACGCCGGCTTCTTCGGGATCTCCCCGAAGGAGGCCACCAGCATGGATCCGCAGCAGCGGCTGTGCCTGGAGGTGGCGTGGGAGGCGCTCGAGGACGCCGGGCTCATCCCCTCCCAGCTAGCCGGCTCCCTCTGCGGCGTCTACGTGGGCATCTCCAGCAGTGACTACGGGCGCCTCCAGGCCGCGTCCGGAGAGAACCGCGGCTACTCGATGACCGGCTCCGCGCGCAGCCTCGCCGCGAACCGGCTCTCCTACTTCCTCGACCTGCGCGGCCCCTCCGTCGCGGTGGACACCGCCTGCTCCTCCGCGCTGGTCTGTGTCCACCTGGCCTGCCGGGCGATCGCCGCCGGTGACGCCACCCTGGCGATCGCCGGGGGTGTGAACCTCATGATCTCCCCGGCAATCACCGTGGGGATGAGCAACCTGGGCGCGCTCTCGCCGGACGGCCGCTGCAAGGCGTTCGACGCGCGCGCCAACGGCTACGTGCGCGGCGAGGGCGCCGGCTTCGTGGTGCTCAAGCCGCTCGCCGAGGCGGTCAAGGACGGCGATCGGATCTACGCGGTGATCCGCGGCAGCGCCATGAACCAGGACGGCCGCACCAATGGGATCACCGCCCCCAGCCAGTGGGCCCAAGAGGCGGTGCTCAAGGCCGCCTACCGGGATGCCGGCGTGGCGCCGCGCGAGGCGCACTATCTGGAGGCGCACGGGACGGGGACGCTTTTGGGAGATCCCATCGAAGCCAAGGCGCTCGGCGCCGTGCTCGGAGAGGGGCGAGCGCCCACCGCCCCGCTGCGCCTGGGCTCGGTGAAGACCAACCTCGGCCACCTCGAGTCCGCGGCCGGCGCGGCCGGGCTGATCAAGCTGGCCCTGGCGCTGCACCACCGCCACCTCCCGCCCAGCCTCCACTTCCAGACGCCCAACCCGCACATCCCGTTTGACGAGCTGGCCCTGCGCGTCCAGGACCGCGCGGAGCCCTGGCCCGAGGACGGGCGCGCCCCGCTCGGAGGGCTGAGCTCGTTCGGGTTCGGCGGCACCAACGCCCACGCCGTGCTCGAGGCAGCGCCCTCGCAGCCGGCGCGCGCGGCGCAGCCGCCCGGGCCAAGGCTCTACGCCGTCTCCGGAAAGACCGCGGCGGCGCTCGCCGGCGCGGTGGCGGCGCACGCGGCCGCGCTCGCCCAGAGCGGGGAGGACCCCCGCTGGGAGGACCTGAGCCACAGCGCCACGGTGCGCCGCCAACACCACGACCACCGGGTGGCCCTCTTGGCCCCCAGCGCGGCGGAGGCCGCGCAGGCGCTGCGCGCGCACGCGCAGGGAGCGGCCGTCCCCGGCCTCTTCACCGGGCGCAAGCCGCCGGGGCGGCCGCGCAAGGTGGCCTTCGTCTTCTCCGGCCACGGCTCGCAGTGGGCCGGCATGGCGTCCGCGTTGCTCTCCGAGGACCCCGCCGCGCGCGAGGCCTTCGACCGCGCGGACGCCGCGCTGCGCCCGCACCTGGGGCGGCCGGTGGCGGAGATCTGCGGGAGCGCGGCGCTGCTCGAGGACGTGGCGCTGGTCCAGCCCGCCCTCTTCGCCCTGCAGCTGGCGCTGGCGGCGCGCTGGCAGGCCAAGGGGCTCACCCCCGCCGCGGTGCTCGGCCACAGCATGGGGGAGGTGGCCGCCGCGGTGGTGGCCGGGGCGCTGGGCCTGGCGGACGCGGCGCGGGTGATCTCCCTGCGCAGCGCGCTGATCGGCCGCACCCGCGGCCAGGGCGCCATGCTCAGCGCCGAGCTGACGCTGGAGGAGGCGCAGGCGCTGGCCGCCGCCCACCCCGGCGTGGAGGTGGCGGTACGCAACGCGCCCCGCGCCAACGTCTTCGCTGGTCCGCCCGCCGCCATCGCGGCGATCTCCGAAGCGCTCAAGGCGCGGGGCGTCTTCTGCCGGGCGGTGAACGCGGACGTCGCCTTCCACAGCCCCCAGATGGATCCGCTCTGCGCCGCGCTGGAGGAGGGGCTCTCGGGGATCTCCCCGCGCGCGCCGGCCCTCCCCTTCCACTCGAGCGCGCTGGGCGGTCCGCTGCCGGCGGACGCGCCGCTGGACGCCCGCTACTGGGTGAAGAACCTCCGGCAGCCGGTGGAGTTCTCCACCGCGGCGAGCGCGCTGCTGCGCGGAGGGATCGAGCTGTTCGTGGAGTTCAGCCCGCACCCGGTGCTCGTGCCAGCGCTGCAGCAGCTGCTGGAAGGCCGGCAGGGGCTGGCGGTGGGCTCGGCGCGCCGGGGAACGGACGCGGCCCAGACGCTGCTGAGCGCCGCCGCCGCCCTCCACGCCGCCGGCGCCGCGGTCGACCTGCGCGCGCTCGCGCCCCCGGGCGGCCGCGTAGTGCCGCTGCCGGCCTACCCCTGGCAACGCGAGCGCCACTGGTTCACTTCGCGCGGCGCCCCCGCCCAGGCGCCGGCGGCGGCGGCGCCGGTGGCGGCTCCGGCCGAGGTCCCCTCCAGCGCCCTGCGGGCCCTGCGGGAGGCCCCGCCGGCGGACCGGCTGCCCCAACTCGCCGCCTACCTGCGCGAGTGCGTGGCGCTGGCGCTGGGGACGCGGGCCGAGGCGGTGGAGCCCACGCAGCCGCTCGCCGGCCTGGGGCTGGACTCCTTGATGGCGGTGCAGATCCAGGCGCGGGTGGAGCGGGAGCTGGGGCTGCGGCTGGGGGTGGCGCAGCTGCTGGAGAGCGGCGGGGTGGCCGCGCTCGCGGAGGGCGCGGCCGCGGCGTGGCGCCTGGCCGCAGCGCCAGGCCGTCAGACGCCCAGCGGAGCGATCACCGCGGTCGAGCTCTCGCGCGGGGCGCCGGGGCGGCCGCCGCTGCTCTGCATCCACCCCGGGGCGCTGGAGCCCCGGTGCTGGGAGCCGCTCGCCCGGGCGCTGGGGGACGCCCAGCCGGTGAGCGTGCTCTGTCTGCCCACCCCCTCCGGCGAGCAGGCGCCGCCCACGCTCGAGGCGCTCGCGGCCGCCTGCGCCCAGGCCGTCCTCTCCCGGCTCCCGGAGGGCCCCTGCGCCATCGCCGGGTGGTCCTTTGGCGCCGCGGTGGCCTACCAGACGGCGTCAGCGCTCAACGCCGCCGGCCGCCGCGTGCCCCTGATCGCCCTGCTGGATCCAGTGGAGCTGGGGCGGCCGCCCCGGCCTGCCAACCCTGACGAGGACGAGCCGCGCGCGCTGGCCTGGCTGCTGCGGATGCTGGCGGCGCGCGCCGGCGAGCAGGCCACGGTCACCACGCGCGAGCTGGAGCGGCTGGCCCCCGAGGCGCGTCTGGCGCTCGCGCTCTCCTCCAAGCTGCTCCCCGGCGCCAGCCGCCCCGAAGAGCTGCAGCCGGTGCTGGCGGCCTTCCGCCGCGGGCTGGAGCTGAACCTGGCCCGGGTGCGGCAGTGGCGCCCGGCCCCGCTGCCCGCGCGGCTGTTGCTCTTCCACGCGGCGGCCCGCTTTGACGGCGTCCCCGGAGATCCCGCGCTCGGCTGGGGCGCGGCGGGAGCCCCCGAGCTGCACGAGGTCCCCGGAGATCACTACACGCTCTTCTCACCCCGCGCGGTCCCCCGCCTGGCGCGGGTGCTGCTCACCGCGCTGCAGTCCCTTCCCGAAGTCTCCCGCTAGCGAAAGGTCGCCCCATGTTCCAGCTCCCGCCCGAAGTCTCGCCCGCCGCCAAGCTGCAGTTCCTCTTCATGCAGTCCTCCACCGCGCGCGCCATCCAGGTGGCGGCGCGGCTCAACCTCGCGGACGTGATCGGCGATGGCTCCAAGACGGTGGACGAGATCGCCCGGGAGTGCGGCGCGCACGCCCCCTCGCTCTACCGGATGCTGCGCATGCTCACCATGTTCGGGATCTTCAAGGAGGTGGAGGGCAAGCGCTTCGAGATGACGCCGATGGGCGCCTGCCTGAAGACGGGCAAGGACACCCTCAAGGACCTCATCCTCTGGCAGGACGCGATCACCCGCGCTCGCGAGGAGCTCTTCCACGCGGTGAAGACCGGCGAGGCCGCCTTCAACAAGATCTTCGGCATGCACATGTACCAGTGGTACGAGACGCACCCGGAGGACGCCGAGGTCTTCAACCGGGCGATGACCGCCCAGGCGGCGAACAACCACCGCGCCATCGCCGAGGCCTACGACTTCGCCCCCTTCTCCAAGGTGGTGGACGTGGGCGGCGGCCACGGCTCGCTGCTCACCGCCATCCTCAAGGCGAACCCCAAGCTCAAGGGCGCGGTGATCGACCGGCCGATCGCCGCGGAGGGGGCGAAGAAGCGCTTCGAGCAGGAGGGGCTCAGCGGCCGGGCCGAGGCGATCCCGGGGGACTTCTTCGAGGGCGTCCCGCCCGGCGGCGACCTCTACATCATGTCCCACATCATCCATAACTGGGACGACGAGCGCTCGTTGAAGATCCTCCGGAACGTGCGCAAGCAGATCCCCCCGCACGGCCGGCTGGTGGTGGCGGAGATGGTGATCCCCCCGCCCAACGAGTTCTCCATGGGCAAGTTCGTGGACGTGCACATGCTGATCGTCTGCCCGGGCGGCCTGGAGCGGACCCGCGAGGAGTACGCGGCGCTCTTCCAGCAGGCGGGCTTTCGGCTCAACCGGGTGATCTCCACCCGCATGCCCACCCACGCGATCGAGGGGATCCCCGAGTAGCGGGCCTTCAGGCTTCCCGCCGCAGCGGGGCGGCGGAGAGGTAGAGCTTCTGCCCCTCGCGCAGGCCGAAGCTGCTCTGGGCGAACTGCTGGAGCATCTGCTCGCTCACGAAGAGGTTGAGCGTGGGGCGCGTGGGGCGCTTCTCGCTGGCCATGTGCAGCGCCAGCTTCGGGTAGAGCTTGAAGAGGGACTCCACCAGGTCCCCCAGATCCGCGGAGGGCGGCACGCCCAGATCCAGCCTGCCGCGTCCATCCACGGCGCCCTTGAGGGTCGGCGGCACCATCACCGTGACGTTCACGTTTCTAGCTCCGCCCGCCCGCGAGGACGCGCACGTACTTCAGCCGGCCATTCTGCGCATCCGCGATGGCCAACAGCTCTCCGCCAGGGCCGAGCACCCGCAGCCGCCCCTGCCCGGGGTGCTCGAGCTGGATCCCATGCGCCACCTTCGCCGCGGCCTCGCGGCCCACGGTGAGCGCCGGCAGATCCGCCAAGGCGTCGCTCATGGAGACCAGCCGCTGCTCCACGTTGGCCCCGCCGCTCTCCACCAGCTTCGCCAGGGGCAGCGCCTGCTCCAGGGTGAAGCGGCCGCTCGCGGTGCGCCGCAGGGCCTCCAGGTGGGCGCCGCAGCCGAGCAGCCGGCCGAGATCATGCGCCAGCGTCCGCACGAAGAAGCCCTTGCTGCAGCGGACGGAGATCGTGAGCGACTGGGCGGACCAATCCCGGAGCAACAGCTCGTACACGGTCACCTGCCGCGCCTCGCGGGGGATCTCCGCGCCGGCCCGGGCCAGCTCGTAGAGCCGCTTCCCCGCCACCTTCACCGCCGAGTACATGGGCGGGACCTGCGGGAAGGTGCCCACGAAGTTGTCCAGCGCCTCGCGCAGCGCCTGCTGAGTGAGCGGCGGGACCGGCGCGGAGGCGGTCACCTTCCCCATCGCGTCCTGGGTGTCCGTCTCCGCCCCCAGCCGCACCACCGCGTCGTACGCCTTGTCCCCTTCGGTGATGAAGCCGGCGATCTTGGTGGCCTCGCCCAGGCAGAGCGGGAGCACGCCGGTGGCCATGGGATCCAGCGTGCCGGTGTGGCCCACCTTCTTCACCTTGAGCAGCGACCGCACCCGCGCGACCACGTCGAACGACGTGGGGCCCGCCGGCTTGTCCACCACCAGGATCCCGTTCATTTGCCGCCCTGCCTTACTTCCAACCTTCCTTCTCCTTCACCTCTCGGAGCAAGCGGTCGATCTTGTCTCCTTCGCCCACCGACTCGTCGAAGCTGAAGTAGATCTCTGGCGAGACCCGCAGCTTCACCCGGGACGAGACCTCGCGGCGAACGAACCCCTTGGCCGCCTCCAGCCCCTCCTGGGTCTCCTTGCGCTGCTCGGGGGTGCCGATCATCGAATAGAAGACCTTCGCCACCCGGAGGTCCGGGGACATCTTCACCCCGGTGATGGTGATGAAGCCGATCCGTGGGTCGTGCAGCTCCCCGCGCGTCAGCAGATCCGCGATCGCCGCCTGGACCTCCTGGCCCACCCGGTCGGGGCGTGAGTGCGTGCTCATTTCTTCTCCCAGTCGCGCGGGTTGCGCAGCGTCCGCGCCTTGGCGCGCGCCTCGTCCAGCGACAGCTTCTTGGACTTCTTGCCCCCCGGCTTGGTGCCGCCGGCCGGCGTGAGCTCCGGCCGCGCCTCGTGGCGGCGCTCCCAGTCCCCCATCCCTTCCGCCTCCGCCAGCGAGCGCTGCCCCTGATCCATCGGGAGCAGGGGCTCGCCGTCCTCGTCCTTGTCCTTGGACGCGCCGCCGGAGCTGCCGAAGAGCTGATCCCCGAACGCGAGGATCTCCGTCTCCCGCGTGAGCAGCGGGGCCACGTACATCTCCTCCACGAAGTGGATGATCTTCCCCATCTGCTCATCCACGTTGCGCCGCTCGTTGCCCACCACCGCGAGCGCCACCGTGGCCTTCTGCCAGAGGTCGTTGTCCTCCACCTCCGCCACCGCCACGTTGAAGCGCGCCTTCACCCGGTCGGTGATGCGGCGAAGGATCTGCCGCTTCGCCTTGAGCGAGCCGCTTTCGGGGATCTGCAGGGTGAGGCGGGCGACACAGACGAACATGGCATCCCTTCAACGCGCGCCCTCCGCCATCTCTGACGGAGGGCGAGCAAACGCAGATTCAGAAGAAGGTCAGCTCAGGCTCGGCCGCGTCTCCTCGATCTCGTAGGCCTCGATGATGTCGCCCGGCTTGAGATCGTTGTAGTTCTCGATCCCGATGCCGCACTCGAAGCCCTGGGCGACCTCGCGGACGTCGTCCTTGAAGCGCTTCAGGGACGCCATCTTGCCCGTGTAGACCTGCTTGTTGTCGCGCAGCAGGCGGACCAGCGCGGTGCGCTTGATCATCCCGTCGATCACCGCGGCGCCGGCGATGGTGCCCAGCTTCGGCACGTTGAAGAGGTTGCGGACCTCCGCGCGGCCGAGCTTCTTCTCGGTGCGGATCGGCTCCAGCAGCCCCTCCATGGCCTCCTTCACGCCATCCAGCAGCTCGTAGATGATGTTGTAGGACTTGATGATCACGCCCTGGTGCTTGGCCGTGGCCTCCGCACCGGACTCCGGCTTCACGTTGAAGCCGATCACGTAGCCCTTGGAGGCGGACGCCAACATCACGTCCGACTCGGTCATCATCCCCACGCCCTTGTGGATGATCTCCACCTTCACCTTGGGCGTGGAGAGCTTGGAGACGCCCTGGGCCACGGCCTCCAGCGAGCCCTGCACGTCCGCCTTGAGGACGACGCGGCACTCCTTCTGATCGCCCGCCTTCATGCGGGAGAAGAGCGCCTCCAGGGACTCCTTGGAGGTCTTGCCCATCTCCGCCTGGCGGCCCTTCATCTCGCGGTGCTCGGCGATCTCCTTGGCCGCGCGCTCGTCCTCCACCACGTTGATGGTGTCGCCGGCGGTGGGGACGCCATCCAGGCCGATGATCTCCGCCGAGTAGCCCGGCAGCGCCTCGGCCACCGACTCACCCTTGTCGTTGAGCATCGCCCGCACCTTGCCGGAGTGCGTGCCGCTGACGATGGGATCTCCCACGCGCAGCGTGCCTTCCCGGACCAGGACGGTGGCCACCGGGCCGCGCCCCTTCTCCAGCTTGGCCTCCACGATCACGCCCACCGCCGGACGGCTGGGGTTGGCGTCCAGCTCCAGCACTTCAGCCTGGAGCAGGATGTTCTCGAGCAACAGGTCGATCCCCTGCTTCGTCTTCGCGGAGACGGGCACCATGATGGTGTCGCCGCCCCACTCTTCCGCCACCAGCTCGTGCGCGGTGAGGTCCTTCTTCACGCGCTCCGGGTTGGCGCCCGCGGTGTCGATCTTGTTGATCGCCACCACGATGGGGACCTTGGCCGCCTTGGCGTGGGAGATCGCCTCGATCGTCTGGGGCATCACGCCGTCGTCCGCCGCCACCACGAGGATCACGATGTCCGTGACCGTGGCGCCGCGGGCGCGCATGGAGGTGAAGGCCTCGTGGCCCGGCGTGTCCAGGAAGGTGATGTCGCCCTTCTCGGTGGTGACCGTGTACGCGCCGATGTGCTGGGTGATCCCGCCGGCCTCGCCGCCCGCCACGTCCGCCTTGCGGATGGCGTCGAGCAGGGAAGTCTTGCCGTGGTCCACGTGGCCCATGACGGTGACCACCGGCGGCCGCGCCCGCGCGTCCTCCGGCCGGTCCTCCACGTCCGGGAGGTGGTCGTCCACCTCGAAGCCGATCTTCTCGACCTTCCAGCCGTAGTCGGTGGCGATGATCGCCGCGGTGTCCGCGTCCACCACCTGGTTCACCGTGGCCATGGTCCCGCCAGCCATCAGCTTCTTGATCAGCTCGCCGGACTTGACGCCCATCCGCTGGGAGAGATCCGAGACGGTGATGCCGTCCTGCAGCTTGATGACTTTCTTCTCTTCGGCCATCTCGGTGATCTGGGTCTTGGCGCCCTTCTTGGTGGGCTTCTTCTTCTTACCGCGAAGCGGGATGGCCACGCGACCGAACATCAGGTCCGTGATCTCCTGCTTGCTGGGCGCGCCGTCGTTGGAGGTCGTCCGCTTCTTGCCGCGCTGCTCCTTGTTCTTGCTGACGTCCACCAGCTCGCGGCCACGCCCCAGATGATCCGGGACGACCTTGAACTCGCGGACTTCCCCAATGGCCTTGCGGCCCGGGGCGAGCGGGATGTTCTTGTGCGCGCTGGACGAAGGGGTGACGCGCCGGACCTGGATGAGCGGCCGGCTGACCACCACCGCCTGCGTGGCGGTGGGGCGCAGGTTGCGCTGCTCCACGACGGGAGCGGGCCCCTGGCCAGGCCGCGAGGCGACCGGCGGCCCCACCGGCGGGCGGCTGGTGGAGGTGGGCGCCGAAGCGGCCATCCCCGGGCGACCCTGCGGCGCGATCGGCGGGCGCGAGGTGCCGCCATGGACCTGGGAGGCGTGCGGGACGTGCGCCGGCGGGCGGGAGTACGCGGCCGGGGGCGGGCGGACCACCTGCGCGGCGGCCGGAGGGGCAACCTGCGGGGCCGCGGCCGCGGCGGCGGGGCGCTCCTCCACCGGGGGTGGCGCCTTGGGCGCCTCGGGAACCGCGGGCTTCACGTCCACTGGGGCACGCTCCTCGACGGGCGACGACGCAGGCGCCGGCTCGGCCGCGGCGGCCTCGACCGGCTCGGCAGCGGCGGCAGGCTCGGGCGCGGCAACGGGCTCGGGCTCGGCGGCGCGGGCCGGCGGCGCCAGCTCGGAGGCGGGGGCGGCGGGCTCGGCGTGCTCGCCGGCCGTGGGCCCCTTGCGGCGGACCATGAAGCCCTTGGCCGGCACCGGGGCGGCGGCCACCTTCGGCTTCTTCTTGTCCACGATCTTCTGGACGGCGGCGATCGCCTGGTCGTCCTCCAGCGAGCTGGAGTGGCTCTTGACGTCGTAGCCGAGCGCGACGAGCTCCGTCACCACGTCCTTGTTGTCGAGCTCGATCCCGTGGGACTTGAGCTCCTTGGCGATTTCATGAACGCGTTTCTTCGACATACGGTTCGCCTTCTACCCAAGGCCGCGCCTTTGGCGCAGCGTTTTTAAGTTCGCGACTTCAAAGCAGCTTCCAAAACCGTCAAGTCCAGCCCGCCGCCGCCACCCCGGAAGGCGCGCTGGAACGCCCTCCGCTTCGCCGCCGCGCCGAGACAACCCACTCCGCAGAGGTAGGCCCCCCGGCCGGGGGCGGTCTGCGCCGCGTCAATCCCCACTTGCCCTGCTTGCGCGAGAGCGAGGCGGATCAGCGTCCGCTTGGGACGTTTGGCGCCGCAGCCGATGCAGGTTCTTTCCGGTTCCGTGGGTCGCGTTCCTCCAACGTGCAACGTGCAAAGCAGTGGAATGGTGACAGGTAGCCGCCGCGCGCCGTCCGCGCTCGAAAGGATTAGGCCTTGGCCTCGGCGGCCGGGGCGCTGGCGGCGGCTGCCTGGCTGGCCCCCGCGGTGAGCGCCCGCTCCGCGTTGAGCTCCGCCCGGAGCTTGGCCTCTTCCACCAGGTAGTTCTCGGCCGCGCTCTTGATCTGGCGGGCCTTCTTGATCCCCACGCCCGGGACCTCGCCGAGCTTGGCGATGTCCTTCTCGTTCGCGATGTCCTCCACCGTGTGGTAGCCGGACGCGGCGAGCTGCTCGATCGTCTTCTCTCCCACCCCGCGGACGCGGGCCAGCCGCTCCGCCTGGGTCAGCTCGTCCGGGTGGCGGCGGGCCTCGATCAGCCGGGCCTGCTCGCGGTCGTACTCCATCTTCGCCAGCTCGGTGGCGTCATCCACCATCTGGCTGCGCGCCTTCTCCTGCATGGCGGGGATGCGCGCCGGATCCAGCCCGGGGATCTGCGCCAGCACCTCCGGCGAGGCCTCGGCCACGTCCTTCGCCTGGCGGAAGCCGTGGGCGTAGAGGGTCTCGATCAGCATGTCGTTGACGCCCGGCAGCGAGCCCAACGACCGGTTGGCGAACTCCCGCATCTCCTTCACGCGGGTCTCGCTGTTGATGTCCAGCTTCCAGCCGGTCAGCTGGGCGGCCAGCCGCACGTTCTGCCCGCGCCGGCCGATCGCCAGGGAGAGCTGGTCGTCCGGGACGATCAGCTCCATGGCGTGGTTGGCCTCGTCGATGATCACCCGGGACACCTCCGCCGGGGCGAGCGCCGAGCAGACGAAGCGCGCCGGGTCTTCGTCCCAGGGGACGATGTCGATCTTCTCGCCGCGCAGCTCCTGCACCACCGCCTGCACGCGGCTGCCCTTCATGCCCACGCAGGCGCCCACCGGATCCACGTCCCCATCCCGGGACGAGACCGCGATCTTCGCGCGGCCGCCCGGCTCGCGGGCCGCCGCTTCGATCACCACAATCCCTTCGGCGATCTCCGGGACCTCCATCTCGAACAGCTTGGTGAGGAGGTTCACCGCGGCGCGGGAGAGGATGATCTGCGGCCCCTTGGACTCGCGGAGCACGTCGATCACGTAGGCCTGGACGCGGTCACCCGCGCGGTAGGTCTCGCGCGGGACCTGCTCGCGCACCGGGAGCACCGCCTCCGCCCGGCCCAGGTCCACGATGATGTTGCCGCGCTCGAACCGCCGGGCGATCCCGGTGACGATCTCGTTCTTGCGGTCCTTGTACTCGTTGAAGACGTTCTCGCGCTCCGCGTCCCGCGTGCGCTGCAGGATCACCTGCTTGGCCGTCTGGGCGGCGATGCGGCCGAACCCGCGGCGGAAGGTCTTCAGCTTGAGGATGTCCCCGTACTGATCGTCCTGGGCCTTGGCTTCGGCGGAGTCCTCGTCCCGGTAGAAGATCTGGAAGACGAGCTCGTCCCCGTTCTCCACCTCCATCCCCTTGGTCTTGGCCTCCGCGAGCAAGAGCTGGTTCACCGCCTGCGTCGGATCGGTGATCGCGTCCACCACCACGATCGCCTGGAAGAGCTCCACCACGCCCTTCTCCGGGTCGTACTTCGCCTCGAGGTTGCGATCCTGCCCGAAGTGCTTCTTCGCGGCGGTGTTCATCGCGTCCTCGAGCGTGGCGATGAGCACGCTGCGGTCGATCCCCTTGTCCTTGGCGACCTGGTCGAGGACGAGGTTGAGGTTGACGCTGGGGTTCGCTTGGGTGGCCATGACGTTGTCTCTCCTGGGTGTCCACGGCCCTCACGACTGCTGGAGGGCCTGTATGTGAGGGCTAGAACTCGAACTCCAGATTGGCTTTCGCGATGTCGCGAAAGGGGATGCGGAAGCTGCCGGCGCCTTCGACCTCCACGGTCACCGCGTCCTCCTGCACGCCCTTGAGCACGCCGCTGAAGTTCTTGCGGGGCGGCTCGCCGATGGGACCGTAGGTCTTCACCTTGATCTTCTTGCCCTGCGCCCGGACGAAGTGGTCCGGCTTCTTGAGCGGCCGGTTGAGGCCGGGGCTGGAGACCTCGAGGTGGTACTCCTGCGGCACGAAGTCTTCGACGTCGAAGGCCGTGTCCAGCGCGCGGGAGACGGAGGAGCAGTCCTCCAGCCCCACCCCGCCCGGCTTGTCGATGAACAGGCGGAGGATCCACCCCACCTGCTCGCGCACGTACTCCACGTCCACCAGCTCCATGCCCTCCGCCACGACGAGAGGCTCCGCCACCTGACGGGCCCGCTCCTCGACGGTCTGTTTCACGTTGGGCTCAGACATGGAAATTCGGGACCCTAAAACACGAAAAGCGGGCGCGAAGGCCCACTTTTCGAGGACGAATCGAAAAATGTCGCAGTGCTCCTACCACAGTGTCGTCCAGCGAGTAAAGCAAGCTGACGGCCACCGCCAGCCCATCAGAACAGGCCTGATCTCGGACCTATTTCGCTGTCTATAACGACCGCCATGACCCTGATCGCCGCAGCCCAGATGACGTCCGGCGCCGACAAGGCGAAGAACCTCGAGACCGCCACCCGGCTCGTCCAGAAGGCAGCGGGGCTGGGCGCGCGCCTGGTCGGCCTGCCGGAGAACTTCAGCTGGATGGGGCCGGAAGAGGACCGCCCCGCCCACGCCGAGACCCTGGACGGCCCCACCCTGTCCCGGATGGCCCAGCTGGCGAAGGAGCTGCAGATCACCCTGCTGGCCGGCTCGGTGCTCGAGTCCGGCGCCCCCGGAGGACGGCTCTACAACACCTCGGCGCTCTTCGGCCCGGACGGCGCGCGGCTGGGCGTCTACCGGAAGATCCACCTCTTCGACGTGGACGTAGGAGACGGCGCCACCTACCAGGAGTCCGCCGCGGTGGCGCCCGGCACCGAGGTGGTGGTGGCGCAGACCGCCCACGGCAAGCTGGGGATGAGCGTCTGCTACGATCTGCGCTTCCCCGAGCTCTACCGCCAGCACGCGCAGAAAGGCGCCACGCTGCTGGCGGTCCCGGCGGCCTTCACCCTGATGACGGGAAAAGATCACTGGGAGGTGCTGCTGCGCGCCCGGGCGATCGAGAACCAGGCGTACCTCTTCGCGCCCGCCCAGTGGGGCCGCCACTCGCCGGCGCGCCAGACGTACGGCCACGCGCTGGTGGTGGACCCGTGGGGGCTGGTGATTGGGCGCGCCTCGGACGGCGAAGGGCTGGCGCTCGGCCAGCTGGACGCGGCGTACCAGGCGAGCGTCCGCAAGAGTCTTCCCTGCCTGAACCACCGCCGCCTGTGAGCGGGTGTGGGCCATCTGAGACACGCCTCGCACCGAGGGCAGGGGGGTAGACTTCGGCCCGCTTGCGGACGCCTCTGCCCCTCCTCTGCGCGCTGCTCCTCTCCTGCGCGGATGCGCCCCCCGAGGCCGCGCCCGCGGCCGTCCCGCGCGAGCACAAGCCGCCCCGCGCCACCCTGCGGGAGCTCAAGGGGGACGTGAAGGTGAAGCGCGCGGCGGGGGACGAGTGGATCTCCGCGGCGGATCAGATGGAGCTGTCGGAGAACGACAAGCTGCGCACCGCGCAGGGCGCCTCCGCGGTGGTGCGCTTCTCCAACGGCTCCCAGGTCTCACTCGGCGAGGACGCGCTGATCAGCATCGCCGAGTCCCGGCCGCGGCCGGGCAAGGAGGCCGCGGATCTCACCGTCCTCAAGGGCCGCGTGGACGCGGAGCTGGACGAGGCAGCGCGGCAGTCACTCTCGGTGTCCACCCCCGCGGCCATGGTGCGGGCTGGAAGGGAGCTGGTGTTCCAATGACGCTCATCCCCCTCCTCGCTTCCCTGCTCTGCGCCGCCCCGCCGGACAGCACCGTCACCGTGCAGGACGGCGAGACGCACCTGGCGCAGGTGGCCAAGCGGACCCTGGGAGACGCCAGGAGCGCCCAGGAGCTCCAGGCGCTCAACGGCCTGCCGACGGACGCGGTGACGCCGGGGACCACGCTCAAGCTGCCCGGGCCGGACCGGGCGCTGGCCCTCTCCGCCCTCTCCGCGGCGCGCAACGCGGTGGCGCAGGCGGGCACCGAGGCCACCTCCCGGGCAGAGGCCTCGCGGCGCCTGGTGGACGCGGAGAAGCTCTTCCACGGCGCCCAGTACACGGAGGCCGCCAAGGCGGCGGACGCGGCCTGGCAGCTGGTCTCGGGGAGCGCGCTGCAGCCCACCCGCTTCGCGGTGGAGGTGGCGGAGGACGGCCGCACCACGGTGAGCGCCCGGACCGGGCGGCCGGTGCGCGTGGAGGGCGAGGGCGTCACCCGCCCCGTCTACGCGGGCCAGTCCGTCACCGTGGAGAAGGGCAAGGCGCCCACCCCGGTGGAGCAGCCGCCCGCCGCGCCCGTCCCGGTGGCGCCGGCGGACAACCGCAAGGTGAAGGCGCGCCCGCTGGGGACCGGCCTGGGGCCGGTGGCGCTCTCCTGGCAGGCGGTGAACGGGGCGCAGGCGTACGAAGTGGAGGTGGTGGAGGTGGCGGGCAAGAGCCAGCCGCTGACGCTGCGGGTGGAGCGGACGGAGGCCAAGCTGCCGCCGCTGAGCCCTGGGCGCTACGCGTGGTCCGTGCGGGCCATTGGCGGGGAGGGGCTGCGCTCGGCGGCCTCGCCGTCCCGCGCCTTCGAGCTGACGCAGGAGGCGCTCAAGCTCGAGGTGAAGGGCAAGGGCTTCCAATGAAGCTCTTCAAGACGCTGGTGCTGTTGATGCTCGTGGCGAGCATCGTCCCCACCGCCATGGTGGGGCTGCTCTCCGTGTCCGACACGCGCGAGCTTTTGGTGCGGGACGCGCAGGAGCTGGCACAGGAGCGGGTGAAGCAGCTGCGGCTCAAGACGGAGGATCTGATCGCCCAGCCCACCCAGGCGGCGCTGCTCCTGGCGCGGGTGCCGGGCTACTTCGAGCTGCCGCTGGAGACGCAGCGCTCCCACGTGGCGGCGGTGATGAACCAGCGCCGCGAGGTCACCGCGATGACCGTCTTCTCCGCGGACCGCGCGCGGGTGCCCGGGCTCCAGGCCTTCGCGGTGAAGGACGTGCCGCCCACGGAGGTGGCCGAGCACGAGGCCACCGCGCACCGGCTGCTGGAGGGGATGAACGACGTGCGCTACTCGCCCGTCACCCGGAGCGCGAGCGGCCACCCCAGCCTCACCGTGACGTTCCCCATTGGAGATCCGGCCAAGGGCTACGTGGCGGCGCAGATCTCCCTGGAGCGCCTCTCCGAGCTCCTGGCGCAGGAGAAGGTGGGCTCCTCGGGCTTCGCCTACCTGGTGGACAAGAACGGGCGGCTGGTGGCGGGGGCGCCGGCGCTGGCGAACGTGCAGGCCGGCGGGGACGTGAGCGCGCGGCCCGCGGTGGCGGATCTGATGAAGCAGCTGGCGGACTCGCCGGGCTCCGAGGCCTTCCACGTGGGCAACTTCGGGGATGGGCGGGAGCGGGTGGTGGGCGCGTACGCGATCCTCCCGCACCTGGGCTGGGCGGTGGTCTCCGAGCAGCCCATCCTCCTGGCGTACAAGCAGGTCTCCACCATGGAGCGGCGGCTGGCCTTCGGCGTCATTGCCGCGGTGCTCGCGGCGCTGCTCCTGGCGGCGGCCTTCTCCCGCGGCGTCACCCGGCCGCTCAAGGGCTTCATCCAGGTGGCCCTGGAGATCGCCAAGGGCCACTTCGGCGTGCAGGTGCAGGTGAAGGCGAAGAACGAGCTGGGGGAGCTGGCCCAGACGTTCAACTACATGAGCGCGCAGATCGAGGCGTACGATCACGAGAACAAGCGCCTCTACGAGAGCCTGGAGCAGGGCTATCTGGAGACGATCGTCGCGCTCGCCAACTCGATTGATTCGAAGGACGCCTACACCCGCGGCCACAGCCAGCGCGTGGGGGACACCGCGGTGGAGATCGGCCGGGAGCTGGGGCTGACCGAGCGCGAGCTCAAGCAGCTGCACTACGGCGGGATTCTGCACGACATCGGGAAGATCGGGATCGTGGAGTCCATCCTGCTCAAGCAGTCCCGCCTGACCGAAGAGGAGATGGTGGTGATGCGAGATCACCCCACCATCGGCGATTCCATCATCCAGCCGATCTCCTTCCTCACGTCCGTGCGGGCGGCGGTGCGCAACCACCACGAGCGCTGGGACGGCAACGGCTACCCGGACAAGCTGAAGGGGGACGCCATCCCGCTGATCGCGCGGATCGTCAACTGCGCGGACACCTTCGACGCCTGCACCTCCACGCGCCCGTACCAGAAGGCGCTGCCGCTGGATCGCGCCATGGAGATCCTGGAGAGCCTGCGCGGCACCCAGCTGGACCCCACGGTGCTGGACGCCCTGCGGCGCGTGGTGGACAAGAAGCGCGTCCACGTGGAGGGGCAGCGCGCGCCGGTCAAGCTGGCGTCCTAGGGGGTGTCCCTAAAGGGTGAAAGTTCTGATCGTGTCGTCGTCGCTGGGGCCGGATTTTCGGCCTTCGGCCGCTGCACGGAGATCGTGGTTGCACGCGAGATCGAAATTTGATCAACGCTGGGGATGCACCGACACGAGCTCACCGACCGCGAGTGGGCACGCATCGCCCCGCTCCTTCCTCCAGCACATGGCCGACGCTCGCTCAAAGGCGAGCGTCGGTTCATCAGCGCTGTGTATTGGCTCACACGGACAGGGTGCCCGTGGCGCGACCTGCCCCGCCGGTACGGCAACTGGAAGTCCGTGTACAACCGCTTCAACAATTGGTCGAAGCGGGGCATCTGGGAGCGGCTCTTCAAGGAAGTGCAGGTCGAGCCCGATCCTCCAGTCGCACGCCCCCCCGAGGGGTCGATCGTTGACGGCAGCATCGTCCGGGCGCACCTCGACGCCGCGGGCGGAAAAGGGGGATCCAACACAATGCTCTGGGACACTCTCGAGGAGGTTTTTCGACGAAGGTACATGCCCTCGTCGACACAGAGGGCAAACCGCGACACCTCGAACTGACGCCGGGCGAGCGGCACGAGATGACCAAGGCGGACGACCTGTTGCTTCACGCCGTAGGGAACGCCGTCATCGGCGACGCCGGTTACGACGCCGACTGGTTTCGGGCGCTGATCAAACTGTTCGGCATGAAGGCCGTCATCGCCTCCAAACCCGAACGGCCCCGCCGAATCCCCAAAGATCGGCGGCTCTACCGCATGCGGTCTCTGGTGGAGAGGTTCTTCCATGGGCTCAAACGGTACCGTCGACTGGCGACTCGTTATGAGAAGTCCGCCCGCAACTTTCTCGCCCTCATCCATCTCGTCTGCTGTCGGATGTGGCTCTAATAGGGACACCCCCTAGCCGGCCCGCTTCGCCTGCTCGTCGTGGTGGCCGTTGCTGGCGCCCGAGACCGAGCCGATGCGCCGGGCCGCCATCGCGGTGCGCACCTGCCCCGCGCCTTCCGCCAAGCCGTTGGAGGCGGCCTCGCCCGCGGCCAGCGCCACGTCGTCTGCTGAGCCGAGCAGGTTGGCCACGTCATCTCCCAGCCCCGCGCCGCTCGAGCCCGCGTTGCCGCCGAGCGCCAGCCCGGTGGAGGGGGCGCCCGCCTCGCCGATCTCCCGCGCCAGCCCCAGCGCCCCGCCCTTGGTGGCGTTCACCTTGGCGGTCACCGCGCCAAGCACCGCCCCCACGCCGAAGCCCATGGCCGCGGACTTGGCGGTGTCGTGGACGATCCGCAGCGCCCCCGGGGCCACGCCTTCGCGCCAGGTGGACTCCTGGAAGGCGTCCATCGGCACCGTCCAGCCCACCGCCATCCCCACGCTGTCCCCGCCCACCCGCGCCGCGCCGTCCAAGCCGATGCGGTCCGGCACGCGGGCGGCGAGCTTCGCGCCCAGCCCCAGCTTCAGCCCCACCGCGCCCAGCGCGCCCGCCCCGCCACCCGCGGCGCCGTCCAGCAGCACGTCGCTGGCCTGGTACTCGTTGCCGCGCACCGCGAAGTTGCCCGCCACGTTCGCGCCCGCGCCCAGGAGCCCTGCCGCCAGCGGCGCGCCGGCCACCGGCATGGTGGCGCCGATGGCGGCCAGCGTCCCCACCACCTTGCCGGTGGTGTGCTTGAGCGCGCGGTAGCCGCCCAGCTCCCGGGAGCCCTCCGCCACGGTGCGCGCCACCACCTGGGCCTCGGCGAGCGTGAGCTGGCCGTCCCGCTGCGCCAGGCTCAGCTGACCGCGGGCGACGAGCGCGGCGCGCTCGAGCTCGTAGCCACCGTGAGAGAACGCATCCATCACCCGGCTGCCGAGCGCGTTCTTCCAGCCGCCGCGCTCCTCGCGCGTCTTCTGCTCGAGCAGCGTCACCTGGGCCTCCAGGCGCTTGCGCTGCAGGGGGGTGGCGAGCGGCACTGCGCCGGGGGCGAGAGTCACTGAAGAGAAATCATCGCCTCACGGAGGGGGCGAGTTGCGCGGTTGTTCGCCTCAAACCATGAGAAATCCAGGCGGTTCTTCTCAAGCGGCGGCGGTTGGGGTACGCCCGCGTGCGCCATGCCGCGCCTGCCCCTCTTCGCCTGTCTCGCCCTCACCGCCACCGGCTGCTACGCGGCCCGGGTGGTGGGGCCGCCGCTGCCCACGCTGCCGGAGGGGCTGACCGGCGTGACGGTGATCGTCGAGCCCTTCTTCGAGACCGTGGACTGGCAGGTGGCCACCAAGACCCAGCGGGTGGACCTGGTGAACCCGGGAGGCACCGGGTACGCCGGGGGCGGCATGGGGCCGCAGCAGGCGGTGCTGGAGACGCAGGTGGCGGAGAAGCCGGTGTTCGCCCGCGTGCCGGTCCTGATGCAGGAGCACCAGGCGGTGCTCAACCAGATGCGGATCTTGCGGCCGGGCTGGCGGGTGTTGAGCACGGGGCAGCTGCCGCCGCAGGAGCCGGTGGTCCTGGTGCGGACGGTGATCACCCGGGCGGAGGTGGAGGGCTCGGACCGGACCTTCAAGACGATCATCACCGGGTTGGGGTTGGGCATCCCCGGCTTCTTCGTCCGGGTGAACGAGTACCAGAAGATCTACGGCGAGCTCTCCCGCTACGACGCGGACTCCGCGGCGCTCAAGGGCAAGCTGCTGCGCTACCCCACCCAGCCGGACTTCGCGGTGGACACGCGGGGGCTCCCGGTGGTGACCCAGCCCTTCGCGCTGGAGATCGCCTACGAGGAGGGGCTGGGCGCGGACCCGCTGGCGCGCGAGCCGCTGCTGGTGGAGGACTTCTGCAAGCGGCTGGCGGTGGCGCTGGTCGCCCTGGTGGAGGGGATTCGCTGATGAGCTTCTGGGATCACATCAAGCCGGCGCAGCGGGTGCCACAGGCGACCCACATCGCCCTGGAGGCAGGCGAGACGGTGGTGGTGCTGGACTGGGATGACGGGAAGCAGACCCGGGTGCAGGCGCGGACGCTGCGGCAGTTCTGCCCCTGCGCCGAGTGCGTGGAGGAGTGGAGCGGCAAGCGCACCTTCGAGCTGGAGTCGATCCCGCAGGGGACGAAGGTGCTCTCGGTCTCCCCGGTAGGGAACTACGCGCTCTCGTTCACCTTCTCGGATGCGCACCGCACGGGCATCTTCAACTGGTCCCACTTGAGGGAGCTCTCGGACTCGCCCAGGTAGATCCGCGGCGGTACGCTTGCGCGCAACATGAGCGAGCGCTACCGGCTGAAGCGGCTGTTCGCGCAGGGGGGCATGGCGGAGGTCTACCTGGGCGTGAGCGTGGGGGCCGAGGGCTTCGAGAAGCCCGTGGCCATCAAGCGGATGCTGCCGCACCTGGCGAAGGATCCCCGGGTGGCGCAGATGTTCCTCGCCGAGGCGAAGCTCGCCAAGTTCCTCTCGCACCAGAACGTGGTCCAGGTGCTGGACGTGGGCAAGAGCGACGACGGGCTCTACCTCGTCATGGAGCTGGTGGACGGCTGGGATCTGGAGACGCTCTGGGAGCTGGCCCGGGACCGCGGGATCACCTTCCCGCCCGCGCTCGCGGCCTTCGTGGGGGCGCAGACGCAGGCCGGGCTGCTGCACGCCTACCGGCGCAGCCAGGACGGCAAGCCGCTGCTCACCGCCCACCGGGACATCTCCGGGTCCAACGTCCTCGTCTCCACCGAGGGCGAGGTGAAGGTGACGGACTTCGGGATCGCCCGCGTGGACGGGCTGGCCGGCAACAAGACGGAGCCGGGGACGTTCAAGGGGAAGATCGCCTACGCGGCGCCGGAGCTCTTGCGCGGCGAGCCCGCCTCCCACGCGAGCGATCAGTTCGCGCTGGGGGTGGTGCTCTTCAAGCTGCTCGCCGGCGCGCCGCCCTTCTTTGGCGCCGAGGTCTGGAGCACCTACTACCAGGGGATGATGGCGCACACCCCCGCGCTGCCGCCAAGCGTCCCGGCGCCGCTGGCCAAGGTGGTGCTGCGGCTGTTGGAGAAGACCCCGGCCGCCCGCTTCGAGACGCCCGAGGCCGTGGCGAAGGCGCTCTCGTCCTTCCTGTCCAGCTGCGGCGAGCCCGCCTCCCCCAACGAGCTGGCGGCGTTCCTGGAGACGCTCCACCCTCCCCCGCCCGCGGCGCAGCAGATGGGCGCGGGCGAGTCGCTGGCCCCCACGTTCTCGTTGAAGAGCCAGACCGGTGCGCCCCCGCTCGGCGCGGAGCTGATGCTGCAGAGCGAGTGGCAGCCCAACGGGAAGTCCCTGGACGCCAGCGGCGAGGTCTCGAGCGCCCAAGCTCCAGGGGCGCCTCACGCGCAGCCCGTCCGCTGCAACCGCTGCGGCGCGCCGCTGCCCGCCGCCGGCGCGCGCTGCGCGCGCTGCGAGGCCGCCCAGGCGGGGGCCTCCCTGGAGCTGGCGCGCGCGCCCCGCGCCCCCGAGGAGCCGCTGGAGCTGGCGCACTCGCCGCGGCCGGATCTGGACGCACCAAAGCCCCCAGAGCGCCCGCCCCTGCAGCTGGGCCGGGCGGCCGGGAAGCTGCTGAAGGGGGCGCTGGTGCTGGCCGTGCTCGGCGGCGTGGGCGCCGCGGCGTACCTGTTCGCCTGGCCGGTCCTTCAGGAGAAGGTCCCGTCGCTCCGGCCGCGCCAGGCGGTGCTGCAGATCGACAGCGAGCCCCCCGGCGCGGCGATCGTGATCGACGGGAGCACCATCGGCACCACGCCGTTCTTCACCGAGAACCTCTACCCGAAGCGGGAGATCCCCTTCCAGCTCGTGGTGCGCGGGTACCGCCCTTGGAAGGGCAGCTTCTCCGGCGGCCGCGAGGCCAAGGTCCACGCCGTGCTGGACCGGAAGTAGCGCCCCACCACGCCGTTGACGTTGACGCGAAGGGTTACTTGACCAGCCGCAGATGCCCGCGCGAAGGAGGGCGGGGAGGATCTTCCGGCGGCTCCGGCTCGGGCGGCTCGCCCTTGGTGGCCACCACCTCCAGGAGCACCTGGCGGGGCTTGTCGCTCTCGTCCGCGCCAGCCTCCGCCGCGGGGGCGGGGACCTTCTCCGTCAGCATCGCGGTCTGGATGAGCTCCTCGGGGAGGTCATCCGGGTACATCCAGAACTCCTTGGTCACGAAGCTGGTGATCGCGAACAGCGCGGACCACGGAATCGCCACCGGGAAGCGCTCGCCGGAGAAGGACAGGGTCGCCCGCACGCCCCACTCCCCCACCGCCAGATCCGGAGGGTCGAAGCGGTAGGAGAGGTTCAACCTCAAATGGGCCTCGGCCCGGAAGGCCGGCGGCACCACCACGCCCGGACGGCGCGCGTCCAGGTGGACCATCACCATCCCCTTGTCGAGGGCGGCGAGCAGCCGTTCCTTCTTCTCTGGGCCTCGCTTGTCCATCGCTCCTCAGCGCCGCCGCACCGCGCGGTCCATCTCCCGCTTCGTCTCGCGCTCCTTGATGTCGTGGCGCCGATCTTCGTGCGTCTTACCGCGACAGAGCCCCAGCTTCACCTTCGCCCGCGCGTTCTTGAAGTACAGCATCAGCGGGATAATCGAGTAACCGCGCTCGCGGACCTTGGCGCCCCAGCGGTCAATCTCCTCGCGGTGCATGAGCAGGCGCCGGGCGCGCGTGGGCTCGTGCGTGAAGACGCTGGCCGGGTTGTACGCCCCGATGTGCGCGTTGAGCATGAACAGCTGCTCCCCCTTGGGGAGCACGTAGGCGTCATTGAGGTTGGCGGTGCCGGCGCGCAGGCTCTTCACCTCGGTGCCGAGCAGCTCCAGGCCGGCCTCCAGGGTGTCCTCGATGGTGTAGTCGAACCGCGCCCGGCGGTGCTCGGTGATCACCTGGATGTTCCCGTCGGGGGGCTTGGGTTTACCGGCCGCCATTGGCGCGGCCTCTCTAGCCGTTAAAGCGGTGCGTTGTCGATGAGGCGCGTGGCTCCCAGGAACCCGGCCACCAGGATCCGCACCCGTTCGCCCCTCTTGACCCGGTCCACGGGGCGCAGCGTCACGGCGTCCACCACCTCCACGTAGTCCTCGCGGACGTTGGCGCGCTGAAGCTCCCGGCGCACCGCCTCCTTGAGCGCGGCCGCCTCCACCTCCGCCTGCTGGGCGGCGAGCGAGCGCGCGGCGGAGAGCCCGCGGGAGAGGGCCAGCGCCCGCTCGCGCTCCTCCGCCGAGAGGTACGCGTTGCGCGAGCTCATGGCCAAGCCGTCCGGCTCGCGGACGGTGGGCATGCCCAAAATCTGCACCCCCAGGTTCAGGTCCCGGTTCAGCGCGTGGATGACCTGCAGCTGCTGGTAGTCCTTCTCCCCGAAGAGCGCGACCTGGGGCCGGAACATCGCGAGCAGCTTGGTAACCACGGTGGCCACCCCGCGGAAGTGGCCGGGCCGGCGCTCGCCGCACAGCCCCTGGCTCACCTGCTCCACCTCCACGTGGGTCTGGAACCCGGGCGGGTAGATCTCCTCGGGCGCCGGCGCGAACACCACCGCCGCGCCGGCGGCGCCGCACTTGGCCACGTCCCCGTCAAAGTCCCGCGGGTAGCGAGAGAGATCCTCCTTGGGGCCGAACTGGGTGGGGTTCACGAAGATGGAGACCGCCACCTCGTCCGCGCGCTTGCGCCCCTCGCGGATGAGCGAGAGGTGCCCTTCGTGGAGGAAGCCCATGGTGGGCACCAGCGCCAGGCGCTTCCGCCCATCGCGCAGCTGCTCCACGTAGGCGGCCACCTGCGCGACGGTGCGGAGGATGGTGGGCGGCACTTGCGCGCGCCTAGACCGGGACGCCGTAGACCTGGCCGACCTTCTCCTCGGCCGAAGGCTCCGGCTCGGGGTTGGAGGCCACCAGCCGGATCGTCTTGGACTTGAAGGAGTGCTCCTCGTCCGGGAACTCCTCGCGGCGTACCTCGCCGAAGAAGCTCTCCGCCGCGGCCTTGATCCCGCCGTAGAGGTCCGCGTAGCGCTTGACGAACTTGGGCTTGAAGTCCGGGTTGAGGCCGAGCAGGTCGTAGCAGACCAGCACCTGGCCATCGCAGTGCAAGCCCGCGCCAATGCCGATGGTGGGGATGGAGAGGCGCGCGGTGATCTGCTCCGCCAGCTCCAGCGGCACGCCTTCCAGCACCACCGCGTAGCAGCCGGCGGCCTCCAGCGCGACCGCGTCCTTGAAGATCTTCTTGGCGGTCTCTTCGTCCCGGCCCTGCACCACGTAGCCGCCCATCTTGTGGACGGACTGCGGGGTGAGGCCGAGGTGGCCCATCACCGGGATGCTGGCGCGGGCGATCTTGGCGATGGTCTCCGCGAACTCCTCGCCGCCCTCCAGCTTCACGCTGCCCACGCCGCCCTCGGCCACCAGCCGGCCGGCGTTCTTCACCGCCTCCTCAGGCGAGGTCTGGTAGCTCATGAACGGGAGGTCCCCCACCACGTGCGCCCGCTTGGCGCCGCGGGTGACCGCCCTGCAGTGGTAGACCATCTGGTCCATGGTGACGGGGAGCGTGGAGTCGTGCCCCTGCACGACCATGCCCAGCGAGTCGCCGACCAGGATGACGTCCGCGCCGGCCTCGTCCAGGATCCGCCCGAACGTGGCGTCGTACGCGGTGACCATGCAGATCTTCTGACCTGCCTGCTTCAGCTTCTTCAGCGTGTGGATGGTGACCTTGTCCTTCACGGTTCACCTCCTATTGGGTTGTCCTTCGCCTGACTGCCTGCTGCCAGGTGCCTTCACCGTCTCCTTTCGGAGATCGCCGTGGCCCCTGGAGGTCCGTTGTACCCCGTGTGGTTATCTGCATTCCAACCGCGAAGTTGAAGGGGAGATAACGCTCACCCCTTCTTGCTCGCGAGCGGGATGTAGTGCTGCGTCCCCTTCTTCATGCGGCGGATGACGTTCAGCAGGTTTTGCAGGTCTTCTTCGTTGTTTACGAAGTCGATGTCCGAGGTGTTGATCACCAGCAGCGGGGTGTCGCTGTAGTGGAAGAAGAACTCGTTGTAGGCCTTGACCAGGTCTTCCAGGTACCCCGAGTCGAACTTCCGCTCGAACTCCCGGCCGCGCTTCTTGATGCGCGCCAAAAGAACGTCCAGGCGGGCCTGGAGGTAGATGACCAGGTCCGGCTTCATCACCCGCGTGCCCAGCGCGTCGAAGACGCGGTCGTAGAGCGCGAGCTCGTTCGGATCCAGGTTCAGGCAGGCGAAGATCCGGTCCTTGGCGAAGAGGTAGTCGCTGACGGTGACCGGGTGGAGCAGGTCCTGCTGGAAGAGGTCCTGCTGCTGCTGGAAGCGGGAGAGCAGGAAGAAGAGCTGGGTCTGGAACGCGAACTTGGAGCGGTCCGTGTAGAAGTTGGAGAGGAACGGGTTCTCCTCCACCACCTCCATCACCCGGCGGGCGGTGAACCGCTCGGCCAGGATGTTCGTCAGGCTGCTCTTTCCGACGCCGATCGGCCCTTCGACGACGATGTAGCGGTTTTCCAAAAAACGCTCCGGGGCCGAGTTTTCGGCCTTGGCGCAAGGTTGGCGCATACAAGCACACCCCTGCCTCCCCGGCAATTGACGAGCGAAATTCGCGTGTGATCCTGCGCGGTTAGTTGACACGTCGTGTGTCGCCACGTATTGTCACGTCACACCAGCGTGTTTTGACGGAGGCAGCGCATCGCATGACCAAGTCCCAGCGCAGGCGAGCGGCCCAGGTCGAGACGGAGGTGCAGCACCCGGAGAAGGGCGAAGAGCCCGGGCTGGACCCCGCCGAGAGCCCCCTCTTCGGCGTGGCGATGCTGAAGATCGCCATGGAGCTGAAGAAGCCGAACGCCGGCCCGCTGGACGACATCCTCTCGGGGGTGCTGCGGCGGATGCACCTGTCCGAAGAAGCCTTCCGCAGCTACCTGGCGCGCAACGGCGGCCTGCTCCGGGCGATCTCCCAGAAGCGCCACCCCATGGACTGAGGGATTCCCACGGATCCCTCGGATTTCTGGCATCTCGCCCGGCCGGCGATCACCTAAGCCCGTGAACTGACGTGGGCTGTGGGTTTCACGGCCGTTGCACGGGGAGTCGCGATGCTCCGACTGCTCCTCCCCCTCCCCGCCTTCGCCCTCGCGCTGTCCGCCTGTGCCCCACCCGGGCTCTGCAACGTGGGCGCGGCCGAGCGGAGCGCAGGCGCGGCGCCAGCGAGGATCGCCGTGTTCCCAACCCCGCCGGACCTCTTCCTCGCGGGGGAGGAGGCGCAGGTCACCTTCACGGGCAACGAGGAGGTGGGGGACGACTGCAAGCCGCTGAAGACCTTCCGCGAGGCGCGCGTGGAGGTGCGGGACCCCGCCAACGAGCTGATCGCCTCCACGGTGGACGCCACCGAGAACGCCAGCGGCCAGGTGACCGCCCTGGTGAAGTTCAACGCGGCCCGCCCCGGCTGGTACCACGTCACCGCGGTGATGGACTTCGGCTCGCGCACCCCGGTGCTGCAGTCTGAGGTGCTGGTCACGGTCAACAAGCTGGCCGCCGCCAAGGTGGATCTGGATGCGGCCTGCACCGCGCTGGTCCGCACCGCCGCCGGGACGCTCATCTGCGACCACCAGGTCTTCCGCGCGGGGGCGCTGGTGCAGTCGCTCAGCTCGGGCGCGCAGGTGGCGGTGGCGGGGAACGCGGTCTGGGTGCTCTCCGGCGGCAGCCTCTCCCGCTACGAGGACCCGGGCAGCGGGCCGCTGGCGCAGAGCCCCGCCTCGAGCGCCTCGATCCCCTTCTCGCCCTTCTACCGGCTGCTCGCCCGGGAGACCGAGGCGGTGGTGGTGTCACAGGATGCGATCTCCCGGTACCGGGTGGAGGCCTCCGCGCTGACCGCCACCACGCTCAATGGCCGCGTCTCGGACGCCTTCACCACCAACCCGGGCAACCGGCTCCAGGCGGTGTGGACGGACAGCACCGTCCACGTGCTCTCCCCCGCGGTCAACACCGTCTCCGGCGCGGGGCTGGTGGCGTGCCGCTACCAGCTGGGCGCGGCGGCGATCACCAAGGCGGAGAGCACCTGCCCGGGGATCGCCGGGGCGTCGGTGGGCACGGACGGCGCCGGCTTCTTCGTCGCCGAGGGGCAGCTCTTGCGCTACCTGCTGCCCGGCGCTTCCGGGACGCTGGAGGTCAAGGCGCGCGGGACCATCGCCTCCGGCTACGCCTTCGCCTACGGGAGCGCCGCGCACACCCCGCTGGCCGGCGTCTCCGTCTCGGAGGATGCGAAGGTCGGGATCCAGACCCCCTCCGAGCGCAACCCCTGGACGCTGCCCAAGGTGAGCGGCGGAGACATCCTGTTCGAGCAGTACGAGAACACGGTCTCCTACGAGCTGCTCGGCGCCAGCGGAGCGCTGGCGTGGGAGCGGACCCGGTCCGTGCCGGTGAAGACGCGGATCTTCGAGCGGTAGCCTTCGTCGCGGCGCTCGTCGGGCCGGGGCGCCTTTGCTTTCGGAAAGAGGAAGTCATGCGTCTGCTCTCTGCGCTCTGCTTCGCCGCGCTGCTCGCCAGCGGCTGCGGTGCCGGCACCACCGCCGAAAAGAAGATCATCCCGGGCCCGTGTGATGGGCCGCTGACCGGCGCCGGAGACGCGCCCGGGGGCGGAGCGGCCGCGCCGTTCGTGCCCACGGCGGTCTCGGTCTTCCGCGTGGGCGAGCAGCCCAGCGTCACCTTCGTGGACTTCGAGCGGCCCGCGGACAAGTGCCAGGTGGCGGAGACGTTCAAGGAGGCGCGGGTGGAGGTGTTCGACCCGCGCAACGAGCGGATCGCGCCCACGGTGACGGTGGCGCGCGGGGACGGCGGGCGGATCACCGTCACCATTGCGTTCACGCCCGCCACGCCGGGCTGGTACCACGTGCAGGCGGTGCTGGACTTCGGCTCGCGCACGCCGGTGCCGCAGCAGGAGGTGCTGGTGGCCGCCTCCCGGCTGGACGCCACCCGCTTCGAGCTCCCGCTCGCCTGCAGCGCCGTGCACCGCACCGCGTCCGGCGCGCTGCTGTGCGACAACAAGCTCTTCCGGGACGGCGCGGTGGCGCAGGAGCTCCCCTCCAGCGTGGAGCTGGCGGTGAGCGGGAGCGTGGTCTGGGCGTTCGACGCCGGCAGCGTGAGCCGCTACGAGGACACGGGCGCCGGCGCGCTCAAGCGCGTCCCGGACCTGGCGCTCTCCACCGCGTTCAGCGCGCCCTACGCCCTGCTCGCGCGCGAGGACGAGCTGGTGCTGGTGGCGCGCACCGGCGTGGGGCGGTACCGGGTGGACGGCGCGGCGCTGGCCGCGCAGACGGACGCCACGCTCGGCGCAGAGAGCGTCTACGTGGACAGCCGCGCGCGCGTGCTGGCCCTGCGCGCCCAGGACGTGGTGCACGTGCTCGTCCCCACCGCCTTCTCCGCAGCCAAGGTGTGCAGCTTCCAGCTCGCGGCCGGCGGCATCTCCCGCCTGGGGACCGCGTGCACGCCGATCGCCGGCTTCGGTGCGGGCGCGTCCGACGAGGGCTTCTTCGTCCAGGACGGCACGCAGGTGCGTGCGCTCGCGCCCACCGCCGGGATGCCTTCGCGGGGGCGCGGCACCCTCCCCTCCGGCTACGAGTTCAGCTTCGGCTCGGTGGCCAAGACCTCCCAGGCGGGGCTGCGGGTCAGCGAGGCGGTCCGGAACTTCAACGGGCAGAACCTGCCTCCCCACAACCCCTGGACGCTCCCGAAGGTGGCGGGCGCGGAGATCGTCTACGAGCAGTTCTCGGAAGGGTCCGAGTACGAGTTCCTGGGCGCAACGGCCACCTTGGCGTGGGAGCGCTCCAAGACGCTGCCCATCAAGACGCGGATCTACGTGCGCTGATCAGGTGACAGCCCCAAAGGTCGGTTTGAAGCCGCCCGGGAGCGCCCGCTAGGCTCGTGGGCCATGCTCGAGATTTTCCTGATCATCGCGTTGGGCAAGAAGCTCTCCGCCCTGGCCGTGGAGAAGGGCCGCTCGAAGGGCTGGGCCGCGCTGGGCGCCGGCTTCTGGTTCGGCGGCGAGGTGATGGGGTTCATCATCGGCGGCCTGCTCGACCTGGGCATGGGCGCCTACCTGATCGCGCTCGTCTTCGCCGGGATTGGCGCCGGCGTGGCCTACGGGATCGTCAAGGGCCTGCCGCCGATCGGCAACCCGGTGGAGCCCGCGCTCTAGGGGTAGTCGCCGCTGGACTCGGGGATCCCCTGCGTCAGCAGCTGGCGGAGGATCAGCGCGCCGATCCCCAGCCCCAGCACGCCCAGCCCCATGCCGATGGCGGCGAGCTTGCGCCCCTCCTTGCGCTTGCCGACCGCCAGGTCGATCACGCCGAGGATCAGCGCGGCCAGCCCCAGCGGCCCGCACCCCAGCGAGAGGAAGCCCAGGCCCGCGGAGGCGATGGCGTACCAGGAGGCGCCAGCGAAGAAGCCCACCCGCCGGCGGCAGTCCGGGCACAGCTCCGGCCCTCCTCCGGCGGGCTCCTCCAGGCAGGCGGCGCAGCCGAACGTGCCGCAGCGCGCGCAGGCGCCCGCCGCGGGGGAGTCTGGGTGACGGGGGCAGCGGGCATCCACCGGCCGGTCCATCCGGCGGAGCCTACACCTACGGGAGCGCGCGCTCGATCGCGGCGAACTCCGCCACGGACAACGTCTCCGCGCGCCGCTGCGGATCCACCCCGGCGGTCTCCAGCGCGCGCAGGAGCACGGCGGGCTCGGCCAGCGCGCGGTCGGACTTGAGCGAGTTGATCAGCGTCTTGCGGCGCTGCGCGAAGCCGGCCTTCACCACGCGGATGAAGCGGACGCCGTCCTTCACCGCCGCCCGCGGCGCCGCGAGCGTGGTGAGCCGGAGCACGGCCGACTCCACCTTGGGCGGCGGGTGGAAGAGCGAGGCCGGCAACGCGAAGAGCTCTTCAATCTCGAAGTAGAGGCCCAAGAGGACGCTGAGCAGGCCGTAGTCCCGGCCGCCCGGCTCCGCGGAGAGGCGGGTCACCACCTCCTGCTGGAGGGTGAAGACCGCGCGCGAGACGGTGTCCCGCTGCTCGAGCACCTGGAAGAGGATGGGGCTGGAGAGGTGGTAAGGCAGGTTGCCCACCACCGCCACGCGCGGGGCGCCGGCGGCCTTGGCGAAGGCGATCTCCGCGGCGTTCCCGGCCACCACGCGCAGCCGGTCCGAGGTGAGCTCCTTCTCCAGCACCTGCACCATGTCCCGGTCCCGCTCCACGGCGGTGACGCGCGCGCCGGTGGCGAGCAGGAAGCGGGTGAGGTGGCCCAAGCCGGGCCCCAGCTCCACCACCGGCTCGTCGGGGACCAGGCGGGCGGCGTCGGCGATCCGGCGGAGCGCGCCTTCGTCTCCGAGGAAGTTCTGGCCCCAGCTGTGCTTGGGGCGAAGGCCGTGGCGGCGGAGGATCTGCGCGGGGGTCTCGAGCACGGCGTTCGCTCTCTAGAGCTTCCACCCGGGATCGGCAATGAGCGAGAGGCTGCTGCGCACGCCCCGCCGGTAGGCCTGGTAGCCCGCGGCGGCGATCATCGCGCCGTTGTCGGTGCACAGGCGCGGCGGCGGCAGGTGCAGCGTCACCCCGCGCTCGGCGGCGCGCTCCGCGGCGAGCGAGCGCAGCCGGGAGTTGGCCGCCACCCCGCCGCAGATCACCAGCGCGCGGCGGCCGCGCCGGCGGACTGCGTGCAGCGCCTTCTTGGTGAGCGAGTCCGCGACCGCCTCCTGGAAAGACGCGCAGAGATCCGCGAGCCCCTGCCCGGTGGGCACGCCGGTGCGCTTGACCTCGTTGAGCACGGCCGTCTTCAGGCCGGAGAACGACCAGTCGGAGACGTCCTCCTGCGGCAGCGCGCGCGGGAAGCGGATGGCGGCGCGGTTGCCGCCCTGGGCGAGCTGATCCACCGGCAGCCCGCCGGGGTACGGGAGCCCCAAGATCTTGGCCACCTTGTCGTAGGCCTCGCCGGCGGCGTCATCCCGGGTGGAGCCCACGCGCTCGTACCGGCCGAGCTCCGGCACGTCGTACAGGCTGGTGTGGCCGCCGGAGACGACCAGGGCCATGAACGGCGGCTCCGGGCGCGCGGGCGTGAGCCGGACCGCGAGCAGGTGCCCCTCCAGGTGATTGACGCCCACCAGCGGAATGTCCCGGGCCATGCTCAGCGCCTTGGCCACCTGCACGCCCACCAGCAGCGCGCCGATCAGCCCCGGGCCGGAGGTGACGGAGACGAGCTCCACGTCCGCGAGCGTCTTGCCCGCCCGGGAGAGCGCCTCGTGGACCACGGGGAGCACCTGCACCACGTGGTTGCGGCTGGCGAGCTCCGGCACCACCCCGCCCCAGCGCCGGTGGATGTCCACCTGGGTGGAGACCACGTCGGAGAGGGCGCGGACGTCATCCACGGTCACCGCCGCGGCCGTCTCGTCGCAGGAGGTCTCCAGCCCGAGGACGATCACCGCGCCTTCGCCGGCTTCTCGCGGGTGTCGAGCAGCACGGTCGCCTCGCGGTCGGTGGTGATCCGCAGCGCTTCAATCTCGGTGCGCACCAGCCGCCCGGCGCCCCAGTCCTCCATCCCGCCTCCGATGGAGACCTCGCCCTCCTGCACCTTCGGCTGCTTGAACATCTTGCGGTCCACCTCGGTCCCGCCGAGCTTGTAGATCACCCGCAGGTCCAGATCGAACCGGTGCTTGGTGAGGAACTCCTTGGCCTCCTCGGAGCTCTTGATCGGCAGCGTGAACGGCAGCGGCGGCGAGTCCCAGATGTTCTGCTGGATGACCGCGCCCTGCTGCACCGCGGAGGCGTTGGGCACCACTGCGCGGGCGTCCCCGAAGCCCAGCGCGATGTGGCCAGCGGAGTCCGTGCAGTCGATCACCCCCTTCACCTCCAGGGGGAGCTCGGCCTTGCGCAGGTCGTAGTCGAGCAGCTTCACGTCCGAGGGGGCGCGCATGCGGGTGACGAAGCGGGTGCCCTTGAGCTTGGCCACGTACTCGGCGCGCTTGGCCTCGTTGGCCTTCTTCGCCGCCGGGTCGTTCCCGGGCGCCGGCTGCTTGAAGAGCGCCCAGAGCCCCTCCGGGCAGGCGCCGTCCGCGTAGACCTTCACCAGGGAGGGGTCGTCCCAGAACGGGTCCTTGGGGCCGGTGGGGGCCGCCGCCGCCGGCTTGTCCTTCTCCGCCTGGAGGGACTTCCGGTCCGCCTTGGCTTGATCCGCGGCGGCCTGCTGCCGCTCCGCCCAGCCCTTCTTGTCGGAGCAGCCGGCGGCAAGGACCGCGGCCGCGGACACCACGGCGATGCAGAGCACGCTGCGCATGCGAGACGACCTCCGTCTAGGAAGCTTTGAAGCCCGAAAGAGGGACAGCGCACCCTACTACTGCGCGCCCAGCTCCTTGAGCATCAACCGCACGTCACCCGCGTTCTCTCCGCTGGGCTCCAGGAACAGGTACTTTTTGTAGGCGGCCACCGCCGGGCGGTTCTGGTTGGTGAACTGGAGCGCCATGCCCAGGGAGAGCCAGGCGCGGCCGTTCCGCTCGTCCACCTTCACCGAGTCCTGGAGCAGCTTCACGGCCTCCCGGTAGCCGGCCTGGTTGGGGTCGCTGCTCACCAGGCTGATCCCCAGCCCGGTCTTCGCCTCCTGCGAGTCCGGCTTGAGCGTGAGCGCCTTCCGGTAGGACGCCACCGCGCTCTTGTAGCGCTCGTTCTGCGTGGCGAGCTTGGCGAACTTGATCGTCTTGGCGTACTCCGCCTCCACGTCCGCGGTCTCCGCCGCGGCGGGCTCGGTCTTCACCGGCTCTTCGACCTTCACGGGCTCCGTCTTCACCGGCTCCGTCTTCACCGGCTCGGGGTTGACCGCGGCGACCTTCACCTCCGGCTCGGTCTTCACCGGCTCCTCGGCCTTCACCGGCTCGGCCTTCACCGGCTCGGTCTTCACCGGCTCGGTCTTCACCGGCTCTTGGACCTTCACCGGCTCCACGTTCACGGGCGCGGGGGTGGGCGCGGGAGCCGGCTGCGGCGAGCCGCGCAACAGGACCGCGGCGCCGGCGCCGAGCGCGGCGAGGCCCAACAGCGCGACCACCCAGATGCCCGTCTTCCGGGGCGGCGCCGCCAGGCGCAGCTCCTCGGTGAGGTCATCGTCCCCCTTCTTGAAGAAGCGCCCTTCGTCCGGGACGGCGTCCAGCGCCACGGGCTCGGCGGCGGAGGGCGGCGGGGGCGGCGGGACGAGGCCGTGGCCTTCGTAGGGAGGCAGCGCCAGCTGCGGCGTGGGGCGGCGGCCGCCTTCGAGCAGCAGGGGCTCCGAAGGAGGCGAAGGCGTGGGCGCGCGCTGCAGGTGGCCGTTGCTGAGCGCGTCCACCCGCGGCGGCTCGGAGGCGGCGCCGCCGAACACCGGGGGCTTGGTGAGCGGGGCCGGGATCTCCGGAGGGGGCGGCGGGCGCGGGGAGGAGTGCAGCTCCTCGCCGTAGCCGTTGCTGTAGCCGTTGGAGGTGTTGGGGGACCAGGACGGCGTGGCGGGGGCCCAGGTGGACGGGTTGCCGAGCCCCTCCACGTCCACGCGGGTCCAGTCCAGCAGCAGCCCGCGCTTGGTCAGCTCGCTCTCGCGGCGGGCCGGCGGCGGGGCCACGAGGAAGTTGGACTCGGCGGCAGAGAGCGCGGTGGCGCCCGCGCCCGCGGAGGGGCCGGCTCCGCCGCGCGTCTTGGGCGCGAAGAGGATGACGTTGGCGGGCGAACCGGGCACCTGCGCGGGCGCGGGGAGCGGCAGCGGCACCGCGCTCATCGGCGGCGGGGGCGGCGTGGGGGCGCGCGGGAAGTCCTGCAGGACGGGCGCGGGCGCGGGCACGGAGCGCACCAGCTCCGGCATCTCGGGCTCGGGCGGCGGGGGCGGCAGCTGGGCGGCGGTGGCCGGCGCGGGGAGGGCCACGGCCGCGGGGGGAGGAGGCGGCGGCGAGGGGGTGGTGAGCGGCTTGAGCGGGGTGACGGGCGCCAGGGGCTCGTCGTCCACGGGCGCGGCGCGGGCCGGCGCGGGGGGCGGAGGCGCGGGGGCGGGCGGCGGCGCGGCGGGCGCGTCCGGGTTGGGGATGGGCCCGTTGAGCCACTGCTCGATGCCGGGCTTGCTGGAGGTGACCTCGGCGGGGGCGCTGCCCAGCTCGCGGATCAGCCCTTCGAAGTACAGCTTGCTGATGATCCCCAGCGCCGCGAGATCCTCGAAGTCGCTGTCGTCCACCACGCGCGAGAGCGAGCGCTTGCCGTCGAACAGGCGGAGCAGGCCGTTGACCTCGTCCGGGATCTCCGAGAGGCGCTCGGCGAGCTGGTGGTAGTCGATCTCGAAGACGGTCTCGAGCGGAGGCAGCTGCTCGAGCATGCGGCCCCACTCGTCGAGCCGGCGCATGCCCTCCATCAGCAGGCCCTGGGTGGAGACCTCGATCCGCTCGGGGCGGTCCACGGGGATGAACGACACCTCGAACTTGCCTTCGAAGGTGTTGAGCATCCGGTAGAAGGCGTTCTCGCCCTTGAGCCGGCCGAGCTCCGCGTCCACCACCTTCCCGTCCTTGAAGAAGATGACGCCGAAGCGATCGCCTTCGAGCTTGATGGTGCCGGTCTTGCGCCCGATCTCGAACGTCTGGACCAGGTCCACCACGCCCATGTCGGCCAGGCTCCCCGCGAAGCCGGCCTTGGTCTCCTTCTTCTCGATCCTCTCCTTCTCCGCCTTGGCGAGGATCATCTTCACGCGGGTGACGATCTCTTTGATGTAGATGGGCTTGGTCAGGTAGTCGTCGCCGCCAAGCTCCAGCCCCTTCACCTTGAATTCGACCGACTTCTGGTTGGTGAGGAAGACGAACGGGATGTGCTTGAACCGGTCGTCGCCCTTGATCACCTTGCAGAGCTCGAAGCCGTCCATCTCCGGCATCTTCGTGTCCGCGAGCACGAGATCCGGTGGGCTGATCTGGACCTTCTCCAGCGCGTCCTTGCCGTGGATGGCGGTGGTCACGGAGAAGCCGGCCTTCTTGAGGCTGACCTCCATGACGCGAAGGCTCTTCGCGTCCCCATCGACCAGGAGCAGGTGCTGCTTGGCCACGTGATCTGCCTTTCGCTCGCTCGATGATCACGTCCCATGAAGCGGAGTGTCAACGTTTGCGCCGCTTTGAACGAGCGCTCCCTTGACACCTTGCTCCAGGGCCGACTGTTCTATCGACCTCCATGACCCGCCAGACGCGCCGCCACCCCCGCCAGAGCCTACTCGTGGACTTCAAGGGCCGCGATGCGTCCGGGATTGGGCAGCTGTGGTTGGAAGGCTCAGACCTGTCGGCAGGTGGCGCCTTCCTGAAGAGCGACCTGCTGCTGGAGCACGGGGAGAAGCTGGCGCTGGAGTTTCGGGTCCCCGGCGTACCCCGGCTGATGCGGGCCCAGGCGCGCGTGGCGTGGGTGCGCCGCTTCCCCAAGGACGAGGAGCCCTCGGGGATGGGGGTGGAGTTCATGTCCATGAGCGACGAGGACCGCGGGGTCCTCACCCAGTACCTGGGCGCGCTCCAGGCCTAGCGGAAGAAGCCCCCGCCCTTCTTCGAGGGGGAGCTCTTGCGCCGCATCTCGATCAGCCGCAGCTCCTGGTTGGCCTCCAGGTGCTTGGGGTTGGTGCGGATGGCCTCCCGGAAGTGGCGCTCCGCCTTCTCCATGTCCCCCTCGACGCGGGAGATGACCCCCAGCTGGTAGTGCGCGCGGTCGCAGTTCGGGTCCGCCTTGAGGGCGTCCGCCATCAGCTGTTTGGCCTTGCCGGCCTCGGCCTTGCGGGCCGGGTCCATGTAGAGCGCCCAGGCCTTGGCGGCGAGGTAGAGCCCCTTCGGCTCCACCCCATGGGCGCGGCCGAAGAGCTCCTCCGCGCCGAGATAGTCCCGCTTGCGGAAGGCGAGCTCGCCCTTGCGGAAGAGGTCCTCCGCGGACTCGCCGCCGGGCGAGGTCTTCGGCGCGGGGCGCGCGGCGACGACCAGGCTCGCCAGGTACGCCTTGCGGCGGGCGTCGTCGTAGAGGATTTCGTACGCCTCGCGGATGGCCTCGAAGACCGAGGTCATCTTCGCGCCCAGGTGGGACAAGGAAGGCGGGAGGCGATCCGGGTGGTAGGTCTTCGCCAGCTGGAGGAAGGCGCCCTTCACCTGCTCCTTGGTGGCCTCGCGGGGCACACCCAGGGTGGCGAAGTGATCCTTCTTGGCGGCCACGTCCTGGAAGCGGCGCTCGATGGAGTCGGCGAGCGTGTTGTCGTCCGCGGAGCGCTGCGCGGGGGCCGAGGCGGGCGCCGCGGCGGGCGCCGCGGCCTCCTCCACCACCGCGCCCTGGGTGGGCGCGGCGCGCGGCTGGAGGGCGCCCAGGTTCTCCATGGCGCGGCGGAGCAGGCGCTGCCGCCGCAGCTTCGCCGCCTCCGCCGGATCTGAAGGATCACCCGCAGCCAAGTCGTCCTCGTCCCACGGCCAGTCGTCCTCTTCCGCCGGGTCGGACATTGTAGCCGGTGCCGGCTCGAAGGTCTGCTCCACCACCGCCTCGACCGGGACCTCCAGCTCGGGGCTGCCGGGCGAGACGGGGATGTCATCGAGCTTGAAGCCGACCAGGCGCTCGAGGTTCGCGTCCACCTGCTGCAGCGCCTCCTCGAAGGAGCGGGTGGCCTCGCCCACGGGAGGCGCCGCGCGCTGCTTGTCGAAGTCCACGATCCGCCAGAGATCTTCGTCCGTGCCGCTCCGCTCGGGGACGGGCGCGTTGAGGATGAGCGGCGCCGCCGCGGCGCGGGGCCGGTTGGGGGCCCAGAGGCTGGGCGGCGGCTGCGCGCTCCAGGCCTCCGCCTCCGCGCCAAAGTCCGAGGCCGCCGCGGCCAGCCCGGGCTGCCGGGTGGGCACCGGCGGCGTGGGGTTCACCGGCGCCTCCACCTCGTCCTGCGAGAGCTCGATGGTGGCCTCGTCCTCCGGCGTCGCCACCGGCGGCGGCGCCGGCGTGGGCTTGGGCGCTTCGGACAGCCACTCCTCGCTGCTGCCCGAGCCCGCTCGCCGCAGGGCCTCGTTCATCTCCGCGATCAGCTGCGCCTGTGCCCGCTTCCGCGCGGCCTCCGTCTGCTCCTCGTCCTGCTCCTCCGTCAGCTCCTGAGCGGCGCCGGCGCCCGGGACCGGCGGCTCGGAGTAGACCGGGCTGTCCAGCGCCGGGACCTCCGAGGCGAAGGCCGCCCCGTCCAGCACCGGCGGCTCCGCCGCGAAGTCCGCGCCATCCAGCACCGGAGAGTCCACCTGCACCGTGCCGCTGGTGAAGGCCGCGCCGTCCAGCACCGGCAGCTCCTGCGCCGCGGCAGCGGGTGGCTCCAGCTGCTCCCCCCACGAGCTTTCGCCGGGCGCCAGCGGCGGGCGGGAGACGAACTCGGGTGGCGGCTCGTCGAAGATCCGGCGCGCCGCGTCCTCGGCCATGGCGGCCGCCTCGAGCTCCTGCGCCGTCCCCGCCTCCGCCTGCCGCGCCCGCTCCGCGAGCTGCGCTTGCTGGGCCTGCTCGGCCAGGCGGGCCTCCTCCGCCAGACGGGCCTCCTCCTCCCGCCGCTCGAGCTCGGCGCGCGCCTCTTCCGCGAGCCGGGCCTCCTCGGCAAGCCGCGCCTCTTCCGCGAGCCGGGCCTCCTCGGCAAGCCGCGCCTCTTCCGCGAGACGCGCCTCCTCCGCGAGGCGGGCCTCTTCCGCGAGGCGGGCCTCTTCCGCGAGGCGGGCCTCTTCCGCGAGGCGGGCCTCTTCCGCGAGGCGGGCCTCTTCCGCGAGACGCGCCTCCTCCGCGAGACGCGCCTCCTCCGCGAGGCGGGCCTCCTCCGCGGCTCGGGCCTCTTCCGCGGCTCGGGCCTCCTCCGCGGCTCGGGCCTCTTCCGCGAGACGCGCCTCTTCGGCGACTCGGGCCTCCTCCGCGGCTCGGGCCTCTTCAGCGAGACGCGCCTCTTCGGCGACTCGGGCCTCCTCCGCGAGACGTGCTTCCTCGGCGGCGCGAGCCTCCTCCGCGCGCCGCGCCTCCTCGGCGAGGCGAGCCTCCTCCGCGCGCCGCGCCTCCTCCGCGCGCCGCGCCTCCTCCGCAACCCGGCGCGCCTCCTCGCGGCGGGCCTCGGCCTCGCGCCGCTCCTCCGCCAGCCGGGCCTCCTCGACGCGGCGTTCCTCCGCCTCCCGCGCCTGCTCGGCCTTGCGAACCTGCTCGGCCTGACGCAGCTCCTCGGCGAGACGGGCCTCCTCGGCGGCGAGCCGGCGCGCCTCCTCGGCGAGGCTCTCCTGCTCCAGCCCGGGCACCTCTTCGGTGCGGTTCACCTCGCGCTCGAGCGCGGACTCCAGCCCGGCCGGCTCGAAGTTGGCCGCGGCCCAGGTGGGCGCGTCCTGCCGCGCGGCGTGCTGCTCCCACTCCTTCTGCGTGAAGGTCTCCAGCTCGCCGGCGTGGCGCAGCACGCGCAGCAGCGGCAGCCGCTCCGCGGGGATCGCCTCGAGCGCGGTGTGCTCCCGCAGCGAATGCACCCACGCCCGCTCGTCATCGCTCAGGAGCCAGGCGTCGCAGTTGGACGGTTCCAGACAGCGCACGTAGGCGAGCTCCGGCTCGTCCGCGGCGGACTCGAAGGCGGCGCGCACCACCTTGGCGCCGGGGATCCGGTCGAACATCGGCTCCACGCGGCCCCTGTCGAACTGGACCTTCTCCGCCGCGGCGCTGCAGCCCTTGAGGCTGGCGAGCACCTGCAGCTCGCGCGCGGACTCGAGGCTCGCGCCGGCGGAGCGCAGCGACTCCTCGTCCGGCTTGCCGCCCTCGCCGCGCGCCCAGAGCGCGTCCAGCGTGCCGAGATCGATCCGGCCCGCGCGCAGCAGGGCCTGGCTCATCGTCTGCTGCCCGAAGGCGATCCGCGCGCCGACCACGTCTCCCTGCTCGAGCAGGATCTCCGAGCGCCGCCCGCGCGCGGTCAGCGTGAGTGCTCCGGTGGCCTTGAACTTGTGGGCGAGGTACAGCGCCTCAGCGACCTGGGACGCGGACATGGGTCCTTCAAGTCTAGACGCGCTTTGGAGCCCGCTACAGTTGGTGGACTTGTCGGAGGGCCTCGTACGTGGCGATCCCCACCGCGGTGGAGAGGTTCAAGCTCCGCCGCTCGGGCAGCATGGGCAGCGTGACCGGCTCGCCAACGCCACCCTCCAGGAGGGCAGGTGGGAGACCGTGGGTCTCCGAGCCGAAGACCAGGTGATCTCCCGGCGCGTAGCGGACGCGGTAGCTCGAAGTCTGGGCGCGGGCGCTGAAGAGGAAGCGCCGGGCGTCCGGCCACTCCGCCAGGTACTGCTCGAACGTCCCGTAGAGCTTGAGGAAGACCTTGTCCCAGTAGTCCAGCCCCGCGCGCTTGAGGTCCTTGTCCGCGATGGAGAAGCCCAGGGGCTCCACCAGGATCAGCCGGCAGCCGGTCACCGCGCAGAGCCGGGCCACGTTCCCGGTGTTGGGGGGAATCTGCGGCGAGACGAGCACCAGGTGGAGCGGACGCGCGAGCGGCTGCAGCATGGTGTAGAGGGATGTAGCCCGTGCCGCTCCGTGTCACCAACACCACGCGCGGAAAGATCCTGGCCAACCGGGCGGACGAGGCTCGGCGACCGCTCGCCCGCCTGAAGGGGCTGCTGGGCCGCTCCTCGCTCGCGCTGGGCGAAGGGCTGCACATCGTCCCCTGCAACTCCATCCACACGCTCTTCATGCGGATGGCGATTGACGCCGCGTTCCTGGATCCGGACGGGGTGGTGCTCGCCATCTATGGCGCGCTGCCGCCCTGGCGAGCGACCCGCGTCCACTTCGGGGCGCGCAGCGTGCTCGAGCTGCCTGCCGGCACGCTCCACGCAAGCGGCACTCAGGTCGGCGACCGGCTGCAATTCGAGCCAGGGTGAAACGCGCGAGCGCCTCCAAGTCCGCTTCGCGCCTTTGCCACCCGGGGGGCCTTTGTTACTGTCCTGCGACTCGTCGGTTCGTAAGGGACGGACACCGCCAGCATGCGCATCGAGGTCGCCGGCAATACCCACGTCGGCATGAAGCGAAACCACAACGAGGACAACTTCCTCCTGCTGCCCGAGGAGGCGTTGTTCTGCGTCGCGGACGGCATGGGCGGCCACTCGTCCGGGGAGATCGCCTCCAAGATCGCGGTGGACGAGCTGGCGGAGTTCTTCCGGATGACCGCCAAGGACCAGGACGCCACCTGGCCCTTCAAGATGGACAAGACCCGGAACTACGACGAGAACCGGCTCGCCACGGCGATCAAGCTGGCCAACTCCCGGATCTTCGAGAGGGCCAGCACGGACAACAAGTACAAGGGCATGGGGACGACCATCGTCACCGTGCACTTCGCCGCCAACGTGGCCTACGTCGCCCACGTGGGGGACAGCCGCGTGTACTTCTGCCGCGGCGGCGTCCTCAAGCAGCTGACCGAGGACCACTCGCTGCTCAACGACTACCTCAAGGCCAAGAAGCTCACGCCCGAGGAGATTGAGGCCTTCCCCCACAAGAACGTGATCGTCCGCGCGCTGGGGATGAAGGACACCGTCCAGGTGGACCTGGGCCGCGTGGAGCCCATGGACAACGACGTCTTCATGCTCTGCTCGGACGGCCTCTCCGGGATGGTGCCGGACCCGCAGATCCAGGAGGTCCTCGCGCACACCGAGGCCCTGGAGACCGCGTGCGCCAAGCTGATCGACATGGCGAACGCCGCCGGCGGGAACGACAACGTCAGCTGCATCCTCGCCCGCTTCCACCCCTGAGCAGTCAGGCCCTCCCCGCTCAGCCCGAGCGAAGTCGAGGGCCCCACGGCCGGGAGTCCAAACTCGCGGGGGCCCTCGACTTCACTCGGGCTGAGCGGGGCGCGGCAAGTTTCAGGTCAGGCCATCGGGCGCTCTGCACCATCAGCCGGCCGCAGCCAGCCGGTGCTCCCGCCAGGCGATGCAGTCCTCCAGGCGCTCACCGGGCTTCAGCTGCGTCTCCTCCAGCACCGCGCTGCGGTTGATCCCCGCGCCGGCAGGCACCTGAACGCCGGGCCCCACGTAGACGCCCGCGCCGAGCGTGGCGGTGGCGTCCAAGCGCGCTCCCTGATCCAGGAACGCGGGGCCGGAGATCCGCCCCTGCAGCGCCTGTGGCGCGGCGCGGCTGAAGCCGCCGGGGATGGCCGTGGCCCCCGCGAAGGGCGAGCCCGCGCCGAAGCGCTCCAGCGGGACCTTGCCGAACAGCACGTCCTGCTGCGTGGCCAGGTAGCGCCCCGGCGTGCCCAAGTCTGACCAGTAGCCTTCGCCGAGCGCCCCGTGGAGGTGGAGCCCCTTCTCCATCATCCGCACGTACACCTCGCGGTTGATGTCCTCCGGCCCCTCCTTCGACATGAAGTCGAAGACGGCGGGCGTCATCACGTGCACGCCGGAGAAGTGCCAGGGGATGAGCCGGTCCCCGCCGGGCCCGTGGCCGGCGATCTTCCGGATCCGCGCGTCCGCCGTGCACTCCACCGCCGCGAACTTCTCGTTCTGGGGCATCGGCAGGAGCACCATGGTGGCGGCCGCGTTCGCCTGCCGGTGCGCGGAGATCACCTTGGCGAAGTCCAGGGCGAACAGGATGTCCCCGTTGGCGACCACGAAGGTGTCGTCCTCGAGGAACTTGCGCAGCCCGCGGATTCCGCCGCCGGTGCCCTGGATGACCGGCTCGTGCACCACGGTGAGCGGCAGCCCCAGCCGGTCACACTCGGCGCGCGCGGTGCGCTCCATCACCTCCGGCAGGTGGTGGGTGTTGATCCCCACCGCCTTCACGCCCGCCTGCGCGAGCAGCGTGAGCGTGTAGCGGAACAGCGGTTGCCCGAGCAGCGGGATGGCCGGCTTGGGCCAGCGCTCGGTGAGGGGGCGCAGCCGCGTCCCCAGCCCGGCGCTGAGGATCATCGCCTTCAGGCGAGCTCCGGGACGTACTTGGAGACGATGCCGCGCAGCTCCGCGAGCTCCTTCCTGCGGTCCAGCGCGGCCTTCACGTAGCGCAGCGAGGCGGGGATGGAGACCAGGAAGCCCGGGTTGCCCTTCACGCGGTTGATGTACTCGAAGCGCCCCGCGTCCTTGAGCTTCCGCTGCACGGTGAGCAGGTGGAAGAAGTCCTTGAAGGACTTGGCGTCAATCTTCCCGCCCCCCTCCTTCTCGAACGCCACGATGTAGCGGTCGAGCATGGCGTCCACGAAGTCGCTCGGGAGCTCCACGTAGGAGTCGCGCAAGAGCGCGACCAGGTCGTACTGCCGAGGCCCCTGCAGCGCGTCCTGGAAGTCGATCACCACCAGCTCGCCGCCCTTCACCATGATGTTGCGGCTCTGGTAGTCCCGGTGGGTGAAGCCGCGCGGCTCCGCGGCGAGCTGCTTGGAGATCTTCCGGAAGATCTCATCCAGCTTGGCGCGCTCGGCGTCCGTGGGCTTCTTGCCGCTCCAGATCTCCAGCCCCCACTCGCGGAAGTGGTGCAGCTCCCAGTCGTAGAGGTCCTCGTCGAAGGCGCGCGTGAAGGCGAGGCACTCCGCGTCCGGCTGCTTCTCCGCGCGGTAGCGCAGCTTGGCCAGGAGCTCCACCGCCCGGCCGTAGAGCTCTTCGCGCTTCTTGCCGCCCTCCAACGCGGACTCGAACGTGAGGTCGGTGAGGTCTTCGAGCACCATCATCCCCGCCGGCTCGTCGTAGCGGAGGATCTCCGGCACCCGGACGTTGAGCTTCTTGAGGTACCGGTGGACGTTGACGAACGGGAGCTCCTTGGGCGGCTCGCCCTTGGTGGCCTCCTCGCTCTTCTTGGTCGCGTCCGGCGGCATCACCATGAGCACGTAGCTCTTCGGCGGCGCGCCCACGCGGTAGTACGAGCGGTTGCTGGCATCGCCCTTCAGCTTGGTGATCGGCGCGCTGTTCGCGCTCTGACCGGTTGCCTTCTCCACCTGCTGGCGCAGGGCGGCTTCGAGCTCCACCTGGGGACCTCCGGGGTTTGGGCGGCGGGGTGAGGCTACAGCAGGGCGCGGCGCAGCGGCAGCAAGTCGTACGGGATGGCGAGCAGCGTGGAGAAGCGGTGCACCCGCTCGGGGACCTGACGGACGGACTCGGCGGTGAAGTTGCGATCCCCCACCATGACGACCACCACCTTGGCCCCCTCGTCGTTCTGCCCGGGGGCGATCCGGCGGATGCCCTTCACCTCGAAGAGCAGGCGGCCCGCCTCCTCCACCGCGGCCAGGAGCTCCGGATCTTTCTCTTCCCGCGGCTGCTCCTGCCCACCGCCCTCCCCTTCGCCCTTCTCCAGCACCTTGAAGAAGACGCCCGGGTCCTGGGCGTTGTTGAGGGCGGAGAGCGCGTCCGTGCCCTGCTTGCGCGGGGGCGCCAGCATCGGCTGGCCCGGCGTCAGCTTCTGGGCCTGCTCGAGCTTGTTGAGCCCTTCGCGGTACGCGTCCATCCGCGTCTGACCAAACCCATCCGAGAGCTCCTCGGGCTTCACCTTGGGCGCCTGCGGCTTGCTCGGCGCGGTCGCAGCCGCGGCTTTCTTGTCTTTTTGGGCGCTCTTGTCCCCGGACTCGGCCGGGGCCACGTCCTGGGCGCCCTCCGCGCGCTCCTCGGCCTCGCGCGCCTCCTCGAGCAGCTCCCGGTTCTCCTCCTTGGCCTCCTCCGCCATCTGCTCGTGGGCGGCGATGGCCTCGGCGAGATCCTCCTCGGCGTCATGAATTCCGGAGTGGGTGACCTCGCCGGCCTCCTCGGCGTCCCCCTCGCCGTCCCCGCCGGAGGCCACGCCCTTGAGCCCCATGGGCTGGATGACCTTGATCGCCTTCACCTTCTGCTGCGGCTCGCGCGCGGTGCGGCGCGTCGAAGGGCGCTGGCTGCTCGAAGGGCGCGAGCTGCTGTCCGTCCTCGAGGGCGAGGGCGAGCGGGAGGGCGGGCGCGAGGAAGGAGGGACCTTTGTCACGAGGCCGGTTATCTTACGCGCCCTGATGCGCGCGGACCATGGCAGACGCGAATACGGCAGGTGTCCCTGCAGCGGCACCTACGAGCAGCGTTTCGTGGAGGTCCGGATGACGGTCAACGGCAAGGTCGTGGTGCTGACCAACGTGCCGCAAGGGGCCTGCCCTACTTGCGGGTCACGCGTGTACAAGGCCGAAGTGCTAGAGCGCATCGAATCCCTCATGAAGGGGCAGCGCTTCAACAAGACCCCGTAGATGGAAGGCTCCATGAATTTCCACGAGAACGTCCTCTCCGCGATCGGCCACACCCCGCTGATCAAGCTCAACAAGCTGGTGGGCCCCAACGACGCGACCGTCCTGGTCAAGTGCGAGTTCATGAACCCGGGCGGCTCCATCAAGGACCGGATGGCGCTGCACATCCTCGAGAAGGCCGAGCGGGAGGGGAAGCTCAAGCCCGGCGGGACGATCGTGGAGAACACCTCCGGCAACACCGGCATGGGGGTGGCGCTGGCCGCCGCGGTGAAGGGCTACCGCTGCATCTTCACGATGCCGGACAAGATGTCCTCGGAGAAGATCAACCGCCTCAAGGCCCTGGGCGCGCAGGTGATCGTCACGCCGACCAACGTCCCGGCCGAGGATCCCAAGAGCTACTACGAGACGGCCAAGCGGATCGCCCGCGAGACGCCGGGCAGCTTCTACCTGAACCAGTACCACAACCCGGACAACATCGAGGCCCACTACCTGAGCACGGGCCCGGAGATCTGGGAGCAGACCGAAGGGAAGATCGACTACTTCGTGACCGGCCTGGGCACCGGCGGGACCATGAGCGGCGCCGGGAAGTTCCTCAAGGAGAAGAAGCCCACGCTCAAGAACATTGGCGCGGACCCGATCGGCTCCGTGTACCAGGGCTACTTCAAGACCGGGAAGATGCCGCCGCCCCACGTCTACAAGGTGGAGGGCATCGGCGAAGACATGCTCTGCAAGGCCATGGACTTCTCCGTCCTGGATGACGTCCGGCAGGTGGACGACAAGCAGTGCTTCGTGGCGGCGCGGCGGCTGGCGCGGGAGGAGGGCATCTTCGCCGGCGGCTCCTCCGGCGCGGCGCTCCACGTGGCGCTGGAGCTGGCCAAGGAGGTTGGCAAGGGGAAGCTGATCGTCGTCCCGCTGCCGGACTCCGGCTCCAGCTACGTCTCCAAGTTCTATTCGGACGAGTGGATGCGGGACAACGGCTTCCTCGAGGAGAAGGGGCCCGGGACGGTGCGGGACCTGCTCAGCGCGAAGAAGCGCGAGGTGCTCGCCGCCAAGAAGGGCGAGCGCACCGACCGGATCGTCGAGCAGATGAAGCAGCACGGGATCTCGCAGATGCCGGTGCTGGCCACGGACGGCAGCGCGGTGGGGATGATCCACGAGTACGACCTGCTCAACGCGATCATCTCCGGCGCGCACAAGCTGACCGACCCCATCGACCCGATCGTCGCGCCCCTGCAGGGCGTGGTGACCCCGGAGACGTCCATCAACAAGCTGCGGGACGTGTTCGCCGAGGACAACGTGGCGGTGGTGCGGGACGGCCAGAAGATCGTGGCGATCGTCACCAAGATCGACCTGATCGAGTTCCTCGCCGGCCGCTGACGGGGAGCGCGCGGCGCTAGAGCGACTGCGCCACGCTGAGGAAGGCGCACAGCCCCTGCGCGGGCACGTCCACCCCGCCGAAGCCGGGCTCGGTCCAGTGCTGGTTGAGCAGGTTGGTCACCCTTAGCGAGAGCGCCGTCTCCCGCTCGCCAATCAGCCGCAGCCCCCGCGTGGTGACCGCGGCCGCCGTGTAGACGTAGCCGGGCACGGTGTACACGGAGCGGTTGATCAGCGCGTTGGACTGCGAGGTGGTGCGCGGGCCGATGTACGAGGCCTCGGCGGAGAGCTGGAGCCCGGCCCACGGCAGCGTGTAGTCCACCACGGCGTGGATCTGCACCGCGGGGAAGAGCGCGTTGAAGGTCTGCGGGGTACCGCTGAGGATCTTCTGGCCGGTCCGGGCGATCGTCTTGGCCACGCCGGCGGAGAGCTTCAAATTCAGCGCGGAGAGCGGCTTGAGCCGCGCGTCCAGCTCACCGCCGCCGAGCCACTCGTCGCCGGAGTTGGCGGACTGGAGGAAGGAGCCGCGCTGCACGAACTCCACCCGGCCGGAGACGGAGGTGGCGAAGAGGTTGAGCGAGATCTCCGCCATCTTGGTGACGCCGAAGGTGGCGGCCAGCTCCAGCGTCCGCGCCGTCTGCGGCTTCAAGTCCGCGTTGCCCTGGAGGTCGAAGCTGTCCTGCGGCTGGGTGTAGAGCTGGACCGCGCTGGGCGCCTTGAAGCTCGAGCCGTAGAGCAGCTTCAGGCTGAGCGGCCGGGACGGGGGCGCGTAGACGATGCCGGCGCGCAGGCTCGGGTTGACGCCGTACAGGCTGTGCCAGTCCAGCCGCGCACCGGCCACCGCGCTCCAGTCCTCGCCCAGGGTGAGCAGGACCTGGAGGAGCCCGCCCACGTTGTCGAAGACGCCGCTCGCGCCGTGCCCGTCTCCTGGCAGCACGGTGCCGGCGCTGCGCACCACGGTGCCGTCCGGCAGGCGCACGTCCTCGGCGAGCTCGCGGTCGAACGCCTGGAAGAGGTGGTGCTCGCGGACCCAGTCCGCCCCTGCGGAGAGGGTGAGGGACGGGAGGATCGCCCAGCGGGTCTCCGCGGCGAAGCCGAAGCCGGAGACCGCGGTGTTGCGCACCAGCAGGTAGTCCGCGCGGCCCAGGTCCAGCCGCTCCTCGCTGGTGGGCGCGCCGTGCAGGTAGTGCGCGGAGAGCTGCAAGAAGCCCTTCTCCCCGAGCTCCCGCTGGAACGCGAGCCGGTAGTTCTCGTTGAGCAGGGTGATCCGGGTCCCGTGGATGAGGGTGCCCAGCTCCTGGAACTCGCCGCCGGCGTCCAGATTCTGGAGCGAGGCGAGCACGCTCAGCTCGCCGGTCTGCACCGTGCCGACCGAGGCCTTGGCGGCGATGGACTTGGGGCGGGCGAAGTCTCCCTGGGAGATGCCGCGCGAGCCGATGGTGGAGGTGGCGTCGTCCAGCACGGGGCTGCTGGCGGGCAGAGCCAGCCCGGAGCGCTCGTACCGCGCGAGCGTGACGCCGGCGATGAAGTCGTACTTCTCTTCGCCCAGGCCGACCGTGGCGCCGCCCGCCCAGCCCGGGTGGCCGTCCATCAGCCCGAAGGTGCCCAGGAGCTTCACCCCGGAGAGGTCGGCGCCCCGCTTGAGCAGGACGTTGACCACGCCCAGGTACGCGTTGGCGCCGTAGAGCGCGGAGGCGGGGCCGCGGATGATCTCCACCCGGTCCACCAGCGGCAGGGGGATCAGCTCCTCGCCGAAGAAGTTGCCGGTGGTGGAGCGGTAGTCCACCGGGTGGCCGTCAATCATCAGCTTGAGGACGTTGCCGCCGGCGCGGGCGCCGCCGTTCACGCCCCGGATCCCCACGTTGTGGGTCACCAGATCGTAGACGTCGTAGAAGCCGGGGATGGAGCGCAGCGCCTCCGCCAGCGTCCTATATCCCCTCCCCCTCAGCTCCTCGCCGGTGATCACCGTGATCACCGCCGGCGACTGGCCGCTGCGCTGCTCGGTCTTCGTGGACGACACGACCTTGAGCTCGAGCAGAGACTCGAGGTCGAGCTGCATCAACTCATCGGTGCTCTTGTCCGAGAACGTCTGCCCGAGGCTGGCGGAGGTCAGCCCCAACCAGAGGAGCAACGTTACGGGGAGCGCGCGGCTCAAGGCTGAACGAACGGCTCCAACGTCTGGAAGGAGCTGCCCACGACCTTCCGGATGGAGTAGCCGGAGATCACGTCACCGTTGTCGTCGAAGTCCACCGGACCCGAGGCGCCGTCGTAGTCCACGTCCTTGCCGGCCTTGAGGTCCGTGACGGCGGCGGCGAACGCGCCGGCGACGTAGAGCGTGCCCGGGCTGCGGGAGACGTCCGGGAGCTTGGCCTTGATCGCGTCCGGCTCCGCGGAGGCGGCGGCGGTCATCGCCAGCGCGACCAGGTAGGTGGCGTCATAGAAGTTCTGGACGTTGCCCACCGGATCCGCGCCGTACCGGGCGCTGTAGGCGGCCGCGAAGGCCTTGTACTGGGGCGTGGTGGGGGTGCCGGAGGCCACCAGCTCGTGCTGGAAGCTGAAGGAGCTGGCGCCCGCGAAGGTGACGAAGTCCGTGCTGGCCAGCGAGTCCGAGAAGAACCAGAAGGCGCCCTCGTTGGAGAACCCGGTGGCGTAGTCCTTCACCATCTGGCTGCCGTCCTTGGTCACGGCGATGAGGAAGACCGCCTGCGGCTTCGGGTTGGCGGCGAAGACCTCGCCGAGCACGGTGGAGTAGCTGGAGAGCCCTTCGGTGATCGCGGTCTTCGACGTGACGGTGCCGCCGCCCGCGACGAAGTTGGTCTCGAAGGCGTTGGCCAGCCCCGTCCCGTAGACGGACGGAGCGTGGATGAGGGCCACGCGGGTGAAGCCCTTGCTCTTGGCGCGGACCGCCACCAGCCGGCCCTGGTTCACGTCCGAAGAGACGGTGCGGAAGACGTAGCCGTCATCCGCCAGGCTGGTGATCGCCGGAGAGGTGGCCGCCCCGCCCAGCTGCAGGCGCTTGGCGGCGATGGTGACCTCGGTGGCGGCGAGGAAGCGGGTGCTGTTGACCGGCCCGAGGATCACCGGCACGCCCAGGCCCACCAGCTCGGTGGCGGCCTCCTTGGCGCGCGCCGTGTCCGTCGCGTCATCGCGGCTCTCGAGCAGCAGCTCGGCGCCGTTGACGCCGCCCGCGGCGTTGATCTCCTCCACCGCGAGCTGAACGGCTTCGAGGTTTCGAGGGTTCGCCGCGGCCCCGGTGATGGACGTGATCACTCCGATGGAGATGGGAGCGACCTCGTTCGGGACGGCACGGCAGCCAATGACCACCAACGCGATGCCACAGCTGAGGACTTGAATCCGGCGCATGTTCCCCCCAAAGGGAGTGAGAAGACGGCCGGAAAAATACACGCCGTGGGTGAACATTTTCGCTGTGTGAAACTGCGCCCATCCTACCCAGCCAGGGGCGTAAGGCTCACACGCTTGTCACGCAACCGAGAGCGCCTGGGCCAGATCGTCCGTCAGGTCCGCCGCGTCCTCGATGCCCACCGAGAGGCGGATCAACCCGTCGCTGATGCCGAGCTTCTCGCGGTTCTCCTTCGGGACGGAGGCGTGCGTCATGATCGCCGGGTGCTCGATCAGGGACTCCACCCCGCCGAGCGACTCGGCGCAGGCGAAGATCTGCACCTTCTTGAGGAACCGGCGGGCCGCTTCGATCCCGCCCTTGAGCTCGAAGGTCATCATCCCGCCGAAGCCCTTCATCTGCTTGCGCGCCAGCTCGTGCTGGGGGTGGGTCTTCAGCCCAGGGTAGGTGACCTTGGTCACCTTGGGCTGGGAGGTGAGCCACTCGGAGATCTTCAGGGCGTTCTCCTGGTGGCGCTGCATCCGGACGTGGAGCGTCTTCACGCCGCGGAGCACCAGGAAGCTGTCCATCGGCGAGGCCACGCCGCCCACCGCGTTCTGGAGGAAGAAGATCCGGTCCGCGAGCTCCTTGTTGGAGGTGCAGGCGAAGCCGCCCACGCAGTCGCTGTGGCCGTTGATGTACTTGGTGGTGGAGTGGACGACCACGTCGATGCCGAGCTCCAGCGGCCGCTGGAAGTACGGCGTCATGAACGTGTTGTCGCAGATGGAGATGAGCCCGCGCTTCTTGGCGACCTCGGCCACCTTCGCCAGGTCGATCAGCTTGAGCATCGGGTTGGTGGGCGTCTCCACCCAGACCGCCTTGGTCTTCGGGGTGATCGCCGCCTCGAGCGCGGTGGGCGAGGTGAGATCCACGAAGGAGAAGCTCAGCCCCTGGCGCTTGAAGACCTTGTCGAAGAGCCGGAACGTCCCGCCGTAGACGTCGTCCGAGCAGACCACGTGGTCGCCGGCCTCCAGCAGGTGCATCAGCATGTCCGCGGCGGCGCAGCCGGAGGCGAACGCGGCGCCGTACTTGGCCCCCTCCAGCGCGGCGAGGCAGCCCTCGAGCGCGAGCCGGGTGGGGTTCTTGGTGCGGCTGTACTCGAAGCCCTTGTGCTCGCCCGGGCCGTCCTGGACGTACGTGGACGTCAGGTAGACGGGCGTCATGATCGCCCCGGTGGTGGGATCGGGCTGCTGACCGGCGTGGATGGCGAGCGTGTCGAATTTCATGCACGCTTCCCTGGCACAAAATCCGGCGCCAGGGAAGCCGCGGGAGGCCCGCGCGGCGCGCTTGGCACCAGGCGGCCTAGGACGCGCTGCGAAGCCGCTGCAGCAGCTTCGCCACCTGCACCAGGTCCGCCACGAAGAGCGCGGTCTGCTCCTGGCGCGTCTGGGGGTCCGGCGCGCGCAGCAGCGAGGAGGGGTGCACGGTGGCCAGCAGGTAGGGCGCGAGCGCCGATTCGAGGAGCTCACCGCGGTGCTGGGTGACGCGGAACTGCGACCCCAGCAGCGCCTGCGCGGCGGTGGCGCCCAGGCAGACGATCACGTCCGGCCGCACCTGCCCCAGCTCCGCGTCGAGCCAGGGGCGGCAGGCCTTCACCTCGCGGCGGTTGGGCTTGGCGTGGATCCGCCGCTTGCCCACCTCCTCCTCCCATTTGAAGTGCTTCACGGCGTTGGTGACGTAGACGTCCGCGCGGTCGATCCCCGCCTGCGCCAGGCAGCGATCCAGCAGCTTGCCCGCCGGCCCCACGAACGGGCGCCCCGCCCTGTCCTCCTGATCTCCCGGCTGCTCGCCTACGAACATCACGCGCGCCGTGCGCTTGCCCTCCCCGAACACCGTCTGCGTGCCAGTGAGGTGGAGCGGGCACGCGGTGCAGCCCGCAGCCGCCTCCTTGAGCTTGGGGAGCGTGGGCTTCTCGGGGAGGAAGTCCGCTGCGGACTTTTGGTCTTTGGCCATGGCGCCGCCCAAAGGTATGCACCGCGGGATGCCCGAGCCGGGGATGTTCGCCAACCGCCTGCGGAAGAACGCGCGCCACCTGCGCAAGTGGGCCGCGCGCCAGGGGCTCACCGCCTTCCGGCTCTACGATCGGGACATCCCGGAATATCCGTTCGCGGTGGACCACTACGCCGGGCTGATCCACCTGCTGGAGTACCCGCGCCGCAAGGACCTGCGCGGCGGGGAGCTGGAGCAGACGCGCCAGGAGGTGCTGGCGGCGCTGGGCGAGGTGCTAGAGACGCCGCCGCAGGACGTCTTCGTCTCCACACACGTCCCCAAGGCGTGGGGCCGCGAGCAGTACGAGGCCACCGGTCAAAAGGGCGTCACCCGGGTGGTGGAGGAGCACGGGCTCAAGTTCGAGATCCGGCTCGGCGCGTACCTGGACAGCGGCCTGTTCATGGATCACCGCAACACGCGGGCCCGGGTGCGCGAGGAGTCCGGAAAGAAGCGGGTGCTCAACCTCTTCGCGTACACCGGCGCGTTCTCCGTCTACGCCGCCGCGGGGGGCGCCGCGCAGGTGGTGACCGTGGATCTCTCCGGGACCTATCTGGAGTGGGGTCAGCGCAACTTCGCGCTGAACGGGCTGGCCGTGCGGGACCACCCGTTCGTCCAGGCGGACGTGCTGCAGTGGCTGGACCAGGAGCGGGGACGGTACGACCTGATCGTCCTGGACCCGCCCTCCCGCTCCACCTCCAAGCGGATGGAGCGCGCGTTCGACATCCAGAAGGATCAGCGCGCGCTGCTCGGCCAGGCCCTGGAACTGCTCTCGCCCGGGGGCGCGCTCTACTTCTCCACCAACTATCTGGGCTTCGACCTGGATCCGCGCGCGGTGGAGGGGTTCGACGCGCAGGAGCTGACGCCGCGGTCGATCCCGGAGGACTTCCGGCAGAAGGACATCCACCGCTGCTGGCGGATCACCGCGCGCTGAGCCGGTCGGCGATCAGGTAGAGCAGGAAGAAGAAGCCGACCAGCGCGAGCAGCACCTTCGTCCCGGGCTTGATCCCGCCGGTCTCCGCCGGCTCCCCGGCGCCGATCGCCTCGGAGATGCCCACCATCTCCCCCGCGTACTTCGCGGTGCGCACGTACTGATCGATCACCGCGCTGTCTTCCGGGGAGACGACCGCGCGGCACAGCTGCGGATCCACCAGCGCCACGTTGGCGGCCGCGGCCAGCGCCACGCCCTCGCTCACCAGCTCGCGGGCGAGATCGACGCCGTCCGCCAGGGGGATCCGCAGCTCGGTGGCCACCTGGTTCCCGTTCTCGCGCAGGGGCCGGACCTCCACCCTGCCGGAGGGCAGCCGCCAGACCAGGCCACCCTCCTCTGGGCTGGCCCCCCGCTCGAGCAGCAGCGCCTCCACGCGCCGCGCGTCGTAGGGGGTGTCAGGAGCTGCAGACTGGAGGAGGAGCTCGTACCGCACGGCGGAGGAGTATAAGCGCGTCCATGGCTCTCCCTCTCGGCCGGTTCACGCTCCACGAGGTCCGCGACGGCACCTTCGCGCTCGACGGCGGCGCGATGTTCGGCGTGGTGCCCAAGCCGCTCTGGTCGAAGAAGCTGCCCGCGGACGACCGCAACCGGGTGCCGCTGGCGCTGCGCTGCCTGCTGATTGAGGACGGGAAGCGGAAGATCCTGGTGGACGACGGGATCGGCCAGAAGTGGGACGCGAAGCAGAAGGAGATCTACGCGATCGACCACAGCGCCCACGACCTGGACCGCGAGCTGGCCCGCGCAGGCGTCACCCGCGAGCAGGTCACGGACGTGATCCTCACCCACCTGCACTTCGACCACGCGGGCGGCACCACGCGGCAGGAGGGCGGCGCGCTCGCCTTGAGCTTCCCCAACGCCACCTACCACCTGCAGCGGCGAAACTGGAAGTGGGCGCACCAGAGCTCGGAGAAGGACGCGGGGAGCTTCCGCGCGGAGAACTTCGACCTGCTCGAGAAGAGCGGGCGGCTCCACCTGCTCGAAGGCGCCACCGAGCTCTACCCCGGCGTGGAGCTCCTGCTCTTCGAAGGCCACACGGTGGGGCTGCAGCTGCCGCGCGTCAGCGACGGCGACGCGGCGCTGGTGTACTGCGGAGATCTGGTGCCCACCACCGCGCACCTGCGGCCGTCCTGGGTGATGGCGTACGATCTCTACCCGCTCACCTCGGTGGAGGAGAAGAAGATGCTCCTGGCGCAGGCGATCGAGGAGCGCACGGTGCTCTTCTTCGAGCACGACCCGGGCGTGGCCGCCTGCACGGTGAGGGAAGAGAACGGAGACGTGGTGGTGGATCGAACGGTGGCGCTGTGAAGCCCTCCTCCTCCCGGCAGCGCCCGCAGCAGCAGCGCCACCGCAGGCCCGAGCGCCCTGCCCCGGACCGCACCGAGCCCAAGCTGGGGCCCGGCGGGGTCCCCGAGGTCGCCCTCGTCCGGCGCGGCGTGGAGCGCTGGCAGAAGGGCCACCCGTGGATCTACCGCGCGGACCTGGACGGAGATCCCGCGCTCCAGGGTGGCGAGGTGGTGCGCGTCGTCGACAACCGCGGCTGGTTCCTCGGGCAGGCGTTCTATTCGAAGACCTCGAAGATCGCCCTGCGCTGGCTCTCCTGGGACGACGTGCCGGTGGACGAGGACTTCTTCCGCGCCCGGCTGAAGGCGGCGGACGCCCTGCGCCAGACCGCGCTCCCCGGAGAGAGCGCCTATCGGGTGGTGCACGGCGAGGCGGATCTCCTCCCCGGGCTGGTGGTGGACCGCTACGGCGACTACCTCTCGGTGCAGCTGCTGGTGGGCGCCACCGAGCAGCGCAAGGAGCTGCTCACGCGCCTCTTGGTGGAGCAGTTCAAGCCCAAGGGGATCGTCAACCGCTCGGACGTGGGCGTGCGCGCGCTGGAGGGGCTCACTCCGGAGAAGGGGCTGCTCTACGGCGAGGTCCCCGCGGTGGTCCCCTACAACGAGGGGCTGGTGGTGCTGCGCGCGGATCTGCTCGGCGGGCAGAAGACCGGCAGCTTCCTGGACCAGCGCGAGAACCACGTGATGAGCGCCCAGTACGCCCGGGGCGAGGCGCTGGACTGCTTCTCCTACGTGGGCGGCTTCTCGCTCCAGCTGGCGACGCGCGCGAAGAAGGTGACCGCGGTGGAGATCTCCGAGGCCGCGGCCGCGCAGATCTCCGCCAACGCCGCGGCCAACAAGCTGACCAACCTGGAGGTGGTGACTGCCAACGCGTTCGACTTCCTCCGGGACGCGGTGGACGAGGGGCGCCACTTCGACACCGTGGTGCTCGACCCGCCCTCCTTCGCCAAGAACAAGGACGCGATCGAGTCCGCGCTGCGCGGCTACAAGGAGCTCAACCTGCGGGCGCTGCAGCTGCTCAACCCGGGCGGCCATTTGATCACCGCCAGCTGCACCTACCACGTGGACGAGGAGCAGTTCGAGGCGATGCTCGAGTCCGCCGCGATCGACGCCAAGCGGCGGGTGCAGATCGTGGAGCGGCGGGGCGCGGGCAAGGACCACCCGGTGCTCCTCAACCTCCGCGAGACCCGCTACCTCAAGTGCTACGTGCTGCGGGTGACCTGATGCGCGGCGGCGGGGACGAGGAGGACGGCGCCGCCCTGCCCTCCGCGCGCAAGGAGACCCAGGCGGTGCTGCGCCTGGCGGACGAGGCGTACCGCGGCCACGGCTGCCCCGCCTCCGCCGAGTGCTGCCAGCTCAAGGCGCGCAACCGCGAGCCCTGGCTCTGGCGGCCGGAGTGGGAGCTGGTGCAGGAGAAGGCGCGGGCGCTCCACGGCGGCGCGCTGCCGCCGGACCGCGCGGACGGCGGCTGCCCGTTCCTGGACGCCTCCGGCCTGCGCTGCACCGTCTACGAGGCGCGCCCCTTCGGCTGCCGGACCTTCTTCTGCGAGCGGCGCACCGGGCCCGCGCGCGAGCCGGCCCAGGCCGTGGCGCGGCTGCTCCTCCGACTGGAGCGGGCGGCGCAGCGCGCGGACCCGGACGAGCAGGGACCGCGGCCGCTGCGCGAGTGGATCGCCGGGGCCCGCTGAGCGGAGCGGACGAAATCCGCCCACTCGCAGGGACAAATTCCGCCCACTGAGCAGGGTGGAGGCCGTCTGTGCTCGTCTCGATGTGCGTCTGGGCGGATCTCGTCCGCTGCAGAAGGCAGGGAGGGACGAAGTGGCCTCAAGGTCCCGGTTCGCCCGCGCCCGGATGGCTCCCGCGGCGCGAGGCTCCCACCTCGGTGGAGTCGCAGCCGGCTCCGCGCCCGGCGGGAGCACGCCACCCGAGCGCCCCCCCGCGTTGCCGGAGGGAGGCGACCGAATTGGGCGACCAGCCGCCCAGCGCTTGCATGACGTCGCTTCGGACGCGCAAGTCTCCGTCACTGCTGCAGATGACTCAGTGGACTGCTGGTCGACCACGGTGGTCGACCGGTGGCCGCCCAATGGCCGCCCAGCGTGGTCGACCACGCGGGAGAGGACCTCGGACCAGAAAGCCCCTTCCCATTCGAGCCCTTGCATTCGCGGCTCGGGCACAGCTCGCTGTTGGGCGGCTGGTCGCCCAACTCGCGCCTCTCCCCCGGCCAGCCCGGCACCCCTTCTCCGGCCACCGAGCGATGCAGGCCGGCAGTGCCACGCGCTTCCAGCGAGTGCAAGCCGGGCAGCGAGGAGCGCGTGCTCCCACTGCGTGCGGAGCTGGCTGTGACTCCACCGAGGTGGGAGCCTCGCGCCGCGGGAGCCATCGGAGCGCCGGCGGACCGGGACCTTGAGCCCACTCTGTCCCTCCCTGCCCTCTGAAGCGGACGAGATCCGCCCAGACGCACATCGAGACGAGCACAGATGCCCTTCAGCCCCCTCAGTGGGCGGATTTCGTCCGGCGCTACCGCGTGAGCGTCACCGTCCCGGCCGAGCCGGCCGCCGTGAGCACCAGCGTGTTGCGATCCTTCAGCGTGTACGCGATCGCCCCGGCAGAGACGCTGGCGTTGCAGTTGTGTCCGTTCACCGTCTCCACCTTCTCCGCGTGGCCGGTCACCTTGATCTCCGTGTCGGTGATGACGGCAGGCGCCTGGGCCACCGCGTCCAGCGAGACGCCGTCGCTGAAGCTGCAGTGGGCCGCGCTGGCGATGGAGGTGGAGGTCAGGGTCAGCGTGAGGTTGAGCGTCCCCGAGAGCGCCCCCGAGCCGGCGGAGGTGGAGGGGAACTTCCAGGACCCGAGCACCTCCTGCGAGGGCGCGGGGCCGCACGCCGCGGCGAGCAACAGCGGGAGGCACAGCAGCGGAAGGCGCTTGAGCATGGCGGACTCCTGGGGAAGGCGGGTGAACCTGCGCCCTGGAATTGGTGCGCCGCGGGAGATCCGTCACCGCGTGAAATTCTTTGATCGCCCGCGGGCCGCCCGGAAACGAAGACGCTCGCGCAGCGAACGTCGCCCTGGAAGAATCGCCGCACCCAACCGATGCGGCTCTTGGTCTCACCCTCCGAATTCAAGGGCACGCTCAGCGCCGCGGAGGCGACCCGCGCGCTCGCGGCGGGCCTCCAGCGCAGCCGGCCCGAGCTCAAGCTGACGCTGCTCCCCTTGGCGGACGGTGGGCCGGGGACGCTGGAGGCCTGGCTGCAAGCCGGCGGCGGCCGCCGCGTCAGCGCCCGCGCGGCGGATCCGCTCGGCCGGCCGGTGGACGCCGCCTTCGGCCTCTCGGACGACGGCCAGACCGCGCTGGTGGAGATCGCGCAGGCGTCCGGGCTGTGGCGCCTCCAACCCGGCGAGCGGAATCCGCTGCGCGCCGGCACGCGCGGCACCGGCGAGTTGATCCTCGCGGCGCTGGCCACCGGCGCACGGCGGCTGGTCATTGGCCTCGGCGGCAGCGCCACGGTGGACGGCGGCGCGGGGGCGCTCGCCGCGCTGGGGTTCCGGCTGCTCGACGCGGACGGAGGTCCCCTACCCGACGGCGGCGGCGCGCTGGAGCGCCTGGCGGCGATCGACCGCGCCGGCGCCGCCCCACGCCTGGCAGAGGTGGCGCTGCTCGCGGCGGTGGACGTGGCCGCGCCGCTGCTCGGCCCCACCGGCGCGGCGCGCCTCTTCGGGCCGCAGAAGGGCGCGAGCCCGGCGGACGTGGAGGTGCTGGAGCGCGGCCTGCAGCGGCTCGTGGCGCTCGCGCCGCTCCCGGCCGACACCGCGGGCGCAGGCGCCGCGGGTGGGCTCGGCTACGGCCTGGCGGCCTTCGCTGGCGCCAGGCTGCAGCCCGGCTTCGAGCTGCTCGCCTCCCTCTGGCGGCTGGACGAGCGGCTCGCCGCGGTGGACGTGGTCCTCACGGGAGAAGGCCGGCTGGACGCCCAGAGCGCGCTCGGCAAGGGGCCGGCGGCGCTGGCTCGGCGGGCACGGGCCGCCGGCAAGCGAGTGGTCGCCTTCGTGGGCTCGGCGGAGCCGGGGACGGAGCGATTGTTCGACGAGGTGACAGTCGCCCCCGGTACGGACGCGGCCTCGGCGGCCACCGCGTTGGAAGACGCCGCTGCCCGTTGGGCCGCGCGCCTTGACTTGTAAATCGGCCGGGACGTAGACCCCCTTCCGCACTCTCGCTGGGAGGCCCCATGCTTCGCGTGCTTCGGCCCGTCGCTGCGTCCATCGGATTGCTCGGAGCGGCGCTGCTCTCCTGCACCCCGGCGATCGACTCGGTCGAGCGCCCTCGCGTCCTCCACCCGGTGTTCGATCCCGCCACCGCGGACCTGCCCACCCCGAACGATCTCGCGCTCGCCGCGGACGGCAAGGTGCTGATCTCTGCGCAGGACGCGCTCTCCCCCGCGGAGAACGCGCTCAAGCTCTCCATGAACGGCTACGCCGGCTTCTCCGCCGGCTCCTCCGCCCGCGTGCGCTTCACCGGGGCGCTCGCGCCCGGCTCGCTCACCGAGCAGACCGCGCTCGCGCTGGACCTCGGCGAGGGCGGGACGGGCGCCCCGGTGAAGGTGGAGGTGACGCGGGAGTACTCCCCCTGTGACGCCTCCCTCTCGCTCGCTGCACCGAAGGGGCTCATCCCCGGCCACACCTACCTGTTCGCGATCCGCGGCGGGGCCAACGGCGCCAAGGGCGAAGGCGGCGAGGAGCTGGCCGCCACGCCCGCCTTCCACCTGCTGCGCGCGGGGAAGGATCTCCGCGAGCATCTGGACGCCCTCCCCGGCGCCACCCGCGAGGAGCGGCGCGCCACCGCGGAGCGGCTGGAGGCGGTGCGCGCGAAGCTGGAGCCGTACTTCAAGCTGCTGGTGGAGCAGGGGCTGCAGCGCAGCGAGATCGCCGTCCTCTGGGCGGTCACGGTGCGCAAGGACGGCGAGGCGCTCTTCAACCCCGCCACCAAGCAGATCCCCTTCCCCAACGACCTGCTCCGGGACGCCAAGACCGGCCTGGTGAGCCTGCCGATCGACCCCGCGGACTCCCCCGAGTCCCAGACCCTCAAGCGCGGCCTCTCCAAGCTGGACGGCTTCTCCACCCAGGCGGCGCTGACGGTGGAGTTCTCCCGGCCGCTCACCCGCTCCACCGTGGTGGCCGGCCAGACGGTGCGGCTCTTCCGGCGCGACACCGGCGAGGAGCACGCCGAGCTGGACGCCAAGCTCTCCGAGGACGGCAAGAAGCTCTCCGCGGTGCCGCGCGTGCCGCTGCGGCCGGGGACGCCGTACGTCCTGGTGCTCTCCGGGCTGACGGACGCGCTCGGGCCCCTGGCCCAGATGCCGCTCACCACCCTGCTCTCGCTTCCGCACCCGGTGGCGGACGCGCAGGGGCACAGCCTGGTCTCCTCCCTCTGCGACGAGAGCGCGGCTCGCCTCGAGGCGTTGCGCAAGCCGATGCAGCCGGTGCTCGACAAGGTGGGCCGCGAGCACCTCGCCGTGGCGTACACCTTCACCACGCAGGACATCTTCAAGCGGGTGCAGGCGCTGCGCGCGGCGCCGTACCAGGCGAACCTGCCGCTCGCGCTCACGGAGGTCGTCTCCAAGACGCCCGCGGAGCTGGGGCTCTTGCTCTCCGGCCAGTGCTTCCTGCTGCCGCCCACCCGGGTGAAGCGCGTGATCACCGGCAAGCTCACCACGCTGGACTTCCTCGACCCCGTCACCCGCGCCTTCCGCGAGAACGGCGCGGGGGTGCCCGCGTCCATCCCCTTCCTGCTCACCGTGCCGGACGTGGCCGAAGGCGTGAACGTGCCCGTCGTCGTCTTCGGGCACGGGCTGTCCACCGAGCGCCGCTTCTCGCTCTTCCTCGCCGAGCGGCTGGCCCGCGCCGGAATGGCCACCATCGCCATCGACTTCCCGTTCCACGGCGAGCGCACCGCCTGCCTGCAGGACTCCCACTGCGCCAGCGGCGCCGCCTGTGCCGCGGACGGCGCCTGCATCAAGGACGGCCAGCGCGCGGATCTGGCACGGCTGCCGGCGATCTGGCCGGGGCTGGGGCCGGGCGTCCCCACCGCCACCGGCGCCGCCTTCATCGACGTGCCCAACCTCTTCGGCTCGAGAGACCACTTCCGCCAGGCGCTGGTGGACCTCTCCGCCCTCACCCGCCTGCTGCGCGGGATGGACTGGCGCCCGGTGATGGGCGGCGTGGGCGTGGACACCCGCCGCATCCACTACACGGGGATCAGCCTGGGCTCGATCATCGGCGCCAGCGCCGGCGGCATGGATCCAACCTACGCGCGGATGCTCTTGAACGTGGGCGGCGCCGGCCTGGTCGGCCTGATGCGCGAGTCCAACACGTTCGGCCCCACGCTCCGGCAGGGGCTCGCGGACAAGGGGATCTCCGAAGGGACGCCCCAGTATGACGCCTTCGTGGGAGGCGCCACCTGGGTGCTGGACGAGGTGGATCCCATCAACCTCTCCCGCTACGCCGTGCGCGAGCTGGTGGAGTGGCCGGATCCGCTCACCGGGCAACCGCAGCGACCGGCGCCGAAGAAGCTCCACCTCCAGATGGCCACCGGGGACACGGTGGTGCCCAACACCTCCACGCAGCGGCTGCTCGCCGCCACCGGCGTGAACCGGGACTCGGACTTCTCCACCTTCATCGGGACGCACGCCTTCTTGAGCGATCCGGTGGAGCCCGCCTTCTGCCCCGGCCAGAGCGAGCTGTCCGACTTCCTGGTGACGCCATGAGCCGCTCCCTCTTGCTCCTCGCCTCCCTGGCCGCCGCTTCCGCGCTCGCGGGCGGCTTTGCCGTCTCCGAGCACGACGCCGCGGTCACCGGGCGCGCCGGCACCGCCATCGCCCAGGAGGGGCGCCCCTCCGCGGTCCACTACAACCCGGCGGGCCTGGCGGGGCTGCGCGGCGTGGCCGCCACCGCGGGCGCCACCGCGCTGCTCCCCTCGGCCACCGCCACGGATCCCGCCACCGGCGCCGCGGACCAGGCCGCGCCGGCGCTGAAGCTCCCGCCGCACGTCTACGCCGCCTACGGGCGCGAGCAGCTCGCGGTGGGCTTCGGCTTCAACGCGCCCTACGGCGGCGGCCTGAAGTGGCCGGACACGTGGCGCGGCCGCTTCGACCTGGTGGAGATGCAGCTGCAAGTGCTCGGCTTCCACGCCGGCGCCGCCTACGCGATCACCCCGCAGCTCTCGGTGGGCGCCGCGGCCACGCTCTACCGGGCCACCGTCTTCCTCACCAAGCACGCCGACTTCGTCGACAGCGAGGGCATCGCCTCGCTCGGAGGCGGGGGCTTCGGCGTGGGCGCGTCCTTCGGCGCCAGCTACACGTTCAGCGACCGCTTCCGGCTTGGCCTCACCGGCAAGCTGCCGGCGTCCATCGCGCTCGCCGGCCGGGCCCACTTCGATGCCATCCCCGCCTCCTTCTCCACCGCGCTCCCGGATCAGGCCATCCAGAGCCACCTCACCCTCCCGGGCAAGGTGGGGCTGGGCGCGGAGCTCGCGCTCGCGCCGGTGCGCCTCTTCGCGGATGCGGAGGCCACCTTCTGGTCCTCCTTCCAGAGCTTCGACGTGGACTTCGCGGAGGACGCCACCCCGGACGTGAGCCAGCCGCGGAACTGGCGGACCGCGGGCACCTTCCGGCTCGGGGCGGAGCTGCCCGCCGGCTGGCTGGGCACCGACGGCGTCCTGCGCGCGGGCGCGGTGTTCGACATGGCCGCCTCCCCCACCGACACGCTCTCCCCGTCGCTGCCGGACTCCAACCGGGTAGCCGGCTCGCTCGGGCTGGGCCGCGCCTTCGGGCCGGTGCGCGCGGATCTCGCCTACTCGTTCGTGGCGTTCCTGCCCACCGCCTCCTCCGGCGAGGCCTTCCCCGCGCAGTACGCCGCGCGCGCGCACCTGTTCGCGCTCTCGCTGGGCTACCGGCAGAACTAGAGGGGCTGAAAAAAAAGAGACGGGCAGCGCGGAGCCGGGGAGTCTCCACGCCGCCCGTCATCGGTCGCCGTCCAGCCCACCGCCGGAGGCAACCTGAATCGCTACAGACACCCAACCTGTTAGCGAGAAGCGCGCCAGCGCAGGCACCAAGGCGATTCGCGGAGTTGGGGGTACGACCCCTGGGTCATGCAGGAGGGGGTGGGTCGTGCTAGAGCCGCCCGCATGTCGAATCCCGAGGAGTTCAAGCGGCTCGTCCGCGAGGTACCGGACTTCCCCAAGAAGGGCATCAACTTCTACGACATCACCACCCTGCTGAAGGAGCCCCGCGGCCTGGCCTCGCTCATTGACGCCATGGCCGAGCGCTTCGTGAACCGCGGCATCGAGCTGGTGCTGGGGATTGAGGCGCGCGGCTTCATCTTCGGCCCGGCGCTCGCGTACCGGCTCAACGCCGGGTTCATCCCGGTCCGCAAGCCGGGGAAGCTGCCGGCGAAGACGGCCCGGGTGAGCTACGCGCTGGAGTACGGCACGGACTCGCTGGAGATCCACGAGGACGCGATCAAGAAGGGCCAGCGCGTGCTGATCGTGGACGACCTGCTCGCCACCGGCGGCACCGCGGCCGCCTGCGTGCAGCTCGCCGAGCAGCTGGGGGGGTTGGTGAGCGGCCTGGGCTTCGCGATCGAGCTGGACTTCCTGAACGGCCGGAAGCGCCTGGGAGCACGCGAGGTCTTCTCCCTGCTGCACTATTGAGCCCCTGGCATTAGATCTGGCCCCATGTCGGGACCGGCCGCGACGCGGCGCATCGGCCTTGCGCTCGCCGCGAGCCTCTTGCTCCACGCGGTGGTGGTCCTCTATCTGCGCGGGGTGAAGCCGCGCCCGGTGGTGGCACCGCCCCGGGCGGTGGAGCTGGAGATCATCCGCTCCGCCCCGCTGCCCCAGGCGCCCCCCGCGGCACCCCAGGCCGCCGCCCCACCGGCGCCGAGCGCGAAGACCGTCCCCAGCCGCCCGCGCGCGGTGCCGGTCGCGCCCCCCGCGGTCGCCCCGGAAGACGCGCCCGTGGCGCCCCCCGCGGACAGCCCGCTCGCCGCCGCCGCGCCCCGGCTGGCGCCCAGCCTCACGCTGCTGCCCGGGAGCGCGAGCTCGGACGTGGTCGTCAAAGAGGCGCCGCCCGCCGAGAGCGGACCGGGGACCTCCCTGCACGCGCCCCGCGTGGCCAAGGATCTGGTGAAGGAGCTCGTCGCCGAGAGCGTGGGACGCGGCAAGGTGGACCGCGGGCTGGTGGACCCCTACTTCGCGGACCTCGGCAAGGCGCTGCTCAAGGTGTGGGACCCGGACCGCGCGGTGAGCCGCAAGGGGCTCAAGGGGTTCGGCGAGCAGTTCGTGGAGAACAACCAGATGTTCCAGCGGATCTGGGCCGAGCGCGCGGCGCAGTTCGCCAAGACGGGCTCGCCGCTGCCGGAGGGGACGGACATCCCGCGGGACGTGCCCTACGGCCCGGACCCGAACAGGGCAGACAAGCAGGCGATGCGCCGCTACGCGATGGAGCAGTGGAAGTCCGCGCGCCGCGCGCTCATCCGCGTCACCCAGGACCGGCAGGGAAAGTTGGTCTCGGTGGAGCTGGTGGCGCCGTCCAACGATCCCACGGTGGACAAGGAGGGCATGGCGGACGTGCGCGCCGCCGCGGAGCAGCTGCCGCCGCCGCCCGCGGAGGCGGTGGGCGCCAAGCCTCAGCTGGTGAGCCTCTGGCAGTTCGAGCTGATCATCTCCATCAGCCCGCCCATCCCCAGCTTCACCTTCGAGTTCGACGAGGCGCTCAAGTTCATCGACGCGCGCATGCCGCTGGACCGGCGCCTCTACAAGCGGGTGCGGCTGATCTCCGTGGAGTGACGCTTTCAGCCGGCGACGGCGGCCTCGGCCTCGCGCAGCAGCGCCTCCACCGCCGAGTGCGCTTCCTCCGTCAGCGCGTCACGGTCGTCCAGGGTCAGCCCGGCGGGCGAGATCGGCTCGCCCACCCGGAGCGCCACCCGCTGGCCGCCGTGGATCACCTTCTCCCCCTTGCGGAGGATCTCCTTGGTCCCCGCCAGCGCCACCGGGACGATGGGGACCTGCGCGGAGATCGCCAGCACCGCCGCGCCCTTCTTGAACGGGCGCAGCACGCCGTCCTCGCTGCGCGTGCCTTCGGCGAAGAAGACGATGCTCACCCGGGTGCGGACCGCGTCCGCCGCGCGCGCCATCACCTCGCGGTCGTGCTCGGTGCCCTTGCGGTCCACCCGGAGATTGCCGGTGATCCGCATCGCCGCGCCGAAGACGGGGATCTTGTACAGCTCCGCCTTGGCCACGAACCGCATGTGGCGCTCCAACACCGCGAAGAGCACCACCGGGTCGAAGTGGGACTGGTGGTTGCACGCCAGCACGAACTGCCCCTCCTGGGGCAGCTTCTCCAGCCCGGCCACGTCCAGCGTCACGTCCGCGGCGCGCAGGATGTTCCGGGCCCAGGCGCGGATGAAGGGGTCCGCCAGCTTGGGGTCCTTGAGCGCCACCAGGGACGCCATGGGACCGAGCGTGACGGTCAGGCTGCTGACCGTTCCATAAGTGAGGGCGGTGGAGAGGAAGGTGTTCTTCACACGAACTCGTGCGCGGGAAAGAGCAGGACGTCCTCGATGCGCGTCTTGCCAGTGAGCAGCATCAGCACCCGATCCAGCCCCACGGCCACCCCGCCCGACTCCGGCATGCGGCCTACCGCAGCCAGGAAGCGCTCGTCCAGCGGATAGACGGGGCGCCCGGCGGCGCGCCGCTGCGCCTGCTCCTCCACGAGCCGCCGCCGCTGCTCGGCCGCGTCCGTCAGCTCGGAGAAGCCGTTGGCCAGCTCCACCCCGTGCGCGTAGAGCTCGAAGCGCTCGGCGACGGTGGGGTCCCCGGGCTTGAGCCGCGAGAGCGAGGCCATGGACGCCGGGTACTCGGTGAGGAAGGTGGGCCGCTCGCGCCCCAGCGTGCCCTCCACCTTCTGCAGGAAGAGGTGGAAGAAGACGTCGTCGAACGCCGTGGCGCCGCGCACCGAGACTCCGGCGCGCTCCGCGGCGGCCGCCAGCGCCGGGCCGGTGGGACAAGCTGCGAGATCGATCCCCGTCTGCCGCTTCACCGCCTCGCGCACCGTGAGCCGCTCGTAGGGCAGCCTCGCGAAGAAGCCGTCCGCGCCGAGCGCCGCGTCCCCCGCCGCGAGCGCGCGCTCCAGATCCGCCATCACAGCGTGGTAGTCCGCGCCCGGCCGGTAGAGCTCGAGCATCGTGAACTCCGGGTTGTGCGTGGCCGAGACCTCGCCGTTCCGGAACGTCTTGCAGAGCTGGAAGATGGGGCCCGAGCCCTCCGCGAGCAGCCGCTTCATGGCGTACTCGGGGCTGGTGTGCAGGTAGAGCGTGCGCGCGGTGCCCCGGTCCGTCTCCGGGAGGAACGGCACCTCGAACGCGGTGATGTGCGGCTCCATCCCGGGCGCGGGGATGAGCAGCGGCGTCTCCACCTCGTCGTAGCCCTGGGACGTGAAGAAGCCGCGCAGCGCGGCCTGGAGCCGGGCGCGTTGTCTGGCGGACTGGAGCTGCGCGGGGGTCGGCACGGGGCCTCCCGACCGTAGAGGCGCCGCGGTGGACCTTTCAAGCTAGATTGCCGCACCCCCATGGCCAACGCCCGCCTCGCCCTTGGTGTTGTCGCCGCGCTGGTGCTGCTTGGCGCGTGTCCCAAGCTCGCGCCCCCGGCCGCCCCGCCCACCGCGCCAGAGCTCGCCACGCTCCGGCCGGAGGTGGAGCGGCTCTCCAAGGCCGCGCAGGCGCTCCTGCGCGCGCAGGACGAGCAGGTCTGGAAGGGCTGGACCGAAGGCGCGCCGATCGAGATCGAGAAGACCTACCAGGGCCAGCAGGCGCTCTTCACGCCGCAGTCGATCCAGGCCATCCGCCGGCTGCGCGAGCTCACCGCGGAGCCCGCCGCGCGCCGCGGCCTCACCCATCTGGAGGCCCACTTCGTGGGTGAGTACCTGGCGCAGCAGCTCACGGAGGTGAGCGCCGCCATCGCCAACGTGGAGGCCTCCGCCACGGTGGAGGTGGCCGGCAAGGAGCACCCCTTCCGCGAGCTGCCGCGGCTGCTCGCCAACGAGAAGTCCGCCGAGAAGCGGCGCGCGCTCTACGCGGCGGCCGCGCCGGCGGTGGAGCGGATCTCCCAGTCCCTGCGGCGGCGCGAGGCGAAGGTCTCCGAGCTGCTCGCCGGCCTGGGGTACCCGTCACACGCGGCGTTCGCGGCCGGGCTGCGCGAGGCCACGCCGGAGTCCTTGCGCGCGCTGGCCGAGCAGGTGCTCTCCACCACGGACAGCGCCTACGTCCGGCTCACTGGCGAGCTGGCGCAGAAGGAGCTCTCGCTCCCGCGCGCCTCCCTCACCCGCGCGGACATCGCCCGGCTCTTCCGGCCGCGCGGCGGCGACAACTTCTTCCCCAAGGACGCGCTGCCGCAGCGCGTGGGAGCGCTCGCGGCCGGGCTGGGCGTGGACCTCGCCGCGCTCAAGAACCTCACGGTGGACGCCCGGGACGTGCCGAGGAAGAACCCGCGCCCGCTGGCGCTGCCGGTGGAGGTGCCGAATGACGTGCGGCTCTCCTACAAACCCATGGGCGGCGTGGAGGACTACGGCTCCACCTTCCACGAGCTGGCCCACGCGCTCCACTACGCGCACGCGCAGCCGCTCCCCTTCGAGCTGGCGAAGCTGGGCAGCCCCGCGGTCACCGAGGCCTACGGCTACCTGCTCGAAGATCTCCTCGCGGATCCCATCTGGCTGCAGCAGAACACACCCATCCCGGCGGACCGGCTCCCTGCCTTCCTCTCCGCGAGCAGCGCGTACCTGCTGCACCGGCTGCGCGAGGCCGCGGGTGCGGTGCTCTACGGCCTCCAGGCGCGGGACCTGGATGACGCCGAGGCGAAGGCGCTCTACGCCCAGGTGATGGGGCGGGTGTACGGGATCAAGCTCTCCCCCGAGGAGGCCTCGCGCTACCTCCTGGACCGGGAGGACTTCCTGGAGTCCGCGGACGCGCTGCGCAGCCTCTGTCTCGCCGGCCAGCTGCAGGGGCAGCTGAAGGTCCGCTTCGGCCCCACGTGGTGGACCCAGCCCGCGGCCGGGGAGCTCTTGCGCTCGCTCTGGGGCCACGCCAACGCCAAGTCCGCCGAGGAGATCGCCGCGCTGATCGGCGAGAGCGGCGTGCGGCCGGAGGTGCTGCTCTCGCGTCTGGCCGCCGCGCTCGGCACGCCCATCCGCGGCGCGCCGCGCGCTTCTCCCCGCCCGAGCGCGCCAGACGCCGGAGCTCCGGACGCCGGCTAGAGGGCGCGGCCGCTGTGTGCATCCCCACACACGCGTCCAAGGTGGGAAGACGCCCTAGGCATCGGCGGTTTGAAATGGCATTTTCCAGTCCGCGTACACCGCTCGGGGGAGAAGGACACGATGGGAATCTTCGACACGATCAAGGGTGAGGCGAAGCGCAACTTCATCGCGCGGGCGGACGAGGCCAAGGACTTCATCCTCTACAAGTACCCGGAGAACAACATCCGGATGATGACGCAGCTCACCGTGGACTCGGATGAGCTGGCGCTCTTCGTGAAGGACGGCCGCGTCGAAGGGAAGCTCGGGCCCGGGCGCCACAACCTGGACACCAACAACATCCCGTTCCTCTCGCGCCTGCTCGAGAAGTTCACCGGCGGGAACCTGTTCGTCGCCGAGGTGTACTTCATCTCGCTGCGCGAGTTCTCCGGGATCAAGTTCGGCGGCCCCATCGGCGACGTGCGGGATCCCGAGACCGGCCTGGGCATCGGCACCATGGTGTACGGCGACTTCTCCATCCGCGTGCTGGACGGCGAGCAGCTGATCCTCAAGCTCGTGGGCATGAAGCGCGCGGACAACGAGGAGTTCCTCGGCTGGTTCAAGAGCCAGGTGCTCAAGACCACGCGCGACCGGATCGCCGAGCTGATGGTGATCAAGAAGTGGCCGCTGCTCAACGTCACCTCGGGCGCCTACACCGAGGAGCTGGAGACGGAGATCATCGCCGGCGTGAAGAGCCACCTCACCGGCTACGGGGTGGAGGTGGTGCGGCTCGGCAACTTCCACGTCAGCATCAAGGAAGAGGACGAGGCCACCCTCAAGAAGCTCGGCAAGGACACCGCCTACTCCAAGCTGGCCGGCGGCTTTGGCAGCTACGCGCAGGGGCAGGCGATGCTCGGCGCGGCGGAGGGGATGGCCAAGGGCGGTGACGGCGGCGGCGCCGGCGGCGCGCTCCAGGGCATGGGGCTGGGCGTGGGCTTCGGCATGGCCAACATGTTCGCCAACCAGCAGGGGCAGCAGCAGAACCGCGGCGGTGGCGGCCCGGCGGCGGGCGGCACGTTCTGTCAGAACTGCGGCACCCCCGGCGGCGGCAAGTTCTGCAGCAACTGCGGCCAGCCCATGGCCCTGCCCGCCAAGCGCTGCGAGTGCGGCAGCGAGCTGGCCAGCGGCGCCAAGTTCTGCGGCAACTGCGGCAAGGCCGCGCCGTAGCGCTCCCCGAGGGGCCTACGTCCATCGGCTGATCAGCCGCTCCCGGTCCATCAGCTTCACGCTGGCGAGCAGCAGCGCCACGTCCATCAGGAGCACCGCCGCGCCCTGCACGGCGTAGTAGCCGGTGCTCGCGCGCAGCACCCCGGCCAGCTGCGCGCCCACCAGCCCGAGCACCGGCAGGGTGATCAACCCGGAGAGCTGCTGCGCCAGCCGCACGTCCGCCGCGCGCGCGGAGACGAGCACCGCCACGCCGTTGCCAAAGAAGGAGAAGAGCGGCGCCACCACGAAGACGCCGAACACCCAGAGCGTGTTCGGCAGGAGCAGCTCGTGCGTGAAGGACCAGGCGGCGGCGTCCACCAGCACGCAGAAGACGCCGAAGGCGA
>JBGATB010000028.1:0-119755 GCA_044229415.1 Myxococcaceae bacterium | reverse complement strand
CCGTTCACCCCGAGCGTAGGACCGCAGGTCCGTAGTCGAGGGGCGGCACGCAAGCTCGGAATCACCTCAGCGTGGACCGAGCGTGGGTGCCGCCTCTCGACTCCGCGCCTGCGGCGCTGACCTGAAACTTGCCGCGCCCCGCTCAGCCCGAGCGAAGTCGAGGGCCCGCCGATCGTAGGGACTCTCGCTCGTGGGGCCCTCGACTTCGCTCGGGCTGAGCGGACGGCTCACGTTTCTTGCCTTGATTGATCCGCCCAAGGGGCGGCGGCCTCACTACGCTCGAGGTGAACGGATAGGGTTTCATCCCTGATTGATCCGCCCAACGGGCTGCAGGCTCAGGCCTCGGCCCGCGGCGTCCGCCGCCGCAGCAGCGCCTCAATCCGGGCGTGGAGCTCGCGCGGATCGAACGGCTTGTGCACGAAGTCATCCGCGCCGGCCTCGAACGCGGAGAGCCGGGTCTGGAGATCTCCGCGCGAGCTGAACAGGACGATCGGCAGCTCGCGCGTGCGCGGGTCCTCGCGCAGGCGCCGGCAGACCTCCAGGCCGTCCATCCCGGGCAGCATCACGTCCGTGAGCACCAGCTGGGGCGCGCGGGCGGCAATCAGCTCGAGCGCCTCCTCCCCGGCGCTCGCCTCCATCAGCGCGTGGGTGCGCGAGAGCTCGGAGGTGAGGTAGCGCCGCACCTCTTCGTCGTCCTCCACCAGCAGGATGGGACCGCCGGGGGGAGCGAGCAGCGAGGGCGGCGGCGTGGTGGAGACCAGGAGCGGGCTGTTGCTGGAGGGCTGGCGCAGGGGGCGCTGCCGCTGGTCGGTGAGCAGCTCCGCCGGCAGCGTGCGCGGGAGCTGGACGAAGAACGTGGAGCCCTTGCCCACCTCGCTCTTCACCCACACCCGCCCGCGGTGGAGCTCCACGAACTCCTTCACCACCGCCAGCCCCAGGCCGGTCCCCTTCACGCGCCGGCTCTCTCCGCTCGGCGCCCGGTAGAAGCGGTCGAAGATCCGCTCGCAGTCCTCGGGGGGGATGCCGGTCCCCTCGTCGGTGACGGAGATGAGCGCGGCCTCGCCGTCCTCGCGCACGCCCACCGTGACCGCGGTGCCGGGGCGGGAGAACTTGCAGGCGTTGAAGAGCAGGTTCATCACCACCCGCTCCAGCTTGTCCGCGTCCCCGTCCACGAAGAGCGGGTGCTCGCCTGCGTCCAGCCGCAGCTCCAGCTTCAACCCGCGCGCGTAGGGCTCGGTCACCTGCACCAGCCCGCGGCACAGCTCGCGCAAGTCCACGCGCGAGCTCTCCAGCCGCCCCATCCCGGCGTCGATCCGGGAGAGCTCGAGCATGTCGTTGATCATCGCCTCCAGCCGCGCGGCGCTGCGCAGCGCCAGCTCCAGGAAGTGGCGGTGGCGCGTCCCCTGCGCGATGGACGGATCGGAGAGGATGGAGGAGATGCCGCCCATCACCACCGTGAGCGGGCTGCGCAGGTCGTGGTTGATGTTGGTGAAGAAGTGGGTCTTCGCCTGATCCAGCGCCACCTGCCGCCGCAGCGCCTCCTCCAGCTTCTCGCCCGCGACCTTCAGCTCGCGGGTGCGCTCACCGACCTTGGCCTCCAGCGTGTCGTTGAGCCGCTGCAGCGACTGCACCGAGCGCAAGAGGTCCCGGTTCTGCTCGCGCAGGAGGAGATCTCTCTGCCGCACCAGGAAGATCCCCCCGGCCAGCGCGCCGAGCATCAGCCCCACCCCGCCGCCCGCTAGCCCGAGCGCCCAGCCGGGCCAGCTCACCCCCGTGCCCGGCAAGAACAAGAGGGCCAGGACCGCCCCCACCGCGCAGCCGAGCAGCGAGGCGATCGGGAAGCGCCGGTTCACCCACTCGAACTCGTAGCTGCAGGACTCGTGGCCGCGCGCCTGACAGTGCAGCTCCCGCGCCCGCGCGGGCGGCAGCCCCCAGATGGTGGGGAAGGACTCGAACTGCCCCATCCGGAACTCGCAGAAGCGCCGGTTGGGCTCGGGCTGGGAGGAGCGGTAGCTGAAGGCGATCCGCGTGCGCCCCAGCCGCTTGAGCGAGAAGCTCCCCACGCGGTTGTAGACGGAGGAGATCTCCAGCACGCGGCGGTAGCACAGCCGCGGCGTGCCGAACGCCTTGAGGAAGTGGTACCCCACCCCCAGCCCTTCGCGCGTGGCCATCTGCAGCCCCGCGCGCCGCGGGAAGGACGGGTCGCCGGAGGCCTCGGTGAGCGCGTCTATCAGCTGCTGCCCGAGCGCGAAGCTCACCCAGTGGTTCTCGTCCTCGAGGTACGTCAGGTCCACCCCGGGTGGGAGCTGAAGGTGAGAGAGCGCGCTGCGCAGCGCCTCCTCACCCTGGCTCTGGCGGAAGGCGGTGAGCAGGACGCGCAGGGGTCGGCAGGAGAGCTCTCCTGGCTCGCCTCCCGGCAGCTGCGCGCCGCGCTCCTGCTTCATGGCTTGGTTCCCCCCACCCAGAACAGGACGCTATAGGTCAGCGACGCCTCGTCCGTCAGCACCTTCAAGAAGGCCCGCTCGAACTCGGCGTAGCCGTCAGCTCCCAGCGCCGCGCGCCCCGCCGGCGCCAGCGTCTTGAGCTTGTAGCGCCAGTTCTCCAGGGCCGCCTCGCTCACCCGGCCCGCGTGGAGGTGGTGCGGGGAGACCGCCACCTTCACGTCCTTCAGCCCTTCCGCCTTGAAGAGCGAGAACAGCTTGCGGCCGATCAGCGGGTCCAGCCGCCCCTGCAGCGCGCCCTGCAACCGCGCCAGCCCCTGCTCCACCACGGGCGGCACCGGGTGGTGGAACAGGCCGTTGCCGTCCAGGTCCACCACCACCACGCGCCCACCCGGCCGCGCCACCCGGCGCAGCTCCGCCAGGGCCTGCGCGGGCTGCGCCAGGTACTCGAAGACGAAGCGGCAGAAGACGAGGTCGAACGCGCCCTCCGGCAACGGCGCGCGCCCGAGATCCCCGCAGACGACGGACACCACCTGCCCCAGCCCCTCGCGCCGGGCCGCTGCCTGGGCGTGGGCCGCGCGCTGGCGCGAGCGCTCCAGCGCCACCACCTGCCCGGTGGGCCCCACCTTGCGCGCCAGCGCCAGGGAGGCGGCGCCGCTCCCCGCGCCCGCGTCCAGCACCCTCATCCCCGGGCGCACCCCGGCGAGCCGCAGCTGGCGTGCGGTGGCGCGCGCGTCCTCCTTGGCGTCCAGCCGCGCCGCCTCGTCCGCGCTCTCCATCAGGTACTCCGCCAAACCGCTCCCCCCGAAAGGCCCCTGGCCTGCCTTCTACCGGCTCACCCGCGTCCGCTCGAACAGCCGCAGGATGTACTCGTAGTAGCGCCGGTAGAGCGAGCGGTGGCCGGTCCAGGAGGTGTACTCCTGCCTCTGGGTGAACCCGCGGGCGGTGAAGAGCGGCACGTCCGCGGGCGGGGCCAAGGCCAGGCAGAGGGCGCGCCCCGCCTCCCGGTAGCGCACGCGCGCCGCCTCCACCAGCGCGGCGTGCACGGCCGGCTCGGGGTCAATCAGGTGGACGGTGAAGGTGTTGGTCAGCTCGCTGAAGTTGAGGCCGATGGACGAGAGCTCCAGCAGCGCGAAGCCCGCCGGCCGGCCGTGGCGCTCGGCCACCCAGACCTCGCGCCGCCGCACCAGCCCCACCTTGGCGTAGCGCAAGGAGAGCTCGGCGAGCGTGAGCCCCTCCGGAGTGGAGAGCTCCTCCGCCCGCACCGCGAGCGTGCGCCCCTGGTCCAAGAAGTGGCGCTCGATCCAGCGGGCGTCCTCTGGCCGAGCCGGCCGCACCTCCAGCCCCTTCTCGCGCACCGGCTCGCCGGTGCTCTCGCCCGTGAGGTAGGCCAGCGTGCGCAGCTCGCAGACGGAGGGATCTCCCACCCGCCGCGCGAAGCGGCCGAAGACGCGCGCCGGCCAGCGGTTGCGGGGCCGGAAGAAGACGCGCAGCCACTCCATCTGCGGCAGCTGCTCGGAGTAGTCGGTGATCCCCAGGTTGAGCATGCGGGCCGCGCCCAGCCGTCCCGCTCCCTCCTTGCGGGCCGCCAGGTGCTGCACCATCCAGGTGTGCGAGTAGAGCCGCACCGCGGAGAGGTGCCCGAGCAACTGCTCGTTGCGGAAGACCAGCGTCTTGAAGAGGTCGCTGGGGGTGGAGAGCAGCGTAGTGACGGTGGCCTCCAGCGCCGGCAGCACCGGCCGCAGCCGCTCCAGCTTCTCCGGGTAGAGGAACCCCGTCTCCTGAAGGAACGCCCACAGCTCGCGGAAGGTGAGGCCGCGCGCGTCCTCGATGCCCGGCAGCCCCGCGTGGAGGATGGCGTCGGCGATCCGCACTTGATCCGGCAACGAGAGCCCTTCGAAGGCCACCCCGGACCGGGCCAGCGCAGGCTCGGCCTCCGCGCCGCGCACCCGCGAGCGCAGCCGGCCACGCCCCACCACCGTGCCCCCGTCCGGCAGCCGCAGGCGGATCTCCGACAGCCGGGTCCCCACTGGCAACGGATGCGTCCGCAGATCCGCGGCGAACGCGAAGCCCGCGGTGGAGAGGTCCAGCAGCGGGCGGCGCAGCGGCTCGTCCTGCCAGGGGAGCGCCACCTCCACGGAGAAACCCTCACCGGTGCGGATGCTGTGTCGCCGCGCGGCGCGGCGCCGGGGCGCGGCCCGCAAGCCCCGCGGCAGCCGCAGGCAGAGCGCGCCCGGGGTGGAGAGCGAGGCGATGGAGGTGAGGAAGGAGTAGCTGCGCCCGCCGAGGTCGAAGGTGCCGCGGACCACGTCCCCCACCTCCCAGTCCGGCGGCGCTTCTCCCGCCAGCACCAGGAGCGCGCCACGGCCGTCCGCCTCGGCGTGCTGGAAGAGCTGGACCCCACCTTCGTCGTCCACGCGCGCGATCGAGAGGCCGGCCTGCCGCCCGGCGCGGCGCAGGAGGGAGAGGCGCCGCAGCCGGTCGTGGATCTTCTCGTCCGGCTCGGCCTCCACCGGGGCCTCTTCCACCAGCTCCACGCCCACCCGGTAGCCGCCGCGCACCGCGGGCACCTTGCTGCGCAGGGGGCGCAGATGGCGGACGGTGCCCTGCACCCCGGAGAGCAGCTCCTCGGTGCCGCGCCAGACGGAGAGCTGGCGCAGGCGGGTGCCGGGGAGGAGCTGATCCACGTCGTCGCTGACCTGGAGCAGGAACGCCAGCCCCGAGCTGGAGACGTCCAGCAGCGGCCGCGAGAGCAGCCCGCCGCGCGGAAGGTGCAGCCGCACCGAGTGCTCCTCGCGCGGGCGCAGCCGCTCGTCTCGCCGCGGGCGCACCAGGCTCTTGAGCTTGCGGTTGAGCGCGGAGGCCTCGGCCGAATCGGGGAGCGGCACGAAGACGTGCTCCTCGCCCAGGGCCTCCACCACGTGATCCAGCTCGGGCTCTCCGAAGAGCAGCACCCGCGGGGCGAGCGGCTCGCGCGCCTCGAATTCGTCCAGCAGCGCCACCCCCACCCGCGAGTCCGCCACCACCACGTCCACGGTCAGCTCCCGCATCAGCGCGAGCGCCGCCTCGGAGGAGGAGGCCGTGAGCGTTCGGAAGTCCGACTGGAGCTGGCGCGCAATCGCGCCCAACCGGAGCGGATCCGGGTGCACGAGCAGCACGGTCGGGTGGGAGATGCGTGAAGGCAAGCGGGCCTTGCTCTCTGGCGGATCTCTTCGGCGCCTGCATTGTGGGCCTTGGGCGCCCGCGGCGCAGCGGGGGTCCCCCCCGAACGTCGACTAGACCGCATCTGCGGGGAGGCTTTGTAAATCCGGGCTACAGCCGGCCAGCGGGCTCGCGGCTGGCCGCCGGCGCGTCCGCCCGGGAGACGCCCGCGGGCTCGTCTGGATCCAGCACCTTGCGCATCAGCGCGAGCAGGGCGCGCGGCGCGAAGGGCTTCTGGAGGAACCCCAGCGAGCCATCGAGCAGACCATCCCGGACGATCTGCTGGTCGATGTGGCCGCTCATGTAGAGCGTCTTCACGTCCGGCCGCTCGCGGGTCAGCTGCTCCGCCAGCTGGCGGCCGCTCACCCGCGGCATCACCACGTCCGTGAGCAACAGGTCGATCCGGCCGGCGTGCTCGCGGGAGAGCGCCAGCGCCTTCTCACCGTCCGCCGCGGAGAGGACGCGGTAGCCGTTGTCGGCGAGCATGCGCGCGAGCAGGGCCCGCAAGACCTCCTCGTCCTCCACCAGGAGCACGGTCTCGTTGCGCCCGCCCTTCACCTCCAGCGGCGAGCTCGGCGCTTCGGGGAGCAGCCCCGCCTCGCAGCGGGGGATGAGCACGTCGACGCGGGTCCCCTGGTCCGGCTCGGACTCCACGCGCACCGCGCCGCCCAGCTGCTTGATGATCGCGTACACCGTGGCGAGCCCCAGCCCGGTCCCCTTCCCCACCTCCTTGGTGGTGAAGAACGGCTCGAACATGCGCGCCCGGACCTCGGGGGTCATCCCCACGCCCTCGTCCCTGACGGTGAGCACCGCGTACTGCCCGGCCGGGAGGTCCGGGGTGGCGCGCTCGGGGGAGACCACCTCCTGCGAGGTGGAGAGGTGGAGCCGGCCGCCCTGCGGCATCGCGTCCCGCGCGTTCACCACGAGGTTGAGGAGCACCTGGCCAAGCTGGTCCGCGTCCGCCTTCACCCGCGGAGCGGCCTCGCTCAGGCCCACCTTGAGCTCCACTTGCTCCTCGGTCGTCCGCCGGAAGAGGCGGGACATGTCCGCCACCACCTGGTTCAGGTCCAGGACCTGGAGCTCGATCGGCTTGTTGCGCGCGAACATCAGGAGCTGGCGGGTGAGGGCCACGCCGCGCTTGGAGGCCTGGAGGATGCCGTCCACGTCCTCCGCGGTCTCGCCCTCCCCGTGCGCGGCCATGAGGTATTCGGTGTGGCAGAGGATGGCGGCGAGCACGTTGTTGAAGTCGTGCGCCACGCCGCTGGCGAGCCGGCCGATCGCGTCCATCTTCTGCGCGTGGCGCAGCTGGCCCTCGAGCCGGTCCCGGTGCTGGATGGAGCGCTCGCGCTCGGTGACGTCCCGCACCGCCACCACCTTCATCTTCCGGGGGCGGCGGCCGGTGTGGGTGAACTCGCCCACGGTGACCTCGGCCAAGACCTCCTGGCCATTCACCGGGACGATCCGCACCGGCTGCAGGGAGGTGGGGCTGGCCTCGAGCACCCCGCGGGTGAGCCCGCGCGAGGCCAGCTCCAGCTCGGTGGCCGAGTCGCACCCGAGCAGCCGCAGCGCTGCGGGGTTGGCCTCCTGGACCCGCAGGGTGTTGGCGTCCACCACGAAGATGGCGTCGGTGGCGGCCTCGAAGACGCGCCGGTAGCGCTCCTCGTTGTCCGCCAGCGCCTGCGAGAGCAGCCGCTCGGTCTTGCGCAGCCGCCCCTTCTCCGCGGCGCTCTCCACCTTGAGCGAGAGCGCGGCCGGGTCCTCGAAGGGCTTGCGCAGGTAGTCGAAGACGCCCAGCTGGAGCGCGTCAATCGCGGACTCCAGCGAGGCGTAGCCGGTCATGAGGATCACCTCGAGATCCGGCTGGATGGCGCGCAGGGCCTTGATCAACTCCAGCCCGCTGCTGGGGCCGAGGTTCTTGTCCACCAGCGCCACGTCGAACGGGACGGCGCGGGCGAAGGTGAGCGCCTCTTCAGCGGTGGTGGCCACGGTGATCTGCCGGGAGGGCGTCCTCAGGAACTTCGAGAGGACGGTCAGGATCACTGTTTCGTCGTCGACGACGAGGACGTGGCTCATTGTTCGGCTCGCCACCGAGTAACCCAGCGCGGCGGCGTGAGTCTCAAGGGAGCCGATGTGAGGGAGCGGATGTAGGCGGGACGAGCGGCGCGCCGCTCAGGGGTGACCCAGGCCGCGCGTGACCTGGTACCGCCCCGCGAGGAGGTCCAACCAGACCTTCCCCGCGGCCTGATCTCCCTGGGACGGGAGCGCTGCGTACACCGGCAAGTGGGTCTGCGGCTTGACGGGCATCAGGAAGGTGGGATCCAGGTCCACCGTCTGGCGCCAGCCCACCCGCACGCGGATCCACGCATGGGGGAAGGCGCGGTCCTCGCCGTCCTCCACGAGGAGGCCGTGCACCAGCGCCACCCGCTGCCCGCGCGCCTGCGCCTTGGCGGCGAAGCGCTTGGCGTGCGCGAGGCAGCTGCCGGCGAAGACCTCCTCCTCCACGCTGCCGGGGCGGAAGTCCTGGGAGGTGGGACGCTTCTCCACGAACTCGCGGTGGACCTCGGCGGCGAGCGCGCGCGCCTCGGCTTCATCCCAGCGCGTGAGCGAGGCGGTGAGCTCGGGCGACGCGCGGGTGGGCTTGAGCGCGAGCGCCCCCTTTGGCTTGCCGGAGACGGAGAAGCCGCCGCCGAAGACGTCGTCGCTCTCCACCTCGGTGGAGGGCGGGACCGCGAGGAACTTGCCCCCACCCACCTCGAGCGAAAGCAGCCAGCCGTCCGCGTAGTGCGCGGTGTAGGCGTCTCCGTAGAGGGTGCCGCGGACCTCGTCCGCGCGCACCTCGCTGGCGCAGGCCTCACCCAGGCGCGCGCCGAGCTCCTCGCGGATCTTCACGCAGCCGGTGGTGGCGGGCTTGCGCCACAGCCAGAGCGACTCGGGGAAGGCGTCCTCCCCTTTGATCCGAAAGGTGCGGTCCACGGTGAAGCCGCCGGTGCGCGAGACCCACGTCTTGTCCTGGGCGCGCGCGTAGAGGTGGCGCGAGCGGTACACGTAGCGCCCCTCCGACCGGTCCACCCGCAGCTCCACCGTGCCCACCGGCACGCCCCGAAGCTCGAAGAGGAAGAGCGCCGTCTCCTCGGAGGGCTGGAAGCGGTGGGCCACCCCGCGCTGCGGATCCACCGGCAGCGGGAAGCGGTCCGCGTCGTCCGCGCCCGCGGCGAGCACGGCGGCGAGGAGGGTGGGAAGCACGAGCACGGTGAAAGGAGTACCTCAGGCGCGCCGTAGGGCGCAAAAGGCGGGGCACGCCTACCCCCCGTTGACGTACGTGGACGTGCACGGCGACGTCGTTGACGTTGACGTTGACGTTGACGTGGACGTGGACGTGGACGTGGACGGCGACGTGAACGTGGCCGGACATGGTCTCTGCGGAGGTCGACCAGGGCCACGTCGCCGTCGCCGTCGCCGTCCACGTCAAGGTCCACGGGAGGGTGGCACTTCCCTAGGTGCCGCCGCGGATCTCCCCTAGAGTTCGCGCAGACCTACATGGGCTCCAGACGCTTCCTCTTCGCCTTCGGCATCGGCGGGGGGCTCCTCGCGGGGATCAGCATCAACCTGGTGCACTTCGCGGTCACCGGGCTGCCGCCGACCATCTCTGGCTGGCTGGCGGTCCTCTTGGCCGCGGTGGGCAGCTTCACGCTGGGCGGCTACCTGAGCTGGTTCCAGTGGGCGGCGCGGCGCGCCCGGGCCCGCTGGGAGGTGGTGAGCAAGCTCTCGCAGGGAGACCTCACCGTCGCCGCCTCGCTCCCCTTCGAAGGCGAAGAGGACATCCGCCGGCTGACGCTCTCCCTGCGCCGCGCGCTCTCGCAAGTGCAGCGGGTGACCGGCAACGTGCACCGCAGCAGCCGCGAGGTGGCGGAGCAATCTCGCGAGCTCTTGGAGGCGGCGCGCCGCCAGGGCTCGGCGGTGGACCGGACGCTCGGCTCGGTGGGGAGCATGGGCGAGTCGCTCTCCAGCGCGGCCAAGCGGATCTCCCAGCTGGAGACCTTCGCGCTCGACACCACCGGGGCTCTCTCGGAGATGACCGAGCGGATCGAGCAGGTGGCCTCGGCGCTCTCCACGCTGGACGAGTTCGCGCACAAGACCAGCGACCTGGTCCAGGTGATGAGCGAGCGGCTCTCCGCGGTGGCCTCCTCCGGCGACGCGCTGGTCCGCTTCACCGGCGAGGCGGAGAACTTCGTGGCCGCGGTGGAGGGCGGGATCGACGCCGTCCGCCGCCGGGCCAGCGAGACCGGCGAACTGGCGCGCGAGGTGACCTCCACCGCCGAGCGCGGGGAGGCGCTCGTGGCGGACAGCGTGAAGGGCATCTACCGGATCGACGAGACCGTGCGGAAGGCGGCGGAGATCGTCGACTCGCTGGGCACGCGCTCCCTGGAGATCGGCCGGATCGTGGATGTCATCCAGGAGGTCACGGACCAGACCAACCTCCTGGCGCTCAACGCGGCGATCATCGCCGCCCAGGCGGGCGAGAGCGGGCAGGCCTTCGGCGTGGTGGCGGATGAGATCCGCTCGCTCGCCGAGCGCACCGGCCGCTCCACCCGCGAGATCGCCGCGATGGTGAAGGGCGTGAAGGACGCGGTGGAGACCGCGGTGGCGCTCGTGAAAGAAGGGCGCGAGCAGGCCAGCAGCGGCGTGCAGCTGGGGGATCGCGCCAGCACCGCGCTGCAGGAGATCCGCGGGATCACGCGGCGGACGTTCTCCTCCATCGAGGCCACGGTGGCGGAGACGGCGCGGCTCGAGGCGCAGGGGCGCCACGTGGTGGACGCCTCGAAGAAGGTGACCCACCTGGTGAACGAGCTGACGCTCGCCGCGGGAGATCAGGCCCTGCGCGGCCGCGAGCTGGTGAAGCAGACCCAGGAGATGGCGCGGCTGGCGCAGGGCGCGTCCCAGAAGGCGGAGGGCCAGGCACGCACGGGGCGAGATCTCTCCGACGCGGTCTTACGCCTCACCGCCGCGATCGACGAGCTGCGCAGCGCACAGGGCGTGCTCTCCCGCGGGGACGCGACCATCGGCGAGGAGGTGGCGCAGGTCCGCGAGGACGCCCGCAAGGTGATCCGCATCGGCGATGGGCTCTCCCGCACGGTGGAGCTGCTGGCGCACGAGGCGAGCGCGCTGGAGGGCGAGGTCTTCCGCTTCCGCCTCCCGGGCGCCCAGCGCGGCGGCACGCTCAAGGTGGGCATCCACCAGTCCGAGATGTTCGACGCCGCCCGCGGGCTGGATCCTGCCTTCATGCTGGACACCCAGATGGTGGACGTGGGCGGGAACCTCTTCTCCGGGCTCGCCCGCTCCGAGGACGGCGCGATCGTCCCCGAGCTGGCGGAGCGCTGGGAGGCGGACCCTTCCGCGCGCCGCTACCGCTTCTACCTGCGCCGGCGCGCGGTGTTCCATGACGGCCAGCCGCTCACCGCCACGGACGCCAAGCGCCACTTCGAGAGGCTGCTGGACCCACGGGAGAAGTCTCCGGACCAGTGGCTCTTCAAGGAAGTGGAGGGCGCGGCGGACTTCCTCGCCGGGAGGGCGCAGGGGGTGCGCGGCTTCGAGGTGCTGGACGAGCAGACGCTGGAGATCCGGCTGGAGGAGCCCAAGGCGTTCTTCCTCCAGCTGCTCACCCACCCCGCCGCGCGGATCGCCAAGCGGGACGCCAAGGGGCGCTTCGTGGGGACTGGCCCCTTCCGCATGGTGCAGCTGGACGACACCGCCATCCTGCTCGACCGCAACCCCACCTACTTCCGGCCGGAGCTGCCCTACCTGGAGCGGCTGGAGTTCGCCTTCCAGAAGGACCGCGCGGACGCGCTCGAGGCGCAGGCCAGCGGCTCGGTGGACGTGGTCTCCGGGCTCTACGCGGAGCACCTCAAGGACCCGCGGCTGCAGCAGCAGCAGATCATCACCGGCAGCACCCCGTCCTGCTTCTTCCTCGGCTTCAACCTCAAGGAGGCGCCCTACTCCGACCTCCGGGTGCGCCGGGCGATCCGGGCCGGCCTGGACATCCAGAGCGCGGTGGAGCGCTTCCACCCCGGCGCCACGGTGGCGCGCTGCCTCACCCCGCCCGGCCTGCTCGAGTACGGGGAGACGCTGTCCATGCCGCGCCCGGATCCGCTCCTGGCCGAGCAGCTCTTCCGCGAGGCGGGCATCCAGCGACTGGAGCTGACGCTCTTCTACCCGCCCGGCCGCGGAACCCAGGAGGAGGACGCGCTGCTCTTCGCGCCGCTGCTGGAGCGCAAGCTGATCGCCCTGGAGTACACGGAGCTGAAGACCGCGGACTACTGGCAGCGCCAGCGCGAAGGGCGCATCCCCGCCTTCCGGTCCGGCTGGATCGCCGACTACCCGGACCCGGACAACTTCCTCCACTTCCTGCTCAACTCGAGCTCGCAGACCGTCTTCGCGCTCGGCTACGAGAGCCGGGAGCTGGACCGCCTCACCTCCGAGGCGCGCGTCTCCATCGACCCGGAGCTGCGCGCGCAGCTCTACCGGCGGGCGGAGAAGGTGCTGGAGCAGGACTGCGTGCTCATCCCGCTCTACCACGAGCACACCTTCGCGGTGGCGCACCCGCGGGTGCAGGGGCTGCGGCTGCACCAGACCCAGCCGCAGGTGCGCTTCGAGCAGATCTGGGTGGACCGGGAGTAGCGCCTTCACCCAGAGCGCCGCGCCCCCCCGGTCACCCCGAGCGTAGTGAGGCCGCCGCCCGTTGGGCGGATCAATCAAGGCAAGAAACGTGAGCCGTCCGCTCAGCCCGAGCGAAGTCGAGGGCCCCACGAGCGAGAGTCCCTACGATCGGTGGGCCCTCGACTTCGCTCGGGCTGAGCGGGGCGCGGCAAGTTTCAGGTCAGCGCCGTAGGCGCGTAGGCCTGGCGGCCTACGCTCGGGGTGAGCGGAGGGAGCGCGAAAGCTCAATGGGTTCAGCGCTCGGGGGCTAAGGCTGCGCGCGCCGCTGGCCGGAGACGCCGAACCGCTGCGGCCAGCCTGCGCCCGAGATCGGCGAGCCCTGGAGATCGTACGCCTCGAGCCGCCACTGGCCGCCGCGCTCGATCAGCACGTAGAGGAAGCCGCGCGAGAAGACGGCGCCGCCCACCTTCCCCTGCGGCGGCAGCGGGCAGGCGTAGGCGCGGCGGCCGTTGAGCAGAAGCGAGACAAACGCAGTGCTGCCACCGTCCGCCGTCTCATCCGTGAGCGCGAGGACCGCGCTGGAGTCGCCCGCGGCGGACTCGAGCAGGGTGCCGCCCGGGTACACCGCCACCTGCCCCTCCCAGAGCGGCGCGCCGGTGCGCAGGTCCAGCCCGCGCGCGAAGGGCGTGAGCAGCTCCGGCGGGCAGCTCTGGGCCTCGGGGAGGCAGCGCCGCTCGAAGAGGGTGAGCTCGCTGCGGGTGGCCACCGAGTAGAGCGGCAGCGGCAGATAGAGCCCGCCATCGACGACGCCGAGGTCGGCCACCGCGCCGCCGTCCAGCGCGAAGAGGTACCGCCCGCCGTAGAGCACGCGAGCGCCCGCCGTGAGCAGATGCGGCACCACGCCGCCGCCGTCGAGCTCCGGCCAGACGCGCAGGACGAGCCCGCCGTCGGCGCGCTCGAGCATTGCGCGGTCCCCTTCCGGTCCGAGCAGCTGCAGCCCGCCCTCTACGTCGAAGGCGAGGCGGGCCTCGCGGCGCGGCAGGCTCCACTCCTGGCGCCCGCCGTCCACCGAGTAACCCACCAGCGTCTGCCCGGCGAAGCGCGGCGGACCGGCGTCCGGCTCGCCGCCATCCTCCCCCGCGTCCGCGCCGCCCGGCAGCCAGTACCAGTCCACCGCCGCGAAGAGCTCGCCGTTCGCGGCGCGCGCCACCCGGTCCGCCGCGCTGCGCGGCAGGTAGCGGCCGCCATCCAGCCCCGCGTCCGGCGGGCTCAAGGCGGAGAAGGGCAGCGAGGCCAGCGCCTGGCCGCTGCCCACGTGGAGCACCCGGAGCCCATCCTCGGAGAGCAGCACCACGCCGCCATCGCCCACCTGGACCAGCGCGCTTGCGCTCGCGCCCGCGTCCTCCAGCGACGCGAAGAAGCGCTGGAAGCCGGTGCCGGTGAACGAGGAGAGGAAGCAGCCTGCGTCCACGCCGCCGTCCCCGCAGGTCTGCCAGAAGAGGTTGCTCTGGTGCGCCAGGAGCACCGGCTCGCGCGGGAGCGCCCCCACCGGCGCGAACGGGAGGGAGAGCGCGTAGTCCGGGACGAGCTCGCCCGCGTCCGGCCGCACGCACACCTCGTTGCGGCACGCACCGGCTCCCTGGCACGGGGTGGGGAGGGAGCAGCGCACCCCGTCCACCGTCTTGAGCGGCTTGCACACGCCGCTGATGCAGAGGTTGGAGATCTTGCAGTCCACCGAGCCGCAGACGAACTCGTCCGGCGCCGGCCCCTCGCCGCAGCCGGCGAGCGGATCGCAGGTGGCCACGCGGCACGCGGCCGTGGGCGTGGGGCACACGACCGGCGTGTGGACGCAGCCCAGCCCCTTCGCGCAGGCATCCGAGGTGCACTTGTTCTGGTCATCGCAGGTGCGCGGGGTGCCCAGGCACTGGCCGCTGCGGCAGGTGCCGTTCTCCAGGCACTCGTCCGCCGGCGTGCAGCGCGCGCCCTCCGGGGAGTCGGCCTCCACGCAGCGGCCGGTGTCCAGGTCGAACCGCGAGGTGCGGCAGGGGGCGGAGGCCACGCACGGGAGCGGGCGGACGCCTTCCCCCACCAGTGGCACCTTCACCGACTTGCCGTTGGCGGAGAGCACCAGCGCCCCCAGCTCGCGCGCGTTGCCCGCGGTGAAGGTGACCGCCACGTCCACCGAGCTGCCCGGCGGCACCAGCACTTCCGCGGCGGCCGCGAACGGCCCCTCCGTGGAGACGGCCACCGCGGTCTCGGCCCGGCTCTCGCTGAAGAGGGTGACCTGGCGCAGCACCTGCGCGCCTTCCAGCACGCGGCCGAAGTCCACCGTGTCCCCGCTCACCCGGAACCCCAGCTCCACGCCGCCCAGCACCGGCGGCGCGCCGCAGCGGCAGCCGAGCCCCAACGCGAGCGCGAGCAGGAACGCCAGAGCGGCCTTCGGGCTTCGCACCGCCAACCTCCTACCGGCCCGTCTGGCGCCGCCGCCTCCAGGCGAAGCGCGCCACCAACACCACCCCCAGGGTCCCCAGGACGGCGTAGGCCACGGTGTTGTAGCGCGAAACGAAGGCCTGAAGCCGCTCCGCGTTTCCGCCCAGGGCCATGCCCACCGCCATCAACAGGACATTCCAGCCCGCCGCCGAGAGCGTGCCCAGGAGCATCACCCGGCCGAACGGCATCCCGGCCACCCCGGCCCCGAGGAAGACCGCGCCGCGCACCGCGGGCATGAAGCGGTTGAGCACCAGCAGCCAGGGGCCGTAGCTCCTGGCGGAGGCGTGCAGCGCCTCCACCCGCTCGCGGGTGAAGCCGAGCGCCGCGCGCCCCTCGCGCGCCCGGCGCGCCACGTAGGCCCCCAGCTGGTAGTCCAGCGCGGCGCCGAGCACGCTCCCCAGCGTCACCGCGGCGAAGACGAGCCCCCACGGCTTCTCCCCGCGCACCGCGTACAAGCCCCCCATCAGGGTGACGGTGTCCCCGGGGAACGGCGGGAAGACGTACTCCACCAGCGCCGCGAGGAAGAGGATGAGGTACGCCGCCGGCCCCACCGCGTGGAGCAGACCATCGAGCCAGGCGATCACCGGCCGGAGGCTACTTCAAGCGTGGCGGGCGATGGTGAGCGCCGCGGCCATCACCGTGACCTGCGGGTTCACTCCCAGCGCGGTGGGGAAGACCGAGGCGTCCGCCACGAAGAGGTTCTTCACGTCGTGGCTCTCGCCGTTGGGGCCCACCACCGAGGTGGCCTTGTCCGCGCCCATCCGGCAGGTGCCCATGGGGTGGGAGGCGTAGACGGACAGGTGCTCCACCGGGACGTCGTCGCGGCAGATCCGCTCCGCCTCGGCCAGGCTCTTGGCGGTGCCGAAGCCGTGGATCGCCGGGTGCACCTCCTTCGCCCCGGCGGCGAAGAAGATCTTCGAGATGATCCGCAGGCCGTCCAGGAGCCGCCGCTTGTCGCCCTCGTTGAGCGTGTAGCTGATGCTGGCGCGCCCCTGCATCCCCGGCTTCACCTCGCCGCTGGACTCGTCGCCGATCATGCAGCCGCAGGAGGCCAGGTGGCGCAGCGTGGAGAGCGGCGTGGCGAAGTGGCTGTACTGGGTGAAGTAGATGTCCGGCGTGGCGGAGAAGGTCTCCAAGATCGCGTCCGGCAACGGCACGTAGTAGCCCTGCGTCACCCCGTCCCACGCGTCGATCAACTCCTCGAAGCGGGCGCAGACGCCGGCGGCCACGTGCACGTGGAGGTTTCGGCCCACCTCGCCGCTGGTGTTGGCGATCCCCTGACGCCGCAGGAGCACCGGCGTGTTCACCGCCCCCGCGCAGAGGAAGACCTGCTTGGCGCGGATGGTGAGCTCGCGCAGCGGCTGCTCCGAGAGCGGCTCCAGCACCTGCGCGCGCACCCCCACCGCGGCGCGCTTGTGCAACAGCACCTCCGCCGCGCGCACGGAGGTGAAGAGCGCCGCCCCGCGCGAGAGCGCCGCGGGGATGAGGTTGCGGTCCACGCTCCCCTTGCCGCCGATGGGGCAGCCAAGTTGACACAGGCCGCAGCCCACGCAGCCGGGGGCGTTGCGGCTGATGAAGTCGCCCTGAATCCCCAGCGCGTCGCAGCCGCGCTTGAAGGTGAGGTTGTTCCCGCGCGCCTGGGAGGGGTGCGTCTTCTCCACGCCGATGGCCCGCTCCACCTCGGCGAAGGTGGGCGCCAGCGCGGCCTCGTCCGCCCAAGAAATCCCGAACTGCTCGCGCCAACGGGTGAGCACCTTCCCCGGCGTGCGGAAGCAGATGGCCGAGTTGAGCAGCGTGGAGCCGCCCACCGCGCGCCCGCCCGGGAGCGGGATGAAGAGGTTGCCCTGCATGAAGCGCGTGCTGCGCTCGGCGTACAAGTGGCGGTAGGCCCAGGAGGCCTTGGGCTTGAGCTCCTCCGGCTCGAAGCGGCGCCCCTCCTCCAGAATCAGCACCCGCTTGCCCAGCTGGGTGAGCGCGTACGCCACCGCGGCGCCGCCCGCGCCCGAGCCCACCACCACGGCGTCGCAGTCGACCGTCTCCCCCCCCGGGAGCGCGTCGTGCCCGAGCGTCTGGCCCACCGGCAGCTGCATCAGCCTGCCTCTTCCACGGAGAGCTCGGGGAAGCGGGCGGAGAGATCGCACCCGAAGCGCAGCCCCAACGCGCGCCGCACCCGCGGCTCCTCGAGGTAGCCCAGGCCGAACACCAGCCGCAGCGAGGAGTAGCCGGCGCGCCGCGCCGCCAGCGAGCTGTCATGCCAGGCCTGCAGCACCGCCTGCCGGTCCGCCAGGGGCAGGTTCACGTAGCGGGCACCGTGCGAGAGCACCGAGAGCAGGTTCAGCGCGCGGAAGAGCACCTTGAAGAGCCGCTGGTTGTCCTCGTACATCCCGGCCACGTGGGCGTCGACGAAGTCGGTCAGCTTCACCGCCGCCGCCGAGTAGGGCGTGTGCGGCGGTCCCGGAAAGAAGGCCTCGCCCACCGCGTCCGCCACCTGGAGCTCGTCCGCGGAGAAGCACTGCTTGCCCGGCGCGGGCGCGCCCAGCCGCCAGAAGGTGTTGAAGGCCCAGCCGCCGAACGCGAGCAGCGCGCCGCCCACCCCGGTGGCCTTGAGCACGCCGCGCCGCGTGAAGCCCGCTTGCGCGTACAGCGCCAGCTCCCTGCGCAGCTCGGCTTCAACGTCCATCCCCTTCTTTAAAGACCCTCCCGGGACGGGGCACAAGGTAGGCCCCGCTCGCAGAGCGTGTCAGGAAACGAAGTACCCAGACCTGGCTGCTCGGGGATCTAATGAGCGGCCAACCCAACATGCCGCCTTCGCTGGGCTCCACCTCCGACCTGTTCGACCGGTACGGCGCCGCCGTCTACCGGCGCTGCCGTTCGCTCCTGGACACGGAGGAGGAGGCCCACGACGCCGTGCAGGAGGTGTTCCTCAAGGTGCACGCCCGGGGGGACAGCTTCCGCGGAGGAAGCTCGCCCCTGACGTTCCTCTACGCGGTCGCCACCACGCACTGCCTGCAGCTCTTGCGCAACCGGAGCCGCCGCGAGGCCAAGCTCGCCGCGCTCCCCCCGCCCTGCGCCCAGACAGACCTCGAGGGCACCGACGCGCGCGTCCTCTGGCAGGCCGTGTTCGCCCAGCTCGACCCACAGCTGCAGCAGCTCGCCGTGCTGCGCCATGTGGACGACTTGACGCTCGAGGAGATCGCCGCGGCCACCGGCGTCACCCGCAAGACGGTGAGCCGCAAGCTCGCCCTCTTCGAAGCCTACGTCCGCGCCCGCCTCTCCCCCGAAGGAGCGCCCCCATGAGCTCGGCCGCCTGCCCCCCTGACCTGGCGCTGGAGCGGATCGCGCTCGGCGAGCCCCACGCCGCCGCCCCCCACGCCGCGGGCTGCGCCCGCTGCCAGGCGAAGCTCGAGTCCTTCCGCGCCGGGACGGAGTCCTACCGCGCCAGCGCGCCGGCGCTCGCGGTAAAGGCCCGGCTGGCCGAAGCCGGTTCACGCCGAGCGGGAGAGCCCCGCTCACCCCGAGCGAAGTCGAGGGGGCGCAGGCTCGCCGCAGCGGGAGGACTGGCCTTCGCGCTCGCGGCCTCGCTCGCGGCGGTGCTGCTGTGGCGCCCCCCGCCGCCCACCCCGCCGGACCCGTTCGCGGTGAAGGGGCCTCGGCTGGGGGCCTGGGTGCAGCGCGCCGGCACGCAGGGCGCCACCCCGTGGAACGGCGCGCCCCTGCGCCCGGGGGATCGGCTGCAGGCCACGCTGGAGCTCTCCGCCCAGAGCTACGCCGCGGTGTGGCTGAAGGACCCGGCCGGCGAGCTGGCGCGGCTCTTCCCCGAGGACGCCGCCGCGCTCGCGGCGCTGCCGCCGGGCCCGGCGCGCGGGGTGGGCCCCTCGGTGGGTATCCCCGAACGGACCGGCGCGCTGGAGCTGATCGCCGTCTTCCGGGACGCCCCCTTCGACGTGGCCTCCGCGGACGCGGCCTTGCGGGACGGAGCCTCCTCCACGCTGCAGCCCACGGTGCTGCGGATCCCCTTCGAGAGCGGGCCGTGAACAGAGGGCTCGCCGCGCTCCTGTGCGCCCTGGCGCTCGCCGCCCCCGCCCAAGCGGGGACGCGGCGCGCGCTGGTGCTCGGCGCCAACGAGGGGCTGCCGCGCGAGCTGCCGCTGGAGTACGCGGAGTCGGACGCGCGCGCGTTGGCGGAGGCGCTGGTGGAGACCGGCGCGGTGGAGATGGGCGCGGTGCACGTGGTGACCGGACCGGACGTGGCGCAGGCGGAGCGGGCGCTGGCGCAGCTGCGGCAGAGCGCGGCGCAGGAGGACGTCCTCTTCGTCTTCTACTCGGGCCACGCCGGCGCGGACGGCCTGCACCTGGACGGGCAGGTGTGGCCCTGGCCTCGCCTGCGCGAGCAGCTGGGCCAGCTCACCCCCACCCTGCTGGTCGCCTTCGTCGACGCGTGCCACAGCGGGGCGCTGCTCACCGCCAAGGGGCTCTCCTTCGGGCCGCCGCTGACGCTCTGGGCGGCGCCGCTGGGCCCGAAGGGGCGGCTGCTCATCACCTCCAGCGGCGCCAACGAGAGCGCCTACGAGTCCCGCGCGCTCCGGGGCTCGCCCTTCGCGCAGGCGCTCGTCTCCGGCCTGCGCGGCGCGGCGGACTTCGACGGCGACGCCGCGGTGACGCTGGGCGAGCTCTACCGCCACCTCTACGAGCGCACCGTGGCGGCCACCGTCGCCGCGCCCTCAGGCCCGCAGCGGCCGGCGCAGAGCGTGGTGCTGGAGGGCAGCGGCGACTGGGTGCTGGTGCGGCGCGGCGCGCAGCCTTCTCTCTCGCGCGGCCGCGAGGGAGCGCGTCCCTGCTACGTGCTGGATCGCCGCGAGCTGCGGGTGCTCGCCGAGCTGGGCGGCCGGCCCGGGAGCGTCTTCCTCCCGCCCGGCGAGTACCGGGTGAAGTGCCCCCAGGAGGGCGCGCTGGAGGTGGCCACGGTGGCGCTCAGCGTCGGGGACGTGCCGCTGGAGTCGCTGCGCTTCACGCGCACGGGGCTCACGCCGGCGGTGGCGCGCGGCGAGGGAGCGCCGCCGCTCCACGCGCTCACCGCGGCGCTCGGGGGCGGCTACTCCACGGAGGGTGGAGCGCAGGGCGGGCTCTGGCTGCGCTACACGTCCGCGCGGGGAGACGCGCTGTTCGGCGCGCAGGGCTTCGCGCTCGCGCCGGCGCTGACGGTGGGCGCCGCGGCCACCGCGGGCGTTCGCTTCCCGTGGTGGAGCGCCGGCGCCACGCGGCTGGAGCTGGGCCTGGCGCTGGGTGGCGCCTGGGAGCGGCGGACCGGCGGCGGCTCGCTCGTGCTCGGCCAGTTCACCGAGCTCTCCGCGCCACTCGCGGAGACGCTCTCGCTGCGCGTCCGCCTGGACGTGCTCACCGCCCTGCGGCTCTTCCCCGCCGCGCCACCCTCCACCTCGGTGCTGCTCTCCGCCGGCGCCGCCTTCGAGCTCTGAGCCATGCCCAAGACCCCGACTTCCGCCTTCAGGGATCCAACCGCTTCGAAGGCACTCTCACTTCCAGGAGCAACGATGAACCGCGGTCTCTTCCTGCTGGCAGCCCTCTTCTCCTTCGCCGCCTCCGCGCAGCCGGCGGATGCGCCCGCCCCGGCCCCCGTGGATCCGCGGGACACCGCCCACCTGACGCTGCCGTGGACCGAGCCCGCGGGTCGCGGCGTCTCGCTCGGCTACGACATGGGCGGGCTCGGCAACGGCGGCAGTGGACCGGTGATGGAGAACGGCGTGCGGGTGCGGATCCCCTTCGGCCGCAGCTTCGGCCTGACCGTCCGGGTGCTCAACCTGCTGGGGCAGGACGGCTCCGGGTTCCGGTACGACCTGGGCAGCCGAGTGGAGCTCTGGGGCCAGACGCCCGTCTACCTGAACCTGATCCGGCTCTACGGCGGCGGCGGGATCACGCTCTCCGTGCCGCTCGTCCGCGCCGACGACGCCGGCCCCAAGTACGCGGTGCAGTTGGGCGGCGGCGGCCAGTTCGGCTTCGAGTTCTTCCTCCACCAGAAGATGTCGTTCTTCCTCGAGGTGGGCGGCAACGGCATGCAGTGGGGCGCGGGCCCCACGGTGCTCGCCGGCGCGAACTTCTACCCGTTCTGAAAAAAGGCGAAGGTCACCGGCGCCACACGCGAGGGCGCCGGCGACCTTCGCGGGGGGCGCGGCCGCTAGAAAGTCGCGCCCACCTGAAGCGTGGTCTGCAGCTGGTTCTCGCTCATCCGGCTGTCCAGCGTGGGGAAGGCCCCGCCGGCGAGCGTGACGTCGTACTTCACGCGCGCGCCGAGCAGCAGGTCTACCTCGCCGCCGCCATCGCCCGCGGGCACGAAGTCGATCCCCACGCCCAGCGGCAGCTTCAGCCGCGTGGAGTCCTGGATCTGCGAGACCGAGTTGCGGGACTCCAGGATGTTCAGCCGCGCCAGCGACAGGCCGGTGAAGACGTACGGCTCGAGCTTCCCGAACGTGGGCGAGAGCATCAGCAGCGCCTGGCCGCCGTTCTCCAGGATGGTGTTCCGCCCACCCAGCGAGGCGTCCGTGCCGTACGCCGCGCCCTGGTAGGAGAGCTCACCGTCCACCGCGCCGAAGAGGTCCGTGGCCACCAGCACGCCGTAGCTGGCGCCGGGGCTGGTGAGCCGCGCGGCCTCACCCGTGTACGTCACCAGACCGCCCTGGAGCTTCACCTCGATGTCGCGGTCGTCTCCGGGCTCGGGCTTCTCGTGGGTGCGAACCCGCTGAGCGAACGCCGTGGACGCCATCACCGCAGATGCCATCACCAACCAACGAAGGCCTCTCATGTGTCCTCCCTTCCATGCCGAGTGACCAGCAGGGCAAGAAGGTTCGACGCGGGCAGGCCCTTCACAACCCGCGAGCGGCCAGAGGCAGCGCTCGCTTCCCCGCCTGTTCCCCGCGCCGACGTCGCGGCGCGGGGACAAAGGCGTCACCTCTGCGCGCTCGCGGGGGGCAGGTCCTGGTGGCCGAGCCGGACCTCCACCGCCGGGTGCGCTGCGGCGAAGCGGCGCAGGTTGGCGAAGCTCTTCACGCTGGTGGGGTTGTCGTGCGTGAAGGTGCCGGGCTCCACGTCGTGCTCCCAGCCCCAGGCGGTGTGGGAGGCATCCCCGGTGAGCAGCACCGGCCCGCGCGTGGAGCGCACCAGGTACGCGGTGCTCCCGGGCGTGTGGCCCGGCACCCAGAGCGCCCAGACCGAGCCGTCCCCGAAGATGTCGACCACGCCGGCGAAGCGCCCCTGCGGATCCGCCGCGTACTGCCACTCGCGAATCGCCGCGTGGCCCTCGAGCGCGCGGTCGATGTTCGGCCGGACAACCGCGTTGAGCAGCTCGGTGGACCGCGTCTCCCCCGGGCCCGCGTAGATCGGCGTCCCCCGCGGCACGTCCGGCATCCCGCTCACGTGGTCCAGGTGCAGGTGGGTGAGCAGCACCCCCTTGAGCGGCTCCTTCTGCTGGGAGAGCCAGGTGCCGAGATCGTTCGGGAAGCGCATCTTGTCCGTCTTCATCACCGAGGCGACCAGCCCGCGGATGGCCGCCTTGTCCGGCGCGGTGCGCAGCGCCTTCTCCACGCCGGTGTCGACGATGAAGAGCCCTCGGGTGGGATGGCGCAGGGCGTGGAAGTAGATGTGGATCGGCTCCTCGCCGTTCTTCAACCCCGCCTCCTTGGCGCGCGGGTGGTCGAGGTTCACCAGCCCCTTCCGCTCCACCGCCCAGTCGGCGGAGACGACCGTCTCCAGCTCCACCGGTCCGGGCGTCTCGAGGAGCGCCACCAGGGCATCCGAGGAGCTCTGCTTGCCCAGCTCGGAGGCGACGGTGGCGTGGTGGCTGAAGGTGCAGCGGGGGAGCAGGACGAGGACGGCGGTCAGCAGGGCGACACGGGCAAACATGTTCGGTACCTCCTTCGTTGATGCCCAGAGAGTAGCCATCCGAGAATGGATGAAAATCCGCTAACATCGGATGAGGTCATACGAAAATGGATATCTCCTGGGACGACGCCCGCCTCTTCCTGGCGGTGGCGGAAGCGAAGAGCCTGAGCGGAGCGGCGAAGGCGCTGCGGGTGGGCCAGCCGACGGTGAGCCGCCGCCTGGCGGAGCTGGAGTACGAGCTGGGCTTCCCACTCTTCCAGCGCAGCCACGGGGGCGCGGCGCTCACTGCGCGCGGCGAGCGGCTGGTGGAGCCGGCGCGGCGCATGGCGGAGTGGGCGGCGGAGCTGTCACGCTCGGCGGAGACGGGGGACCACAAGCCGCGCGGCGCGGTGCGCCTGACCGCCCCGCCCGGCGTGGCGTTCGACTTCGTGGCCCCCTTCGCCGCGTACCTGGCCAGCCGGTACCCGGAGCTGCGGCTGGAGGTGCTCTCCAGCGTCCAGTACCTGGATCTCTCCCGCGGCGAGGCGGACCTGGCGCTGCGGCTGCGCGCCCCCACGCAGCGGGACCTCCTCACGGTGGCGAAGCTCGAACACGACAACTCCGTCTTCGTCGCCCGCAGCTACGCGAAGACGCTCCCCAAGAAGGTCGGCTTCGCGGACGTGAAGTGGATCGCCTGGGCGCCGCCCCTGGACCGGCTGCCACCCAACCCCGAGCTGGCCGCGCTCATCCCCGGCTTCAAGCCGGCCTTCGCCGCGGACGACTTCCTGGTGCAGGTGCGCGCCGCCGAGGCCGGCGTGGGGGCGATGATCCTCGGCAAGGTGAAGCACCGCTTCTCCACGCCCACCCCCCTGGTCCCGCTCGACCTGCCCCTGGGACCGCACGCCCGCGGCGCGATGCACCTGGTCTGCACCAAGAGCGCGCTCGCCATCCCCCGCGTGCGCGCGGTGGCGGAGCTGCTCGGCGAGGAGCTGGCCCGCGTGCAGGCCGCATCCAACCGCTAGCGCGTCCCGCCCTGCTCCACGAAGGGGCGCCACTGCCCCTCCAGCTCGGACGCGGAGAGCCCGGCGCCCCGCGGGAAGGCGTCCTGGAGCGTCACCCGCTGGGCCGCGAGGTCGCGCGTGAGCGCGCGCAGGATGTCCGGCCCCCGCCGGTAGAGGAGAAAGCGGACCATCGCGTAGGACTGAAAGTAGGTCGCCGTGGCGAAGGGCGCGTCCGCCGTGTGCGGCGAGGCCTTCACCAGCGCGTCGAACGGCAGGTGCGACTCCACCAGCCACTGCTCGAGCCGCTCCTGGCGGGCGCGCCACCAGCCCTCCTCGGCGAAGACCATGGCCATGCCCTCGTGCAGCCACATGGGCGCCGTCACCCCGAGCGTGCGCAGCGCGTGGTGCGTGTACTCGTGCACCACCGTCTGGCGCAGCTGCTCCGCGCCGTCGTTCGGGTCCCCGGAGAGGTGGATGGCGCCGTCGTAGTAGCCCACCGTCTGGGCGCTCACGCAGGCCACCTCCCGCATCGCGTCCTGCGTGGCGTAGAGGTAGACCGGCGGCGGCGGGGCCCGCTTGCTCCAGTCCAGCTGGTTGCCGGCGATGTCGCGCGCCTGGATGAGCGCCTGCGCCACCTCGCGCACGGCCTCGGTGCTCACCGCCGGGGCGCGGTAGATGAGCGCGTCTCCCACCTGCATCGGGAAGAAGCCGGCGACCAGCGCCCGCCGCCGCTCCTGCATCGCCGCGGCGTCCTTGCCCGGGCAGAAGCCGGGCTGGTCCCAGGGGATCCGGAACCGCGGGTCCGAGTCGTTCTTCTGCGGGGTGGCCTGCGCGCCCTCCACGCCCGCGTCCAGCGCGTCGAGCGTCCCCAGCGGCGTGGCCTCGAGCGGGTTGGAGGCACCCGCGTCCGCGGCGGGTTCGGGGGCGGGCCTCCCCTGCTCAGAGCTCGGCGCCGGGACCGAGGCGTCCAGGGCCTTCGGCGGTTCTGGAGCCTCCGCCGCGGTTGCGGCGTCCGCAGCTTGCTGGGTCTGCGCCGGTGCGTCGGCGACGGCGCAGCGCCTTGCGCGCCTCGGGGAGCAGCGGCTCGTCCTGGAGCAGGACGGCCACCGTCACCCCCACGGCGAGCAAGGCGAGCGTTGCCAGGAGCCACTTCACCCGGCGGACCCTACACGGCTCACGGGAAGCTGGGGGTGAGCACGTTGCGGGTGCTCCGGCAGCGGGCACCCTTGCGCAGGGTCCCGGAGATGGTTTCCTCGGCCACGCCGCACGGGCACTCGAAGAAGGCCTGGCTGCCGCAGGTCACCTCCACCATCAGCGGCTGCGCGTACGTGGTGCAGGTGCTGCCAGAGCAGATCTGCTGGCTGGGGTTCCTGTAGTCCGGAACCACCGTCCGGTAGAGCGCGCCGGAATTCGGGTCCCGCTCGGTGACGACGATGAACTGGGCCTTGTAGACGTTCACCTCGTGGTTCTGACAGGAGACCGGGAGCAGCGGCCCGCCGCTGGAGGTGTCGAGGAACTCGGCCACCTTTCGCGCGGCACACTCGGTGTCGCCCGGGGCGATCGTCAGCGCCTGGCTCGAGCTGGAGAGCGCGGCCTCGCCCGCCTCCAGCTCTTCGCCCACCCCGCAACGGGCAGTAGCGAGCACGAGGAACGAGACGGCACAGAGCAGGCGGAACATGCGGCGACTCCAGGGACGTTGGCGCCGGGATTGGCGTTGCCAGCCGGTAGAGCAGCCGGGGTGCCAGCGGACCCGCGCCGCCCGAACGCGGGGATGGACGAAGGCGCTGTCGGCCGGGCCCTTCAACCCTGGGGTAGGCGCCTGTTGGCTCGAGCCGACAGGGCTGGGGCGCAGAGGAGGGGCCGGATGGACATGCCCCCCCAGCCCGCCGCCCTCGCCGGCCCGTGACACGCGCCAGGAGCCCGACTACCGGCGCCGCTTCCGCCGCGCCAAAGCGAGCGCCAGGGTGAGCAGCGCCGCGCCCGGCGCCAGGCCGGAGACGTCGTTGCAGCCGCAGCCGCTCTTGGGGCCGGCGATGACGTTCCCGCCGTCCGGCTCGCCGGTGGTGCCGCCGTCGGTGACGGTGGTGCCGCCGTCACCGGTGCTCGTCCCGTCGCCCACGCGCACCGAGGCGGTGCCCTTCACGCCGTTCACCTCCGCGGCGATGGCGTCGGCGAAGTCACCCGGCGTGGTTCCAGCCGTGAAGAGCCCCGCCGCGTTGATGGTGCCGGCGGCGGCGAGCGCGGTCCACGTGGTGTCCAGCCCGCTCACCGCGTTGCCGAAGGCGTCCTTCGCGGTGGCGGTGAACTGCTGGGTGGCGCCCTTGGCGAGCTCGGGGTGGGACGGGGTCAGCTCCACCAGCACCACCGGGCCCGGCTGCACGATCACCGTGGCCGTGGCGGAGAGCCCGCCCGGCGCGGTGGCCTGCACCGTGTCCACGAACGTCCCGGGCGTGGTGCTCGCGCTGAACAAGCCGCTGGGGTTGATGGTGCCCCCGCCCTTCACCACGGCCCAGGTGACGGTGACCGGCACGGTGGCGCCCGTGCCGTCCTTGCCCTGCGCCTGGAACTGCACCGTGCCGTTCGCGCGCACCGTGGTGGACGCGGGGGTGAGCACCAGCTGCGAGAGCGCGGTGGGGTTCAAGGTGATGGACGCGGTCCCCTTCACCGCGCCGACGGACGCCTCCACGGCCCCCGGGTAGCTGCCGGGCGTGGTGCCGGCGGTGAAGACGCCCGCCTGGGTGATGGTGCCAGCTGCGCCGGACGTCACGCTCCAGACGACCACGTCCCCGGCGCGCAGGTTGCCGGAGGAGTCCAGCGGCTGCGCGGAGAAGGTGGTGGTGCCCAGCGGCGCGAGCGTGGCGGAGGCCGGCGTCACCGCCACCGTGGCCACCGGCCCCGGGCGGATGACGACGGTGGCCTTGCCCTGGATGCCGCCGATGGTGGCGACCACGGCGTTGGTGTACGTGCCCGCCTTGCTGCTCGCGATGAGCTTGCCGCTGGCGTCCAGCGCGCCGGCGTTCGCGTCGGCCAGCGTCCAGACGGGCGTGCCGGCCACCATGTTCCCCTGCGCATCCTTGGCCACCGCGGTGAAGGTCTGCGTGGCCCCGCGGTCGAGCGTGACGGGCGTGGGCGTGACGGTGACGCTGGCCACCTGGCCGCCCACCACGGTGACGTCCGTGGCGGTGGTGACGGCGCCAGAGGTAGCGCTCACTGCGTTGGTGAAGGTGCCCGCGGCCGTGCCCGCGGTGAAGAGCCCGGCGCTGCTGATGCTGCCCGCGGCGTTGGCGGTCCACGTCACCGTGGGCGAGGCCACGCCGTTGCCGCAGGTGTCCGTGCCGGTGACGGAGAACTGCTGCTGGCCGCCGGCGGGGAGCGTGGGGTTCTTGGGCGAGAGCGAGAGCTGGGCGAGCGCGCCGCTGCCCACGTTGACGGTGGCGCTGTCGGTGAGCGCGCCCACCGAGACCTGCACCGCGCCCACGTAGGTGCCCATCACGCAGGGCGCGGTGTAGTTGCCACTCTGGTTCACCGAGCCGGAGTTGAGCCCCGCAGTCCAGGTGAAGGGGGTGGGGATGACGTTCTGGCAGCTGTCCTTGGCCACCGCGGTGAAGACCTGGGTGCCGCCCGCGGGGACGGTGATGGTCTTCGGGTTGAGCGCCACCGAGGAGATGGCCCCCTTCACCAGCGTCACGCTGGTGGTGGTGGACTTGCCGGAGGCGGAGACGGTGACCGCGTTGGGGATGGCGGCGGCGCTCGGCGTGCAGGACGCGGTGAGCTGGCCGCCGCCGTTGATGGTGCCCGCGGCCGCCGCGGCGCTCCAGGAGAAGGTCACGCCCGGGATGGGGTTGTTGGCCGCGTCGAACGCCTGCGCGGTGAAGGTGAAGGTGCTGCCCACCGTCACCTGCGGGTTGGCCGGGGAGATGGTGATGGTGGCCACCGGGCCCACCGAGAACGGGAACGCGCCCAGGTCGGACGACTGCGCGCCCACGCCCCGGCACGGCGAGCTGGCGGTGAGGTGGTAGTCGGTGGCGCCGGCGAAGAGCGGGTTGGTGGTGATCGTGTTGGAGCCGCTCACGCCGGAGAGGCCGGTGGCGCCGCTGGTCTGCCAGAAGTCGTTGTAGTTGGCGCTGGTGGCGCCGGCGGAGCGGTACCAGTTCGCGCTCGGGTTGCGGACCGCGATGCTGTTGGTGAGAGCAACGTTGGTGGAGCCGCCGTTCTGGTAGATGCCGTAGCTGGCGTTGTCCGCCAGGGTGTTGTGGTCCGCCACCACCGCGCCGCTGCTGCTGGCGTAGATGCCGTAGCTGCCCTGCGCGTGGAAGAGCGACCAGGAGAGGTTGGTGGTGCCGCCGCTCACCTGGAGGCCGACGTCATTTCCGTCGAAGTCCAGGTAGGCGAGCGTGGGCGTGCCGGCAGTGACGAGGACGCCCGTGCCGTTCCCGGAGATCCGGCTGTTGGTCACGGTGGTGGTCCCGGCGGTGCTCACCGCGGTCGCCGCCTTGGTCAGCACGGTGTAGTCCGCGTTGAGCCGTCCGCCGGCCAGCACGCGGACGCCGAACCAGCCGGCGGCCGGCGTCGCCTCGGTGAAGGTGATGGGCTGGGCGCTGGTGCCCACCGCCGCCACCACGCCCGAGACGATCAACTCGGCCTGGGAGGTGGTGCTGCCCGCGGCCATGCCATCCGTGCCGGTGAAGCTCAAGGTCGCGCCCGGCGCGAGCGTGAGGGTGACGCCGCTGGCCACGGTGAGGTCGCCCGTCGCGGTGGCCGCGCCGGAGATGACCGTGTCCGTCCAGAGCGTGCCGAGCAGACCGGAGGTCGGCGCGCCGGCGTAGGGCGCCGCGCCCAGGTCCTTCAGGTCCGAGCCCACGTTGCGCGCGGGGGAGTTGCGGGTGAGCGCGAAGTTGCCCCCGCCCACGTAGAGCGGGTTGGCGTAGAAGCTGCCCGTGCCGGCCGCCACGCCGGAGAGGCCACTGGCGCCGTTGGCCTGCCACGCCAGGCTGTAGGTGAGCGAGGTGCCGCCGGCCGACCGGTACCAGTTGCCGCTGGTGTTGCGCGCGAGCACGCTGTTCACCACCGAGACGTTGGTGGAGCCACCGTTCTGGTAGATGCCGTAGCTGGGGTTCTCCGCCAGCGTGCAGTGGGTCAGCGTCACCGTCCCGGCGGAGCTGGCGTAGACCCCGTAGCTGCCCTGTCCGGTGAACACGCCGTCGGTCACGTTCGCGGTGCCGCCGGCCACCTGGAGGCCCAGGTCGTTGCCCTTGAAGGTGTCTGCAGTGAGGGTGGCGGTGCCGGCGGAGACGTACACCCCGCTGGCGTTGGCCTCGAAGCGGCTGCCCGAGACCGAGAGCGAGCCCGCCGAGGTGATGCCGACGCTCGCCTTCTGCACCACCGCGCCCGCCACGTTGGCGGTGCCGCCGGACTGCACGCGCACGCCGTACCAGCCGCCACCCGCGGTGGCCTCATCCAGCGTCACCGGCGCGGCCGCAGTCCCCTCCACCACCAGCGTGCCGAGGATGATCAGCTCCGTCTGCGAATTGGTGGCGCCCGAGGCCATCCCGTCCGCCGCGGTGAACTTGAGGGTCGCCCCCGCCGCGAGCGTGAGCGTCTTGCCCGCCGGGATGGTGAGGTCGCCCACCACGGTGTTGCCACCGGTCAGCGTGGTGTCCGAGAAGAGCGTGCCCTGCAGCCCGGTGGTGGGCGCCCCGGCGTACGGGACCGCGCCGAGGTCCAGCATGTCCGAGCCCGCATTGCGCGCGGGAGAGTTGGCCGTGAGCGCAAAGTTGCCGCTGCCCACGTAGAGCGGGTTGGCGTAGAAGCTGCCCGTCCCGCCCGCCACGCCGGAGAGGCCGCTGGCGCCGTTGGCCTGCCACGCCAGGCTGTAGGTGAGCGCGGTGCCGCCGGCCGACCGGTACCAGTTTCCGCTGGTGTTGCGCGCGAGCAGGCTGTTCACCACCGAGACGTTGGTGGAGCCGCCGTTCTGGTAGATGCCGTAGCTGGGGTTCTCCGCGAGCGTGCAGTGGGCGAGCGTCACCGTCCCGGCGGAGCTGGCGTAGACCCCGTAGCTGCCCTGCCCGGTGAAGACGCTGCCGGTCACGTTCGTGGTGCCGCCGGCCGCCTGGAGCCCGACATCGTTGCCCTTGAAGGTGTCGTTGGTGAGCGTGGCGGTGCCGGCGGAGACGAAGAGGCCGCTGTCGTTCGCCTCGAAGCGGCTGTCCGTCACGGTGAGGGTGCCCGCCGAGCTGACGCCGATGGCCGCGTGCTGCACGACCGCGCTGGCGAGGTTGGCGCTGCCGCCGGTCAGCACGCGGACGCCGAACCAGCGCCCGCCGGCGGTGGCCTCGTCGAAGGTGACCGGCTGCGCGGCGCTGCCCTGCACCACCAGCGTGCCCAGGACGATCAGCTCGGTCTGGGTGGCAACGCTGCCGGAGCCCATGCCGTCCGTGGACGCGAACTTGAGCGTGGTGCCTGCGGCGAGCGTGAGCGTCTTCCCGGCGGGGACGGTGAGGTCCCCGGTGAGGGTGTTCGTCCCGCTCAAGGTGGTGTCGGTGAAGAGCGTGCCCTGAAGGCCTGACGTGGGCGCGTTGCTGTACGGCACGGCGCCGAGGTCGAACCCGTCCGAGCCCGCGTTGCGCGCCGGGGAGTTGGCCGTGAGCGCGAAGTTGCCTCCGCCCACGTAGAGCGGGTTCGCGTAGAAGGTGCCCGTCCCGCCCGCCACGCCGGAGAGGCCGCTGCCGCCGTTGGCCTGCCACGCCAGGCTGTAGGTGAGCGAGGTGGCGCCGGCAGAGCGGTACCAGTTGCCGCTGGTGTTGCGCGCGAGCACGCTGTTGGTGACCGAGACGTTGGTCGAGCCGCCGTTCTGGTAGACGCCGTAGCTGGGGTTCTCCGCCAACGTGCAGTGGTTGAGGGTGACCGTCCCCGCCGAGGAGGCGTAGACGCCGTAGCTGTCCTGGCCGGTGAAGAGCGAGCCGGTGACGTTGGCGGTGCCGCCGCTGACCTGAAGGCCGGTGCTGTTGGACTTGAAGGTGTCGTTGGAGAGGGTGGCGGTCCCGGCGGAGACGGCCATGCCGGTGCTGTTGGCCTCGAAGCGCACGTTCCCCACCGCCACGTTGCTGCGCGCGTCCAGCCCCACGAAGGCGTTGGAGACCACCGCGTTGCTGAGCGTGGCCGCGCCGCCGGTGAGGACGCGGATGCCCACCCAGGGGTTGCTGGCGGAGGCGCTGGTGAAGGTGATCGGCGCCGCCGCGGTGCCGGTGGCGTTGAGCGTGCCGTTCACGATCAACTCCACGTGTGTGGTGTCCGTGCCCGAGGCCATGGAGTCCCCGCCCGGCGCGCTCACGACGGCGCCAGCCTCCACCGTGAGCGTCACCCCCGCGTTCACCGTCACGTCCCCCTTGAAGTTGTAGGGGCCGTTGGCGGCCGTCCAGGTGGTGTCGGCGGAGATGACGCCGAAGACGTCCGTGGCGGCAGAGGCGGGAGCGGCGAGGAGCAGCAGCGAGAGCAGAGCGAGGGGGCGCATGCCACCGATACCCCTCAACTCTCCCGGAAGTGCAGCGGAAGTGACGGTGCTCTCGCCGCCGGCCTCGGGTGTCTTCTTCTACTGGGCGCGCTCGATTGTCGGAATCGCCTGATAGAGACCTCGCCGGCTTTGAGCGGCGAGGGGATGGATGGGCGTGCAGGAGCGGGCGATGGGCCTGGCGGCGCAGCAGCTGAATTTGCTGAGCGCGGGGCAGTGCAGTCTGGCGGGAATCTCCAAGAAGGTGATTCGCGGCCGGCTCGAGCAAGGCACCTGGCGACAGGTTCACAGAGGGATCTACGTCCTCGGCCCGGGTCAGCCGAGCCTGGAGCAACGTGAGCTCGGCGCGCTGCTCGTCCTAGGCCCCCGAGCCGCGCTTTCACACCTGAGCGCCGCACATCGTCACGGGCTGGTGGAGCGCCCCCCAGCGCTCATCCACGTCACCGTGCCCGCGACTGCTCATCCCCGACCGCTCGCGGGCGTGAAAGTCTGGCGAGCGCGCAGCTTCCCCTTGGAGGACATCGCCCGCCGGGGGCACTGGCGCTTCACCAAGCTCGGCCGGACCCTGTTCGATCTCGCGATGATCCTCCCTACCCAGGAGCTGCTGCTCCGCTTCCACGCGGCGCTGCGTGCGAGCGAGTCAAACCTCTGGTGGATCCGTCGGGTCTTGGAACGTGAGCCCAGGAACCATCGGGGCGCGGGGATGCTACGGCGCCTCGTCCGCGAGTACCTCGACGAGCCGGAGATTCCGGACAGCGAGCTGGAATCGTTCGCCATGGAGCTCGGCATGGCGACCGGTCGGAAGCCGGTGCTGCACCAGAAGATCCACGATTCGGTCCGCGGACGCTTCATCGCCGAGGTCGACCTCGCGTGGCCTGAAGCGAAGCTCTGCGTCGAGATGGATGGTTGGAAGACGCACGGCAGCAAGAGCGCCTTCAAGAAGGACCGCCGGCGCGATCGCGAGCTCGCCGTGGAGGGACAGCAAGTGCTCAGGTACGTCTGGGACGATGTGAAGCTCGCACCCAGAACTTTCGTGGATGAGATCACGAAGGTCTACGACAGGCGCACCCAGAAGGCCTTGAGGGACAGGGATGCTGGGGTTGCGCGTGCCCAGGCCCCACCACCCCGCGGCGCGTAGCACCGGCCTCGGTGGAGTCCGGGGCGCAATGAAGGCTGAGGGAGCTCCGCGGCCGAGCGTGGTCCCGCACTGTGGAGCATTCGTACCCCTGGAGGGCATTGTTCGCTCCACGATGACCTCTGCCGCCGAGCTCCCGCTGCCGCCGGGGAGCTCCGCCTCCACCGAGCCGCGAACCTCCGCCGCGGGAACCATCGGTGCAGCCGCGAGCGAACCCCTAACCCACTCAGTCCCTCAGGGCCTGCTGCGACCACTGCGCCGCAGCGGCGGTCCTCCTACTGAGCGCCCAGCACCACGCCGCCGTAGCTGGAGGCCTCGAGCGTGCCGCAGGCGGCGCCAATCTCCTTGCCGCCGGAGTAGCGCCGGGCGATGGGCGCCTTGAGGATCTGCAAGTAATCCCGGAACTGGGAGAGCTCGGCCTCATCCGGGGGCAGGTACTTCCCGGTGGGGTCGGTGACGTCGATCAGATCGATCTTGATGGGGATGCCCTGGAAGGTGCGCAGCAGGGCCTCCGCGTCCTCGCGGCCGGTGTTGAAGCCCTTGATCGCCACATAGGCCAGCATCGCCCGCTCGCGGCGGACGGTGGCGTACTCGCGGATGGCGTCCACCAGCTCCGGCAGCGGGTGCGTCTTCTCCACCGGGAGCACCTGCGCGCGCTTCTCGGGGATGGCGGAGGTGATGCTGAACGCCAGCCGGTACGGGTGCCCTTCGCGCGTGTAGCGGCGGATGGCGGGGACCACGCCCGCGCTGGAGAAGGTGATCGACTTGCCGGAGATCGCCAGCCCCGCCGGGTGGCAGAGGATCTGCGCCGCGCGCAGGGACTCGGCGTAGTTGAGCAGCGGCTCGCCCATCCCCATGAAGACCACCCCGCGCACCGGCCGGTCTGCCTCCGCGCGGATCTGCAGCACCTGGTCCAGGATCTCCCAGGTCTTCAGGTTCCGCTTGAAGCCCATCTTCCCGGTCATGCAGAAGTCGCAGGCGAGCGCGCAGCCCACCTGAGAGGAGACGCAGACCACGTACTTCTCCTCGAAGATGGGGATCCGCACCGCTTCAATCCGCCCGCCTTCAGGCGACTCGAAGAGGTACTTCACGAAGCCGTCGTCCGCCTTGCGCCGCTCCACCACCGAGAGCGAAGGCAGCGTGGCGTTCGCCCGCAGGTGCTCGGCCACGCGCTTGGGGACCTGGGGCGCCGCGCACGCCTCTTCCATGGAGCGCGCGCCGTGGGCGAACACCGCGGCGAACAGCTTGAGGACGCTGGGGCGGGAGGGCGAGAACGGCGCCAGGGCCGAGCTCAGCTCGTCCAGCGACAGCGTCTTCAAGTTCACGTCAGGCCTTCTTCAGCTTTCCGCGGAGGAACTCGGTCAGCTTGTCCGACAGCTGCGCCGGCATCTGCTTCTGGAGGGCGCGGCGGCACAGGCTGGGGGTCGCGCGGTACGTCTTGAGGAAGTCGACGCAGGGGGGACACTGCGCCAGGTGCTCCTGCAACTGCTTCGCTTCCTCGTCCGGCATCTCGCCGTCCAGGAAGTCCAACAGCAGGTTGATGGAGTCACGACAGTTGAACATCCGGTCCCAGCCCCGAGCGACGAACGCGATGCTTTGGAAGATGCCGCGCTCCCGCGACGGTTTCACTGCCCATTGTAGAATTTGTCGATGGCGTCCCGAAGAGAGAGCCGCGCCCGGTGGAGGCGGCTCTTGATCGCCGGAACGGAATCCCCTGTAATTTCAGCTATTTCTTCGTAACTGAGGCCCTCCATGTCCTTGAGCAGGAAGACCTCCCGGTACCCGTCCGGCAGCCCGTCCGTCGCCTGCTTGATGGCCTCTCCCAGCTCGGCGTCCAGGGCCTTCTCGTCCGCCCGCTTGCTCCAGTCCTGCTGGGGGTACTCCGCCAGACTACCCCGCTCGTTGAACTCGGGGCCCTGGATCTCCGACTCGGCTGCCTTCACCACCCGCCGGTGTCGTAGGCGCATCAGCGCGTGGTTGGCCGCGATCCGGTGGACCCAGGAGCCGAAGGCGGCGTCCCCCCGGAAGGTCTGGAGATTCTGGTACGCGGAGAGAAACGTGTCCTGGGCGATCTCCGCGGCGTCCGCTTCCGAGCGGGTCATCCGCAGGGCCAGCGCGAAGACGCGGTCGCGGTGCAGCTCCACCAGCCGCTCGAAGGCGGCCATGTCTCCCGCCTGCGCGCGCTCCAGCAGACCGCGCTCCTCGGCCGGGGTCGACTCGTCGCTGCGCTCCTCCTCGTCCGCCATGAACGCGCGCCACATTCCCAACCCCGCCCCCTGGCGTCAAGGAGGAGCGTCTCCGTGAGGAACACCTGGCCCGGTTGGGAGTACGAGCGCGACTGGTCCGTCTGCGTCGACTGCGGGACGCGCCGCCCGCGCGCGGCGCTCTCCGCCACCGGCGAGTGTCAGGATCGCGCGTGGTGCGAGGCGGCGCGCCGCGAGCGGGCCGCGCGCAGGCCCACGCCTGCCCTGCCTCCCGGCCTGCCTCCGGAGGAGGGCGGCGAGGGCTCCGGCGGTTGACGAACCGGCCGCGAAACGGCTACTGCCAGCCGCCATGAAGGTACTCGTCACCGGAGCCAGTGGCTTTCTGGGCAGTTGGATCGCGCAGCGGCTGGTGGAGGCAGGGCACCCCGTCCGCGCGCTCGTGCGCAAGACGTCCAACCGCAAGTTCCTCGAGACGCTCAACGGGCTGGAGTTCGCCGAAGGGTCCGTGGAGGACGCGGACGCGGTGAACGCCGCCATGGACGGCGTGGACGCGGTCATCCACTCCGCCGGCCTGGTCAAGGCGCGCAACGAGCAGGAGTACCACCGCACCAACGTGGAGGGGACGCGCAACGTCACCGCCGCCGCCGCCGCGCTCAAGGGAAAGGTGAAGCGCGCCGTCATCGTCTCCAGCCTGGAGGCCGCCGGCCCCTCTCCGGACGGGCAGCCCATCCCGGATCACCAGGAGGAGCCGATCACCCTCTACGGCCGCTCCAAGCTCGCCGCGGAGAAGGCCGCGCTGGAGTTCAAGGATCAGCTGGAGGTGGTGATCTTGCGCCCCACGGCCATCTACGGGCCGCGGGACATGGAGATCTACGACGCCTTCAAGTCCGTCAACCGCGGCCTGCTCCCCACGGTTGCTGGCGGCAAGGCGCTGGTCACGTACATCTACGCGCCGGACTGCGCGGACGCCTGCATCCGGGCGCTCCACGCCCCCGTCCCCAGCGGCAGCGTCTACTTCGTGGATGACGGCTGCGAGGCGCTCAGCCAGAAGGCGATGCTCGAGGACATCGAGGCGGCGCTGGGCAAGAAGGCCTTCATCCGGCTCAGCCTGCCGGTGGGCGTGCTCAAGGCGGTCTCGCACAGCGTGAAGGCCTTCGGAAAGCTCACCAACCGCGCGGTGATGCTCACCCCGGAGAAGGCGAACATGCTGCTCCAGCACTGGGTGAGCTCCTCCGCCCGCGCCCGCAACGAGCTCAAGTGGACGCCCCAGGTGCCCTGGAAAGAGGGCGTGGTGAAGACGGTGGCGTGGTACCGCGAGAACGGGCTGCTCTAGCCGCGCGCTTTTCAGACCGCGAGGCGCAGCCACCGCCGCAGCGCCGCCTTCTCCCCCGCGGGCGAGCACCTCCACCGCCGCTGGCGCTCGCCCCGCCCATCCAGCCGGGTGAAGACGCCCTCGTGGTAGCGCAGCGTCCCTTGCGGCAGCGCGAGGTTGGCGAGCCGGTCCGTGACGAAGTGCGAGCGAGGCGAAGTCTGTAGGTGGCGTGAGACCGCGGAGAACCACGCCAGGCGCCTGGGCGCGAGCCCGAAGCGGTAGACCACGGACCAGGGCGCCCCACCCCGCTTGGACTGCACCTCGTGCTCGCGGCCCAGGCGGACCACGCGGTGGCGCAGGCCCAGGTTGAGATCTTCGCGCGCCCCACTCAAGGGCAGGGGCGTCCGGAAGCGGTCCCCCGCTCCCACGTCCACCAGACAGCGCTCCGCGCCCAGCCGCACCACCAGCGCCAGGTGATCCGCTCGCCGCCCCACCTTCCCATCCGAGGCCATCCGCGCCGCCACCCGGCGGACCTCGAAGCCGAGCGCCTCCAGCAGACAGGCGAAGAGGCCGTTGAGCTCGAAGCACCAGCCGCCGCGCCCCCGCACCACGACCTTCTCGAAGAACGCGCGCTCTTCGTGCGCCACGCCCACGCCCCAGGCGATGTCCAGGTTCTCGAAGGGGACGGCCAGCAGGTGCGCCCGCATCAGCCGGGTGAGGCCGCGCAGATCCCGGCTCGGCGCCGAGCGCAGCCCCAGCCGCCGCAAGTAGCGCTGCGTGTCCAGCCAGTCGAGCCCGCCCATGGTCTTCACCTCGACTGTGCCTTTAGTGCGGGCGGCTCACGTGGGAGTTTCCGCGGATCCACAGGCGGTAGGGCTTCTTGGCCCAGGCGCCCGCGTAGTCCACGCCAATGCGCGGGCCCCGCTTCACCTGGCGCGGCGGCACGGCGTCTGCCGGCTCGAGGAAGAGCCTCTTGCCCAGCAGGTCTTCCTTGTTGTGGGCGAGGTTTATCCCCATGGCGCGGCAGAGCTTGCCGGGTCCATCCGAGCGGTCCCCCGGGTGGAGCCCCTCCAGCGGCTCCAGGCCGCGGACCAGGACCGCCTCCGCCGTGCCCACGGGACCTGTCACCACGTTGAAGCAGTGGTGCATGCCGTACACGAGGTACACGTAGGCGTGGCCGGCGCGGCCGAAGAGGACCTCGGTCCGGTTGGTTCGCCCCTTCGCGGCGTGGCAGGCCAGGTCGTGCTCTCCCACGTAGGCCTCGGTCTCGACGATCCGCCCAGCGCGCCTGCGGCCGCCTTCGTCCAGCACGAGCACCTGGCCGAGCAGCGCGCGGGCGACCTCCAGGGCCGGGCGCTCATAGAAGGACAGAGGAAGCGGCATGGGCGCGGATCTCGTTAGGTCTATCCGGGCGGGCTCGGGTAGAAGGGCGCGCCTTCCTACTCACGCCGCGCCCAGCTTGCCAACATGCCTGCACACGGACGCCTCTCGGGAGCCCTCCTCCCCCTCTTCTCCCTCCGCTCGAGGACCGACTTCGGGATCGGTGACTTCGGCGCGGTAGACGGCTTCTTCCAGTGGCTCGCCGCCGCGAACCAGAAGCTGTGGATGCTGCTGCCGCTGTTGCCCACCGCGCCGGGGGACTCGAGCCCGTACGCCACCCGCAGCGCGTTCGGCCTCAACCCGCTCTTCATCGACCTTGCCGTTCTCCCCGAGTTCGCCGAGGCGGGCGGGCTCGCCTCCCTCTCCAGCGACGAGCGCGCCAAGCTCGAGCAGGCGCGCGCCGCGAAGTCCATTCGGTACGACCTGGTCTTCGCCCTCAAGGGCGCCGCGCTCGGGCGCGCGTTCGACCGCTTCGAGGCCCAGCACTGGAAGACGCAGAGCGCGCGCGGCAAGGCGCTCGCCCGCTATCAAGAGGAGCAGGCAGGGTGGCTGGAGTCCTTCAGCCTCTTCTCCGCCATCTCCCATGACCGCCGGCAGCAGGCGTGGTGGGAGTGGCCGCAGGGGCTGGCGCAGCGGGAGCCGCAGGCGCTGGCCGCCGAGCGCGCCCGCCTCTCCCGCGAGGTGCTCTTCCAGGCCTGGCAGCAGTGGGTGACCGAGACGCAGTGGCAGGAGGTCCGCGCCAAGGCGCGCAAGCACGGCGTGCTCGTCTGCGGCGATGAGCCCTTCATCATCGGCCAGGACAGCTCGGACACCTGGGCCAACCCGCGCATTCTCCGGCGCGACGCGCGGCTCGGCGTTCCCCCGGACGCGTTCTCCGCCACCGGCCAGGACTGGGGCCTTCCCTACTTCGACCTCCAGGCCATGGAGGCGGACGACTACGCGTGGATCCGCGCCCGCGCCCGCAAGGCGGCCTCCTATTACGACCTGCGCCGCGTGGACCACGCGGTGGGCTACTTCCGCCAGTGGATCCGCGACGAGCAGACCCCCACCGGCCGCTTCATCCCCCCGGACGAGGAGAGCCACCGGCGCCTGGGCGAGCGGATGTTCAAGATCCTCTCCGCGGACGCGGGCATCATCGCCGAAGACCTGGGCGTCATCCCCCCGTTCGTGCGCGAGACCCTCACCCGGCTGGGGTTGCCTGGCTACAAGGTCCTGCGCTGGGAGAAGGACGACCACGTCTTCCGCAACCCGCACCACTTCCCCGCGCTCTCGCTCGCCACCACTGGCACCCACGACACCGAGACCGTCCGCGAGTGGTGGGAGCAGCTGCCGCACCACGAGCGGGAGGAGGTCTCCCGCGCCTACCCGGAGCTGCGCGCGCTCGGGCAGCTCTCCGGGGAGTTCACGCCCGCGGTGCACGAGGCCCTGCTCGCCGCCGCGCTCAGCGCCGGGAGCGACACCTGCATCATCCCCTGGCAGGACGCGCTGGGCACCCGGGACCGCGTCAACCTCCCCGGCTCCATGACGGACGCCAACTGGTCCTACCGGGTGGAGCAGTCCTCGGAGGACCTGCACCGTGACGGCGCCGCCGTGGCCGCCGCGCAGCTGCTCGCCCGGCTGACCCGCGCGGCCGGCCGCTGACCCGCTGACACTTCCGGCCTGGCGGTGAGGCCTCTTGCGAAAGCTGGGCTACAAGCGCCTTTGTCCGTGCGCCTGCTCGTCGCCTCCTCGCTCTGCGCGCTCTGCGCGTGCGCCTCCACCGGCCCCAAGCCGCAGGGGCCGCAGGTCACCCGCTTGGAGATCAAGGGCGCGGATGCGCTCTCCGCGCGGGAGATCAAGAAGAAGATCCTCACCACCGAGAACGACTGGCTCAGCTTCCTGCCCTGGGAGGACAAGCAGTACTTCGACCCCACCGCCTGGCAGGCGGACCTGCGCCGCGTGGAGCGCTTCTACCAGGCCAACGGCTACTACCAGGCGAAGGTGGTGGCGGATCAGGTCCGGCCGGCCGGCAAGGACGGCGTGGCGCTCCTGGTGGTGGTGAAGGAGGGCGAGCCCACCCGGATCGCCGAGCTCGAGCTGACGGGGACGCAGTCGCTCCCGCCCGAGCACGCCGCCAAGGCCACCGCGGATCTCCCGCTGGCGAAGGGGGACGTCTTCGTCGAAGAGGCCTGGAGCGGCGTGAAGGACGTGATCCGCGGCCGGCTGCGCGAGCTGGGCTACGCGGAGGCCACGGTGGAGGGCGAGGTGCAGGTGGATCTCGCCTCGCGGCTGGCCTCGGTGAAGCTCGTCCTCTTCCCCGGGCAGCGCTACAAGTTCGGCAACCTCTTCGCCGCCACGGACCCCAAGCCGGTGGTCCCGCCCAAGCGGATCATCGAGCAGGCCTCCGGCTCGGTGAAGACCGGCGAGTGGTACACCGAGACCGCGCTCGCCGAGGCCCAGGCGCGCGTCTTCCAGATGGGCGTCTTCGGCGCGGTGAAGGTGAACCGCGGCGCCCCGGACCGCGAGACCGGCACGGTGCCGGTGATCATCGACGTGCGCGAGGCCAAGTTCCACAGCCTGCGCGGCGGCCCCGGCCTGGGGATCGACGCCGCCAGCATGTCCCTGCGCGTGGCTGGCGAGTACACGGACCGGAACTTCCTCGGCGGGCTGCGGCGGCTCACCGTGAGCGGGCTGGTGGGCTGGGCGTTCATCCCGCACATCCCCGGGGTCATCGGCAACTTCCCCGGCGCCACCTCCGGGCCCATCCTCAAGCTCACCACCGAGCTGGAGCAGCCCCGCTTCATCTTCCGGGACGTGCGCGCGCAGCTCACGCTGGACGGCGAGCGCGGCCTGGAGCCCGCCTACCGGTTCTGGGCCGCCCGCGGGCGCGCCGCCCTCACCTGGAAGCCCTACCCCACGCTCGCGCTGACCGGCGCCTACGAGGCGGAGCTCTACTTCCTGGAGAGCGGCAACGCCGCCTTCAAGGACGTGAGCACGCTCGGCTTCGGCTGCGCCGGCACCTGCATCCTCTCCTACGTGGAGCAGGTGCTGGAGTGGGACCGCCGCAACGACAAGAACGACCCCCGCCACGGCACCTACGTGGCGCTGGCGCTCCAGGAGGGCGGCGGCCCCCTGGGCGGCTCGTTCACCTACCTCCGTGTGCTGCCGGACATCCGCGGCTACATCAGCTTCCTGGACGACGACCGGCTGACCTTCTCCGCCAAGCTGCGGCTGGGCACCCTGCTCACCAGCGGCGAGAGCCCGATCGTCGCCCGCTTCTTCTCCGGCGGCGGCTTCATGCGCGGCTTCAACGGGCGGCGCCTCTCCCCGATGCTGGATCTCCCCCGGGACTTCATCGACAAGCCCGAGGAGTACCAGCGCGCCCTGCGCCGGGAGATCCCCTCCGGAGACGTCACCCCGGTGGGCGGGAATGGACTGTTCGAAGCGTCGTTCGAGGCCAGGTACGCCTTCCCGAATGACCTGATGCTGGCCACCTTCGTCGACATGGGGTTCGTGAGCGAGGGCTCGCTCCCGCTGACCGGCCTGTTCTCCAGCACCTACTACGCGGTGGGGGCGGGGCTGCGCTACCTGACCATGGTGGGGGCCATCCGCCTGGACTTCGCCTACCGGCTCCCGGTGGGGCCGCCCCTGGTCATCCGCACCGGGCCACCTCCCTCCCCGGGCCTGGTCAACGGGGTGCCCAAGCAGGTGCTCCTCGCGCCGACCCCCACGTACGAGGACCGCTCTGGCGGCTGCTTCGGCATCGGCAGCAAGATTCGTCCGGTGGGCAGCCCTCTGGCCGGCGCCGGCTCGCCCGAAGATCCCTGCGTGGTGCAGATCTCCATTGGTCAGGCGTTTTGAGCGACGAAGCGACAGCGCAACCTCCGAAGGGCCGCCGCAGGTGGGCGCGGCGGGTGGGGTTTGGGCTGCTGGGGCTGCTCGGGCTGGTCCTGGTCGCGGCCGCCGTGGGGATCGCCTACCTGCAGTCCGACGCCGGGGCCGAGAAGATCCGCGGGGTGGCGATCGGCAAGGCCAACGCGCTGGTGAAGGGGCGCTTCGCGCTCGGGCGCCTGGACGTGCGCGGCACCACGCTGATCATCGAAGGGTTCGAGCTGCGAGATCCGGAAGGCGCGCTGGTGGCGCAGATCGCCCGGCTGGAGGTGGAGCCCTCGGTGCTCCAGCTGGCGCAGCGGACGCTCAACCTGCGCGAGGTGCGGCTTCAGGGCGTCCGGCTCTACCTGGTCTCGGATGAGCGCGGGCTCAACCTCACCCGGGCGATCGAGCTCAAGGAGCTGGTGCCGCCGGAGCCGGAGGACCCCAACGCCACGCCCTCCCGCCTGCGGCTCGCGGTGGGCAAGCTCTCCCTGCGCGAAGGGTACGTCGACTTCGAGCAGCGCGGCGAGGACGGCGCGCGGCAGGTGCGCGCGGAGCAGCTGAGCGCGGACGGCAGCCTCGAGTACCTGAGCATCGGCCAGAAGGCGACCGCGAAGCTCACGCTGCAGGGCGAGCTCACCCGGCCGCTCAAGGGGCCGCTGCACCTCACGCTGGACAGCGACGGGGACGAGCAGGACCGCCAGGCGGCGGTGGCGCTCGCGCTGCCCGGCGCCAAGGCGGAGCTCGCCGCCACCGTGAAGGGCGAGGACGCGGCCTCCATCGCCGCGCAGCTCAAGGCGCTCCACGCCGAGCCGGCCACCGCCCGCGCCTTCGTGACGGGCTGGCCCCTGGAGCAGGCGGTGGACGTCACCGGCACCGCCAGCAAGCACGGGGACGCGGTGCAGGCGAACCTCGAGCTCAGCGCCGGGAAGGCGAAGCTCTGGGTGGACGGCAGCGCGGACGTGAAGACGCTGGTCAGCCAAGGGCTCACGGTGAAGGGCTCCGGGCTGGACCTGGCGGAGCTGTTCGGGGGCAAGCGCCACACCGCGCTGGCGCTGCAGCTGCACGCGCGCGGCGGCGGGCGCTCGCTCTCCACGCTCAGCGGCGAGGCCACGCTGGAGGTGCCGCGCTCTCAGGTCCAGGGCGCCGTGCTGGGGCCGGTGCGAGTCTTGGCGAGCGCGAAGGACGGCCGCTTCTCCCTCTCGCAGCTGGCGGCCACGCTCCCAGGTGTGAGCCTCTCCGCGACCGGCGAGGGGGACCTGAAGCGGCTGCGCGCGGACGGCCGGCTGCACGCGAGCGATTTGGGCGAGCTCTCCGCCACCTTCGGGGGGCTGTTGCCAGGCGGCGCGCCGAAGCTCGCCGGGCGCGGCACCCTCACCTTCCACGTGGAGGGGCCGGTGGAGGGGCCCGCGGTGACGGCCGAGGGGGACTTCGAGCGGCTCGCCGCGGCGTCCGTGAATGCCTCCGGGCTGACGCTGCGCGCGCGGGTGCCGGACGTGCGCCGGCCGCTGGACGCGGATGGCGTGCTCTCCGCGCGCAAGCTGGACCTCTCCGGGAAGACGCTCTCGGACGTGGCGCTGGAGCTGAAGACGAACGGCCCCGAGCTGCTCGCCACCGCCCGCACCCGCGGCTTCGCCGAGGCCTCGCTCACCGTGGGCGGCCGGGTGGATGCGGACGCCCAGGGGCTCGCGCTCTCCGCGCTCTCGCTCCAGCTGCCCGAAGGGACGTGGGCGCTCGAGCGCCCCTCGCACCTCTCCTTCGCCAACGGCCTGGAGGTGGCGCCGCTCTTGCTGCGCTCCGGCGAGCAGCGGCTGTCCCTGCAGGCGCACCAGCAGGGGAAGCGGCTCACCGCGCGCGCGGCGGTGGAGCGGCTGGAGCTGGCCAGGCTCCCCAAGGCGCTGGTGGCCCCGGAGCTCAAGCTGGCGGGGCTCCTGGACGCCACCCTGGACTTAAGCGGCAGCAGCGCCGCGCCGAAGGTGAGCGCCACGGCGAAGCTGCGCGAGGGGCGGGTGCGGGACGTGGAGCACCTCTCCGCGGACGTGACCGCCGGCTGGGCGCAGCAGACGGTCACCGGCGAGCTGAAGCTTTTGGCCCCCTTCGCGCAGCTGGAGGGCACCGTGCTGCTGCCGCTGGAGGCCATGCGCCGCCGCCGGCAGGACAAGGTGGCGGTGGCGCTGCAGCTGCGGCAGGTGAAGCTCAAGGAGGCGGTGGCCGCGCTCGCGCCGCAGCAGGCGCTGGAGGGCGAGCTGGAGGGGAGCGTGACGCTCGAAGGACCGGCGGAGGACCCGGACCTCACGCTGGAGCTGCACGCGAGCAAGGTCCGCTACCCCACCGCGGCCGAGGCCGCGCTGGAGGTGCCCACCGCCACGCTGCGGGTGGACAACGCCGCCGCGCGCAAGCTCTCCGCGCGGGTGGACGCGCAGGCGCTCGGCGGCACGCTCTGGACGAGCGTGAAGAGCCGCCTCTCCCTGCACCAGCTGCTCTTCGACCCGCCCTCCGCCGAGGAGCTGGCGCGCGAGGCCGGCGAGGTGCAGCTGCAGGTGGACGGGGTGAAGCTGCCCGAGCTGAAGAAGGCTGGGCTCACCGCGGCGCCGCTGCAGGGCACCGCCAACGTGCAGGCGCTGCTGCAGGGCACCGCCCAGGCGCTCACCGGGAAGCTGCAGGCGCAGCTCTCCGCCTTCGCCGCCGCGCAGCTGCCCCCCGCCGAGGTGGCGCTCACGCTCGCCGCCGAGCCCAAGGCGCTCACCGCGCAGCTGACCGCCACCCGGAGCGCCAAGCAGATCGCCAAGCTGGACGCGCGCTTCCTCGCGCCGCTGGAGCAGGTGGTCCGCTCCCTGGACGCGGTGGCGGCCACGCCGTTGACGGTCTCGGGCACCTTCGGGCCGCTGTCCATGGAGGAGCTGCAGCGCCTCACCGCCGTGGATCCGGAGATCCCCCCAGAGCAGCTGCTCGCGGGGACGGTGGGCGCGGACCTCTCCGCCTCGGGGACGCTGGAGTCGCCCCGGCTCTCCCTGCGCGTGGCCGCGGACCAGCTGGGCGTGGGCGCCACCCGCGTGGGGGACGCCACCCTGTCGGTCGGCTTCCAGGACGGGCGCGGGGAGCTGCGCACCGCGATGCGCAGCTCGGGCGGAGGGACGCTGAATCTGGCGGCGAGGACACAGCTGCCGCTCTCCTGGTCCGGGCTCAAGAAGGGGCTGGCCCTCAACCAGGCCCCGCTCGACGCCACGCTCACCGCGAACGCGTTCGACGTGGGCTTCGCCCGCGGCTTCCTCCCCAGCCTGCGCAAGCTCAAGGGGGCGCTGGATGGGGACGTGAGGGTGCAGGGGAAGATCGGCGCGCCCGCGCTCAAGGGCGACTTGAGGCTCAAGGACGGGGAGATCGCCCTGCTCGGGTACGGCGAGTACCGCGCGGTGCAGCTGGACGTGCATGCCACCGAGTCCAGCTACGCGCTGCGGGAGCTCTCCGCCAAGGCGGGGGCCGGCTGGGTCAAGGTGAAGGCCGAGGGCGAGCGCGCCGGCGAGGCCTTCACGCTGCGCGGCACCACCCAGAGCGAGAAGTTCCCCATCGTGACGGATGACCAGGTGCTGGCGCTGGTGGATCACCAGAGCACGCTCGAGGGCGAGCTCTCCGCCCAGCTGGTGAACCTGCGCGAGGTGTACATCCACCGCGCCCGGGTGGAGCTGCCCGAGGTCAAGCGCAAGGATCTCCAGGAGCTGGACCGGCCCGCGGACATCGTGCTCGTCCGCAACGGGAAGCCGGTGGAGAAGCGCAAGCGCAAGCCGAGCCGGGGCGCCACCGCATCAGGGTCCGTGCCCGGCGGTCCGGCCACCGGTGGCTCCGGCGCCGCCCAGCAGGAGCCCGCGCTGGTGTCCGAGGAGCCCGCCCGCCGCTACAGCGCCCGGATCGTCGCCCCCAAGAACATCTGGGTCACCGGCACGGACGTGAACCTGGAGGTCGGCATCTCGGACGCGCTCCAGATTGAAGTGGGCGAGGAGACCACGATGTTCGGGGAGATCCACGTGGGGCCGCGCGCCCGGGTGGACGTGCTCGGCCGGCGGTTTGATCTCAAGGAGGACTCGACCGTCCGCTTCTCCGGCCCGCCGAAGACGCCGTACGTGAACGCCACCGCCATCTACAACAACGAGAAGGAAGGCGTGGTCGTCTACGTCAGCGTGCGCGGCCAAGGCAGAGACCTCACGCTCAAGCCGTCCTCACAGCCGCCGCTCTCCGAGTCGGAGATCTACACGCTGCTCGCCACAGGGCGCCGCACGCTCAAGCGCGGCTCCGGGACCTCCATGTCCGCCGGCGCCCAGGCCGCCACCCTGCTCACCTCCTTCGCCGCCTCGCAGCTGAAGAAGACGCTCGCCGCCAAGCTGCCCCTGGACGTCATCTCCATCGAGGCTGGCGAGGAGGGGCTGGTGGGCACCAAGCTCGACGTGGGCAAGTACGTCACCGAGGACCTCTACATCGGCTACACCGGGAAGTACGGCGCGGATCCGCTCAAGAAGGAGAACGCCAACGCCGTGCGGCTCGAGTACCAGATCGGCAAGCACTGGAACTTCGAGCTGGAGTACGGCGACGCCCGCACTGGGGGCGCGGATCTCATCTGGAACCACGAGTTCTAGAGGTCGCGCGCTTCAGCGCTTGTCGAGGATCTGCAGGCCGGTCTGCATGCCGCCCGCGGCCACCAACCGCGCCTTGAGCGCGAAGTCCTGCCCCACGGCCAGCTCCAACGAGGGGGCCTCCGCCTTGCCCACCCGCCACTCGGGGCCCACGTGGACCATGCCGAAGATCTCCCGGTCCACCGCGGTGGTGTCCAGCGACTCGAAGATCACCACCGGGACCGGCGCGCTCCACGGCGGCAGCCCGTCCAGGGGGATGGCCCGCGTGCAGGGCACCGGCGTGTTCGCGGGGATGACCTCCTGCGTGCGTCCGCCCGGCAGCATCACGGAGATGGGCATCGGCAGCACGTCCATCAGCCCCGAGCCCGCCGGGCGCGCCAGGTTCCGGCCGAGGATCGCCGCGCCGATCGCCACCCCCAGCTCCGGGTGCACGTCCTTCTCCGAGGAGAAGCTCTTGAAGTGGGCGAAGCGCTTGCGGATGGCCGGCATCCGCGTCTGCCCGCCCACCAGCACCAGCTCGTCCACGTCGCTGACCTTCATCCCCGCGCGGGCGATCACGTCGTCGCAGGCGGAGACCGTCCGCTCGATCAGCTGGAAGACCATCTCCTCCAACGCCTTGCGCGTCAGCGTGAAGTTGAAGTCGATGAAGCTCTGGCCCTTCTGGGCGATGCAGGGGACCCGCAGCTGCGCCACGTCCGAACGGGTGAGCTGGATCTTCGCGGACTCCGCGGCGAAGACGAGCCGCTGCATCACGGTCTTGTTGCCGCGGACCTCCACCCCGTGCGTGCGCTCGAACTCCTCCACCATCTTCTCGACGATCAGCTCGTCGAAGTTGGCCCCGCCCAGGAACGCGTCTCCACCCGTGCCCAACACCTTCACCAGCTTGTTCTGCACGCGCATCAAGGTGGCGTCGAACGTGCCGCCGCCGAGGTCGAAGATGAGGACCGTCTGCTCCGGGTTGCGGAGGTTGGCGTAGTAGAGGGCGGCCGCCGTGGGCTCGTTGATCATGGCGCGCACGCGCAGGCCCGCCAGCTCCGCCGCCTGGCGCATCGCGTCCCGCTGCCGCACCGAGGCGTGCGCGGGGACCGTGAGCACGCACTCCTTGAACTGCTCCCCCGCCGCGTGGTTCGCGTGCGAGACGATCTGCTTGAGCACCAGCGAGGCGATCTCCGTGAGCGACTTCACGTGCCCGTAGACCAGCGCCGCGCAGTAGCCGTCCTGGCCCTCCACCACGTCGAACGCGAACTTCTCCCGGTGCTTGGCCACGTACTCGGACTGGAAGCGCCGCCCGAGGAAGCGCTTGCCGCCGAAGAGCGTGTGCTTGGGGTCTTCGATGATCTGCGTGCGCGCCGCGTGGCCGACGATCGACTTGTCCGCCGCGGGGAACCAGACCACCGAGGGCAGCGTGAAGACCTTCTCCTTCACCGGCACCAGGCGCAGCTTCCCGGCGCGATCGAACCAGGCGGCCGCGGTGTTGGTGGTCCCGAAGTCGATACCGAGGATCGGCCCGCTCATCGTCGCCGTCGAATGTCTCAGATCGCGAGCGACGGCCGAAAGGTGAGCACGTGGGGCGATGAGGACCCCGAAGCGGAACCCTCCTACGTGTGAGCGCGCCGTACCCTCGAGCCGCCAGGTGACCGGTCGAGAGGACGCTCAGCAGGAGGGGCGGTTGGCCAACCCCCCGGTCCTACAGGTGCCGCCGGCCGGCACTCACCTTGCGATGGGCCCACGCCACGCCCAAGGAGGGCACCTCAATGACCCCTCGCACCACTTCCATCCGGCTTCTGCTCCTCGGCTCCCTCATGGCGTTGGCGCTGTGGGGCTGCGCCCCTCAAGGCACAGGCGGCTCCATCGAGCCCTCCGCCCAGGCAGATGGCCTCCGCGGCTCCGGCGCCGGTCACCACGCGGACGGCGGCGATGACGACGATGACGATGATGACGCCGACGGCGGTGACCACGGCGAGGACGATGACGATGACGCCGATGGCGGGCATCACGGCGATGGCGACGACGATGATCATGACTGCGACCGGACCGACGGCGGCAGGAGCGACAGCAGCGGCCACGGCAGCGGCCATGACGACGGGGATGACGATCACAGCGGCCCCGGCCACTGCGGCTGCCGCGACGGCGGCAATTGAGCCCCCCGCACCCGTCCCAGGACGGGTGAATTCGGCGGCACGCGCGCAGAGGGACAGGTAGGGACTCGGTTAGGTCGGGGCTCGCTTGCACAGGCCCCTCCACCCCGCGGCGGGGAGCACCCACCTCGGTGGAAGTCCCCGCCCCGCCCCGGCGCCCAGGGAGCACGCCACGTTCGCGCACGCCCGCACCCGTCCCAGGACGGGTGAATCTGGCGACACGCGCAGAGCGGCAGGGAGGGACTCGGGTAGGACTGGGGCTCGCTTGCACAGGCCCCTCTACCCCGCGGCGTTGAGCACCCACCTCGGTGGAAGGCTTCGCCCCGCTCGTGCGCCCCGGGAGCACGCCACGCTCACTCACGCCCGCTCCACGCTCCGCCAACGACCCGGCTGCCCCGCGGGTCTGGCGCTCGGCTGCCGTCCTACCCGTCCTGGGACGGGTGAAACGCGAAGAGTTGGGTCTGCTCGGACGCGCGCGGCGCCGGAGGCGGCCTGCTGCTCGGCGCCGCCCGCTCAGGGCCCCGTCTGTCCGCCTGCCGCTGTCGCGCTTCTCCTCGCTTGGCGTCCATGAACTCGCGGCCGAACAGCTGCTCCGCGGCCAGCTGGTTGTGCGCCTTGCAGTACAGGGACAGCGACTCAACCGAGTGGCTGTGCGTCCGCGCGTAACCCTCTCGATGCTCGAACTCGAGCCACGCGCGTGAGTCGCAGCGCCGCCCGTCCGGGCTCACGTACGCGCAGCGCTCCCCATGCTTCGCGTAGACGCTCCGCCGTTTGGCCACGGGGATGTAGCGACCTTCGGGCTCGGCCGATGGCGCCGGGCCGACCGGCTCGACAGCTTGGGGCGCCACGGGCTGCTCCGCCTCGGAGACCGAGGCCGCGCCGTAGCGCCGCTTGCGCAGCTGCGCGTTGTAGAGCGTCAGCGCGTTGCGGACGAGGGTGGCCAAGTCCCCGTCTGGGACCGCATGACGGTGCAGCTCGCGGGTCTCCTCGATGAGCGCGACGAGCGAGTCGTCTGCCGTGAACTGGACCCGGTGGGCGTCGGGCGCGAGTGGGTCGATCCTCGGACGCCGCGCGCGCTGGAGCGAGGCGACCGTCTCGGGCGCCAGCTCTGGCTTTTCGATGGGCTGTGGGAGTGGCGCAACGGGAGGATGAGCCGAGGCCGCCGCGGGCGCAGGCGGAGGGACAGCGGCGGGCCGCATCATCGGCGGCGGGAGCTTGCGGATGCTGTCGGGCACCAGCTCCTTCGGGGCGAAGCGCGTGCAGATCGCCTCGATCTGGAGCTTCGTCTTGCCGGTCGCCTCGAGGACGAGCGCGTCGAAGTTCTCCTTCGTGAAGTGCTTCGCGAGCAACCGCAACCCGCTGAAGTGGATGCGCGCGTCTCGCACGATGTCGAGGATCTGCGGGAACTGCGGCAGCACCCGCGCCACCCCGAGCACGTTGCAGGTCGTGTCATCGGTAAAGCCCAGCTCCTGCATGCAGTACGCGTACATGGAGCTGAAGCCCCGCTGGAGGTGAAGCCTCCGCTCCTCGACCTCGTGCAAGTGGATGATCAGCTCCGCGTAGACCTCGCGCGAACGTCCGGCGAGCTGACGTGCGGCACCGAGCAGCGCTTCGTCCGACAGACCAGAGACATGAATTGAGCTCATCCGCAGCAAATACCACGGCATTTTTCGACGCCCTGAGCAGGTCGCCAACGCGCGAACGGCGATGGAACCTCGCCGCGCGACTCACACCGCTTCGTCGCCCTCCAGAGGGCTAAGGCTGCCCGCAGGCGCGACGCTGGACCCCACCCAGAGGCACCAAACGCCAACACCACCAAAAGCTGTCAACAAAAATCAACCTCGAGGCACTAAATAAACGTATCGTCTGTCGTCGATTTCGCATGCCAGAACCGGCCGAGAGAGGCCCGTTCCGAGGGCGGCGGGTGGGGCTCCCTCAGCGCTGGCGGGGGCGTGGTCTCCACAGAGGCGGGAGCTACGCGCCGCGGAGTCGGACGAGCCGCTGCGTCTGAACCCCTGCCCTAATCGAATCCCTCCCTGCTCTGGGCGAGGGCCTCGGCCCATTCACCCGTCCCAGGACGGGTGCGGGCTCTGCCCCTCAGGTCGGCCGGACCCCCAACGCATTCACCCGTCCCAGGACGGGTGCGGGCACTGCCGCTCCGGTTGCGCGGCCTGGGGCGCGTGCTCCCTCAGCGCGCGTCCGGAGCGCGGTCTCCACCGAGGCTGGAGCTACGCGCCGCGGAGTAGGGCGAGCCGGTGCGCCTGAACCCCTGCCCCAATCGAATCCCTCCCTGCTTCAGCGAGGGCCTCGGCGAATTCACCGGTGCGGGCATTGCTACGGCGCGATCTTCACCTCGGCGGGGCCGGGCGCGACAGGAGTAGGGGCCAGCGTCTCGAGCGTGGGAAGCCGCTTGGGAGCAGCCACGGACTCGAACACCTGCGGATGGCGCAGCCTCGCAACGAGCAGCAGCGTCAGATAGAGGGCCGCGGCCGCGGCGCCGGCGGCAGGGAGCCCGACCACATCTCCCAGCCAACCCATCACCACCACGCCGAGCGCGTACCCTGTCCCGAGCAGGCTGCTGTAGAGGCTGCTGACCCGGGCCTGGAGGGGCTTGGGGGCGCGAGCGAGGCACACGGTGCTCGAGCTCGTCACCACCGCCAGATAGAGCGCGCCGAGGCAGAACATGGCCACCAGCGCGAAGGGATAGCTGGGCGCGAGCCAGTAGAGCGCGGCCACGGGCCCAATCGCCCAGGTGGCGCCCACCAGGAGCCGCCGCCGCCCGTAGCGATCCGCGAAGCTGCTGGACGCCACGGCGGAGAGCACGGCGCCCAGCCCCTGGGCGGTGACGAGCAGGGACGCGCCGGAAGCGCCGCGCTCGAGCGTCTTGATCGCGAAGGCCGGGACGAGCCCGATGAACGGCGCGATCAGCACGGAGGTGGCGGTGATCAACATCAGGGCGCGGCGGATCCCCTGGTCCTCGCGGGCGACGACCAGCCCGGCGCGGATGCCGGCGAGGATGGGCTCCTTCGCGCCGTGGGGGCGCATGCTGGGAACGGCGGACAGCGAGATCACCACCGCCAGGAACGACAGCGCGTTGAGCCCGAACGCTGCGCCGAGGCCTCCCGCGGCGATGGCGAGCGCGGCGAGCATGGGCCCCACCACGCGGGCGAGGTTGAACTGGGCGCTGGAGAGCGTGATCGCGCTCAAGAGATCCTTGGGCGGGACCAGATCTGCCATGAGCGCGTTGTAGGCGGGCCCGCCGAGCGTGGAGGCAAAGCCATTGACGGTGACCAGCAGGGCCACCGCGGGGACGCTGAGGTGGCCACTGAGCGCAAGCACCATCAGCAGCGCGGCGCAGACGGTCTGGGCCACGTTCACGGCAGTGAGGTGCTGCCTGCGCTCGAAGCGGTCCGCGAGCGCGCCGCCGAGCGGGCCGATGACGATGGAGGGCAGGAACGCGAGCGCGGCGACGGTGCCGGTCCAGCCGGCGCGGCCGGTGGTCTGGGTGACGTACACCCCCACGCCGATGGTCTCCATCCACGTCCCGACATTGGAGATGAACGCGCCGGCCCAGACGCGGGCGTAGATCGGATGAGAGAGTGCGCGGAGAGGACCTTCGCGGAGTCGAGCCAGCACGGCGCACCTATCTAACTGGAGAACCCGAGCGCGCGCTCGCGGGGGGTGACAAGTGAGCGGCGAGCGCTGGACCAAGCGGAAGGAAGTTCAGCTACACTCGCGCGGGTTCTCACTCTGAGGTGCACGATGAAGCCTGCTCTCCTGCTGCTCGCTGCGTTGGGGTGTCTGGGACTCATGGGCTGTGGCGCCCACGCGCAGGGTGTGCGCGCGTGCGGGAGCGACGGTCAGGTGTGCCTGGACACGCCAGCGGGCACCTTCCTGACCCGGGAGGAGAACCTGCCCGAGCTCTCGGAGCACCTGGCGGGGCGGCCGACCAAGGCCCCCTACTTCTCGCTGGAGCAGCTGGACGCCAGCGCCCCCTCCGAGCCTGCCGCCTCAGCGGCCTGGTGAACGGCAGCCGGCCGGGCGGGAACTTTCCAAGCGCCCAGGGGTTTTCACGTCCTAAACGCGAGGCGCCCCAAGGGTGTTGTGCACCAGGACCGAATTTGCGGCTGCGGGAACCAGGCGAGGAAGCTAATCAGTGACGGGCCGCCTTGCCGGGCTCACCAAGCTGTGAAAAACACTCGGCGTTCCCCACCCCTCAACGCGCCTCTCCAACCCTCATGACCTTGCCCCTCCTGCTGGCCCAGATCACCAATGAGAACCAGGGCTGGCTCACCACCCGGCTCCTCTCGGTCACGCTCTCCAGCGCCGAGTGGGTGCTCTGGCTGCTGGCCATCCTCTCCATCGTCTCCATCGCCCTGATGCTGGAGCGAGTGGTCTTCTTCTCCACGCACCAGCTGCCCAACTCTTCGGAGCTGGCGCTGAAGCTGGCGCGCGGCGAGCTGGACTCGGTGCGGCAGGCGGTGGGGGAGCGGCGCGGGATGGAGGCGGCGGTGATCCGCGAGGCGCTGGCGAACACCGGCAAGGGAGCGGACACGGTGGAGCAGGTGATCGCCTCGGTAATTGCCCGGGAGCGCCCCCAGTACGAGCGGTTCCTCTCCTTCCTCGGCACGCTGGGCAACAACGCCCCGTTCGTGGGGCTCTTCGGCACGGTGCTCGGCATCATCAAGGCCTTCCACGACCTGGGCCGGGCGAACGTGAAGGGCGCGGCGATCCAGCAGACGGTGATGGCGGGCATCTCCGAGGCGCTGGTGGCCACGGCGGTGGGCCTGGCGGTGGCCATCCCGGCAGTGGTCGCCTTCAACTTCTTCAACCGCTGGCTCAAGAACATGACCGCGCGGACCAACTCGCTGGGGCACGCGGTGGTGGGCCACCTCAAGGCGCAGGACCCCAAGGACGTGCGCGCCGCGGTCCGGGAGGCGCGGTAGCCCATGGCGGGGAGCGCTCAGGACAACGACGAAGAGATCACCGGCATCAACGTCACGCCGCTGGTCGACATCGTGCTCGTGCTGCTGATCATCTTCATGGTCACGGCCAACTTCATCGTCCGGGAGACGGTGGAGGTGGACCTGCCCCGCGCGGCGAACGGCGGGGAGACGGTCCAGGGGCTGGTGAACGTGGTGATGGACAAGGACGCCAAGATGTTCTTCGACGGCGCCGAGGTCACCGAGGCGCAGCTGCTCGAGCAGTGCCAGAAGGCGCTGACGAAGGACCCGGAGACGCGCGCGGTGATCAGCGCGGACCAGACGCTGAACTACGGCCGGGTGATGCACCTGATTGACGTGGTGAAGGGCCAGGGCATCGCCAAGTTCGCGCTCAACATCCAGAAGGACGCCGCGCCGACGGCGCCCCCGCCCACCGCCACGCCCTAGAACCGTGTCCAGCAGCCCCACCCTCACCGCGCAGCCGCAAGCCGGCGCCACCCGCGAAGCGAGCCTGGTGGCGGTGGCCGCCTTCGTGGCGGCCTCGCTGGTGCTGCACGTGGTGGGCTTCTTCGCGCTCGGCAAGCTCACGCCGCCGCGGCAGGACACCTTCAAGAAGCCGGTGGAGCTGGTGATGTTCGAGGTGCAGAAGCCGCCTCCGCCGCCGGAGCCTCCGAAGGTGGAGGAGCCGGCGCCCAAGCCGAAGGTGAAGCCGCCGCCGGTGAAGGTGGCGGAGGTGAAGCCGCCGCCGGAGCCTCCGAAGGAGGACCTGCCGCCGCCTCCGAACGACGCCCCGCCTCCGGAGCCGACCAAGCCGGTTCCGCTGGTGGTGGGCATCTCCATGTCCTCCACCACCACGGCGGGGGGCTTCGCGGCGCCGGTGGGCAACACCGTCTACGGCAAGACCGCGAAGCAGGCGGTGGCGCCGAGCGAGGTGAAGGCGTACAGCGCGGCGAAGTACGCGCCGGCCTACCAGGTGGACACGCAGCCGGAGGTCTTGGGCGAGTGCCGCGGCCCGTACCCGGAAGAGGCGAAGCGGCTGGGGATTGAGGGCACGGTGGTGCTCTCGGTGCTGGTGGACTCGGACGGCTCGGTGAAGCGGGTCAAGGTGCTCAACGGCCTGGGCTACGGCATGGATGAAGTGGCGCGCACCGAGCTGGAGAAGTGCCGCTTCCGCCCGGCCCACAAGGGTGGCGAGGCGGTCGCCACCGAGATCACCTACAGGTACACGTTCCTGCTCGACTAGCGGGCGGGCCGCGCAGATCCACCCACGTCCCTTCTCTGGTGGAATGGCCGCCGGATGGAGCGTGCACTCGTCCGGGAGTGGGTCTTCGAGAGCATGGCCGAGCCGGTCCTCGTGCTCGACGCCCGAGGTCTCCTCGTGGACTTGAACCCCGCGGCGGAGCGGCTGTTGAAGGTGGCCCGCGCGGCGGTGCTGGGGACGCGGCCGCAGGACGCGCTGGCGCACCTGCCGCAGCTGGGCGCGCGCCTGGCGGGAGAGGGGCTCTTCGCGGTGGAGCTGGAGCTGGGGGAGGGCCCCACGCACGGCTTCTACGAGGTCCGGGCCACCGTGCTGCAGGACGGTGAGGGCGCGCCGGCGGGGCGGCTGTGCGTGTTCCGGCCGATCACCCAGCGCAAGCTGCTGGAGAGCGAGCTCATCCAGATGGCGTACCACGACCCGCTCACCGGCCTGTACAACCGGCGAAAGGTGCAGGAGCGGCTGGACCACGCGCTCTCGCTGGCGGCGCGGTACACGTGGCGGGTGGCGCTGCTCTACCTGGACCTGAACCACTTCAAGCAGGTGAACGACTCCCTGGGGCACGACGCGGGAGACGAGCTCTTGGTGGAGGTGGCGCGGCGGCTCTCCGGGTGCGTGCGCGAGAGCGACACGTTGGGCCGGATCGGCGGGGACGAGTTCGCGCTGGTGCTCAACAACGTCAGCATCGACGAGGCCACCTCGGTGGCGGATCGGATCTGCCGCGCGCTCGCCGAGCCTTGCCAGTTGCGGGGCAAGGCGCTGCGGGTGGGGGTGAGCGTGGGGATCGCCCTGCTCTTCCGGGACGGCGTGGAGCGCAGCGAGCTGATGAAGCACGCGGATGACGCCATGTACCGGGCCAAGCAGAAGGGCGGCGGCTACGAGATCAGCGCGGTGGCGTGACGGCGGGGGCGTTCGACGCTAAGCAGACGCGTCAAATGCCCACGCCCACCCTGCTCGCCGCCGTGCTCCCCGCGCTGCTCACCGCCGCGCCGGTGGACAAAGCCTGCGCGCCCGCGCGCTTCTCCGCGAAGGCGCTCGCGGGCCAGCCGCCGCAGGCGCGCTACGCGGCCTACGTGAAGGCGTGCGCGCTCCCGCGGATCACCGAGCTGGCCTCGCAGCTGATCGCCTTCCCCACCGTCAGCGCCGAGGGGCCCGCGGAGAAGTCCGAAGCCTTCGCGCGGATGGAGGCGTTCCTCGCTGGCTGGGCCAAGCAGAACGGCCTCACGCTCGCCACCACGCCCAAGCGCGCCGTCTTCGAGCTGTCGTGGGGCGCGGGCAAGGGGGAGAGCGTGCTCTCGCTGGTCTTCCACGGGGACGTGGTCCCGGCGCCCCGCGCGGAGTGGAAGAAGGAGCCTTTCAAGGCGGTGGTGGAGAACGGCCGCCTCTTCGGGCGCGGCGCCGAGGACGACAAGGGGCCCCTGGCGGCGGGGCTGGTGGCGGTGGCCATGGCCAAGGAGCTGGCGCTGGCGCCTTCGGGCCGGGTGAACGTGGTCATCGGCAACGGCGAGGAGAGCGACTGGGACGGCATGACCGCGTACGCGAAGGAGGCGCCCAAGGCCCGCTACGTCATCTCCGTGGACTCCGAGTTCCCCATCATCACCGCCCAGTCCGGCTTCGTGGCGTGGCACCTGGACGCGGACGTGGCCACCTCCGGCGAGCCGCAGCCTCCAGGCGCGCCGCTGGCGGTGGACGCCAAGGCGGGCGAGTTCCTCACCCAGGTGCCGGGCACGGCCACCCTCACCCTGGCGCCGCGCAGCGGGGACGCGGCGGCGCTGGCGGCGAAGGTGAACGCCAAGGTCGCCGAGCTGACCCGCGCGCGGCCCACGCTCAAGGCGGACGTGGCGGTGAGCGGGGACAAGGTGGTGCTCACCACGCACGGCGTGGCGGTGCACTCCTCGGTGGCCACCACCGGCCAGAACGCGCTGTGGGACCTCGCGGCGGTGGCACAGACGCTGGGGCTGGCGGAGAACGGCCTGTGCGCGCTGCTCACGGTGGTGGCGAAGCGGATGGACCAAGACCCTTGGGGCAAGAAGCTGGGAGGCCTGGCGTACGAAGACCCGCTGATGGGCGGCCTGCTGGTGGTCCCCACGCTGCTGCGGGTGGACAAGGGCAAGGCCACCCTCTCGGTCAACATGCGGCGCCCGCGCGGGCGGGACTCCACCGCCTTCGGGGTGAGCCTCTCGCAGCTGACGGCGGAGCTGGCGAAGGACAGCGGCGGGCGGATCCGCGGCGGGGAGAAGCCGTACATTGGCGAGCCGCACGTGGCGGAGCTGGAGGGGACGCTGGCCAACACCCTCCTGGAGATCTACCGGCGGCACCGGGGCGCTCCGGACGCCAAGGCGGGCTTCATCCGGGGCGGGACGTACGCGCGGCTGTTCCCCGGGGCGGTGGACTTCGGTCCGGCCCTGCCGGGCGAGCCTTACACCGGCCACGCGCCGGACGAGTCGATCGCGCTGTCCACGCTGGACTCGACCGCGCAGATGCTCGCCGAGGCGCTCTACGCTCTGGCGGTGGCCCCACAGCCCCCGCGGCTGAGCGCGCCGGCGCCGCGCACGCCGTAGGACGGACGCACAGGGCCTACACCCGCGCATCAGCGCCCCTTCAGGGGCGAACGCGAAAACTCCCCTGCCCACGCTCCTGGCCTGCGTTATCACTTCGCCCCGCCCGTCACATGCGCGCTCCCCTCTCCCGGCTGCTGCTCGCCCTTTCGGTGCTCGCCGCGGTGGCGCCCGCGCGGGCGCAGAGCCCGGACGCGGGCGTAGGCGTGCTCACCAAGCCGCCCGCGCTGCTGCGCCAGGTGGAGGCGGCCTTCCCGCCGGAGGCGGCGGACGCGGGGGTGGCGGGCACGGTGGTGATGGAGCTGGACCTGGGCGCGGACGGCAAGGTGACGGACGCGCGGGTCATCCAGTCCGCCGGCCACGGCTTCGACGAGGCGGCGCTCGCCGCCGTCCGCCAGTTCGAGTTCTCGCCGGCGGAGGTGGACGGGCAGCCCGCCCCGGTGCGGCTGCAGTACGCGTACGAGTTCCTCTTCCGGCCGGAGGTGGTGAGCGCGCCGGTGCCGGACGGCGGCTCGGTCAACTTCGCGGGGCGGCTGGTGGAGCGCGGCACCCGGAAGCTGATCCACGGCGCCTCTGTAGCGGTGATCGCCTCGGACGGACCGCACGAGACCACCTCGGATCCTCAGGGCCACTTCGAGCTGGAGGGCGTGCCGCCGGGCAAGGTGACCGTCGTCGTCACCTCCCCCGAGCACGCGCGGTACGAGGTCTCCGAGGAGGTGCACGAAGGCCAGCGCACCGAGGTCGTCTACTACGTGCGCCGGGCGCAGTACTCGCCCTACGAGACGGTGGTGCGGGCCCAGCGCGAGCGCAAGGAGGTGGCGCAGGTCTCGCTCAAGCAGGAGGAGATCCGCCTCATCCCGGGCACGCAGGGAGACGCGCTCAAGGTGGTGCAGAACCTGCCGGGCGTGGCGCGCGCGCCGTTCGGCCTGGGGCTGTTGATCGTCCGCGGCGGCAAGCCGTGGGACACCCGCGTCTACGTGGACGACGCGTACGTCCCGCTGCTCTTCCACTTCGGCGGCCTGAACGCGACCTTCAACTCCAACCTGCTGGACGAGATCGCCTTCCTCCCGGGCAACTTCAGCGCCGAGTACGGCCGGAACATCGGCGGATTGGTGAAGGGGCAGACGCGCACGCCCTCCAAGGAGGGCTTCCACGGCTACGCGGACGTGAACCTCGTCGACACCTCGCTCTTGCTCGAGCTCCCGCTGGGCGAGGAGTGGTCCATCGCGGTGGGCGGGCGGCGCAGCTACATCGACGTGGTGCTGCCCTGGGCGCTCAAGACCTTCGCCCCGGACGTCAACGCGCTCTCCTTCACCGTGGCGCCGCGCTTCTACGACTACCAGCTCAAGCTGGAGTGGAAGCCCAAGGGGAAGCGCGAGCGCTTCTCGCTCACCGTCTTCGGCTCCAACGACTACGTCTCGCTGCTGCTCCCCAACCCGGCGCTGGATCCGGAGGGGCGCAACGCCTTCTCCACCCTGCTCACCTACAACCGGCTCTCGCTTCACTACGAGCGCCAGCTCTCCGAGCGCGTGCGCAGCGAGAGCTACCTGGGCGCAGGCTACGACCAGTACGACTTCGGCGCGGGCGGAGATCTCTTCGTCTACTCCTCCATCTATCCGGTGATGGCGCGGCAGACCTTCCGGGTGGACGTGCCGGCGGCGAACCTGGACGTCGCCTTCGGGCTGGACTTCCAGCTCATCCCCTACCACTACAACGTGCAGGGGCCGCAAAGGCTCAAGCTCAACCAGATCCCCGACCCGTTCGTCTCCCGGCGGCTGGAGGCCGAGGAGACCACCGTCTATCAAGCGGAGCCGGCCCTCTTCGCGGAGGCGGTGTGGCGCCCGCTGCCCAAGCTCAAGCTCGTCCCGGGCGTGCGCGTGGACTACGACTTCACGATGAAGGACGCCTGGGTGGATCCGCGGGTGGCGGCGTTCGTGGAGCTGCTCCCCTCCACTTCGCTGAAGGCGGCGGCCGGCCTCTTCCACCAGCCGCCGGACTACCGGCAGGGCTACCTCTCCTCCAAGTTCGGCAACCCGGACCTGCTGCCCGAGGCCGCCTCCCACTACTCGCTGGGCGTGGAGCACCACTTCACGGACGCGATCAGCGCGGACGTGCAGGTCTATTACAAGAGCCTCTTCCACCAGGCGCAGACCACGCTCGCCACCACGGACGCGAGCGTGGACAACATCGATCTGCACTACACCTCCACCGGGGTGGGGCGCAGCTACGGGGTGGAGCTGCTCTTGCGGCACCAGCTCACCCAGAACTTCTTCGGCTGGATCGCCTACAGCTTCTCCCGCTCCGAGCGCTACTACGAGCTGGAGGGCAAGTGGGGGCTGCACCCGCTGGATCAGCCGCACAACCTGATCGCCATCGCCAGCTACAAGCTGCCGTACGACTTCATCGCCGGCGCGCGGGTGCGCTTCACCAGCGGCTCGCTCAACACCCCGTACGTGGGCGCCATCTACGACGCCAACGGCAACTACTACTGGCCGATCGTCGGCGAGCTGTTCAGCCGGCGCCTGCCGCCCTTCTTCCAGCTGGACGTGCGGATCGACAAGCGGTTCGTCTTCCGGGACTGGACGCTCTCCGTCTACGCGGACGTGCAGAACGTCACCAACTACGGGAACGTGGAGGGCACGTTCAACAACTACGACTACACCCAGGAGCAGTTCATCTACGGGCTGCCGATCCTCCCGGTGCTCGGGCTGAGGGCGGACTTCTGATGCGCGCGCGCCTGCTCCTGCTCTCGTGGTTGCTGCTCGCCGCCGGCTGCGGCGAGGACTTCAAGCCCGCCAGCGCGGTCTTGGGCTTCCGGGTGCTCGGCGTGCGGGCCGAGCCGCCGGAGCTGCACCCGGGCGAGCGCGCGCAGCTCTCCGCGCTGGTGGCGGATCCGCGCAACGGCCGCGCGCACACGCTCTTGTGGCTGGGCTGCGCGCCGGATCCCTTCGCCCAGGGGCGCAGCGCCTGCTCGGACATCGCCGCGTTCCAGGACTCCTCGGCGATCCTCCAGGGCGGCGGCGGCGGAGAGCTCACGCTCCCGCCGGGGATGAGCATCATCGGCTTTGGCGAGCGCGCGGTGTACGCCGCGGATCCGCAGCTCTTCTCGGTGCTCGACCCCGCGGACCCGCGCCGGCAGAGCGGCACGGTGGGGCAGGTGCTCCTGCTCGCGGTGGGCGGAGAGCTCTCGCTCACCGCCACCCCGGAAGAGCGCGCCGCCTTCTTCGAGCGGGTGCAGAGCAAGGAGCTGCCGTTCGTCTTCGTGCTCTTCCGCTTGAGGATCTCCGAGGAGCCGGTCCTCAACGCGAACCCGGTCCTGGGCGAGCTGCGCGTGGACGGCGAAGCGCAGCCCCCGTTCGGCACGGTGCGGCTGCCGGCGGACCGGGTGAGCGCGCTCGAGCTCACCGCCCCGGAGAGCGCCTTCGAGCCGTACACCCAGCTCAACGCGCAGGGCGAGCGCGAGGAGAAGACCGAGCGGCTGCTCACCGCCTGGTACGCGGACACAGGCGTGCTCGCCGAGGAGCGGGTGGCGCTGGGCAGCGAGGTGGGCCAGCGGTACACGCCCCCTTCGGGCGACGAAGCGGACCCGCTGCCGGCGGACCGCAGCGGCCAGCTCTGGGTGGTGGCGCGCGACACCCGCGGCGGCCAGAGCTGGACGGAGCGCCGCTTCTTCCTGTGCGACGCCTCCGCGAGCGTCCCCACGGTGAGCGGGATCGAGCCGGCGGCTGGGCCGGCGAATGGGACCAGCCTGCTGACCGTGAGGGGCCAGGGGCTGGACGGCGTGCTCGAGGTCCGCGTGGGCGGGCACCCCTTGAGTCGCGCGCGTTTCAACCCGCAGGGCGCCACCTTCGAAGGGCTGGTGCCGCCGCTGCCGCCGGGTCCCCAGGCCGTCCAGGTGGTTGCGCGCCGCTGCGATCTTCCCGACATAAACGTCAGTTACGACGTCACGCCCTGAGCGTGCGTGGCCAATCGACGGATGCCTCACCTTGGGTGGGGGCAGGTAACACCTCGCCTCATGAGTGCAAAGGGTGAGTCTCGGGGCCAGACGCTGGTCCTGATGGGACTGGTGCTGCTGCTGCTGGTGATCATGGTCTGCATGTCCCTGTCGCTGGGGCAGGTGGCGCGCAAGAAGATGGAGCTGCAGGTCAGCGCGGACACGGCGGCCTTCAGCCAGGCGGTGGTGACGGCGCGGACGTTCAACTCGGTGGCGCTGATGAACCGCGCGCAGCTGGGCCACATGGTGGCGCTGGCCGGCGTGCAGAGCGCGGTGAGCTACGCGGGCAGCTACCGGGCCCTGCTCAACGCCACCTGGTACTCGTACTGGGACGAGTACATGATCGAGTACTGCAAGAAGACGCCGATGCCGGGCTACCCCAAGCCCTGCCCGTGGGAGCCGGCGCGCAACCACAACTTCGACAAGGGCCCGCCCAGCGGCAACTGCTTCGACTGGTCGTACTTCTGCAAGGACGCGCACAACGGCGAGGACCAGGTGGACCGCAACCTCTGCTACGGGCCGGTGTGCACGGTGCGCTGGGAGATCATGGGGTACGGGAAGGACACCGGGAACCCGTATGAGACCCGGCGCCTGCCGCTGCTCACCAAGGAGTTCGACCGGGTCAAGGCGCTCTGGCAGGAGCTGGACACCGCGGCGGCGAACCAGAGCTACGACTTGCAGGGCTACGCCATGCAGATCGGCGGGTACGAGGCCGCGGCGCTGATGGGCTCCTTGGGCGGACAGCTCGGGGGCGGACAGCTCGCGCGCAAGGTGGTGCAGAAGGCGCTGCCGCAGGCCACGGTGCCCGGCGCGGCGGCCGCCGTCAGCACCCGCGAGGTGAACAGCGCGATCTCCGGCGGCAGCACGGAGGTGGACCTCCACGCGGCGATGGGCAGCCGCGCGCACCTGTTCACCACCACGCGCGCGGACGGGATGAACGCCTACTACGTGGGGCTGCGCCGGGTGCTCGGCCCGGCGGGCGCGGCGGACGAGGTCCGCCTCAACACGCTCAAGGGCAACGGCTACTTCGACACCGCGAAGAACCACGGCGCCACCGCCAGCACGTGGGCGGCGTGGGGGGACGAGCACGCGCAGGTCTGGGTGGACTACAAGGGCATCGACGCGGCGCTCGGCTTTCCGGGCGTGGAGTCCGGCACCAACACCTATGAAGGCTGGGTCTCCTCCACGGACCTGCAGGACCGCGGGGACACGCACTACTGGGACCCGCCGGACTTCAAGCCGGACGAGACGCCGCCGCCGGACCGGCACACGCTGCGCCCGCACCAGACCTTCCCCAAGGACACCTGCCCCGGGGCCTCCTGCATCTGGCCGTCCTTCTACGACTTCAACACCGCCTCCATCGCCAGCCCGGGGGACGCGTTCGGCCAGCCGAAGACGATGGTGCTCGCCAGCCGCGACCTCGCCGCGGACCCGGTGGCGCCCTGGAACCTGCTCTTCAAGTTCCGCTTCAACCCGGACGCCAGCGGCACGCCGATCGACCTGCGCAGCGGCAAGGTCCACCAAGGAGGTGGACCCAGCGCCACCCTGCAGAGCTCGGTGGCCACCTCCATCGCCTACTACCACCGGCCCGGCCACTGGAAGGAGCCGCCCAACTTCTTCAACCCGTACTGGCGCGCGGGGCTCACCCACGCGGACGTGGACGCCAGCGGCATGGGGGACCTGGGCACGGTGCTCTCCAGCGCGCCGGGCGCGGGCAGCGCGGCGGCGCAGCAGCTGATCTCCGCCGGCTACACGGGGATCCCATGAGCGCGGCCGCCCGTCACCGCCGCGAGCGCGGCCAGGCCACCATCGAGGCGGCGCTCTCGCTGCCGCTGGCGGTGTTCCTCTTCCTCGGCACCCTGCAGCTCTTCTTGATGCACCAGGGGCGGATCCTCGCGGAGTACGCCGCCTTCCGCGCCACCCGGGTGGGCAGCACCAACCACGCCAACTGCCAGCGCATGCGGGACGCGGCGGTGCTCTCCGTTCTCCCCTCGGTGGAGACCTATCTGGGGCGCGGCGGGAACGTGGGGACGGCGCTGACCAGCGCGTTCCAGAAGTACCGGAGCAACCGCTACGACAACACCTTCACGGACGGGGGGAAGAACCTCAGCTACACGGGCGCGATCGTCTGGATGCAGCGCAGCTTCAGCGGCGGCAGCCTGGATGGCGCGCAGGACACGGACTTCGACCAGCCGGGCAACCTGATGCGGCTGCAAACGCGGCTGGTCTTCTGGTTCCCGCTGAAGATCCCCTTCGCCAACTGGGTGATGACGAACATGTTCGTGGGCTACAGCGGGCTCTCTCCCATCCAGGCCACCAAGACGGACACCTGGGAGGGCGTGAGCCTCAACAACCTGGCGGGCGAGGTCCGCTCGCGCGCGGCCAAGGGCGAGTACGTGGTGCCGATTGAAGCGCGCTACTCCATGCGGATGATGACCCCGCTCAAGGCGCAGAACTCCGGCGGGTGGTGCCTGTGAGCCGCTCCGACAAGCGCCAGCGCGGCCAGTCCCTGGTGGAGCTCTCGCTCACCCTTTTGGTCTTCGTCCCCATCCTCATCTTCGGCATCTACTTCGCCGAGACCTCGGTCCTGATGATGGAGGCCACCGAGGCCGCCACCGAGCCGCTCTGGGACTCCACCGCGCACCTGCAGCACTCGTACGACGGGGCGGCGTTCTTCCCCGAGTCGGCGGTGAGCACCGCCGCAGGAGACGCGCAGGGGCGGATGAAGCCGCTGCGCAACGTCTTCGCCACCGCCGGGGCGCCCAAGCTCTCCTGCCAGGGCGGCGGCGCGGGCCTGCCGTACAACGTGCCCTTCGCCAGCGCCTTCTACCAGGACAAGGGCGGGATGAGCTGCCTGGCCCGGCTGGACCTGGCGCAGCGCTGGCTCCCCAAGGCCTTCGTGGAAGGCGAGAACGGCTTCTTCGCCGAGTCGCTCGCGCGCGCGGCGCGCCCGTTCACCATCTGCTCCACGCAGGACTGCCAGCCGTTCGCCATGGTGACGGACGACTGGGGGCTGACGAACCATGGGACCGAGGACCTGGAGGCGGACGCCTACGGCAGCCAGAACGCCGGCTTCTTCGCCGGCGGCCAGACGCTCTACGAGGCCAACGGCGGCGGCGCGGGCAACGCGTACAGCCAGTTCGTCTCCGCGCTGGTGGGGAGCCTGCCCGCCAACTTCGACGGCCTGGTGAAGTTCCAGATGAGCTTCAAGGGCGAGGAGTCCGGGTTCCAGCAGAACCTCAACGTCTCCGAGGGGCGGCCGCGCTGGGCCACCACCCCGTGGGACGGCGCGCACCAGGGCTCGTACGGCGCGAGGTCCGGCTGCTACCTCGGCCTGGGCTGCAGCGCCGGGCCGTGAGCGCCTCCCTCTTCGCCGCGCTGCTCGCGCTGCAGGCCGCGCCGGCGGACGCCGGCACCCGGGCCTTCCGCTGGGAGCACCCGGCGGCGATCGTGCAGGAGATAGACATCCCCGGCGAGGTGCGCGCCAACGGCGTGCCGGTGGCGTTGCACGCGCTGGTGGTCCGCGGCGCGCCCGCGCAGCTGGGAGACTTCTACCGCCGCTCCTTCATCAACCAGGGGCTCTACGTGGCGGCCGGGCAGAACCTCGAGCAGGGCGTCACCGGGTACGACGACCTCAACCGCCGCAGCTACACGGTGATCCTGCAAAAGAAGGAGGACGGCCTGTGCACGGTGGTGCTGGGCCAGGCGGACTTGAGGCCGCTGCCCGCCAGCGGAGACGAGCCGCCCCGCATGCCCGGCGCCAAGGGGCTGGTGCGCAGCGCGCAGGAGGGCATGAGCCTCTGGACGTACGAGATCAAGGCCACCGAGGCGGAGGTGGACGACTTCTACCGCAGCACCCTGCTCCCGGCCGGCTGGCGCGAGGAGGAGCCGCGCCAGTTCCGCAGAGGGACTCAGCTGCTCAAGCTCCGGCTCTTGGCGGTGGACGGCAAGCGGGTGGTGCAGCTGCAGCAGCTGACCGCGCCGTGAAGTGGACGGGTGATCCGAGCGACCCTGCGTCAACGGCCAGGTTCACGTCGCCGTCGCCGTCAACGTCAACGTCAACGTCAACGTCAATGGATCTCGGACGTGCTCACGCCGCGCACCGGGGCGCCCGAGTGCAGGGGCCACGAGTTTCGGTTACGGCCGCTCTCACCGAGCCATCCCTCGAGCGAAGGAAGGCGCGGCAGCGGGCCCGCGGCGCCCCCTCTGACGAGAGACGGGGCACCGCTTCGCGGTCGCCGGTCGCCCGGCGGGCCACTACCTTAGGACCGTTATTGGAAAGCGCGTGTAGGGCCGGTGCGGCCGGGCACCCCGGTGCGGGGCGCGAGCACGAGAGCACGGCTGAGCGAAACCTAGAGCATGCCGCCACCCACGGCGGCGCGCGGCCCAGCCTGACTTCAGGCGGGTGCGGGCTCCAGCGCCAGCAGCCCGGCGCCGATGAGCCCGCTGTCGTCTCCCAGGGCCGCGTCCAGCACCGCCAGCTTGGCGCGGCTGACCATGGCCGAGTACTGCTGCACGCCGTCCACGATCCGCGCGCGCATCCCCGGGCAGCGCAGCAGCACCCCGCCGCCCAGAATCAACCGCGCCGGGTTGAGCACGGTGACCTGGTTGGCGATCCCCAGGGCCAGGTGGCCACAGGCGCGCTCGTAGATCTCCACCGCCTGCGCGTCCCCGTCCTTCGCCGCCTGCTCCAGCAGCACCGGGTTGAGCTTGGCGGCGTCTCCCCCGCTGAGCCGGCGCAGCGCGCCCTGGGGCGAGGCCTCCACCGCCTCCTTCATCTGGAGGATGAGGTTGTGGCCGCCAGCGTAGGCCTCCAGGCAGCCGCGCTCGCCGCAGCCGCAGGGCCGGCCGCCGGGCACCACCTTGATGTGGCCGAATTCGCCGGCCACGCCGCTGGCGCCGGAGACGAGCAGCCCGTTGGCGATGATGGCGCTGCCCACCCCCGAGCCCACGAACACCACCAGCAGGTCGCTCACGCCCCGCCCGGCGCCCACGCGAAGCTCGCCCCAGGCGGCGGCGGAGAGGTCGTTCACCACCCGCACCGGCCGGCGCAGCCGCTGCGAGAGCAGCGCCCCGAACGGCACGTCCCGCCAGCCGAGGTTGGGGGCCACCGCCACCTCGCCGGTGGTGCCCTTGAGCTGCGCCGCCGCGCCCACGCCGCACGGCAGGGTGGCTGCCTGGGCCACGCCGACTGTCGCCTCGGCGACGCCTTGGGAGATCGCCTCCACCACGGCGTTGGGCGAGCGGTCCGCGAGGACGATCTTCGCCGCGCGGATGAGCGCGCCGGTCTGCTCCATCAGGGCGACCCGGGCGTGGGTGCCTCCCAGGTCAATGCCGAGCGTTTGCACACCCGCGTTTTCGCCGAAGGGTCGCTGCGCCGCAACTGGCCGCCGACTGGACAGGGCCCCCTTGCCCTGGGCTATGCCACTGCCCCTGAAAAATGCGGACCCTCTCCCTGGATGATCTCGAGCAGACGGTGCCGGCCGAAGGCCTGTCCGAGGTGCGTCCGGCCACGCGCACGGACCCCGGCGGCCGCTTCACCCTGGCGCAGTGGCTGCTGCTCGGGGCGAACCACGCGGGGCCGCTCGCCCTGCTGTGCGCGCTGGCGCTCGAGGGGGAAGGCGCGCTGCGGCCGCTGCTCGCCGGCTCGGCGGGTTACTTGGTGCTCGCCGGCCTGGCGGGCGGGCTGTGCGCCAGCGCGGGCGCCATGTACGGGCTGCTCTTGCTCACCAACCGCGCCGCGCCGGCCGGCAGGAGCTCGCCCCGCTTCCGCGCGCTCTGCCTGGCGCTGGTCTGGTCGATGACCACCGTGCTGTTCACTGCCCCACTGTGCGTGGCCCTGTTCCACGCCCGCGCGCTGGTGGACGCGGTGGGAGCAGGCTGAGCGAAGGCACGGGACGCAATCCCCCCGTGACCCGGAGCCCGTACCTCCATCCTCCGTTCCCGTTCCCGTCACCCGTCAGCGGTCCCCGAACCCGTCAACGAACGCGCACGCGAACCCGCACGCGACCGCGACGGCGCGAAGGCCTTCCGCGGAGCCTGATCGAGGCAAAAACCGCGTTCGGGTTCGCGTTCGCGTTCGTTCACGGGTCCGCCTCACGGGGAACGGGCACGGGGAGCGGGAACGGAGGATGGAGGTACGGGTGGCGGGTGACGGGTGACGGGTGACCGCGCCTACGCCCGAGAAGAACGGGACACGGGGTTGCCTTCACGCGCCCGCATCAGCGCGAGCAGCTCCTGGGCGCCGGGGTCGCGGTTGCCGAGCAGGGAGATCTGCCGGCTGCGTCCCTTGACCTCGAAGCGGATGACCACCTTGGCGGCGGGCCCGCCGGGCTCCTCCACCGTCACCTTCTGGATCTGGTCGTAGCGCCAGGTCCCGGAGCCGAGCACGGCGCGGGAGCGCAGCCCGCGCTCGTAGACCCAGAGCCCGGTGGTGAGCGCCCGCACCGTCAGGCCGATCAGCAACAGCACGGCCACGCCGAACCCCAAGGCCGTCCAGCCGGGGGTGGGATCCGGGCTGCGCGGCAAGAACAGCAAGAGCAGCGCGGGGACGAACGACGCCAGCGCCAGGGCGAAACAGATGGCGCCGCCGAAGCGCCCGGCCCGGCGGCGGGTGAACAGCAGGGATCCCAGCTCCAATCGCTTCACGCTTCAGCTCCTCGCCGCGCTCCGGCGTTTCGCCTCATCCACCAGGGCGGTGACCACGCCCTTCACTTCGTCCAGCGTCCGCGCTTCCTTCAGCTCACCGGTCTCGGTGAAGGCCTTGTTCGCGAAGGAGAGCGTCACCTGCGACGGCACCAGCCACACGCCCAGCGCGGTGAGCGTCTGCCGCACGGACGTCAGCGAGCGGACCGCGCCGAACGCGCCCGGTGAGGCCCCCATCAACGCCGCCACCTTGCCCTTGAGCGGCTGATCCGGGGGACGCGAGGCCCAGTCGATCGCGTTCTTCAGCCCGCCGGGGATGCCGTGGTTGTACTCGGGCGTGACGATCAGCAGCGCGTCCGCGCGGGAGATCTTCTCCCGCAGCAGCTTGCCGCCCGCGGGCTGACCGGTGGCGCCTTCGATGTCCCCGTCGTAGATGGGCAGCGCGAGCTCCTTGAGGTCCGCCTGATCCACCTCCGCGCCGAGCTTGGTGAGTTCCCCCACCGCGACCTTGAGCAGCATGCGGTTGAGCGAGCCGGTGCGCAGGCTTCCCGGGATGGCCAGAATCTTCGGTCCGCTCACGCGCCCACCTCCTTCTTCACGGCCTCGACAGTACCCTCGATCAGCCGCTGGATCTCCTTCAGGCGCTCCTGGGTCTTCGCCTCGAACCGGAGGACCAGGATGGGCTGGGTGTTGGAGGCGCGGATCAGCCCCCACCCGTCCGGGAACGTCACCCGGACCCCGTCCACGTCCACCAGCTTGTGCCCCTGCTTGCGCAGGGCCTCGGTGGCCCGCTTGACCAGCTCGAACTTCTTCTCCTCCACCGTGTCCACGCGCAGCTCGGGCGAGGCGAAGGTCTTCGGCACGTCCGCCAACAGCTCGGAGAGCTTGCGCTTTTCGTGGGTGAGGATCTCCAGCAGGCGGGCGGACGAGTAGACCGCGTCGTCGAAGCCGAAGTAGCGGTGCTTGAAGAAGATGTGGCCGCTCATCTCACCTGCGAGCTGCGCGTTCTCCTCCTTCATCTTGGCCTTGATCAGCGAGTGGCCGGCCTTCCACATGATCGGCCGGCCGCCCTTGGCGGCGATGTCGTCGTAGAGCGTATACGAGCACTTCACCTCGCCCACGATCGCCGCCCCGGGGGACTCCTTCAGCACGTAGCGGGAGAAGAGGATCATCAGCTGATCTCCCCAGAGGATGTTCCCCTGGTCGTCGATCACGCCGATCCGGTCTGCGTCCCCGTCGTAGGCGATCCCCACCTCGGCGCGCTCCTTCTTCACCGCGCGGATGAGATCCTCCAGGTTCTCCGTCACCGTGGGATCCGGGTGGTGGTTGGGGAAGCGCGCGTCCATCTCGCAGAAGAGCGGGACGACCTCGAAGCCCAGCGCCTTGAACAGGGGCACCGCCACGTGGCCGCCCACGCCGTTGCCGGCGTCGATCACGATCTTCATCCCCTTGCGCCCGAACTTCACCGTCTGCCGGATGAAGTGCGCGTACGGGGTGATGATGTCGAACTCGTTCACCACGCCCGGCGTGGCGGCGCGCTCGAAGTCGCGCTTCTCGATCAGGCGCTTGAGCTCCTGGATCTCATGGCCGTGGAAGGTGGTCTTCCCCGCTCCAATCTTGAAGCCGTTGTACTCGGGCGGGTTGTGGCTGCCGGTGATCATCGCCAGCCCGTCCACCGGCAGCGTGTTCGCCGCGAAGTAGGTGAGCGGCGTGGGCACCACGCCGATGTCCAGGACGTTGAGCCCGGTGGAGGTGAGCCCCTTGGCCAGGAACTCCCGGAAGCGCGTGGAGGACTCGCGGCAGTCCCGCCCCATCGCCAGGCTGGTCCCGCCCTTGCGGCGGATGACCGTCCCCAGCCCCTTGCCCAACAGCTCCACCACCTCGTCGGTCAGGTCCTTGTCGACCAGCCCGCGGATGTCGTACTCGCGAAAGATGTGCCCGTTCATCGTGCGTCCCGCTCCGAAGAGAAGTGAGGAAGGAGCGACGCACTAGCACGGCGGCCGCGCGCCCGGCCAGAGCGGCGCGGCGCCTGATGGCCAGTGGACCCTTAGAGGAACTGCTGGCGCTTGCTGGCCTTGAGCGCCTCCACCGCCTTGCGGACGTCCTGGCTCTTCTCCTTGGGCACCACCAGGAGCGCATCCCCGGCGTCCACCACCACCACGTCCTTCATCCCCACGACCGCCACCGGCCGCCCGTCCCCCGCCAGCACCACGCAGCCTTCGCAGTCGATGGCCAGGGCGCCCTTCCCGGAGACCACGTTGCCGCGCGCGTCCGCCGGGCGGACCTCCGGGATGGCGGCGAAGGAGCCCACGTCCGACCAGCCGAAGTCCCCCGGCAGCACCGCCAGGTTCTCCGCGCGCTCCATCACCCCGTAGTCGATGGAGACGGACTCCATCTTCGGGAAGAGCCGCGCCAGCGCCTTCGCGTAGCCCTTCTTCCCCAGCTGCTTGCCCAGCGCGTCCAGCGCGGCGGCGAGCGCCGGCATGTGGGTCCGGAACGCGGCGAGGATCGCCTCGGCGCGGAAGACGAAGATCCCTCCGTTCCAGAGGTAGTCCCCGGAGGCCAGGTACTCCTGCGCGCGCGCCAGGTCCGGCTTCTCCACGAAGCCCTGCACCCGGCGGCTGTTGCCCGACAGCGGCTCGCCCACCCGGATGTAGCCGTAGCCGGTCTCCGGGCGGTGCGGCTTGATCCCCAGGGTCACCAGGTAGCCCTGCTCGGCCACCTGGGCCGCCTCGGCCAGCTGGCGCCGAAAGCCCTCCACGTCCGCCACGTGGTGGTCGGACGGGAGCACCACCATCACCCCGTTGGGGTCGCGCCGCGCCACGTGGAGCGCCGCCAGGCCGATCGCCGGGGCGGTGTTGCGGGCCACCGGCTCCACCAGGATGTTCGCCTTGGGCAGCCCCTTCACCAGCTTGGCGGCGCTCTTCGCGTGCAGCTTGCCGCAGACGACGTAGAGCTCCTTGGGCGTGGCCAGCCCCTTGAGCCGCAGCGCGGTGTCGGTGATCAGCGGCAGCTTGGAGGCCAGCGGGAGGAACTGCTTGGGGCGGGCGGCGCGGGAGAGCGGCCAGAAGCGCGTGCCGGAGCCGCCAGCCATGATCACGGGGTAGAGGTTCATGTCGCGGTGGTCTTCAGAGGAGGGCTGCGGAGGCGGGGAGCTCCCGCAGGATGAGGAGCAGGTTGCGGAGGATGCGCGCCGTCGCTCCCCAGACGACGTGCGGTCCGTACTCGTAGAAGTAGATCTCCGTCTCGTGATCGCTCACCGCGCGCTTCTCCACCCGGTGGATGGACGGCTGCAGCAGGTGGCGCAGGGGGATCTCGATGATCTCGTCGATCTCCTCCTCGCTCGGGGTGTAGCGCAGGTCCGCGGGGATCAGGCCGGCGAAGGGCAAGATCCGGAAGCGGGTGGTGGTGGGCGTCTCGTCCAGCATCCCCAGCACCCGCACCTGCTCGGGGGGGATCCCCAGCTCCTCGCGCGTCTCCCGGAGCGCGGTGTGCAGCGGCGTGGCGTCCGCGTCTTCGCGCCCTCCGCCGGGGAAGGAGATCTGCCCGGCGTGGGTGCGCAGCGTGGCCGGGCGCTTGGTGAACAGCACGTGCGGCTCGCGGTCCCGCACGAACAGCGGCACCAGCACCGCGGATTCGCGCAGGGTCAGCCCCGGCAGGTGCAGCGGTCTGCCCGGCCTGCGCTCCAACCTCTCTGCCAGCTGCGCGAAGAGCGGCTCCACGTCCGTCCGTCACCTGCTCCCCGCCGCCGTGGGCTCCGGCGTCACGTTCTCCAGGCCGGAGGACGGCTTGAGCACGCCCTTGGAGAGCAGCACCAGCAAGATCGTCCCCAGGGCGATCCGGTAGACCACGAACACCAGCGTGGTGCGGCTGCGCAAGAAGCGCAGCAGCCCGGCGATCGCCGCCATTCCGGAGGCGAAGGCCACCGCCGTCCCCACCACCAGCACCAGGGTCGAAGGCCGCTCCGGGGCCTGGATCAAGTGCTTGAGCTCGAACAGCCCGGCCAGCGCGGTGGCGGGGATGGAGAGCAGGAACGAGTACCGCGCCGCGTCCTCGCGCTTGAGCCCGAGCACCAGCCCCCCGGTCAGCGTGGTGCCGGAGCGGGAGGCGCCGGGGATGAGCGCCAGCGCCTGGCACGCGCCGATGAACAACCCGTCCTTGAGCGTCAGCTCCTGGAGCGTCCGCCGGTGCGAGGCCGCCCGCTCCACCACGAAGAGCACCACCGCCAGGAGGATCAGCGCGAGCGCGACGACGTAGAGCGAGCGCAGCGAGGTCTCGATCGCCTTCTTGAAGGCCAGCCCCAACAGGCCGATGGGCAGCGTCCCCAGCAGCACGTACCAGGCGAGCCGCGACTCCAACGTGCCGAACGGCGCGCGCGCCACCAGCCCGCGGAAGAAGGCGGCGCCCAGCTTGAGCACGTCCTTCCAGAAGTAGAGGATGACCGCCACCACCGTGCCGAGCTGAATGACCGCGGAGTAGGCCGCGCCGGGGTCCGGCCAACGGAAGAGCTCCGGGGTAATCCGCAGGTGGGCGGTGGAGCTGATGGGCAAGAACTCGGTCAGGCCCTGCACCAACCCCAGCACCACGGCTTCGAGGAGTGACATGGACCTCTCCGTCTATGCCGCCCTCCGCGCAAGGCGCAAGCGCCGAAAATCTCACGCGCGCGCGCGCCAAAGACCGCCGCGCCCACATCCACTGACGTGCGCCCACGGCCCGCTCGAGAAGGGGACGACCGCGCACCTGATGCGTTAGGCTCACTGGCCGTGAGCTTGGGAACCGAGCGGACGCGCCAGGAAGCTCGGGTCTGCTTCGTGGGGGGTCCGCAGCCCTGGATGGCGGGGGCGGCCACGGCGCTCGAGGGGCTCACCGGCGAGGTGGAGCGCCGGCCGCACCTGGACCCTTCCCTCTTCGACGCCGAGTACGCGTTCATCCTCGCGGACTACGACGCGCTCTCCACCGCGGAGCGCCAGCACCTCCTGCGCCCGGCGAAGGGCCGCGCCCCGGTGGTGGTGGTCTCGCACGGGGGCTGCCGCGCGGACTTCGTCCAGCTCTTCGGCAGCCACGCGCTCACCCACCTGCTCGCCCGGAACGAGGGGGTGGACCCGGCCGAGCTGCGCGTCACCGCGCGCAAGCTGCTCACCGGCGACCTCTTCGGGATCGACCAGTACTTCTCCCCAGCCGCCCAGAGCCGGTCCCTGGAGCTGACCAGCTCCGAGGAGCGGATGGACGTGATCGCCGCGGCCTCCGCCTTCGCCACCGGCCCCAGCGTGGTCAACCGCGTCCTCGACACCTTCTGCAGCGTGGTGGACGAGCTGATGACCAACGCCTTCTACAACGCGCCGGTGGACGCGCACGGCAACAGCCTCCACGGCTTCACCTCGCGGATCCAGGAGGTGAGCCTCCCGCCCGAGCGCGCGGTGAGCGTGCAGCTGCGCCGGGAGGAGGACCGGCTCGGGGTCTCGGTGACGGACGCCTTCGGCTCCTTGACCGCCGAGCGCGTGCTCGACAACCTGGCCAAGTGCTTTCGCGGCGGCGATGACCAGATTGACCGCAAACCCGGAGGGGCCGGCCTCGGCTTCTATTACGTGTTCGAGTCCTTGACGCAGCTGGTGATCAACATCGAGCGCGGCGCGCGCACCGAAGTCATCGGCGTGCTCGAGGGGACCAGCCGCTACCGCAGCTTCGCGGCGCGGCAGAAGTCGTTCAATCTCTTCGTGAAGCGCTGACGCCCCTTCCATGCTCGAGCCGGTGACAGAGCGGGCGCGGGGCGGCTTGGACGGGCCCGTGGCGCGCGCCGCGGCGCAGGCGCAGGACGCCTACGAGCGCGGCCTGGCGGGCAGCGACGGCGGCCCCGAGCTGGCGGCGGCCCTCTCCGCGCTGGCCGCGCTGGAGGGCGGAGCGCGCGAGCACGCGCGCGCCCTGGCGCTGAGCGGGCTGCTGGCGCGCGGGCGAGGCGAGCTGCAGGCGGCGGCGGCCACCCTCCTGGACGCGGCGGGCCGGCTCGCCCGCGAGGACGAGCGCCCCAGCGCCGAGCTGTGCTTCGCGTTGGGGGTGGAGGCGCTGTGCGCCACCGGGGAGCTCGAGTCCGCGGCGGCGCAGCTGTCGCAGTGGGCCGCGCAGCCTGAGCTGAGCACCCTCACCTCCCTGGCCGCCGCCGCGCTCCAGCTCGCGCGCGGAGAGCTGGAGTCCGCGGCCCAGTTGGCGGCGCGGCTGGCGCACGAGGCCCCGCTGCAGAGCGCGCGGCGCTGGGCGCGCCTGTTCGCGGCGGAGGCGCAGCTGGATCTCCAGCGGCCGCAGGCCGCGGCGCTCACGCTCTCGGAGGCGGTGGCGGACAGCAGCCCAGGCGCTGCGGGAGCGCTGGACGAGGCGCAGCTGCACGCCCGGGTGCTGCGCGCGCGCGCGGCGGTGGAGGCCCTGTGGGGCTCGCCGTCACCGGAGGGCCCGGCCCTGCAGGAGGCCACCGCCGCGGTGGCGCACGCGCTGGCGTCCGCGGCGCGCTCCCCGCGCGCGCGGGGCTGGCTGCTGGCGCTGCAGAGCGATCTGGAGGCGCTCGCCGGGCGGCCGGGCGAGCCGGGGCACGAGGCGGCGTGCGCGCTGCTGGCCGGTTGCGGGGCGCGGCTGGAGGTGGCCCGGCTGTGGGGGCGGCGGGCGGCGTTCCAGGCGGCGCGGGACGAGGCCGCGCGGCGGGCGCTGGTGGCGCAGGCCGCGCAGCGGCTCGCCGAGTGCGGCGCCAAGGCCCGCGCGGGCGGGCTGGCCTGGCTGAGCGACGCCGCGGGCGAGCGCGCCCGGCTGCAGGGGGCGCTCGAGACGGGGCGCGCCGAGATCCAAGGGACGCAGCGCCGCCTGGCCGAGGCCCAGCGCGAGGCCGCGCAGCAGGAGATGGAGCTGGCCCGGAGGATCCAGCAGACGGTGGTGCCCGCGCGCACGGTGGTGCGGCGCCCCGGGCTCAACCTGGCGGGCTGGGTGGACCCGGCCACGCGCGTGGGCGGCGACTTCTGGACGTTCCTCGAGCTGCCCGAGGATCGAACCCTCCTATTGATTGGCGACGTGACCGGCCACGGCGTGGACGCCGGCATGCTCACCACCATGGCGCGGGCGTGCGTGGCCACGCTGCTGCGGCGCACCGGCGAGCTGCGGGTGGCGGAGCTGCTGCAGACGCTGTCGGACGTGGTCTACGACTCGGCGCGCGGCGAGCTGACGATGAGCGCCTTCGCCTGCCTCGTGGATCCCGTTGCAAAGACCCTTACCTTCGCCAACGCCGGCCACAACCACCCCTACTTCGTGGAGGCCGGCGGCGGGATGCTGCGGGCGGGCATGCTGATCAGCCGCGGGAACCTGATCGGCGACGCGGACGGCAACAGCTACGACGTGAAGACCCGGGAGTACGCGGCTGGAGATCGCCTGGTTCTTTACACCGACGGGTTGGTGGAGTGCGCCAACGCCCAGCGCCAGCCGTTCGGCGAGCGCCGCTTCCGCCAGCTCCTGGTGGCGTTCGCCAAGCACCCGATCGACGAGCAGCTGCGGCGGATCCTGGACGAGGCCTACCTCTTCTTCGGCGCGCAGCCGCGAGACGACGACCTCACGCTGGTCCTGGCCGAGCTCACCTGAGTCCGTACCTCCCCGTGAAGAATCTGTGCTAGGTGGTGCCCGTGACGTCAGCCTTGTCATGGCAGCTCGAGAGCCGGGAGGGCCAAACCCGGGTCCTCTTCGAAGGAGAGATCAGTGAGCGGGCGAACCTGGCGGGGCTGCTCTCGGAGCAGCTGAGCCAGGAGCTGCTGCTCGACCTCCACGGCGTCCGGCGCGTCAACTCGGTGGGCGTGCGCGACTGGATCAACCTCCTCAAGGAGCTGCGCGCCAGTGGGCGGACCTTCTCGCTCGCGCGCTGCGCGGTCTCCGTGGTGGCGCAGCTGAACATGATCGCCAACTTCGCCGGGGGCGGCCGGGTGCTCTCGGTGATGGTGCCCTTCTTCTGCGACGGCTGCGGCGGCCAGCAGGAGGAGCTGGTGCAGCTGGAGCAGCGGGGGATCCCCACGCTGCCGGACGTGCCGTGCCGCGGCTGCGGGGCGCCCGCCGCGCTCGACGACCTGCCCGAGCACTATTTCTGCTTTTGCAGCAACTGAGCGCACGCCGCGCGCGCCGGGGCGAGCGACTCCTCGGGCGGGTGCGCCTGCGCCGCCCACCGCGCGAACGGGGCGCAGAAGCGCTCGGGCGCGCGCACCACCGCCGCCACCACGTCCTGCGCGCCGCCGCCGTCCCCCGCCGCGAGCCGCGCCTGGCCGAGGTGCCACTGCGCCGAGGGCACGGGTGAGAGGCGGAAGGCGCGGCGCGCCGCCTCCACCGCCACCTCCGGCTGCGCCCGCGCGGCCACCAGCATCCGCGTCCGCCAGCTGGCAGCGGACCACGGGCACAGCTCGATGCTGCGCACCGCGAAGTCCTCCGCGCGCGGGCGGTCCTTGGCGTTGAGCGCCGTCTCCGCCGCGGCGTCCAGGTACGCGCAGCGGTCCGCCGGGAACAGGGTGCCGAACGCCGGGTGGGAGATGCCGGCGGCGTAGGACTCGAGCGCGGCGCGGGGGTCCTTCTGGAACCCGGCGTGCTTGAGGAAGGCCACCGCGCTGGTGGGCTGATCGTCCACGGCGCAGGCGGGGTTCTCCACCACCTCCGCCCAGAGGTTGCCTTCGTCCCGCCACAGCTCGTTGCGCACGAGCGTGATCGCCGCGTAGGCGGCCGCGCAGGCCAGGAGCGCGCTCCCGCGCAGCCGCTGGGGCAGCGCGCTCAAGCCCCACGCCAGGAGCAGGCAGCTGGCCACGCTGGGGGCGTAGAGGTAGCGGTCCGCCATGATCGCCCCGTGCGGGACGAGGTTGGACACCGGCAGCAGGGCCGCCACGAACCAGCCGATCAACAGCGCCAGCAGCGGCGCGCGCCGCAGGCCGAAGAGGAACCCGCCGGCGGCGAGCGCGAGCGCCAGCGCGATCAACGGGCCGCGCCAGTCCAGCGGACCGGACGGCGGCGCGAAGCAGTAGTGGAGCAGGAAGGTGACCGGCGCCACCGCCTGCTGCGCGTAGCGGACGAACGCCCACCCCGCGAGGAAGAAGTGGCTGCCCCACCCGCCCGCGTGCGGCGGCGTGGTGGCCCCGGCGGCCTGGCCGATCATCACCACCTGCACGAGGATGATCGCGCTCACCAGCGCCGGGCCCGCCACGCGCGCCACGGTCAGCCGCCAGGGCGGCGGCGTGGGGGTGAGCCGGTCCACCGCCAGGAACAAGAGCGGCGCGCAGATGGCGATGCTCTTGGAGAGGCAGGAGGCCACCAGCAGGACGAGGCAGAGGGCGTAGTCCAGCGGCCGCAGGCTCTGGCGGTACCGGGCGAAGCAGAGCACCGAGCCGATCAAGAGCGCGGTGAAGAGCGGGTCCTTGAGCACGGCGATCCACGTGACGGACTCCACGTGGATGGGGTGGACCGCGAACAGCAGCGCCCCGCCGAAGGCGACGCCCGCGGAGAGCCCCAGCCGGCGCCCCAGCGCCAGCACGAGCACCGCGCAGACCGCGTGCGCGAGGACGTTGGCGCAGTGGAAGGGGACCGGGTTCTTGCCGAAGAGCTGGTAGATCGCCCAGTAGACGGAGTCCCGGAGCGGGAAGTACTCGAAGAAGCGGTCGTGCCAGACGTCCTGGAGGCTCCAGAGGTTGAGGAAGCCGGCCAGCCCCGGGGCCTGCGTCCGCAGGCTCTGCGTGACGTAGTAGGTGTCATCCCAGGCGAGGAACGGCACCCGCAGGCTGGTGAGGTAGACGGCCACCGCGGCGAGCGCGATCAGCCCGCTCGCCAGGGTGCGACGCTGCGCCAGCCGTTTCAGGTCCACCAAGGCTGACCATGCTGCATCCGCGGCACGGGCCAGGCAAAAAAGGGTCCAGGGAGCATGTGTAGACCGATCGCTTCGCTTCGCGGTTGTGCTTGACGTTCAAGCGGCGCGCGCCGCTCCCCGCTCTGCTCGGAAATCGCTGGGGAAAGGCGGTGGCACCGCGCTTGCCAATGGGCGTGCACACCGCGCCGCTCCAGGCTCGGGAAGCCCGAGGTTTCCACATGAACACAAGACGTCTCGCCGCCGTGCTCGCCACGGTGGCCTTCGCAGTCCTGGGCTGCGAGGGCATGACCGAGCTGCAAGGCTCGCCCCAGAACCAGACCCCGCTGGACACCAAGAGCCAGTGGCTGTGCCACGCCGGCACCTCGGCGGTGGAGTGCACCGCTGCCATGCCGCAGCAGCCCGGCGAGCTCGCGTTCTACTCGTGCGCGGTGGGCGACGAGCGGGCGGTCTGCCCCGTCTCCAAGTCGCTGGAGAAGGTGGACGGCCTGCCGGCCCTGCTCACCAAGTACTCCGCGACCGACAAGTTCTCCGCCATGCCCTGGGCGTGTCTGCTCACCGGCGCGCACGAGCGCTCCTGCGTGAGGGACCTGGCCTCGCTCACCGGGGAGCGCGTGGGCCAGAAGGCGGAGCCGATGCCGTCCGGCTCCAACACCGCGGTGGCCGAGTACCCCGAGGTGCCCGCCACCTGCGATCAGGCCGCATGGGAGCCGTACTTCGCCAAGCTGGCGACCTACACGTACCAGAAGCACGGCGTGGACATCGCCTTCCCGCGCGAGCTGTTCGACTCCACCGCGGACTTCAACAAGCTGGCCGCCGAGTCCGCCGAGGTGCCGGACAACCCCGGCAAGCCGAGCTGCCACGACGGCGAGTGGGAGATGCGCAATGACGCCTGGTACGACGCGGTGATGAACGGCTGCACCGGCCTCAACCAGCCCATCCTCGTCATGTGCCAGCAGGCCGCCAACTTCGCGCCCAAGTCCGGGGCGTGCTCCGGCACCGGCACCTGGTAGCTGCGCTCCCGCGTGCGCCCAGCCGAACAGAGCGTGCGCAAGGCCCCACCGCGGCGAGCCGCCGCGCGTGGGGCCGTGCCGTTTGTCCATTCACCCCGAGCGGAGTCGAGGGACGCACAGGTCGAGCTGAGTCGATCCATCCGTGGCAGCAGATCTCGAGCGCCCCTCGACTTCGCTCGGGGTGAACGGAGGGAGACGCTCGCGCTGGCGCTGCTCGCCCTGCTGGCCGCGTGCGGCGCGCCGCTTCCCGCCCCAGCGAGCCGCGCGGACGTCTTCGCCCCGCTCGGCGAGCCGCTGCCCGGCGTCACCGCCGAGCAGCGCGCCGCCTTCGAGCGCGGCCGCGAGGTCTTCTCGCGCCGCTTCGCCCGCGAGCAGGGGCTGGGTCCCGAGTACAGCGCGGTCTCCTGCGGCGGCTGCCACGAGCGCCCGGTGGCCGGCGGGACCGCCTCCCGCTACCGGGACACCTTCGTTGTGCTCGGCGGGAAGCCGGCCTTCGAGCTCCCGTTCCAGCCGCACTTCTCCACGGAGGAGGCCGCGCGCGCCCCCACCCCCGCCGGCCGGAAGGCGGCGACGCGCGCCCCCGCCGCGTTCTTTGGGATCGGCCTGCTCGCGGAGCTCCCCTTCGACGAGCTGCTCTCCCGGTCGGACCCGGCGGACGCGGACGGGGATGGAATCAGCGGCCGCCTCAACTTCGAGCGCGGCTTCGCCGGCCGCTTCGGCCGCAAGGCGCAGATGGCCTCGCTGCAGGGCTTCGTCCGGCTGGCGCTCAAGGACCACCTCGGGGTGACCACCCGCCCCGTCCCCCGCGAAGGGCTGCTCGAGGTCCCCGAAGGCCCGCTCGAGCTCGCCACCCGGGACGCGGACGGGGCCGCTGACCCCGAGCTCGCGCCGGAGGCGTTGGCGGAGCTGCTCGCGTTCGTCTCGCTGCTCGCCCCGCCCGCGCCTGACCCGCTCGGCGTGGTGGAGGTGCGCGGCCAGGCGCTCTTCTCCGAGCTGGGCTGCGCCGCTTGCCACGCCCCCGCGCTGAAGGGCCCGCGCGGCGAGCTGCCGGCGTACACGGATCTCCTGCTGCACGACCTCGGCCCCGAGCTCGCGGATGGCGTGGCGCTCGGGGAGGCCCTCCCCAGCGAGCTGCGCACCGCGCCGCTGTGGGGCGTGGCCGCCGGCGGCCCCTACCTGCACGATGGGCGCGCGGACACGCTGGAGGAGGCCATCCTCTGGCACGGCGGCGAGGCCGCCGCCGCGCGGGAGCGCTACGCCGCGCTGGACGCGCGAGATCGCGAAGGCGTGCTCGGCTTCCTGCGCGCGCTGGGCGGCGCGGCAGCCCGGTCGGACGGCCTGCTTCCGCCGAACGCGGCGGCGCCGGCGCAAGGTGAGCTCGGCGGCCCCGGGCAGGTGCTGCAGGGCGAGCCGCTCGCGCGGTTCCTCCAGGGGCGCGCCCTCTTCGACCGCGACTTCGGCCTCTCCAGCGGCCTGGGCCCGCGCTTCAACGGGGACGCGTGCCGCAGCTGCCACTTCGACGGCGCGGTGGGCGGCGCCGGCCCGGCGGACGTGGACGTGCTGCGGCAGGGGGGCGTGGCAGCGGCGCGGAGCCTGCTCCACCGCCATGCCTCGGACGGCCTGCGCCCCGAGCCGGCGGCAGAGGCCACCTTCTTCGAGCGCCGTCAGACGCCGCCGCTGTTTGGGCTGGGGCTGGTGGACGCCATCTCCAGCGAGGCGATCTTGGCGGCGGAAGACCCGGAGGACCGCGACGGGGACGGCATCCGCGGCCGCGCCGCGCGCCTGCCAGACGGCCGGCTGGGCCGCTTTGGCTGGAAGGCGAACGTGGCCACGTTGGCCGAGTTCACCCGGGACGCGCTCTCCAACGAGCTGGGGCTGACCTTGCCCTCGCAGCTCACCGCCACGGTGGGCGCGTCCGTGGACGGGGACGCGGTGGCGGATCCCGAGCTGAGCCTGGCGCAGGTGGAGGCGCTCACCTTCTTCCTCGAGCAGCTCGCGCCGCCCAAGCGCCGCGGCCCGGACCCGGGCGCGCGCGGCGAGCAGCTCTTCACCGCCCTGCGCTGCGCGGCCTGCCACACCCCGTCCCTGCCCGCGCGGGACGGGACGCCGGTGCGGCTCTACAGCGACCTGCTCCTGCACGACGTGGCGGCGCCGGACGCGCCGCGCGTGGAGGACCCGGTGGCCGGCCGCGCCTTCCGCACGCCGCCGCTCTGGGGCGTCTCCCGGAGCGCCCCCTACCTGCACGACGGCAGCGCCCCCACGCTGGAGCGCGCGGTGCTGCTGCACGCCGGCGAGGCCACCCGCGCGCGCGCCGCGTTCGAGGCCGCCAGCGCGGAGGAGCGCGCGGCGCTGCTCGGGTTCCTCGAAGGGCTCTAGTCGCCTAATGCCGGGACACAGTGAGCATGACCGGTCGATCCGCCCCCGCTCACCCCGAGCGAAGTCGAGGGGCGCCCAGGCAACGGGCCTCGACTTCGCTCGGCCTGAGCGGGGTACGGGCGATCGGTTAAAACCAGTGTGGCGAGGTGCTAGTACGGCCAGACGAACGACTCGCCCTCGCGCCGCAGCTCCCGCTTCCCGCGCATGGCGGCGAGCGGGATGGGGCCGTAGACGTGGGGGAAGAGCGTGCCCTCCGTCCGGTGCCCGCCGCCACCGCCGGCGATCGGCGCGGGCGGCTCGAAGCGAACCGGGCAGCCGCACGCGTCCGCCTCCACCTTCAGCACCCAGATGGGTCCTGTCGCCTTCGCGAAGTACGAGCGCGCCACCGCCAGCGTGGTCTGCGGATCCGGCGAGCAGTGCACGAAGCCGTCCTGCGCGAAGCGTGCGGGCGTGTAGCGCAGCCCATCACAGCCGGCAGCCCACTCCGCGTCCGTCACCAGGTGGAAGATGATCACCGAAGGCCCCCTTTGAACGACGAGGGGCGGGCACCCGACGAAACGAGCACCCGCCCCGAAGACGTCACGGCGAAGGACTAGTACCGGTAGTGGTCCGGCTTGAACGGCCCTTCCACGCCCACGCCCATGTACTCGGCCTGGGTCTTGGTGAGCTGGGTCAGCTTGGCGCCGACCTTCCCCAGGTGGAGGCGGGCGACCTTCTCATCGAGCACCTTGGGCAGCACGTAGACCTTGCCCTTCTCGAACTTGGCGCCGATGTCCACCGCGCCCCAGAGGGCCAGCTGCGCCATCACCTGGTTGGTGAAGGAGTTGGACATCACGAAGGACGGGTGGCCGGTGGCGCAGCCCAGGTTCACCAGGCGGCCGCGGGCCAACAGGGTGATCCGCTTGCCGTTGGGGAACACGAACTGATCCACCTGCGGCTTGACGTTCTCCTCGCGGATCTCCGGGTTCTTCTCCAGCCAGGAGACCTGAATCTCCGAGTCGAAGTGGCCGATGTTGCAGAGGATGGCCTCGTCCTTCATCGCCTTCATGTGGTCGGCGGTGACGACGTCGCAGCAGCCGGTGGCGGTGACGAAGATGTCGCCGATGGAGGCGGCGTCATCCATGGTGACCACCTCGTAGCCCTCCATCGCCGCCTGGAGCGCGCAGATGGGGTCGATCTCGGTGACGAGCACGCGCGCGCCCAGCCCGCGCGCCGAGGAGGCGCAGCCCTTGCCCACGTCGCCGAAGCCGGCGACGACGACCACCTTGCCGGCGATCATCACGTCCGTGGCGCGCTTGATCCCGTCCATCAGGGACTCGCGGCAGCCGTACAGGTTGTCGAACTTGGACTTGGTGACCGAGTCGTTGACGTTGATGGCCGGGCACTTCAGCTTGCCCTGCTTGGACATCTCGTAGAGGCGGTGCACGCCGGTGGTGGTCTCCTCGGAGAGGCCGCGGATCGCATCCGGGCCGGTGAAGAGGTTCGGGTGCTTGTTGTGGAGCCAGACGGTGAGGTCGCCGCCGTCGTCCAAGATCATGTTCGGGCCCTTGCCGCCCTCGAACGCGAAGATCTGCTGCTCCAGGCACCAGTCGTACTCCTCCAGGGTCTCGCCCTTCCACGCGAAGACCGGCACGCCCGCCTTGGCGATCGCCGCCGCGGCGTGGTCCTGGGTCGAGAAGATGTTGCAGGAGGTCCAGGTCACCTCGGCGCCGAGATCCTTCAGGGTCTCGATCAGCACCGCGGTCTGGATGGTCATGTGCAGGCAGCCGGCGACGCGCGCGCCCTTGAAGGGCTTCTTGCCCTTGTACTCGGCGCGCAGCGCCATCAGGCCCGGCATCTCCTTCTCGGCGATGGAGATCTCCTTGCGGCCCCACTCGGCGAGCGAGATGTCGGCGACCTTGTAGGCGGGGAATTCAGTGCGGTGGTTCATGACGAGACAGCTCCTTCACTACGGGTTTTGACTGCTGGGTTTCTTCGAGACGACGGCGTGCCAGGGAAGGTGGGCGTCCGGGCCCTCGCGGTGGTAGGCGGCGGGGATCGCCACCTCGCCCACCGGCTGGAGCCCGGCGGCCTCGCAGTGCGCGGACAGCTCGCGCGCGGTGAAGCCGAGCCAGACGTCGCCCTGCTCGCGCATGGCGTCATCCTCGTGGGGCAAGTAGTCCAACAGGACGAGGTGCCCGCCCCGGCGCAGCAGCCGGGCGAAGGCCTGCACCGCCTGCGCGGGGCGCGAGGCGTGGTGCAGCGCGCGCGCGGCGATCACCAGATCCGCCCCGCCCGCCGAGTCCACCCGCTCCACCAGCGCCACGTCGTCATAGCTGCCCGGGAAGAGGCTCACGTGGTGGAAGCCGCGCTCGGCCACGCGCGCCGCACAGCGCGCCAGCTGCGCCTGGCTGCGATCCACGGCGATCACCCGGCCGTAGAGCGGCGCCAGGACGTCCAGCAAGAGCCCTTCGCCGGTGCCCACGTCGACGGCGAGCGAGCGCCCCGGCAGCAGCGGCGAGAGCGCGGCGAGGTGCGCCGCCGTGGGCAGCCCCGAGACCGCCGGCTGCGCGACCACGGAGGGCTGCTCGAAGAACGCCCGGGAGACCTCCTCCCGCGCCGCCACCAGCGCCGGTAGCTTGGCAAGGCTGCCATCCTGTTGGCAGAGCGCGCGGGCCTCCTCGAGCGCCTCTTCCTGCACCACGTCCCCCGCATCCAGCGCGGCGGAGAGCCAGGTCCGGGTCCCGTCCTTGCGCGCGCGCAAGAGCCCGGCCTCGCGCAGCGGCGCGACCTTCCGGCTCATCTGCGGCTGGCTGTCCTCCAGCAGCGTGGCCAGCTCGCCCACGGAGAGCTCCTCCTCCGCGCACAGCGCCAGCACCCGGAGGCGATCCGGATCCGACAGGAGCCGGAAGAGCTCGACGCGGCTGAGCCGGGAGCGGGGCTGGGCGCGGGCTGCGAGAGACACGAGGCGCAGTTCTATACGTCCATGCGCATCAACGCAACATTGCCTCTTTGAGCCCGTATTTACAGCGCTTTAGAGCGCACGAGCGCTACCGGCCGCGCGCCAGGCGGTAGAAGAACCGGAGCGCGCCGAGCGCGACGCCGGCAAGCGCGAAGGCCAGCCGGAGCTCGAGGCGATCCACCGAGTGCAGAACCTTCTTCATGACCGACCTCCCCTCTGTGCGGCTGTAACGGGCGTGAGCGCCGCTGACGGAGCGGCGCGCGCGCCTCTGACCACGGCAAACCGGTAACCTCGCGCCGATGCTCCTCCGCTCCTCGGGGTCGTCCGCCGCGCTCGTCGCCCTGCTCGTGGCGAGCGCGTGCACCGAAGCGCCCAGCGTCACGCCCGGCTGTGACGGTGGCGCCTGCGGGCCCTCCGAGTGCCCGGGCGGCTGCGGTCCGGGAGAGGTGTGCATGGAGGGGCGCTGCGTGGCGCCCACCTGCCCCGCCTGCGGCGCGGACCAGCGCTGCATCCGGGGCGCCTGCTACGACATGTCCTGCGCGGTGGCGCCCTGCGCGGCAGGGGCGATCTGCGAGCGCGGCGCCTGCACGGGAGACAGCTGCGCGGGCGTGACGTGCCCCTCCGGGACGGCGTGCCGGGCCGGCACCTGCGTGCCGGTGGACTGTCCATCGTCCAGCTGCCCGGCCGGCAGCGTGTGCGAGAACAGCGCGTGCGTGGATCACCGCTGCGACTACGTCCGCTGCGGGGAGCGCCAGCAGTGCGAGAAGGGGCGGTGCCTGGACCTGCCGGACAACTGCGACGCCGGCTCTTGCAGCTGCACGCTCGGGGCCGCGCGCCCGTGTTACCCGTATGGCGCCGGCCTCGCCGACCCCACGCTCGGCCGCGGGGAGTGCAGCGCGGGCACGGCCACCTGCCAGAGCCTCCCCACCGGGGGCAGCGCGTACGGCGCCTGCTCCGGCGCGCAGACCCCGCGCCCGGAGACGTGCGACGGCCTGGACGAGACCTGCAACGGCACCTCGGACGAGGGCTGCCCCTCCACCTTCACCTTCGACGCCGGGGTCGCCAGCCGCGCGTTCGGGAGAGGGGATGGCGGGACGGCGTTCACCGCGGCGTGCCCGGCCGGGCAGATCCTCCGCGGAATCGAGATCACCACCAGCGCCGGCTTCGGCGTGTACGGCCTGCGGCTGCACTGCGGGACGCTCGAGGTCCCCGCCTTCCTCCCCGCGGATGGCGGCGGCGCGGCGCTCGCGGTCGTCCCCGGCGCGGTGCTCGGCCCCTTCGGGTGGACGGCGCCGCCCTCTCCCAGCACCTTCAACTACGACTGCGCCGGCCCGCTCACGGCTGTCTCCGGCCAGGAGGGCGCCACCCAGCTGGCCGGGCTCAGCTTCGGCTGCACGCTCTTGAGCCTGCAGGGCAGCCCGGGCGCGTTCAGCGTGGTGCGCGTCAGCGGCGGCGCGTCCTCGCCCCAGGGAACTCCGAGCGCCGGCGCCACCGCGTTCGCCTTCGGGTGCCCGGCGCCCCAGCTGGCCACCGAGCTGTTCGGCCGCCAGGGTGCGTGGATCGATCAGCTGGGCATGCGCTGCGCCACGCCCACGCTGCTGCTCAAGTAGCGCGCGGCGCCCACTACCCATGCGCTAGCCTCCGGCGTCATGCCCAAGTCCCTGCTCGACCAGGTCCGCGCCGCCGCCGCTGCCTATCCCGAGGCGGAGCGCGCCTTCCTCTTCGGCGACCACGAGGTCTACCGCGTCCGCAAGAAGGTCTTCGTCTGGCTCGGGGACGAAGACGACGGTGGCACCTACGTCTCGGTGAAGCTCAAGGACACCCAGGACGCCGCGCTCACCCTCCCCTTCACCGAGCCCGCCTCGTACGGCATGGCCAAGTACGGGTGGATCGCCGCCACCATCCCCAAGCGCCAGACCGGCGTGGCGGAGCTCGTCCTCAAGTGGCTGGAGGAGAGCTACCGCCACACCGCGCCCAAGAAGCTGCTCAAGCAGCTCGACGGCGAGGCCACCGCACCGAAGGCCAAGGCGAAGCCGAAACCGAAGAAGAAGCCGGGTCGCCGCTGACGCAGGGCAGAAGGTGGGCGCGCGGCGCCCAATGCCCACCGAGAAGCGGGGCGGCGGCGGCGCTTATCGTTCGACAACCCCTGTCGAACGGAGAGCCACCATGAGGAAGTCGTCGCTGACGCTGCTGGCGCTGTCCACGCTGTGCCTCGCTGGCTGCGGCGCGCTGAGCGGCGTGCTGGCCACGCGCGACGCCCGCTGCGACCTGCGGCCGAAGGACGACCAGTGCACGGACCTGCGCGACTTCCGCGGCCCGTCCTTCATCACGTTCCAGGGCGTCTGCAACACGCTCAAGTCCGCCAGCGGCGCCGGCGAGTACAAGGAGGACGCGCGCTGCGACACCACCGGCGCGGTCGGCGGGTGCCAGTCCACGAGCGCGGACGGCACCAAGCAGACCAACTGGTACTACTCGGGCGCCAAGTACAAGGCGAAGGCGGACGTGGAGGCCGAGTGTGACAGCGGCCAGAGCTACGTCGCCCCGTAGCTACCGGGTCTTCGTCACCTTGGTGAGGCCGCGTGGGCGGGAGGGATCCAGCCCGCGCGCCGCCCCCAGCTCCAGCGCGAGCAGCTGGCCCAGCACCACCGCGGGCACCGGCGCCAGGTGCTCGGGCAGCGACAGCGGCAGCTCCAGCGCGTCCTTCTGGCCGTGCGCGGGCGAGACCGGCCCCGCGCGCAGCAGCAAGGGGCGTCCGCCCCGGCGCCGCACCTCCAGCGCCGCGTCCAGGCACGGGCGCGTGGAGCGGCCGCCCACGTCCAGGCAGAGCGCGATCTTCTGACGGGCCACGAGCGCGATGGGGCCGTGCCGGAAGTCCGCCGCCGAGAACGCCTCCGCCTGCAACGCGCTGGTCTCCTTGAGCTTGAGCGCCACTTCGAGCGCCGGCGCGTAGGCGAAGCCCCGGCCGAGCACGAACAGCGAGCGCGCGCGGACCAGCGGACGAACCAGCGCCGCGGCCTGCGCGCGCAGCGCGAGCGCGGCCTCGACTGCCTCGGGGAGCGCCTCCAGCGCACCGCCGCCGCGCTCGAGCGCGGCGCTCAGGGCGGCCAGCAGCGCCATCTGGGAGGTCACGGTCTTGGTGGCGGGGATGCTCTTCTCGCGGCCGGCGCCGCAGGCGAGCACCAGCTGCGCGGCGCGCGCCAGCGGGGAGCGTTGGTCGTTCACCACGGCCAGCGTCACGGCGCCCTGCGCGCGCGCCGCCTCCACGTAGGCCACCACGTCCTCGCCCTGACCGGACTGGGAGACGCCGATCACCCCGAACCCGCGCAGCCGCGGCCCGCGCCCGTAGAGGGTGAGCGTGGAGGGCGCCGCCAGCGGGGCGAGCAGCCGGTTGCGCACCTCGAAGAGGTAGCGGGCGTAGACCGCCGCGTGGTCCGAGCTGCCGCGGGCCACCAGCACCACCCCGCGCGGCGCCCGCATGCGCAGCGCCCGCGCGGCCTCTGCGACCGGACCGCGCTGGGCGGCGAGCGAGCGCGCCAGCACGCCTGGCTGCTCGCGCATCTCCCGCCACAGCCGCTCCACCCCTGGGTGCGCCCTCACGCCCACATCATCGGGCGCGCGCGGCGCCGGCCGGGAATCTTTCGCCGCCGGAGCGTTGGGTTTCATGTCGGTCACCTCGCCGCCGCGGCGCCAGACCGGAAGGGGCGCCGCGGTGGCAGGTCTTCGAGGTCAGCGCTGGAAGAAGGTGACGCCCGCGCGCCGCAGCATCGCCACCAGGAGCAGCATGGGCAGCCCCTGCACGCCGGTGCGGTCGCCTTCGAGCCGGGAGAAGAGGGCCTGGCCGGCGGACTCCACGCGGTAGCCGCCCGCGCAGCCGCGCCACTCCTCCAGCGCGAGGTAGCGCTCCAGCTCCTGGGCCTCCACGGGGTGGAAGGTGATCTTCGCCACGTCCACCGCGCGCTCGAAGAAGCCGGGGCCGGTGACGCAGACGCCGGTGAGGATCTCGTGCGTCCGCCCCACGAGCGAAGCCAGCTGCGCCCGCGCCGCTGCGAGGTCCGGCGGTTTACCGAGCGTCTTTCCGTCCACCACCGCCAGCTGATCCGAGCCGATGACGAGCGCCTCGGGATGACGCGCGGCCACGGCGCGGGCCTTGCGCTCGGCGAGCACCGCCACCGCGTCCGCCGGCGGCGTGCCTGGCGGGACGTCCTCGTCCACGCCGGGCGCCTCCACGCGGTAGGGCAGCCCCAGCGCGTCCATCAGCGCGCGCCGGGCGGGCGAGGTGGAGGCGAGCACGAGGTCCAGGGCGGGCATGGGCCCACAGGGTAACCAAAAGCGCTTCGATAAGACGGTTGACGTGGCCGCTTCGACGGGCACAGTGCGCCGCCATGGGACTCCAATCGCTCATCCGGTTCCTCCTGCCCCGCGAGGATCACTTCTTCCTCTACCTCGAGCGGCAGGCGGACATCGCCCACCAGGCGGCGGTCGCGCTCGGCACCTTCCGGGACGAGGGGGCCAAGGCCGAAGACGTGCGCAAGAAGGTGCAAGAGCTCGAGCACCAGGGCGACGTGATCCTTCGCGAGCTGGAGGAGGCGCTGGCGAAGACGTTCGTCACGCCGATCGACCGCGAGGACATCCAGTGGCTCTCCAACGAACTGGACACGGTGAGCGACCTGGCCAACGCCGCCGTCCGCGCCTGCGTGCTGCTGGGCGTGGAGCGCCCCACCGCGGCGATGGGCGCGCTGATGAGCAAGCTGATCGAGTGCACGGAGATCCTCAAGAACAGCCTCCCCATCCTCACCCGCCACGAGTACGCGAAGCTGATGGAGGCGGGGCGCGCGCTGCGGGCCAAGGAGAAGGAGGGGGATGCCATCTACCGCAACGCGCTCTCCGCGCTCTTCCACGACGCCCGCCTGGACTTCCGGGCGGTGCTGCGCGAGCGCGAGGTGCTCGACAACCTGGAGAACGCGATCGACCACTGCGAGCACGTGGGTCACAGCCTCGTCAACCTGTCCGTGAAGCATGGTTAGCCTGCTCATCACGGTCGTCGTGGCGGCGATCGTCTTCGACTACATCAACGGCTTCCACGACGCGGCCAACGCCATCGCCACCGTCGTCTCCACTGGCGTGCTCCCCATCCGCACCGCGGTGCTGCTCGCCGGTGCGTTCAACTTCGTGGGCGCGGTCACCGGCACCGCGGTGGCGAAGACCATCGCCTCCGGCTTCGCGGATCCCGCCATCGTCACCCAGCAGGTGGTGCTCGCCGCCCTGATGGGGGCGATCATCTGGAACCTGATCACCTGGTGGTACGGCATCCCCTCCAGCTCCTCGCACGCGCTGGTGGGCGCGCTGGCCGGCGCGGTGGTGTCCGAGGCCGGCGTGGCCGCCTTCCGCTGGGATGCGCTCAAGAACAAGGTGCTGATCCCCCTGGTGGTCTCCCCCACGCTCGGCTTCCTCTCCGCCTTCTTCTTCATGGTGTTGCTGCTCTGGCTTTTGCGCCGCGCCCGCCCCGGCACCGTGCACCGCGCCTCGCGGCGGCTGCAGCTGGTGTCCGCCTCGCTGATGGCGCTCGCCCACGGCTCGAACGACGCCCAGAAGTCCATGGGCATCATCACGCTGGCGCTGGTGGCCTACGTCACCGCCGGCCACCCGGAGCTGCCCACGTGGGTGCTGCCGCAGGACGGCGCGGTCCCCTTCTGGGTGATCCTGGCCTGCGCCGCGGCGATCGCGCTCGGCACCATGGCCGGCGGCACCCGCATCATCAAGACCATGGGGACGCGGATCATCCGCATCTCCCCGCTGCAGGGCTTCGCCGCCGAGACCGCCGGCGCCGGCACCATCCTCGTGGCCAGCCACTTCGGCGTCCCCGTCTCCACCACCCACTGCATCAACGCCTGCATCATGGGCGTGGGCAGCAGCAGCCGCCTCTCCGCCGTGCGCTGGGGCGTGGCCGGGAACATCCTGCTCGCGTGGGTGCTCACCATCCCGCTCAGCGCGGCGCTGGCGTTCGTGACCATGAAGATCATCCACGCGCTGTTCTAGAGCAAAGAGGGGCTCGGGAAACCGAACAGGTCGCGCTCCTCTGGCTCGCATGGCTCCCGCGGTGGAGCGCTCGCGGCCTCGGTAGAGGCTGGCGCGCCGGCGCACGCAGCGGGAGCACGACACTCCGTGAGCGGCCAGCGCCGAGCGGGGGTTCCCGCGCCTCTTCAGAAGCGTCGGATTCGACCTTTTCGACGAGGAGCCGCTTCGGGATTCCAGTGGGTTGCGAGGTGGCAAAAGCGCGTTTCAGACGCTTCTGAAGAGGAGCTGAACCCCCTCCGTCGGGCGGAGCTCGGAAGCCGAGCGCCCGCTCCGGACACCTTGGCAGTGCTACCCACCGCGCGTGGAGCGCGTCACCGAGGGAGCCATTCACGCAAGGCGAGCGCGACCCTTCGGGTTCCCGGGCCCTCCTGGCCCTGGGCGCTTCGGTCTTGCGATTCAACCTTCTCGGCTACGCGCGGTAGTGGTGGATCGCCAAAATCGGGTAGCTGGACGTGCTGTAGCTGATCCGCTGCGTGCCGTCCGAGTTGATGTTGTTGGAGCCGAGGAAGTACGGCTTGCCGTTCTTCCACCCGGCGAAGAGCACCACGTGGTGCCCGCCGGTGGTCTTGAAGGAGACCACGTCCCCCGGCTTGGCCTGGTGCAGGGTGACGCGCTTGAAGTTGCGGTTGCGGTCCAGCTTGCCGATCAGTCCCACCACGGAGGCAGAGTGGCCGGCGTGGGTGATCTGCCCGGCGGCCTCCAGCGCGCCGGAGACGAAGTTCGCGCAGTTCACCGTGTTGGGGACCCAGTCCTCCATCGCCCGGCCGAGCGCATCGCCCGCCAGCTTGGCCGAGCTCGCGTTGATCCCCAGGTGCGCCCGGGCGATGTCCATCACCTTGCCGCCGCCGCTGGAGCCGGCCGCGGCCGGAGCCGGCGAGGCCGGCGCGGATGACCGGCCCGTCGCTTTGGCGGCGGGGCGCCGCGCCGCGGCGGCCTTGCCGGGGAGGTTCAGCGTCTGCCCCGCGAAGATCCGGCTGGGGCTCCGGAGCCGCGGGTTCGCCTTCCGTAGGCTCTGGACGCTGACGCGCATCCGCCGCGCGATGCGCCAGAGGGAGTCGCCTGACTGGATCCGGTAGGTGCTCATCGCTTGCTCCGATGGTGACGAGGGTTCGCCACCCGGCTTGAGCAAGCCGCGCGCCGCGCCCGTTGCACCCGTTGGTCGAAGCTCCGCGCCATCACGTGCGCGAGTCCGCGCCGAGGCTTGCGCAACGCGGGGGGCGCACCACTGACGGAGCAAGGAGCTGGCGCTTTGCAGGAGCCAACTGGCGCGCGCCGGCTCCAGTCCGCTCCGACTGACCTGGATCTTCGCCAGCGCGCTTTACGGAGCGCGCCCCTTCTTCGGCGCGGGCGAGGGGGCCACGGGCAGCGGCTGCCCCTCCGCGTTGGCGAGCGGCGGCAGGCCCGCGAGCGCGGCCAGCGTGGCGGCCACCCCGGACATGTCGACGGGCTCGCCATGTACGCCCGAGGTGACACCTGCCCCGTAGAAGGCCAGCGGCACGTGCGAGTCATACGCGTGGGGTGAGCCGTGGGTGGAGCCCTCATCCCGCTCGCCGTACTTGCCCCAGAAGCACTGCTCGGCCGGGACCAGCAGCACGTCCCCGGCGCGGTTGGGGTGGAAGGAGAGCGCCACCGCCTTCGCGTAGGGCGCCTCGCCCCCGCCGTCCTTGAGCAGCTGCGTCCGGGTGAAGCCCGCGGCGATCCCGTTCACCCCGAGCGCCGCCTCCAGCGCCGCCTGCTCGAGCAGCGCCGGGTCCACCTTCTTCTCCGCCGCCAGCTTGAGGTTCAGGTAGAGGCTCGGGTCCTCCAGCGCGAGCAGCCACTCGCCCGGCCCGAAGGCCTTGGTGAGCCCCGCCTGGACGGCGGCCTTGAGCTCCGCCTTCTTGATCCGGCGGACCTTCTTGCCCTCCGCCGCCAGCTTCTCCGGCGCGCTCGCGGCGCCGTGGTCCGCGGTGAAGGCGAACACCACGTTCTTCTTCCCCACCTTCTTCTCCACCTTGGAGATGAGCTGCGCCACCGCGCGGTCCAGCCGCACGACGATGTCCTGCACCTCCTGGCTGTCCGGGCCGTAGGCGTGGCCCACGTAGTCCGGGGTGGTGAAGCTGACCGCGAGCAGGTCCGTGACCGCGTCCGCGCCCAGCTTCTCCGCGTCCAGCGCCGCCTCCACGAAGGAGAGCTGCCACTCCAGCGAGAACGGCGAGGCGCCGAAGGCCAGGTAGTAGTCCGGCCCCGGCTTCTCCAGCTTGCCGGTCACCTTGTGGGGGAACGCCTTGCCGAGCCCCTTGTAGTCCGCCTCGTAGGGAGGATCATCCGGGCCGGCGTACTTCTCCACCGGCAACGCCCGCTCCCAGACCTTGCCGAAGTAGGCGTCCGCCGGCGTCTTCGCGTTGAAGGCCGCCACCCAGGCCGGCAGCTTCTCCATGTAGAAGGTGGAGCTGGTCATCTTCCCGGTGGCCTCGGCCAGCCAGTAGGCCGCCCCGCCGTGGCCCGCGAGCAGCACGGAGGCCCGGTCCTTGAGCGCCACCGCCACCACCTTGCTCGCCGGGTTCTTGCCCCGCAGCGCGTCTCCCAAGGTCTGCGCGGTGAAGCCCACGGGCGAGGAGTCATCCTCGGGATCCGCCGGCGCCTCGAGCAGCGGGTGGGCCGCGTCGAACAGGGTGGTGAAGCTCTTCCCCTTCTCCCGGTCGTAGAACTTGTTGGAGACGATTCCGTTCACGTGCGGGTAGCTGCCGCTGGAGAGGCAGGCGTGGCCCGGGCCGGTGTACGTGGCCGCCTGCCCGTAGCGCGCGTTGGTGAAGCTCTTCCCCTCCACCAGCAGCTTGAGGATCCCGTCCTTGCCCAGGTGCGGCCGGACCTTCTCCAGCGTCTGGTCGGAGAGTTGATCCACCACCACCAGCACCACCAGCTTGGGCGGCTTCGCCGCCGCGAGGCTGGGTGCAGAGAACCCGAGCGCCGCCACCGCCACCGCCCACAGCGCCGCCTTCGCCTTCGTCATGACCGCTCCCTTTCGTTCATGCGGATCCCCTCCACGCTCGTCACCAGCACGGAGAGCTCGTCACCCAACGCGTCCAGCGTCTGCCGGAGCGCGCGCGTGTCCACTTCCACCGAGCCGCTCACGCTCGCCGTCTTCAACCGCAACAGCTGCGCTCGGACGCTCTCCAGCCGCGCCAGGGCCGCGGTGAGCTCCGCGTCCAGCCGGCTCAGCGTGGCGCGCAGCTCCGCGAGGTTGAGCAGCTGCGCCTCGCGCGCCTGCGCGGCCAGCTGGTACTTCCCGCTCGCGTCCGGGTCCTTCGCCTGCGCGGCCAGCTGCACCAGCCGCTCCTTCTCCCGCCGCGCCCCGCCTTCGTCGGTGCCGAGCAGGAAGGCCTCCACCTCCTGGTGCTTCTCCACCAGTCGCAGCGCGCTGCCCACCGTGGCCTTCACCTGCACGTCGGAGACGGAGAGCAGCTCGCGCGCCGCCGCCGGCACGCTGGCGAGCTCCTGCAAGAGCTGCTCGCGGGTGCGCAGCAGCGCCTGCGCCCGCGCGCGGTGGGGCTCGTCCAGGTGGCCGGGGAGCTCGTCCGCGAGCTGCGGCCGGCGCCGCGAGGCCCAGAGCGCCGCGCCCGCCAGGGCCCCCAACCCCACCATCCACCACTCGGCGGTGGCCGCCCCCACCACCGCGGAGGTGACCACCATCCCCGCCGCGGGGAGGAGGCTTCGCCAGCTGGAGGGCGCCTTGCGCGTCACCGCGGGCTCCTTCAGAAGTACGAGGCGATCTGGTGGTACAGCTTCTCCACGTCCGCGCTGCCGCCCTTGAGCATCACCGCGTTGCTGCGCTCGGAGACGTTCTTGAGGAAGTCCTCGTCCGCCTCCCCGCCGTAGGCGATGGAGAAGACCCGCGTGCCGGCGGTGTCCTCCACCTTGGGGAGCCGGTCGAACACGTCCGGGCGGTTGCTGCGCGAGCTGGTGTCCCGCCCATCCGAGAGCAGGACGATCCCGAAGCTGCGCGCGTCCTTGGAGCCGGCCCGCGCCTTCTCCACCTCGTCCAGCGCGAAGACCAGCGAGTCGTGCAGCGCGGTGTTGCCTTCGGCGTAGAGCCCCGCCACCCGCTCGCCCAGGCTCTCCCCCACCTCGCGCACCGGCCCCGCGTTCCCCAGCGGCGCCACCGCGCTGTTGAAGGAGATGACCCGGACGTAGTCCCCCGGCTCCATCTGCTTGAGGAAGCCGATCGCGCCCTTCTTCGCCGCCTCCATCGGCTCGCCCTTCATGGAGCCGGACGTGTCCAGCAGCACCCAGACCGAGGCCTTCTTCTTCACCTCGTGCCACAGCGCGTTCGCCCGCTGGAAGAGGTCCTCGGAGAGGTACTCCAACTCCTTGCGCTGCGCGTCCGGGTTGACCCCGTGGGCGGCGTCGAACGGGCTCTGCAGCGCCATTCCGGCGAGCGCCGGGCGGAAGCCGAAGGTGGGCGCCTTGGCCTGCTGCTCCCGGCTGGTCAGGAAGTCGAGGAACTTGCCGGCGCCCTCCTTCATCTCCTCCGTCACCCAGTCCGCCTGGACGATGGCCGCCGGGTGCGTCTCCCAGAAGGTCCCCTCCTTGGGGTACACGGCCACCAGCGGGAAGGGCTTGGCGGTGCACTTGTCGTTCGCCTTCACCACGGACGACTCGTAGAGCGTCACCGCGGAGAGGTAGGCGGGGCCGCGCTGGCACAGCTTGTCCGCCAGCCAGCTCGAGCTCTCGCCGTAGTGGACGATCGCCTCCTCCAGCTCGCGCAGCAGCTTCACCACCTTGGGCTGCTTCATGTCCGCGGCGGTGAGCCCCTGCGTCTTGCCCGCCCCGGCGTAGACCAGGCTCACCACGGAGAGCATGGCGGAGTTGGAGTAGTCCGGGTGCGAGTGGCCGAACTTGAAGTTGCCCCACTCGGGGTGGCCGTAGGCGGCCCAGCCCTTGGGGTTGGTGGCCACCGCGTGCAGGTCCCCCCAGCCGATCTCCTTCTGCGGCCAACCCAGCGCCCGCGCCATGGGCTCCCAGAGGGCGATGATCAGCGCGGTGTTCACCGTGTCCCGCGGCTCACCGAGGAAGGGCTTGCGCTCGCGCACCTGCCAGTCCTGGTTGATCAGCTCCACCCAGCTCTTCCCGGCGGGGCCCCAGATGGTGGGCTTGCTCTTGCCGGCCAGAATCGCCTGGCGGCTCTCGCCCGAGCGCATGTGCTCGGCCTTCACCACCACCTTCTTGCCGTTGACCTTTTCGCCGCGGGCGTTGAACGCCTTCACCGCGTCGTTCACCCACTCCTTCTTCCCGTCCGAAGACGCGAAGAGGATCTCCAGCCGCGGCTCGTCCGGCTTGTCCTTGTCCCGCTCTGCCGGCCGCTCCGCGGTGGGCTGCGCACCGTCCGCCTTCTCGCCCTTGCCGAGCTTGAAGTAGAGGACCGCGCCACACACCGCGGCGAAGAGCACCACCACCGCGATTCCTGAGCCTCGACTGCCGTTGTTCTTTTCCATGGCCCCACCGTAGGAAGGGTCTGTTTCAGCGCAGAGGCACGAACGTGACTTCGGCGTGACGGATGGTGTGCCGGAGTGCTCACGCACCCTTGCACGTCTGCGCCCGCTGGGCCCGCAAAAGCACGGCCCGCGAAAAGCAGCGGCCCCGGCCGCGCACATCCGCGCAGACCGGGGCCGTGACGGGCTTCTTGGAGCCCGCTAGCGCTTAGACCGCTCGAAGCCGCGCGCCGGCAGGGCCAACGGCCTCCCGGAGCGCATCCTTCTTGTCGGTCCGCTCCCAGGTGAACTCCTTCTCGGAGCGGCCGAAGTGACCGTAGGCGGCGGTCTTCTGGTAGATGGGCCGCAGCAGGTCCAAGTGCTCGATGATCTCGCGCGGCTTGAGCCCGAACACCTGGCGCACCGCGGAGACGATCTTCTCCTCCGGGACCTGGGCGGTGCCGAAGGTCTCCACCAGCACCGAGACCGGCTCGGCCACGCCGATGGCGTAGGAGACCTGGACCTCGCAGCGCTGCGCCAGGCCGGCGGCCACCACGTTCTTGGCGATGTAGCGGCCCATGTACGCGGCGGAGCGGTCCACCTTGGACGGGTCCTTGCCGGAGAAGGCGCCACCGCCGTGGCGGCCCATGCCGCCGTAGGTGTCGACGATGATCTTCCGGCCGGTGACGCCCGAGTCGCCCATGGGGCCGCCGATGACGAAGCGGCCGGTGGGGTTGATGAAGAACTTGGTCTTCTTGTCGAGCAGCTTCTTGGGCAGCGACTTGAGGATCACGTCCTCCATGATCGCGTCGTGGATCTTCTTGTTGGAGACCTCCTCCGCGTGCTGGCTGGAGACCACCACCGCGTCGATCCGGACCGGGCGCCCGTCCTTGTACTCCACGGTGACCTGGCTCTTGCCGTCCGGGCGCAGCCACGGGTGCAGCTTGCGGCGCGCGTCCGCAAGCTTCTTGGTGAGCGCGTGCGAGTACGAGATGGGGGCCGGCATCAGCTCCGGGGTCTCGTCGCAGGCGAAGCCGAACATCATCCCCTGGTCGCCGGCGCCCTGCTCCTTCTTGGGCTTGCTGTCGACGCCGCGGGCGATGTCCTGGGACTGCCCTTCGATGGCCACCATGACGCCGCAGGTGTTGCCGTCGTAGCCCATGGAGCTGTCGGTGTAGCCAATCTTGCAGATGGTGCTGCGGACGATCTTGGGGATCTCCACGTAGCAGTTGGTGGTGACCTCGCCGGCGACGATCGCCAGGCCAGTCTTCACCAGCGACTCCACCGCCACGCGGCCGTGCGGGTCCTTCGCGAGGATCGCGTCCAGGACGCCGTCGCTGATCTGATCGGCGATCTTGTCCGGGTGACCTTCGGTGACGGACTCAGAGGTAAACAGATAGTCGCGAGGCATTTCTCTCTCTTGATCGTGTAGGGGTTGAAAGGGCGCGGGAAGCTAGCGGCGGCGTCCTTCCCAAGTCAAACGATAGCGGACTCTAGGAAACCGACTCCGCCCCACGTGTCGTCCCGGCGGTTGTCGGCAAGCGGATGGCTGCCTGGCCGCCGGCTTCTGAATTTTGTGTCGCAGGGTGGGGTCTGGGGCTACACCCATGACCTCCATGAACCCACGCTCGTCCCTTCGTCTGCTTGCCCTGTTGGCTCTCTGCCTCTCCGGCTCCGCCTTCGCGGCGAACGAGGAGGTGGTCAAGCCGCTCAAGACAATCGTCGGCTCCATCCGCTACGGGAAGGACCTGGCCGCGCTGAAGAACTTCGACAACGAGGCGCAGTCCAAGACGCTCGTGGGGGAGGCCTGGGAGAAGGGCACCCCAGAGCAGAAGAAGGAGTTCCTCACGCTCTTCCCGGTGCTCTTCGCGAAGATGGCCTTCCCCAAGGTGCGGGAGAACTTCAAGCACCTGGAGACGGTCCTCTACGACGAGCCCAAGGTGACCGGAGACAAGGCGGAGGTGGGCTCCACCATCGTCATCCTCCACGCGCTCAAGAAGCAGGAGATCAAGGTCCGGTACCAGCTGAGCAAGGCGGCGAGCGGGTGGAAGGTGGTGGAGGTGGTGGTGCTGGGGGACCCGGTCATCCAGGGCATCCACGAGCAGCAGGTGGCGCCCATCCTGAAGGAGGGCGGCTGGCCGGAGCTGCTCAAGACGATGCGCGAGAAGGCCAAAGAGCTGGAGTCGACGCCGCTCAAGTAGCGCGTTAGCTTCCGCCCCAACCCATGTCCCACTCCGAGAACTCGCTCTCCACGCGCGCCGCGAAGGCGTACGCGGGCCTGATCGTCCACCACCCCGGCAAGGTGCTGCTGCTGCTGGCGGTGCTCGGGGTCGCCGCGACGTACGCGACCACCCAGCTCACCATCAACTCCAACCAGCTCGACCTCATCTCCCAGGATCTCCAGGAGGTGAAGGACGTGAAGCGGGTGATCGACATGGTCGGCGGCGCCGGCCACTTGATCATGGCGTTCCGCGGGGAGGACCTGAAGCAGCTCAAGTCCGTCACGGACGACATCGGCGAGATGCTGGAGAAGGACAAGGCCAACGTCCGCTCGGTGACCTGGAAGCTCCCGGTCGAGTTCATCCAGCAGAACATGGTCCTCTTCATCAAGACCGAGGACCTGGTCGAAGGAAAGAAGCGGATCAACGCGTACCTGAAGGATCAGCTGCGCCGGAACAACCCCTTCTTCATCGAGCTGAAGAAGACCGAGCCGGTGAAGCTGGACCTCACCGACCTGATCGACAAGTACAGCCGCGTTGGCAAGAAGAGCATCAAGGACGACTTCAACCTGTCGGACGACGGCAAGGTCGTCCTGATGCTGGTCAAGCCGATGTGGGACTCCAACGAGCTCGGCCGGACCAAGGACTACCTGGCCAAGCTGACCGCGGACCTCGCCGCGTACTCGAAGAACAACGCGCGCGGAGTCACCCTGGAGGAGACGTACATCAAGCCGCTGGAGGACGGCAGCTACCCGCCCGTCCCGCAGGGGAAGGTGACCTACGGCTTCACCGGCTCCTACAAGACGACGGTGGACGACTCCTTCGCGATCACCGAGTCGCTCGATGACGTGATGATCCTCGCGCTCGGGGCCATCGCGCTGATCACGATGATCTTCTTCCGCAAGCTGGCGCCCACGGTGCTGGTGATCACCGGCACCGCGCTGGGCACCGTGCTCACCATGGGCTTCGCCAAGATCACGGTGGGGCAGCTCAACATGATCACCGGCATTCTCGGCGGGATCCTGATGGGCTTCGGCGTGGACTACGGCATCCACTTCATCTTCCGGACCCGGATCGAGCTCGGGGCCGGCAAGAAGTACGACCAGGCCATCTTCGACGCGCTGGTCTACGCCGGCCGGCCCGCGTTCGTGGCGGCGATCGTCACCGCCGGCTCGTTCTTCGTGCTGCTGGTCTCCGAGTTCCGCGGCTTCTCCCAGTTCGGCCTGCTCGCGGGCTTCGGCACCATCATCATCGGCTTCACCCTCTTCTCCTGGAGCCCGGCGTGGCTGGCGCTGATCGGCCGGAGGTGGCCGGAGCTGCCCGCCAAGCTGATCGGCACCATGAAGCCGCCCAAGAGCGTCAACGAGGGCGGCGAGCTGCGCATCCCCCGCCCCGGGCTGGTCCTGAGCATCTGCGTGGCGTTCGTGGCGCTGCTCTGCGCGTTCGCCATCCCCTGGTCACCGGTGGAGCTGCCCAAGGACGCCAAGCCCAACCTGGTGGAGCGGCTGCGCAGCGGCGTGCGCTTCAACTACAACACCCGCGCGCTGGTCCCGGACGACTACCACTCGATCACGCTGCAGGATGAGGTGAACCAGCGCTTCAAGATCTCCGCGGATCCGATCGCCGTCTACACCAAGGACCTGGCCGGCGCGCGCGAGGTCTACGACGAGGTGGCCAAGCACCCGGAGAAGTACCCCACCGTGGATCAGGTGGTCTCGGTCTTCTCCTTCGAGCCCCCGCATGACGTGGCGGTCGCCAACCGCAAGGTGCTGGACGAGTGGAAGGAGGAGCTCAAGGAGATCGACGTGGCCGCGCTCCCGCCGGAGATGCAGGACAAGGCGGCCATGTTCAAGAAGATCCTCGACGTGCAGCCCTTCACGGTGAACGAGCTGCCGGACAACTACAAAGAGGTCTTCCGCCACATCAAGGAGACCAAGCCGGAGAACCACGGCTGGCTCACCTTCATCTACCCGGGGATCGATCTCTGGGACGGCAAGCGGATGATCGAGTTCGCGGATCAGACCACCGTCATCACCACGGACAACGGCCACGTCTACCGCTCCGCCGGACTGCCGGTGCTCTACGCCAAGCTGGCCCGGATCGTCCTCTGGGACGGCAAGCTCACCGTCCTGCTCACCACGCTGTGGATTTTGGCGATGCACTTCCTGGACTTCCGGTCGCCCAAGCTGGCGCTGGCCTCCGTCATCCCGCTCGGCGTGGGGCTGGTGATGATGTTGGGGCTGATGTCGCTCATCAACGAGCGGCTCAACTTCATGAACATCATCGTGCTCCCCATCCTGTTGGGCTTCGGGGTGAGTCACGGGCTCTACTTGTTACACCGCTTCCTCGAGGGCACCTCGCCGGTGGTGGCGCTGCGCTCGGTGGGCGCGGCGGTGGCCTCCTCCACGCTCACCGCGATCGCCGGCTTCGCCTCGCTCTTCGCGGCCAGCCACAACGGCCTCAAGTCCATGGGGCTGGTGGCGTGCCTGGGGCTCACCACCACGCTGATCGTCTCCTTCACGGTGCTCGCGGCGGTGCTGCAGCTCATCCACGACGGCCGGATGAAGGCGGGCGGCAAGGCTGGCACCACGGAAGGCAACCGGGAGGCGGCATGAGGCGCGCGGCGCTGGGGCTTTCGGTGGCGCTGCTCGCGGGCTGCTCCGCGGTGAAGCAGGTGCGGCTGCGGGATGACTACGCGCAGGTGGACCAGACCCGGACCAAGCGCCTCGTCGTCCTCACCGCGCCGCTGCCGGACGGGAACGAGAAGGTGGGCGAGCTCTGGAGCTTGATCGCCCAGCGCTACGCCAACCTCCACCGCGACTTCCTCGTGAAGAAGTCCGCCACCGCCGCCGCGCCGCTCTCGGACGTGAAGGCCAGCTGCGGCGAAGGCGTGGAGGGCGTCCTCTGGCTCAAGCCGGAGGTGAAGCGCGCGGGCGGCGGCGTCGAGGCCGCGGTGGACGCGCAGCTCTTGCGCTGCACGGACGGGCAAGAGGTCTGGGGCGCCAAGGCCGCGGGCTCCTGGGACTCCGCGGATCCCCACCTGGCGGAGACCACCGAGCAGTACGTGGCGAAGTTCGGCGAGGAGGTCCGGCCGTACGTGGCGCCCACCTTCCTCCTGCTGCGCGCCACGCTGGACACGCTCCCCAAGCCCATCCTCAGCGACGAGGACGTGGCCGAGAAGATCGAGCTCGAGGAGTAACCTCCGGGTTGTTGGTTTGGCTGGGCGCGCCCCGCTCAGCCCGAGGCCCGGCGTCACCGGGGAATTCCACCGGTATTTCCAGCCCGGCGCACCCCCTGTCCGGCTCCGCCAAATGGCAGGAGCGGCGCGGGGTTGGCCCACCTGCGCGACTTCTTTCTCTCACCCAACGCGACAACGCGCTGACGGCGCCGTCCTGCGGTGTGCGGAGGTGGGGGACGCGTGTGTCCACACCACGTTGCAGCTGGACCCGAACTCGCTGGAGCAAACCAAACCATGAAGACTCTCCGTCGCCTCTGGGCTGAAGAGGATGCCGCCAACGCCGTGGAGTACGGCCTCGTCGCCGCGGTCATCGCCGTTGGGCTGATCGTCGCGTTCACCCAGTTCCGGAACGAGATCGCCGGCCTGTTCAACCGCCAGTCCGGCAAGGTCGCGGCGCAGTAAGCGCCGGGAGCCCACTCGCGTGGCCGCGGCGCTGGTGTTCTGCGGGGGGATGGCGCTCGCTGCGGGTTTCGACCTGCGGGAGCGCCGGATTCCCAACGCGTTGAACCTGGCGCTCGCGGCGCTGGGGGCGGCCTTCGCGTTCGCGCGCGGGGGCGCGGGAGGGCTGGGCGCTTCGGCGCTCGGCCTGCTCGCGGGGATGGGGCTGCTCTTCCTCCCCTTCTACTTCCGCTGGTTCGGCGCCGGTGACGTGAAGCTGGCCGGGGCGATCGGCGCGTGGCTCGGACCCCAGGTCGGCGCGGGGGCGATCCTCGCGGGGCTGGCGCTGGACGGCGTCCTGTCGTTGGCGGTGGCGCTGCTGGGCTCGGTCCAGACGCGGCGCGAGGTCTTCGCCAACCTGGGGTGGCTGGTGCTGCACCGCCGCCCGTTCGAGATCTCGGAGCGCCCCGCCCGAGAAAGAGTGCCCTTCGCGGTCGCGCTTGGGGTTTGCGCAGTGGCCGCCTTCTTCCTGCAAGGGAGCGCAGCGTGAAGATCCTCCAGAGACAGTCACGCGGCGCCGCGGCGCTGGAGATGGCGCTCACCGCGCCGGCGCTGGTGATGATCTTCGTCGCCGGCTTCTTCATCACGCGGGCGATCATGACCCGCGTCCTGCTCGGCCACGCGGTGGGCTCTGCGGTGCGCGCCTCGGCCATCGCCGGGGAGACCAACGCGGGCCAGGTCCGGGCCCGCGTCATCCAGGCGCTGGATAAGGAGCTCTCCCAGTGCGAGGGCGGCCTGGACGTCCAGGCCCGGGTGGTCGCCGGCGCCTACAAGCCGCAGAACGGGATGCAGCAGTTCTACTGGACCCACGCGGGGGACGTGCTCGCGGTGGACGCCACCTGCGTCATCCCCGGCCGCTTCAACGTCACCACGATGAACGTGCGCGCGTCCGCCACGTTCCCCTTCTGAGCAGCGGCAACGAGAGAGGCGCAGCACATGTCCGAGCAGCAGATGAAGTCAGCGCGTTTCGGGGTGGTGGGGTTCGGCCTCGTCGCGTTCTCGTGCGCCCTTCTGGCGGGTTGGGTGGTGGTGCAGTTGATCAACGCCTCGCGGATGAAGGAGGAGGCGATGGTCGAGGTGGTGGTCGCGGTGCGGAACATCCCCGGCGGCGAGCCCCTGCTGAAGGACGCGGTGAAGGTGGTCTCGATGCCGCAGTCGCTCGCGCCGAAGGCGGCGGTGCGCTCGCTGGACGACCTCTTCAAGGACGGGAAGACGCGGATCGCCGCCTCCGGCATCCTCGAGGGCGAAGCCATCTTCGAGGCGCGCCTGGCGGACCCGTCCCGCGGCACCGCCATGGCCTCCATGGTGCGCCCCGGCTACCGCGCGGTGCCGGTGAAGGTGGACAACGCGGTGGCGCGCTCGGGCCTGCTCTACCCCGGGGCCTTCGTGGACGTGGTGGGCACCATCCGCGACCCCAAGACCTTCGTCTCCACCACGCGGCTGGTGGTGGAGAACGTGAAGGTGCTCTCGGTGGAGGCGGCGCTGGACGTGGAGACCTACCGGAGCCCCAACGCGCAGAAGAAGGAGGGGGACGGCCAGCCGCAGCAGCAGGTGGCGCAGCCGGACGCGGTGGCCACCATCGAAGTCACCCCGCCGCAGTCCGAGGTGGTGCTCCTGGCCCAGCGCGAAGGGCGCCTGGACCTGGCGCTGCGCAACGCCGCGGACAAGGCGAGCGTGGCCACCAACGGCGCCAACCCCACCAGCATGATGGGCGAGTCCGCCAAGAAGCGCGCGGCCACGGATGACCGGCCCGAGCGCCACCGGTTGTTGGAGGGGCGCGCCGCGCGGCGCACCGTGCAGGCGGCAGGCGCCCCGGTGGTGTCTTCGCCATGAAGCGCCTCATCCGTGGGTTCTGCGCGCTGGCCCTGGCCTGCGCGACGGTGACCGCCGCTGCGGCGCCGGTGAAGCTGGTGGGCGAAGAGGTGGTGGCGGTGGAGCACCGCGGCAGCAAGCTGGTGCGCGCGCCCCGGGACGTCACCCGGGTCTCGGTGGGCTCCTCGGAGATTTTGGACGTCCAGACCTTCCCCTCCTCTCCCCAGCTCCTGGTGACGGGCAAGAAGCAGGGGAGCAGCTCGCTCACCGTCTGGTACGGCGAGGAGTCGCTCACCGTCAACGTGATGGTGACGCCCGCGCTCTCGGCGATCACCGCGGCGCTCAAGGCGGCGCTGCCCAACGCCAAGAACCTCAAGGTGGACTCGGCGGGTCCCTCCATCGTTCTCTCCGGCGAGGTCACCAGCGCGTACGACGCGGACCGCGCCAAGGAGATCGCCAAGGGCTTTTTGGTGAACCCCAGCGGCGGGCCGCTGATCGGCGACGTGGTGAACCTCATCCACGTGCAGGGGGACATGCAGGTGCAGCTGGAGGTCTCCTTTGCCGAGGTCTCGCGCAGCGGCCTGCGCAACGCGGGGGTGAACCTCTGGGGCAACGCGCCCAACCGCTTCAACGGCGGAATGCTGGCGCCCACCACGCCCACCACCAACCCGCCGGCGGTGACCATCGCCAACGACGGCTTCAACACCTTCCAGGGCGCGACCAACGTGAACGCGCCCGGTCAGTTCATCGCCCCGCTGTCCTCCGCCTTCAACATCCTCTTCAACCTGGGCAGCCTCACCCAGGTGCCGCTCTCGGCGGCGATCAGCGTGCTCTCCAGCAACGGGTTCGCGCGGACGCTGGCCGAGCCCTCGCTGGTGGCGATCTCCGGGCACCAGGCCAACTTCATGGCCGGCGGCGAGTTCCCGGTCATCGTCCCCAGCACGCTCGGGCAGTTCAGCGTGGAGTGGAAGAAGTTCGGCGTGCAGCTCTCCTTCACGCCGACCGTGCTGGAGCAGTCCATCCAGCTCAAGCTGAACACCACGGTCTCGGAGATCGACCGCTCGCTCGGGGTGAAGCTGCAGGGCTTCGAGGTCCCGGGCCTGGCCACCCGCTACAGCGAGACGGTGGTCCGGCTGGACGACGGGCAGAGCTTCGTCATCGCCGGGCTGCTCAACGACAGCGTCCGCAGCGAGATTGACCGGGTGCCCGGCCTGGGCGACCTGCCGATTCTCGGCACCCTCTTCCGCTCCACCAGCTACCGGCGGCAGGAGAGCGAGCTGTTGGTGGTGGTGACGGCGCGGCTGGTGCGGCCGCAGTCGGAGCGCGCGGTCCTCCCGGGCGAGTTCACCCGCGCGGACCCCACGGATCTCGAGCTGTTCCTCTTCGGTTCCTACGAGTCCAAGGACGGCGCGCCGGACGCGGCCATCCGCCCCAAGCGCGAAGAGGCCGCTCCTCGCGCCTCCGGCAAGGAGCCGGTGGGCCCCGTGGGCTTCTCCCGTGAGTCGAGGTGACAAGTGCGACAGCCGAACGACGCGCGCCTGCAGCTGGTCCCGAACATGCCCCCTGACGAGGACGAGGGGCCGTGGGGCCGCTCCGCCTATCCGCTGATGGGCCGCCGGGACGAGACCGTGAAGGTCACCATCCAGCCGCCGCAGGAGGCCTACCCGCCTGAGCAGCAGCAGGAGCTCTCCGCGCTGGAGAAGAGCATCATCCAGAACTGGTTCGGCGATCTCGCCCCGGCGGCGCCGGCGCGGGCCAACCCCGCCGCATCGCGCAGCGCCGCGCTGCCGGCGCGACCGGCGGCCCCGGTGGCGCCAGCGACCCCCATGCGCAACCGGGCCGTGTCCCCGGACGACGCGACGGAGCTCGAGCGCCGCTGGTTCCGCGAGGAGGCTCCCCCGCCGCGCGCGGCCGCGCCCCTGCCGCTGGAGCGCCCCGTCGCCCGCGAGGTGACCGGCGGTGCGCACCGCCAGGAGCTTCTGCGCCCGGTCACCTTCCCCGAGCTCGTGGTGGCGGAGCCGGCCGCCTACGAGCCCGAGCCTGCGCCCACGTACGAGGCGCCCGCCGCGTACGAGCCGCAGCCCGTCGCGTACGAGCCGCAGCCCGCCGCGTACGGGCAGGCCCCCGTCGCGTACGAGCAGGCCCCCGCGTACGAGCCGCAACCCGCCGCGTACGAGCCGCAGCCCGCCGCGTACGAGCAGGCCCCCGCCTACGAGCCGGCGCCGGCCACCGCCTACGCTCCCGAGGCGCCCCCGGCGGAGCTGGCCGCCCCGCCCGCCTACAGCTACGACGCAGAGCTGAGGCAGGCGCCCGCGCCCGCCTTTGAAGCACCCGCCTTCGAGGCGCCGCCGAGCTTCGAGGCCAGGGCGCACGTCCCGGGCGCCGAGGAGGCTTCGGTGGTGCTCTCCTCGGAGCTGGAGCAGCCCAAGGAGCCGGAGCGCCGAGCCGGTCCGCCGCCCTTGGGCGTGATGCCTGAAGGGCGCGGCAAGGTGATCGTGGTCTTCGGCTGCCGCGGGGGCGCCGGCGCCACCACGGTGACCGCGAACCTGGCCTCGGCCATCGCGGCGACGGGGCAGTCCACCTGCGTGGTGGACCTGGACCTCCAGTTGGGGGACCTCTTCGTGGCGCTGGATCTGGAGCCCACCTGCTCGATGTTGGAGGTTGCCCGGGACGCGCCCAACCTGGATGTTGCCGGCCTGCGCCGCAAGCTCTCCGCGCACGACAAGGGCTTCCACGCGCTCAGCCAGGTGCTGCGGCCGGAGGAGGTGGACGCAGATCTGGTGCACCGCCTGCCCGAGCTGCTGGGGCTGATGCGCAAGGCGTTCGACGTGATCGTGATTGACGGCGTGCGCGACTTCAGCGAGTCCGCCCTCTGCGCGCTCGACCTGGCGAACGAGGTGCTCCTGGTGGCGGGCGCGGACGTGCTCTCCACGCGCCGGGCGTCGCGGGTGCTGCGGCTGTTGCGCAAGCTCGGCTACGCCGACTCGCGGGTGAAGCTGCTGCTCAACCACGCGGACCGGATCGGCGCGGTCTCCCAGTCGGAGGTGGAGCGCGCCCTGGAGCTGGAGGCGTTCGGGAGCATCCGCCACGACCCGCGCGGGGCGAGCAAGGCGCTCAACCGCGGCAAGCTGCTCTCGGACGTGGGCTCCTCCGCGGCGGCGGACTTCAAGCGCGTGGCGGCCCGGCTGGCGCCGGCCCCGGGGAAGAAGGGCTAGCGGATGGGCCTGGCAGAGCGACTCTCACCCAAGCAGGGCGGCGGCGCGGTGGCGGCGCCCAGCCCCAGCTCCAGCGCCAGCTCCGTGGAGCCGGACATGGTGGCGGCCGGCGTGAAGCCGGAGCTCGCGGCGCTGGCGAACAAGTTCCACAAGCTGGTGCTGGAGCGGGTGGACCTCAACGTGGTCTCCCAGCTCTCGCCGGAGGACCTCCGCAAGCGGCTGCGCGAATACGTGGACCAGCTGGCGATCGCCGAGCGGGCGGTGCTCAACGGCAGCGACCGGGACTACATCGTCGAGGCGGTGGTCAACGAGCTGGTGGGGCTGGGGCCGCTCGAGGTGCTGCTGAGAGATCCCACCATCAGCGACATCCTCATCAACAACCGCGAGGTCACCTTCATCGAGCGGCGCGGCAAGCTGGAGCGCGCGCCCATCCGCTTCCGGGATGACCGGCACCTGGTCAACATCATCCAGCGGATCGCCGCGCGGATCGGCCGGCGCATCGACGAATCGTCTCCCATGGTGGATGCGCGGTTGGCGGACGGCAGCCGCGTGAACGCGATCATCCCGCCGCTGGCGATCGACGGCCCGAGCATGTCCATCCGGCGCTTCAGCAAGACGCCGATGGACGCGCGGCAGCTGGTGAAGAACGGGGCGATGACGCAGGAGATGTTGAACTACCTGTACACCGCGGTCCGCTCGCGCTGCTCCATCCTGATCGCCGGCGGCACGGGCGCAGGCAAGACCACCATGCTCAACGCCCTCTCCTCCTTCATCCCGGAGGACGAGCGGATCATCACGGTGGAGGACGCGGCGGAGCTGAAGCTGCAGCAGCCGCACGTGGTGCGGCTGGAGTCCCGGCCGGCGAACCTCGAGGGCAAGGGCGAGGTCTCCATCCGGGACCTGGTCCGCAACGCGCTGCGGATGCGGCCGGACCGGATCGTGGTGGGCGAGTGCCGCGGCGCCGAGGTGCTGGACATGCTCCAGGCCATGAACACCGGCCACGAGGGCAGCATGTCCACCGTCCACGCCAACAACACGCGGGACGTGGTGAGCCGGCTCACCACCATGCTCGGGATGGCGGGGACCACCTTCTCGGAAGAGACGATCAAGACGCTGATCTCCCGCGCGCTGCACATCATCCTGCACGTGAACCGCTTCTCCGACGGGCGCCGCAGGGTGACCGGGATCGCGGAGATCACCGGGATGATGGGCAACACCATCCAGCTCCACGACGTGTTCGTGTTCGAGCGGACGGGGACGGGCGCCAACGGCGCCATCCTCGGGACGCACAAGCACACCGCGAACACCGCGCTCGGCCACCTGATGAAGCGGGCCGGCGAGGGGGGCGGGCACTGACATGCTCACCTACGTCATCGGCGCTCTGGTGCTGGTCACCGTCTTCTCCCTGCTCATGGTGGGCTTCTTCTGGCGCCACTACGCGCGGGAGAAGGTGGCCGCGCTGCGCCGCCGGCTGGGCACGTCCGACAAGGCGGGGCTGGATCTCTTCACCAACCAGAACCGCAAGTGGCTGGACCGGATGATCCTGGAGAGCGGCGCCCCCTGGACGCGCACTCAGATCATCCAATGGTCCGCGGGGATGGCGGCCGGCGGGATGGTGGCGGGGATCGTCCTCGAGCGGCCGCCGCTGGCTGTCATCGGCGCGCTGGCCGGGCTGGCGGTCATGCCGCTGCGGCTCTACTTCCGGCGCGAGGAGCGGCTGCGCAAGTGCGACCAGCAGTTCCCGCAGGCGCTGCGGCTGGTGACGCTCTCCCTGCGCGCAGGGCAGGCGCTGCCCTCGGCGCTGGCGCTGGCCGCCCGCGAGGGGCCGGCGCCCATCCGGGACGAGCTGAAGCTCACGGTGGACGAGAACGCGCTCGGCGTGGACATGGGCACCGTGCTGGATCACCTGGCGCAGCGGCTCTACCGCTGCGAGGCGGCGCGGACGCTCTGCGTGGCGGTGCGCGTGCTGGAGCAGACCGGCGGCAACCTGATCACCGTGGTGGACAACATCATCGAGAGCGCGCAGGCCCGCACGCAGTACGAGGCGAAGATGCGCGCGATGACGTCCCAGGGGCGGATGAGCGCCTGGATCGTGGGCTCCATCCCGCCGGCCTTCTTCCTGCTCGTGGGGATCCTGGATTCGAACTACTGGAAGACGCTCTTCACCGACCCTGCGGGGCCGCTCATCCTCGGCGCCGGAGTGGGGCTGTGGCTGTGCGGCCTGCTCTGGACGCGCCGGATCGTGAAGAAGGCGTCGAGCGTGACGATGTCATGAGCCACCTCATCTGGCTGTGGGTAGCGCTGGCGTTGAGCGGGGTCGGCATCGCCGCGGCGGTGACCGCGCAGGGCCGGCTGCGGGCGGCGGTGCTCACCGCGCGGGGCGAGACGGTGCTCCCCGGCTGGCGCTACTGGGTGCGTTGGCTGGGCAAGGGGCTGGAGCCCAAGGGCGGGGACCGGGACGAGATCCTCGCGCTGCTCAACCAGGCGGGCCGCACCGAGCGGGACGCGATGGACCGCTTCGCCGAGGAGAAGGCGTTGGGCTGGCTGTTCGGCCTCACGGTGGGCGCCGGCGTGATGCTGGCGATCCAGACCCAGGTGGGGCTCTTCCTGGGGTTGGTGGCGTTCGTGGTGGGGGTGCTCGGGCCGAAGCGCCGGGTGGAGGCCCAGGCCACGGAGCGGCGAGAGCTGATCGGCGCGGCGCTCCCGTCCGCGGTGGATCTCCTGATGACGTCCATCGACGCGGGGCTCTCCATCGAGCAGGCGATCGCCCGGGTGGGGAGGGAGCTGACGCCCTCCTGGCCGGCGCTGGCCAAGGAGCTCACCCTCACCGCCATGGAGTGCGAGGCGAGCATTCCCCTGGCGGAGGCGCTGCGGCGGCTGGCGCGGCGCGTGGAGCTGGAGGACCTCTCCGCGCTGGCGGGCGTGGTGGCCCAGGCGCATGCGCTCGGCGCTCCCATCGTCAAGACGCTGGCCGAGTACACCGACAACACGCGCAAGCTGCGCACGTCCAACCTCGAGGAACGCGCCGGGAAGCTGGCCACCCAGCTCACCTTCCCACTCGCGGCGTTCCTCGTCCCCTCGGCGCTCGTCTTCATGCTGGGCCCCGCGATGCTGCAGCTGGTGCGGCTGATGGCGAAGTCCTGAAGGAGCGGCAAGGAATGCGAGCAGCGGTCTGGACGATGGTGGGACTGGCGGTGGCCCTGCAGGGCTGCGCGACCCAGTCCGCGACGCAGAAGCTGGAGGGAGACGCGCGCAAGCTCCAGCTGGACCTGGCGCGCACGTTCGTCTCCCGCAAGGCGTACGCAGCGGCGGCCCCGCTGCTCAAGAAGTCCCTGGCGGATGACCCCGACAACGTGGAGGCGGCCACGCTCTATGCGGTGGTCCTGCGCGAGACCGGGCTGACCCTCCAGGCGGAGGCGCAGTTCCAGCGCGTCTTGGCGCGCAACCCGCGCTACCTGCCGGCGCAGTCCGGCCTGGCGCTGGTCTACGACCTCCAGAAGCGCTTCCCAGAGGCGGAGGCTGCGCACCGGCGGGTGCTGGAGCTGGCGCCGAACGACGCGCACGAGTGGAACAACCTGGGCTTCGTGCTCTACCTGGCCGGCCGGGACGACGAGGCGATCACCGCGCTGGAGAAGGCGCTGGCGCTCGCCCCGGATCTCGCCGTGGCGCACAACAACCTGGGGTTCGCCTACGCCCGCAAGCAGGAGTGGGAGAAGGCGCGCCGCTGCTTCGGCGTGGTGGGGGGGACGCGGGCCCAGGAGGCGAACGTCTCCATCGCCCAGTCGTTCCAGGCGCCGGCGCCCAAGGGCAAGCGGAGGACGCGATGAAGCGCTGGCTGTTGGGGGTGTGCGCGCTGGGGCTGTTCGCTGGCGGGTGCCGAAGCGTGGCGCTGGGCGGGAAGGAGCAGGGCATGACGGTCCGGACGGCGCTGGAGAAGCAGGCCAGCGCGAAGCGGACCGGCACCCGCGTCCCGTTCGACGGGGACGACGCCCGGCTCACCTATGAGCAGCAGCATCAGGGGCCACCGGCTCAGAACGGGAACCAAGGCTCCAGCAACATCCTGATGGTGGCACCGCGGTAACCCAAAAGGCACGCGAAGGGGGGAAGCGCCATGCGAGGTCGTCACGCTGAGCGGGGAAGCATCGTCACCATGGTCGCGCTGTTCCTGGCGGTCCTGCTGGTGCTCGCGCTGGCGGCGTTCAGCATTGGCCGGGTGGTGATCGCCCGCCACGACGCGCAGCGCGCCGCGGACGCGGCCGTGGTGGCGGCAGCGCAGGCGTACCGGGAAGAGGGGCGGAGGATGGTGCCGGCGGCGAGCCGGGAGGTGGGAATGGGCAGCATCCACACCGCGGCCTACCAGACGGCGCTCTCGGTGCTGCCGGCGGAGGAGATCGACAACCGCACGCACTACCGCCTGCAGAGCCAGGCGCGACTGGGGATGCAGCTGCCCACCCTGCTCTCCGGCTTCATCAACGTGAACGCGGAGTCGTTCGCGGTGGGAGATCAGGTGGTGCTCGATGCCAAGCCGAACAACCCCACGGCGGACCTGAGTCTGGTGCTGGACTACTCCTGCTCGATGGCGGAGTCGATCGGCTCGGGGTCCGACCGGATCAGCGCGCTCAAGCAGGGCGTGGCGATGGCCATGGATGAGATGAGGAAGAAGGTCCGCTTCAACGCGGTGCTCTTCTCTTCGGGCGTAGATGACTTCCGCGGGTTTGACGCCACCAACGAGGAGATCCGGAAGATCATCCAGGCCCACGGCCCCACCGGCGGGACCATGACCAACGCCGGCATCGACAAGTCCGGGGACCTCTTCCAGCGCGAGTGGACGCAGAACCCCGCTTCGCACGACAACGCGAAGTTCATCCTGCTCGTCTCGGACGGCCAGCCCAACGACGAGGCCGCGGCGCGCCAGGCGATGCAGAAGCTGTGGGAAGCGGAGGAATGCAAGCTGCGTCCCACCGTGTTCACGCTCCACATCGGGAGCGACGGCGGCGCCTTCATGCGCGGCGTGAGTGGGCCGCCTTGCAAGTGCGGCGTATCGCCCTGCCAGCGTGACTGCGCCGGCGGCGACTGCTCCGCCAACCACTACTTCCAGGTGAGCAACGGCCAGGACCTGGTGGACACGCTGCGCGGCATCGTCCGGAAGCTCCTGTGCACCTCCCCTGCTCCGACCGTGGCGCCCCTGAACGTCACGACGGTGATGGTCAATGGGCAGCGCGTCTCGCCGGTACGGGATGAAAAGACGGTCCGGGCATTCCTCTCCAAGGGCGGCGGAGAGCAGCTGCTCCCCCGCCAGGAGCCCGGCAAACTTCCAGACATGCCCACGCGCGCCGGCTTCGCCTACGTGAACGGGACGCTCTCGTTCACGGATGCCACCTGCGACGAGCTCAACAGCGGCGGCCAGGTGGTGCTGCGCTACAACCACCCGCGGCTCGCGCTCAAAGCGAAGTGACCCGGCGCTGGCGCCGCGGCCTGGCCGGGAGCGGGGCTGCCTCAAGCGTCTCGGGCTCAGGCGTGAGCTCGCGGGGAGGCTCCTCGGAGACCTCGTCGTCCGCCTTCGCGGAGGCCTCCAGCAACTTCGCCAGCTCCTCCACCGGGAGCTTGGCAGCAACGGCGCTCCCCTCCAGGACGCCACTGACCAACTGCCGCTTCTCCGCATGGAGCGAGAGGATCGCCTCCTCGAGCGTGCCGAGCGTGATCAGCCGGTAGACCGTCACCGGCTTGGTCTGGCCGATGCGGTGGGCGCGGTCCGTTGCCTGGTCCTCCACGGCGGGGTTCCACCAGGGATCGAGGTGGATGACGTTGTCCGCGCCGGTGAGGTTCAAACCAACCCCGCCTGCCTTGAGCGAGATGAGGAACAGCTCCCCGTCTCCGGCCTGGAACGCCTCCACGCGCCTGCGCCGCTCCGCCTCCGGCGTCTCTCCATCGAGATACTGGAACTTCACGCCGCGCTCGACCAACGCCTCGCGGACGATCGAAAGGTGCTTGGTGAACTGGCTGAAGACCAGCGCCCGGTGGCCCTCCTCGCGAAGCTCCTCCACCAACTCCAGCAGGCGCGCCAGCTTGGAGGCCGGACCCGTCCAGGCCTCGTCGTGAAGCCGCGGGTGGCAGGCCAACAGCCGCAGCTTCGTCATCCCCGCCAGCACCTGGAAGCGCCGGTCCTGACCACCCGGGCCGGTGCCGGACTGGAGCTCGGCGAGGATGGCCAGGCGCGCTTGGTCGTAGAGCTTTCGCTCGGCGGCGCTGAGCGCGACCGGGACGCTGATCTCCGTCCGCGGCGGCAGCTCCCCGGCCACCTCGGCCTTCGTCCGCCGCAAGAGGAAGGGCGCGAGCATTCCGGCCAACGCCTTTCGGCGGTCTGCGTCCTTCTCCCGCTCGATCGGGCCCCAGAAGCGCGTCCGGAAGAGCTCCTCGCTGCCGAAGAGGCCCGGGAGCAGCACCCGGTAGAGGCTCCAGAGCTCCCCCAGGTGGTTCTCGATCGGCGTGCCGGACAGCGCGAGCTTGAAGTCGGCGGAGAGCTCTCTGGCCGCGCGCGCCCGGCGGGTGCCGGCGTTCTTCACCGCGTGCGCCTCGTCCAGCACCAGCGTGGAGAACTGCTGCTTGCCGAAGGCCTCGGCATCGTTCGCGAGCAGGCCGTAGCTGGTGATGAGCACGTCCCCTGGCCCGAGCGCCTGGAGGGCCGTGGCGCGGTCCACGTGGTGGTAGCGGATGACGCGCAGGCACGGGGCGAACTTCTTGGCCTCGCTCTCCCAGTTGAAGCAGACGGACGTGGGGGCAACCACGAGCGCCGGCCCGAGCGCGCGCCGTTCCACTAGCAGCGCGAGCGCCTGCAGCGTCTTGCCCAACCCCATGTCGTCCGCGAGGCAGGCACCGGCGCCCCAAGACGCCACCCGCGAGAGCCACCGGAACCCGTCGACCTGGTACGGCCGAAGCTGCGCCTTCAGCTCGTCCGGAACCTCCGCGGCGCTCGCCCCGGCCGCCCGCATCTTCTCGGCGAGCGAGGCAAAGGAGGGAGCAACCTCGAACGACTCGAGCTCGCCGGCGAGCTGCTGGAGCGTCGCTGCGGCGGCCAGGCTCACCTCCTGGCCCTGCTTGCCGTCGAAGACCATGGGCGCCACGGGCGCGAGCTGCTCCAACAGCTCCTTCGAGAGCTCCACGAAGTGGTTCTCCGCCACCGGCACGAAGCGCCGCTTCTGGCGGGCGGCCTCGAGGAGCTGGGCGAGCGCCACCTCGCGGCCATCCACCTCCAGCGTCCCGGTGAGGCCGAACCAGTCGCGCCCCTCGCGCACCGCCATCCGCAGGTCCTTGGTGCGCGCGGGGCGCGTAAAGGCCGGCCGGCGAGACGGCCACTGCACCGGGAGCCCCTCTGCGGACAGCGCCTCCAGGGTCCGAAGCAGCGCGAGCGCGACCTCCCCCTCCACGACGCAGCGCCACTCGCCTTCGCCCGCGTCCGGGAGCGCGAGCTTGCTCCAGACGTCTTGCGCGAGCACGCGCTCCTGGTCGAAGTCGCGCGCCGCGAAGGCGCGCCGGCCGTCGACCTTGCCGCGGACGACGGGAAGCCCCTGGCTGACCGGGAACGGCAGCCCGCCTGCGAGCGGGCGCACCCGCAGCTCGACCTCGAAGGCCAGGCCATCCAGGGGAGTCAGGAAGACCTCGGGCGCGCTCACCGGCACAAGCCGCTCGCCCAAGAGCGCCGGCGGCAGGGCGGCGGGGAGCCCGGCAGCCTCGAGCTCGTCCGCGATCGTCTCGCCGGCCTCCTTCGGGAAGGTTGAACCGCGCTGGCGCAGCACCTGCGCCGCGGCCAGCACCTTGGGGCTCGCCTGGATGATGAAGCAGGTCTTCCGCTGATCATCGAGCACGAGAGCGGCCTGCCCAGGCAGCAGGGCGTAGAGGTGGTGATCGAGTGGCGCGCCGCCGGCTCCGACCTCCAGCTCGAAGCCGTTCGGGGTTTCCCTGCAGAGCAGCTCGGCCTCGGCCTCCACGACCTGCAGCGGGGTGGAGAAATCCGTGCCGTACAGCTTGTGACTCCGGGCGAGCTGGCGGACCGCGACGACCGCGAGCGCGCCGTGGCGGTCGTAGCTCGAGGCGGTCAGCGTCTGGGCCACCCGCCGATCTTCTTCGGTGGCGGCAGGATGCCCCTCGATGAGCTGCTCGAGCCTCACCGACTTCCCCTTCACCCAGCCACCGCCGCGCTTGGCGGCCCGCAGGAGCACCGGCTTGAGGCGGTCGCCGTACTGGGCGGCGGTGAGCTGCCAGATCAGCCTCTGCTCCGTAGGCGCCTGCTGCTGCCCCTCCTGCAACTGCTCCCCCATGCGGCGAAGCAGCTGGAGCGTCAGGCCCCAAGGTGGCGCCAACAGCGCGGATCGCATCTGGGCCCGGTTGTCTCCGCCCGGCGAGTGGACCCAGGCCAGCATGGCGTCCACCGCCGCCAGCATGTGCCGGCAGATCCCCTCCACCGCGCAATCACAGCGGGGATTGAGCGGCTGATCCCGCCAGCGCTCGAGCGGGAGCACCACCCGCGCCAGCTCGTTTCCGGAGCGGTCCATGCATGGACGCGGGTCCCGGTACTCCATGGCCAGAGGGTTGAGCGAAAGACGCAGGGCCTCCTGCCGGACCAGCTCCGGCCGGGTGGGGGCGACCTTCCGTCGGAGGCTTCCACGCAGCTCGAGCCACTTCTCGACGAGCGGCGCCAACGCGGCGTCTGCTTCCGCCAGCGGTGAACGGGGCGCCGCCTTCTCTTCCTGTGCAGCCACCTCACGCGCCTCGCGCGCCTCGCTCAGCAGCCACTGCTCCGCCGCCGGCTCGAAGAACCTCATCTGCTGGGAGCGCCGATCGTCGTAGTGGAAGTCATGCTCGCGGCGAAGCAGCGCGTCCCCCACCAGAGCCCGTGGGTTGACCTGCCGCAGCCGCTCCTTCGCCTTGCCGTCCAGGAGCGGCTCGATCACCCTCAGCGGCGCGTAGATCGCGTCGGGGATGCCAGATTCCTTCGCCCAGCTCCGGAGCGCCTCGGCGCTGCGGGGGATGGCATGAACGGGCGTACCCGCCAGCGCCACCTCGGGTGCAGCGCCGCCGAGCAGCTGCTTGAGCGCCTGGAAGAGGGCCTTGAACCCAGCAGGCGTCAGGAGGTGGTGGCGAAGGTGCTTCGCGAGCCGCCGGTCCGTGAGGAGCTCCTCCACCGTTTCAGGGTCGAACCCGGCCAGGAGCTCGACGAGGTCCTCCGGGCAGCCGTGCTCCGAGAGCTGCTCCAGCGGCGCCTTGAGGCCCTCGTGGCGGCCCTCCGCCCGTGCGATTGCATGGAGCTCGGCGAAGCTGTTGGCGGACCAAAGGGCTGTCGACGAAGGCGTTGCCTGCGACATGGCAGAGCCTCCTAGCAAGGTTGGCGCGGCGGCGACAATCGTCACGCCCTGACGCGGCCGGACCTCGGCCGCCAGGCCAGGAGGCGGCGCACGCCGCGCCGCAGCCGGCCGCGCGCGCCGTCCAGGATCTCGTACACGGTCGGGATGACGAGCAGGGTGAGCAGCGTGGAGGTGAGCGTCCCGCCGATCACCGCGCGCCCGAGCGGCGCCCGGAAGTCCGCGCCCTCGCCGCGCCCGAGCGCCACCGGCAGCATGCCGGCGATCAGCGCGAAGGTGGTCATCAGGATGGGGCGCAGGCGGATCCGCCCCGCTTCGATCAGCGCCTCACGCAGCGGCATCCCCTTCTCCCGGGACCACTTGGCGAAGTCGATGAGGAGGATCGCGTTCTTGGCGACGATCCCCATCAGGAGGATCACGCCGATCAAGCTCATGATGTTGAGCGTGTCTCCGGTGATGAGCAGCGCCAGCACCACGCCGATCAACGACAGCGGGAGCGACAGCAGGATCGCCAGCGGGTCCACGAACGAGCCGAACTGGACGACGAGGATCAAGTACATCAGCAGCACCGCCACCCCGAGCGCGGTGAAGACGCGGCCGAACACCTCGGACTGGTCCGCGGCCTCGCCGCCCTGGGTGAAGCTGTAGCCCTCGGGGAGCGACACCTTCGCCAGCCGCGCCTCCACGTCCCGCACCACGTCGCTCAGCGGCCGGCCTTGCACGTTGGCCTGGATGTCGATCACCCGCTCGCGCGCCAGGTGGTTGATCTGCGCCGGCCCCAGCGCCTGGCGGATGCGCGCCAGCTGCCCGAGCGGAACGACCGGGGGCGCTCCGCCTTGAACCTGGCTCGGGCCCTGCGGCAGCACCAGCGGTAGCTGTTCGAGATCGCCCGGCCGCTCGCGGGCCGCCGGGTTGAAGCGGACGTTGACGTCCCGGGTCTCGCCGGTGGGATCCACCCAGTCCCCCACGTCCACGCCGGCGTAGGCTGGCCTGAGCGACTGCGCCACCTGCGCCACCGTCACCCCCAGCGCGCCCGCGGTCTCGCGGTCCAGCGCCACCTCCACTTCGGGCTTCTGGCCGCGCGTGGAGAGCCCCACATCCACCGCCCCCGGCACCTTCTCCACCTCCACCCGCGCCTGCTCCGCGAGCGCCGCCAGCGTGCTGGCGTCCGGCCCCTTGAGCTGCACCTGCACCGACTTGAAGGCGCCGCCGAAGCCGCTGGTGAAGACGGAGACGTTGGCCCCGCCCACCTGCGCCAGCTCCCGTCTCAGCTGCGCCCCCAGCGCGTCCTGGCTCACCTTCCGCTCGTGCTTGGGGACCAGCCGCACGTAGACCAGCGCCTGGTCCACGCCCGGCGCGCGCATGGGCATGGCCGTGCCAATGGCGCTGTACGTGTACGCCACCTCCGGGTGGGCGCGGGCGCGCCGGACCACCTCCTCCACCTTGGAGCGGGTGTACGCGAGGCTGGAGCCGGGCGCGGTCTCCACCACGAAGGAGAGCTCGCTGCGGTCGCTCACCGGGACGAAGCCCACACCGCCAAACGCTCCCTGCAGCACGCCCGCGGCCACCAGCGAGCCCACGGCGATGACGACCACCACCAGCCGGTGGTCCAGCGCCCAGGCGATCACCCCCTTGTAGCGATCCGCCTGGCGGTCGAACCAGTGGTTGAAGCGCACCAGCAGCCGGGAGAGCCAACCCCGCCGCTTGCCCTCCTCCAGCTGGGGGTCAGGCCAGAAGGCGGAGAGCATGGGATCCAGCGAGAAGCTGACGAAGAGCGAGACCAGCACCGCGCAGGCGATGGTGAGGGCGAACGGCTTGAACCACTGCCCGGCCACCCCGTACATGAAGGCCACCGGGACGAAGACCGCGACGATGGAGAACGTGGTGGCCGAGACGGCCAGGCCGATCTCCGAGGTCCCCTCGCGCGCGGCCTGGACGTGGTCCTTCCCCAGCTCCACGTGCCGGACGATGTTCTCGCGCACGACGATCGCGTCGTCGATCAAGATGCCGATCGCCAGCGAGAGGCCGAGCAGCGACATGGTGTTCAGCGTGAACCCGAAGAGCCACACGCTGATGAAGGACGCGAGCACGCTCACCGGCAGCGCCAGGCCGGTGATGATGGTGGACCGCCAGGAGTTGAGGAAGACGAACACCACCAGCACCGTGAGCAGCGCCCCCTCCACCAGCGCCCCCTGCACGTTCTCCACGGCGCGGCTCACCCGCTCGCCCGAGTCCCGCACCAGCTCCAGCCGCACGCCCTCCGGCAGCTCCTTGCGCAGCGTGGTGAGGCGCGCCTTCACGCGGTCGCTGACCTGCGTGGTGCTGAAGCCCTTGGTCTTGACGATGTCCAGCCCGACCGCCTCCTGGAGATCCCTGAGGGCCAGCGTGCGCGGCTCCTCGGTCCCGTCGTAGGCGCGCGCCACCTCGCCCAGGCGCACCACGCGCCCGCCCGACGCAAAGATGGGGAGGGCAGCGAAGTCCTCGGGCTTCTCCAGCCGCCCCTTGAGCCGGATGGAGCGCTCCTCGCCGCGCCCTTCGAGCCGGCCCACTGGCGCCGCCAGGTTCTGGGCCTGCAGCGCCGCCACGACTTGGGGGACAGAGAGCCCCCGGGCCCGGAGCGCGTCCGGGGACAGCTCCACCGTGAGCTCCCGCTCCACGCCGCCCACCACGGTGACCTGCGCCACCCCGGGGATGGAGCGCAGCTCGCGCGCCAGGCCTGGATCCGCGAGACGGGTGAGCGCGGTGGCCGGCAGCCGGTCCGAGGCGAGCGTGAGCGAGACGATGGGCTCGGTGGCCGGGTCGAAGCGGGTGAGGATGGGCTCCTCCATCTCCAGCGGGAGATCCGCTCGCCGCGAGGAGATGGCGTCCCGGATGTCCTGCGAGGCCTCCTGGATGTTCTTCTCGAAGTCGAACTGGATCAGCAGCTGCGCCAGGCCGTCGGTGGCGCTGGAGGTGCTCTTGGCGGTGTCCACGCCGCTGATCGCGAAGATCGCTTCTTCGATCGGTTCGATCACCTCGCGCTCCACCGTCTCCGGCGACGCGCCGGGGTAGGCGATGCTCACCGCGATGATCGGCGCCTGGATGTCCGGGAACTCGTCCGTCTGGAGGTTCTGCAGCGCGAAGAGACCGAAGACGACCAGCGCCACCATCGCGGTGACGGTGACGATGGGACGGGAGATGGCGTAGTTGGAGATGAACACGCAAGAGCTCCTAGGGCGGGCGCCGCCCCTGTGCCGGCGGGGCGGGGAGCTGAAGCCGCACGGGCGTCCCGGGCGGCAGCCGCGCGGCGACAGCGTTGAGCACCACGCGGTCTCCGCGCCCGAGCCCCTTCACCTCCACGCGCTCGGCGAGCTCATCCCGAAGGCCGAGCTCCACCCTCACCCGCTCCGTCTTCTCCGCGCGGATCCGCGTCACCTCCGGAGCCGGGCCGTCCGTGTCCACCGCCGTCAGCGGCAAGGCGAGCGCGCGCCGCTGCTGCGTGGCCACCCGCCCGTGGGCGACCAGGCCTGCGAGGAGCGTCCCGCCCTCATTGGCCAGGGCCACCGACAGGCGAACCTGCCGGGTGGCGGGATCCGCCGCGGGGTTGATCCGCTCCACCGCGCCCCGGAATTGGCGGTCTCCGTAGCCGGCGACCTCGAACTGCACCGGGGCGCCGACCTTCAGGGACGCGACCTGCTCGGCGGAGACCGAGCCCTCGAGCGTCAGGCTGGCGGGATCGATCACCGTCACCAGCGCCGTCCCCGGGACCACCACGTCTCCCGGGCTGACCGGCCGCTCGCTCACCACGCCGTCGAACGGGGCGCGGATCTCCGCCGAGCGCAGCTGCTCCTCGACGGTGGCGAGCCGGCCCTGCGCCTCTGCCAGCTGGGCCTGCTGCAGCAGCCGGGCGCTCCGCGCGGCGTCCACCTCCTGGGCCGCCACCGCGCCGGCCTGCAGCAGCTTCGCGGCCCGCGACTCATTGATCTGCGCCACGTCCAACGCGCTACGCGCCGAGCGCACGGCCAGGCGCGTGCTGTTCGCCAGCTGCTGCAAGGTGCGGTTGTCGAGCACCAGGAGCACCGCCCCCTCCTTCACCGCGTCACCGGGGTTGACGTTCACCTGCAGCACCTCGGCGTTCACCTTGGAGCGCTGGGTGCCGGCCCGCCGTGGGGAGAGCGTGCCGGAGAGCGTGGGGCCGTCCACCAGGAGCGTGGACTGCACGGCGGCCAGGTCGGACTCCGTGAGAGTGACCACGGCCGGGCCGGCGGGCGCCGGAGCGGCGCGCTGGCAGCCGGCGGCCAGCGCCAAGAGCGGCAGGACGATCAGGGCGCGCGCGGTCGGGCAGGGCATCGCCGAACCAAGGTGGGGGTGCCCGAGCAGATCGGCAGCGCGCCCTCGCCTGCTCGCCCTGAGCCTCCCATTCGCCTCACTTGATGAGAGCGAGCCGCCACCGGTCTCCCCGAGCGACTATGAAGCGGCCCGGTGGTCAAGGGCATGGCATTCACTGAGTTTGTCGCTCGGCGGTTGGTGCGTTTGGGCATAGGGGTTCCATCTTCGGGGCGAGGATTCGCTCCGGATCTCCGCTGGCTA
>JBGATB010000027.1:0-121844 GCA_044229415.1 Myxococcaceae bacterium | reverse complement strand
CCGAGCTTGGGTGCCGCCCCTCGACTACGGGCCTGGCGGCCCTACGCTCGGGGAGACCGGTGGGGAGCGCAGCCTCAAGTTTCAGGTCAGGGCCGCAGGCCCGTAGTCGAGGGGCGGCACCGAGCTCGGAATCGCGTCACCGCGGATTGAGCGTGGGTGCCGCCGCTCGACTACTCGCCTGCGGCGCTGCGCTCGAGGTGAACGGCGCATGAGCTCCTACGCCGTCGTCAACCTCATCGCCTGCATCGGGCTCCTGGCGCTGGCCTTCCTGGTCGCCTTCCGCGGCACGCGCAGCCCGCTCACGCTGCCGCTGGCGCTGCTCGCGGGAGACCTCTTCCTCTGGAGCTTCTTCCGGCTGGGCTACGAGCTCTCCGGCGTGTGGACGTGGCGCCGGCTGGACATGGCGGCCGGCGCTCTCGGCTCCGCGTTCGGGTTCCACTTCATCGTCGTCTTCGTGGGGCGGGCACGCTCGCTGCGGCCGCTCCTGGTCCTGGTGCACCTGGTGTTTGGGGCGGTGGCGGCGGCGTCGCTGGCCTCGCTCACCTCGCCGGCGGTGGAGACGTGGCTGGGCACCTCCCGCTGGTCCTTCATCCACGTCTGCGCGGTGGTGCCCACGGCGGTGGTGGCCACCGCGGTGCTCGCCATCCACTTCTTCCGCACCGCCAGCGCCCAGGAGCGGGCGCGGACCCGGTGGATCGCCACCTCGGTGGCGGTGATGGTGGTGCTGGGCGCCACCGAGCTGCTGGCGGACTTCGGCCACGACGCGCCTCGGCTGGCGCCGGTGGGCACCCTGGCCAGCACCGCCACGCTGACCGTGATCACCCTGCGGATGCGGCTGTTCGAGCGGCAGGTGACGCTGGTCAACGCGCTCTACGCGGTGGCGATCGCCGCGCTGGCGGTCTGGGCGTACGTCTCCGTCTTCCGCGCCTTCGGCACCAAGCCGGCGATGTTGATCGTGGGCACCTCCACCGTGACGCTGCTCTTGCTCGGGGTGAGCCGCGGCGTCATCGCCACGCTGACGTTGCGGCGGATCCGCGTGGAGCGGCTGGCCACGCTCGGCCGCTTCGCCTCGCAGATGGCGCATGACCTCAAGAACCCGCTGGCGGCCATGAAGGGCGCCGCGCAGTTCCTCAAAGAAGAGCACGCGCAGGGCCACTCGCTGGAGGACAAGGGCGAGTTCCTGGACCTGTTGCTGGACCAGGTGGACCGCATGGGCCGGGTGGTGGACAACTACCAGCGGCTGGGGCGGGTGGAGCCGCTCAAGGCGGTGATGGAGGTGAACGAGCTGGTGCGCGAGGTGCTCGCGCTGCAGCACTTCGCCCCCACCGCCAAGGTGGAGGTGCGGCGGCTGCTCGGGGACGGGCTGCCCCCCTGCGCGCTGGACAGGGACCTCATGGCCGGCGCGCTGGAGAACGTGATCCGGAACGCCTTCGAGGCCATGGGCCAGGGCGGCGTGCTCACCGTGCGCACCTTCCGCGCCCAGGCCACCGAGCCGGACGGGGTGCGGATCTCCATCGAGGACACGGGCAGCGGGATGGACGCCCGCACCCGCGAGCGCGCCTTCGACGACTTCTACACCACCAAGCCGCGCGGCAGCGGCCTGGGGCTGGCGTTCGTGCGGCGGGTGGTGGAGAGCCACGGCGGAGAGGTGGCGCTCGTCAGCAAGGAGGGACGCGGGACGGTGGTCGAGCTGCGGCTGCCCGCGGCCTGAGGTACGGTCCGCTTTTTTTCGAGGTGACGAAAGTGCCAGAGCTGGCCGGCAGTGTGCTGCTCGTCGACGACGACCCCGCGGTGGGCAAGGTGCTGGGCGCCCTGCTCCACCAGGCGGGGATGCAGACCACCCACGTCACCTCCGCCGAGGCCGCGCTGCAGCTGCTGGAGAAGCGGCCGGTGGACGTGGTGGTGAGCGACGTCCGCATGCCCGGGATGGACGGGCTGACGCTCTTGGCGCGGGTGGGCGAGCGCTGGCCGTCCCTGCCCGTCATCGTCCTCACCGCGCACGGCACCGTGCCCATGGCCGTGGAGGCGATGAAGGCCGGCGCCGCGGACTTCGTGCTCAAGCCGTTCGACCGCGAGGAGCTGCTCTTCTCCGTGCGCAAGGCGCTCACCCGCGCCCGCCACTCCGAGCAGCGCGAGGAGAGCGCGCCCTTGCCGGGCGGGATGATCGGCGGCTCGGCGGCGATGAAGGACGTGTTCGACCTCATCCGCCGCAGCGCCGGCGGCACCGCCACCGTGCTGATTCGCGGCGAGAGCGGCACCGGCAAGGAGCTGGCGGCGCGCGCCATCCACGAGCAGAGCCCGCGCAAGGCCGGCCCCTTCGTGAAGATCCACTGCGCCGCGCTGCCGGACACGCTGCTGGAGTCCGAGCTGTTCGGCTACGAGAAGGGCGCCTTCACCGGCGCCGCCAACCGCAAGCCCGGCCGCGTGGAGCTGGCCGAAGGCGGCACCCTGTTCCTGGACGAGATCGGCGACATCACCCCCGCCACGCAGGTGAAGTTGCTGCGGCTGTTGCAGGACCGCGAGTTCGAGCGGCTCGGCGGCACCCAGACGCTCAAGGTGGATCTGCGGCTGGTGGCCGCCACCCACCGGGACCTGGACGCCATGGTGAAGAAGAACGAGTTCCGCGAGGACCTCTACTACCGGCTCAACGTGGTGCCGCTGTGGATGCCGCCCCTGCGCGAGCGCACGGACGACGTGGAGTCGCTCGTCCGCCACTTCTGCGTCTCGCTCGGGCAGGCCAACGGCAAGCCGGGGATCTCCGTGGAGCCGGAGGCCATGGCGCTGCTCAAGGGGCAGCCCTGGCCGGGCAACGTCCGCCAGCTGCAGAACTTCGTGGAGCGGCTGATCGTCCTGGCCGAAGGCAACGCGCTCACCGCGGAGCACGTGCGGCGAGAGCTCTCCCGCCAGCCCGCCGCGAGCCCGCCGAGCGCGCCCGCCGGCGCCGCCCCCGGCGCGGAGACCACCCTGGACGAGCAGCGCCGGGCCACGGAGAAGGAGGCCCTGCTCCAGGCCCTGCAGCGCGCCAACGACAACCGCACCGTCGCCGCGCGCCTGCTGGGGATCAGCCGCAGGACGCTCTACAACAAGCTCCAGGAGCACGGCCTGTAGTCCGTAGGGAAGTCGCAGGGTTGGGGGCCGAGCGTCCCACCCCTGGGACGCCTCCTCCCCCTGGGGTTGATGACAACCGCACCATTTGATCTAGGGTGCGCCGCAAATGCCCTTCGCCCCTCCCAACTGGCTGGCCTTCTCGCAGCTGCTCGCGCACGACCTGCACCTGGGCGCGTGGACGATGGGCGCGGTGGTGGCCTCCGGCGCCCTGCTCTGGTGGCGCCGCTGGCGCCGCGAGAACGGGGACGACCTGGACCTCGCGTCCTAGCGCCGCTGCCGGATGTTGTAGGCGAGCCAGAGGAACCGCAGCCCTCCGGACAGGCCGAAGAACAGCCCCAGCACCCCGGTCCAGAAGCTCCAGGGCTTCGCCGGTCCGAGTACGGTCACCCCGAGCAGGGCCAGGCCGAAGAGGAAGAGCAGCCCCGAGTACAGGCGCCAGCGGACGAGCGTCTCCGTCGAAACCCTGCGCAGGTCCTCCGAGCTGATCACGCCCATTGCCCGGACCCTAGCTGAAAGCTCGAAGTCCAGCCCCCCGCTCACCCCTTAGCGGAGTCGAGGGGCTGCTCGGACGTCGACTCTCGATCGCCCCTCGGCTTCGCTCGGGTGAGCGGAGCGAGGTCGCTCAGCCGCAGTAGCCGAAGCCGTTGGTCCCCACCGGCTTGCACATGCCCGTGGGGCACGCGCCCGCGGTGCCGGCGTCCGCTGCAGGCGCGCCCGCGTCCGCTGGGGTGCCGCCGTCCGCGCGCGGCAGGGCGCAGGTGCGGTAGCACTTGAGGCCGCTGCCGGCGTTGATGCAGCTGCTGCCCTTGACGCAGTCGTTGGCGTACATGCAGGCCTGGCCATCCGCCACGGCGCCCGGCATCAGGCACTTGTCGCCGGCGTTGGTGAAGTAGCAGGCCAGCATCATGTCCGTGCAGGTCTGGGCGAGCACGTCACACTCCGAGCCGGTCTTCACACACGTGTAGAAGCGCTCGCCGTTGGGCGGGCCGCCGTTCCACGTCAGCTCGAGCGAGCAGCTCTGATTGGTCGGGCAGGCGCTGGCGCCGCCCGCGGGATCGCAGAAGCGGCGGCACGCGCCGTTGGCGCAGAAGAGCCCCGCGGCGCAGTTGTCGCCGGTGCCGCCGGTGGCGCACGGCTCTCCGTCCATCACCGTCCCCACCGCCTGGCAGCCGAACTTGTTCCCCACCAAGCCGCACTTGGGCGTGCCGCCGGTGCAGGCGGTGGGCGCGGTCGGGCTGCAGGTGCTGCCGGGGTTGGAGGTCCCTCCGTCACCGGCGGGCGGGTTGGTGGTGCCGGAGTCCTGCGGCGGGTTGGTGGTGCCGGAGTCCTGCGGCGGGTTGGTGGTGCCGGAGTCCTCTCCCCCGCCGCCGGGCGGGGGGTTGGAACCGGAGCCGCCGGAGCACGAAGCAACCAGCGCCACGCCGAGCGCGGCGACGAGGAGACGGGAGCGCATGGTTCTTCCTTGTATCAGCCCAGGCCCTGGCAGGTACCGGCGCTGCAGAGCCCGGAGGTGCACTCGGAGCTGGTGGTGCAGGGGGCGCCGTTGGGGAGGCCGCCGCCCGGAGGCTGGGCGCCCTCGCAGATCCCGTTCACGCACTTCTGGCTCTCGCACTGGTCATTGACCGTGCACGGCGAGCCGTTCGCCTTGCCCGGCGTGCCGCCCACGCAGGCGCCGCTGGTGCACTGGCCGGAGATGCACTGGGTGCCGGTGGTGCAGGCCTGGCCGGGGCCGCCCGTGATGACGGTCGGATCCGGGCAGCCGTACACGAGCGAGACGCGCGAGCCGGGGGTGCGGGAGATCTGCTCGCAGGCCGAGCCGTAGAGGGTGATCCGGTTGTTGCCCGGGAAGTACTCCCACCCGTTCTGCTTGTTCGGGTCGTGCGAGGCCACCTGGCCGTTCACGAAGACGAAGACCTTGTTGATGTCCGGCGGCGCCTTCACCAGCGTGAAGTCGCAGCCCTGCACCCCGCGGACGATCGCGTCCAGCGAAGCGGAGAGCGCGGCCGGGTCGTCCACCTGGAAGTAGCGCGGGGCGGCGGCGCGCGCGGTGCCGCCGGCGACCGCCATCTCGGTGAGCGTGCTCGCGCTCACGCCGGCGCCGAAGCCCAGCACGTACGTCTTGATGTTCTTGCCGAAGAGCTTGGTGACCTCGTCCACCGGCCGGCCGCCGCAGGTCTCCATGCCGTCCGTGGCGAGCAGCACGTAGTTGGCGCGGGTGGGGTCGGTCAGCTCGGAGACGCTCTGCGCGGTGGTGAGCACCGCGCCCAGCGGCGTCTTGCCGCCCGGGTTGGCCGCGGCGAGCGCGGAGGCGATGGCGGAGGCGCTGTTGTCGGCGATCGGCACGCTCATCGGCGCCACCTGACAGGCGGTGGCGTTGGTGTCTCCCACCGGGAAGAGCGTCATCCCGAAGCGCATCTTCGACGCGTGCTGCGCCGCGAGCGCGTTGACCGCCTTCACCGCCGCGGACCACTTGGTCACGCCGCTCACCAGCTCGGTCATGCTCCCCGACTTGTCGAAGAGGATGAGGAAGTTCGCGTTCACCGCGCTGGAGGCGAAGGCCTCGCCGCCGCAGCTGGGGGGCGGCTCGATCCCGCCCGGGGTCCCACCGGGGTTGCCCGGCGTGCCGCCCGTGCCCGGGGTGGCCGCCGCCACGCAGTGCCCGGCGCTGCCGCAGGTCTCGTTGGCGGTGCACGAGGCAGCGGTGCAGGGCGCCTCGCAGGCGCCGCTCTTGCCGCACACCTGCCCGGCCTTGCAGTCGAGGTCGGAGCCGCAGGTGGAGGCCGCCACGCAGCCGCCGCCCCCGGAGCACTTCTGCCCGCCGCTGCACTGGGCATCACTCGTACAGGCCGCCGCGCACGCCTGCGAGCGGATCAGGCAGACCTGCTGGACGGCGCAGTCGGTGATGGCGTCGCACTGCGCGCCGGCATTGGCGCACCCGGCGGCGATCAGCAGCCCGAGCGCGGCGAGCAGGCACGAAGACGACACGGCGAAGCGGGGATCGGCGGTCATGGACTCCTCCGGACCGCGAGGTGTCAGCAACACCCATGCCCCGCTGCATCTCCTGATTCCTTCAGGGATTCACCCCTCCAGGTGAAGACTCCAGAAAACAGCTGGAGCATGCGCGCGCGCATCGCATGCGCTTGAAGTCGCTTGTCATGTAGAGAGCCCGCGCATGCATGACGCCCGGGGCGGGGACGAGCGCAGCGAGGACGCGCCTGGCGGCGGAGGCCCGCGCGCGCCCCACCGTCCCGTTTGGGACGCTCTGCGTCGCGCAGCGAACGCGGAAGGGTACGCCCTGGCGCGGGCGCTCTTCCTGCGGCTGCTCGGCGCCGTCTTCGCCATCGCCTTCGTCTCGCTGTGGGTCCAGGCGCCGGGGCTGTTTGGCGCTCGGGGCATCCAGCCTGCGGCCGCGCTGATCACCTGGGCGCGCGGCGCGCTCCACGGCCTGGACGCGCTGCACCAGCTGCCCACCGTGTTCTGGCTCTCCCCGAGCGACGGGGCCCTCCACGCGGCGTTCGCGCTCGGCTTGGCCGCGGCGCTCTGCGCGGTGGCGGGGGTGGCCCAGCGCAGCGCCCTCTTCCTCTGCTGGGCGCTCTACCTCTCCTTCGTCTGCGTGGGCGGGGTGTTCCTCCAGTACCAGTGGGACATGCTCCTGCTCGAGGCCGGGCTGCTCGGCGTCCTCTTCGCGCCGGCCGGCTGGACGCCCCGCGCCGCCGCGGCCGCGCCGGTCAACGCCGCCGGCCTGTGGCTGACGCGCTGGCTCCTCTTCCGGCTGATGCTGCTCTCCGGCGCGGTGAAGCTGCTCAGCGGGGACCCGACCTGGCGCAACCTCACCGCGTTCGAGTACCACTACTGGACGCAGCCGCTCCCCGCGTGGACCAGCTACTACGCGGCGAAGCTGCCGGGCACCGTGCAGCAGCTCTCCGCGCTCGCCACCTTCGCGATCGAGCTCGCCCTCCCCTTCCTCTGCTTCGCGCCGGCGCGGCTGCGCGCGCTGCGGCTGGTCGCGTTCGGGGGCTTCGCCGCGCTGCAGGGGCTCATCGGCCTCACCGGCAACTACGGCTTCTTCAACCTGCTCACGCTGGCGCTCTGCGTCCCGCTCCTGGACGACGCCTTCCTGCGCCGCTGGCTGCCAGCCCGCGCGCTGCGCCTGCTCGCGCCGGAGGGCGGCGCGCCCAGAGCGAGGCCCGGCTGGCAGACGCGGGCGCGGCTCGGGGTGACGCTCGCGGTCAGCGGGGTGATTGTCTGGGTGAGCACGGGCGAGCTGCTGGAGCGCGTGGGCTGGCTGCGCGCGGTGGACCCGCTGCGCGCAGCCGTCTCCCCGCTGCGCTCCATCAACAGCTACGGCCTCTTCGCGGTGATGACCACCGACCGGCCGGAGCTGGAGGTGGAGGGCAGCGAGGATGGCGCCACCTGGAAGCCCTACGTCTTCAAGTGGAAGCCGGGCCCGCTGACGCGCAGGCCCTCCTTCGTGCAGCCGCACATGCCGCGGCTGGACTGGCAGCTCTGGTTCGCCGCGCTCGGCAGCTGCCAGCAGAACCCGTGGTTCCTGCAGTTCCTGGGCGGGCTGCTGGAGGGCTCCCCCGAGGTGGCGGCGCTGCTCGAGGAGAACCCATTCCCGGGCGCGCCCCCGCGCTACCTGCGCACCACGCTCTGGCGCTACCGCTTCACCACGCGCGAGCAGAAGGCCGCGACCGGCGCGTGGTGGGCAAGGGACACACCGGCGCAGTACTGCCCGACCGTGGCGCGCCGCGAAGGCGGCTAAGCGCTCCAATTCGCTGGGCGAACCGGGAGCGTGAAAACAATTCGAGGCGCGGATCTCCCCTTCTACGAAAGGTGGTCCGCCTTGAGCCTCGCCTCCCGTCTCGCCGCGCTCGCTTCGCTTCTGCTGCTGCTCTCCGCCTGCCAGCCTCCGCCCACCGTCACGCCGCCCGGTCCCACGGACGCGGGCAGCGCTGGCAAAGCGGACGGCGGCGGCTCCGCCTCCATCCAGGGGACCGGACAGAGCTGCCTGCAGATCTTCAGCTGCATGTTCGACTGCGCCAGCGGTGACGAGCCCTGCCTCGAGGCCTGCTACGAGGCGGGCAGCGAGCAGGGCAAGAGCACCCTGCTCACCTTCGCGAAGTGCGTGGAGGACGAGCAGTGCAACGACGCGGACTGCATCCAGAGCCGCTGCGGCGCGCAGCTCTCGGCGTGCGTCGGGGAGAGCAAGCCGCAGAGCACCGGCACCCCGCTGCAGGGCAGCGCCCCACCCGGGAGCGTCCCCGCGGATCTGGCCGGCGCCTGGGTGGGCGCGCGCAATGGCATCACCCAGCGGCTGACGCTCAACGCGGACGGCACCGGGAGCTGGGAGACCTCCATCGCCACCAAGCACTACGCGTGCCTCTCCTCGGTGAGCACCGTGAAGACGGGCAGCATGCTGGTCGCGGAGAAGACCATCACCGTCTACGCCACCAGCGTGGTGGAGTACTTCCGCGAGTGCGTCCCGCCGGTGCAGGTGACCAACTACCCGCCGCAGACGGAGGTGCTGCTCTGGAGCCGGGCGAACAACGACCCCAACACCATTCTCCTGATCGACGCGGCCTGCGCCGCGCAGTACCCGGGCTGGGAGACGTGCGAGTACGCCGGCTGCCCGGTGGGGCTCTACTGCACCGGCCGGCTCACGCGGGAGTGAGACTAGAGTCCTCCCCATGACGGGCGCTGGCTGCATCGACGATGACGAGCTGCTCGCCTTCGTCGACGGGGCCCTTCCGCCCGGCCCCGCGGAGCTGGTGGGGGCCCACCTCGCCAGCTGCGTGGACTGCCGGACCGTGCTCGCCGAGGTGGCGCGCAGCGGCTCGGCGGCGCCGGACGGGCCGGACGCGGCGCTCCGCCGCGGCAGCCGGCTGGGGCGCTACGTGCTCACCGACCTGATCGGCAGCGGGGGCATGGGCGTGGTGTACGCGGCGGAGGACCCCACCCTGGGCCGGCGCGTGGCGGTGAAGCTGCTGCGCGGCGGCGCGAACGCGGGGCGCTTCGAGCACGAGCGGCGGATCCTCGCCGGGCTGGAGCACCCGCAGATCGCCCGCCTGCTCGACGGTGGCCAGACGGAGGCGGGGCGGCCGTACCTGGTGATGGAGCTGGTGGAGGGCGCGCCCATCGTGCAGCACTGCGATGCCCACGCGCTGCCCCTCACCGAGCGGCTGCGCCTGTTCCGCCGCGTCTGCGGCGCCGTCCAGTACGCGCACCAGAACCTGGTGGTGCACCGGGACCTGAAGCCCACCAACATCCTGGTCACCGCCGCGGGGGAGCCCAAGCTCCTGGACTTCGGGATCGCCAAGCTGCTCGAGCCGGACGACTCCGCGCGCCTGACCGCCACCGGCCTGCAGCCGATGACGCCCGCCTTCGCCAGCCCGGAGCAGGTGCGCCGCGAGCCGGTCACCACCTCCAGTGACGTGTACGCGCTGGGCATCATCCTCTACGAGCTGCTCACCGGGCTCTCCGCGTACCGGCTCCAGGGCGCGGGGCTGGACGAGCTGCTCGAGGCGGTGCGCACGCAGGAGCCGGAGCGGCCCAGCGCGGCGATCCGGCGGGCGACTCCGGAGGCCCTGCGCGCGCGGGAGGGCACGCTGGAGCGGCTTCGGCGGAAGCTCCAGGGGGACCTCGATGACATCCTCCTGCGGGCGCTCCGCAAGGAGCCCCAGGAGCGCTACGCCACGGCCGCGGAGCTGTCCGAAGATCTCCGGCGTCACCTGGAAGGGCTCCCCGTCGCCGCGCGCCGGGGAAACACCGCCTACCGGGCCACGAAGTTCGTGCGCCGGCACAAGGCGGGCGTGGCCGCCGCCGCCGCCGCGGTGGTCTCGCTCGCCGCGGGCACCTTCGCCACGGCGTGGCAGGCGCGGGTGGCGGCCCGGGAGAGAGATCTCGCGCAGGCGCGGTTCCGGGACGTGCGCCAGCTCGCCCACGCGGTGCTGTTCGACTACCACGACGGGATCGCCCAGCTGCCCGGCTCCACGCCGGTGCGCGAGCGCCTGGTGAAGGACGCACTGGGCTACCTCGGCTCGCTGGCCGCGAGCGCGGAAGGAGACGCCTCACTCCAGCGCGAGCTCGCCACGGCGTACCTCAAGGTGGGGGACGTCCAGGGCTACCCGTTCGGCGCGAGCCTCGGGGACAGCGCGGGCGCGCTGCGCAGCTACCGGAGCGCGCAGGAGATCGGCCTCGCGCTGCTCCGCGCGCTCCCCGGCGACCTGGAGGCGACGCGGCTGCTCGCCGCCAGCCACCTCAAGGTGGGCGACCTGCTCTGGGTGAGCGGGGATGGGCCGGGGGCGCTCGCCGCGTACCAGGCGGCGATCTCGCTCAACGAGGCGCTCGCCCGGAGGACGCCGGCGGCGCGCGAGGACCGCTACGAGCTGTCCATGGATTACCTGGCGCAGGGCCTGGCGCTGGCGGAGCAGGGCCAGCTGGACCCGGCGCTGGCGAGCCTGCGGCGGACGCTGGCGCTGCGCGAGGCGCTCGTCGCGGAGGCGCCGGACGTGCGCATGCGCCGCGGCGTGGCGGCGGCGCACATCCAGCTCGCCGACGTCCACACCAAGCGCGGCGAAACGGCGCAGAGCCTGGCCGAGTACGAGCGGGGAATGGCGCTCTACGAGGCGCTGGTGGCCGAGGCGCCGCTCTACCGGGGCGAGCTCGGGCCCGGCTACCAGCGGATGGGCGTGGCGTTGCAGGCCGCGGGGGACCTCCCGCGCGCGGTGGAGGTGTTCCGCAAGACGCTCGCGCTCTCCGAGGAGCGGTTCCTCGCAGACCCCAAGGACGCGGTCGCCAAGCGCAACCTGGCGGGCGCCTACTCCACGCTCGCCGACCCGCTGGGCAAGACCGGTGGGCAGGAGGAGGCGGGCCGGTACTTCCGTAAGGCGCTGCAGCTCACGCGCGAGCTGGCCGCGGCGGACCCCGCCAACGCCCAGGCCGCCCGGGACGTGGGCTTGAGCCTCTTCGAGCTGGGCAGGTTCGCGCTGCGCACCGGTCACCTGGATGAAGCGGAGAAGGCGCACCGGGAGGGGCTCGAGCTCTCGGAGCGGCTGCTCGCGGCCTCACCCACCGCGGCCATGGCGCGCGCGGACGTCGCGGACTTCCTCGGCCAGCTGGGACGGATCGAGGTGGCGACCCGGCGCTGGGAGCCGGCGCGCGCGGACCTCCAGCGCGCCGCGGCGCTCTACGAGGGGGTGGTGAAAGACGCGCCCAAGGACGCCAGCTACCTCGCCGCGCTGGCGGGGATCCACGGGCAGCTGGCTCAGGTCCACGCCGCGCTGGCGGCGCACGCGCCCGAGCACCGCGCGCTCGCCTGCGCCTTCCACCGGCGCGCGCTCGCTGCCTGGCTCGGGCTCAAGGAGAAGGGGCTGCTCGCGCACGATGACGCGCGGGAGCCCGACGCCGAGGCGAGGGCGCTGGCGGAGTGCGAGCGCGGCTAGGAGCGCCTACACCGCGGCCTCACGCCGACCTGCGCCTCCATCGCTGCCGCGCGTCCCATTTTCGTACGATGGCCGGGAACGACGCCGGGGGGCACCTTGAAGCCAGCGATTGCCTACCTGCAGCCGTGCTTCGGGGTGCTGGCGCTCTGCCTCGCGGCGAGCACGGGGCCCGCGGTGGCGGACGCGCCCAGGAGCGCGGAGGCCGTCCCGCTGATGCTCAAGTCGCTCACCTTCGACCGCAACTTCGCCGCGCGCGGGCAGCTGGGCGCGTTCGTGATCCTCGTCCCCGCGGAGGCTCCGCGGGAGTCCGCGCGCAATGCGCTGATCGACTCGCTCCGGCGGCTGGGCGAGCTCAAGGCCGGGAGGCGCCCGGTGACGCTCGTCCCGGTGGAGCTCAAGGACGAGGCCGCGCTCGATGCGGCGGTGCAGCAGCACCGTGCGGGGGCGATCCTCGCGGTGCCAGGCACCACACCGGCGGGCGTGAAGGCGATCGCAGAGGTGAGCATGGACAACCAGATCTACTCGCTCGGGCTCGAGGAGGGCATGGCAGACCAGGGGATGGCCCTCTGCATCGCCGAGCATGACGGGCACCTTCAGCCGGTGGTCAACGTCACCGCCGCTCAGGCCGTGGGCGCGGTGTTCGAGCTCTCTCTGCTCAAGCTCGCACGGCTGGTGAAGTGAGCGGCGTTCCCCGAAGGGCTAGGGCTTCTCGGGGAGCTGGAAGGCGACCGACAGCCGGCTCTGGATGAGCCGCATGATGCTCTCCAGCTCTTGCGCGTCGATCGCCAGGCGGTCCTGGAGGATCCGGCGCGTGCCCTCGAGCACGCGCTCCCGTGCGCCGGAGATCCTGCGGGACGCGGTGGGCACCGAGACGTGGAACAGCTCGGCCAGCTCCGCCAGGTTCAGCCCATCCAGGTAGTAGAGCCGCAAATACGTCTGCAGCTCCGGCTCGAGCGCCGCCAGCGCCCCCGCGAAGGCCTGCTTGAACTCGGCGCGGTAGCGCTCCTTGATGTGGGCGAGCTCCGGATCGTCCCCGGCGATGAAGTCGTCCTCGAGGAGGGTGGCGTACCCCAGGCGCTGCTGGGAGCGCGCCAGGCTCAGGGCGATCCGCACGGCCACCGCCCGGAGCCAGCGCTCGAGCCCACCGCGGCCGGCGTACTCGGAGATCTTCGGGCTCCCCTGGGACGTCCGCACGAAGAGCCGCTCCCGCAACGCCGCCTCGATGTCCTCCACCGGCACGTCGAAGCGAGCCACGGAGCGGAGCACCCCGCGGAAGTAGCGCTGCTCGAAGAGCTGGATGGCGCGCGAGTCGCCCCGGGCGCAGGCGCAGGCCAGGTAGAGCTCCTCGCTGTGAGCGTCCCCGGGAGCGGCCGCCGCGCGCTCGGACAGCCAGGCGTCGAACGCGTCCCGCGGGAGCTCCACGCCCGGCCAGGCGGCCCGCGCCTTCGCGTAGCGCTGCTCCTCGGGGGTGATCACCAGCCGCGTTCTTAGCCCTGCGCGCGCCGTCCTGCCTAGCGGCGTGGCCGCGCACCCTCCGGTGGCCGGGCGTGGGTACGTGGATGTGCTGTTCCAGGGCCCGGCGCCATGAGCACCGGCCTGGCGAGGGAACCGGAACGGCGGTCCGGCTGTCGAGCACCCGATGCGGCTCTTCGCGGCGTTGCTGGTGGGATCACTCGCGCTGGCGGGCGGCTTCGTCACCTGGGAGCGGGGTGGGAACGAGCGGCTGCTCGCGCGGATCGAGGCGCGAGCCGGGAGCCGGATCGCGCCGCTGGATGTGGTGTTTCAGGAGCTGGAGTGCGGGCTCCGCTGCGAGCTGATCCGCGAGGTAACCGGCAGCCGGTACACGCACGTGGGAATCGTCCTTCTGGAGGGCGAGCAGCGGATGGTGTGGGAGGCGCTGGGCCCGGTCGGGCCGGTTCCTCTCGCAGAGTGGATCGCGAGGACGGATGGGAGGGTGGCGATCGCGCGGCCGTCCGCGCAACTCCGGCGACAGGGCGCGGAGATCGCAGCGCAGGTGCGGGCGATGCGCGGGCTGCCGTACGACGGGGATTATCAGTGGGATGACGAGCGGATCTACTGCTCGGAGCTGGTTGCCAAGGCTGTGCAGCGCGCGACTGGGGTCGAGCTTTCGCCACCGCGCACGTTCTTGCTTGGTGCGAGGGCCGGGCAGATTGCTCGGATGTCGCGAGGGAGACTGACGGAGGAGACGAGGATCGTCTCGCCGGGCGCCCTGCTGGAGTCGCCGCTGCTGACTCGCCTGCCGTAGGCGGCGGACTTCGCATCAGCGTGGCAAGGATATTGGGTGCCCTGCCGGTCGGGTTCGGGTGCGGGTTCGGGTGCGGTGACGGGTACGGGTACGGGTACGGCTCACGGATCACGGCTCACGGCTCACGGCTCACGGGCGCGGCATGAGCGCGTGAAAGTCAGTCAGCCGCGAGGCGCAGCGACCATGCGCGAGAGCATCTGGGCGGTCCGGAGCAGGAGCTGCCTTGCCTGCGTGTACTGCGATCTGCCCACGTGCCCCCGGATGAAGATCACCTCGAGCTGAGTGGCGCACTCCATCGTGCTTCCGCGAGCGATCTCATAGAAGCGCTGCTTGTCCGGGCGCGCGGTCTTTCCGGCGCCCTCGCCGATGTTGAACAAGATGCTCATGCTCGCGCGCTCGAACTGATCTCTGAGCTCACGCGGCAGCCTCTTGGACCTGGCGACTTCGGTCGCCAAGACGAGAAACTCTCGAGCCACTTGGTAGACCTCGAGTCGCTCGTGGTCGAACATCGGACCTTCGCCCGTCCCCATCCGCCCGCCTCCCGTCGCCGTCGCCCGTCGCCCGTCGCCCGTCGCCCGGACGCCGTACCCGTACCCGTACCCGTCTCCGAACCCGAACCCGAACCCGAACCCGACCGCCGCAGCGCCCACCCTACCCAAGCGCTCCGACACGACCCCCATGTCGACCTGGCTCTACTTCACCCTCAAGCTGGCCCACATCCTCTCCATCACCCTCTGGCTCGGCGGCCCGCTGATCGCCGCGCTCGGCCTGCGCTCCTCCATCACCCACCACCCCGCGGACGCCCAAGCGCACCTCCGCCGCCTGCAGGCCCTGACGCCCGTCCTCGTCGCCGCCGCGCTCGCGGCCGTCCTCAGCGGCCTGGGCCTCATCTACGCCGCGGGCGGCTTCAGCGCAGTCCGCCGCTCCGTCCTCGCGGGGGCCCTGCTCGGCCTCGGCACCTTCCCCATCGGCGGGGCGATCATCCGCCCTGCGCTGGCGAAGCTGCAGCAAGCCGTAGAAGCGCGCTCACCTGAAGCGCCCCGGCTCGCCGGTCGCTTCCTCACCGCGCACCACGTAGAGCAAGCCGTGAAGGTGCTCGCCCTGGCGCTGATGGTGCTGCCGCTCCCGGACGCCGCGAACTAAGGCGCTACCGCGCGGGCGGCACCGGCAAGAGCGCCACCGGCGCGACGTACGCCGCCGCGGAAGGGTTGAACACCAGGAGCGCTCCCCGCTCCTTCGCCAGCCGCTCCCCGTCCGCCGGCGTCAGCTCCTCCTCCGCGAAGGCAATGCCGGCGAACGGCGGCTCCTGCCCGTCTGCCTCCCCGGCACCGCGGGGGTACGCGTCAATCAGCGCCTGCGTCATGTCCCCCGCCTCGGGCGCGCGGATCAACCCCGAGCCCTCGCGCTCGATCACCGCGGTGGCGCCCAGCCGCTGCGCCAGGGCCGAGAGCACCTGCTTGAGCCGGGCGCGGTCCTTCCCCCCGGTGGCCGCGTCCGCCAGCCGCACGAAGCGCAGGTTGCTCTTCACACGCGCGCCATCTCCCGGCCGGGGCACCCTCTTCTCGTCGCCCTCGTAGGCCCGGATCAGATCATCCGTGAAGTCGAGCTCCGGCGAGGCGTACGCCAGCCTCGCGTCCCCCCGCTCGAAGACCCACTCCAGCCGGTGCGCCGTGGCCAGCCGCTCCAGCAGCGGATCCATCTTCGCGAAGATCTCGCTCATCGCGGAACGCTCCGCGTCGCTGAGCTGGTTGCGCCCCTCCTCCATCCGCTGCGCCATCGCGCGCTCGTGATCCTCCACCGCGCGCTCCCTCGCCGGCCGCTCCTCCGCGGAGAGGCCGCGCAGCGCCTGCCGCTCGCTGCGCACCCCGGTGGCCTGCGCCTCCAGCTCCTGCTGCATCTGGCGCCGCATCCCCATCAGGTGGGCCCGCGCCTCCTTGCCATCCCGGAGCGTCATCAGCGCCCGCTGCAGATCCACGTACCCCACGTCCGGCACCGCGCGCGCGGGGTGGGCGGCCTTCATCGCGCAGTGGGTGGAGGACAGCGCGAGCACGAGCAGCAGGCGAAGGCGCATGGAAGACGTAGACGCTACGAAAGCATCGACAATCTGAAAACCCCCGTGCTTGGCTCCCCGGCCACCCAGGCGCCGAATGCTGCTCCTAGACCTCGTCACCGTCTCCACGCGCGTGGGCAGCACCCGCGCCCGCCTGGAGAAGATCCGCGCCCTGGCGGAGCTGCTCGCCAAGCTCGGCCCCGAAGAGGTGGCGCTCGGGGTGAGCTGGCTCTCCGGCGCCCTCCCCCAGGGGCGGATCGGCATCGGCTATTCCACGGTCCGCAAGACAGCGGAGGTCCCGCCCGCCGCGCAGCCCACCCTCACCCTGCGCGAGGTGGACGGCACGCTCTCCTCGCTCGCCGGCCTCAAGGGCGCGGGCTCGCAGGCGGAGCGCGCGCGGCTGCTCCACGGGGTCTTCGCCCGCGCCACCGCGCCCGAGCAGGCCTTCCTCGCCAAGCTGCTCGTGGGCGAGCTGCGCCAGGGCGCCCTGGAAGGCGTGATGGCGGACGCGATCGCCCAGGCCGCCGCCGTCCCCGCCCCCGCCGTCCGCCGTGCGCTCATGTTCAGCAACGATGCGGGGGAGGTGGCCCGCAGCGCCCTCACGGAGAAGGAGGCAGGGCTCGCCCGCTTCCGCCTCCAGCTCTTCCGCCCGCTGCAGCCCATGCTGGCCCAGCCCTCGGCGGACGTGGAGGAGGCGCTCGCCGGGCTGGGCGAGGCCTCGCTCGAGTACAAGCTGGACGGCGCCCGCGTGCAGATCCACCGGGACGGCGACGAGGTCCGCGTCTACTCGCGGGAAGGCAACGACGTCACCGCCGCGGTGCCGGAGGTGGTGGAGCTGACCCGCGCGCTGCCGCACAAGGCGCTGGTGCTGGACGGCGAGACGCTCGCGCTGCGGCCAGACGGCACGCCCCACCCCTTCCAGGTCACCATGCGCCGCTTCGGGCGAAAGCTGGACGTGGCCCAGGCCCGGGAGAGCCTGCCGCTCTCCCCCTTCCTGTTCGACGTGCTCCACCTGGACGGAGAGGACGTGCTGGACCGGCCCTACCTCGAGCGGATGGCCGCGCTGGACGCGCTCACTCCCGAGGCAGCGCGCGTTCCCCGCCGGCTCACCGCCGCCCCGGACGAGGCCGAGGCCTTCTACGCGCAGGCGCTGGCCCGCGGCCACGAAGGGCTCCTGGCCAAGCTCCCCAGCTCCGCGTACGAGGCCGGCCGCCGCGGCTCCAGCTGGCTCAAGCTCAAGCCCGCGCACACGCTGGACCTCGTCGTCCTCGCCGCCGAGTGGGGCAGCGGCCGCCGCCAGGGCTGGCTCTCCAATCTCCACCTCGGCGCCAGGGACACCGCCACCGGCGGCTTCGTGATGCTCGGCAAGACGTTCAAGGGGATGACGGACGCCATGCTGCAGTGGCAGACGCAGTGGCTGCTCTCCCACGAGCTCTCGCGAGACGCGTACACCGTCTACGTGAAGCCCGAGCTGGTGGTGGAGATCGCCTTCGACTCGGTGCAGGAGAGCCCCCACTACCCTGGCGGGATGGCCCTGCGCTTTGCCCGGGTGAAGCGTTACCGCGAAGACAAACGCGCGGACGAGGCCGAGACCGTGGACACACTGCGCAAGCTGCTCGCCAAGACGCACGGCGCGCCGGCCTGAAGGGCGTTAGGTTGGGGGCTCCATGATCAAACTCGGACAGCCGGCCCCCGACTTCACCGCACAGACGACCCTGGGGACGCCCTTCCGGCTCTCCGCCCTGCGCGGCCAGAAGGTGGTGCTCTACTTCTTCCCCAAGGCGTTCACCCCCGGCTGCACCCGCGAGGCCGCGCAGTTCCGGGACGCGCACGAGGAGCTGAAGGCGCTCGGCGCGGAGGTGATCGGCATCTCCACGGATGACCACAAGACGCAGTGCAACTTCGCCGGATCGGTGAAGGCCACCTTCCCGATGATCGGCGATGGGGACGGGAAGATCGCCGAGGCGTTCGACGTCTTCTGGCCCTTCTTCAAGCTGGCCCGCCGCGTCACCTTCCTCATCGACGAGCAGGGGATCGTCCGCGGCGTCTACCAGCACGAGCTGCGGATCGGCCAGCACACGGACGACGTGCTCCACGCGCTGAAGAAGCTCGCCAAGCCGAAGGCCAGCGGCAGCTGAAGTCAGGACCGCAGGCGGATCAGCCCCTCCTGCGCCGTGGAGGCCACCAGGCGGCCGTCCCGCGTGAAGATCCGCCCCCGCGCCAGCCCGCGCGCGCCGTGGGCCGCCTGGCTGTCCATCACGTAGAGCAGCCACTCGTCCACCTTCACCTCCTGGTGGAACCACATCACGTGGTCCAGGCTGGCCACCTGCATCCCCGGCGTCAGCCAGGTCACCCCGTGCGGCAAGAGCGAGGTGGTGATGAACGAGTTGTCGGACGCGTAGGCCAGCAGGTACGCGTGCAGCGCCGGGTCCTCCGGCAGCTTGCCCACCGCCCGCAACCAGAGCCGGCGCACCGGCGGGCGCGCCGCCTTGCCGGGCTCATCCGCGCCCTCCACGTAGCGGAACTCGAAGGGCCGCTCGGCCAGCGCCCGCTCGCGCAGCCCCGGCGGCAACTTCTGCGCCCAGGGGGCGATCCGCTGCTGCTCGGTCGGCAACGTCTCCGGCGCCGGCACCTGCGGCATCTCGTCCTGGTGGGAGAAGCCGCCCTCGCGGATCTGAAAGGACGCGGCGAGGTTGAAGATGGGGTGGCCGCTCTGGATCGCCACCACCCGCCGGGTGGTGAAGCTCTGCCCGTCGCGGATGCGGTCCACGTCGTAGACGATCGGCTTGCTCACGTCCCCCGGGCGCAGGAAGTACGCGTGCAGCGAGTGGACGTGCCGCTCGGCCGGCACCGTCTGCACCGCGGCGGACAGCGCCTGGCCCAGCACCTGGCCGCCGTACACGGTCCCCCACCCCAGGTCCTGGCTCTGGCCCCGGAAGAGGTTCTCTTCGATCTTCTCCAGCGCCAGCTGCTTGACCAGCTCGTCGAGGATGGCGGACATGCGCCGAATCCTTACTCCCGAAGGGTCAGGCCGCGCACTCGCCTTCCATCGTCTCCTGCTTGAACTCGCTGGTCTCCGCGAGATCCACGAAGTCCTCCGCGGTGGCCGTCTCCAGGGAGATCTGCTCCAGGTCCGCCAAGAGGGCCTTCACCTTGGGCAGCTCCAGCCGCTCGAAGAAGGGCTTGGCCTTCTCTCCCGGCCGCCGCTCCTTCAGGTAGAGCTGGAGCAGCCGCTCCACCGCGGTGGTGATCCGCCGCGCGGGGATCTTCGCGGCGATGCGCGCGAAGCTCGCCGTCTCGCCGGCCGCGCCGCCCCCCACCATCAGGAAGTACTGGGGGATCACCTTCTCACCCAGCTTGCGCACGCTGCCCTGGAAGCCGATCCCGGCGATGTGGTGCTGGCCGCAGCCGTTGGGGCAGCCGGAGATCTTGATGTCCAGGTCCGGCACCGCGTCCACCAGCTCCGGCCGCGCGCGCAGGAACTCGCCCAGCGTCTTGCCCAACCCGCGCGACTGCGTCACCGCCAGCCGGCACGCCTCCGCGCCCGGGCAGCTGAGCACGTCGGACACGGTGTCCGCGTCCGGAAGCCCCAGCCCCGCCGCCGCCAGCCGCGCGTACAGCTCCGGCAGCTCGGCGGCGCGGACCCAGCGCAACACCAGGTCCTGGTTCACGGTCATCCGCACCGTGCCGTCCCCGTAGGACGCCGCCAGCTCGCCCAAGAGGCGCATCTGCTCGCCGGTGAAGTCGCCCAGCACCACGTTCACGGTGACCAGGCTGTAGCCGGCCTGCCGCTGGCTCCGGACGTTGGTCTTCAGGAAGCGCGCGTAGGCCTTCGCGTCCACCTTGAGCTCGGCGAGCGTGGTGGGGACGATCCCCGGCCCCTTCACCTGCGCGGCGCTGGCGCGCGCGGCCACCTGCGCGGGCGTGGGCGCGCGCGGGCGGTCCCAGGCCGGCGCCTCCTCCACCGGCGGCCTCTGCGCGTCGAACGGGAGCTGGGCCCCGCCGGAAGCCTTGAAGCCGGCCAGCTCCTTCTGGACCTCTGCGCTAAAGGCGTCCCAGCCGAGCTGCTTGATCAAGAACTTGAGCCGATTGCGCTGCTTGTGCGCGCGGTCGCCGTGCCTGTGGAAGACGCGGATGACCGCTTCGGCCACGTCGAAGGTCTCCTCCGCCGGGAGCAGCGGGTACAGCTCTCCGCCCGTCTTGCAGAGGATGGCGGTGCCGCCGCCGACGGTGACGCGGAAGGCGCGCCGTCCCTGGGCGTCCACCGCCGCGTGGAAGCCCAGGTCGTTGATCGGCGTGACCGCGTGGTCGGTGGCGCAGCCCTCGAAGGCAATCTTGAACTTGCGCGGCAGCGAAGAGCTGAGCGGGTGACGCAGCAGGTAGCGCGTCATCGCCTCCGCGTAGGGGGTGACGTCGAAGACCTCGTCGTGCGCCACGCCCGAGTAGGGGCAGGAGGTGATGTTGCGCACCGAGTTGCCGCAGGCCTCACGCGTGGTGAGCCCCGCCTCCGCCAGCTCGCGCATCGCCAGCTCCACGTCGTGCAGCTTCACGAAGTGCAGCTGGATGTTCTGCCGCGTGGTGATGTGGCCGAAGCCGCGGGAGTACTTCTCGGAGACGGTGCCCATGGCCGCCAGCTGCTGGGCGGTGAGGATCCCCTGGGGGATCTTCACCCGGAGCATCTGCGCGTCGAACGACTGGCGCTGGCCGTAGGTGCCGCGCACCAGGCGGAAGGCCCGCCACTGGTCCGGCGTGAGCTCGCCCTTCTCGTACTTGGAGAGCACGCTCACGAACTCGTCGATGTCCGCCTCGTCCGCGAACGAGAGCCGCCCGCGCCCAAACGTCTTGCTGTCTTCACCGGACATGTGCGTCCCTCGGCTCCGTCGTGTCGGCGGCGCTCCCGGAGAGCGTCCTCGCCAGCGAGACCACCTCGCCCACCACCAGCGTGCCGGGGTCCGCCTCCTCCAGCTCCACGCCGGCCGCCAGCTCCGCCAGCGTCCCCACCCAGCGCGCCGCCCTGGGCTGCGAGGCCGCGAGCAGCACCGCCGCCGGCGTGGACCCGCGCCAGCCGCGGGAGATGAGGCTGCGCGCCAGCTCCGCCCGCTGCGCCAGCCCCATCAGCACGACGAGGGTCAGCCCGTTGGGCGTGAACGAGGCCAGCATCGGGTCGTAGGTGGCCGGCGCATGGCCGGAGACCACCGCGAAGCCCGAGGCCAGCCCCCGGTGGGTCACCGGGATGCCCGCCAGCGCCGGCGCCGCCACGGCCGAGCTCACGCCGGGCACCACCTCGAAGGGGATGCCGGCCTCCACCAGCGCCAGCGCCTCCTCCCCACCCCGCCCGAGGACGAACGGGTCCCCGCACTTGAGCCGCACCACCCGCTGCCCGCGCTTGGCCGCACGAACCAGGAGCCGGTTGATCGTCTCCTGCTTCACCGCCTTGCGGCGCGCCCGCTTGCCCACGAAGAAGCAGTGCGCGCGCGGCGCCAGCGAGAGCACCTCGGTGGAGACCAGCGCGTCGTAGAGCACCAGGTCCGCCTCGGCCAACCGGCGCACCGCCTTGCGGGTGAGCAGGTCCGGATCTCCCGGGCCCGCCCCCACCAGCGAGACGAAGCCGCCTTGCGGCGCCGGGGCGCGCGAGGCGTAGAGGCCATTGAGCGCCTCCAGCAGCTGCGGGCGGCGCTCCGCCATGGGCACGCCCTGCGCCTTCTGCCGCGCGCGCAGCGCCACCGCGGACGCCAGCCAGGAGGCGAGCTCCGCGGACGGCAGCAGCGCCTCCAGCCCTTCGCGAAGGAGCCCCGCCAGCGCCGGCGCCTCTCCAGCCGTGGAGAGCGCCAGGGTGACGCCGGCCTTGCGCACCACCCCGCCCAGGTAGGCGCTGGCGCTCTGGGCGTCATCCACCGCGTTGACGAACAGCCCGCGCGAGCGCGCTGCCAGCGAGACCTCGCGGTTCACCTCCGGCGGCGCGGCGGCGACGGCGAAGAACGCGCCGTCGAGATCCGCCGCTTGGAACGGACGGAGCAGCCTCTCCACCGGCAGCGCCAGGAGCTCCTCGCGGAGCTGCGGCGCCACCACGGTGACGTGGGCCCCGGCCGCGATCAGCGCCGGGAGCTTCTGGGCGGCGACCGCCCCGCCCCCCACGACGACGACCTTCCTGCCGTGAAGCTTCAGGAAGACCGGGTAGAGCTGCTCCCCTGCGCTCATGACACACGCGCCTTGTTCGCCTCCGCCCCGTTGGACGGCGGAGGGAGCGGAGCGAGCGGCGCAGGGAGCAAGCCGCGCCCCTGCAGGTAGCCCACGATCTTCCCGAGGCTCTCCTCCACCGTCTCCTTGTCGCTGCGGACCACGATCTCCGGGTTCTTCGGCGGCTCGTACGGGTCGGAGATGCCGGTGAAGTTCTTCACCTCGCCCGCCAGCGCCTTCTTGTAGAGCCCCTTCACGTCCCGCGCGGCCAGCGCCTCGATCTCCGCCTGTGCGAAGACCTCCACGAAGGCGACGCCCTCCTGGGCCGCCAGCTGCCGCACCTCATCCCGCACGTCCGCGTAGGGGGAGATGGCCGCGGTGATCGCCGTCACCCCGTTGCGCGCCAGCACCCGCGCCACGAAGCCGATCCGCCGGATGTTGGTGTCCCGGTCCTCCTTGGAGAAGCCCAGCCCCTTGGAGAGGTAGGTGCGGACCTCGTCGCCGTCCAAAATCTCCACCGCGCGCTCACCGGCCAGCTTCGCCCGCAGCGCGTTGGAGAGCGTGCTCTTCCCCGCCCCGGAGAGCCCGGTGAACCAGAGGATGAAGCCCTTGCTGCCAGGGGGCACCGCCGCCGCCGCGGCCTTGAGCCCCGCCGCCGCCTTCTCCACGGCCGGGGTGCCGCTGGCCGCCGTCGGACCGCTCTCGGTCAGGTAGTGCGCGCGGAGCAGCTCGGCGATCTCCGGGCGGGTGAACTCCGCCGGGAGGTGGCCGCCCGCGCGCAGGGTCTCCCGCACCTTGGTGCCGGAGAGCTCCAGCCGCTGGGACGCGTCATGCGGGCAGGTCCGCAGGGACGCGAGGTTCCCACACGCCTTGCAGAAGAAGGTGGGGTCGAACTTGAGCGGGGTGACGCCCAGCTCCTCCGGCTTGAACGTCTCGAAGAGCTGCTGCGCCTCGAGCGGGCCGTAGAACTTGCCCACGCCCGCGTGGTCCCGGCCGACGATCAGACTGCTGATGCCGTAGTTCTTGCGCACCAGCGCGTGGAAGATCGCCTCGCGCGGGCCGGCGTAGCGCATCGCCGCCGGGAACGCCGCCAGCAGCGTGCGGTCCTTCGGGTAGTACTTGGCGATCAGCGTCTCGTAGACCTGGAAGCGGACCTTGGCGGGGACGTCGTCCCCCTTGGTCTCGCCCACCAGCGGGTGGATGACCAGGCCGTCCGCGAACTCCAGCGCCAGCTTGGTGAGGTGCTCGTGCGCGCGGTGGATGGGGTTGCGCGTCTGGAAGCCGGCCACGCGCTTCCAGCCCCGCTTCTCGATCTCCTGGCGCAGCGCCCGCGGCGTCAGCCGGTGCTGCGCGAAGGGCAGGTCCGCCGGCAGCGGCAGCGCCTTCACCTCGCCGGCGACCAGGTTCTTCGGCCGCGCGGTGAGGTAGGCCACACCCGGGTGAGACGCGTCCTCCGTCTTGTAGACGTGCTTGGCCTCCACCAGCGGGTCGCGGGTGAACAGCTCGCTCACGCAGATGAAGCCGCGCAGGCGGCCCTGATCGTCGTAGAGCGCCGCGTCCTGGCCCACCTTCAGCGTCGCCTTCACCTCGTCCGTCACCGCCAGCGTCAGCGGGAGCGGCCACACCGTGCCGTCCGCCAGGCGCATCTGCTCCACCACGCCGCGGTAGTTGGCCGAGCCCAGGAACCCCTTGAGCGGGCTCACCGCGCCCACGGCGATCAGCTCCAGGTCCGCCGCCTCGCGCGCGTCCAGGGTGATTCGGGGCAGCGCCTTGGCGCGGGCCTCCGCGGAGGAGACCTCCGAAGGCGAGAGGAACTGATCCACGAGCGTGCCGCCGTGGGGCTGGACGAGGTTCGACATCGTGCTGACTTCCTTTCCGGGTTGGTCCTTCGCGTGCAGTCCGCACTCGGTCTTGGCGCGCCCGCGCCAGCGGCCGGCCCGGGGGTCCTCTCCCGGTTGCACGGGCGTGGTGCACGGCTGACAGCCGATGCTCTCGTAGCCCGCGTCGTGCAGGGGGTTGTAGGGGACCTCGTGGCGATGCACGTAGTCCCAGACATTCTTGCGGGTCCACCCGACGAGCGGGTTCACCTTCACCAGGCCGAACTTCTTGTCGCGCTCCACCACCCGCGCGTCCGCGCGGTCCGGCGTCTGCTCGCGCCGGATGGCGGTGATCCATGCGTCGAACCCGCTGAGCGCCGCTCGCAGAGGGATCACCTTGCGCAGCTCACAGCAGCGGTCCGGCTCGCGCGTCCACAGCGCATCGCCGTGCGCGGCGGCCTGCTCCGGCACGCTCTGCGCCGGGCGCACGCCGCGGATGGTGATCCCGTAGCGCGCCTCCAGTGTCTTCCACAGCGCGTACGTCTCCGGGAAGAGCAGGCCGGTGTCGAGCGTGAAGAGGTCCACCGCCAGCTGGTGGCGCCCCACCAGGTCGATCAGGATGCAGCCCTCCACCCCGAAGCCGGTGGCGAAGGTGAGCCGCCCAGGGAAGCGCTGCGCGGCCCAGCGGAGGATCTCCTCCGGCGGCTTTCCCTCCAGCGCGCGGGAGGCGGCGAGCAAGTCCTCCGTCAAAACGGACGCCCCGCTCGCGGGGGATTGCGCAGTGCTGGCCTGGGACATCTGGGTCCTTCTCCGGCGGCCCGGGGCGGTTCATCCGCTCCGACGAGCGCGGCGTCCGTAATAACGGATGGTGGTGCGGGGTGTCAAACAGGGTGGGCGCGCCGGGCGCCTCCACGACCGCCGAATCGGGGTCGATCCCGACCCGCGACGCGCGTTTCTCGTCACACCCAGAAAAAGCGTCATGTGGGCACGCGCGCCGCCCGGGCCGATTTACAGCCTCCGCCAATACCACCCTGAACGAATCCCTGGAGATCCTCCCGGATCCAGGCGCCGTTGACGTCCAGGTGCGAACAGGCGTACACCGCGCGCCCCCGGCAGCCGGATTGCAATCGAGAGGGGGCGGTCGGGTCAGGGCAGTGGAGGTCGACATGCGCGGAGTCATCACCGGTCGGGACGTGCTCGCCAACTTCGGGTTGATCTGGCGCGAGTTCGGCCTGTCCTGTCTCCTCCGCTGCCTCTACGTCTCGGTCTCCGGAAAGCGCAGCACCTTCCTCGAGTGCGCGATGAAGTCCGAGCCGCGGTAAGCCGCGCGCTCCTTCACCCGACTTAGAAGCTCCCCTCACCACCGCCGTCGCCCACGTCACCAAGCTCGACAACGCCGTTGCCAGCGGCGCGCGCAGCCCCGCGAAAGTCCTCGCGCCCGCCTCCGGCATGGCCGCTGCTCAACGGTCCGCTCGCCCACGCAAAGACAACGGGCAACGAGGAGCGCGGCGATGAGAGCGATGACTTGGTTCAAGGAGCTGAGCTTGAAGCGGAAGCTGGCGCTGATGATGGCACCGGGGGCGCTGGCGCTGGGGACGGACGCGGCGGTGTCGCACTTCGCCGGGCGGGAGATGGCGCACGCCGGTCAGCTGGTGCCGGTCTTCTTCGCGCCGCTGGCCACCGCGCTGCTCGCCTGGGCCGGCCACGCCGCGCTGACCGAGGCCACCCTGCGCAGGGTCTTCAAGGCGGTGGGGCTGCTGGGGCTCGGGGTCGGAGTGGCCGGCACCGCCTTCCACCTGCGCGCGCTGGCCAGGCTGCTCGAAGGGCCGCTGCGGTTCGAAGACGTGATGGCCTCGCTCGCGGTGGCGCCGCCGCTCTTCGCCCCCGCTTCGTTCGCGGCGCTCGGCGGGCTGCTCATCGCGCTCGGCAACCCGAGGCTGGAGCTGAACCTCAAGGAGCGCGCCCACCGGCTCGGCGCGCTCCGCCCGGCCGCCTGAAGAGCGTGAAGGCCGACAGCGAGCCCCTCGACTTCGCTCGGGGTGAGCGGCCAGCGGCTCACCCCCTGGCGGGCGCAGGTTGACAGCGCCCGCCGCCTCTGGTGCAAGGGCGCCATGGATCAGGACCTTCAGGTGAAGACGTACTCCCCGGCCAAGAGCCTGGGGGATGCCCGGCGCCGCGCGGCGAAGATGCTGGTGATGGCGACGCTCGTCTCGCTGGTCCCCGTGGCGCTCATCTTCCTCACGGTGCTCTACGGGGAGTGGCTCACCGGCGCCTTCAGCTCCGTGGCCGACTTCATGTTCCGCCAGCCGGTGTGGGCCATCCTCGCCGCCACCTCCCCGCTCGCGGGCGCGCTGCTGGTGGGCTACGGCTACATGCAGCGGGCCATCCGCCGCCGCGGCGCGGACCGCCAGGCCGCGCTCCAGAACGCCACGCCGCAGGGCCACGCGTAGAGCGCGCCTTCAAGCGACATGCTGGCGCTCCTCGCCGCCGTCACGCTCGCCGCCACCCCCGCCCGCGCGCTCGGTGACGCCGAGGCCGTCCTCTACGTCCCGCGGATGGATCGGGCCGCCCCGCTCTTCTCCTGGCTCGCCACCGCCGGCGCCCGCGCGCCGCTCTTGCGCCCCGCCGCCTGGAAGTCCGAGCTCAGCCCGCTGCTGGGGATAGACGTCTCGGATCTCGCTGCGTACCGGGCCGCCGGGCTGGACCCAACCGCCGCCGCCACCTTCAACGTGCGCGAGGACGATCGGCTCAGCTGCTTCGGCCTTCGGGACAGCGCCGCCTTCGAGGCGCGGGTGAAGCAGGCGCTCGCCGGCCGCGGCGAGCCGTGGAAGCTCAAGGAGAAGGGCGCCACCTTGTTTGGCGCCAAGCTCGGCTCGCGCGTGGTGGCCGGCTACCTCCTGCGCGGCAAGGAGGCCTGCACCGCCTACTCGCCTTCGGACGTGGCGCCCCTGCTGAAAGAGGGCGCCGCCGCCTTCGCCCGCGCCCCCACCGGCAAGGGCTGGGCGCAGGTGGCGAAGCTGCCGGGCGTGGCGTTCATGGTGACCTCGCGCGGCGTGGCGGGCGTGCGGGCGGAGGGGGCGCGGGCCATCGCCGAAGGCTTCGCCCAGGAGTCCATGGGCCTGGCGCTGGCGCCGGGGGAGAAGACGCCCTACGCGGGCGTGCCGCCGGCGGGCCTCTTCTTCGGGCGGCTGCGGCTGACGCGCCTGCCCCAGACCGCCGAGGCGCTCCGGAAGAAGAACCTGCGCCCCTGCCGCTTCTGCGACGCAGCCCTCAACGAGGCGCTCACCCCGCTGGCCGCGGCGGTGGCGGAGAGCGCCACCGGCAACGCGCTCTTCAAGGTGGAGCAGCTGGTGCTCAAGGGGAGCTTGCGCACGGAGGCCGCGCAGTACTTCGCGCTGCGCAACGCGCTGCTGCTGGAGCTCAGGGACGAGGCGCCGGTGCAGGAGGCCCTGGCGGCGCTGACCGGCTACGCGGGGGCGAAGCAGACGGAGGATGGCGTGGCCCTCACCACCCGGGACGGGGCGCTCTTGCTCGGCCGTGCGGGGAAGCACTTCTACGCGGCGAGCGACGCCGAGGTCGCCCGGGCCCTGCTCGCGGCGGCGAAGGCGGCCCCCGGCGGCAGCGCCACCCACGCGGTGGAGTGGGCGGCGGACCCGGCAAGGGTCACCGCGGCCTTCTCGCAGGTCTCCCTGCTGGACGTGCTCGGCTCCCGGGAGCTGGCGGCGCTCTTCGCGGTGGGGACGGAGCTGGGCCCCCTGTTCGGCGCCAGCGAGCGACTGTCGGGCACGGCGGATCCGGACGGCGAAGGGCTGCGCTGGACGGCGACCTGGGCGCTCAAGCCCTGATATAGAGCGCCGCCCATGGACGGCACCTCGGAGAAGGATCCCCTTCGCGCGCGGCTGGAGAAGCTGGAGAAGGTCGCGGAGCTGGGCGGCGGTCAGGAGCGCATCCAGAAGCAGCACGAGGCGGGCAAGCTCACCGCCCGCGAGCGGATCGAGCTGTTGCTCGACCCCGGCACCTTCACCGAGCTCGACAAGTTCGTCACCCACCGCGCCACCGAGTTCGGGATGGCGGACAAGAAGATCCCCGGGGACGGGGTGGTGACCGGCTACGGCAACGTGGAGGGGCGGCAGATCTTCGTCTTCGCCCAGGACTTCACCGTCTTCGGCGGCTCGCTCTCCGGGGCCTACGCGCAGAAGATCTGCAAGATCATGGACCTCGCCTGCCGGGTGGGGGCGCCGGTGGTGGGGCTCAACGACTCGGGCGGCGCCCGCATCCAGGAGGGCGTGGAGAGCCTCGCCGGCTACGCGGACATCTTCCTGCGCAACACGCTGGCCTCCGGCGTGGTGCCGCAGATCTCCCTCATCCTCGGGCCCTGCGCGGGCGGCGCGGTCTACTCGCCCGCCATCACCGACTTCATCGTGATGGCCAAGCAGAGCTCGTACATGTTCATCACCGGTCCGGACGTGATCAAGACGGTGACCCACGAGGAGGTCTCCAAGGAGAGCCTCGGCGGCGCGCTCGCGCACAACCAGCGCTCGGGCGTGGCGCACTTCGCGGTGGAGTCCGAGCAGGCGGCGATCCTGATGACCCGCGAGCTGCTCTCGTACCTGCCCTCCAACAACGCGGAAGACCCGCCGCACGTGCCCACCGAGGATGACCCGGCCCGCGCCGAGGAGTCGCTCAAGACGGTGGTGCCCTCCAACCCGAACAAGCCGTACGACGTGAAGGAGATCATCCGCGCGGTGGTGGACTCCCGGCACTTCTTCGAAGTGCAGGAGCACTACGCGAAGAACATCGTGGTGGGCTTCGCCCGCCTGGGCGGCCGCTCGGTGGGGATCGTGGCCAACCAGCCCGCGGTGCTCGCCGGCTGTCTGGACATCGACGCCTCGGTGAAGGCGGCGCGCTTCGTGCGCTTCTGCGACTGCTTCAACGTGCCGCTGGTCACCTTCGTGGACGTGCCCGGCTTCCTCCCCGGCACGCAGCAAGAGTGGGGCGGGATCATCAAGCACGGCGCCAAGCTGCTCTACGCCTACGCTGAGGCCACGGTGCCCAAGGTGACGGTGATCACCCGCAAGGCCTACGGCGGCGCCTATGACGTCATGGCCTCCAAGCACATCCGCGCGGACATCAACTACGCCTACCCCACCGCGGAGATCGCCGTGATGGGCCCTGAAGGCGCGGTGAACATCATCTTCCGCAACGAGCTGGCCAACGCCAAGGACCCGGCCGCGGAGCGCACCCGCCTGGTGAACGAGTACCGGGAGAAGTTCGCCAACCCGTTCAAGGCCGCCGAGCTCGGCTACATCGACGAGGTCATCCGCCCTGAGCACACCCGCGCCAAGCTCTGCCGCGCGCTGGAGATGCTCAAGGACAAGCGGCAGGAGAACCTGCCCCGGAAGCACGGCAACATTCCGCTGTAGAGCGCTCGGCGAGGGACGTATCGTCCCGCGCCATGCTCACTGCCCTGCTCGCGCTGGCGCTCACCGCCGCGCCCTCCCAGACCAAGGTCGCCCTGCTCCCGCTCGCCCCCGGCGAGGGGGTGAACGAAGCCACCGCCGAGGCGGTGACCCAGGCGGTGGCCGCGGAGCTGCGCCGCTTCCCCGCGCTCCAGCTGCTCACCAAGGGTGAGCTGGCCGCGGTCCTCTCCGTGGAGCGCCAGAAGGCGCTGGTGGGCTGCCAGAGCGAGCAGTGCCTCACCGAGCTGGGCGGCGCGCTCAACGTGGCGGAGCTGGTGACCGGCAGCGTGGCCAAGCTGGGCCAGAGCTGGATCATCCACCTGCAGCGGGTGGACGCGCGCACCGCGGTCACCACCGCGTCCGCGGACTCGCGCAAGAAGGGCGGCACCATCGACGACGTGCTGGACGCGCTGCCGGACCTGGCGCACCAGCTCTACGCCGCCCTCCCCGCCCCGCCCACCACCAAGGAGCCCTCCAACAAGGCGGTGGTGGCCACCGGCACCTCCGCCACGCCGGTGCCGCCTGGCGGCAAGGACGAGCCGCTGGAGCTGGACCGGAAGAAGCTGAAGGTGGTGACGGACGGCGCCGGGCTGTACCTCGCCTTCGAGCCCTTCGCGGGTACGGACACGCCGTTCCTCGCCGGGGATGGGAAGAGCTTCTGGGCGCAGCGGGTGTTCGGCTCGCACAGCCAGGGCGAGAAGAGCTTCGGGATGACGTTCTGGGAGCCGCGCGCGCGGGTGCCGGCCGAGGCCTCGTTCGACCTGCGGGACGGCAAGTACCTGCTCTCCTGCGGCGAAAAAGAGGTGACGATGACCGAGCTCCCCGCCGCGAAGGCGAAGAAGCTCCTGGCGGACGCCAAGCTCTTCCAGCCGCGCTGGCGGCGCCGCGCCCACGCGCTGGCGCGGGACGACGAGGGCACCACCTTCTACGTGGACCGCGCCCGCGAGCCCGCCAACTCCAACGACTTCCGGGTCTTCATCGGCTCGCCGGGGAAGTTCGCGGCGTCCGTGCCGGAGGTGCTCGCCGCGGACTCGGACGGAGAGATCTTCGGCGTGGCGGGCGGCAAGCTGCGCCTGGCCCACAACAAGGGCGAGGCCGAGTGGATCCAGGGCGGGCAGAAGATGAAGCTCACCTGGCTGCCCATCGAGAGCAACGCGCAGAACGTCTACTCGCGGCTGGGCGTCTACAACGAGCCGTTGCGCACGCCCTGCGACGGCCGGCTCTGAGAAGTCCGAATCCGCTCAGCCCGAGCGAAGTCGAGGGCCTGGGCACAGGCGCCCTCGACTTCGCTCGGGCTGAGCGGGAGCGGGCCCTACGCCTTGATGTTCGAGTAGAGCAGCGAGCTGGCGCGGAAGGTGTTCCCGCTCTCTGGCTCGTCCTCTGACGTCGCGCGCGGCAGCGGGATCGGATCCGCCGGCACCGGGTAGCGGAACTCGGGCGGGTTGGGCGCCACGCTGCCGAACCTCACGGCCCACTCGTGCGCCAGCGTGGGCCGGTAGTCGAAGCGCTCGGCGTACGGCTCGCGCAGGAACTCTGGCGAGGCGTAGACGCGGGAGGCCTGCGGCACGTAGCGCAGCTGCTCGCGCGCGAGCACCGGCTGGACGCCGTCATCCCGGCGAACGCCCGGACGCGCACCCAGCAACTCCTTGATCCAGTCGATCAGCCCCGCCACCCCGCGGCGCGAGCCGCGCCTCGGCTCCGACACCTCCTGGGGCGGCGGCGCCACCCACTGCGGCGCGCGGATCAGCTCCGGCGGCGGCTGCTGCTCGAGGTAGCGACCCAGCTCCTCCCAGTTGACCGGACCGGCGCGGGTGGGCGTCAGCACCACCGGCTGGTCCGGCTCGCCCGTCCCGGGCCGCTGGTCCACCCGGACCACGTCCGCTGCCAACGGATCCGGCCCTGAGAGCGGATCCCACCGCAGGTCATCGAGCTCCTGCGGACCTCCGGGCGGATTTCGGCCGACTCTGGACATCGACCCTGATTGTCCGCCGGGCGGAGGCCCGAGTTGCGGCGCGCGCAAGGGGCGCCTTCCCCACCCGGCCCGCTGCGCTGCGTCGGCCGTGGCACAGGCAGGTGAGCAGGCCTAACCCCCAGAGAGCACTCGCGGGAGGGGGCCCCCCTTTGACCCCCAGAGGGCGTTTGGCATTGTGGGCCGCGTGAAGGGGCAACGGTTGATCGTCTTCTGCTCCGAGATCGAAACGGATCTCGACCGCGTTCGCGAGGCACTCGCGGAGGCGACGGAGCAGCCGCTGGAGAACTCCTCCGTCGCGCAGGCCGAGCCGCCGGATGGCATGGCGGACGCGGGCTGGATGGCTGTCTCGGTGCAGCTGTCGGAGGCGGTGCGCGCGGGTGAGGCGCTGTCCACCCAGCTGGAGACGGTGACCGGCCTCTTCTCCCGCGTGCTCAAGGAGAGCGTGCTCGGCGTGGTGGTGGATCCAGCCGAGGCCACCGCCCGCGCCTGCTACCACTCGCCCGGGATGTTCCCCCGCTCCACGGAGGGCGAGAGCTTCCACGTCATCCGCCAGGCCGCCGGCTGGATCGAGACGGATCCCAACGCGCTGGTCCGCTACTTCGACGCGCACGCGCAGCGAAACGAGCTGGTGCAGCGGGTGGATCTCTCGGACATCAGCCGCACCTCGGCCGAGGAGGAGCCCGCGCAGGCGGCGCTCCCGGACGACGAGGACCGCTACGTGGACGCGAAGCTGAAACATGCGCGGGAGCTGATGCAGCGGTACCTCGGCAACCGGAAGTGAGTTTGGGTAAGGTGCGCGCCCGCGGATGGCGCACACCAAGACCCACCAGCTCCTCACCACCCTGGTGCGCGAGGGCGGCCACACCTTCCTGTACTTCCCCAGCAACCTGCTCGGCACCCGCGCGCGGGTGCGGGTGAAGGGCACGCTGAACGGTCACCCCTTCGCCACCTCGGCGGTGCCGTGGCGCGAGCAGGAGCACCTGATCACCGTGAACGCCGGGATGAGGGACCGGATGGGGCTCTCCGGCGGCGAGCAGGTGGACCTCCGCTTCCAGCGGGACGAGACCCCGCAGCCGGAGCTGCAACTGCCGGAGGATCTCCGCGCCGCGCTCGAGGACACCCGCGGCGCCAGGGCCGCCTTCGAGCAGCTGCCCGCCTCGCACCGCTCGCAGTACGTGGCGCTGGTGGAGACGCACGAGCCCTTCGGCGAAGGACCACGCTCGGAGCGCGTGGCGGCGGCGGTGACGATGATCCTCCAGGGCGTGGACCCGTTCGCGCCGCTGAGGGGCGGGCCAAAGAAGGAGCGGTAGCGTGGGCCGCGCCCGCGCTGCGCTCGCCGGCTTCGCGCTCGGCCTGCTGCTCTCGGCCTGCCCGGGCCGCGCCCCGTGTGACGCCGCCCACTGCGGCGGCTGCTGCGATGCCGAAGGCGTCTGCCGCGCGGGAGGCCAGGCGCTCACGTGTGGCAGCGGCGGCGCAGCTTGCGTGCGCTGCGCGCAGGGCGAGCAGTGCGTCTCGCGCGCCTGCGTGGCACTGCCGCCGCTGCCCCCGGGGCCGCCGGATGGCGGAGACGGTGGACGCGCGCCGGACGCGGGCGTTCCCGAGGACGCCGGGACGGACGCCGGGCAGGACGACGCCGGCTGCCGGAGCCTGGGGACGCTCGCGCTGCTGGAGGCGGATGGGGGGTACCGGGGCACGGGGGACCAGGCCCCGCCCAACGACTTCACCTGGGCGCTCGCGGCGCTGGACGGCGGCGGCGCGCAGTGGCTGCGGCTGGAGCTGTGGCACGAGCAGGCGGTGGGTGCGCCCGTCTCGCCGCCGCTCACTCGGGCGCTGGCGCCGCCGGTCCGGTACGCGGGCTGCGACGTCTGCCTCCTGCTCCAGTCCGACTGTGACGGCGCCCAGTGCGCGGTCACCTTCCTCGCGCAGCAGGGGACGCTCTCCGTGAGCCAGGGGACGCGGAGCGCGGACGCGGGCACGCTGGAGGCACGGGGACAGGCGCTGCGGCTGTGGGCCTGGGACCTCGTCAACGACCGCCCGGCCGAGCCGGCGGCCTGTCTCGGGGTCGATGACCTGACCGTGCGCGCCAGCTGGCCGTGAGGCCGCTTGGAGCTGTGCTAAAGGGCCGGCATGTCCAAGATCCGGAAGATCCTCGTCGCCAACCGCGGGGAGATCGCCCTGCGCGTGATGAGGACGTGCAAGGAGCTGGGGATCTCCACGGTGGCGGTGTTCTCCGAGGCGGACCGCCTGGCCCCGCACGTCCGCTTCGCCGACCAGGCCGTCTGCGTGGGGCCGCCGCCCTCCCGCGAGAGCTACCTCGTCCAGCAGAACATCCTGGACGCGGCCAAGCGCACCGGGGCGGACGCCATCCACCCCGGCTACGGCTTCCTCTCCGAGAACGCGTCGTTCGTTCGCGCCTGTGAGAAGGCGGGCATCCTCTTCATCGGCCCGCCCGCCTCCGCGATGGACGCCATGGGCGAGAAGACGCGCGCCCGCACCAACATGATCAAGGCCGGGGTGGCGGTGGTCCCCGGCACGCCCGAGCCCATCCCCACGCTGGAGGAGGCCAGGGTCATCGCCCAGAAGATCGGCTACCCGGTGATGCTCAAGGCCGCCGGCGGCGGCGGTGGCAAGGGGATGCGCCGGGTGGAGGACGCCAAGGACCTGGACTCGGCGTGGCGCGCGGCGAAGTCCGAGTCGATGAGCAGCTTCGGCAATGACGCGGTGTACCTGGAGAAGTACCTGGACAAGCCGCACCACGTGGAGATCCAGGTCTTCGCGGACACGCACGGCCACTGCATCCACCTGAACGAGCGCGAGTGCTCGGCGCAGCGGCGGCACCAGAAGGTGGTGGAGGAGACGCCCTCCCCCATCCTCACGCCCGCCATGCGCGAGGCCATGGGCTCCATGGCGGTGAAGGCGGCCAAGGCGGTGGGCTACGTGGGCGCCGGCACGGTGGAGTGCCTGGTGGACGCGAGCCGCAACTTCTACTTCCTGGAGATGAACACCCGCCTCCAGGTGGAGCACCCGGTCACCGAGTGGGTCACCGGCATTGACCTGGTGCAGTGGCAGATCCGCATCGCCCAGGGCGAAAAGCTGCCGCTCTCGGAGACGCCCGCCCCCAACGGCCACTCCATCGAGGTGCGCGTCTACGCGGAGGACCCGGCCAACAACTTCCTCCCCTCGCCCGGCCGGATCGACACGCTGCGCGTGCCGGGCGGCCCGTGCATCCGGGACGACTCCGGCGTGTACCCCGGCTACACCGTCCCCAACTTCTACGATCCGATGATCTCCAAGCTCTCCGTCTGGGGCGCCACCCGCCTCGAGGCGATCGCCCGGGCCAAGCGGGCGCTCGGCGAGTACGTGGTGAAGGGGATCACCACCAACCTGCGCTACCTGACGGCCATCCTCGAGCACCCGGAGTTCGTGGGCGGGGACTACGACACCAGCTTCCTCGCGCGCGAGCACCAGCGGCTGCTCGGGGCGCACGACGAGAAGCTGGAGCGCGTGGCGGTGCTCGCTTCCGTGGTGCACGCGCACCAGCGCGCGGAGCGGCTCGCCAAGTCTGCCCAGGCGGGCGCGGGCGGCGGCGCCGGCGCGCAGGCCTCGCCGTGGCGGATGCAGGGGCGCAAGCAGGCCCTGCGGCGGCGCTAACCCTCTCTCTTCGGACCTCAGACACCCATGCGCTACTTCACGACCATCCGCGGACAGAAGGAGCAGGAGAGCGTCGACCTCGAGGCGCTCCCCGGCGGCCGCTACGTGCTGACCTTCCGGGGCGAGCGCTTCGAGGTCAACGCGCTCACCTCGCAGCCGGGCCAGCTCTCGCTGCTGATCGGCGACCAGGCCTACGGCGTGGAGCTGGAGGACAGGGGGGACGAGGTGGCCGCGCTGGTCCGCGGGCAGCTCACCCGCGTGGACGTGGCGGACGAGCGCAAGCTGCGGATGCGGGCCGCCGCCGGCGCCTTCACCGTGGAGGGCAAGCAGGTGGTGTGCGCGCCCATGCCCGGCAAGGTGGTGAAGGTCCTGGTCAAGGTGGGCGACGCGGTGACCGAAGGCCAGGGGCTGGTGGTGGTGGAGGCGATGAAGATGGAGAACGAGCTCAAGAGCCCCAAGGCCGGCAAGGTGACCGAGCTGTTCGCGAAGGAGGGCACCGCCGTGGAGAACAACGCCAAGCTGGTGACGGTCGAGTGAGCCCCAGCGACTGGAAGGCCGCCTACGCGCACTGGCTGGCCTCGTACGAGAAGGCGAAGGCCAAGGCCCCGGAGCGCCAGGCGGCCTTCACCACCTCGAGCGAGCTGACGGTGGCGCCGCTCTACGTGCCCTCCTCCGCGCCGGAGAGCGCGTACGCGGAGCGGCTGGGCTTCCCCGGCGAGTACCCGTTCACCCGCGGCGTCCAGGCCACCATGTACCGCGGCCGCTTCTGGACGATGCGCCAGTACGCCGGCTTCGGCAGCGCGCAGGACGCCAACCAGCGCTACCACTACCTGCTCAAGTCCGGGCAGACCGGGCTCTCGGTGGCGTTCGACCTGCCCACGCAGATGGGGCGGGACGCGGACCACGCGCGCGCCCGCGGGGAAGTGGGCAAGGTGGGCGTGTCCATCAGCTCGCTCGAGGACATGGAGGTGCTGCTCAAGGGGATCCCCCTGGGCGAGGTCTCCACCTCGATGACCATCAACGCCACCGCGCCCATCCTGCTGTGCCTCTATGCGGCGGTGGGCGAGAAGGGCGGCGTGGCCCTGGAGCAGCTCTCGGGGACGGTGCAGAACGACATTCTCAAGGAGTACATCGCCCGCGGCACGTACGTGTACCCGCCGGCGCCGTCCCTGAGGTTGATCACCAACCTCTTCGCCTTCTGCGCCAAGCGGATCCCCAAGTGGAACCCGATCTCCATCTCCGGGTACCACATCCGGGAGGCCGGCTCGACCGCGGCCCAGGAGATCGCCTTCACACTGGCGGACGGGATCGCCTACGTGGAGGCAGCGCTGAAGGCGGAGCTGCCGGTGGACGCGTTCGCCGGGCGGCTCTCGTTCTTCTTCAACGTGCACAACCACTTCCTGGAAGAGGTGGCGAAGTTCCGCGCGGCGCGGCGGCTCTGGGCGCGGATCATGAAGGAGCGCTTCAAGGCGAAGGATCCGCGCTCGATGATGCTGCGCTTCCACGCGCAGACCGCCGGTTCCACGCTCACCGCGCAGCAGCCGGACAACAACGTGGTGCGGGTCGCGCTGCAGGCCATGGCGGCGGTGCTCGGCGGCTGTCAGTCGCTGCACACCAACTCGCGCGACGAGGCCCTGGCCCTTCCTTCCGAGGACGCGGCCAGGCTCGCGCTGCGCACCCAGCAGATCATCGCGCACGAGTCCGGGGTGGCGGACCTGATCGACCCGCTGGGCGGCTCCTACGCGCTGGAGCAGCTCACGGACGAGCTGGAGGCCAAGGCGCAGACGTACCTGACGAAGATCGACGACCTGGGCGGCATGGTCCGGGCAATCGAGCAGGGCTATCCCCAGGCGGAGATCCAGGACGCCGCCTACCGCGCGCAGCGCGAGCTCGAGGAGGGGCGCGCCGTCGTCGTCGGCGTGAACAAGTTCCAGGTGGAGGAGCCGCCGCCCAAGGGCCTCCTGCGCGTGGATGAGTCCGTGCAGAAGAGCCAGGTGGAGGCGCTCGCGGCCCTGCGCAAGAAGCGCGGCAACGCCGCGGTGGAGCGCACGCTGGGCGCCTTGCGGCAAGGGGCCAAGGATCCGAAGGAGAACCTCATTCCGCTGATCCTGGAGGCCGTGAAGGCCTACGCCACGCTGGGGGAGATCTCGGACGCCCTGCGGGAGATCTTCGGCGAGCACCGCGAGCAGGTGGTGCTCTAGGCCACACTTCCCGTTGACGTTGACGTTGACGTTGACGTTGACGTGGTCGTTGACGCGAACGTGAACGTGAGACGTGTGACGGCCGTTGCCACGCGAGGCGACGCGCTCAAACCGCCGTCCACGTCGCACGTCCACGTCAACGTCAACGTCAACGTCAACGTCAACGTCAACGTCAACGTCAACGTCGTGCGCGAGTGGGCAGACGTGGGCATTGCGCCGTGTCCCTCCGCTTTCACGGCCGCGGGCCACGGGCTACCGTCTGGGCAAACGCATGGACCCGGCCGATCCCCAGCAGGTCTTCGTCCGCAACGCGCAGGGGCAGGTGTGGGGCCCCATCAGCCTCCCGAGCGTGGAGCTGCTCTTCGAGAACGGCGCGCTGGCGGGGCCGGTGCACGTCTCGCAGGACGGCGTGACCTTCGTGGAGCCGGGCGCGCTGCCGGACATCCGGGATGCCTTCCCGCGCGCGGTCTGGGGAACCACCGTCGCCGCCGCACCGTCCGCGCCCGTCATCGCCCCCGCCGCGCCGCCGCCAGCCGCCGCGGGGGGAGGGCCGATCGCCGGCCCGGGCGCCATGGCCGCGGCCGCGGCGCGGACGATCAAGGCCCAGGCCGGCGCCCGTCCCCCGCCGGTGCTGCAGCAGGCCCCGGCTGGCCGCCCCGCCGCGCCGGCAGCGCCCCCCGTCGCCGCCGCACCGCCTCCCGCCCCCGCCGCACCGGCACCGGCGCCTGCGCCTGCGCCGGCCGTCCAGAGCACCGGCGTCACCACCGAGGAGCGCGGCCCGCCGCCGCCGAGCGGGACGCTCGGGGCGTTGGGGCCGATCCACTTCTATTACCTGGCCGCTTCGTCCGAGCAGACCGGCCTACTCAGCTTCAAGCTCTCGGACCGCACCATCGAGGTCCACTTCAAGAAGGGCATCCCGGAGTACGTGGCCTCCACCGCCGCGGAGGACGCGCTGCCGGAGTTCCTGCGCAGCCAGTCGCTGGCGACGGCGGAGCAGCTGGCGCAGGCGGAGGCGGGGCTCTCTCGCTTCGGCGGGGACTTGGTGGCCGCGCTCTTCGGCCTGGGCATCCTCAACCCCGCCTCGGCCTTCTCGCAGTTGGCCGCGCGCGCCAGCGGGCTGCTCCTCAAGGCGCTGGTGGCGGAGAGCGGCAGCTTCACCTACGAGCCCAAGGAGCTCCCGCCGCACAAGGCGATGCCGCTGGGCAACCGCTGGGCGGTGCTGAGCGAGCAGGTGCGGCGGATCCCCGTGGCGGAGCTGCGGCGCCGCCTCACCCCCGTGATGGACCTTCCGCTGATGAAGTCCGGCGGGCGCGTGGCCACCACCGACCTGCGCCTCACCCCGCAGGAGACGCGCGCGCTGGGCTACGTGGACGGGCTGCGCTCGCTCACCCAGCTGATGCGGGACATGCCGGCCGAGGCGGACACCTTCGCGCGGCTGGCCTTCTACCTGCGCGAGCTGGAGATCCTCTCCTTCGCCTCGGTGCGCGCGGCCCCGCCGCCCCCTGCCGCGGCCGCGCCGCCCCCTGCCGCCGCCGCACCCCCTCCTGCTGCTGCCGCGCGGCCCGCCGCCGCGCCCGCCGCGGGGCCCGGCGCCAAGCCCGCCCCTGCGCGCCCGGCCGCGGCACCGGCGAGGCCCGCCCCGGCCCCTGTCGCGGCCAAGCCCGCCGCCCCGCCCAGGCCCGCCACCCCCGCGCCGCCCGCCGAGCCGCAGCTCACCCCCGAGCAGGAGCTACCGGAGGTGCGCGCCCGCGCCGCCAAGCTCAAGGATCAGACCCTCTTCGAGGTGCTGGGGCTGACCGAGAAGACGGACTCTTCAGCGGTGAAGGCGGCGTACTTCAAGCTCGCCAAGCAGTTCCACCCGGACACGGTGCCGGGGAACGCCCCCGCGGAGTACGGCAAGCTCAAGGGGGAGATCTTCGCGAAGGTGGGCGAGGCCTACCGCCGCCTGTCGGACGACGCCAGCCGGGCCGAGTACATCGAGGAGCTCAAGTCCGGCGGCGCCGCGGACATCGACGTGGCGCAGATCCTCCAGGCGGAGGAGCTCTTCCAGAAGGCCTGCATCCTGGTGAAGGCCAAGCGCTTCCCGGACGCGGTCCGGATGCTGGACCAGGCGATCGGCGGAAACCCGCAGGAGGGCGAGTTCTACGCCTGGCGCGGCTTCGCCAAGTTCTTCACCTTCCAGGACAAGCAGGAGGGCTTCAAGGAGGCCCAGAAGGACCTCGCCCAGTGCGTGAAGATGAACGAGCGGGTGGCCCAGGCGCACTACTTTTGCGGCGCCCTGACGAAGTTGATGGGTGACAACGCCGGCGCGATGAAGCATTTCAAGCGAACGCTGGAGCTGCGGCCGGACCATGTGGACGCGCAGCGCGAGGTTCGACTCGCCAGCAAGAAGTGAGGGCGTTCGTTTGGCACTGACAGGCAAGCAGCGGCGCAAGCTCCGCGCCATGGGGCACCACCTGGACCCGGTGGTGATCGTGGGCGCGGCCGGCGTGACGGAGGGCGTGGTCTCCGCCGTGGATCAAGCGCTCCACGATCACGAGCTGATCAAGGTGAAGGTGGCGGAAGGGCCGGAGGACCGGCACGAGGCCGCGGAGCACCTCGCGGGCGAGACCGACTCGGAGATCGCCCAGGTGCTCGGGCGGATGGTGCTCCTCTTCCGCAAGCGGCAGGAGAAGTCGAAGATCGACATCTAGGCGCCCGCGCTCAAAGGCCTAAGGCTGGCGCTGGCTCGCCGCGAGCACCTGCGCGCCCAGCGCCGCGCCCTCGGCCAGCACCTGCGCCAGGCCAGCCGGGAAGTACTGCCGGCGCGCCTCGCCCTCCCCGGCCTGCACCGCGCCGGGCGAGTCCAGGTAGCCGAAGTAGCCGTTGGCCAGGCTGAGCGTCTGTGCGCCGCCCGCCGCCTGCTCCAGCACCGCCGCCGCGTCCTTCGTCACCTCGAAGGGCACCGCGAGCAGGCGCGCCGGCCCCAGCTCCAGCAGGGTGAGCTCCACCGTCCGCGGCGCCTCCGCGCAGAAGGCGTTCTCGGCCAAGCCCCGCGTGCCCGGAGGCGCGGTGCGGGTCAGCTCCGGCCGGGGGAGCGCCACCGCCACCTGCGCGATCGACAGCGCTGGCGCGCTCTCGCGGACCCCGTCCGGCAGCGCGGCCAGCGGCAGCGCCAGCACGGTGGCCATCGCCTTCGCCCCACTCTCCGGGGGCGCGGCCGAGGCGTTCCCGCCCGCGCCCTGCAGCACCAGCGTCACGCCCTGCCCCTCCCCTTCGAGCAGCTCCGCGAGCGCCGCCGGGTAGTCCCCGCTGAGCGTCTGCGTGTCCCGGGGCACCAGCGTGGGGTGCGCCGCCACCACCAGCAGCTGGGCGATCGGCGCGGGCGCGAGGAAGCGCAGGCGCAAGAGCCGCCGGTCCGGCTCGGCGCCGCTGCGGTTCACCACCTCCTGGCCCGCCTGCGTCCGGCCCACCTCCAGCGCCGCGGTCGTCTTCGCCTTGAACGCGGCGCGCACCGCCTCCACCGCCGCGCGCACCAGCGCCGCCTCCACGTCCTCGCGGAAACGGCCCGTGCCGGCGAGCTCGGCCACCAGGCGCCGGTCCAGCCCCCCCACCGAGGAGTGGGGGTGCGTGGCGGCCACCACCAGCGCGGAGAGCTCCAGGCCGGCCAGCTCCGCCTTCACCCTCGCCTGGAGCTCGGGCGGCACCAGGAGGACCTCCAGCGAGACGAGCGCCAGCCGCACGCCGGCGGACTCGAGCACGAGCGCCCGGGCGTGCAGCGGCTCCGCACGGCGGGCCTCCGGGCGCGGCGGGCCGTAGCCGGCCACCACCACCGGCAAGGGGACTTGAATGGCCACCTTCGCCGCACCCGCGGAGAAGGGGCTGCGCGAGGCGGAGACAGACTTGAGCTCGGGCGGCGCCGCCGGCCAGTCGCCACAGCGATCCGAAGACGCCGCCGCGTACGCCACGCCCAGCGCCACGCCTGCAGCGACTGCGATCTTCAGGGCGCGCCGAGCCATCAGGGGCAACGACTCTAGCCGCCGCAGAAAGTCGAAGGGCCCGGAACCTCGCGGCTCCGAGCCCCTCGAGGGCCACATGGCGCGAACCCCCTTCACGCCACGAAATCCCGCTCACCCCTTTCGGAGGAGAGAGACATGCCCACGTGCGGCGCTCTCTGGAAGCGCCTTCGCCGAGTAAGACCCCACGCGCTTCCGGGGAGTGCAACTCGGCGAGCACGAGGGCCGCGAATTCGCTGGGCGTTAAGGCGAGACCTTGTCGAAGGTCAGGGTGACGACCTCGGCCCCGCCCACCGCGCTGGCGAGCTGACCGGCCTTGAGCGCCTCCCGGACCCGCGCAGCGTCCAGGGGCTCGGCGGAGAAGACGGCGAACAGCTGCTCCTTGCCGAGCGTGGCGTCCAGCTCGATGCTGCCCGGGAGCTCCTGCGAGGCCGCGCCCTCGAGCGCCGCGCTCTTCGCCCCATCGTACGGGTAGAAGACGCTCACCACGCCGCCCTGATCCACCGAGGCGATCAGCACGTACCGCGCCTCGGCGGGGCTGACCACGAAGCGGATCCGGTCACCCGGCTGGAGCCGATCTCCCGGCCCCACCTGGAACTGGGTGTCCCCCCGGCTGCCCACCACCTTGAGGGTGGGGCCGCCCTTGATCCCCACGTACGGCGGCGGCGCCTCCGGAGAGGTCTTGGGGAGGAGCACCACCGCGATCAGCGCGGCGGTGACGAGCCCCAGCGCCGGCACGGCGAAGGACCAGCGCTCGCGCAGCCGATCCCAGAGGGAGCCGGGGCGCGCCCGCTGCTGGACCTTCTCCAGCGTGCGCGGGAGCACGAACTGCTCGAAGCGGCGCTTGTCGTCCTCGAGCTCCTGCCAACGGACGCGGCAGCGCTCGCACGAGCCAAGGTGCGCCTTGGCGTGGTCCACCTCCGTGCTCGGCAACGAGGCGAGCATCATGAGGTCAATGGTCTCTGCTGAGAGGTGGCCGCCACTCATGGCGCCACCGGCGTTTGTCTGGCCATGTACTTCTTCGCCCGGGAAGCGAACTGTTGAAGCCTGTTGATCACGGTGCGCCTCGAAACTCCGAGCGCCTTGGCGACCTTGTCCTGTTCCAATCCATCCACGTAATACAGAACCGCTGGCGCCCGCAGCTTTTCAGGCGCTTGAAGCACGAGCTTGAGGGCCAGATCCCTGTCCACCAGCTCCAGCTCTGGATGCTCACCTGCTACCTCCGGCAACTCCTCCACCGGCTCCGGCGCTCGCTTGCCGTCCCGGATCGCGTTCAGGCAGTAGTTGGTGCTGATCCTGTAGATCCACGCCAACGCGGCTTGATCGTCCGGTGCGGACTCGATGTGGCGCAACACGCGCAAGAAGACCTCCTGCGTAGCGTCCTCCGCCGCCACGTCGTCCCGGAGCATCCGCTTGCACCGGGAGTAGATCGCTGGGCCGAATTTCCGGTACAGCTGTGAAACCCGGTCGTCGGTCATGCTGCGGATATAGCCTCTTTTCGAGGTAGACCCCTCACGGAATAGGGCTGTGCAGGCTTTCTGCAGCGCATTTAGTAAAGAGCGGAAACAGAGTTGGGGCAGGTGGGCGTTCTTCTGTTCCTCCCAGAAAACGGGCATAAGCGAGGACACCCATGTGCGGCATTTTCGGCATCGTCGGTCATGAGGAAGCGGCCAACCTCGCGTACCTGGGGCTGCACGCGCTCCAGCACCGGGGACAGGAATCTGCGGGCATCGTCTCCCTGGATTCCGGCAACTTACACACCCACCGGGAGATGGGGCTGGTCGCGGACATCTTCACCGCGAGCGTCCTCTCCAAGCTGCCGGGCCGGGCGGCGATCGGCCACACGCGCTATTCCACCGCGGGTGGCAGCGCCCTGGACAACGCGCAACCCCTGGTCGTCCAGTACTCGGGGGGCAAGCTGGCGCTGGCCCACAACGGCAACCTGGTGAACGCCCAGGCGGTCCGGGACGAGCTCGAGGCCCAGGGGGCGATCTTCCAGTCCAGCGCGGACAGCGAGGCGATCATCCACCTGATCGCCCGCTCCAAGGAGCCCACCTTCGAGGCCAAGCTGGTGGAGGCGCTGCGCAAGGTGGAGGGGGCCTACTCGCTGCTGTTGCTCAACGAGCGGCAGCTGGTGGCGGTGAGAGATCCCTTCGGCTTCCGGCCGCTGGTGCTGGGCCGGCTGCGCAACGCGTACGTGCTCGCCTCGGAGACCACCGCGCTGGACTTGATCGAAGCGGAGTACCTGCGGGAGCTCGAGCCTGGCGAGATGTTGGTGATCGACGATGACGGGCTGCGCTCCTCGCACCCGCTGCGGCCCACGCGCCCGGCGCGCTGCATCTTCGAGCACATCTATTTTGCCAAGCCGGACTCGGTGCTCTTCGGCCAGTCCGTCTACGAGTCCCGCAAGCGCTTCGGCGTGCAGCTGTGGAAGGAGCACCCCGCCAAGGCGGATCTGGTCATCGCCGTCCCCGACTCCGGCGTGCCCGCGGCCATCGGCTTCTCCCAGGCGAGCGGCATCCCCTACGACGTGGGCCTCATCCGCAGCCACTACGTGGGGCGCACCTTCATCGAGCCGCAGCAGTCCATCCGGCACTTCGGCGTGAAGCTGAAGCTCTCCGCCGTGCGCGAGGTCCTCCGCGGCAAGCGCGTGGTGGTGGTGGACGACTCCATCGTCCGGGGCACCACGTCCCGGAAGATCGTCAAGATGCTCAAGGCGGCCGGCGCCAGCGAGGTGCACCTGCGCATCTCCAGCCCGCCGTCCCGGTGGCCCTGCTACTACGGGATCGACACGCCCTCCCGGCAGGAGCTGATCGCCTCCAGCCACTCCGAGGAGGAGATCGCCCGCTACGTCACCGCGGACTCGCTCGGCTACCTGTCCCTGCAGGGGCTGGGCGAGGCCATCGGCGACCCGGAGTCCAGCACCTACTGCAACGCGTGCTTCTCCGGGGCCTACCTCACGCCCATGGCCAAGGAGCCGCTCTTGCGCTCGGTGCCTAACGCCGGGTGACGTGAAGCCGGTTGTTGCTCTCGTCCCCGCCGCCGCGCCCGGCCGCCGCCCGCGCCGCCACCTCGCGCGCGTCCCGCTGGGTGGCGTAGCCGGCCACGCCGCCGCCCAGCGCGCCCACCGCCAGGCCAATGCCGCCGCCGATCGCCGCCGAGCCTGCGGTGCGCGCCAGCCCCGGCCCCACCCCTTCATCCCAGTTGCCGTCCCGGAAGCCCTGCTGCAGCCCCGCGTAGACCGCGTTGTCCGCGCCGCTCACCACCGCGCCGGTGGTGATCCACCGGCCATACGGCGTGCCCGCTCCCAGCCGCGCCACCAGCTGGCTCTGCATCAGCTTGCTCGCCACGCCCATGGTGGCCGCGCCCACCAGCGCGTCCTTGGCCGCGTCCCCCGCGGAGTAGCCGCCGCCCTCGAAGAGCGCGTGCGCCCCCACGTTGAGGCCTGCGGCGGTGAGCGCAGTGCGGGCCAGGCCCACGCCGCGGCCCAGCGGGGTGAACGCCATCACCAGGCCGCCCACGATGTTGCCGCCGCGCTCCTTGGCCTGCTCGTAGCGGCGCCCTTCGTTCTGGCCGCGCACCACCTGCGCCGCCACCGCGTTCGCTTCATCCCGGGTGAGCGCGCCGTCCGCCAGCCCATCTGCGAGCGCCTTGCGCGCCGCCCCCGCGGCCTCGTCCAGGTGCTTGCCGCTGTCGGAGAAGATGTCCACCACCGCCTTGCCGAGCGCGTTGAGCACGCCGCCGCGCTCGCGCTTCGCCTGCGCCTCCAGCTTGGCCACCTCGCCCTCGAGCTGGGTGACGACCTCCCGAGGCGCGGCGGCCGGCTGGCGGGGGGCAATTCCTGACGGCGGGGCAGTGAGGACGGACGTGCTCATGGCGGTCGCCCGGATCATCGTCCGCGCGCGCCGCCAGTTGTTGTTTCGTGGCTTTACGCCACCGCGAGCTTGCCGGGAGCCGGCGACTCGCTGGGCGCGTCCGCCACCGCGGGCGGCTCCAGGGGGATCTGCACGGTGAAGGTGGTCCCCTTCCCCGGGCTGCTGTCGACGTGGATCTTCCCCCCCAGCTTCTGCACCACCATGGCGCAGACGGACAGGCCGATCCCCGTCCCCACGCCCACCGGCTTGGTGGTGAAGAACGGGTCGAAGATCCGGCTCTGGAGCTCGGGCGGGATGCCGCAGCCGGTGTCGCTCACCAAAAGCTCCGCGTGGCTGCCCACGGTGCGGGTGGTCAGGCGCAGCTCGTTGCTGGCGGCCTTGCCCTCCTCCATCGCCTGGAGCGCGTTCACCACCAGGTTCAGCACCACCTGGTGCAGCTTGTTCTTGGGGGCCAGGGCGATCCGCGCGGGGCCCAGGTCCCGGATGATCTTCGCCCGGGCGGACATCTCCCGCTCGGTGAGCAGCAGCGTGGAGGCCACCACCTCGGCCAGATCCACCGGCTCCTGGGGCGCGTCATCCCCGCGGGAGAGCGTCTTGAGCTCCTGGACGATCTTCCGCACGCGCTCGCCGCCCGCGGCGGTCTCCTGGATGAGCGCGGCGATGTCCACCAGCGCGCTCTGGAAGGAGAGGCGCTTCTCGGCGGCCTGCCCCTCCGCCACCGAGCGCCGGTAGGCATCCACCACGGTGTGCACGTCCGCCAGGTAGTCCTTGAGGCTGGAGAGGTTGGAGAGGACGAAGGCGAGCGGGTTGTTGATCTCGTGCGCCACGCCCGCGGCGATCTGGCCGATCGCCGCCAGCTTCTCGCTCTGCGCCAGCTGCGCGAGCAGCCGCCGGTCCCGCTCCGCGTCCGCCAAGCGCAGCAGGCCGCGGACCCGGGCCAGGAGCTCGCGGCGCTGGATGGGCTTGTGGAGGTACTCGTCCGCCCCCAGCTCCAGGGCCTCCAGCTCGGAGTCCTGCCCGGTGGACTCGGCGGTGACGAAGATGATGGGCAGCCGGCGCAGCGCCGGGTTGGCGCGGATCCGCTTGCAGACCGCGAAGCCGTCCATGTGCGGCATCCGGATGTCCAGGAGCACCAGGTCGATCCCGCCGTCCTCCAGGACCTGGAGGGCCTCCGGCCCGCAGCTGGCGGTGCGCACCGAGAAGCCTTCGGCCGCCAGCACCCGCTGCATCAGGCGCACGTTGGCCGGCTCGTCGTCCACGACGAGGATCTGCGCGGCGGGGGGCTGACCGGTCGACGAGCTCATGGGACCGCACCTTCGAGGTGGGACTGGACCGTGCTGAGCAGCTCGCCCAGCGCGATCGGCTTGGTGAGGTAGTCGTCGCAGCCGGCGTTGATCGCCACCTCGCGATCGCCGGGCATGGCGTGGGCGGTCACCGCGATGATCGGCAGCGCGCCTTCGCCCTCGGAGCGCAGCCGGCGGACGAGCGAGAGCCCATCCTCGCCGGGGAGCGACACGTCCATCAGCACCAGCGCCGGGCGCTGCTTTGACATCCGCTCCTCCGCCTCGAAGGTGGTGGCCGCGAGCACGGGCGCGTAGCCCTTGGCCTCGAGGAAGCGGGTGACGAGCTTCTGGTTGAGCGGGTTGTCCTCGACCACGAGGATGCTGGGGCGGTTCATGGGACCCTCACTGGGGCGCGCTCGGCGAGCCGGCGCACGCAGCTGACGAATTGTTCGGTAGGCAACGAGCCCTTGGTGACGACCTGGGCCCCCGCGCGGTCCAGGCGGCGCAGGTCCTCGGGGGAGAGCTCGCGAGCGGAGAGCACCAGCACGCCCAGCGTCTGGCCGCCCGGGAGCTTGCGCAGGTGCTCGAGCACGGCGAAGCCGTCGTACACCGGCATCATCAGATCCAGCACCAGCGCGGCGGGGAGCTGCTTCTCGAGCGACTCCATCGCCTGCTGGCCGTTCTCGGCCAGGGTCACGTCCAGGCCGCGGGCGCGGAGGATCTTCCCCAGGAGCTGGCGGTTGGTGACGTCGTCTTCGGCCACCAGCACGCGCATCGCCGGCGGGGGATCCGGGATCAGCGCCACGTCACAGGGCCGCTGCAGCGGCAGGCGCACCGTGAACGCCGCGCCCTGCTGAAGCTCGCTGCGGACGGTGACGGTGCCGCTCATCGCCTCGGCGAAGCGGCGGACCAGCGCCAGCCCCAGGCCGGTGCCCTCGAAGTGGCGCGTGGAGCCGGACTCCACCTGGCGGAAGGCCTCGAAGATCAGCTTCTGGTCCGAAGGGGCGATCCCGATCCCCGTGTCGGTGACGATGATCTCCCCGCGCGAGCCGGCCTCGTCCCGCCGCACCTGCACGGAGATGCGCCCGCCCGCCGGCGTGAACTTCACCGCGTTGGACAGCAGGTTGAGCACCACCTGGCGCAGCCGCTGGCTGTCGCCGAAGCAGATCACCTCTTGAGGCGCGTCCACGGAGATCGTCAGGCTCTTCTTGATCGCCAGCGAGCGCATCATCTCCTCGGCCTCGCGGACGGGGCCGCGCAGGTCGATCGGCTCGCGGGCCACGGACATCTTCCCTGCCTCCACCTTGGAGAGGTCCAGGACGTCGTTGATCAGCGCCAGCAGGTGCCGGCCGGAGCCGTAGATGTCTCCCAGGTACTCGCGCTGCTCGGCGGTCACCGGCCCGGCGATCTCCGCCATCAACAGCTCGGAGAAGCCGATCACCGCGTTGAGCGGGGTGCGCAGCTCGTGGGACATGCTCGCCAAGAACTCGCTCTTGAGCCGGTTGGCGCGCGCCAGCTGCTCGTTGTTGTTGGCGAGCAGCTCGTTCTGCGCGGCCAGCTGCTGCTGGCTCTGCCGCAGCTGCTGCGCCTGGAGCTCGAGCGCCCGGTTCTTCTCCGCCAGCGCGGCCTGGAGCGCCTTGGCCTCCTGCAGCTGCGCCCCCACCTCGTCCGACATCCCGCGCGGGGTGGACGGGCGGCTCCGGGCTCCGAGCCTCAACCGCTCCAAGGTGCTGTGGACCCAACCGATGGCCAGCATTCGCGGACCATCCTGAGCAGCGGACGTGCCAAGGAACCGGCGGGCGAAGCGCCCGCCACCGGGTGGTTCCTTCTCCAGGGGCGAGGGTCGCCCGCTACCCCGCGGTTTGCAGCGACCCGGCTTCCGCGGGCTCCTGCTCCAAAAACGCCCGGAGATCCTCCGGCAGCCTGGCCTCGAAGCGCAGGGGGGCGCGGGTCGTGGGGTGTGGGAGCCGTAGCGACGCCGCGTGCAGCGCGTGGCGGGTCAGGCGCAGCCGCCGCCAGGCCTCCGGCTCCAGGCAGTGCTTGGAGAAGCGGTCGAAGTAGCCTTCATCCGGGCCATAGATCTTGTCCCCCACGATCGGGAAGCCGGCCTCGCGCAGGTGGACGCGGATCTGGTGCTGGCGCCCGGTCTCGGGGAAGCAGCGCAGGAGCGCGAACGGCTCGCCCTCGCGGGTGAAGCGGCGCAGGACTTCGAAGCGGGTGCGGGAGGGGCGCCCCTCCACGGGGTCTATCCGCACGGCGATCCGGATCAGCGCGCTCCCTTCGGCGATCGGCGCGTCCACCGCGAAGGTGTCCTGCGTGGGAGAGCCCTCGCAGATGGCCAGGTACTCCTTCTCCACCTCGCCGCCCTGGAAGCTGCGCATCAGCGCGCGGCAGGCGTCCGTGGTGCGCCCCATGACGATGATCCCGGAGGTCTCGCGATCCAGCCGGTGGGCCGGGTCCGCCTGGAAGCCGTAGCGGCTGCGGACCAGCGTCACCAGGGTGCCGTGGTGGTAGCGCGCGGTGGGGTGGATGGGCAGCCCGGCGGGCTTGTCGAGCACCAAGAGCGCCTCGTCCAGGTAGAGCTCCTGGATGTCGTCCGGGGTCTGGGGCTCGTCCTCCACCTTGCGGCGCAGCGCGAAGGTCATCCCCCGGCGCACCAGGGTGGAGGCCTTGAGGGGCCGTTCGCTCACCAGCCCGCGGGCGATGATCCGCTGGATCCGCGCGCGGGAGAGCCGGCGGATCTTCTCGCAGAGGTACCGGTCGAGCCGCCAACCGTCATAGTTCGGCTCCACCACGAACTGGATTTCGACGAAGTCCTCCGCCACGGGAGGGAAGCCTTACCACGCCTTGAAGGCCAAACCTTTCCTCGGGGGCCAGTTCCGCTATCTTGACGCGCCATGCTCCGCCTCGCCCTCCCGGTGGCCTCGCTGGCGCTGCTCGCCTCCTCACCCGCCCTGGCGCAGAAGCGCCTGGCGATCGTGGACCTGGCCACCCCGCCCACGATGATCGGCCTCGGAAGCCAGGTCTCCGCCACCATCCAGAAGGCGGCCAAGGATCAAGGCTACGCGGTGACCAGCCCCGACCAGCTGCGCACCCAGCTGGGCGAGCAGCTCTACAACGAGCTGGTGCTGTGCGTGGGCAAGCCGGCGTGCGTGGCCAGCAAGCTCGCCTCGCTCAAGCTGGACCGCGCCGTGGCCGGCTCCCTCAACCGGGATGACCGGAACTACCTGGTGAAGCTCCAGCTGATCGACCTCGAGAAGGGCGAGATCCTCTCCGAGGTGGACCGCTCCATCCTCATCGCCTCCCGCCGCCTGGTGCAGGACGTCACCGCGGCCGTGCCCCGCATGCTGCGCGGCGAGCGCGAGGCGCACGGCACCCTCAAGCTCTCCGCCAACGTGAAGAGCGCCAACGTCACCATCGACGGCGAGTTCGCCGGCGTCACCCCCCTCTCCGTGCAGCTCAAGCCCGGCAAGCACGAGGTGAAGCTGGACAAGAAGAGCTACCTGCCCGTCACGCGGCTGGTGAACGTGGAGCCGGGCGCGGTGACACAGGAGGAGGTCCGGCTGATCCTCGTGCCCGGCGAGCGCCCCGAGGAAGAGGTGGTGCCGCCCATGGCCACCGCCAAGCTGGAGGCGCCCGGCGGCCTCAAGGTGCCCACCGCTGCCTGGGTGACGCTCGGCGGCGGCGCCCTGGTGGCGGGGGTGGGGGCGATCTTCGGGCTCTCCGCCAGCCGCACCGAGCAGGAGCTCACCGCCGGCTACGATCCCGCGCGAGACGTCTACGCCTCGCGGCGGGACGCGCTCTCCGGGCAGCAGAGCGCCACCATCGCCAACGTGCTCTACGGCGTGGCCGGGGCGGCGGCGGTGGCGGCCGTGGTCATCACCATCGCCGGCCAGGGCGAGGACTCGCCGGCGGTGGGCGCGGCGGTCACCCCCGGCGGCGGCGCGGTCACCCTGCGAGGGAGCTTCTAGATGAGGCGCGCATCCCCTGCCGTGCTGGCGCTGGCGCTGGCGTTCGGCTGCACCTTCAAGATCGACCCGGACAAGGCCCGCTTCGCCTGCGCGGGCGACAGCGAGTGCGGCGCCGGCTACGTCTGCGTCACCCAGGTGGCGGGGGGCGGCGTCTGCTTCAAGGCGGGCACCTGCACCGCCGAGACCTGCGACGGCGCGGACAACGACTGCAACGGCGCAGTGGACGACGCCGTCCCTGACCAGGGCGCCGCCTGCGAGTCCGGCCTGATGGGCGTCTGCGCCGGCGGCACCCAGCGGTGCGACAGCGGCGCGCTGCGCTGCGTGCCCAACCAGACCGCGTCCGCCGAGCTGTGCGACGGGCTGGACAACGACTGCGATGGGCTGACGGACGAGGACTTCAACCTCGTCACGGACGACACGCACTGCGGCGCCTGCACAGTGAGCTGCGACGCCGGCACCCGCTGCGCGGCCTCCCGGTGCCAGGAGACGGCCTGCTCGGACGGCGTGGACAACGACCTGGACAACGCCAAGGACTGCGAGGACGACTCGTGCCTGGGGCGCTCCTGCTCGGGCATGGACGCGAGCGTCAACTGCGGAACGCTGCCGCCGGACGCCGGGGCGGCGGACGCGGGCACGCCGGACGGCGGTGCCGCGGACGCGGGCGAGCCGGACGCCGGAGTGGCCCCGGTGCGCGCCTGCCTGCCCCGCGAGCTCTCCTGCGACAACGCCCTGGACGACGACGGCGACCGCGCCATCGACTGCGCGGATCCAGACTGCGACGGCCGCACCTGCGGCCCTTCGAAGGTCTGCGCCGCCGGCGTCTGCCCCTGAAACAACTTCAGGCGCGCGCGGGCGCGGGGCGCGGGGCAAGCCGTGCTTCCGGGCGCTTCCTCAAGGCCTCCCGCTTGCAGCCTTCCGCCGGTTGGCGCTTGGAGGAGGCGGCATGGCACGGGAGTCTGTGAACGAGGAGTCCTCGCGGGCAGATCGGGTCTTCAAGCTGGCGGTCCCTCCCTCTGCGGCGGAGGCGGTGCGCCGGTGCCTGGCCGCCGAGCAGGTGCGCTCGGGCCCCAGCGAGCTGCTCCTGCGCGTGTACCTGGACCTGCCGGGCGGAGCGCTGGGCCTGGCCGCCCTGCGCTCGCCGCGGGACTGCGCGAAGATCTCCGCCACCCGCGAGAGCAGCGGGCTGTGGCGGCTGGAGCTCAAGGAGGAGCGCGGGCCGCTCACCCATCGGACCTACACCCGCGTGAGGCAGGAGCACCTGCGCTTCGCGCTCGGCCAGGCGGGGCGCGAGCTCATCCCCGCGCTCCCGGCGCGGCTGACGCCCGCATTTGCCTGCACCTTCGCGCGGACGCAGCACGCGCACCCGGCTGGATGGACGGTGACGGAGGACGCGGACCTCTGCATCCACCTCCTGGACGAGCAGTGGCTCGCCCGCCCCACCCAGCTGGGTCCCTGCATCGCCCGGCAGCGCAACACGCTCTTCTGCGTGCAGCACGAGCCCAGCGAGCTGCCCGCGTGGCTGGCGCAGCTCAAGGCGGAGCGCGCCGAGCCGTACAGCCGCTTCGCGCGGGGCACCGAGTACGTGCGCGCCTACGCGCCGGAGCAGGACGGCTGGGCCCTGGCCCGGTAGCTCACTTGCGCAGAAGCATCTGCGCGAGGACCAGGAGGCTCAAGGCCAGCTCCACCGCGTAGGTGACGCCCGCGCTGACGAAGTGCAGGCGCAGCCCCTTCTTCAGGCCGAACCCGGCGAGGTGGCCCACCCGGGAGAGGCCGAAGATGACCGCCACCGCCGCGGCGATCGCCGTGGCGCCGCCGATCAGCTCGTAGACGAGCAGGAGCAACAGCACCGGCAGCGCGTGCTCGAGCAGGTTGGCGTGGACGCGGCGCGCCCGGTCCAGCTTGGAGTTGCCGCCATCGCCGAGCGCGACCTTGAGGCGCATCCGCATCAGCGAGACGCGGACGCCGAGCCAGCAGAGCAGCACGCCGCAGAAGGCTGCGGCGTAGGGGGTTACGCGGAGCATGCGGCGGACCGTAGCAGCCCGTCACGACTCGAGCGCTGCGGCGCATGCGCTTACCTGGAACTCGAGCCCTGCGCCCTCTCTCCGCGGATCTCCAAAGCGTAGGGCTGGCCTAGGAGCGTCAGGCCGCTCTTTAGGGCTCCGAGTGGGTTCGGTTTCGCGCTTCGCCTGTGAACGCATGGGTCCCGCGGCGGCGCGCTCCGGCCGCGGCGGGCTGCACAGTCACGGCGAGCTTGGGCGGGCGCCCGGGAGGAACTGTGAATGGTTTTGGGGGGCGCTGGCACCCGCAACCACTCACAGAACCAACGGGGGAGCGCCCTCACGTGTCCGCGACGGCTCTGCAACCCACCGCGGTTGGAGCGCGCCACCGCGGGACCCATGCGTGCACAGCACCCCGCGACCCAGAACCCACTCGGCGCCCTAAAGAGCCCCGGCACTCAGCCCGAAACGACCTCAGCCCGGACCGGACGCGGGGGCCCGGCCTTGAATCCGCGCAACGGCTACCCGTTGGCGACCTTCCGCTCGCCGGGGCCGAGGAAGCGCTCGTAGAGCTGCGCAATCCGCTCGGCTGCGCGCCCATCCCAGAGCTCGGGGACCTTGCCCTTCTTCCCCTGGCCCAGCAGGACCTTGCTCGCCTCGGCCTTGATCTTCTCCGGATCCGTCCCGACCACGAGGTTCGAGCCCACGGTGACGGTGATCGGCCGCTCGGTGTTCTCGCGCAGGGTGAGGCACGGCACGTTGAGCGCGGTGGACTCCTCCTGCAGGCCACCCGAGTCGGTGAGGATCAGCTGCGCCTGGGAGGTGAGCGCGAGGAACTCGAGGTACCCCATTGGATCCACCAGCCGCAGCTGCGGCGCCTGGGCGAGCGCGCCGGTGAGCCCCTGCTCGGCGATCACCTTCCGGGTCCGCGGGTGGACCGGGAAGATCACCGGGATCGTCCGCGAGACGTGCGCGAGCGCGTCCACCAGCCCCGCGAGCGTCCGCGGGTCATCCACGTTGGACGGCCGGTGCAGCGTGCAGACCGCGTAGCGCCGCGGGGTGAGCCCCAGGTCCGCGAGCGTGGAGAGCTTCTCCGCCTTCGCCTTGGAGGCGAGCAGCGAGTCGATCATCACGTTGCCCACGAAGTGGATCTTCGACTCTTCAATCCCCTCCTTGCGCAGGTTCTCGTCGCCGTCCCGGGACGGGGTGAGCAGCAGATCCGCCAGCCGGTCGGTGACGATCCGGTTCACCTCCTCCGGCATCGCCCGGTCCCAGCTGCGCAGCCCCGCCTCCACGTGCGAGAGCGGGATCAGCATCTTGGCCGCCACCAGCGCCGCGGCCACCGTGCTGTTCACGTCCCCCACCACGGAGATGAGATCCGGCTTCTCCTTCAGGAACACCTTCTCCAGCTCGATCATCACCCGCGCCGTCTGCTCGGCGTGGGAGCCGGAGCCGATCCCCAGGTGGATGTCCGGCGCCGGCATGCCCAGGTCCGTGAAGAAGACATCGCTCATCTTCACGTCGTAGTGCTGGCCGGTGTGGACGAGCAGCTGCCGCAGCGCCCCGCGGGCGGAGATGGCAGCGTGGATGGGCGCCACCTTCATGAAGTTGGGGCGCGCGCCGACGATGTGGAGGACGGTTTTCATTCGGCTCCGAAGGTAGACACGCGCCATCCCGCGCACCACCCCAGGCCGTTCAGAACCCGAAAGTGCGCGCGACGATGCGCATCGTACGCCGACCTGGGCTAAGCCACCTCCTTCGCGTGACCGCCCCGCTCTGCGTCATCCCCGCTCGCTACGCCTCCAGCCGCTTCCCCGGCAAGCCGCTGGCGCTGCTCGCCGGCGCGCCCATGATCTCCCACGTCCACGCCGCCTGCGTGAAGAGCGGGGCGTTCTCGCAGGTGATCGTCGCCACCGATGACGAGCGGATCGCCGCCGCGGTGCGCGCCTTCGGCGGGGAGGTCCGCCTCACCTCCCCCGCCTGCGCCAGCGGCACGGACCGGGTGGCGGAGATCGCCCGCGCCTTCCCGGACGCCCCCTCGCTGGTGAACGTCCAGGGAGACGAGCCGCTCGTCGCCCCAGAAGCGCTGCGCCTGCTCGCCTCCGCGCTGACGCTGCCGGGCGTGCAGCTGGCCACGCTCGTCCGGCCGCTCGACGAGGCGGAGCGGGCCAACCCCAACGTGGTGAAGGCCGTGCTCGCCGGCAACGGGGACGCGCTCTACTTCTCCCGCGCGGACCTCCCGTTCCAGCGCGAGCTGGGCGCCACCGTCCGGCGGTGGGCGCATGTCGGACTCTACGGGTACCAGCGGGCCGCGCTGCTGCGGCTGGCCGCGCTGCCGGTCAGTCCCCTGGAGGACGCGGAGAAGCTCGAGCAGCTGCGCGCGCTCGAGGCCGGCCTCCCCATCCGCTGCCTGCCCACGCAGTACCGCAGCTTGGGCGTGGACACGCCGGCAGACCTGGCCGCGGCCGAGGCGCTGCTCGCTTCGCGCCGCTAAAACCGCGCAACCCGGAGCTCCGAATATTCCTTCGCGCGTGAGCGCTCTTCCGCCGTTGACGGGGAGCGGTCTGCTCTGGCATCACGGGTCATGCGCTCCAAGAAGACCAAGTTCATCTTCGTGACCGGCGGCGTGGTCAGCTCGCTGGGCAAGGGTTTGGCGTCCGCGTCGATGGGCGCGCTGCTGGAGAACCGCGGCCTCAACATCACGCTGGTGAAGCTGGACCCGTACATCAACGTGGATCCGGGCACGATGAGCCCGTTCCAGCACGGCGAGGTCTTCGTCACCGACGACGGCGGCGAGACCGACCTGGACCTGGGCCACTACGAGCGGTTCACCACCGCGCAGATGACCCGCCTCAACAACTTCACCTCCGGGCGGATCTACAACTCGGTCATCCAGAAGGAGCGGCGCGGGGAGTACCTGGGCAAGACCGTCCAGGTGATTCCGCACGTGACGGACGAGATCAAGAGCAACATCCGCGCGGCCGCGCAGGACGCGGACGCGGTGCTGGTGGAGGTGGGCGGCACGGTCGGTGACATCGAGTCCCTGCCCTTCCTCGAGGCCATCCGCCAGATGCGCTACGACGTGGGCGCCCAGAACGCCGTCTACGTCCACCTCACGCTCTTGCCGTACATCGCCGCGGCCGGCGAGGTGAAGACCAAGCCTACCCAGCACTCGGTGATGAAGCTCCGGGAGATCGGCATCCAGCCGGACATCCTCATCTGCCGCACCGACCGGGAGACCTCGCGCGAGCTCAAGGACAAGATCGCGATGTTCTGCAACGTGGACCCGGGCAGCGTCTTCACCTCCCCGGACGTGAAGAGCATCTACGAGCTCCCGCTGGAGCTGCACCGCCAGGGGCTGGACGAGCGGCTCGCGGAGATCCTCAACATCTGGTCCCGCGCCCCCAAGCTCGAGCGGTGGGAGCGGATCTGCGAGAAGATCTACCACCCCGCCAAGGGCGAGGTCCGGGTGGGGATCGTGGGCAAGTACGTGGACCTCAAGGAGAGCTACAAGAGCCTCAACGAGTCGCTCCTCCACGGCGGGATCGGCAACGACGTGAAGGTGAACCTGGTCTTCGTGGACTCGCAAGAGGTCGAGACCCACGGCGCCCAGAAGCTGCTCGCGGACGTGGACGCGATCCTCGTCCCCGGCGGCTTCGGCGTGCGCGGCACCGAAGGGAAGATCGCCGCCGTGCGCTACGCGCGGGAGAAGAAGATCCCCTTCTTCGGCATCTGCCTGGGGCTGCAGATGGCGGTGATCGAGTACGCCCGGAACATGCTCGGGCTGGCGCAGGCCAACTCGCTCGAGTTCGACCCGGCCACCCCGCACCCGGTGGTCACCCTGATGGAGTCCCAGGTCAACGTCCAGGACAAGGGCGGCACCATGCGGCTGGGCGCGTACAAGTGCGCGCTCAAGGCCGGCTCGCTCGCCCAGAAGCTCTACGGCAAGGACGAGGTCCACGAGCGCCACCGCCACCGCTACGAGGTCAACAACCAGTACCGGGGCAAGCTGCAGGAGGCGGGGCTGGTCTTCTCCGGCCACAACCCCGAGCTCAACCTGGTGGAGATGATCGAGCTCAACGATCACCCCCACTTCGTGGGCTGCCAGTTCCATCCCGAGTTCAAGAGCAAGCCCTTCGCCCCCCACCCGCTCTTCTCCGGGTTCATCCGCGCCGCGCTGGAGCACCGGGAGGCCCGCACCCGTTCCAAAGCGCAGTGACCAAATCCGCTCGAACCAAGGTAGTGTGCGCGCCCCTATGGTCGCGCTGGTAGGGACTCAGGTTGGCCCAGGGCACCCGCTGCTCGTGCTCGCGGGGCCGGACGTCATCGAGTCCGAAGAGATGGTCCTCTCCCACGCGCGGCGGGTCCGGGAGATCTGCGAGCGGCTGCAGACGCCGTTCGCCTTCAAGTGCTCCTTCGACAAGGCCAACCGGACCAGCGGGAAGTCCTTCCGCGGCCCCGGCCTGGCCGAAGGGCTGCGGATCTTCAAGCGGCTCAAGAAGGAGGTGGGCGTCCCCCTGCTCACGGACGTCCACGACGTCTCCCAGGTGGAGCCGGTGGCCGAGGTGGCGGACATCCTCCAGGTGCCGGCCTTCCTCTGCCGGCAGACGGACCTGATCGTCGCCGTGGCCAAGAGCGGCCGCGGGGTGAACCTCAAGAAGGGCCAGTTCGTGGCCCCCAGGGACATCGCCCAGTCCGCCAAGAAGGCCTTCGAGGCCGGGAACCGGAACGTGCTGGTCACCGAGCGCGGCGCCTCGTTCGGCTACAACAACCTGGTGGTGGACATGCGCGGCCTGTTGCTGATGCGCGAGGCCGGGCTCGCGGTCTGCTTCGACGCCACCCACTCGGTGCAGCTGCCCTCCGCGGGCGGCGAGGAGACCGCCGGCGAGCGCAAGTTCGTCCCGCTGCTCGCGCGCGCCGCCGCGGCCGCGGGAATCGACGCCCTCTTCACCGAGGTTCATGAGGACCCGGACCGCGCGCTCTGCGACGGGCCCTGCTCGCTCACGTTCCCGCTCTTCGAGCGGACCCTGCGGGAGGTGCTGGCGGTCCGCAAGGCGCTCGCCCAGACCGGGACGGAGGTCTAGCGCCCGTTTATGCGTTCTCCCACGCCGAGCCGCGGCAAGCCCGCCAGCGAGGAGCTCAACGCGCGCGCCGCCGCGGTGAAGCTGCTCGTCTTCGACGTGGACGGCGTGCTCACCGACGGCGGCCTCCACTACGGGCCCCAGGGCGAGGCCCTCAAGCGGTTTGACGTGAAGGACGGCCACGGGCTGGTGCTGGCGCGCCTGGCCGGGCTGCCGAGCGCGGTGCTCACCGCGCGGACCAGCGAGATCGTCGCCGTGCGCGCCAGGGAGCTGCAGCTGGCCGCCGTCTACCAGGGGCGGAAAGACAAGGTCGCCGGCCTCACCGAGCTGACCGCGCAGCTGGGGGTCTCCCCCGAGGCCTGCGCTTACATGGGCGATGATGTGAACGACTTGGGCCCCATGGCCATGGTCGGCCTGCCCTGCTGCCCCGCGGATGCCGCCCCTGAGGTCCGCCAGCAGGCCCTGTTCGTCTCGACCCACCCCGGGGGGCGCGGCGCCGCCCGGGAGCTGGTGGAGCTCTGCCTCAAGGCCCGTGGGAGCTGGGAGCATGTCCTTTCGGTCATGCGTTCTCCCGAAGGTCAACCTCCAGGTCCCGGTGGCCCCAGTTGACCCAACTTTCCACTTTCATGGATTATTTAATTTTTCAGGGCTAGAGGACTTTTTCGAATGGATCAGCTCTACACCACGCACGACATCAGCCGGCTGCTTCAGGTCGATCCATCGACGGTGAGCAAGTGGATTGACCGAGGCATCCTGCTGGCCTTCCGCACGCCGGGTGGCCACCGCCGCGTCCGCTCGGCGGACCTCCGCTCGTTCCTCATTGCCCACCAGATGCCGGTGCCGGACGAGCTGGGCAGCGGCGTGGTCCGCCTGCTGATCGTGGACGACGAGAAGCCGGTGCTGGACGCCATGCGCCGGGCCTTCAAGCCGTACGCGGCGCAGGTGGAGGCCACCACCACCACCTCCGGCGTGGAGGCGCTGCTCCTGGTCTCCGAGCAGAAGCCGCACGGCATGCTGATCGACCTGAACATGCCGGAGCTGGATGGGCTGGAGGTCTGCCGCCGCATCCGCGCGCGCAAGGGCTTTGAAGCCGTGAAGCTGATCACCATCACCGCGCGCCACAGCCAGGAGCTGGTGGAGCAGTCGCTCAAGGCGGGCGCGGTGGCCTGTCTGCCCAAGCCGGTGGACGTGGAGCAGGTGCTGGACCTCTTCAAGGTCCCGCTGGCGCTCGGCAACCGCCGCCCCAGCAGCTAGTCGTCGTCCCGGCCCAGAGAGACGGACAGCCCCTCCTCGCCGCGGGAGACGCTCACGTTCCAGGGTCTGCAGCAGACCGGGCAGTCCTCCACGTACTGCTCGTGGCCTGCGCCCACTGGATCCACCGTCAGCTGCACCTCTTCCCCGCAGTAGGGGCACTGCGCGGCCACCTCGCCGTCCAGCGCCTCGCTCTCCTCCTCCTCCCTCACGCGTGGCCCCGCCGCTGGTAGGCGATCCGCGGCAGCGCCGCGGGGTCGTAGTCCGCGCGCTTCTGCGCCACCAAGGTGCGCGCGGTCGAAAGCCACTGCTCCACCTGTGGCAGCAGCGCGGCCAGGTCCACCCCCTGCGCGTCCTCCAGGAAGCGGCGGCACTTCTTCATGCCTTCGTCGAGCAGCTTCACCGTGCCCACCGGCGCGCCCACCTGCAGCTTGTAGAAGCCCGCGGCGATCTGGATCAGCCCCTGGAGCAGGAGCCGTTCGTCGGCGAGCTCGTCCACCCAGCCCGCCTCCCACGCCTCGTGGGCCTCGTAGAACTCCTGGCGGTTGAAGAGCTCGACGCCCTTGGCGAGATGGTCGTGGAAGGACGGATCCACCGCGGCGTCTTTACGTCTTCGGCGCTTCCGACCAGAGGATGAGGTCGTTGCGCGAGAGGTACTCGCCGTCCGAGAACGCGCCGTAGAAGTCGTCCAGCACGGCGTCGAAGTCCGGGTAGCGGCTCTCCTTCCGGTCCTGGGTCATCTTGTCGAAGATGGGATCCAGCTTGGAGGGGACCTCGTTGTTGACCTCGGAGGGGAGCGGCGAGCGGCGCCCGGGGATCTGCCCGGTGAGCATCTCGTAGAGGAGGATCCCCAGCCCGTAGACGTCCGTGGAGGGGCCCACCTCCTTGCTCTTGGCGATCAGCTCGGGCGCCATGTAGCCCATGCCGCCGGTGCCCACGAAGACCTGGGGCATGCCCTTGCTCTGATCCACTTCGATCACGCGCGAGAGGCCGAAGTCGCCCACCTTCGCGTTGCCGTGCTGATCGAAGAGCACGTTCTCCGGCTTGATGTTGTGGTGCGTCAGCTGCGCCTGGTGCGCGGCGCGCAGCGCGTACGCGAGCTGGAGGAAGTAGCGGACCGCCAGCGAGGCGTTGATCCCCTTCCCGCCCGAGGCGTCCAGCTTCTCCCGCAGCGAGCCCTTGAGCAGCTCCATCACGAAGTAGGGGCGCGCCACGTCCGTGTTCTGATCGATCACCGCCACCACGCCGGGGTGCCGGACCGCGGCCTGGGCGCACAGCTCCTTCTTCAGCCGCTTGATCACCTCGCCGCGCTGGAGGAACGAGAAGTAGCCGAAGATGTCCTTCAGCTCCTTCACGCAGATCTCCAGGCCGAGCGCGTTGTGGCGCCCCTTGAAGACGGTGCCCAGCGGCCCGGAGCCAATGGGATCGAACTTCACGTAGCGCAGGTCGATGTCCGTGCCCTTGGAGGCGGGGCCGGCGGAGGACGCGGCGGGGACGCTGGGGACGGGCGGGCTGTACGGCGAGGGTTCTCTGCGCACTTCAGGCTCCATGCGGCCGCTGATCGTGGGGGGGACTGCGGGCTCGTCCGACGACGAGGCGAGAGGCTTGCGGGGGCGCGGGGGGGGAGACACGTCTGAGTCCTCCAGCAGGATGTCGTCGTCGGTGGGGGGCGGCGGCGGCAGCCGCTGCATCGGGGGCAGGGGTGGCTCGCTCTCCTCGCCGTACGGCTTGTCCCCGTCCAGGCCGAGCTCGGCGGCCAGATCCCGCTCCCGCTCCTTCTCCGCGGGGAGCTCGCCCACCTGGGTGCGCTCCTCACCTGGGAGCAGCTGGTCGGAGAAGAACTCCCCCACCTCGCTCGAGAACCGCTCGAGCGACTCGCCGTCCACCACCGCCTCGCCCTGCTCGGTGAGCTTGAGCTGGGCCTCGCGGTCCATGGCGATGTAGTGGAACTTGCGCAGGAAGAAGAAGTAGCTGTCGAACTCCAGCGAGACGGAGGGCTCGAGCGACGCCTTGACGTCCGCCAGCTTGTTCGACCTGCCGAGGCGGCCGTTCTCCTTCAAGTTCTTGAGGATGAACAGCGCCTCTCCGCTCACGCTGTCGCGGGTGATGGCGGGGTTTTCCATGTCGGGCCGGAACCTTAGCGGACGAATCTTCGGAGATCGAGAAGCTCTCGCTCACCCCGAGCGAAGTCGAGGGGCCGGCCGCTACAGCCCGCGGGGCTAGTGGATGCGCAGCAGGTGCTTCACCGTCTCCAGCACCTCGGCGAACTTGACCGGCTTGCGCAGGTAGACGTCCACGCCGATCTCCATGGCGCGCTGCTGGGCGTCCTTGCCGCCGGCGGAGATGACGATGACCGGGATGAGCTTGAGCTTCTCCTCGGCGCGGATCTTCTCCACCAGCGCGAAGCCGTCCATCACCGGCATGTACAGGTCGGTCATCACCAGGTTGAAGCGCCCCTCCAGCAAGAGCTTGAGCGCGTGGTGGCCGTCAGGTGCGAAGTGGACCTCCAGCGGCACCTTCCCGTGGAGATCCTGCGCCGCGAGCTTCTTCAGCACGTAGCTGTACATCTCCACGATGTGGGGGTTGTCCTCGACGATGAGGACCTTGAAGCCGTCCGCCGGCAGCGCCGCTGCGTCCGTGCTGCGCGGTTCGGGTTGGCCGACGTTCAAGAGTGCACCCAGTCGCTTCCGGTCCAGCTCCCGCTCCACGCACACGCCCACGCCGGCCGGCTCATCACCCCGGGCGGCCCTCAGCCACGTCACCTTCCCTGTGATTTCTACCGGATCCATCAACCCAGGAAAAGAAAGCGCGAGTGCGACGACGTCGCCTGGGTCGAACTTCTGATCCGTCTGGATGAAGAGCCCCCCGCGGGACAGGTTCTCCGTCGCGGCCGTTCCCTCCGCGCGATCGCGGAAGTCGACGCGGAGAATCATCGCCAGGCGAGGGTGCTCTCGCTTCTCGGCGGGATCCTGGGTCATGGGCGAAACTGCTGAATTCCTTAATTTTTTGGAGGTTCGCGGCCAGTCTAGTCGCCACGGTTTTCATTGACAACGAACCAACACCCACCTACGAAGCCGCCCGCCATGGCGACCGCACTCTTCTCTGCGGAAGAACAGAGAAAATTCGACGACGCGCTCGCGGAGATCCTCACCCACTACCCGCCTGATCGGAAGAGCGCGGCCATGTTGCCCGCGCTCCGGCTGCTCCAGTCCCTGAAGGGCTGGCTGCCGCCGGAAGGGCTGGCGCTGGTGGCCGAGCGGCTCTCCGTCTCCAAGAACCGGGCCCAAGAGGTCGCCACCTTCTACGTGATGTTCCACACGCAGAAGCCGGGCAAGTACGTGATCGACGTCTGCACCAACCTCTCCTGCTCGCTCTGGGGCGCGGAGAAGCTGCTGCAGTACCTGGAGCGCAAGCTCAACTTGAAGGCCGGCGAGCACAACGACCTCTACACGCTCCGCGAGACCGAGTGCCTGGCGTCCTGCGGCACCGCGCCGTGCCTGCAGATCAACGAGGACCACCACGAGTCCCTCACGCCAGCGAAGGTCGACGAGATCCTCGCGCGGCTCTCCTAGGAAGGTCGATGGTCCAGGTCGAGAAGGTCATCACCCAGAACTGGGGCAAGCCCAACTCCCACACCTTCGCCGGCTACCGGCAGAACGGCGGCTACGACGCGCTCAAGAAGGCGCTGACGATGACGCCCGCCCAGGTGACGGACGAGGTGAAGAAGTCCAACCTGCGGGGCCGCGGCGGCGCCGGCTTCCCCACCGGCCTCAAGTGGAGCTTCGTCCCCAAGGACAACCCCAAGCCGAAGTACCTCGCGGTGAACGCGGACGAGTCCGAGCCGGGCACGTTCAAGGACCGCTACATCCTCGAGAACGATCCCCACATGCTGCTCGAGGGGATCGCCATCGCCGCCTACGCGCTGGACTGCCACCAGGCGTACATCTACGCGCGCGGCGAGTTCAAGAAGCCCTCCGCCATCCTCGATGCCGCCATCGCCGAGGCCTACAAAGAAGGCATCTTCGGCAAGAAGCTGATGGGCAAGGACTACGCCCTGGACGTCTACCAGGTGCGCGGGGCGGGCGCGTACATCTGCGGTGAGGAGACGGCGCTGCTCGAGTCGCTCGAAGGAAAGAAGGGCTGGCCGCGGCTCAAGCCCCCCTTCCCCGCCGTGGTGGGCCTCTTCGGCGCCCCCACCGTGGTGAACAACGTGGAGACGCTCGCCTCGGTGCCGCACATCATCGGCCGCGGCGCGGAGTGGTACGCCAAGCTGGGCACGGACAAGTCCGGCGGCACGCGCCTCATCTGCCTCTCCGGCACGGTGAACCGCCCCGGCGTCTACGAGATCTCGCTCCACACCACCATCCGCGACCTCATCTTTGACCCTTCTCTGGGCAACGGGATGCCGGAGGGGCGCAAGGTGAAGGCGGTGATCCCCGGCGGCTCCTCCGCGCCGGTGCTCTCCGCGGACGAGCTGGACGTGGCGCTGGAGTTCGAGGCGCTCAAGAACAAGCAGACGATGGCCGGCTCGGGCGGGGTCATCGTCATGGACGACTCCACCTGCCTGGTCCGCTCGCTCTGGCGCGTGGCCCGCTTCTACGCGGAGGAGTCCTGCGGGCAGTGCACCCCCTGCCGGGAAGGCACCCCCTGGCAGACGCGGATCTTGCGAAAGATTGAGGAGGGGCGCGGCGAGAAGGGCGACCTGGCCCACCTGCTCAACGTGGCCTCCTCCATCGCGCCGTTCCCGCCCATTGGCCTGGGCAACACCATCTGCGCGCTGGGGGACGCGGCCGCGCTGCCCACCCACTCGTTCGTGCAGAAGTTCCGGGCCGAGTTCGAGGCCCACATCACCGAGCGGCGCTGCCCGTTCGGCGACAACCCGTGGGGCGCCTTCGGGCAGGGGCGGCCGTCTTGAACACCGAGGCGCTGCTCTTCTGGGTCTTCGCGGTGTGTACCGTCATCGCCGCGGGCGGGGTGATCCTCTTCCGCAACCCGATCAACTCCGCGATGTCGCTGGTGGGGACGTTCTTCTTCCTCGCCGGCATCTACGTGCTGCTCTGGGCGCACACCATCGCGGTGCTTCAAGTCCTGGTCTACGCGGGCGCCATCATGGTGCTCTTCCTCTTCGTGATCATGCTGCTCTCGCTCACCGAGGCGAACCTGGGGCTGGCGCGGGTGACCGCGTCCCGCGTGGCGGGCGGCGCGGCGGCGGCGGGGCTGCTCGCGGTGCTGGTGGTGGCGCTGCGCCGCTTCCCGGCCGAGCAGGGGCCGCTGCCGGACCCGAACAGCTTCGGGACGCTCGCCCACCTGGGGAAGGTCCTCTACACCTCGTACCTGCTCCCCTTCGAGGCGGTCTCGCTGCTCTTGCTCGTGGCGATCGTCGGCGCGGTGGTGGTGGCGAAGAGCCGCATCTAGCCCCTCTTTTGGAAGGCGAACCTTGGTCACCCCACACCACTATCTGATCCTCGCGGCGGTGCTCTTCTGCGTGGGCACCTTCGGCGTGCTGGTGCGGCGCAACGCGCTGGTCGTCTTCATGTGCGTGGAGCTGATGCTCAACGCCGCCAACCTGACCTTCCTCGCCTTCGCCAAGCAGCGCGGGGACGACCTCGGCCACCTCTCCGCGTTCTTCATCATCGCGGTGGCGGCGGCGGAGGCCTCCATCGGCCTGGCCATCGTCATCGCCGTCTTCCGGTCCCGCGGCACCGTCCTCATCGACGAGATCCGCACCATGAAGCACTAGGCGAGTACTACTGGCGAGTACCACTTCGGGCGGCCCTTCATGATCCAGTCCCTCCAGCAGTTCTTCATGCAGTCGCCGGTGCCCCCGGCGCAGCTCTCCTCGGCGCTGTGGCTGATCATCGCCCTGCCGCTGCTGGGCGCGTTCATCTGCGGCGTGTTCGGCCGGATGCTGGGGCGCGCCAACGTGGGGCTGGTGGCGTGCGCCACCGTCGCCGGCTCGCTCCTGCTCTCCGTCCTCTGCTTCTGGGCGGTGAACGACCCCAACACCGAGGCCATGGGCGCGGTGGGGCGGATGCGCTGGGCGCTGGCGCAGGACTTCGGCGTCTGGTTCTCGGCCGGCAGCTTCAAGGTCGACTTCGGCCTGACGGTGGATCACCTCTCGGGGATCCTCTTGCTGGTGATCACCGGCGTCGGGCTGCTCATCCACCTCTACTCCACCAGCTACATGGAGCACGACGAGGGCTACGCGCGCTACTTCGCGTACCTGAACCTCTTCGTGGCGATGATGCTGACGCTGGTGCTGGCGGACAACCTCATCCTCCTCTTCGTGGGCTGGGAGGGGGTGGGCATGTGCAGCTACCTGCTGATCGGCTTCTGGTACTCGGACCCCGCCAAGGCGTTCGCCGGGCGCAAGGCGTTCGTCACCAACCGCATTGGCGACTTCGGCTTCCTCGTCGGCACCTTCCTGCTCGTCCTCTGGGTGGGCGCGTTCCGGCTGGAGCTGGCGCCCCGCGCAGCCGCCTCCGGCGGCGCGGCGTGGGAGGCGGCGGTGGCCAAGGTCGGCCCCACCCAGTTCCAGGTGCTGGAGAAGCTCTCCACCGCGCTGCCCACCGGCGGCGAGGAGTCCCTGCTCAAGAACGTGATCGCCCACGGGCCGCTCACCGGCTTCAGCTACGGGGGCGTGCTCACCGCCATCCTGCTGCTCTTCCTGCTCGGCGCCGCGGGCAAGAGCGCCCAGCTGCCGCTCTACGTCTGGCTGCCGGACGCCATGGCCGGCCCCACCCCGGTCTCCGCGCTCATCCACGCGGCCACCATGGTGACGGCGGGCGTGTACCTCTTCACCCGGCTCTCCTTCCTGCTCGTGCTCTCGCCGCTGGCCATGGCCACGGTGGCGATCGTCGGCGCGCTCACCGCGCTGCTGGCGGCGCTGATCGCCTTCGCCCAGGATGACATCAAGAAGGTGCTCGCCTACTCCACGGTCTCCCAGCTGGGGCTGATGTTCTTGGGCGTGGGGATGGGGGTGTTCTGGCCCGCGGTCCTCCACCTGGTCACCCACGCCTTCTTCAAGGCGTGCCTCTTCTTGGGCGCCGGCTCGGTGATGCACGGCAACGGGGACGAGACCAACATCAAGAAGCTGGGCGGGCTGCGCAAGGAGATGCCCTGGACCTGGGGCACCTTCCTGGTGGCCACCCTGGCAATCACCGGGATCCTCCCGCTCTCCGGCTTCTTCTCCAAGGACGCCATCCTCCACGGCGTCCACGGCACGACCATCGAGCGCTACCCCTGGGTGAACACGCTGGTCTGGGGCATTGGCCTGCTCGTGGCGGCCTGCACCGCCTTCTACATGATGCGGGTCTACCTGCTGACCTTCGAAGGCCGCCGCAGCCCCAACGCGTTGATCCCGCACGCGCACGAGAGCGCCCCGGCGATGACGCTGCCGCTGGTGGTGCTGGCCATCCTCTCGGTGCTCGGGCTGCTCTGGGGCATCCCCCTGATGAAGGGGCACGACGGGCACCTGGAGCCCGTGATGCAGAACTTCCTCTCCTCCACGCTCGGCGCCGCCAACTACAACGCGGCCGCCGCCAAGCTCGTCCACGTGCACGAGAGCTCGGTGGTCTTTGCGTGGATCATGGCCTGGGCGATTGCGCTCGTTGGCGGCGGCGCGGCGGCCTTCATGTACCTGCGCTACTTCCCCGCCCGCGCCGGTCAGAGCGCGCCCGCGCTGGCCCGCACGCTGCGCTCCTGGGCGGTCCACAAGTTCTACGTGGATGAGCTCTACGAGGCGGTGGTGATCAAACCACTGCGCGGAATCTCCCGCCTGCTCTTCCAGGTGGTGGACACCCTGCTGATCGACACCGTGGCCGTGCGCGGCACCGCCTGGGTGACGGCCCGGGTGGGCGCGCTCTTGCGCTACGTCCAGACCGGTGACGTCCAGAGCTACGCCGCGGTGATGGCGCTGGCGCTGGTCGGCGGGATCGCCTTCGCCCTCTTCGCGGTGATCAAGTGAACGCGCTCGACTCGCAGCTGCTCAACCTCGTGATCTTCCTGCCGCTGGCGATCGCCGCGGTGGTGGCGCTCCTGCCGCACACCGAGAAGGCGCAGATCCGCGGCTTCACGCTGCTGGGAATGATCGTCTCCGGCGCGCTGGGGGCGTACCTCTACTCCCGCTTCGACCCCGCGGGCGCCGAGTTCCAGCTCACGTACAGGGCCAACTGGATCCCCGAGCTGGGCATCAGCTACCACGTGGGCGTGGACGGCATCGCCGTCTCGCTGATGCTGCTCACCTGCATCTTCGGGCCGCTGGTGGTGCTGGCCTCCTGGCGCTCGGTGGACACCCGGGTGAAGGAGTTCCACCTGGCGCTGCTGGTGCTCCAGACCGCCATGCTCGGCGCGCTCGGCGCGCTGGACCTCGTCCTCTTCTACGTCTTCTGGGAGGCGATGCTCATCCCCATGTACCTGCTGGTGGGGGTGTGGGGCTCGGAGGAGCGGATCGCCGCGGCGGTGAAGTTCTTCATCTACACGCTGATCGGCTCGCTCCTGATGCTGGTGGCGATCCTGGCGCTCTACCTGATCGCCCAGCCGGCCGGCTCCCGCACGTTCGACTACGCCACGCTCTACAACGCGCTCTCCCCGGCCACCCGCGAGCTGGCCCGCTGCGCGCCCGGCTCCGCGTGTGAGGGGCTCACCGGCGTGGCCCTGGCGCTGAAGACCTACGGCCCGTGGATGTTCCTGGCCTTCTCGCTCGCCTTCGCGGTGAAGGTCCCGCTCTTCCCGCTCCACACGTGGTTGCCGGACGCGCACGTGCAGGCGCCGGTGGCCGGCTCGATGATCCTCGCCGGCGTGATGCTGAAGATGGGCACCTTCGGCTTCTGGCGCTTCGCGATCCCGCTCTTCCCCACCTTCGCGCGGGACTTCCGGCCGCTGATCGCCGGGCTGGCGCTGGTGGGCATTCTGTATGGCGCCCTGATGTGCCTGGCCCAGCGGGACATCAAGAAGCTCATCGCCTACAGCTCGGTCAGCCACCTGGGCTACTGCATGCTCGGGATGTTCGCCTTCACCGTGGAGGGCGCGTCCGGCTCCGCGTACCAGATGCTCAACCACGGCGTCTCCACCGGGGCGCTCTTCCTCCTCTTCGGCATGCTCTACGAACGGCGCCACACCCGGCTGATCGCCGACTACGGAGGCATCGCCAAGGTGATGCCGGTCTTCACCGCGCTCTTCGTGATCGTGACGTTCTCCTCCATCGCCGTGCCGGGCACCAACGGCTTCGTGGGCGAGTTCCTGGTCCTGCTCGGCACCTTCAAGAGCTCGCTGCACCTCTCCTTCGGCGTGCTCGCCACCACCGGCGTCATTCTGGGCGCCGCGTACATGCTCTGGATGGTCCAGCGCGTCTTCTTCGGCCAGGTGACCAAGGAGAATGACGGGCTGCGCGACATGAGCGCCCGCGAGCTGCTCACCGCGCTCCCCTTCATCGCGCTCGTCGCGTACATGGGGCTCTCCCCGCAGCCGTTGCTGGACCGGCTCGCCCCGTCCTCCGCGCGCTTCCAGGCGCGCGCCGCGCTGGGCAGCGGCGAGGCGGTCTCCGAGGACCTGGTGCGGATGGCCCAGCCCACCTCGCTGCCCACCGCGGACGCGCCCAGCCTGGTGTTCGACAACGCCGCCCCCACGCGCACCTTCGTTCAGCCGCCGATCAAGGGAACCCCGCAGCAGCGCTTCCTCGCCGCGGATCCCCACGGCGCCGCCATCCCCACCCTCATCGGGCTCCCCCCGGCCAACGGCCGCCGCCCTGACCCGGAGGGCCAGCCATGAGCTCGCTCCTGCTCGCCGCCGCCTCGCTCTCCATCCCGGACCTCACCGCGGATGACCTGCTGCCCTTCCTGCCGGTGGTGGTCCTCGCGGTGGGCGCCTGCCTGCTGCTGATGTCCGAGGTCTTCCTCACCGGCGGCTCGCGCGGCCACCAGCCGATCATCGGCGCGGTGAGCGCGGTCACCGCCGGCGTGCTCGCCTTCCGCAACGTGCTGCAGCCCCCGCGGGAGGTCATGCTCCGCTTCGGGGTGCTGGACCCGTTCTCCAGCGCGCTCACCGTCATCCTCTGCGTGGGGCTCTTCCTCGCGGTGCTGCTCGCCGCCGGCTTCTTGCGCCACCGCAACGCCGAGCGCGGCGAGTTCTACGCGCTGATGCTCTTCGCGGTGGCGGGGATGAGCCTGCTGGCCATGTCCGCGGAGCTGATCACCCTCTTCGTGAACCTGGAGGTCCTCTCCGTCGCCACCTACGCGCTGACCGCGTTCCTGCGGCGCGGCCCGCGGCCGGCGGAGGCGGGCTTCAAGTACTTCATCCTCGGGGCGTTCTCGAGCGCGGTGCTGCTCTACGGCGCGGCGCTGCTCTACGGCGTGACCGGGACCACCGTGCTGGCGGACATGCGGGCGCCGCTGGCCCAGGCCTTCGCCGCCGGCAGCACCTCCGCGCCGCTGGCCTACGCCGGCGTGGCGCTGATCGCCGCCGGCTTCGCCTTCAAGATCGCCGCGGTCCCCTTCCACATGTGGACGCCGGACGTCTACGAGGGCGCCCCCACGCCGGTCACCGCCCTGATGAGCGCGGGGGTGAAGGCGGCCGCCTTCGCCGCCCTGGTGCGGGTGTTCCTGGTCTTCGCCCCCGGCCTCTCCAACGACGTGCCGGTGCTCCTCTTCGGCGGGCTGGCGCTGCTCACCATGGTGGGCGGCAACCTGCTCGCGCTGCCCCAGCGGAACGTGAAGCGGATGCTGGCGTACTCCTCCATCGCCCACGCCGGGTACATCTTGCTGGGCGTCACCGCGCTCTTCGCGCGGCCCGGCGGCCAGGGGCTGCTCTCCTCCACGCCGCTGGTGGGCGGGGCGCTCTCGCCCGAAGCGCTGCTGCGCGCGGACGGCTTCAAGGGGATCCTCTTCTACCTGCTGGGCTACACCGTCACCACGCTCGGCTCCTTCGGCACGCTCTCCGCGCTCGAGCGGCGCGAGGACGAGGACAAGGGGACCGCGTGGGACCTGGAGCGCTTCTCCGGGCTGGCGCAGCGCCGCCCGGGCTGGGCCTTCGCCATGGCCGCCTTCATGCTCTCGCTCGGCGGAATTCCCCCCACGGTGGGCTTCATGGGGAAGCTGCTGATCTTCCGCAGCGCGGTGGACGCGGGGCTGTTGCCGCTGGCGATCGTCGGCGTGCTCACCAGCGCGGCGGCCGTCTATTACTACCTGCGCGTGGTGGTCTACATGTTCATGCGCCCCGCCCCTGAAGGCGCGGCGGCGCCGTTCCGCTTCTGGACCACCGAGGTGGCGCTCGTCCTCTCCACCGTGGCGGTGGTGGGGCTCGGCGTGCTCCCCGGCCCGGTGTCCGGCTGGCTGGCGCAGGCGAGCCGGCTGTTCGGCTCGTAAGCGGCTAGAGCGTCTCCAGGTACGCCACCAGCGCGGCCCGGTCCTCCGGGCTCAGCTGCGACGTGTTCCCCATCCGGTCCCGGTTCTTCGCCACCAGCTGCGCGAGGGTGCCGCTGGCGCCGTCGTGGAAGTAGGGGGCGGAGATCGCCAGGTGGCGCAGGGACGGCGTGTCCAGCTCGCGCGGCCGCGCGCGCTTCACCCAGCTGGCGGCCGCCTGCTCCTCGCGCTCGGCCTTGCTCAGGCTGCCCACGTCGTGGCGGACGCCGTCCGTGCCTCTGGGGTTGGAGGGGTGGCAGCTGGCGCAGCCGACCGCGTCGTCCTCGAAGAGCGCCTTGCCGCGCGCCACCAGGCCCCCGTCGGCCGGCGGCGGGAGGGAGACGGGCGGCAGCCCCTCTCGCAGGTAGCGGGCGAGCGCGGCGCGCTCGGCCGGGGGAAGCCCGCGGCCGCGGATCCGCTTCAGGGTGGACTGCAGGCTCGCATCCAGCGTGGCGTGCTCCCCGCCCCAGCCGAACGGCGCGCTGTCCAGCCGGCCGGTGAGCACCGGCGTCTGCCGGCGCGCCCCGTCCACCCGCCACACCAGGCCATCGGTGCGGCCGTCCACGTGGCAGCTGACGCAGGAGAGCCCGCTCGCGGTGACGCGGGAGTCGATCGCCGCGTGGAACAGCCGCCGCCCCAGCGCCAGCTCCGCGTCCAGCGCGCTGGCCGGCAGCGCCACCCGCGCGCGCTCGCGCAGCACCCGCGGGGCAGTCCTCCTCCCCTTGCCCCAGTGCGTCTGCTCCCGCACCACGCCCCACCAGGGCGCGAGCTGCCGCTGATCCTCGCCGTAGCGCGAGAGTGACTTCGCGGCGGCAGGGTGGCGCTCCAGCCGCAACACCGCGCGGTCGAAGGCCGCGAGCGTGAGCAGCTCGCCCTGCGCGGAGAGCGCCAACCCGGTCAGGCCGTCCCCCAGCGCGTGGGACGCGGACTCCGGGGAGCGCCGGGGCAGCGTGGCCAGCTCGAACGCCACCACCGCGCCGGTGCCCCGGCTCGTCAGGTAGAGCACGCCATCCGCCGCGAGCGCGGAGGTGATGTCCGCCAGCGGGAGCGGGAGGTACTCGTTGGCCTCCCGGGCCCACGGCTCCGCGACGCGGCCACGCCCTGGGCCTTCGCCCCGGCGCTGGATTCGGGCGACCGCGCTGCCGATCGGCCGCCAATCCCGCCCGTAGCCAGCGTTGGGTGGGCTCCCGCCGCCGGTGTTGAGCACGTGGTAGGCGACGTAGAGCGTCTGCCCGTCCGCCGCCAGGGCTTGGCCGTTCCAGGCCACGTCCGGCTCGGGGACCGGCAGCGGGCGGCCGGTGGCATCCACCGTGCCGAAGTCGAAGTGCACCGGCGCCGGCTGGGGATCCTCTGGCCGCGGCTCGCGCCCGGTGGGAAGGGGCAGTGCGTCCACCCCCCGCCGGCACAGGCATGGGTCGACGAAGTAGACGACGCCGCCCTGGCGCGGGAGGACCGCGAGCTCGCCGCCCACCGCCTCGAGCGCCCACGGTGCGCGCGGCAGCCGCTGCCGGGCCACCACGGCGCGGCTGTCCAGGTCCAGCGCCACCACCTCCTGCGCGGTGACCAGCCCCACGTAGAGGCGGCGGCGCGCCTCGTCCAACAGGAGACCGCGCGGCTCGCCCGGCAGCGGGACGGCGAGGCGCGAGCCGCCCTCCACCACCGCCACCGCGCCGTCACCGCGGACGGAGGCCCAGGCGCGCCCCGAGCCGTCCACCACCACCTGTTCGGGCCAGGCGCCGACCGGCAGCTCCTGCGCGGCGCCGTCCGCGCCAAGGCGCTGGAGCGCGCCGCGCTCGGCGTCCACCACCCAGGTGGCGCCGCTGCGGAGATCCACCGCCACGGCCGAGCCCTGCTGGGGGCGCGGCGGCGCAGCCGCGCACACGAAGCTCCACAGGACAGCCAGACCAACAGCGGCAGCGCGCATTGGGCCCCTCCGGTTTCGAGGAGGTGGAGCGCTCGTCGAACCCCGAAGGTTCCGTGCGCCGCCATGGCCCGCAAATGAAGCAGCCCGACGCCACAGGGCATCGGGCCGCGGGTCTTCAAATAAGCACAACGAGAGAGCTGAAGTGGTGGGGGGGAACCGCCTTCAACCTGATTTCGCTGTACCCGGACGTTATCCATAGCAGCGGCCGTGCCAACCCCTTCAGCCGCGGAATCACCCGGAACTCGGGCCTTTTTGCCACCGAGCCCCGCGATGGGGTGGTTTCAGGGTTGAAAGCGATTTCAAACCTGAAAAAGTGCCTTGATTCCGGGGAGCTAGAATCGCCAGCCAAGCGCAGATTCGGAACGGTCACACTTAGGGCGAATTGTTACAGCCGTTTGTTCACTGTGAGTGTTTCGCCTTCGACACCGGCCTGCCCTGCAGATCAGGAGATGGGGCTCTCGCCGCCGGCCCGCGCATCGTCCGGCGGGGAACCCGTGGTCTTCAGACCCAGCCGCTTCATCTTCCGCCACAGGGTGGTGGTGGAGATGCCCAGTTGGTCCGCCACTTCCGCGAGGTCCCGGTTCTTGTCGAGCGCGGTGACGATCGCCTTGCGCTCGGCCTCCGCCACCGCGTCCGCGAGCTTGAGCGCGGCGGGTTGGACGGAAGGCTCGCGCTCCCGCTCGGCGGCCGCGGGCGGCTCCCCCGCCGGGCCGGACTGGCGCCGGGTGGGGAAGTCCTCGGGGAGCAGCTCCTCGCTCTCGCTCAGGGCCGCGGCCTGCTCCACCAGGTTCTCCAGCTCCCGCACGTTGCCGGGGAAGGAGTAGGACTGGAGGTGATCCACCGCGGCGGCGGTGAGCCGCTTCTTGCGCTGCGAGCGGGCGTTGGCGCGCTCCAGGAAGTGCTCGGCGAGCAGCGGCAGGTCCTCCAGCCGGTCCCGCAGGGGCGGCACCAGCAGCGTCACCACGTTGAGCCGGTAGAAGAGGTCCTGGCGGAAGCGCTTGGCCTCCACCTCCTTCTGGATGTCCCGGTTGGTGGCCGCCACCGTGCGCACGTTCACCGTGAGCGAGGTGGACTCGCCCACCCGGCGGACCTCGCCGTCCTGGAGCACGCGCAGGAGCTTGGACTGGAAGCCAGGGGAAGTCTCGGTCACCTCGTCGATGAAGAGGGTGCCTCCGTCCGCCTCTTCGAAGAGGCCGCGCCGGGCCCGCACCGCGCCGGTGAAGGCGCCCTTGGCGTGGCCGAAGAGCTCGGACTCGAGCAGGCTCTCGGTGATCGCCGCGCAGTTGACCGGCACGAACGGCCGGTTCTGGCGCCGGCTCTGGGTGTGGAGCGCGCGCGCCACCAGCTCCTTGCCGGTGCCGCTCTCGCCCTGGATCAACACCGTGGCGTCCGAGGCCGCCACCCGGACGATCCGGTTGGTCAGCTCGCGCATCGGCGGGCTGCGGCCGATCAGCGCGGAGAGGCCGTGGCGGGTGTTGAACTCGCCGGCGAAGAGGTTCACCGCGGAGAGCAGCTTGGCGCGCTCGAGCGCCTTGGTCACCCGGTGGATCAGCTCGCCCTCCTTGAAGGGCTTGGTGACGTAGTCGTAGGCGCCGCTGCGCATCGCCTCCACCGCGCTCTCGATCGAGCCGTACGCGGTCATGACGATCACCTGCGTCTGCGGCGAGACCTCCAGCCCCTTCTTGAGCAGGGTGAGGCCGTCCATCGGCTCCATCTTGAGGTCGGTGACCAAAAGCTCGATGGGCTGCGTGGTGAGCAGCCCCAGCGCCTCCTCCCCAGTGCCGGCCTCGAGCACCATGTGCCCCTCGGCGCGCAGGAGCATGGCGGTGGTGGCGCGCATGTTGCGCTGGTCATCCACCACGAGGATCCGCCCCGGGGTCACGGTGGGCAGCGGCCCGCCGCCGCCAGCATGGGTGGTCGCGGTCACGTTCGCTCCCTCCTACCACTCTCCGGGACCAGCGGTAGGCGGAAGGTGAAGGTGGTCCCCCGGCCAAGCGAGGAGCTGACCTCCACCTCGCCGTCATGGTCCTCGAGGATCCGCTTGACCACCGCGAGCCCCAGGCCGGTCCCCTTGGCCTTGGTGGTGAAGAACGGCTCGAAGATCCGGTGGGCGATCTCCGGGGAGATGCCAATCCCCTCGTCCCGTAGATCAATGCGCACCAGCGCCCTCCCCTCCCGCTCCTCCCGCCGCGCGCTGACGCTCACCTTGCCGCCCCCGGGCATGGCCTGGGCGGCGTTGACCATCACGTTCACCAGCGCCTGGCGGATCAGCCGCTGGTCCATGGGGACCGGGGGCAGCGCGTCGTCCACGCTGGAGACGAACTCCACCGCCACCGGCCGCTGCCCGGGCTGGGACAGCGTGGCGTCGATCGACTCCTGGACCACCTTGCGCAGGTCCTCCGGTTGGAGCGAGAGCGCCCGCGGCCGCGCGAAGTCCAGGAGCTCGCCCACGATCGCGTTGAGCCGGTCCCCCTCCTCGCGGACGATGTCCAGCAGCATCAGGGGCTCCCCCTCCCGGGTGAGCTGGCGGCGCAGCGCGCTCACCGCGTTGAAGATCACCCCCAGCGGGTTGCGCACCTCGTGGGCGACGATCGCCGCCAGCTCGCCGAGCGCCGCCAGCCGCTCCCGCTTGAGCATCTCCGCGCGCGTCTCCGCCAGCGCCGCGTAGCTCTCCTTCACCGAGGCGTAGAGCCGCGCGTTGGCCACCGAGAGCGCCAGCTGTCCCACCGTGGCCTCCGCCAGCTCCACCAGGGTGGCCGGGAAGCTGCGCGCCCCGCGCTCGTCGTCCACCACCACCACCCCCATCAGCTCGTCCCGCGAGAGCATGGGCAGCGCCAGCATCGCCTTGATCCGCTGGAACTCCTGCTGCCGCAGCTTGAGCAGCTCCGGGGTCTGGGTGCCCGGCCTCGTCAGCGGCGCCCGCAGGACCTCCGAGCTGGCCGCGTCCTCGACCGCCATGGGCCGCCGCGAGCGCGCCACGATCGCCACCACCCCCACGTCCTCCAGGGGGATCCGCACCGCGCGGATGTGCACGCGGTGCGCCGCCGAGGCCGCCGCCCCCTTCAGCTGCCGCCGCTGCTCGTCGTAGAGGAAGATGTAGCAGTTGGAGACGTCCAGGAGCTTCACCAGGAAGTCGCACGCCCCTTCCAGGATGTGGGTCAGCTCCAGCGTCCCCGAGGTGGTCCGCGCCAGCTCCAGCAGGAGCTGCGTCTCCGCCAGCTGCCGGCGGCTCTCCGCGTGCAGCCGCCGCTGCTCCAGCGTCCCCACCAGGAGGTCCCCGAAGGTGTCCAGGAGCGACACGTCCCGCGCCTCGAACGGGGTGGCCCCTTCCCGGAGCGCGAGCAGCACGCCGAACAGCCGGCCCGCCTGCATCAGCCGCACCGCGGCCGCCGCCCCGAAGCGCTCCCCCAGCGGGGCGAAGAGCGGCGCCGCCTTGTCCTCGCCCCGCAGCAGCGCGGTGTTGCCCAGCTCCGCCGCCTTCCCCGCCATCCCTTCGCCCAGCCGCTGCGGCGGCAGCTGCGCCAATAGGCCGTGCTGCGCCCGCTGGACCAGGCACAGCCCGCTCTCGTCCGGGACGAAGAGGGCCACCGCGCCGGCGTGGAGCGGCAGCGCCAGGGCCTCGAGGAAGGCGTCCAGCTCGGGCGGCGTGGGGCGGGCGTTGAGCCGCGCCACCTCCGCGATCGCCGCGAGCTCCAGGTTCCGCCGCTCGTACTCGGCGATCGCCCGCGCGCTGGCGAGCGCGGCGGAGACCTGCGAGGTGAAGAGGTCCAGCGCCGCCGCGTCCGCGCCCCCCATCCCCTGGCCGCGCAGCACCAACAGCTCCGCCGCGCCGCTCGCGTCCCGCGCCACCGGCAGGTAGGCCTCGCGCTCGGCCAGCACCGCCCGCAGGTGCGCCACCGCGCGCTCGGCCAGCGCCACGTCCCCGGCCTGCTCGCGCGCCCCCGGGCACAGCGGCGTGAGCGCGCCGCCCTCCAGCGCGTAGAAGCACGCCTGCACGTTCACCTCGCCGAAGCCCCGGTGGATGGCGGTCCGGACCCCGCTCTCCGAGCGCTCCGCGGTGAGCCCCTTGGCCACCTGGAGCAGCAGGTTCGGCAGCGCGGCGGCGGGCGCCCTCATCCGCGCCTCAGCACGCGCTTGTCGCCCACCCGCAGCGTCACCCGCTCCCGGTCGAAGTACTCGGACAGGGGGATCACGAACTTCCGGCTCTGGCCCACCAGCTCCTTGAAGGCCTGCGTGGAGATCTCCGCCTTCTCCTTCAGGTGCGCCACCAGCCGCGCGCGCAGCCCCTCCAGCGCCGCCTTGTCGAAGTAGAGCCCGTCCGCCACCTTCGCGACTTCGCCCTCCTGCTGCGCCACCTTGAGCAGCTCTCCCACCGCCGCCGGCGCGAGCCGCAGCGCCTTGGCCAGCTCCTCCAGCCCCGGCGGACCCAGCCCCGCCGCCGCGAGCGCCGCCACCACCCGCCCGCGGTCCTCCGCCTCCGAGCGGCTCAGCGCGCGCCCCTTCCCCTTCACCCGCACCAGCTCCCCCACGCCCTCCACCCCGCCGTCCTCGGCCAGGGCGGCGAGCACGCGGGCGAAGATCTTCGGATCCAGCTCGGCCGAGAGCCGCTGGCGCAGCTCCTCCTTGGGCATGCCCTCCCGCATCGGCTCCTGGGCGTGGAACTGCGTGAGCAGCGCCCGCGCCCGCTCCACCATCCCCGCCAGCGCCTTTTGCGCCAGGTACAGCCGCCGCTCCTTGTCCACCCCCAGCGCCCGCCCCTTCGCCCCCAGCTGCTCCAGCGCCCGCTGCAGCGCCTTGGGCGCGGCGCCCGCCCGCGCGAACAGCTCGCGCTCGGTGAGCCCCCGGTACCCGGCCTGCTCCAGGAGCCAGAGCGCCCGCGCGGCCACGTCCCCCGCCAGCAGCGGCGCCAGCGCCGCCCCGGCGCCCTTTCTCCGGCGCGGCGGGGTGATCCCCAGCACCCTCCCGCCCGCGAGCGTGGCCCCGCGCCCCGGGAGCGCGCGGCTGCCGCGCAGGATGAAGCGCTGGCCCGGGAGCGCGGCCACCTCCCGCGAAAGCCGCAGCTGCGCCAGGGTGGTCTCCCCCGGCGCCAGCGCGTCCACGTCCAGCAGCGCCACCCTTGCCTCCACGTGCGCGGTGCCCAGGTGGAGCAGGAGCTTGCGGCGGCGGCCCAGCGGCACCGGCGCGGACGGCAGGAGCGTCAGCTCCACGTCCAGCATCCGCGTGGGGGGCAGCTCCCCGTGGCGCACCAGGACCTGGCCGCGCCCCACCGATGCGGCCTCCACGTCCGCCAGGTTCACCGCCGCGCGCACCCCGGCGCAAAGCCGCGGCGCGCTCTTGCCGTGGGATTGCAGCCCGCGCACCCGCAGCGGCGCCCCCCGCCCGGGCAAGAGCTGCACCTGCTCATCCACCGCGAGCTCGCCGGAGAGCAGGGTCCCCGTCACCACCGTGCCGAAGCCCTTGAGCGTGAAGGCGCGGTCGATGGGCAGGAAGAGCGGCCCCTCCGCCGGCCGGGCCGCCAGTTTCGCGCCCTGCGCCTCCAGCGCCGCCACCAGCTCCTTGAGCCCCTGCCCCGTCTGCGCCGAGCAGGGGACCTGCGGCGCGCCCTCCAGGAAGGTGCCGGCCACCAGCGCCGCCAGGTCCGCCTTGAGCAGCGGCAGCCACCCGGCGCCCAGGCCTTCGAGCAGGTCCGCCTTGGTGATCGCCACCACCCCGGCCCGCACGCCCAGCAGCCGGCAGATGTCCAGGTGCTCCCGCGTCTGCGGCATCACCCCTTCGTCCGCGGCCACCACCAGCAGCGCCAGGTCCACGCCCCCGGCGCCCGCCGCCATCGCCTTCACGAAGCGCTCGTGGCCGGGCACGTCCACCACCCCCGCCACGGTGCCGTCCCCGAGCGGCAGGTGCGCGAAGCCCAGCTCCAGGGTGATCCCCCGCCGCTTCTCCTCGGCCAGCCGGTCGGTGTCGATGCCGGTGAGCGCCTTCACCAGCGAGGTCTTCCCGTGGTCGATGTGCCCGGCAGTACCGATGATCAACCTTCAGCCCACGTGCGTGCGGGTTTCACGGACAGCGCGGGCCGGATTGAGTGCCAGAGCCCGCTTGAAACGCAAGTCGCGTTCTTCCCTTGCGGGCTTGCGTTGGACATCTGACGCGTCTAGACGAGGCGCTTCCTATTCACCAGGAGTCCGCATGCTCAAGAAGATCGCCTACGGGGTCGTCGCGCTGCTGGTCGTGCTGATCCTCCTCATTGCCACCCGGCCGGCGAGCTTCCGGATCGAGCGCAGCGCCACGGTCTCCGCGCCCGCGGAGATCGTCTTCGCCGAGCTGAACGACTTCCACGAGTGGGCCAAGTGGTCCCCCTGGGAGAAGCTGGACGCGAAGATGCAGAAGACCTACGAGGGCCCGGCCGCCGGCGTCGGCTCGAAGTACCACTGGGTCGGCAACGAACAGGTGGGCGAGGGGCGGATGACGATCACCGACAGCAAGCCCCACGAGCACGTGGCGATCAAGCTGGAGTTCATCAAGCCCTTCGCCGCCACCAACGACACCGAGTTCACCCTCAAGCCCGCCGCGGACGGCGTGGGCGTGACCTGGGCGATGAGCGGCCAGAACAACTTCATGGCCAAGGCCTTCTCCCTCTTCGTCAACATGGACGAGATGGTGGGCAAGGACTTCGAGAAGGGGCTCGCCGAGCTGAAGCGGATCTCCGAGGAGGAGGGCAAGCGCCGCGCGGACGAGGCCAAGAAGGCCGAGGCCGCCGCCCCCGCCGCCGCCGCTCCCGCCGCCCCGTAAAGCGCCAGCACCCGCCGCAATGCCCGCAGACGCCGCCCTGCTCAACGAGGTCCCCCTCTTCCAGCAGCTGGACGAAGAGGGGAAGGCGCTGCTCGCCACCGCCGTCGACGACGTCAGCTTCCGCGCCGGACAGCTCGTGTTCAGCCGCGGAGACCCGGGCGGCGCCATCTACATCGTGGGCAGCGGGGAGGTGGAGATCTTCGTCGTCGACACCACCGGCGAGAAGATCGTCTTCGAGACCGCCCGGACGGGGGACTTCTTCGGCGAGCTGTCGCTGCTGGACGGGGACCCGCGCAGCGCCAGCGCCCGGGCGATCACCGACACCCGGGCGATCCGGGTGGACCGCAACGATCTCACCCTCCTCTTCCGCGCCCGCCCGGACGCGGCGCTGGACGTGCTCACGGTGATGGGGCGCCGGCTGCGCGAGGCCGACACGCTCCTGCGCCACCGCCCCAGCCGCAGCCCCAACCAGGCGGTGGAGGAGAAGGTCACCCCCATCCAGCGGCTGGCGGACTTCCTGGCCGCCTTCAGCGGCACCTTCAGCTTCCTGCTGGTGCACGCCGCCTGGTTCGCGGCGTGGATTGTCGCCAACGTGGGGATCCTCCCCGGGCTCCACGTCTTCGACCCGTTCCCCTTCGGCCTCTTGACGATGATCGTCTCCCTGGAGGCGATCTTCCTCTCCTGCATGGTGCTGATCAGCCAGAGCCGGCAGGCCGCCAAGGAGCGCATCCGCTCGGATGCCGAGTACGAAGCGAACATGCGCGCGGGGCTGGAGGTCACCCAGCTGCACGTGAAGGTGGACGAGCTGCACGACAAGCTGCTCGCCCGGCTCGCGCAGCTCGAAGGCGAGGGCGGGGGCAAGGGCGCCCCCGCGCCGCTCACTTCCCGGTCTGGTTGACCGCCATCAGCATCGCGAAGAGCGCGGCGTAGCCGGCCACCGCCAGGCAGACGAACGCGCCGATGGGGATCAGCACCGCGCCCGCCGCCTTCCCGCCGGTGGTCTTGTGGAACGCCTTGTAGGCGAGGATCCGCAGCACCAGCGCCCAGATCGGCGCGACATACAACCCGCAGACGGGAACGAGCCCCACGAGGTACGGCGCCATCCCCAGGCAATGGGCGCGCAGCGAGACCTCCCAGCCCAGCGGCTTGACCCCGAGCAGCTTGAGCATCAAGTGCTCCAGCCCGGACAGCGCCAGCGCGGACACCATCCCGTAGGCGACCACCATCACCAGGTAGAAGACGAAGACGCCCAGGCCGATGCCCACCGCGGCCAACCCGCCTGGAAGCCCCTTCGCCTCTCCCTTGCTCAAGCCGAAGGCGAAGACCGCGCCGAAGCCCACGCCGTAGAGCACCAGCGTGGTGAGGATCAGCGCCAGCGAAGAGAGCGCGCAGTAGAGCAGCGAGGAGCCCACGCTGGCCCGCGGGCTCACGCGCTCGAAGGTCACCGTGGGCTTCTGGATGAGCAGCCAGCCGGTCTGGAAGAACGCGCGCAGCGTGCCCAGCTCCTCGCGGCGGTCCCACGGGAGGAGCTCCGCCGGCGCGCGCGCCTCGCACGCCGCGCACCGCTCCTCGCCGGACGGCGTGGTCCTCAGGCACTGCGCGCACGCGAAGCTGCCGCACCGCGGGCAGGGGCGCAGCGCCTGCCGGTCCGGGTGGACGGCGCACGCCGGCTGCCCCTCCACCGCGCGGACCTGGAGGCTGGCGCCGCAGCCCTGGCAGAAGAGCGCGCCGGCCAGCGCGGGCGCGCCGCAGGAGGGGCAGCGAAGCTCAGCCATCCGTGGAGCCGTCGAAGCGGCCGTCCTCGACGACCGGCTGGTAGTCCCACGGGAAGACCACCAGCTCGTCGGTGGACAGGGCCACGAAGTCCGGGGCGTAGCCACCCTCGCGGGCGATCAAGCAGGCCGTCTTCACCGCGGACGCGCCCACGCGATCCGCCAGCGAGAGGGCCAGCTCCAGCGTGTCCCCCGAGGAGACCACGTCGTCCACGATCAGCGTCCGCCGCTTCTTGAGCTCCGCGGGCATCTGCCCGGACAGCCTGGGCCGGGCGCCCTTGTCCCGGCTGCGCCGGCTGATCCGCACGGGGAAGAACTCACAGGCCAGGGCCGAGGCCACCGCGCCGCCCACGAAGACGCCGCCGTGCGCCAGCCCCACCACCGCCTGGGGCTTGAAGGAGCGGCTCACCTCGCGCGCCAGCTCCTGCACCACCCGGTCGAACTCGGCCCAGGTGAGCTCCCGCACGCGGCTGCGCGGCGTGGAGCGGTCCTGGCCGCGCACGTGCCGGGGCGGCTCGGTCTGGGGCGCCAACACCAGGCCTTCGGGGATGGAGATGATCTTCTCCACCTGCTCGGGGGGCGGCTTCTTCCCGCGTTTTTTGGTCGATGCCACGGTGGCGACCTTACCCGCTCAGGGCAGACAGGCAGAGAAGGATTGCGGGTTGCCCAGCCGGTCCCTGAGCGAGGCCGCCTGGGGCTGGCAGGTGAGCGCGCCCGGACACGCCGGCCCGCCCACCACGCACGGCTCGAAGCAGGCACGCCCGGTGAGCGGCGGGTTGAGCTCCGCGCAGGCGCCGCTGACGCAGTCGTTGTCCGCGGCGCAGGGGGCCCCCGCGGCGCCGGTGCCGCCGAAAGAGGGCGCCCGGCAGCGCAGCGCGGAGGGGCCAAGCGGCGCGGTGGGCGTGGTGTCCGGCGCGCAGACGGAGAGCGGCGCGGCGCAGTCCCCGGCCTGCTGGCACGCCTTGCCGCCACAGAGGTACGCGGAGGCGATGAGGTCATCGAAGGTGCCCGCCACGCCATCCCGCCCCGGATCCGCCACCAGCGCAGAGTGCTCGCAGGTGAGCCCGGCGCCCGAAATGCCGCCGTCCGCCAGCGGCGCCGCGCAGTCCGCGGTGAGCGCGCAGGGGTGCGTGCAGACGCCCTGGCGCAGGTGGCCCCGCGCGTCCGCCGCGTAGCAGTAGCCCTCCCGGCACTCGGAGCTCTGGGTGCAGCTCTCCCCCACCCGCTTGCTGCCCGCCACCGGCGCGCAGAGCTGGTTGAGCTTGGCGTCCCCGCCGCCCACCGGCAGCTGCACGCGCAGGCCACAGGAGTAGCCGGCGCCGTACTCCGCGCACGCGGCGGGCGCGCTGCAGCGCGGCCGGCACCCGGGCACCGCCACCGTCTGGGTGCCGCTGGGGAAGTCGAAGGTGCCATCGCAGGTGCCGGTGCGGCCACCCACCGCGCAGTCGCTGTCCTGCTGGCAGGCGCCGAAGCAGAAGTAGCGGCCCAGCCCGAGCGTCGAGTCCGAGCGGCACTCCTTGGTGGCGCACTGCGCGTTCTGGCTGCACGGCGCCAGCGGCGGCGCGGTGGTGCCGCCGTCCGCGGCCACGCCGGAGAAGCGGCAGGCGTTGGAGAGCCCGCCGTTCACGGACGGGTCCGGCGCCGGCGCGCAGGAGAGCCCCGCCCGGCACACGGCCTCAGACGCGCAGCGCTCGCCAAAGCCGCTGTCCCGGTAGCACAGCCCGTACGAGTGGCCGGAGAAGTCCCCCGGGAAGGGGTGGCACTGCTCCCCCGGCTCGCACACCGGCTTGTTGGGGTTGCAGTACGCGCGGCAGAAGCTCTGGCTCGCCGAGTCCGGCACGCACTCGAGGTTGGGCTGGCAGTTGCCGGCGCAGCTGTCCCGGTACCCCTTGAGCCCCTGCAGCGGCTGGAAGCAGACCCCCTGCGGCTCGCCCCGGTCGAAGACCAGCGAGGCGGAGCCGGAGAAGGTGAGCTTGAGGCAGATCTGCCCCGGCGCGCACGCGGGCGTGTAGAGGCTGCAGCCCTTCATGCACTGGTCCACGTTGTTCACGGTGACGCAGATGAGCCCGAGGTCGCAGGAGACGCCCCCGCCGCAGCCCTGCCCCAGCTGCGCGCCGTGGCAGGTCCCGTCCGCGCCGCAGGACAGCCCGTTGGCGCAGTGCTCGTCCTTCTTGCAGAAGACGCAGGCGCCCTTGTCGGCCTCGCAGTAGCCCGGGCCCACCGTGCAGTCCGAGTCCTGCTTGCACGCCACGCACTTGCCTTCCCCGGTGCAGACCGGCGCGCTGGAGGGGCAGTCCGCGTCCACGCCGCACTCGGTGCACGCGTAGACGTCCTTGCGGCACTTGCCCACGGGACAGTCCGCGTCCTGCGCGCAGCCGGTGAAGCGGCAGTTGCCGGCCACGCAGCTCTCGCCGAGCGCGCACTCCACGTCCTCGGCGCAGGGCACGCGCGCGCGGCAGACGGACTGGCGGCAGGCGCCGTCGTAGCCTGCGGCCCGGCAGTCGTCCGGGCTGTCACAGGCGGGCCCGGTGAGCCCGGCGTCCGGGGTGCCCCCATCGCTCGTGCCGGCGGGGCTGCTGCAGCCGGCAGCCACCAGCAGGCCCAGCGTCAGGGCGCAGCGCGCCGCTCTGGAGAGGAGGCTCACGGGGGCTTTAGAGCATACTTCCGCAAAGCGCCCCGTGGGCCCGTTTCGCTCCGTTTGCTCAGCGCGGCGCGGCGAGCCGCTCCTCCACCATCTGGTCCGCCACCTCTTCAGGGCGGCGCCCGGTCTCCTTGGCGCGCCTGAGGATCGCTTCGATGGTGTCGTAGACGCCCTTGGTCCGCGCCAGCGCCTTGTCCCGGTCGTAGCCCACCACCTCCTGGGCCACGTTGATCAACCCGCCGGAGTTGATGGCGTAGTCCGGCACGTAGAGGATGCCGCGGTCCGCCAGGTCCTTGCCGTGGCGCGGCTCCTCGAGCTGGTTGTTGGCCGCGCCGGCCACCGCCTTCACCTTGAGGCGCGGGATGGTCCGGTCGTTGAGCACCGCGCCGAGCGCGCAGGGGGCGAAGATGTCCGCCTCCATGGAGAAGAGCTCGGAGTCCGGCACCGCCTTGGCGTTGAAGGCCTTCACCGCCTTGGCCAGGCTCTCCTTGTTGATGTCGCTGATGAAGAGCTGCGCGCCGCGCTCGTGGAGCTCCTGCGCCAGCGCGTAGCCCACGTGGCCCACGCCCAGGAGCGTCACCCGCATGCCCTTCAAGTCGCTGCGGCCGTAGAGGAACTTGGCGGTGGCTTCGATCCCCCGGACCACGCCGTACGCGGTGACCGGAGACGGGTCCCCGCTGCGCCCCTTGAGGCCGGTGACGTGGTTCGTGAAGCGGTGGACGTACTCCATGTCCTCGGGGCTGGTGCCCGAGTCCTCGGTGGTGATGTAGCGCCCCTTGAGCGACTCCACCGCCCGGCCAAAGGCCTCGAACAGGGTCTCCCGGTCCACGTAGCCCTTGGGGAGCATGATCACCGCCTTGCCCCCGCCGTGCGGCAGCCCGGCCAGCGCGGCCTTGTAGGTCATCCCCTTGGCGAGCCGGAGCACGTCGGTGACGGCCTCGGACTCGCTGGCGTAGCTGGCCAGCGCGCGCGTGCCGCCGAGCGCGGGCCCGAGCCTTGTGGAGTGGACGCCGATCAACCCGCGCAGGCCGGTCTTGCGGTCCCCGAAGAAGTGCAGCGCCTCGTAGTCGCCTTCGTGCAGCTGGGAGAAGTAGCTCATCGCGCGCGCCTGTAGCGGCTGCGCGGGGAGCAAGTCAATCGCTGCCGGCCTTCAGCAGGGCCCGAATGTCGCTCTCCGTAAGGACGTACTGCGTCATGCAGAACTCGCAGGTGACCTCGGCCTTGCCCTCCTTGGCGAGCAGGTCTTCGAGGCCGTCCCGCCCGAGCGCGAGCAGCGCGTTCTTCACCCGCTCCACCGAGCAGCCGCACTGAAAGAAGACGGGGTAGCGGGACATCACCTCCAGCTCCACGCGCGGCACCAGCGAGGTGAGCAGCGAGGCGGCGCTGGCCCCTGGCGCGGCCTCGAGCGCGCGCCGGAAGCCGCCCTCCCCCACCAGGTGCGCGGCGAGCTTGGCCAGCTCCTCGCGCGAGCCGTTGGGCAGCGGCTGCAGCAACAGCCCCGCCACCGTGCCGAGCGGCTCGGCCGCGGCGGGGAGCAGCTCGAGCTGGATGATGGTCTCCAGCTGCTCCGAGGCGCGGAAGTAGTGGCCCAGGTCCAATGAGAGGTCGAAGTGCTGCAGCTGCACCGCCGAGCGGTAGAACTCACCGCCGAGGTCGCGGAGCACGGAGAGGAAGCCGGAGTTGCCGAGCACCGGGCGCCAGCGGAACACCCCGGTGGAGAGCGGGAGATCCACCTGCGCGTTCTTCACGTAGCCGCGGACCACGCCCTGGCCGTTGGAGTCCGCGAAGAGACCGCGCACCGGGCCGTCACACTCGAGCTGGAGGTTGATCCGCGAGCTCTCCTTCTGGAGCGCGCCCATCAGCGCCGCGGCGGTCAGCCCCTGGGCCAGCAGCGCGGCGGAGGTGGGCGCGGCGCGGTGCAGGCCGCGCGCGTGGCGGGAGACCTCGCTGGTGAGGACCACCAGGACGCGCAGGTCCGCCTCCTTCCACAGCGCGCTGACCAGCTCGTCCGCCATGACGCGTCCTCTACCTGAGGAAAATGGGGACAGGCTACTTTTCTCGGCCCGTCTCGCCGGCGGGACCCCCACCGTCCGGCAGCCGAGCCGACTGGGGCGGCCAGGGGCCCGACACCCCGGCTGCCCGGGAGGGCACGTGCCCTGCACTGCCCGCCCCGAATCGAGCACGCGACCGTTCTTGCGCCCCTGCGCACCCCGGTGGCATGACGCCGCGCGTGCGAGCGGAGGGACGGGCAATGCGGAAGGCACTCTTGGCGGGCGTGTGGCTCCTGGCGTCTGCCGCGGCGGCGGGGCCCCGGATGTACGTGCTGGGCACGGGGGACTGCCGGGAGCTCGACCTCCAGACCAACCGCCGGGCGTTCTGGGACGAGCTGCACAAGCGGATGGGGGACGGGCTGCTCACGGATGAAGGCGCGCGGAACCTGCTCGCCCCGGAGCCGGGCTCCACCGTGGAGGAGCTGCAGAACCTGCTCGAGAAGGCGCGCCAGCAGTACTACCAGGCGCAGTACGAGAAGGCGGAGCAGAACCTCGAGTCCACGCTGAAGGAGATCCGCCGGCTCCCCGTAGGCAGCGAGCGCTGGAACCTCACCGCGAGCGGGGAGCTGCTCAAGGCGCTCATCTACCGCAACACCCGGCGGGAGAAGCTGGCGGACGAGGCCTTCCGGAAGGTCCTGCGCCTGGACGCGGGCTTCCAGATGGACTCGGACTACTACTCGCCCACCACGCGCGCCCGCTTCGAGGTCATCCGCAAGGAGCTGGCCGCGGCGCGCAAGCGGCGGCTGACGGTGACCTCGCCGCCCCTCACTGGCGTGGGCGTCTACCTGGATGGCTTCAAGGTGGGGGTGACGCCGTTCACCGGCGAGCTGTTGCCCGGCAGCTACGAGCTGGCGCTGGCCAAGGACGGGGACCGGTCGCTGCCCCACGCGCTCAATTTGAACAGCGAGAGCACGCAGCAGATCTCCTTCGCCTTCGAGAGCGCCATCCACCCCTCCAAGCTGCCCTGCCTGGCGAAGCGGCCGGAGGCGGAGCTCTTGGGGTACGCGGTGAGCCTGGGCCCGCTGCTGGGCGTGGACGAGGTGGTGGTGCTGCGCCTGGAGCAGCCCTCTTCCGGTCCCGGCTGGCTGGCGGTGACGTTGGTCAACACCAAGACGGGTGGGAAGGTCCGCGAGGGCGGGCTCAAGTTCTACCGTGCGTCCCGCACGGCTGCGGGGCTGGCGGAGTTGGCCGAGTTCGTCCTCTCCGGGAAGCAGGGCGGGAGCGTGGAGCTCAGCCCGTTCACGAGCGCGGAGGAGACCCCGGCGATCGCCCAGAAGCCTTCGCCTGCTGTCTCTGGCGCGGTGCCGGCGACCTCCGCGGCGGCCGCCGAGGTGGTGCAGCAGCGGCCGCAGGGGGCGCGCAGCTGGAAGACGCCGGTGGGGGTGGGGCTGCTCGCGGCCGGCGTGCTCGGTGGCGGCGCCGCCGGGTGGGCCTTCCAGCGGACCTCCATCATTCAGTGGAACGAGCACGACAGCTACTTCGACCTCACCCGCGTGCCCACCGCCGAGGAGGCGCTGCGGATCTCCGCCTCACGCGAGGCGGCGATCGCCGCCCAGACGAACGCGATCATCGCCTTTGGCGTGGGGGGCGCTGCGGCGGTGGCGGGCGCCGTGCTCGTCCTCATGGACGGCTCCGGCAGCGCGGAGGGGCCGCGGACGTCCCTGACCGTGACCGTGGCGCCGAGCCGCGTGGGGGCCACGCTGCGCTTCCCGTGAGTCCGGCCTTTGAACACCCGTCCGGGCCCTGAGACGGCTCGCGGACGACGCTTGAGTCTGGCCATACCCGGCAGGGGCCTTGCACAGGTGCCCGGCCGCTGAAGTCACCTTTCCTGGGGGAACCGATGAACGCAGTGGGGAAGCTGGTCGCCGCGGTGGTGCTGGTCGTTCTTGGGGCGGGCTGCCGCTCCGGCAAGGGCGTCCGCTGCGCGGACCGGGAGTGCGACATCGGGCAGGTCTGCCACCAGCCCACGCTCCTGTGCGTCCGGGATGAGCCGCCCGTCCTCACGCTGACCTCGCCCGCCGCGGATGCGGTCGTCACCGGCGGAGAGCTGCAGCTCGCCGGGAGCGTCAAGGACGACGCCGAGGTGAAGAGCGTGGAGTACAGCGCAGACGACGGTGCGAGCTGGAGCGCCATCACCTTGGGCAGCGACGGCAGCTTCTCCGTGACGGTGGCGGTCCCGGCGCTGGACAGCGCTCCGTTCAAGCTCAGCGTGAGGGCGCGGGACTCGTTCGAGCAGTCCAGCCAGGCGGCGGTCAGCGCGACCGTGGACAACGTGGCCCCGACTTGCGCCGTGACCTCCCCGGAGCCGGGAAAGCCGATCGCTGCGGCGCTGCCGACGGCGATCTCCCTGCGCTTCCACGCCGAGGACGGGTCAGGGGTGCTGATGCGCCCGCAGGCCTGGGTGGACGACGCCGAGCTCGGCGCGCCGGTGACCATGGGCTCGGACTTCACCTTCGAGTGGGCCGCGGCCACCGCGGTTCCCTCGCACGCCATCAAGTTCGCGGTGACCGACAAGCACGGCCATCCCTGCTCCGTCTCGCAGACCGTGGCGCTGGACACCTCGGTCCCCACGCTGACGGTGACGAGCCCTGTGGAGGGCGCGCTGCTCGGCCCGAGCGCGGGGACGACCGTGACGTTCACCGGATTGGCGCTGGACGGAGCGGTCCCGGCCGCCTCGGTGACGGTCGACTTCGGCGACGAGGTCGGCCCGCGGCCCGCCGCGATTGGTGGGAACGGGGAGTGGCTGGTGAAGCTCTCGCCCTCCAACAAGGACGACTCCGTGGTCCACGCGGTGAAGGTGACCGCGAAGGACCTGGCGGGGAACCAGACGATCAAGACCGTCAACGTGACGGTCGACTACGTCCCGCCGCGAGTGACGCTGACCGCCCCACTGCCCGGCGAGGCCTTCAACATCGCGAAGACCCCCGCGGACGGGAAGCTGCAGGTGAAGTGGGCGGCGGTGGATGGGGACACGCAGCTGCGCTTCGAGTCCGTTAACGGTGATGGCTCCACCACCACGGTCTCCGGCGGCGCAACCTTCCTTCAGACGGCAGCCACGGATGACGGCAAGAGCTACACGGTGAAGATCCGCGCGTTCGACCGGGCGGGCAACGTGGGCATGGACGAGCGGAGCGTGGTGGTGGACCGCGTGGCGCCGACCTTCACGGTCAATCACACCAACAACGCACGCAACGAGCCGGCCATCGTCTCCGCCCACTTCTCGGAGCCGCTGGCCAACAGCGCCGGGCCGTTCGCGCTCACCCCCAGCCTCCCGGGGAATTGGAAGAGTTCGCTCGACTACGAGATCAACCTTGAGAACGACTCGGTCTATACGCTGGCGACCGTCACCACCGGTCCCACGGACCTTCGTGGCAACCCATTGGCGTCGAGCTCGATTCGCTTCGCCACGGTGCCGAAGACGCCTGTCAGCGGGGTGATCAAGACCGGGAAGGACTTGGTCTACGACGTTGCGACGGACCCTGATGGCTTCCCCACGCTCGCCGTTGCGGTTGTGGATCCGCCGCCAGGTCCTGGCCCCAGCGTTCTGAGCGTCACCTACTCCTTGCTGCGATTCAACGGTCGAACGGGAATGTTCGACACCCTTAAGACTGCTCAGGACTCCGTTTGGATGTCGAACCTCGCGGCAGTGAGCTGGCGAAACCTCAAACCGGATCTGACCACCGAGAGAGTCTCTGGCGTGAGTGCGCGGCTCCTTTCCGGCACGAAGCTAACGCTCACAGCAATCAATGGGGTCGCGGGATCCCAGAACGTTGACCTATTCGTTCCCGTGCCTCCTAGTCCTCGCGAACAGAACCTCCAGAACTACCCCGTAGGCGTGATCCTGAATGGCACCTACAGCCGCCCCGGCCAACTTCCCGAACCGATCAACTTCACGCCGGACGTGGGGATCTTCACCTCCCCCGACGAATGGCTGCTCGCGCGTGTTGACGCAGGTACACTGAAGTTGAAGGGTCGCTCCTGCGGGACCTTGGGCTGCGAGTGGTCGACCGAGGATTCTGTCGCGACGGGGACACCCCCGCTCAACCTCTCGATCGTCCAAACAGCAACGACCGGATCGACGGGCCACCACGTCGTCTACACCTTAGACGCGTCCTCGACGGTACGCCGTGAGAGCTGCCTCTCGGTGAATACGCCCCAGACCGCTTCGACGGACTGGCCCCTAGACAGCCACCTCTCCATCGCGAAGCAGTCGGACTCGAAGCTCATTGGGGCCCGCTGGACCAGCGGAGGCCTGCAACTCGTGGAGCGACCGCTGAGCCCAGCATGCACTGGAGGATTCGCTTGGGTCCCGATCGCCACGGTCCCCAACACCGCTTCGCTCCCTCATGCGGCGAACATTCGCGCCGTGGCAGTCGGCGCAAAGGGCGGCGTGCTCTACGTCGACGCGAGCAACAACCTCATGCTCTACGTCGTTCCGTAGCGGGTACCGTCACGCCCAGCCCTTCAATCGTCGAAGCGGACGGGAAACGTCTTCCTTGCCTGTTGCACCGTTGCACCTGCATCCGGCGAAGGGCGGCGGCTCGGTGGATCAGCGAGCCTATGAAACGAGCGAAGCCGGCCACCTTCGGCCGGCTTCGTCGAAACTCACGTGGACTTCGTCAGTGCCGTCCTACTGGCAATAGCCGGTGGCCTGACAAGTCGAGCCGGGGCCACAACCCCCTCCAGGGTTGTTGCAGTTAGGCGTGCAGAAAGCAGTGGCTAAACCACCGTCGGAGAAGAGGACGGGCGCGCAAACGAAAGCGTTGCGACAACCTCCATCAAGCTCATCCCCCTGCCCCTGACCCGGGTTTCTGCAGAACCGCTGGCAGAAGCCAACATCCTGATTATTGACCCTGAACGGGATGCAGACTCCGTCGCCACAAGCGGCGTTTGAAGTGCAGCCAACAGCCGAGCACTCTCCACCAACCCAGGGAGTCGGGCCACCATCCGGCAGCGTTCCCAACTCGCAGTACGCGTTCACGGGAGGCGGGCCACATTGACTGTCCATCGTGCATGCCTTGCCAACCGTCCCAGGAATGTAGGGGCCCGCGTCCGGGCTGGGCGGGGGGTAGAGCCAGCAAACTCCTCGAGGAGCAAAGCCACCGTCCTCGATACGCAGGGGGTAGCACGCGTAGCCGGTTCGGCACCCTCCAGGAACCATGCCCGGAGTTGGGCAGGTAGCAGCACAGAGCGAGTTTGGTTCAGCCGAAGTGGCTCCGCCGAACGTCACGCAAACCGCATCGTCAGCGCAGAGCGACTGCTGGGAGCAACTCTTGGTGCAGTAGCCGCCGGGGTAGGTACCGTTCAGCTGTGCGGTCATCGTGCGGCACGTGGTGTCCGAACCGTTGATCGAGCAATCGGCAGGCCCAGTGCAGGCATTCCCTGTCACGAACCGTCCGGCATCGTTCGGGCCCGGAGGAATTCCGGAATCGGTGGTGCCGGCGTCCGGGACTGCGCACTGACCACCGGTGGAGCCAACCGCAAGGCAGGCATTGGGAGTGCACGACTTGCACGCGGCCCCGTTGATGCCGCAGGCGGCCTGAGCGCGGCCGAGAAGGCAGTTGCCGTTCGTCATGTCGCAGCAACCGGTGGTGCAGAGCCCATTGCAGCGGCAGTCGTCCGGCAGGCAGCCACCGCCGTCGGTGGTGGTCCCGCCGCCGTCGTTGCCGGTCGTGCCGACCTTGCACTTTCCGTCCACGCAGCTCTCGTTGTTGCCGCAGGCGACGCAGGTCTGGCCGACGGCGCCGCACGCGGCGTTGGTGGTCGGGTTCACGCACTTGTTCGAGCTGTCACAGCAGCCCGTCGCGCAGTTCGCCGGTCCGCACGTGGCGGCCGGCGTTCCACAGGACGGCACCACGGCGAACAGGAAACCCGCGAGGGCTCCAGCCGCCAGAGCTTTGTAGTTCATTCGGTTCTCTGCCTTGTTGAGGAGTGCCGCACCGGGACGCGAAGCACTACCGGGGGTAGGTTGAAACCCACATGTTGGGAGCGCGGAGAGTGGGCTAACGCCCACCTGCCTGTCAACACGCAGGGAAGGTCAACAAGAGGGCGTTGGAGACTCGGAAACGGCACGGGCCGGACGCCTCTTGTCGAGACGGCCGGCCCGCACGCTTCGACCTGCGAAGGGTACCGGAGCGGAGTGCTGGTGGGCAAACCGCTCCGGGTGACTCCCTAGAACGGGATGTCGTCCTCGCCGCCGCCCGCTCCACCGCCGGTGGGACCGCTGCCACCACCACCGGAATCGTCCATCCCAGGAGGCGGAGGACCGAAGTCCTCATTGCCACGCGAGCGCCCTGCCCCGCCACCGCCGCCCCCATCGCGTCCGCCGAGGAAGACCACCTGATTGGCGACCACCTCGGTCGTGAAGTTCTTCTTCCCTTCCTTGTCCGTCCACTCGCGGGTCTGAAGCCGGCCCTCCACGTAGCACTGGCGGCCCTTCTTCAAGTACTCCCCGCACAGCTCAGCCACCTTCCCCCAGACGACGATGCGGTGCCATTCGGTCCGCTCCTGCTTCTGACCGTTCTTGTCGTTCCAGGACTCGCTCGTCGCGATCCGGAAGTTGGCCACCGCCTGACCGCCCGGGGTGAATCGAACTTCGGGATCCGCACCCAGGTTGCCGATCAGAATCGCCTTGTTCACGCCTCCAGCCATTGTCTTCCTGCCTTTCGAGGACCGCCCCGTTACGGGACGGTTGTTGTCTCCGCCTCACCACGAGGCGGAATCGTGCAGCGGCAGGTCGTATAGCAGGCGGGGGTGACATCGACGCACCCGGATCCGCGCGGATCCGGATCAGCCAGTGAGATCAAGCGCACAGGCGCTGATCATCCTCGGCGGCGGCCGCGCGCATCTGCGGGGCGCAGCGCTCCACCGGCGTCAGCGACCCGGGCGTTCCTCCGCTCCTTCGCGCGACCATGCGCCAGCGTGGCGCGGCGCGAAGAGGCCGGGGGCCACCACGCGGGAGGCTGCGCGGGGGCGCGCCAGGTGGCGAAGCCCGCCTTCTCCGCCAGGTAGAAGCGCCGGTACGCGGCCACCGCGTCAGGCCCCTTGTGGTGGTCAGGCATGGCCTGGGCGAAGGGCGCGCGCGGATGCGAGGACGGGCGTGGCCCGACCTCCGGCAGCAGCGCCCAGAGCAGGACCGGCAGCGAGCCGTGAACGCGGCCGTAGCGGCGCTCGTACTCCTCGGCCAGCGCGAGCCCGTGCATCACGACCCAGTTCCAGTTCGCGCGCCGCGCGCCCGCCCACAGGACGCAGGGATGCTTCACGTGCGTGGGCAGGTACGGCGCCCACTGACCGAGCGAACGCGCGGCAGTGCAGAGGATCTGCGCGCACTCGAGGGTCATCTTCACCACGTGACGATCCGAGAGTGCCCGCGCCGCCTCGATCGGGTCTTCGTGCACGGCGAAGAGATTCATGGCGAGGAATTAGCCGCGAGACAATCCGCGCGCCATTCAGTGAAGGGGCCCCTCGCCGCCGGGCATCCAGTGAAGCGGCCGTGCGTCCTGAGCGGAATACAAGGGCCACATCGCCCGAGACCGAAACGGGTCGCTACGACCCCGGTTGGCTGACGAATTTCGTCCAGGTACCGCCGGAAGGTGAGCACCCACCCGAGCCGCGTGGGGCGCTTGGCGCAGAGTGAAAAGGGCCGCTCGCTTGCACGCAATCTGGCCACGTATGCCGGATGCCGTTGCCTCGTCGCGTCGTCGTAGGACCTTCCCCTTCATCTCCCGTGCAGCGCTGATCGCTCTGCTGATGGGCCTCTCCCTGCCGGTGCTCGCCGCCAAGCCGAAGCGCGCCACCAGCGCGAAGCAGCAGAAGCCGAAGCCGGTGAAGCACACGGCGAAGCCGGTGAAGGCGCCGTCGCTCAAGAACGCGCAGGCCTCGAACCTCCCGCAGGGCGGTGAGGTCCAGTTCGACGTGGTGACGGTCCGCGCGAGAGATCCGAAGACGGGGCGCGTGCTCTACACGCGCACGACCTTCGAACCCGTTCGCTAACAGCTCGCAGCTGCGCCTCAGGCTCCGGAGGCTGGTCGCGGCCGCCGATCGACAACGTTGGTCGGCCATTGGTCGCCCAGCGTGGTCGACCACGAATTTCGGCTCGGAGCGCGTCACATCGCCCAAAGTTGCGAAGGCTTGCGCGTTTGAAGCAACGCGCCGCTCGGCTTGGGCGGCTGGGCGCCCAACCTGCCCCCACCCCCACCTCCCACCAGCGGCTTGGGGCCGGGAGGAAGATGAACGAACGCTCGTTCATCTTTCGAAGCCCGCGGGCGGGTGCCGGGAGTTTCGCCTCCGACGCGAGCGCCCGCTGGCGCCGATCGAAGGCACGGCAACCCACCGCGGCGGGAGCGCGCCTCCGAGGGCTCCATGCGAGCAAGGAGAAGCGCGACCCTTTCCGTTTCCCGGCCCTACGAGCCACCCTGCGCTGGAGTCCGCTAGAGGGCTGACGCGAGGACGCCGGCTCGCGCGCCCCTCGACTCCGCTCGGGGTGAACCGGGGCGGGCGGGTTCTGCTCTGAGCTGCATTCACTGCCTGCGCCGGCTCGCGCGCCCCTCGACTCCGCTCGGGGTGAGCGGGGGCGGGCGGGTTCTGCTCTGAGCTGCATTCACTGCCTGTGCCGGCTCGCGCGCCCCTCGACTCCGCTCGGGATGAGCGGGGGCGGGCGGGTTCTGCTCTGAGCTGCATTCACTGCCTGCGCCGGCTCGCGCGCCCCTCGACTCCGCTCGGGGTGAGCGGGGCGGGCGGGTCGACTGCTCGGGGTGAGCTGCATTCCTGACTCCGCGCCGGCTGCCGCGCACCCCTCGACTCCGCTCGGGGTGAACGGGGGCGCCCCTCGACTCCGCTCGGGGTGAACGGAGAGCGGGAGCACGCGCGCCCTCGACTCCGCTCGGGGTGAGCGGGGCCGCCCCTCGACTCCGCTCGGGGTGAACGGAGAGCAAAACCGCCCTCACCCGCCGGGGCGGCTCTCCGCGGTGCGCTGCGACTCCACCGGCGCGGCCTTGCTCGGCTCGCCCGGGGCGCCGCCGGGGAGCTTGGGGGCCTTCTCCTCAGCCACTTTCAGCGAGAGCGCCGTCTCCGTCTTGCGCGCGAAGTCGGCGGTGCCGGGATCCACGGAGCCCATCATCTTCCGGAGGTTGGGCCAGAACGGATGCTCCGCGTCTCCAGCGGCGACGAGCCCCTTGGCGAGCAGCCCCACCGCGGCGTCGCGGTCCGCCGCCGCGGCGCTCTTCATCGCAAGCAGGAGCTCCTCGGGGGCGGTGCGGGCCACCTCCCCGAGCGCCTCGGAGAGCTCGCGCTGGGCGGCCTCGTCCGGCGAGGCGGCGCGGGCCACCTCGACCAGCTTGGAGAGCGCCTCGGCGTTCCCCTCTGCGGCCAGCTCCACCACGGAGGGAACGCAGGGCACCTCGATGGTCAGCTCCTTCGCCACCGCGCGCAGCCGCCCGTAGACGTCCGGGCTGGCGGCGAAGCTGTCGAGCAGCGTGCGCGGCCCCAGGTAGTCCTGCGGGTTGGACTGGTAGATGGACTCGGCCACCACCGCGCGCACTGCGGGGTCCTTCTCGTTGCGCCAGGCGGTGCGCAGGAACGGGATGTTCCGCTTGTCCTGCTGCCGCCCGAGCGCGAGGTAGGTCCGCACGCGCGTCTTCATCTCCTCCATGGGGCTGGCCACGTTCGGCTGGGTCATCATCTCCGCCACCGCCTGGCCGGGCCCCTTCACCGAGCCGCTCGCGGCGATGGCCGCGCCCATGGCGTCGATCGTCTGGGTGACCGGCGCGCCGTAGCCGGTGAAGTCATTGACGATGATGGAGAAGACGAACCGCTCTCCGCCCACGGACTCCACGTAGCCAGAGAGCGCGCGCACGTTCTCCAGCGTGCCGGTCTTCGCGCGCAGGCGCCCCACCGCGTCCGAGCCTTCGAAGCGGTTGCGCACGGTGCCATCCTTGCCGGCGATCCCCAGCGAGGAGAGGAACTCCGGCGCGAGCGGGAACTTGTCCGCCATGTACCGCAAGAGCTTGCCGAACTGCGCCGTGGAGAAGCGGTTGGTGTCGTTGAGGCCGGACCCGTTCTTCATCACGTACGAGCCGCGGGGGAGCCCCACCTCCTTCTCGAGGAACTCCTCCACCACGTCGATCCCCTTGTGGAAGGAGCCCGGCACGCCGCGTCCCTCGGCGCCCATCGTCTTGATCAAGGTCTCGGCGATGAAGTTCGACGAGTGCTTGTTCATCTGCTTGAGGATGATGTCGAGCGTGTCCGACTGGGCGACGTAGAGCGTCTTCGCGTTCTGCGGCACGGTGGCCAGCCGCACCCGCCCCTTCAGCTTGATCCCGCGGTCATTGAGCATCCGCTTGAAGCTCTGGCCGAAGTAGTACGGCGGGTGATCGATCTTCTTGTAGACGGTCCACACCCGCTCGTCCGGCACGCTGCCGCGGATGATGATCTTCTGCTGCTTGTCCCCGGGCGCGGGCTCGGAGCCCACGGAGAAGCGCCGGTAGCGGCGCGCGCCGGTGACCAGCTGGCTCTCCACCACCACGTACTCGGAGGGGGGCTCGATCTCGACCGTGGCCTTGCCGCCGGCCTTGTCCCCCGGCCGCAGGTAGACGCCCACCGCGTTCCAGTTGAGCGAGACCGCGCCGGAGGGCGCCATGTACGGGTTGTCCGAGCGATCCTGGTCGTAGCCGGGGGCGGTGCGCTCGCCGTCGAAGTAGCTCTCGTCGAGCACCAGGTCGCCGGTGATCTCCCGGATCCCCGCGTGGTAGAGCTCGCTGCAGATCCCGTACAGCCGCTCGGTGGTGATGGACGGATCGCCCTTGCCGCGGACGAAGAGGTTCTTGATCTTCCCTCCGGATGCTTCGGCCTCGGAGAGGAACTCGGTCTCGAAGCGGTACTCCAGCCCCAGCTTCGCCATCGCCGCGGCGGCGGTGACGAGCTTCATGTTGGAGGCGGGGTTGAGCAGCTCCTCCTCGTTCTGGGCGAAGATCACCGCCCCGTCGTCCAGGCTCTGCACGTAGGCCGAGGCCCGGGCGCTCTTGGCCTGGGTGCGGCGGATGACCTCGGTCAGCGTGCGCTTCAGGGCCTCGCGGTCCGCGGCCTTGTTGGCGGCGTGCGCGCTGCCTGTGGGCAGCACGACGCACAGCGCCAAGAACAGCCAGACTGGCCGAACTGCGGGCACTTTCGCTCTCACGCTGCCGACTCCGGGCGAGATGGGGGCGCTCATTATGAAAACCACGCGCAGGACTCGCAATGTAGGGCCCGCGGCTGGCGGACGAGGGTTTTACGCGCACCCCGAACGTTGGGGGTCAGGGGAGAAATTTCGCGTCCGGAGGTTGCGCGCTTCACGGTTTGTCTGGACATCGCAGGGGGTGGTTGTACGTTTCGCTCGCCTGTACATGCCAGCGGAGGACGCGTCATGTCGGAATCGATTGAGTTGTCGGGGGTGATTCCGGCCTCGCCCGAGCAGATCTACCGGGCCTGGCTCGACGAGGAAGAGCACACCGCCTTCACGGGTCAGAAGGCCACGGTGGACCCCTCGGTGGGTGGAGACTTCGAAACCGGAGACGGCTACGTCCGGGGACGCAACCTGGAGCTCGAGCCGCACTCGCGAATCGTCCAGGCGTGGCGCTCCAGCGAGTTCCCCTCGGAGAGCCCGGACTCGCGCCTCGAGGTGATCCTCGAGCCCACGTCCGGCGGCACCCGGGTGACGCTGCGGCACACCGAGATCCCCGCCGGCCAGGCCGAGAGCCTCAAGCAGGGCTGGAACGAGTGGTACCTCGCGCCCCTGCAGCGCTACTTCGGCGACGACGGCGCCGAGCTGCTCGCCACCGAGTCCGGGACCGAGGAGGAAGCGGACGAGGACGAGGACGACGACACCCACGCACCGGTCGGCGAGGAGGACTCCGCCAACGAGGACGATGAGGTCACCCCGCTGGGCGGCCTCCGGGACGAGATGGAGACGGTGGTCACCGCGCCGCTCTCCGCCGGCGAGGCGGATGTCACCGCGCCCCCGGTGGGCAAGGCCAAGCCCGTGAAGCTGGCCAAGGCCAAGCCGGCAGCCAAGGCCAAGCCCGCCAAGAAGGTCTCCAAGAAGGTCGGCGTGAAGGCCGCGGCGAAGAAGAGCGCCAAGAAGGCCGCCCCCAAGAAGAAGGCGGCGAAGAAGGCCGCCCCCAAGAAGAAGGCGAAGGCCAAGGCCAAGGCCAAGAAGCCGTCGCGCCGCCGCTAGCGCGATGCGGGCGGTGGTCCAGCGGGTCCTCTCCTCCTCGGTCACGGTGAACGGGGAGGTGACGGGCGAGATCGGCCCCGGCCTGATGGTGCTGCTGGGCGTGGGCAAGCAGGACACCGAGGCGGACGTCGACTGGATGGTCGAGAAGATCTCGAACCTCCGGATCTTCGAGGACGAGGCGGGGAAGATGAACCGCTCGCTCCTGGATGGCAGCCGCGCGCTGCTCGCGGTGAGCCAGTTCACCCTCTACGGGGACGCGTCCAAGGGCCGGCGCCCGAGCTTCATCGACGCGCGCGAGCCGGTGGAGGCGAAGCGGCTCTACGAGCTGTTCTGTGAGCGCGCCCGCGCGGCGGGGCTGACCGTGGCCACGGGCGTGTTCGCCGCGGACATGAAGGTGGCGCTGGTGAACGACGGGCCGGTGACGATCTGGCTCGACACCCGCACCTGAGGCTCGGCCAGTAGCGGGACACAGTGATCTTGACCGGTCGCTCCGCCCCCGCTCACCCCGAGCGAAGTCGAGGGGCGCCCAGGCAAGGGGCCTCGACTTCGCTCGGCCTGAGCGGGGTACGGGCGATTAAAACCAGTGTGGCGAGGCGCTACATCCGCGGGTCTGGGATCTCCGTGTCGCCCGGCGCGGCGCCGCCCGGGGTCACCACGCAGGTGAGCCCCAGCCCGGCGGCGGTGGCCAGGCGCAGCTGCTCGGCGAGCTGCCCCACCCGGCGGATCCACTCCACCGCGGCGGGCCCCAAACCGGAGAACGCCACCGGCAGCATGGGCGGCTCGCGCAGCTTCCCCGCCCAGAAGTCGAAGATCCCATCCGCCTCCTGGGGACGCATGGAGCCCAGCCGGTCCGTCTCCCGGCGCAGCAGGCGCGCGAGCTTGGGGGGCAGCTCTTCATTCCAGCGGCGGACCACCGCGGCGGAGCGGTAGCTCCAGTCCGCGATCGCCTCCTTCGCCTGCGGGTCATAGATGCCGGCGCCCCGCGTGGAGAGCACCTGGTCCGGCCCGAAGGAGGGGAACGGGTCCCAGAGGCCGCACAGGAAGGACGAGAGCCCGTGCTCGCGGGGCGGCGCCTTCACCGTGTCCAGCCGCAGCTCCTTGGCCATGTGCGGCACCCAGTAGGCGTACTGCGGGTGCTCGATCATCAGGGCCAGGTGCAGCGCCTCCTCCCAGTCCCCGGCGAAGCCCACCGGCCCGCCCATCCCGCCGTCCGCGTCGGACAGGCACTCCCAGCCGGAGGGCTCCTTTCGCCAGACGGAGAAGACGAGCCGGTAGACCGCCTCGAGCCAGGCGTCGGCCGCCAGGCCGAAGAAGCTCCCCTCCACCCCGCTCTCCGCCAGCGACTCCAGCAGGGCCCGGGTGCGGCCGCTCTGCACGTGCTCGAGCAGCTGGGAGATGCCCGCCGTGGCGTCCACCACGCCGACTTCAAAGGCGGGGAAGGCCACCTCGGTGAGGAAGCGCTCGTTGACGGGCCGCAGGACGACGTCCATCGCGCTCCCTTTGCTGGCGTCAGGCCTTCGCGTCTTCCTGGGCGATCAGGTTGTAGATCTCCTGCGCGGACTTCGCCTGGAGGATCGACTCGCGGAAGCGCGGGTTCTTGAAGAGGCGGCTGATCCGCGCCAGCGCCTTGAGGTGGATCCCCGCCGAGTTCTCCGGCGCCACCAGCGCGAAGAACAGGTGCGTAGGCTTCCCGTCGATCGCCTCGAAGTCCACGCCGCCGCGGGAGACGCCGAAGGTGGCGAGCAGGCCGGAGAGCCCGGGGAGCTTCCCGTGGGGGATGGCCACCCCCTCACCGATGCCGGTGGAGCCGAGCTTCTCGCGCTCCTGCAGCACCTCCACCAGCCGCTCGGCGCGCAGCGCCGGGTAGGCGCGCGCGAGGGAGCCGCAGAGCTCCTGGAGGATCTCCTGCTTGGATCCCGCCGTGAGATCAGAGACGACCGCGCTCGGATGGAGAAACTCGGCGATCTTCATGGCGTCGAAAGGCCGCACTTACTCCCGCCCCTCGGGGATCGCAAGGTCCCAGAGCGTCGACTACCATCTCGCGCCTTCGTGCGCGCCCTCCTCTTCGCGGCCCTCGCCTGCGCCAGCGCCTCCTCCGCCGGGGCGCCCGCCCCCGTCCCCGCGCCGGACGCCAGCGCGCTGCTCGCTGGCCTCTCGCTCGAGCAGAAGGTCGGCCAGCTGATGATGGTGGGCTTCTCCGGGCCCTTCGTGGACGACGAGGTCCGCGCCCGGCTCACCGGCCTGCACGTGGGTGGGGTCTGTCTGTTCAAGCACAACATCCTGGGGGCGGCGGAGGTCGCGGCGCTCAACGCGGCGATCGCCGCGGCGATGGCGGCCGAGCTGCCGCCCTTCATCGCGGTGGACCAGGAGGGCGGCCGGGTGGTGCGGGTGGAGGGCGGTGGCCTGGTGCTGCCGGGCAACATGGCGCTCGGCGCCGCCCGCCACGAGGCGCTCGCGTACGAGGCCGGCAAGCGCCAGGGGGAGGCGCTGCGCCTGCTCGGGTTCACCATGAACCTGGCCCCGGTGCTGGACGTGAACCTGAACCCCCGCAACCCCGTCATCGGCCTGCGGGCGTTCGCGGACGACCCCGCCCTGGTCGCCCGGCTGGGCCGCGCCTTCGTGCGAGGCCAGCAGGAGGCGGACGTGGTCACCGTGGCCAAGCACTTCCCCGGGCACGGCAACACGGACGCGGACAGCCACAAGGCGCTCCCGGTGATGCAGGAGACGCAGGCGCAGCTGCTCGCGCAGGCGGGGCCGTTCACCCAGGCCATCCGCGGCGGGCTGGATGGCCTGATGACCGCGCACGTGGCCCTGCCCAAGGTGACCGGGGACGACCTGCCCGCCACGCTCTCCCCCAAGCTGCTCCAGGGACTGCTGCGGGGCCGGCTGGGGTTCGACGGCCTGGTGCTGACGGACGAGCTGGAGATGGAGGCGATCGCCGGGCGCTACGGGGTGGGCAAGGCGGCGGTGATGGCGGTGCTCGCCGGCGCGGACATGGTGCTCGTCCCCTGGCGGCCGGAGAAGCAGCAGGAGGCGCACGCGGCGCTGCTGGCCGCCGCGCGCAGCGGCGAGCTGCCTTTGGCCCGGCTGGACGAGGCGGTCCGCCGGGTGGTGGTGGCCAAGCTGCGCCGCAAGCTCTTCTCCCCCACCCCGCCGGTGGCGCAGCGGCTGGCGGAGCTGGGCGCCGAAGATCGGCAGCAGCTGGCCCGGGAGATCGCCCGCCAGTCGGTGACGCTGCTGCGCGCCGAGGCGGGCGTCTTCCCCCTGCGGGCCGGGCAGCGGGTGGGCGTGCTCACGGCGGAGCCGGCGCTGGCCGAGGCGGTGCTGCGGCGCCAGCCGGGGGCGAAGGTGCTGACGGTGACGGCGGAGGGAGTCACCGCGGCGGCGCGCGCGGTGGTGGAGGGCTCGGACGTGGTGGTGGTGGGCCTGCTGGACGCGCAGCAGAAGGCGCTGGTGCGCCTGGCGGCGGCCGCGGGCAAGCCGGTGGTGGCGGTCTCCCTGGGGCTGCCGTACGTGGCGGAGCGGCTGCCCAACGCCAAGACGGTGCTGGCGGTCTACTCCTACCGCGCCGTCTCCGCGGAGGCGGCGGTGGCGGCGCTGTTCGGGGAGCAGGGGACGCCGGGGCGGCTGCCGGTCTCGCTCACGCGCTTCCCCTTCGGGTACGGACTGAACCCGGTGGGGGAAGCGCGGGCCGCCGCGCGCTAAAAGCCTTAAGCGAGCTGGCGCTGCTCGGAGCGGGCCTGGGGCTTGGCGCCGGTGCTCGCCTCAATCAGCCCGTAGTGCCCGTCCTTGCGGCGGTAGACGACGTTGACTTCGTGGGACTGCGAGTTCGTGTAGACCAGGAAGTCGCTGTTCATCAGGTCCATCTGCATCACGGCCTCTTCCACGGTCATGGCGCGGGCGAGGAACTCGTTGGTGCGGATGACCCGCGGCGTCTTGGAGTCCTCCTCCACGCGCTCGGGCTCGGGGAGCTCCACCACGTCGTGGCGGACCTTCACCTGGTTGAGGATGTTCTGGCGGTGGTGGACGCGCTCGCGCCCGTGGTGGTGCTTGAGCTTCTCCTTGTAGCGGCGCAGCTGCCGCTCGATCTTGTCCATCGCCAGATCGAGCGAGGCGTACATGTCCTCGCTCTTCTCCCGGCCGCGCAGGACGAAGGCTCCGGAGTGGATGGTGATGTCCGCGTGGTGGAGATGGCGTTCGAGCGAGAGCACGACGTGCGCATCACCCGCCTGATCCAGATACTTGTTCACCCTCTCGACCTTCTCTCTCGCGTAGTCCTTGAGGGATTCAGAAGCGTCCAGATGCCGGAAGGTGATGTTCAGCTGCATGCGGCGGTCTCCTTCGCACAGCGAATGTGGGTGAAGCCGATCAGACGGCAAGCGGTTCGAAGAAAGCAACCGGAAGCCGGCCTCCCACCTTCCCGAGAAAGGGAGCCACGTTTGACACCGAACGGAAGCCTCGTTCCGTCCCGCGCGGGCGCCACTTCAGAAGTAGCGCTTGCGCTTGCTGGAGGGCAGCACGCCGAGCACCTCGCGGTACTTGGCGACGGTGCGGCGGGCAATCTCGATGCCCTGGCCGCGCAGCAGCTCCACGATCCGCTGATCCGAGTACGGGTTGCGCGAGTCCTCGGCGGAGACCAGCTGCTTGATGTGGTTCTTCACGGCCTCGGAGGCGATGTCCTCGCCGGAGACGCGGGAGATGGACGAGTTGAAGAAGTACTTCAGCTCGAAGATGCCCTGCGGCGTGTGGACGTACTTGTTGGTGGTCACGCGCGAGACGGTGGACTCGTGCATGCCGATGTCCTCGGCCACGTCCCGGAGGATGAGCGGCTTCAAGTGGGCGATGCCCTTGTCGAAGAAGTCCCGCTGGAACTTCACGATCGACTCGGTGACCTTGTAGATGGTGCGCTGGCGCTGGTGGATGGAGCGGATGAGCCACATCGCGCTGCGCAGCTTGTCCTGGATGAACTCCTTGGCCTGCCCGGGCGAGACGCCGCCGTTCTTCAGCGCGTTCCGGTAGTGCCCGGAGATGCGCAGCTTGGAGAGGCCGTCATCGTTGAGGACGACGGTGTACTCGTCCCCCATCTTGTAAACGAAGACGTCCGGGGTGATGTACTGCGCGTCGTCCCCCGAGTAGTTGCGGCCCGGCTTGGGGTCGAGCTTGGTCATCAGCTTGACCGCCTGGACGATCTCCTCGAGCGGCAGCTTGAGATCCTTGGCGATCCCCGGGAGGTTTTTGCTCTCGAGGAACTTCATGTGCTTCTTGATGATGGTGCCCAACAGCGGCGCCATCGGCTCCTGCAGGCAGCGCGTCTGGATCAGCAGGCACTCCTGGAGGTCCCGCGAGCCGCAGCCCTTGGGGTCCAGGTTCTGCACCATCCGCAGCGCCTTCTCGGCGAACTGCATGGGCACGTCCGCCTCGGTGGCGATCCGGATCAGCGGGTCGCCTTCGAAGTCGGGGAGCTTGAGGTAGCCGTCATCATCCAGGTTGCCGATGATCAGCATGGCCGCGCGCTGCTCGGCCGCGTTCATCTTGAGCATCCCCAGCTGGGACGCGAGGTGCTCGAACAGGTCCTCCTTCTTGACGAGGTTCGCCTCGAAGGACGGCAGGTCGTCCGTGGCGACGTTGCCCTTGTTGGAGGCGGTGGACTGCTCGTTGAACTGGTAGCTGTTGAGGTAGGCCTCCCAGTCGATCTCGGGGGGCGAGTCTCCGTCCGCCTTCACCTCCTGGGCGCGCTCGGGGGCCGGGGCCTCCACTCCAACGGGGGCTTCGAGGTTCTCGGCCTCCAGGGACGCCTCGCCGGGGGCCTTCTCCGCCAGCTCGGCCTCGGCGGTCTCGCCTTCGGGCTGCTCCAGCAGCGGGTTCTGCTCGATCTCCTCCCGGACCTGCTCCAGGAGCTCCATCCGGGACAACTGCAACAGCTTGATCGCCTGCTGCAGCTGGGGGGTCATCACCAGCTGCTGCGACAGCTTCAGGTGCTGCTTGAGCTCCATCGCCATCTTTCGCCCTGCTCCTGGCCCCAACGGGAGGGGACCGTCTCTGCTTGGCATGCCACCAGGAGGCGGCGCTGCCACATCAAGGAACGTGCCAAGCTAGCAACTCCTTTTCGCGGCGTCCAGGCGCGAAGTTTCCGGGCACATCACTTGCTTTTGAAACATTACAAGCCACTGAAAATGCCCAGTTAGTGCGGAGCAGGCGGCCGCTCGTTGACAAAACCGGCGGGCCGCCCATGCGAGGACCGTGCTCAGGCTGGGCAGCCAGGCGGGTATGCCAGGCACGCGCCAGGACGGGCCTTCGGCACGCTCCTCGCGCCCGTCACTCCGCCAGGCGGAAGCGCTCGCCCAGGTAGAGCGCGCGGGCGCGGGGCGAAGCGGCGATCTGCGCGGGCGTCCCCTCCTCCAGGATCTGCCCGTTGGCGATGATGTAGGCCCTGTCGCAGATGCGCAGGGTGTCCTGGACGTTGTGGTCGGTGATCAGCACCCCCAGCCCCTTCTCCTTGAGCCGGAAGATCTGCCGCTGCAGGTCGCTCACGTTGATCGGATCCACCCCGGCGAACGGCTCGTCGAAGAGCATGAAGCGGGGTGAGGGAATGAGGGACCGGGCGATCTCCGCGCGCCGCCGCTCCCCGCCGGAGAGCGTCTCCCCCAGGCTCTCCGCCACCGCGGCGAGGCCAAACTCGGTGAGCAGCTGGCGCGCCCGGTCCGCTCGCGCCTGCGCGGTGAGGCCGGGCTGCAGCTCCAGCACGGCCAGGAAGTTCTGCTCCACCGTCAGCTTCCGGAAGATGGACGGCTCCTGCGGGAGGTACCCCACCCCGGCCAGCGCCCGCCGGTGCATGGGCAGCCCGGTCAGCTCCACGTCCGAGAGCGTCACCCGGCCTTCGTCCGACTGGACCAGCCCCACCACGAGGTTGAAGGTGGTGGTCTTCCCCGCGCCGTTGGGCCCGAGCAGGCCGACGATCTCTCCCGGCGCCACCTCCACCCGCACCCCGTCCACCACCTTGCGGCGCCGGTAGCGCTTCACCAGCCCTTCGGCCACCAGCCGCGCGCCGCTCATCGCGCGCCCTTCTCCTTGGGGCCCTTGCCCGGCAGCGGCAGCGCGCCGCCCTGGCTCTCGAAGGTGGTGCGGACCTTCTCCGCGCCGCCCTGCACGTCCACCACGTCGTTCACCACGTCGAAGGTGATCTTCTCGCCGAAGAGCTGGTTCTGCCCCTGCCGCGCCTTCGGGCTGCCGGTCATCACCAGCAGGCCCTTCACGTTGTCGAAGTCCGCGTGCGCGCCGCTGGCCCACTTGTTCCCGTCCACCACCTCCACGTTGCCGTCGCACTCCACGCGGGAGATCTCCAGCTGCTCCCCCTGCTGCGGCACCAGGTAGGCGATGAGCCGGTCGCAGGTGATCCGCGTGGTGCCGCGGCGGACCTTCACGTTGCCCGTGTAGATGGAGCGGTGGCTCTTGAGATCCAACCGGAGGTGCGCGGCCTCCACGTCGATCGGGTTCTTCAGCGCGGTGACCTTCAAGGCCGTCCCGGCGTCCGGGGCCCCCGACAAGAGCAGCGCTGTGAGCAGCCAGGTCACTTCGGGGCGCCTCCCAGCTGCGTCGAGACAGCGCCGTCGAACAGATATTCCTCGTCCGCCACGCGCAGCTCGAAGGTGCCCGCATCCAGCCCGTAGGAGGGCCCGCGCACCGACAAGCCCTCCCGCCCGGTGGCGATCATCGCCTGCCCGTCGAACCGGACCCGCGGCGTCCGCGCCACCACCCCCTGCGCCGACCGCGCCACCACCCCGCCCTCCCCCTCCACCACCGGCGAGCTGGCCTGACCCTTGAGCGTGGCCGCGCGGACCTCCAGGGCGGAGCTGGAGAGGCCCGTCAGCGGTCCCGCCGCTTCACCCGAGGAGGACCTCGCCGGGAACTGCAGCAGCGCCTCGTCCGCGCGGTAGGTGCCCGCGCTGCGCTGGTAGACGAGCTTCACCGCCCGCCCCTGCCCCGCCAGCGCGCTGCCCCGGTAGGACTCCAGCTTCACCCCGTAGAGCGTGACCTGGGAGGGGCTCTCCGCCGTCTCGCCGGCTGAAGCGCCCGCGCCGGCGCGCGCGCGGCAACCCGCCAGCGAGCAGGCGCAGAGGGCGCAGAGCGCGGTGCGGAGGAGAGAGGCCATGGGGCGCGGGCGACGTTCCCCTATTCCGGCTGCGTCTTCCAGCGGCGATGCATCCACACCCACTGGGCGGGGGCCCGGCGGATGGCGGCCTCTATCTCCGAGGTGAGCGCGGCGGTCAGCTGCAGGGCGTCCGCCTCGGCGTCCTCGCCGCGCGTCACCTCCAGCTCGCGCATGGAGATCCGGTAGCGGCCGTCCTCCTGGCGCTGGCAGAAGCCCACCACCAGCGCGGCGCGCGTCCGCAGGGCCAGGTCCGCGGCGGCCCGCGGCGTGGAGGCCGGGTGGCCGAAGAACGGCACGAAGACGGACTGCACCCGCGTGTCCTGGTCGATCAGCAGCCCGAGGATGGCGCCATCCCGGAGCACCCGGAGCATCTTCTTCGCCGCGCCGTCCTGGCCGCGCCAGATGCTCTGCAGCCTTCCCCGCTCCCGAAAGCGCTCCACCAACGCGGTCAGCCGCGGATCGCTGGTCTCCTTGGCGATGGTGTGGGCGCTGTAGCCGGCCAGCGCCACCCGCCGCGCCAGCAGCTCCCAGTTGCCCACGTGCCCGGAGACGAAGACCACGCCCTTGCCGCGCGCCAGCGCCCCGTCCAGCACCGCGCGGTCCGCCGCCGGCCACTCCACCCAGCGCTCGGGCGCCGAGTCGATCTGCCGGACGCACGCGAGCTCGAACGCCGCCCGCCCCAGGTGGCGGAAGCACTCCTTGGCCAGCGCCTCGCGCGCCTGGGTCCCCAGGGAAGGAAAGGCCCGCCCCAGCGACTCCAGGGCCTTGCGCCGCTCCCCGCCCGCAAGCGCGAACGCCCAGCCGCCCAGCGCCTCGCCCAGCGCGCCAGCCACCCCCAGGGGCAACAGGCCAACGAGCGACACCGCGGCGCGGACGGCCAGGTAGCGAAGGAACCGCTTGAGCCTCTTTGCTAAAGGAGGACCCGGCACGAGGGCTCCCTTTATGTCACTGCGGTCACTGCGCGAGCACAACTTCGACGGGCTGGTGGGCCCCACCCACAACTACGGCGGGCTGTCGCCCGGCAACGTCGCCTCCACCTCCCACGGCGGGGAGGCCTCCAACCCGCGGGAGGCCGCCCTCCAGGGGCTGGAGAAGATGCGCTTCGTCGCCTCGCTCGGCGTGGGGCAGGCGGTGCTGCCGCCCCAGCCGCGGCCGTCCCTCTCCGCGCTGAGGGCGCTCGGCTTCTCCGGCAGCGACGAGGAGGTGGTGACCCGCGCCGCCCGCGAGGGCGAGCACCTGCTTCGCCTCTGCTCCTCCGCCGCGGCGATGTGGACCGCCAACGCCGCCACCTGCGCCCCGTCCCAGGACGCCGCGGACGGCCGGCTCCACCTCACGCCCGCCAACCTCCAGCAGATGTTCCACCGCGCGCTCGAGGCCTCCACCACCCACGCGGTGCTGCGCGCCATCTTCGCGGACGAGCGGCGCTTCGCCGTGCACGCGCCGCTGCCCGGCGGCGGGCAGTTCGCGGACGAAGGCGCGGCCAACCACACCCGGCTCTTCGTGCCGGGGCGCCCCGCGGTCCACCTCTTCGCCTGGGGGCGCAGCGCGTTCCGGGCGGACGTGCCCGCGCCGAGGCGCTTTCCGGCGCGCCAGACGCTCGAGGCCAGCGAGGCGCTGGCCCGGCTGCACCAGCTGCCCAGCGCGCAGTGCCTCTTCCCCCAGCAGGCGCCGGAGGGGATAGACGCCGGCGCCTTCCACACGGACGTCCTCGCGGTGGGCACCGGGGACTTCCTGATGCTCCACGAGCGCGCCTTCGTGGGGGCTCAGGCGCTCCTGACGCAGCTCAAGGAGAAGCTGGGAGACGGCTTCCGCGCCGTGCTCGCCACCGAGCAGGAGCTGCCTTGCGCGGACGCGGTGGCCGCCTACCCGTTCAACTCGCAGGTGCTGGCGCTGCCGGACGGGAGCCTGGCGATCGTCGCCCCCACCGAGAGCGAGCGCACGCCCGCGGCCCGCCGCTTCCTCGAGCGCGTGGTGGCCGAGGACAACGCCGTGAAGGCGGTGCACTACCTGGACTTGCGTCAGTCGATGAACAACGGCGGCGGGCCGGCCTGCCTGCGCCAGCGCATCTGGCTCACCGAGGAGGAGCGCGCCGCGGTGAAGGCCCGCGTCTTCTACGACGAGGCGCTCCACGCCGAGCTCGCCGCCTGGGTGAAGAAGCACTACCGCGACCGGCTCGTCGCCAAGGACCTACAGGACCCCGCGCTGGCGCGCGAGTCGATGACCGCGCTGGACGAGCTCACGCGGATTCTGCGGCTGGGGAAGGTGTACGACTTCCAGTGAGGGTCATGCCGTTCAGATAAGGGCCGCCCCTCCGTTCGGCTCGTCCCCTTCCGCGGCACGGGAGCTCGAACTGTTCAATCCGAGTGGAAGGCAGCGCTCCCCCGCGCGGGAGGGGGGGCCCGTCCTTCGGACTGACCTGAAACTTGGAGAACCCGCTCAGGAATGGGTGGATCGCCCCACCGATCCAAACCTACCTCGCTCCGGCGGCGACTTCCTCAGGTCGCGCAGGGAGCGCCACCTCCACCGATTGATCCCAGGCTCTCCGCCGCCGGGTGGAGCGTGCCGAACGGGGCTGGGCCCTATCTGAATGGCGTTGTTCGGCCTGCAGGCCGCGAGCGTCGGACCTGAGTGGTAGCTACGCGCATGCTCCACGCCTCACCCGATCCCTCCTTCACCGCCCAAGACGCGCTGCGCACCGTCTTCGGCCACGCCGACTTCCGCGGTGGTCAGGGCGCCGCCGTGGAGGGCGCGCTCTCCGGCCGGGACGTGGTGGTGCTGCTGCCCACCGGCGCGGGGAAGTCGCTGTGCTACCAGGTCCCGGCGGTGGTGGCGGCGCGGCGCGGGCTGGGCACCACGCTCGTCATCTCCCCGCTGATCGCCCTGATGCAGGACCAGGTGGACGCGCTCAAGGGCCGGGGCGTGGCGGCCGCGGCGCTCTGCAGCCAGCAGGAGGAGGACGAGCGGCGGGAGGTGGTCTCCGCCTTCCTGCGCGGGCAGCTGGAGCTGCTCTACGTCTCCCCCGAGCGGGCGGCGATGGACGGCTTCCGGCGGATGCTGCAGCGGGTGAAGGTGGCGCTGCTGGCGATCGACGAGGCGCACTGCCTGAGCCAGTGGGGCCACGACTTCCGGCCGGAGTACCTGCGGCTCAACGAGCTCCGGGAGGCGCTCGGGCCCAAGGTGCCGACGCTGGCGCTCACCGCCACCGCCACCCCGCGGGTGATGGACGAGATCGTCCGCACGCTGCAGCTGCGCGCGCCGGTCCAGGTGCGCGGCGACTTCGCCCGGCCCGGGCTGCGCTTCGAGGTGCAGGAGCACCGCAAGGACGCCACCCGGCTGGCGGCGGTGATCTCCGCCTGCGAGGCGGCGGGGCTGCGCGGCCGGGTCGGCGCGGGGCGGGCGATCGTCTACTGCAGCACGCGGAAGAAGACGGAGGACGTGGCCGCGGGGCTGCGCGCGGCGGGCTTCGCGGCGGCGCACTACCACGCCGGGCGCACGTCCCTGGCGCGGGAGCGGGCCCAGTCCGCGTTCTCCCTGAGCAAGACGCGGGTGCTGGTGGCCACCAACGCGTTCGGGATGGGGATCGACTACCCGGACGTCCGGTTGATCGTCCACTTCCAGGCGCCGGGGAGCCTGGAGGCCTACTACCAGGAGGCGGGGCGGGCGGGGCGCGACGGGGGCGAGGCGAAGTGCCTGCTGCTCTTCGGCGCGGCGGACCTCATGACCCAGCGCCGGCTGAAGGCGGATGGCGCGCGCAGCGCCGCGGCGACGGGACGGGTGGAGGAGGCGCTCGCCGCGGTGGAGCGCTACGCGCGGAGCTCGCGCTGCAGGCAGCAGGTCCTCTGCGCCCACTTCGCCGGCCCGGGCACCGAGGACGCCCAGCCGGCCTGCGGCAAGTGCGACACCTGCTCGGGCGCGGCCCCTCGCGCCGAGCTGGAGGTGCAGGTGGCGCCGAGGCCCGCCAGCACCGCGCTCGGGGAGGAGGCCTGCGAGCTCATCCTCTCCGCCGCGGCCGCGCTGCGGCACCCGATCGGCAAGGTCACCCTGGCCAAGGGGCTGCGCGGCAGCCGCACCAAGGTGCTGGTGAGCAGCGGCCTCACCGCCGCGCCCGAGCACGGCCGGCTCTCGAGCGCCACGGAACGAGAGGTGGTGGCCACCATCGAGGCGCTCCTTCAGGAACGCCGGCTGGAGCGCCGCGGCCGGAAGTACCCCACCGTGTGGCTCGCCGGCCGGCCGCTGCCGTCACGCGAGCGCCCCGCGAGCTCGCTCGGGGTGAACGGTGGGGCGCGAAGGGCCTCCCCCTTCTCGTCCAAGGGGAGCCAGCTCGCCCGCGAGCTGGAGGCCTACCGCCGGCGCATGGGGCGACAGCTCAAGTGGAAGGCGTACATGGTCTTCCAGCGCAGGGTGATCGCCGCCGTGGACCGGATGCGGCCGAGCTCCCGCGAGGCGCTGGCGAAGATCCCCGGCCTGGGGCCGGCGAAGATTGCCCGCTTCGGGGAGGACATCCTCGCGGCGGTGCGGCGCCACGGCGGGTGACGTAGCCCTCGGAACGGAGAAGAAACCCGCCCTCCGGTCACCCCGAGCGAAGTCGAGGGGCGCCCAGCGTCTCCACCGATCGTCGACTTTCGCGGGAGAACTCCAGCGCCCCTCGACTTCGCTCGGGGTGACCGGGGACGGCGGGAGAACTCCAGCGCCCCTCGACTTCGCTCGGGGTGACCGGGGACGGCGGAGAACTCCAGCGCCCCTCGACTTCGCTCGGGGTGACCGGCTACCGGAACTCAGCCCGCAGGTCTGACGCCTTGCCTGCGGCGACGCGGACCACGTGGCGCTGGGGGCGGCCGTTGCTGGGCTTCACCAGCACGGTCACCTCTCCCGGCGCGACCGGGTACAGCTTCACCGGCGTCTCGCCGATCCGCTTCCCCGCCACGTAGACCTGCGCGTTGCGGGTGCTGCGGACGTTCAGGTAGCCCATCCGCGCGGAGGCCTTGCCGTTCTTGATCTCCGCCCGGGCCTCGTCCTTCGGCTCCTCGGCCTTCTTCTCCTCGGCCTTGGCGGGCTCGGGGGCCGCGGCGACGGGCTCGGGCGCTGGGGGGAGGGCCACGGCGGGCGTGGGCTGCGCGGGGGCGGGCTCGGCCTCGATGGACCGGCCGTCCGGCAGGCGAATCTCGGTGCGGCCCTTTCTCCGGGCGGGGGCGCCGGCCTCGCGCTTGACCATCGGCGAGCCCACCTCCAGCTCCACGTCTCCTTCGGCCTTCGGACCAAACAGCTCGTGGCCCCAAGTCAGGTACGCCCCGCCCACCGCGCCCGCGGCCACCAGCGCGGCGAACAGGAACGTCATCCCCAGCCGGCGCGTCTTCGGCTTGCGGCGGCTGCGCGGCTGCGTGGTCTCCGGCGCCTCCGGATCATCCTCCGCCTCGAGCTTCGCGGTGACGCGGTTGCCCACGGCGCCCAGCGAGGGCGCGGCGGCGGAGAGGGACGGCGAGGCGTGGATCTGCATCGTCCGGTCTTCCTCCACCCGCTTGGGGCCCGGACGGCCGCCGCCCTTGCCCGGCAGCGGCATCTGGAAGTGGACCTGCGGCGGAGACGGGCGATCCGGCCCCATCACCTCGCGCACCAGCTTGGCCAGCTCCTCGGCGCAGACCTCGCCGGGGGGCGGAGGGGGGATGGCGTCCCGGAAGTCGCGGGCGCTGGCGTAGCGGCCGTTGGGATCCTTGTGCGTGGCGCGCGAGAGCGCGGTGGCCAGCGCGCTCGGGAGATCCGGCCGCATCCGGGTGAGGCTGGGCAGCGGCTCGTTCTGGATCGCCTGGATGGTGGCCAGGTCGTTCCCCTTCCAGAACGGCGACTGGTACGTGGCCAGGTGGAAGAGGGTGATCCCCGCGCAGTAGATGTCCGCGCGGCGATCCACGCGCGTGCCGGAGGCCTGCTCCGGCGAGAGGTACTCGAGCGTGCCCTTCACCGTGCCCGGGTACGTCTTGGTCACCACGTCCCGCGCCTTGGCGATGCCGAAGTCGGTCAGCTTCGCGCGGCCGTCCTCGGTGAGCAGGATGTTGGCGGGCGTCACGTCCCGGTGGATGACGTTGAGCGAGTGCCCCTCGTCGTCCTTCAGCTCGTGCGCGTAGTTCAGCCCCTCGCACAGCTCGCGGCCGATGTAGCTGATCAGCGAGGCCGGCATCCGCTGGCCCTTGCGCGCCATCGCCCCGATGAACGACCACATGGCGATCCCGCGGACCAGCTCCATCGCCATGTAGTACCGGCCAGACTCGTGGCCGACGTCGTAGACCTGCACGATGTTGGGGTGGTTCATCCGCGCGGCGATCAGCGCCTCGCCCAGGAACATGTCGATGATGTGGTCTTCTTCGGCCAGGTGCGTGAGCAACAGCTTCAGCGCCACCGGCTTGCGGAAGTTGCCGATCCCCACCCGCACCGCGGTGAAGATCTCTCCCATCCCACCCTGCGCAATGCGGTTGCCCAGGACGTACTGCCCGAACAACACCTCGCGGGCTTGAGCGGCGGCTGCGGAAGAGCTCAGGACACTATCTCCCGGGAAAAGACCACTCCCAATGCAAGCCGCGAACCCGCGCAGGTTACGTAGGGCGGCCCCCTCAGAGCAAGTCGGAGCTGACCGATTCCAGGTCAGGGCAAACTGTCTTGTCCGCTAGACAGGTGAGCACGCGCCGGCGCGCCTTAGCGCTGCTCGTCATCCGGCCCCGCGAGCCCCTCTGGCGCGGGCGCCGGGAGAGGCTTGGCGCGCTGCAGCTGGAGCCGGGAGATCCACTCCTTGCGCCCCGCGTTGGCCACCTGCGGCTCGAGCGCCATGCCCTTCTGCACCTCGGCGATGGCCTCGTCGAAGCGCCCCAGCCCCTCGAGCGCCTCCGCCAGCGCGTAATGTAAGCCCGCGTCTTTCGGAGCGAGATGGAGCCCGGACTGGTACGCCTGGAGCGCGCGCGCGTGTCTGCCTTCGCGCATGAAGCTCGCCCCCTCCAGGTTGTAGGCCTCGCGCCGCTGCCAATCGTTGGCGAGGAACGGCCGCGCCCGGTTGAGCGCCTGCCGGGCGAGGTTTGGCCGCTGCGCCTCGAGCAGGTGGCGCACCAGCGCGAAGGCGATCTCCACCACCGCCGGCTTCTTCGCGCACAGCGCGGTGAGCCCTTCGATCGCCTCCGCGCTGCGCCCCAGGCCGGCGAGCACGCTCGCCTTGGCGATCGCCACGCGCAGCCGCCCGTTCTCCGTCTGCTCCGCGCGCGCCACCGCCTCCAGCGCGCCGGGGAGGTCTCTGCGCGAGTAGCGCGCGTTGGCCTCCCAGAACCAGAGCTCCTCGGCGCGCACGTCCCCCTGGTTGCGCTCCAGCGCCCAGGCGAGGAACGGCCCGGACTCGTCCCACCGCTGCGCCCACTGCAGCCGCGCGGCGATGGCGGCCAACCCGTCAATGTCGTCCTCCGCCACCAGCCGCGAAAGCTCGTCCAGCCCGCGCGCCGCTGCCACCGCCTCGTCCATCACCGGAGCGGTGTCCCGCTCGCCCACCATCGCCTTGTAGGCCAGCCCGTACTCGAGCATCGCCTGGTGGCGCTTCTTGAGCCGCAAGAGCGCCCGCGCCGCCGCCCGGTGCGAGTCCACGTCCAGCGGCCGCAGGAAGAGCGCGCGGTTCAAGAAGGCCAGCGCCTGCAGCGGGTCCTTCGCGGAGAAGCCGGCGCCCGCCAGGCTGTAGAGCACGTAGTCCGCGGGGTGCCGGTCCACCTCCCGCACCACCACCGTCATCAGCTCCGCGCCGCTGACCCTGCGCGCGAGCGCGTCCCGCACCGCCCCCTCGCTGTCGAGCAACGTCGAGCGGCCGAACAGGAGCCCCAGCGCCGCGAGCGCGGCCATCCCCACCGCGGCCAGCGGCGCCACGCGGCGGTGAAGCGACCAGCGCTGGCTGGAGGAGCCCGAGCCCGGCCGATCCAGCGCGCCCACCGCGAAGCAGAGCGCCAGCGCGGTGGGGGCGAGCTCGAGGCTGAAGTCGAAGACGTCGTGCAAGAGCGTGGCGAGCACCGCCGCGAGCAGCGCCAGCTCCTCCGGCCCGTTCCGCTTGCCGCGCAGCACCCGCAAGAGCCACACCAGGCCCAGGGCGAGCAGCGCCGCCGCCACCGGCAGCCCCAGCTCGGAGAGCAGCTGAAGGACCCCGTTCTCCGGGTGGGTGAAGAGCGTGTTGGGGGACTCGGTCTGGAAGCGCGACAGCCCGCTCTCGTAGGCGCCCCGGCCCATCCCCGCGGGGGCGAACTTCATCGCCGCGCGCAGCGCCATGGGCCACTGCGCCACCTTGTCCCGCTGCAAGCTCGAGGTGGCGGTGGCGCCCTCCTCGTCCAGGTGCAGCTCGTGGCCCAGCTGCTCGTAGGCGATGAAGGCGCCCACCGCGGCCACGGCGAGCGCGGTCACCCCCACCCAGGCGGGGGCCAGCCGGCGGCCCGGAGCGTCCGGTGCGGCTTCGGCGCGGGCCTCCAGCCGGCGCGCCCGGAGCAGCAGCACCAGGAAGAGCGCCTGCCCGGCGAAGAGGAAGAGGATGCCGCCGCGGGAGAGGGTGAGGATGACCGCCACCCCGAGCCCGGCCGCGGCGCCCCAGTGGGGCAGCGCGCGCGAGCGATCCGGCGCCGCGAAGCCCAGCCCGAGCGCGACCAGGCTCCCCACGGCCATGAACGCGGCGGCGTGGTTGGGGTTCCCGAAGACGGTGAGGAAGGGCGGGCGGGCCTCGGCGAAGGCGTGCACGCCGAAGAGCACGTGGAGGTTGAGGACGGCATGGAGCACGCCGATCAGCGCGACAAGCGCGGCGGAGGCCACCAGCGCGAGCAGGAGCCTCCCGCGCGCCCCGCGCGAGCGGGAGAGCTGCGCCACCGCGAGGAAGGTGGCGAGGTAGGCCACGTGCTTGGCGAGCTCGCGCCAGGTGGCCGGCGGATCCAGGCTGACCGGCCGCCAGCGGGTGAGGCCGAGCGGGACGAGCGCGAAGTCGCGGACCTCGGCGGCCGGGGCGGAGAGCCAGGCGAGCAGCGGCGGGGGCAGCGGCACCAGCTGAAGGGCGATGACCGCGCAGGACACGAGCAGGAGCCAGGACGGGATGGGCAGATGGACCGAGTAGCCGTGGCGCCAGGAGCCGGCGAGCGCGAGACAGAAGGCGAGCAGCGAGAGCCCCACCAGCGGGTAGAGCGCCCAGGGCGCGGCGCCGCCGAGCGCGAGCGGGGCGCTCACCACCAACAGGGCGAGGGAGACCTCCGCGGCGAGGTTGAGGGCGCGGCTGAGGGAGGAGCGCATCCGGGCGGACGGATGATGCCACGCGCGCGCCGCCGCGGCTTGCATCCAGGGGGCCATGTGGCATTGTCCCGCGCCCTCATGCGTCCCCTGGCCGTCCTCACGCTGTTGTGCCTCGCCTTCCTCGGCGCCGGCTGCAAGACCAAGTGCCGCCAGCTCTCCGAGAAGCTGTGCGAGTGCGCGCTGAACTCGATCGACAAGGAGGCGTGCGTGCGCAGGGCCTCCAGTGAAGAGGGGCGGCTGCAGCCCACGGACGAGCAAGAGGCGCAGTGCGAGACGCTGCTCTCCACCTGCGACTGCCACACAGTGGACACCACCCAGGGCAAGGTGAACTGTGGCCTGGCGTGGCCCTCGCCGGTGAAGTGACTCACGAGCACCGCGTCACCCGTGAGCCGTCACCCGTGAGCCGTCACCCGTGAGCCGTACCCGTACCCGTACCCGTACCCGTACCCGAACCCGAACCCGAACCCGAACCCGAACCCGAACCCGAACTGCAGAGCGGGCTTCGTTGAGGCCCTGCTCATCGCGGCGCCGCGCTCATAGACGCTGGTGTTGGACCTCTCGCTACCTCGGTCGGGTTCGGGTTCGGGTGCGGGTTCGGGTGCGGTGACGGGTACGGGTACGGCTCACGGGGCACGCGGCACGGGGCACGCGGCACGGGACACGTTCACGTTCACGGGCTCGTATCCGTGGCAGATCTGGTCTCTGACGCACTGCGTGTCACCAACGGGCGACGCGACCGCAGCCTGATCGTCGCCACCTCAGACACCACAAACCCCCGCCACCACGACAATTGCCCAAATCGACATAGGTCTTGCTGGCGGGGGGGTCGCATCTGGTCGGCGACTCCTCGCATTCTTCGCGCCCCCTTGAGGGCCCTTTCCCTACGGCCCCCTACTTCGGAGCAGGTCAATGAACACGGTGAATCGAAACGGCTCGTGGGTGTCCGCGGCGCTGCTGCTGGCGTCGCTCTCCACGACAGCGCTGGCGCGCCCTCGCCCCGAGGCGGACGTCTTCCTGGCCAGCGGCGCCGAGCGGCCGCTGGTGAGCGAGCTCTCCGCCCGCGCCCGCGCCATGACCGAGCTGGGCCACGTCTCCCAGGTGGAGCGGCGCCTCGGCGTCCCCACCTTCTTCTGGACCGGCCCGTCCCAGGTGAGCTCCCCCTCCCTGCGCGCGCTGGGCGTCACGCCCGAGCAGGCCGCCCGCCGCTACCTCTTCGACTACGCGGAGCTCTACCGCTTCTCCCCCGCCGAGCTGGCCGAGGCCCGCGTCTCCCGCGTGCATGACCTGGGCGACGGCGCGGTGATCGTCGCCTTCGAGCGCGAGGTGAACGGCATCCCCGTCTTCCGCGACTCGCTGCGCGTGGCGATGAACCAGCGCCTGGAGCCGGTGGCGCTCAGCGGCTACCTCTCCCCGCTCTCCGCCGCCAAGGCGCAGACCACCTTCGAGCTCGGCCCCCAGGCCGCCATCGGCGAGGCTTTCCTCGACCTGACCGGCGCCCGCCTCCCGGCCTCCGCGCTCAAGCCCAACCAGACGCAGGAGGGCGGCTGGCAGTGGTTCGACAGCGACAACTTCGTGGCCGAGGACGGCAGCACCTTCAGCCGCCCCGCCCGCGCGCGCCGCGTCCTCTTCGCCACCGCCACCGAGCTCGTCCCCGCCTACCACCTCGAGCTCGAGGTCTCCGCCCCCGGCGCCGGCGCGGACGCGGACTTCTACGCCTACGTCATCTCCGCCAAGGACGGCGCCCTGCTCTTCCGCCACACCCTCACCTCGGCGGACGCCTTCAGCTACCGCGTCTGGGCCAGCACCACGGACAAGTTCCCGCATGACGGCCCCCAGGGCTTCGCCGGTACCCCGCACCCCACCGGCAACCCGGACGGCTTCCAGGCGCCCTTCGTGGCCCCCAACCTGGTGACGCTGCAGAACCTGCCGTTCAGCAAGAACGACCCGTGGCTCCCCGCCGGCGCCACCATCACCAAGGGCAACAACGCCAACGCGTACGCCGACATCGACGCGACCAACCACTTCAGCGCGGGCGACCTGCAGCCCACCGCCACCGCCGCCAACACCTTCGACCGCGTCTTCAACACCACCCTGGCGCCCAAGGGCACGCAGGCGCAGACGCTCGCGGCCACCACGCAGCTGTTCTACGACGTCAACTTCTTCCACGACTTCTATTACGACGTGGGCTTCAACGAGGCCTCCGGCAACGCGCAGGACGACAACTTCGGCCGCGGCGGCCTGGGCAACGACGGGATCCTCGCCGAGGCGCAGGACGCGTCCGGGAAGAACAACGCGAACATGTCCACCCCCTCGGACGGCTCGCGCCCCACCATGCAGATGTTCCTGTTCGATGGCGTCCCCGGCCGCACCTTCAAGGTGACCTCGCCGGCGAGCATCGCCAAGGAGTACCCGGCCGGCGTCTCCACCTTCACCACCGCCACCTTCAACACCAGCGGCTCGCTGGTCCTGGCGGTGGACGGCACCGCGCCGGTGAACGACGGCTGCGAGGCGCTCACCGGCGCCGCCGGCACGTACACCGGAAAGATCGTGGTCATCGACCGCGGCCTGTGCCCCTTCACGCAGAAGGTCACCAACGCCCGCACCGCGGGCGCGGCCGGCGTGCTGGTGGTCAACAACGCGGCGGGCGCGCCCCCGGACATGCCGGGCACGCTCACCGGCACGCAGATCCCCGCGATGTCCGTCAGCCAGGCGGACGGCGCCACCATCAAGGCCGCGCTCGCCGGCGGCGCGGTGGCGGTGACGATGACCAAGCTCGCCGCGCTGGACCGGGACGGCACGCTGGACAACGCGATCGTCGCCCACGAGTGGGGGCACTACATCTCCAACCGCCTCGTCGGTAACTCGGTGGGCCTCTCCAGCCAGCAGGCGGTGGGCATGGGCGAGGGCATGGGCGACTTCCACGCCCTGCTGATGCTGGTGCGCGAGGAGGACGGCGCGCTGCCCATCAACGCCAACTGGAACGGCGTCTTCGGCGCGTCCACCTACGTCACCTCCGGCGGCAACAACGACGGCTACTACTTCGGCATCCGCCGCTACCCGTACTCCACCAACCTCACCAAGAACCCGCTGACGTTCAAGCACATCGCCAACGGGACCGCGCTGCCCACCACCGCGCCGGTGGCGTTCGGGGCGGACGGCGCCAACAACGCCGAGGTCCACAACACCGGCGAGGTGTGGGCCACCATGTCCTGGGAGTGCTACGCGGCGCTGCTGCGCTCCCCGCGGCTGACCTTCCAGGAGGCCCAGCTGCGCATGCGCCAGTACTACGTGGCCATGTACAAGCTCGCGCCCATGGCGGCCACCATCCTCGAGATGCGGGACGCGCTGCTCGCGGTGGCCTACGCCAAGGACGTGAACGACTTCCAGGCGTTCACCCAGGCCTTCGCCAAGCGCGGCGCGGGCCTTCTTGCCAAGGGGCCGGACCGCGCCTCGAGCACCAACACCCCGGTCACCGAGAGCTTCATCACCGGCGCCGAGCTGGTGCTGGCGAAGGCGGAGCTCACCGACGACGTGAGCGGCTGCGACAAGGACGGCTTCCTCGACAACAACGAGATCGGCACCCTGAAGGTGACCCTGAAGAACACCGGCTGGAGCGGGCTGACCGCCACCACCGGCACCGTGATGTCGCCGATCGTCGGCGTGACCTTCCCGTCCGGCGGGGCGATCACCTTCGGCCCGTCCACCGTGAACGGCACCACCACCGGCACCGTGCGCGTGGGGCTCTCGGGGTTCACCGCGGTCACCAACGTCATCTTCAACATCAGCTTCAACGACCCGGGCCTGGCCTCGCCGGGGCCGCGCAACGGCTCGGTCACCATCCGGACCAACTACGACGTCACCCCGGCCGCCTCCGCCAGCGACGACGTGGAGGCTCCGGCCACCGTCTGGACGCCGGCCGCGGCGCCCGCGCTGAGCACCGCCTTCCCGTGGGTGCGCGAGAGCGTGGGCCCGGCGCAGACCGTCTGGTACGGCCCCAACCCGAGCGCTCCGGCGGACACGTACCTGGTCTCCCCGCCGCTCAAGGTCTCCGCGGCCGGCAACTTCGGCTTCACCTTCAAGCACCGCCACGAGTTCGAGTCCCAGGCCACCGGGGCCAACGCCGGCAACTACGACGGCGCGGTGCTGGAGCTCTCCACCGACGCCGGCGCCACCTGGACGGACATCGGCAGCAAGGCCTCGCCCACCTACGGCGGGACCCTGAAGGCCGGCACCGAGAACCCGCTCACCGGCCGCGCGGCCTACGTGAGCAAGAGCGCGGGCTACCCGGCCTTCGTCCCGGTGACGGTCAGCCTGGGCACCACCTACGCCGGCCAGACGGTGCAGGTGCGCTTCCGCATCGGCGCGGATGACGGTACGGCGCTGCGCGGCTGGGACATCGACGACATCGGCTTCACCGGGATCGACAACACGCCGTTCCCGAAGATCGTCGTGGACCCCAACAAGTGCCTCAACCGCGCGCCGATCGCCGACGCGGGCGCGAACCAGACGGTGGACTCGGGCGCCACGGTCACCCTGGACGGCTCCAAGAGCAGCGATCCGGACGGGGACCCGCTCACCTACACCTGGACGCAGACCGGCGGCGCGGGCGTGACGCTCGTCGGCGCCAGCGCGGTCAAGCCGACCTTCACCGCGCCCACCGTCACCGTGGACACCGAGTACACCTTCCAGCTGGTGGTGGCGGACGCGAAGAACATGAGCAACCCGGCCACCACCCGCGTCACCGTGCGGCCGTCGGTCAACCCGACCAACCACCAGCCGGTCGCCAACGGCGGCGGCAACCGCACCGTGGACTCCGGCGCCGAGGTCACCCTCAGCGGCACCGGCACGGACGCGGACAACGACCCGCTCACCTTCAAGTGGACGCAGACCGAAGGGCCGGCGGTGCAGCTGGACTCCAGCACCATCCCCACGCCGACCTTCACCGCGCCCAAGGTGACCAGCGAGACCGTGCTCAGGTTCGAGCTGGTGGTCAATGACGGCAAGGTGGACAGCGCGGCCTCCGCGGTGACGCTCACCGTGAAGCCGGGCAGCGTCACCAACCCGCCCAAGCCGGATCCGAACACGCCCAAGGGCTGCGGCTGCGGCCAGACGGGCTTTGGCGCGCTCGCGCCGTTCGCCCTGCTGGCGCTGCTCGGCCTGGCGGCCCGCCGCCGCCGCGCGTAGCGCTCGGCTGCTTCTCCTCTCCGGCCGTCGCGTCCCTCTGAACGAGGCGCGCCGGCCGGCGCTTTTTTGAACACTGCGCTTTGCGCGCCGCCTGGGGGCTGCCCACCTTTCGGGCAGCCCATGGGACTCGAGATAGAGAAGGACGAATTCGGCGCGGAGGACTACGCGCGGTTCGCAGTGCGGCTGCGCGAGCAGCTGGCCACGCTGCGGGAGCTGCTCACCCGGGAGGGCTTCGGCGTGGGGCCTGCCACGGTGGGCGCCGAGCTGGAGATGTTCCTCGTGGACGCGCAAGGGCGGCCGGTCCACCGCAACGAGCAGGTGCTCCGGCGGACCAAGGACCCCCGCGTCACGCTCGAGCTGGGGCGCTTCAACATGGAGGGGAACGCGCGGCCGCTGCCGCTCGCCGGGCGGCCCTTCTCCGGCCTGGCGGTGGAGCTGCGCCAGCTGGAGGAGGAGGTGCGCCGCGCCGCGCTCTCGCACCAGGCGAAGGTGGCGGTGATTGGGATCCTGCCCACGCTCACGCCTTCGGAGCTGGGCCAGCACTCGATGACGGACCGCGCCCGCTACCGCGCGCTCGCCGCGGGGATTTTGGGCCGCCGCGAAGAGGCGCCCCTGCGCGTGCGGATAGATGGGGCGGACCCGCTCGACCTGGAGTGGGACGCGATGACCCTGCAGGGGGCGAACACCTCGTTCCAGGTGCACCTGCGAGTGGCGCCGGAGGACTTCGCGCGCACCTACAACGCCGCGCAGCTGGCGATGGGGCCGGCGCTGGCGCTGTGCGGGAACTCGCCCTTCTTCCTGGGCCACGCGCTCTGGGAGGAGACGCGGATCGCCCTCTTCAAGCACGCCACGGACGACCGCGCGGACGTCTTCGCCGCCGAGTGGCGCTCGCCGGCGCGGACGAGCTTCGGCTCGGGCTGGGTGCGCCAGGGCGCGGCCGAGCTGTTCGAGGCGAGCGTGGCGCTGCACGCGCCGCTCTTGCCGGTCTGCGCGGAGGAGGAGCACTCGGGAGAGGGAGAGGCCCCCGCGCTGGCCGAGCTGCGGCTGCACCACGGCACGGTGTGGACGTGGAACCGCGCGGTGTACGACCCCGCGGGCGGTGGCCACCTGCGCATCGAGCTGCGCGCGCTCCCCGCCGGGCCGACGGTGGAGGACATGGTGGCCAACGCGGCCCTGGTGCTCGGGCTGACGCTGGGCCTGGCAGAGGAGGTGGACGGGCTGCTGCCGGCCATGCCCTTCGCCTACGCCGAGCGGAACTTCTACCAGGGCGCCAAGCGCGGACTGGCGGCCCAGCTGCTGTGGCCTTCGCCCGAGGCGCCGTCCCCGCGGGAGGTGGCCGCGCCCAGCCTGCTCACCCGGCTGTTGCCGGTGGCGGCCCGGGGCCTGGCGCGCGCGGGCGTGGAGGCGGGGGAGATCGACCACGCGCTGGGCATCCTCTCCGAGCGGCTCGCCGCGGAGATGACCGGCGCCAGGTGGCAGCGCGAGCGCGTGGAGGCCTTGGGCGGCGCCAGAGATCTCGGCGCGCGGCGCAAGATGCTGGAGGAGTACCTCGCGCTCTCGCAGTCGGATGTGCCGGTGCACCGCTGGCCGAGGTGAGCCGACGGACGCAGTCGAGGGGCGCCCGTGATCGCCCCTCCCGTTGTCCCCGAGAGGCTGTGAACCTTTCGGGCGCGTAGCTCCCCCGTTCACCCCGAGAGGCTGTGAACCTTTCGGGCGCGTAGGTCGCCCCGGTCACCCCGAGCGTAGGGCCGCAGGCCCGTAGTCGAGGGGCGGCACGGAACTCGTGGTCCCGTCAGCGCCCCTTCGAACTCGCTGCTGCCCCTCGACTACGGCCTGGCGGCGCTGACCTGAAACTTGCCGCG